>CAVZRA010000007.1:0-222760 GCA_963777645.1 uncultured bacterium | reverse complement strand
GATGTATTGCTACTAATGCGCCGAAATTGACAACAGAAGAGACAACACCGTCACGAACGTCACCCGGCTCGAGATCCGAGAGGAATGCCTGACGCTGCTCGGCCTGGGCTTCTTCCAGATGGGCGCGCCGGGAAAGCACGACATTGTTCCGATTCTTGTCGAGCTCAATCACCTTGGCTTCGATCGTCTCACCGATAAACGGTGCGAGGTCACGTACCCGGCGCAAATCAACCAGCGATGCGGGAAGGAAACCGCGGAGACCTATGTCAACGATCAAACCACCCTTGACCACCTCGATGACGGGACCGGTGACGGTGCCGCCCTCGTTCATGATCGTCTCGATACGCCCCCAGGCTCGCTCATACTGAGCGCGCTTCTTGGAAAGCACCAACCGTCCCTGGTCGTCCTCCATCTGGAGCACGAGGGCTTCGATGGGCTCCCCCTCCTTGACGACTTCTCCAGGATTCACCTGGTTCCGGATCGACAACTCGTGAAGCGGGATGACACCCTCGGCCTTGAAACCGATGTCGACCAGCACCTCGTCAGGGTCGACACGAACGACGGTACCACCGACGATATCTCCCTCTTTGAACTCAAAGACGGTACGTTCGATGACGGCAGCGAAGTCCTCAGCGCTGAGATCGTCGGCTACGTCACCGATATCCCGCGGCGCGGTGATAGCGGGGCGCTCTCCGACGCTCGGGCGGGGCGGTGCCTCATCAACGGCACTCGCAACAGGCTCATCGACTGCCACCGCTGCGGCCGTCTCGGATGCTGCGACGTCGGGCTCGTCTTTGGATAGTCCCGCTGGAGTCTCCTCAGGAGTTGCCGCAGTATCAGCGGAGTCCGCTGTCTCTGCCTCGACGTCTGCTTCGGCATCTGCCGTTACGTCGGGAATATCGTTCTCGGGAGTCACGGGTGTGGCTTCCTCGGTTGGGTTGGTAGGGGCTTCCGTCGCCTCAGCCGCAGGCTGCGTCGGCTCGGTTGCCGATTCGTCGGACATATGGGTACATCTACTCCTTGGGAAACATGGGTTTGTCTCCGGTGCGCGCGGCAGGCAGGGAGACGGGCGAGATGGTAGCACGCTGTCGGGGCATGTCGCCAAAGTCTTTCGCCGCTGGTAGCAACCGGTAAACCACCCGGAGCAAGTCGAATGACCCCGGTCAATGCTCGACGTCGGCCAGTGTCTGGCCTGCTGCCGTCTCGACAATGAGCGGGACCCGCAACTCGACGATGCCTTCCATCACCGACCTCGTGAGCTCCGTCACTTCCTCCAGCTCGTCATCTGGAACCTCCAACACCAGCTCGTCATGAATCTGGAGCAACATCTCGGCGCCCAATTTGCGCCGGCGGAGATCCTGCTCGAGAACCACCATCGCCTTCTTGATGATGTCTGCGGCGGAGCCCTGGATCGGTGCGTTGAGAGCCATACGCTCCCCAGCCTGCCTGGTCCTGAAGTTGCCGCTCGACAACTCAGGGAGATAGCGTCTACGACCGAGGATGGTCGTCGTATACCCCGATTCGCGAGCGGCGGCGACGATCCCCTGCATGAAGTCACGTACTTCCGGGAATCGATCGAAGTAGACGTCGATGTGCTCCTGGGCTTCGGCACGCCCGATCTCGAGCCGTTGGGCAAGCCCGTATGCCTCCATTCCGTAGAGAAGGCCGAAGTTGATCATCTTGGCGCGGCGACGCTGCGCGGTGGTGACATCTTCGATGGGGATCCCGTTGACGTTCGCCGCAGTGGCGGCGTGGATGTCGAAGTTGTTATGGAAAGCGTCGACGAGACCCTGGTCCCCCGAGAGGTGAGCAAGGATACGCAGTTCGATCTGGCTGTAGTCGGCGACGAGGAATTGCCACCCATCGGCGGCTCGGAAAGCCTGCCGGATCGCACGTCCCTCCGCAGATCGCACCGGGATGTTCTGCAGATTGGGTTGCTCCTGCGACAGCCTCCCCGTCGCCGCCGCCATCTGATTGAAACGACCGCGCACCCGGCCGTCCTCCTCGATCAATGGCAGTAATGCGTCCACATAGGTCGATCTGAGCTTCTCGAGCTCGCGGTACGTGAGCAGGTCGTCCACGATCGGGTGCTCGTCGCGGAGCTTGCCGAGTACCGACGCATCGGTCGAAGGGACCCCTTTTGGTGTTTTCTTGAGGATTGGCAAACCGAGTTGGTCGAACAGTATCTCTCGCAGTTGCAGAGTCGAGTTGATGTTGAATGGGCCACCGGCGGCCTGGTGGATCGACGTCTCGAGATCACCGAGGCGAGCCCGCAGCTCGTTCCCGAAGCCTTCGAGAAATCCCCGGTCGACCAACACTCCAGTTGACTCCATCCTGGCGAGGATGCCGACCAGGGGCAGCTCTATAGCGACGAAGAGGTCGCTCTCGCCTCGTGCATCTAGCTGGGAACGAAGCGGTGCTACCAGTTCGCGCACCGCGATCGCGCGGCGCCCGATGGCATCGAGGTCCGGTCCGTACGAGCCTTCAAAATCGAACGAGGCCTGAGCCTCTCCGGAGTCCTCGCCTGCGGGTGCCACCGCCATCCCGAGTTCGCGGTACGCAAGGTCCTCGAGATCCGGTACCCGCTGACCCGGGTTGATGACGTACCCTGCAAGCGCGGTATCGAATTCCAACGCCGGGAGCTCCGCTCCGGCGTCGCTGAGTGCTCGCAATAGGGGCTTGGCGTCGTGAGCGGCGACACCACGACCGTGCGGGATGGCAGCGAATAGATCTGCCAGATGCGCCTCAGGCACGTAGACGGCCCGTTCCCGGCCGACTGCAACGACGACCCCTTGCACCCCGTCGGCCTCCCAAACCGGCTCAATGGCGATTGGGTCGTCATCGCCGAGCGCTGCGCTGATCTGGTCTGCCGTTGTGACCGTGACGACATCGATATCGCGTGCCTCGGCCTGTTCGGCGTGGAATCCACCCAGCTCGGTGAGCCTTTCCCAGACGTCACGAAACGCCAGCCCGGCGAACACCCGCTGCACCTCATCGCGATCCCATTCCTGAAGACGGAACATATCGGGCACAACCCCGTCAGGCTCTTCGACGATCGGGACATCGGGAAGCATCTCCATGAGGTCCCGGTTGAGGAAGACCTGCTGGCGATGCGCTTCGAGGTTCTCGCGGAGTCTGGTTGTCTGCTCGTCGATGTGCTCATAGATGCCCTCGAGGCCGCCGTACTCGGCGATGAGACGGGCAGCCGTCTTCTCCCCCACCCCCGGAACCCCGGGAAGATTGTCGGACGTATCGCCACGAAGCGCCGCATAGTCCCTGTATTGGGCGGGAGTCACGCCGTACTTCCCGATGATCCACTCCGGGGAAGCCGTCACCACGTCTGAGATGCCCCGCCTCGTGTACAGGACGGTGACGTCCTCGCTCACCAACTGGAAGCTGTCCCTATCACCTGTGACCACCAACACTCGCCAGTCATCTGCGGTTGCCGTCGCAGTCACAGTGGCTATGACATCGTCGGCCTCGTAGCCGGGCGACGACAGCTGCCGGATCTTGAGCACGTCGAGCACCTCACGGATCAGCGGCAGTTGGCTGGCAAACAGGTCGGGGGGCGATTCGCGCTGAGCCTTGTACTCGGAATACTTCTCTCTTCGCAGATTGGGGCCGCGCACATCCCACGCCACGGCGAGCCCATCGGGCTGCTCATCGCGGAGCAGCCTCACCAGCATGTTGGTGAATCCCAGCACGGCATTGGTGACCTGACCAGCCGGCGTTGCCAGATCAGTCGGAAGGGCGTAGAACGCGCGGTAGGCGAGGCTGTGTCCGTCGAGAAGGGCGAGAGTCGGCATTCCGTGATCGTAACGGACCGCGGGCACCGATGTTGGCTACTCGACCAGAGCTACGGGGTTACCCTCGATATGCGCAGACCATGTTGTCGTGTCGTTGGCAAAGCCGGTGTAGGTGACTTTGATCTTCCACCAGCAATTGCTGTCACATACGTACGTGTCCGGCACGTGCACACGAATCTGCAGGTGCTTGTTGTCGAACAAGCCGGAAGCGTAGTGGATGTCACAGGAGCCGAGGGTTCCACCCTCCCCGCCGTCGAGATTGCTCCACGAACACGGCGGTGATGTCCCGTCGGGCATGAAGATCTGGGTCCCGTTGTTGCCCGAGTCCGGATCCCACAGCTCGATAACCATATCCTTGCCGGCGTGCACATCCTGAACTTCAGCCAGGTTCATAGTTGCGGTGTTGCTCGAGAAGTTCACATAGACCGACATGTCGCCGAGACCGTAGACACGGGGTTGGGTGCCGGTCGTCGATGCCCGCAATGAGTACCGGTTGAGGCCTCGATCGTCCTTGATCCCGGGGTTCTCGACAACCACACGCAGCGGATAGACGCCGGCGACTGGATTGGCGACGGTACACATCTGATCCCATAGGCTTGCGACCCCACCAGGCAGGCCTTTCTCGACATCATCCCAGTCGAGGTCGCCATCACCATCCTGGTCGTCCCCCGCGTTGACATGACCATCGCCGTTGAAGTCGGCGAAGCTCATTTGGGGGTCATACTTCACCGAGCACGCCTCAGTGTTGTCTGTGGTGTTCAACGGTGTCGGGTCAGGGTTGTAGAGGATGAACCACGTCACCGGGCCATCGCTCCCACCCTGGGGATTGTCGCCGACGAGGGTGCTGTCGCTGCCGCCCTGGTAGAACGGCCCGTCGAACACATCGACTTCGAGATTGCTGGCACCGGGAGCAACCTCGATACCGTAGAGGTACCCGCCTGTCTCCGGTTTGCCCGAGCTTGGTGTTGTCTGCCGCCGCTCCGGGTTCTTGGCGCAGCTGGAGGTCGATCCACCGTCGACGCATTGAGACGCATAGCGGTCGCCCATGGTGCGACCGGTGTAGTAGCCATGGATGTTGGCCCAGAAGTGGGGATCACGGGATGGGTCGCTCGGATCCTCTCCAAAGTACGGCAGATTGCTACCCATGGGCAGCGGCAACACATATTCGGCAACCGCGGTGCGGCTCATCGAGATGGTGTCGATGCCAAAGAGCTTCATGAAGAACGTGCTCACACTGTCCGTCACCGTCACTCGCAATTGATACGGGTTGTCAACGGCGTGAGAGTCCTGTGAGTAATCGACGGGCGTGACCGTGGTCCCGGCAACTCCGTTGGCGTAGCCGTTCTCTGACGCAGCGGCGCGCGCCTCCTTGTAGGCGGTCAGCTGGTCGCCTGGCTCGTACACGACGCCGGCGAGCGCGGCGGCATCGGCACCGTGCTGGATCCGGATCCCGTTCAGGTAGAGCCAGCCGAAGTCGACCGAGAATGCAGCAAAGCCAAGTAGGACCATCAGACTTGCGGCAACGATGACAAGGGCCGCACCTCGTTGCGCCCGCTCGCCGATACCGACCCTTGCGGCGAGACGCCGCGCCAGCTTCATCATGACCCGGTGCCAAACACGTCCGGTTCCAGTCGAACCAGAGCCGTCTCGACGAAGTTGCGCTCGAGCAGAGGCATCAGGTTGGTGATGGGGGAATGATGATATGTGATCTCGACACCGAGCACGTCGAGGCCACCGCCCCCAGGATCAAGCGTTGTGTCACGATCGGTAGGCAGCCATGACCCGGCCGGCCCACCGCCCGGCACATCGGGATCAGGACACGGATTCCACTTGCACAATGGGTCACCGGCATCGTACGTGTACGCGTCGAGCGATGTCGTCTTGGCCCCTGTGACCTGGTTGGCACTAAAGATTTCCACCCGGATGATGACACCGGGATCGACCTGACCGTAAAGACCGACCTCGATCGCCTCGAGAATGCGGATGTCTGCGTCGAGGCGGTTACCCATGGTGGCTCCCGTGCGGGCGGCCGAGTTGGCTGCCGAGGCGACGGTCAGCCGCTCTTTGAAAGCCAGCCCGAATTCAAGCGCACCAAAGATGATGAGGATCAGGAGCGGGAGGACGAACGCCATCTCGACAAGCGACGCCCCATCCTCATTTTTGATCTTTTTCATGTACCGTCCCCTACCCGGGCCGTTCGACACAATGGCAGCTTACCACTACACCACGTGGTCACGCAACTACTATTAGTGAGGCAATTGGATGGCTCGCTTCTCGTAACCGGAAGCATCTTATGCGCGACCCGCGGATAACGAAAGCACGCTGGTCACTAATCGGCTAACACACCGACTGACCAACCCTCCACTCCAGGGCGCACTACGGGACGAGGTGGATCGGCTGCCCGTTGACCGAAGCGGTCCATGTGGTGCGATCGGTGATGCCTCCCGAGACCCCGTAACTGACATAGACCCAGCAGTCGCTCCCGCTGCACGTGTAGTCCGACGGAATATCGAACTTGAAGTCGATCCAGTTGTTGTTGTAGTCGCCGGTGTTGAACGACAGATAGCAGTTAGCCGCGCCACTGTCCGAGCCATACGGGCTCTTCACTGCGCCGGTGTCGTAGCGCACTTGTTTTCGACAATCGATACTGTTGATCGGTGCCGACGGGTTCGTCGGATTATCGAATTCCAGTGTGCCCGAGGAAGAGGCCCCGATGTCGGACACATCCCAGAGGCTGACGACCAATTCGGAGCCGGCATACACCTCGTCGAGTCTCAGGATCTTGAATACGGGGTTCGATCCTGTGTCAGTTTGCCAGAGTGACATGGCTCCCAGACCGTAGACCTCCGTGTCGTTGGTCGTGGACCCGCCCACCGTGGTGCGGAGCGAGAAACCGTTGATGACATTGGTCTCGTTTTGCACTGACACCTCAACGACATAGATTCCCGCGGCCGCATTGGGAATCGTGCAAATCGTCTTCCAGGCATTGCGAGCGCTGGATTCGTAGGAGCTCGACCCCTTGCTGTGGAAAGCGTCAGAACAGAGCAGGACGCTGTTGTCTGTCCACTCGCTCGGTGTCGCGTCCGGTGCGTAGACGCGGAATACCGTCACATTCCGAGAGCCGTTGTCGGAGGCACCCCCGGCCGGGGCACCTGCCGTGTTCCCGGCGGCGTACTGCCAGTCTTCGGCAGGGCCGTCCCCACCAACGTTGTTCCCGTCACCGTCGGTGTCGTGGGTCACCCCGTCATATACCTGGATCGCGACGCTGCCGCCTTCGCTCGCCGACCCGGGTACCACTTCGACCGCGTACCAGTAGGAGGGGTCGCGGCTCTCCGAGTTCGCCGAGCCGTTGTCGAGCTTGATAGCCGCGTATGCGTCACCCGATCCCTTGCCACGCTCCGCCCCCGAGATCGCAAGGTAGAACTGGCGCAACCGGCTTCCCCCGATCACCGGGTCCTCACCGAGGTAAGACTCATCACTGCCGATCTTCAACGGTGGCAACTGCTCTGCGGTTGCGGTCTCGTTGATATTGAACGAGTTTCGGCCGAACACCCTCATAAAGAAGGTATCGACGGTCGTCGCGACGTTGACACTGAGCTGGTCGCAGTTCGCCCCCTTCGAGGGAGTAACCGTGGCATTGACACCGTGCTCGTATCCCGCTGAGAGGGCTAGCTCCAGCGCGGCGTTGTACGGATCGCTGCCCATAACCGGCTCGCTACAGCCTGGTAGCGGCATGTGCACTACGCCGGCCAGCGCCGCTGCTTCGGCCGCCTTACGCACCTTGAGCTGGTTGAAATAGAGCCAACCAAGATCTACCGAAAAAGCGGCCATGCCGAGGATGATGACCATCGAGAGTGCCGTGAGCACGAGGACGACACCATTCTCCCCATCCTTCCGGAAGAACCTTCTCGCAATGGGTAGACGTCGGAGCAACTTCATCACGATCCCCTAGAACTGTTGCGGTTCCATGCGCATGGTGGTCCGATCCACCCAGCAGTCACCGGGAGGTGCCGTGCAGCTGACCTCGGGCAATGGCACGATCCCGCCTGTGATCCACTCGTGCGAGAAGACGATGTCGACACCCATCACATCCAGGTCCCCGACCTGAACGTTGCGTAGCGACGGCACCCAGGCTCCGCCATAACCACCGCTTCCGTCGTACCCGGGGCATGGATTCCAGTCACACAACGGACCTGGTCCATCTTGGTAGTTGTACGTGTAGCGGACACATTTGGACCCTGGACATGTGGTAGCCGGATTGCCATACGCATCGGCCTCGAAGAAGTCGACATACTTGACCACGCCGATGCCCCCGCTCGGGAGATTGGCGAGAGTCTGCTCGAGCGCCTCCAGCATCACCTGATCCGCCTCAGGCCCGTTCCCGACTGCAGTGCCAACCCGGGCGGCCGACTGACCAGCGTTGCCGATGGTGAGTCGGTCCCTGAAGGCAAGCCCGAATTCGGCGATGCCAAAGACAATCATCAGAAGCAACACGGCCACCATGGCGAACTCCACCATCGATGAGCCAGTCTCATCTTTCTCAATACGCCTACGCATTGTGGCTGTACGACTACGCATAGTGGGCATAGGATACCTTGCCATGTCCTTGATTGCTAGTGAAAATTGCTCCCTTCCTTATCGGCTACTCCACGCCGAACTTGTGGGATTATCTCTGCGAGCACCACAGGGGCTAGTCCTCATGAGTCCACAGGTGTGATGGGAACGCCCGCCCCCGCGAAAGTTGGGGGCGCTCTACTCGGCCAGTTTCCCCAGAAGCCTCTCCCTTTTTGTCTCGAGCCCGATTCGCTTCGCACGGAGGCCCTCGAGATGACGCTCGAATCGGGCAACGTCCGATGCCGTCTCTCTGGCATCGGCCCGGTCGAGCGGACTGCCGGACACTGCCGCATCGCGCTGGGTGTCGTCGTTGAGGTGTCGGTGGTAATTGAGCTCTTCTGCCGCAAGCAGCTCGGCGCGTTGCAGCGCCTCGATCTCGTCGTTGATTTGAAAGAGCCGCCGCTCGATTCGCTTCATGAGGATGCGAGTCTACGATGCACGCCGCGCCGGGATGGCGAAATCGGTAGACGCGACGGACTCAAAATCCGTTGGGCGAAAGCCCGTGGGGGTTCGAGTCCCCCTCCCGGTACAAGTGCGTCGCGATGCGACACAGGTTGAGAGAATGGCGAAGCCGGTTCCCGCGCCCATCTAGATCATGTGGCGGAGGGTCGTCGGCGATGCGGCGTGTGGTGCGAAACCGCAGGACACCGACAACCCTACCGCCGGTAAAGCCAAGCCGCGCTGGAAGGGTGCGGACCCGACTCTGGCACAATCTTGCCGCCACACCCGATGATGTGCCAGAAGGATAAACCGCCTCACCGTGTGAGCTAGTCAGCGCGTCGCACCGCCAGGGCGAGCTCTGCGACGGCATCGCCAAGAGAGGCTGCGGCGCTCGCCGCATCGGGTGCATCCATGACCCGACGCACCAGAGCGGACCCAACGATCACCCCATCCGCCTCGGCGGCGACATAATGCGCTTGCGCCGGGGTAGCGATACCAACACCCGCCACAACCGGCACCTCGCTGTGGTTGCGCACCCGTGCCACCAGCGACGCAATGTGACGTGACACTTCGGCTCGCTCACCGGTGACACCGATCTCGGCGATCCCATAGACAAACGCCGGGTCGGCGGCGATCACACGTTCCAGACGAGCCTCGGTCGTCGTCGGAGCAACAAAGAGCACAAGGCCAAGGTCACGCTCCCTGAATGCGAGTGCAAATGGCTCCGCCTCATCGACCGGCAGATCGGCAACGATCACCCCGGAGCCACCAGCATGTTGCACCGCATCGGCAAATCTGTCGATGCCGAGCCGAAGGACAGGATTGACGTACGTCATGACGACGGCAGGTTTGCCCGTCCTGGTCACCACGTTGCTCAGGATCTCGAGACCGACTGCCACCCCCGACCCGGCCCGCAACGCCCGCTCACCGGCTGCCTGGATTATGGGCCCGTCCATCAACGGGTCGGCATACGGAATACCCACTTCGAAGCTATCGGCCCCTGCCTCCGCCATGGCGACGAAGAGGTCCGTCGATTCCGCCGGTGTGGGCAGACCTGCGGTCATGTATGGCATGAGAGCCGCCCGACCGGCTGCCCGGCATGAGGAGAAGAGCTCGGTGAGCCGCTGTCTACTCATTGCCCTCTCCCCTGGCCATGATCTGTTCCACATCCTTGTCACCACGCCCGGAGAGATTCAGCACCACCGTCTTCCCTCGAAGTCGCTCGGCCTCCTTGACGATCCAGGCAAGACCATGCGCCGATTCCAGAGCCGGGATGATCCCCTCGATCGAAGCCAGCTGATAGACAGCCGCGACAGCTTCGTCGTCGGTGATCGACGTGTATTCGACAGTGCCGGTGTCCTTGAAGTACGCGTGTTCCGGCCCCACCCCCGGGTAGTCCAGTCCAGCCGAGATCGAATGTGCTTCGAGGATCTGACCCTGGTCGTCCTGGAGCAGATACGTCATCGAGCCATGGATGACCCCTGGAGTGCCGGCAACGAGCGATGCCCCGTGGTGACCAGTCTCCAACCCATACCCGGCTGCCTCGACCCCGATCAGCTCGACGTCGGAATCGGCATACGGGTAGAAGACACCCATCGAGTTCGAGCCTCCGCCAACACAAGCAACGATCACATCTGGCTCGGGACGGTCTGTGCCGTTCATCTGCTGCTGCAGTTCCTCGCCGATGACCCTCTGGAACTCCCGAACCATCCAGGGGAACGGGTGTGGCCCCACCACTGAGCCGATGATGTAGTGCGTGCCGTCGACGCTGGCCACCCAATCGCGCATCGCGGCAGAAACGGCGTCCTTCAGCGTTCCCGCACCCGACGTCACCGGGCGCACCTCGGTGCCCAGCATGCGCATACGGTGCACGTTGAGGGCCTGACGCTCGATATCCTTCGCCCCCATGTACACGACACATTCCTGGCCGAACAGGGCGCATGCTGTGGCCGTGGCAACACCGTGCTGACCGGCGCCGGTCTCTGCGATGACCCGCTGCTTGCCCATCCGCCTTGTCAGCAGCGCCTGGCCCATGGTGTTGTTGATCTTGTGAGCGCCGGTATGGGCCAGATCCTCACGTTTCAGATAAAGCTCGATCCCCAGTTGCTCGGATAGTCGGCCGGCGCGATAGACGGGGGTGGGCCTGCCGACGAAGTCCCGCAACAGCGCATCCAGCTCGGCGTGGAACTCGGGATCGGTCCACGCCCTGGTGAACTCAGCCTCTAGCTCCTCGAGCGCGGGCATCAGTGTCTCGGGGGCGAATTGGCCCCCGTATCCGGCAAAACGGCCCCTTGCGTCTGGTCTGTCGAGTCTCAAGTTCTCTTCGCCTTCCTGATGAAGTCAGCAACCATACCGTGGTCTTTGACACCCGCCGCCTTCTCGAGTCCGCTCGAGGCATCGACGCCCCACGGGCGCACCCTGCCGATTGCTTCCACCACGTTGTCCGGCCCGAGACCGCCGGCAAGCACGAAGTCCCGGTCCAATCCTTCGGTCAACTCCCAATCGAACGTCTCTCCCGTACCACCTTGTTTGGTCGCCGATGGTGTGTCCAGCAACATCATCCCCGGAACCGAAGCCGCGTCGAGCCAGGGGCCGGGTCGTGTCGCATACAAGACGAGGTAGCCGGCGGCCTCAGCAGCGAGAGCGGCCTCCCATCGATGACGTCCGTACGGCTGTACACCGGCGATCGGTGTCGTGCGCAGAATCTCGAGCACCCGATCAGGCGTCTCGTCCATCGTCAGCAGCACCGCGTCCACAGTGGCGTTGGCAGCGAGCGCCACGGCTCTTTCGATTTCGATGAAGCGTGGCGAGGATGGCACGTTGACAAGGCCAATCGCATCCGCACCGGCGCGTTCGGCGACGGATATATCCTCGGTGCTTGTCAACCCGCACACCTTGACCCAGGTCATCTCGCCACGCCAGCCAATCGACCGATCAATCCGGCCGGATCCCGTGCTGTGACCAATGCCTCCCCCACCAGAATCGCGTCGTAGCCGGCTGCCGCCATCCTGGCGGCCCCCTCCGGGCTCGACACCCCGCTCTCGGCAACCAGCACCCTGTCTGCGGGAAGTGTGGGGGCAACACGCTCGGCAACGGCGAGGTCAGTATGGAACGTGCTCAGATCGCGGTTGTTCACTCCGATGACAACTGCTCCCACCCTGGCAGCCACCGCAGCCTCCGCTTCGCTGTGCGCTTCGACCAGCGCCGCGATGCCGACCGTGGCACACTCGGACAGCAACGACTCCAATTCCGTTTCATCGAGACCTGCGACGATCAACAGCAACGCGTCGGCTCCTGCGATCCGTGACTCCTCGACCTGACGGAGATCGATGATGAAGTCCTTGCGCAACACAGGGATCTCGACCGCGGCACGCACGTCTATCAGGTCGCGCAGCGACCCGGCGAAGTACTCGGGCTCGGTGAGCACCGAGAGGGCGGCGGCTCCGCCCTCCTGGTAGGTGAGCGCCTGTGTCACCGGGTCGAGCGTCATGTTCAGGTCGCCGCGCGATGGTGACCGGCGTTTGATTTCAGCGATCACCTGGAGCCCGGGACGAGCCAGGGCAGCACCAAAGTCACGTACAGTCGGGGCGGGACCGCTGGTGACGACCCCGTGACGCTCGAGCCTGTGTCGTGTTGCGTTGATTATCTCGTCGATCATCTTGCCCGCACAGTCATCTTGCCTGCATAGTAAGGCGCACCTGCTCAGTCCGACAGCGAGCGCACATACTCCACGAGACTCTCCACCTGATCGGGGGTGAGGCGGCTGAAGCTTGGCATCCTGCCCGGCCCGACCCTGATGACCCCTGCGATCTGCTCATCGCTGAGGTTGAGAGCCACGTTCGACCCCGACCCGATGTTGGGACCGATGCCGCCGCTGCCGTCGCTGCTGTGACAAACGGCACATGAATGAACGAAGAGATCCCGACCGAATAGGTTGGCCTCCGACGACGTGGAGCAGCCTGCGGCAAGGAGGGCAATCACGGCAGCAGCGGCCAGGGATCTCATGGCGCGCAATCTAGCCGGAGTGAGCGCGCCGCAGGCGCACCGTCACCACCGTCCCACGCCCGACCTTGCTCTCGACCTCGATCTGCCCGCCTATGGCGTCGACGAGCTCCTTGACGATGGTCAGCCCCAGCCCGGAACCCTCGGGCCGCACCGGGCGATACCGCTGTGCGACATAGAGACGCTCGAAGACGTGCTCGACATCCTCCGGATCGATGCCGGGCCCCGTGTCCGAGACCGAGAGGGCGACCCAGTCATCCTCTCCCACCAGTCCGATGCCGACGGTGCCACCCTCGGGGGTGTAGCGAAGCGCGTTGTCGATGAGGTTCCCGGCTATCTGGCTGACCCGATCAGGATCCACGGAAACGTCCCCGACGTCCTCGATCCGCGTCACAAGGCTCACCCGCATCCCGGTAGCACGTGCCTCCTGCGCCTCGGCTGCCTCACGGAGATGCGCCGCAAGGTCGACAGGTTCGGGGCGCCAGGTGAACTCCCGTGCTTCGAGGCGAGCAAGCATCATCAGATCTTCGATCAGCCGACTGAGCCGGTCGGTCTGGTTGTGCAGCACCTTGCCAACCCGCTCGAGATCTGCGACATCGATCTCCCCAGCGTCGAGCGCCTCGGCATACCCCCGGATCGTGGTCATGGGCGTGCGCAGATCGTGGCCCACGCTCATCAGGAAATCGCGCTCACGCCTCCTACCTTCCTCGAGCCGATGAGCCATCTCGTTGAACGCAGCCCCAACACGGGCCACGTCATCCTCGCCATGCTCGGCCGCCCTCATCGAGAAATCTCCGGCCGCAATCGCCTGCGCGGCGACAGCCAGGTGATCGAGGCGTCGGCCAACATGACCTGCGATCCACGTGGCAAGGATCACCGCAAGCAGTGCACCGATCCCCAAGGACAGCAGCAACGGGCGCACCAGCAGATTGGTTTCCAGGATCGGCTCGGCGCGCCCGATGGCGATCAGCAACCGGACTCCGTCGTTGCGAAGAGTCACCGGAACGCTCCTGACATAGGCGAGCACAGGTTGCCCACCCACCTCCGTCTTGAGGACCGTGTTGGGCTCCGGGTCGACGCCGAGGCTGTCGAGCAGGGGCCGTTCGACGGGGAACAGGTTCTGGAAACGCCGCAACACCTCGGAGCCGCCGACCAATCTCGCCTCGACGTAGTCGTGACCACCGACGGCACGGGCGACTTCCAAAGTCCTCGCCACCGTGGCTGCTGCCCCGTCCTGGCCGGCAGACAGGTTCTCGCGCAGGGACGCTGCGATCAGAGTGGCAGTGGCATCCGCTTGGCGCGTCAGCTCCGCCTCGCTCTCTATCGCCAAACGACGGTTGATCACGGCGCCTGCGACAAGCCCCGCAATCAGCGTCACCGCAGCAACCGCGAGGACGCTCCAGAGGACCTGCCGTCGCATCTACTCCCCCATCCGATATCCGACGCCCCACACGGTCTCGATGGGGATATCGGTAAGTTTCTTGCGCAACTGCCTGATGTGGACGTCGACCGTCCTGGTCTCACCGATGTAGTCATAGCCCCACACCGCTTCGAGCAATTGTCGGCGCGACAACACAAGCCCTTCGTTGTCAGCCAGGTACCAGAGAAGATCAAACTCGCGGGCGGTCGGCCGGATCACCTCTCCGTTGGGGACCGTGACCTGCCTTCGCCCGCTGTCGATGGCGAACCCGGCGATCTCCTTGGTCTGCACCTGGATCGGTCGTTCCTCACTGCGCCGGAGCACCGCCTTGACCCGGGCCACCAGCTCCCGCGGCGAGAACGGCTTGGTTACATAATCGTCTGCCCCGATCTCGAGACCAACGATCTTGTCGATCTCCGAGTCCCGTGCGGTCAGCATCAAGATGGGAACATCGGACTTCGACCGCAACCGACGACAGACCTCAACCCCATCGATGCCAGGGAGACCGATGTCGAGGAGCACTACCCGTACGTCGCCTCGCCCGGTGCGCTCCAGACCCTGCTCGCCGGTCGAGGCATGCACGAACCGGAACCCCTCCCGCTCGAAGTAGAGCCGGAGTAGATCGGCGATGTCCTCTTCGTCCTCTATCAGCAGAATGGTCCCGCTCGCAGCCACAAGAACCTCCACCAGCGAGTATCGGTGCAGTTTGTTCGAGGACTGTAAGGGAATCGGCAATAGTGCGGTTGCCAAGCCCGGTTCAAGACCTCTAGACCATGGGGAGTTTCACAACTTCGCCGCTCGCCCCACCAACCATGACCCTCGTTCCCAAATCCACCTCGCTCCTGACCATGGCAAGGGCGATCACGCGTCCTTTCACCGGAGACTCAGCCGCCGATGTGATCGTGCCGATCGGTTCTCCTGCTACCAGAACCTCCCGTCCCGGTTCCGGAGGCATCCCACCCTCGAGCGAGATGCCAGTTAGCTGTCTGTTGACATGGCCTCTCGAGTCGATCCGGGCGACCAGTTCTTGACCGAGATAGCAGCCCTTGGCGAAATCGACGTCGGTGCTGACATCCACCCCCTCCTGCGGGATGGTCTTCTCGTCGAGGTCCACCCCCATCACCGGCTCGCCCGCTGCGATCCGGTACGCCTCCAATCGCCCGGCATCGGCCTCGACGCCGTCGGGTTTGGCGCCGACTACGACCATCCGCTCCCCGTGGCCCCGCCGCCACGGCATGCGAAATCCGATCACGTCCCCTTCACCTGCCCACGCACCAACCGGCGGGATCTCGATCGGCAGCGTCCCCGGCTCTTCTCCCCATACCTCCCACACCGGGCTGGGATCGACGGCCAACTCGACGTCAACGCGGATCTTGAAGCGGCGCAGATCGCCCGTCACCACCTCGGCCCTGCCGGCATCACATACCAGGCCTACACGGTCGTCAGCTCGAAGGACGAACAGAGTGGCCCGCAGCTTCCCGTTCGGTGCAAGCAGCAGAGAGCGCCGGGTCCCACCTACCGGTATGGCTGCGATGTTCTGGCTGAGCAGCCCGTCGAGAAATGCAACGTGGTCGGCACCCGTCACCCACACTATCTGCGACCGCCCCCGTGCCAGCATCACCCGTTCAAACGTCACCAGCCGCCTCCACTGCGGCGAGCACCGCGGCCGCCTTGTTCATGCATTCCTGGTATTCCGCGGCCGGATCGCTGTCTGCGACAACACCCGCCCCTGCTTGCACCCACGCCTTGCCGTTCGCCGCCACCATTGTGCGCAACGCGATCGCGGTGTCGAGGTTGCCTGAGAAGTCCAGATACCCCACCGCACCCGCATAAGGCCCACGGGCTGTTGGCTCTAGCTCGTCGATGATCTCCATTGCCCGCACCTTGGGAGCACCAGACACCGTCCCGTGCGGGAAGGTCGCCCGCAGCACGTCCACAGGGCCGATGTCGGGGCGGAGCCGGCCGGACACCCCGGAGACAATGTGCATCACGTGCGAGTAGCGCTCGATGACCATCAGATCGTCGACATGAACGCTGCCAAATTCGCAGACCCGGCCAAGGTCGTTGCGTGCCAGGTCGATGAGCATGACATGCTCGGCCCGCTCCTTGGGATCGGCAAGCAGTTCTTCCTCTAGCCGTTCATCTTCCCCGCGGGTCTTGCCCCGGGGGCGGGTCCCGGCGATCGGCCTGCTCGTGGCAACACCGTTTCGAGCTCGCACCATCAGCTCCGGCGACGATCCGACAATCGCTACCTCATTGGTGCGCACAAAGAACATGAACGGCGAGGGGTTCACCAACCGGAGGGCCCGATAGACAAGGAATGGATCGATCTCGAGATCCACCTCGAGCCGGATCGACGGGACGATCTGAAAGGCATCTCCGGCCATGATGTGCTCCTTCGCCTTGAGCACGGCACTCTCGAATTGCCCCTGGCTCATGTTCGCCACTGCATCGGGCGAAATGGCGAAGGTGGGGCGCGGCCTTGCCCGATATCTAGCAGACGATGCGAGCAGATCCGCTGCCTCAGCCAACTCGGTGACTGCCCGGTCGTATTCGGCACCGGGGTCGTCTCCGACAAACACGTTTCGCACGAGATACACCGTATCCCGGAACCGATCGACCGCGGCGAGCAAACCGAAGAACTGCCACACCATCTCGGGAAGACCGCGGTCATCTGGGGGTCGATTGGGAAGACGCTCGATATGGCGCACGGCGTCGTATGCCAGGTAGCCGACAACACCCGTGTGAAGCGGCGGGAAGTCGTCACCGTGGCCGAGCTCTGCCGGTGACGGCACTGAATGTGCCGCGATCACCTTCTCGAGGACGGTCAGCGGATCACCGGACGGCAGCTCGAGCTCGCCGTCGGAGACGACACACAGGCCATCGACCGCCGACAGGGTGAACTCGGGGCGCCCCCGACAAACGACCAACGTGCCCATCGCTCACCACCTTCAACCGACTCGAGGAGAAAGCCGGGCTCGTCCCCAATCAGCTTCTCGAATACCGAAATCGCCGTCTCCCGGTCACCGAGCACCTCGACGGAGATGGGGACGACCTCAAATCGAGCGGCAAGCTCGACGAACTGGCTACGAGAAAGATCCGGTGTCATGCGGCGAGGTTAGACCGCGCCGCTCCGCTTCATATCACACCGTGGTCAGACTCTCTAGCCCGATCCACCGCAGCAGGTTGTCGAAGAAGGAAGAAAGGGCATTGATGTTGCCGGTGACCATCAAGACGCCAAAACCGGCAAGCAGCAAACCGGAGACAATGCTGATCGGGGTCAGGAACCGCTTGATCCCGTTCAGAGCGGAGAAGGTCTTGGCCAGCAGCAGCGACGAGACCAGAAAAGGAATGCCGAGGCCGAGTGAGTAGAAGCCGAGCACGAGCATGGCGTGGCCCGTATCACCCGTTGTCTCTGCGTTGAGGCCAAGAGTGATCGCCGCCCCCAGGAACGGACCGATACACGGCGTCCAGCCGAAGGCGAATGCCATGCCCATCACGGGCGGGGCGAAAGCACCAAACCTGCTGGGACGGATGTCCTTGCGGCGGTCTTTCATCACCGGGAGCAGAAAATCCGGCTGCCAGACCGCAGTGAACACGATGAAAAGCCCCATCACGATGATCACCCAGCCGGCAACCGTTGTGAACACGCTCTGTCGCAGCAACCGACCCAGTGACGAAGCGGCACCACCGAAGAGGACCACGAATACGAGCGTGAATCCCGCAATGAAGAGCAACGTCGCTCTAGCCACTTTCCACATCGACGCCTGTCCCTCGGCGATTTCGCGTGTCGAGTACCCCGACATGAGGCTGAGGTATCCCGGCAGCAGCGGGAGTACACACGGCGACAGAAACGAGGCGGCACCGGCGAGCACTGCGGCAACGAGAGAGGTGTCGACCTCGGCCAGGACGGCTATGTGGCTCACTGCTGACTCCTGTGCGGGACCTCGCTCGACGACAACGCGACACGGCTCCCATTTGTTCCCGACAACACCACGATGGAGACCATCTCCGTTCGTGCAGGGTAACCTCTTGCCGCTGATGCAATATCAAGACGGGCTGACAACGGCATGGCGGTGATCTCCGACCTCACCATACGGGACAGGCGCATCCTCACACTGATGCTCTTCGTTGCGCTTGTCGCCGGGTACGGCGGTAGCCAGTTGAGCCACACCTTGCCATTCGCCCGCAACGCGCTCGATCTGAGCGAAGGCGCGATGAACTGGGTGTTTGCTGCGACGCGCGTTGCCTCGTTCCTCGGGCTTGGCTTCATGGTCTACGCGGACCGCCGCGGCAGACGGATGCCCTTCCTCATCGCCTTCGTGTTGTTGCCAATCGGCAACCTGCTGACGTCGGTCTCTCCCGATCCAATCACGTTCACCATTGCCCAGAGCCTCACCCGGATCGCCGTCATTTCCGTTGCCGGGCTGGCCATCGTGATACTCGCCGAAGAGTTGACACCACAAATCCGGGGGCTCGGCCTGGGCTTGTACGCCCTCGCCGGGGCAGCGGGATCTGGATTGGGCCTCACCCTGCTACCAATTGCCGACAGTAGCGATGGCTCGTTCCGGATCCTCTTTGCGGTTACCGGCATCGGCTTGCTTGCGGTCCCGCTGCTGATCCGGTTCCTCGGTGAGAGCCGGGCGTTCGTCTCCTATAAGCGCAAGGTCACATTCCGCACCGCGCTCAAGGCAGGGTTGGGCCGCCACTTCTGGCCCATCGCGGCGATCTCCTTCTTCATCGCAATGTTCTCCTCACCCGCCACCTCCTTCGTCATGGAGCGGCTCGTCAACGACCTCGAATGGGAAACCGCACCGGCGCGGTTCCTGCTCATGGTCTTCAGCGGGCTTGGCACGATCGGGGTACTGATAGGTGGCAGACTTGCCGATCAAATCGGACGCAAGAGGACGACGATCATCTCGTTGCTGGTCGGGTTGGTGGGTGGTGTCGGTTTCTACACCCAGGACAGTGGCTGGGTGCTCGCTCCCGCCATATTCCTCGCCACTATGGGCCTCGGGATGCTCACGCCATCGCTCGGTGCACACCGCTCGGAGCTGTTCCCCACCCGGGTCCGTGCCACCGCTGCTGGTTGGATCACCAACATCGCGATCGGCGGCAGTATCGCCGGATTCACCATCGGAGGGCTGGTCGTCGACCGCATCGGGCTATCCACGACCATCACCGCCCTTGGTGGTGGTCTGCTGATCGCGGCGCTGCTGGTCACCCGGCTGCCGGAGACACGGGGGATGGATCTCGTCCGGACCCGAGCGGCCCGGACACCTGCCACCACGCCAGCGTCACAAAGCGCACCAGCATCATCGCCGTCAGCGCCCACCACACACCGCGTAGACCCCAACCCTGCCACTGCACCGCGCCAAGCGCGACAGAAGTGACAAGTGCAGCAAGCACTGTGGAACCGGCGAGATAGGCGAAGCGAGAAGCCCCGATGGCGATGCCGTCCCACACAAATACCACGGCGTTGAGCGGTTGCATTGCCACAATGAAACCGTAGACACTCGAGATTCGGGCAACCACCGCCGGATCGCTGCTGAACCACCCGGGCAGGAAGC
The DNA here is from genome assembly GCA_963777645.1 of uncultured bacterium. Classification (GTDB taxonomy): domain Bacteria; phylum Actinomycetota; class Acidimicrobiia; order Spongiisociales; family UBA5794; genus JAAETI01. The sequence goes on along the minus strand of CAVZRA010000007.1, from coordinate 202,907 downwards.
TACGCCCGACCTCCATCAACAGCCCGAGTAGCACCCCCGCACCAAGCCCCCATCCGAGTAGTCGTCTCGCATAGCGCCGTGCCAGAGATCGGTCATGGTCAAAATGCAGCCCGATCAATGCCTGGGCGGCTATCGCTATCGCATCGACGACCAGAGCCAGGAATAGCCAGAGTTGTATCGCAACCTGGTGGGCGGCCACTACCTCATCACCCTGTCGGGTAGCCACGGCCGTGGCAAGGGTGAGTGCACCGAGCAGGGCCCCGCTACGAATAACCAGAGCGCGCCCTGCACCGACCAGCGGTCGCAGCGTCTCGAGACCAGGCCACGTAACGGTCAGAGCAAATGTCCTCCGGTTCCGCCTGAAGAGCTCGATGAAGATCAGTGCTCCGATCCATTGTGCGATCGTTGTTGCGAGGGCCGCCCCGGCGAGACCCAGGTCGAGCCCGAAGATGAGCATCGGGTCCAACACCAGATTGAGCAGCGAAATCGATCCGACCACCCACATCGGTGTCCTGGTGTCCTGGTAGCCACGAAACACGCCGTGGGCCACGGTCGCCAACAGCACCGCCGGGATCCCCAGGAGCCTGATCCGCAAATAGACAGCGGCACCGGCAAGCAGATCGGCGCGCGCCCCCATGATCCGCAACACGGGGTCGGCAAACAACTCGACCACCGCAGTAGTGACGACACCGATGCCAAGTGCGAGCAACAGAGCCCCGGTGGTGAGCCGGCCCGCTCGCTCCTTGTCGCCTTTGGCAACCGCTCCTGCGATCAGCGGAGTGGTGCCATACGCAAGGAAGTTGAAGAGGAAGAACGCCAGAGAGAACACCGCTACCGATACCCCCAGAGCACCGAGGGGGACCCGGCCAAGCCGGCCTACGAAGGCCGTATCGATCAGCGATACCAACGGGTCGGCTGCGAGGGTGCCGAGTGCCGGCAACGCCAGACGAAGTATCTCCCTGTCCATAGGGCGTCGGGTCACCGCTTGGGCTGCCGCGACTTGGGCTCGTACGGGCACCGATCCCGCAGCGGGCACTCCCAGCAGCGGGGTGCTCTTGCGTCGCAGATGTCGCGGCCGAACTGGATGAAGCGCATCGAGATTCCGGCCCAGGTCTTCTTCAGATACAACTCCTTGAGGTCGGCTTCGATCTTGCCGGGATCGGTGTTGTCGGTGAGACCGAGCCGCCTACTGACCCGTTTGACGTGTGTATCGACGGCGATCGCCGGATCGTCCCAGACCTCGGCGAGGACGACGCTCGCGGTCTTTCTGCCGACTCCGCGGAGTGTCATCATCGCATCGAGGTCCCGTGGCACCTCACCGTTGAACTTCTCGACGATATCGGCGGCCATAGCCAGGATCGACTTCGTCTTCTGTCGATAGAAACCCGTCGAGTAGACCACCTTTTCTACCTCGTCCGGGTTGGCCATAGCCAGGTCCTCAGGGGTCGGCCAGCGCTCAAACAGCACCGGCGTCACCCGGTTCACGTTGTCGTCGGTGGTCTGCGCAGAGAGCACCGTGCTGACAAGAAGCTGCCAGGGGTCTTCGTATCCGAGTGCGGTTCCCATCTGCGGATAGCGCTCGACGAGACGCTTGAGGATGATCCGCGCCGAGCGGCGCCGTTGCGCCAACGACTGATCCAGTGAATTGGTCGCTGCCATGGCGGTGGAGTGTAGGTGAACGGGCGTAGCCGTTCCGGTTTCCCGTCGGCGGTCTCCGTCCGGCTACGATCACGTCCGTGGATTTGCGAACGGCCGTTAAAGAAAGGGCCCGTGTCGAGGGAAGCCTCGTGCTGGTAGACGAGTTCCTCAACCATCGCGTCGAGCCGGAGGTGATTGCTTCGGTAGGCGCCGAGTTGGCCGCTGCCTTCAGTGATCTGGAGCCTGACCTGATCCTGACTGCAGAAGCATCGGGCATCCCGCCGGCCATGGCGTGCTCCCATGCGATGGGGATCCCGATGGTCTACGCCAAAAAGTATCTCGGCACAGGCGATCGGTATTCCTTTGCGCGAGAGGTGACCTCTCCGACAAAGGGCGTCGAGTACCGGGTCGAGGTGGCGAGACGGGTGCTTCCTCCTGGGCTGCGGGTGGTCATCATCGACGACTTCCTCGCTAGAGGACGTACCGCCGAGGCGCTGGGTGAGATCGTCGCTGAGGCCGGGTGTGAGGTGCTCGGCTTTGGCTTCGCCATTGAGAAGCAATGGCAGGGCGGTCGGGAGCGGCTCGTGCGCCACGGGTGGGAAGTCCACTCGGTAGTGGAACTGGTCAGCATCGAAGGCTCCACGGTCGTCATCAAGTGATCGTTATCGGGTGATCTGATGATCAACGAGCAGCGGATCGCATTGATACGGGACCGGTACGACCGCTGCTTTGGCTGCGGTACGTCAAACCCGAGTGGGCTCCGGCTCGACGGTTTCGAGCGCACCGACAATCAGGTGAAGGTGAAGTTCCGACCGCAACCCGATCACACCGGGTTCACCGGGATCCTCCATGGAGGCATCATCGCCACCGCCCTCGACGAGGTGATGGCGTGGACGGCGATGTTGGTGGAAGGTGTCCTCGTGGTCACCGGCACCATAGAACTGCGCTATCGAAGACCGGCGCGTGCCGAGGCCACATTCGAGGCCGTGGGAACTCTCGAAGAGCGCAGGGGACGCCGTCTCAAACTCGCCGGTGCATTGCTGGATGGCGACACGGTCGTTGCCGAAGCCGACGCCGTGTTCTTGGTAGCCGGCGAGCTGCCTCCCGAGCTCTAGCGCTCGATCGTCACCCGCTCAGCCCCCAAAGATCATCAACAGACTGAAGGCAACCGTCAAGTTGACAAACCCCGCGATCACCTGCCAGAAGGCACGCGGGTTCGACTCGGGGCGGAGCCCCTTTCGCAGCCGCTCCTCTGCGTTGACACGTCTGAGCAGACCGCGGCGCACGTCCGGGTCGTCGAAGTCGTCGTCGGGACGTTGACGCGAGCCAAAGAGGGCTCCGGCCGCTCCGAGCCCCATGTTGGTGTATCCCCCGCCACTGGCCCCACCGGCTAGCAACAAGATCACCCCGGTTCCCATTGCAACATATGCGATGCCTTCGATCAGCGAAGCCGCCGAGAACAAGCCGATTGCGACTCCGAGCCCGAGAATCGCAACCCAGCCGACGCCAAAAGTGGCCAGGTAGTCGGGGAGCCGGTCCCGGAGGGGAAGTACCTGATCCTCGGATGGACTGGTCCCGGTCACTGGGTCTGCACCGGGTGGTTGTCCCCGGCGTGCGATTCGAGATATCGCAGCACGCGGACACACAATGCGATCAGTCCGAGAATGATGAACAGAGCTCCAAAGATCCAGCCGATCAACTCGAACCCTGCGAAGTAACTGTTCCGGCAATCAGTTAGCCCGTCGCTGCACAGGCCCCAACCGGTGCCGCCTCGATGCAGGTTGAGAAGCACCATGAGCGGGATCAACGCCACAGCAATGGCAGCGCCGATGAGAGCGACAATGATGGCACGAAGTGCGGTCATGCGCGGAGCATAACCTGCATCGGAAAGAACGCTTGCGATTCACCGGTGCTGAGCCAACACCCTCCTAGACTGCCCGCTGGCTACGGAGAGGCTGATAATGGAGTTCTACACCGAGGAATTCACCGAGGAGGAGCAGGCGGTCCTCTCCCGTTTCTTCACCAATCTCGACCAACCGGTCTTCGCCATCGTCAACCTCCCTGAGGTGGTCAAGGGAGCGCTGTTTGCGCGCTATAGCCGGTCTTTCAAGTCGGTGCGCCGACTCTTCATCGACGAGTTCTACAACGAGCCCGACATCGGGGTCAGGCACATTGCAGAAGAGATGGCCGGCGACGACCCGATGGTCAAGCTGCAGAGCGCCCAAGCGCTCTATGACCGGGTTTTCTCAGAATACGGTGACGATTCCGTGGCACAGCTCGGCGGAGCACACCTTGCCTGTGAACAAGCCTCAAACGTTCTCACCAAGGTTCTCGAGTGGGGAAGGCTCGCCGCCTATCTCGAGCAGAGCACCCGGTACATCTTCTATGACGCCAAGCTGGGCGATCGCTACCGCTTCGCCATCCCCCCTGAGATCGCCAATTCGATCCACCGAGACCGGTACATCGAGACGATGGATTGGCTTTTCGACACCTACGGCGCTCTGGTGCAACGAATGGTGCCCTATTACGAGACCCTCTACCCAAAAGCGGAGGGTGACTCGAACTTCGTGTGGCGTTCCACGATCCGGGCAAAGGCTTGCGACGATATCCGCGGGCTACTCCCGGCGGCAACTCGTTCGAGCGTCGGCATATTCGCATCCGGTCAGGCTTACGAGATGATGCTGATCCGGATGCGCGCTCACCCGCTCGCCGAGGTACGCACGTACGCCGATCTGATGCTCACCGAGTTGAGAAAGGTGATCCCCTCGTTCATGCGAAGGGTCGACGTTCCCGAGCGCGGCGGCGCCTGGAGCAAATACCTCGGGGATATCGCATTGCAGATGAACGAACTGGCGGCGGACATCAGCGCCACACCGGAACCGTGCCCCGAGGTGCAACTGGTCGAGTGGGACCCCGAGGCGGAGTTGAAGACCGCCGCCGCCGCCCTCTACCCATACACCAATCTCCCGGATGTTCAGATCCTTGATCTGGTGCGTGCCATGTCGGCGCAAGAAAGGGCAAATCTGATAGACGGCTACGTCGGTGAGCGTCACAATCGCCGCCACAAGCCAGGGCGCGCCATGGAGCGCACCGCATATCGCTTCGACATCCTCTGCGATTATGGGATCTTCCGGGATCTACAGCGTCACCGCATGCTCTCGCTCGACTGGCAGCAACTCTCCCCAACCCACGGGTACATCACGCCGGAGTCGATCGACGACATCTCGGCAACGGCCGTCTGGGACGAAGCTATGGAGCGCACCCGGTCGCTCTACGAAGACATCGCAGCCGACCTCGGAGGAGATGTTGCCCAATATGTGATCCCGTTTGCATACCGGATCCGCTTCTTCTTCCAGCTCACCGTGCGCGAGGCGTTTCACCTCCTGGAGCTGCGGACGGTATCGGGTGGCCACCCGGGCTATCGCCGCGTCGCACAAGAGATGCATCGACTGATCGCCGAGCAGGCAGGACACCGCAAGCTCGCCGCAGCGATGAGCTTCGTCGACCACGGAGACTACGACCTGGCCCGTCTCGAAGGTGAGCGGCGGTCCGCCGCCAAACGCGCCGCATCCGGTATATCCGAGCCCGAGGTCTGAACTGCTCTCAGGGTCATGCCGCGCAGAGCTGGGAGGTCACCGAAGGTAACGCGGCTATTCAGCCAATGGGATCCGCAATACCAGATGGTTTGCTTCGATCGCCCAGGTGGCGCTGCCCACCAGCGAATAATCGAGAAAATCCTTCTCGGCCTGTTGAACGAACCGCTGCCGGGCGTCACCCTCTAGCGGGGGAATGCCACGCTCCTTGACAGCCTTGGCGCGATCACGGAACCGGGCTAGGAATTCTTCGACGTCGAGTTGTGCCACAACCATCCTCCTGGCGATCGTGGTTCCAGGCTAGCTGAGCCGGCCACCTGGAACGGTCGGCTACGCTCGCGACAGATGATCGATTGCAGGATGACGTTTATCTCGGGCAAGGGTGGCGTCGGCAAATCGGCGATCACCGCCTCACTTGCGTTCCGTCAGGCCAGAGAGGGCAAGCGGGTGCTCGTCATCGGCATGGTGGAGGGCATCGGGGTCGCCGCACATCTCGCCACAGAGCCACTCGGCTATTGGCCGCGCCGCATCCGTTCGGGGATCGCTGCTCTGGCCGTCAATCGGAGCGACGCCCTCGACGAGTATCTTCGCCTGCAACTGCGGGTCCCCAAAGCAGCACCCACCAGGATGCTCACCAGGGCGCTCAGCGTCCTCGCCGAGACCGCACCCGGAGTGCGCGAGATCGTCACCATCGGAAAGCCGGTTTACGAGATGTGGCGCGACGACTACGACGTCATTCTCGTAGACGCTCCGCCGCTCGGACAGTTGTTCTCCTATTTGCGTGCCCCTTCCACAATCTCCGACCTGGTGCCCGCAGGGACAATCCGAGCTCAGGCCGAGCGCATGGGTGCGGCTCTCGGAGATCCGGCACTAACCGCCCTGATCCTGGTGACCACTCCCGACGAGCTACCGGTACGAGAGACCCTCGAGGCACTCGAGCAGCTCGAGAGTGAGCCATTGCTCCGGCTGAGGGGGATCATCACCAATCGTGTGCTACCCGAGTTGACGCTGACCGAAGGTGACGTCGCAGCGCTTCCTGATGGTCCCCATCGGGCTGCCGCCCACCATCATCTCGTGGCACAGGCACAACAACAGAGGTGGTTGTCCGAACTTCCAGAAGGTCCACGCTTCCCCTACCTGTTCGGGATCCACACTGCAGGTGAGGTCGCCGAGACTCTCGCAGACCTATGGGTGGAACAGTCGTGAGCACACGAGTCCTTGTCGTTACCGGAGCGGGTGGGGTGGGCAAGACCACTCTCTCGGCAGCCCTTGCCGTCACCGCAGCTCGGAGCGGGCTCCGGGCCTGTGTGATCACAGTGGACCCGGCGCAACGCCTCGCCGATGCCCTCGGCATTGCGTCACTGAGCAACCGCCCCGACCCGGTCGCCGCACAGCCAGGATTGTCGGCGGCCATGCTCGACGTCACCGCGGCCTGGGAAGCGATGGTTCATCGCCATGCCGACCCTGAGGTGGCAGCCCGGCTACTCACCAACCCATTCTTCCGAGCACTCGCCGACCGATTCCCGGCCGCACAGGCATACGCTGCCGGCGAGCAAATGGCCGAGCACATCGAATCCCATCGCTGGGACCTGGTCGTGGTGGACACACCACCGGCCGGAGGTGGCCTCGACTTCTACACGGCGCCACACCAGGTCCGTGAGGTGGTCGGGGGCCGGCTGTTGCGTTGGCTCACAGGAGCAGGCCTCCCGGGCCGGAGGGCTCTGTTCAAGTTCACTGCCCGTCCCGCGCTGAGAGTCGCCGATGCCGTGCTCGGGGGACCGTTGCTCGAGGCGATAGCCGAGTTTCTCATGGACCTTCGCTCCCTGTATGACGGCCTTTCAAAACGGGCGCGCGCCATCGAGAACCATTTGCGCGAAGCTGAGTCGATCGTCGTGACTACCGCCGAGCCCACGCCGCTGCGCGAGGCCCGCAGGTTCTTCGAGGAGTTGGAAACGGCAACGGGCAAACCGGGCACCATTGTGTTCAACAAACAACTGCCCGAGGGTTGGACGCATTCGGTCAACCTCCGGAGCCCGGGAATCCCTGCGGTGGTGCGAAGTGCGGCCCGGGAGAACCTGAAACGGTGGGCAAGCGAGGTCAGGCTCCAGTCCGACATCAAGAACGAGTTCGCAGCTCGCTATGGCCTGGAACTCATCAACGTCCCCTGGGCCACCGAGGCCCCCACCTCCGTCGATGCACTCGCCGAGCTGGTTGCGAGGTCACCGGCCCTTGCCGCCTTTGCGCGCTGACGATCACATCACCGCGGACGGCCCAAGCAGCTCACGGAGCTCGGCAAAAAGGGCCGAGCGAGGCTCTACCCGATGCTCTTCACCGAGCCGGATCACCTTCTCACCGGTTTCGGATGTCATGTGCAGGTAGACGGCGGCGGGACCGGGATGGTTCTGGAGAGCACCACGGAGCCGGTCGACCATGTTCTTGGACAGACGTGACGCCGGTACCCGGAGCCGCACCATGTCCTCTTCGTTCAGCTCGGGCTCCCGCAGCTCCTGGGCGATGAACTTGACGTCGTCACCCCGATGGTCGACCCGGCCGGTGACAACCAGGACAGCGTCCTCTCGCACCAGTGGGCCGTATTCGGCAACAACTCTCGGGAAGGCAACCACTTCGGTACTGCCCTGGAGATCCTCCAGTGTGAAGAACAACATTGGGTCACCACTCTTGGTGTAGCGACGGGTGATCGCGCCGACGACACCACCGATGCTCACCTTGTCCTTGTCGGCGCGATCCCACAATCCGGGGACGGTGCACGTACATATCGCCTGCAGCGCCCTTTCCACACCGAGGAGAGGATGATCCGACACGTACAGCCCGAGCATTTCCTTCTCGAAACCAAGCTGGATCTTCTTCGTCCAGTCATGCGCAGGGACGTTGATCTCGACCTGCTCGATCTCGACGTCACCGCCACCGAACAGGCTGTACTGACCCATCTCCTCAGCTCGCCGTCGCGCGATCGTGGCATCGAGGATGTCCGGGTAGACCTCGAAGAGGCCACGCCTGCTGTGGCCCAGCGAGTCGAAGGCACCGGCCTTGATCAGCGATTCGATGGTTCGCTTGTTCAGCACCGACAGATCGACCCTGTTTATGAAATCGCCAAATGAAGCGAAGCTCCCTTTCCCCATGCGGTCTTGGATAATCAGCTCAACGACCGCCTCACCGACGTTGCGAACCGCCGACATGCCAAAGGTGATGTTCCCGTCTACCGCCGAAAAATCAACGTCCGACCTGTTGACATCAGGAACGAGGACCTTGATCCCCATCTGCCTGCACTCATGCAGGTAGAGGGCGGTCCTGTCCTTGTCACGTTTGACTGCGGTGAGCAGGGCTGCCATGTATTCGGCCGGGTAGTGAGCTTTCAGCCATGCGGTCTGGTATGCGACAAGCGCATACGCCGCCGAGTGGGATTTGTTGAATCCATAACCGGCGAAATGCTCGATGAACCCGAAGAGCTCCTTCGCATGATCCTCGGCCGTCCCTTTGGCAACAGCACCCTCGATGAACTTCTGCTCCTCGGCCGCCATCACCGATGCGATCTTCTTTCCCATCGCCTTGCGGAGCCGATCGGCCTCGGCCATCGTGAAGCCGGCGACCTTCTGTGCCGTCTGCATGACCTGCTCCTGGAACACCATGATCCCGTAGGTATCAGCGAGGATCTCCTCGAGATCCGGGTGGGGGTAGGTCACCGGGGAGCGGCCGTTCTTGCGATCGGCATACTCAGTGTGCATCCCGGCGCCGAGCGGGCCCGGTCGGTAAAGGGCGTTCAGAGCGGTCAGATGCTCGAATCGATCTGGCTGGAGGTTGCGCATGAGGGCACGCATTGGCCCACCCTCGAACTGAAACACGCCCATCGAGTCACCCGCCCGCAACATCTCATACACATCGGGGTCATCGAGCGGGATCAGATCGATGTCAGGCCTCGATCCGGTGTTCTTCTCGATCAGCTCGAGCGCCCGCTCGATCGTTGCCAGGTTGCGCAAGCCCAGGAAATCCATCTTGAGCAGACCGAGCGCCTCGACACCGTGCATCTCGAACTGGGTGACAACCTCCGCACCCTCACCCTTCTGCTGCAGCGGGACGATCTCTGAGAGCGGCGTCGGGGCAATCACGACGGCGGCAGCGTGGATCGAATCCTGACGACGCAACCCCTCGAGACCGCGGGCGGTGTCGATCACCCGCTTGACATCGGGATCATGGCTGTACAACTCGCGCAGCCCGTGCGCTCCCGTGTACCAGTCCTTGACGGTTGACGAAGCACCGGCCTGCGGCTCTTCGAGACATTGGGCAAGGGTCGCTTCCTTGCCGAGGATCGCCTGCGGCATCAGTTTGGCCGCCTTGTCCCCCAGACCGTAGGGAAAGCCGAGGACCCTGGCGGCATCACGAATCGCCTGTCGTCCCTTGATGGTGGAGAAGGTGATGATCTGCGCCACGTGGTCCGAGCCGTAACGGTCGGAGCAATACTTGATCATGTCGCCCCGGTACCGCTCGTCGAAGTCCATGTCGATGTCGGGCATCTCGTGGCGACCGGGGTTCAAGAAGCGCTCGAAGATGAGACCGTATTCGAGCGGATCGAGCTTGGTGATGCCGAGGCAGTAGGCGACGATGGAGCCCGCTGCGCTCCCCCGGCCGGGGCCGGTACGGATACCATGCTCGGTGGCGTATCGGATCAGGTCCCAGACGATTAGGAAATACGCCGAGAAACCCATGTCCTCGATAACGCGCAGCTCGTACTCGATACGCTCCCTCGCCTGCGTAGGCAGCGGGTCCCCATAGCGGGCTCTGGCACCGACGACGACCAGGTCTGCGAGATAGCTCTTCTCGGTCTCACCCTCCGGGACCGGGAACTGAGGCAACAAGATCTGGCCAAACTCGATCTCGTGATCCACGCGCTCGGCAACCAGCAGCGTGTTCTTGCATGCCCCGGGGAACTCGTCTTCGGGGAACAAGGCATACATCTCGGCAGCGCTCTTGATGTAGAACTCCGAACCGTGGAACTTGAAACGATCCTCGTCTGCCTGATTCGCCCCGGTTTGGATGCAGAGCAATACGTCATGGGCATTTGCCTCGTGGGCATAGGTGTAGTGGCTGTCGTTGGCAGCGATCAACGGCGCCCCAATGTCCTTGGCGATCTGCTTGAGATCTCCGAGCACCTTCTTCTGCGCAGGTATCCCGTGGTCCTGGATCTCGATGAACCAGTTGTCCTTGCCGAAGATGTCCTGATACATCGCGGCGGCGGAGACTGCCGCTTCGTAGTCTCGGACCTGGCCGACGTTTCCTTCTTCGTTGGACGCGTCGGGAGCAAGCATTTGAGGAACGTGGCCACCGAGGCATCCGGACAGGGCAACGATGCCTTCGTGATATTCGTTGAGCAGTTCTATGTCCATTCTGGGCTTGTAGTAGAACCCCTCGAGATAGGCCCGGGATGCGAGCTGCATGAGATTCCGATAACCGGTGTCATTGATCGCAAGCAGAGTCATGTGATAGCGGATGTCATCACGGCGCGGCGGACGGTCGAATCGGGAGCCGGGGGTGACGTAGGCCTCGATACCGATTATCGGTTTGACCCCCACCCCCTGCGCAGCCCTGGTGAAATCGACGACACCGTATAGGACTCCGTGGTCTGTGATCGCAACGGCAGGCTGGTTATCGGCCGCCACCGCCTTGACCAGATCGTTGACCCGGGCAGCACCATCGAGCATGGAAAACTCGGTGTGGACATGCAAATGGGCAAACTGATCAGTCGCCACCAGGTCTCCAATCCAGAACTACACCCATGTAAGCACGGTCAGGCCCCTCTCGCTACACCGCGAAAAAAACCGCAATTCACCGGTTGGCGCGGGCCTGGCTACTATCTCGTTGCCCGACAGCCGACACAATATATCGGAGGCAGCAATGCGCATTGGGATTCTCACCGGCGGAGGCGATGTACCGGGTCTCAACCCGACAATCAAGGCCGTGGTCAACCGGGTAAGTGAATCAGGTCATTCCGTAGTCGGCATCCGCCGTGGCTGGGGCGGGCTCCTCAACGCCAACCCGGAGGACCCGGAGAGTTGGAACGAGCACATGATGGAGCTGACCCCGCAGACGGTGCGAACCGTCGACAGGACCGGCGGCACCTTCCTCCACACGTCGCGGACCAATCCCGGCAAGGTCAAGCCAGGCGACGTGCCGGCCTTCCTCGCAGATCGTGCTGAAGGTGAAGGACCATACGACTTCACAGATCATGCCCTCAAGGTCGTCGACAAGCTCGGCATCGACGTCCTGATCCCGATCGGCGGCGATGACACTCTTTCCTACGGTCTGCGTCTCCACCAGGAGGGCGTTCCCGTCATCGGCATCCCGAAGACCATGGACAACGATGTCCACGGGACCGACTACTGCATCGGTTTCTCCACTGCGGTCAGCCGCGGTGTCCAGTTCATCCACAACCTGCGCACTGCAACCGGCTCGCACGAGCGGATCGCTGTCGTCGAGCTCTTTGGTCGCTACAGCGGCGAGACGGCCCTGATGACCGCATATCTCGCCGGTGTGAAGCGAGCCATCATCTCCGAGGTTCCCTTCAACGTGGACCACCTCGCAGAACTACTCATCGCCGACAAGGCGGAAAACCCGTCCAACTACGCCATGGTCACTATCTCGGAAGGTGCCAGGCTCGAAGGTGGCGACATGGTGCTAAGCGGCCGCGAGGACGCCTTTGGCCACCGCAAGCTGGGCGGCATCGGTGCGCGTACCGGGGAGTTGCTCAAGGAAAGGACCGGCGAAGGCATCATATTCCAGCAGGTTGCGTATCTGATGCGGTCTGGAGCACCGGACTCGCTCGACCTGATGGTTGCTCTCAACTACGCAGTGATGGCCGCCGATCTCGCCATGGAGGGCGCAAGCGGCCGTATGGTTGCGCTACGCGGTGGCACATACACCAGTGTGCCCATCAGCGTCACCGGTGAGGGAGTCAAGCGCGTCGACGTCGACGAGTTGTACGACCTGGAGGGCTACCGGCCCAAGGTGCGTCACGTCACCGGCAAGCCCATGTTCCTCTACTAGAGAAGCATCACCCAGAACGACGAAACGGCCGCCCACCGGGCGGCCGTTTCACATCGTCATCTCTCTCAAGGAACCAACATAACCGGGCATACAGAATCGTGGACGAGGCGATTGGCAACCGAACCGAGCATGATACGCTCGATGAGCCCTGCTCCCCGCCTACCGATCACCATGACGTCGGCGTCGACCTGCTCGGCGTAGTCGAGCAACATGCGCGCCGGGTCACCGACATCCTCGATCTGGACCACTTCCAGGTCGCCCAGGTCTAGATCTGAGACGACCGAATCGAGAATCTCCCGCTGGGCTTCGGCGAGCGAGCGGCTCAGCGCCGAAGGGGTCGGAGGCGAGCCGACAATCCCCCACCATCCTTCCGGGGGCCTGACGATGGTGACCATATGGAGAGTCGCACCGTTCTTCCTGGCGATGTCGGCACCGACTCTCGCTGCATGGCGAGATTGATCGGAACCATCGACACCCACAACCACATTCCGTACGTCCCACTCGGGCACATCCATGACGCCTCCATAACTCGCTACCAACAAGCCAATTCACCAAAATTATGCCACCCGGCGGCAGAAGAATGTATTTGCCACCTGGCTATGTCCGGTCAACGGTAGACGACTAGGTTGAAACCTAGGCTCAAACCTGTCCGACCAGGAGTTACACATGCCCGTTTTCGGAGTCCTCACCGCCGGCGGCGACTGCCCGGGTCTCAACGCGGTCATTCGTGGCGTCACCGTCCGCGCCATCAAGCAACACGACGCCGAGGTCATCGGAATCCGGAACGGCTGGGAGGGCCTGATGGAGGGCGAAACCGTGCAACTGGACCGGGACGCGGTGCGTGGCATCCTGGTGCGGGGCGGCACCATCCTCGGCTCGTCGCGGATGGACCCATACGTGCACGGCGAAGGTTATGCCAGCTGTGCCAAGACCATCGAGCAGAACGGAATCGACAGCCTGATTGTGATCGGTGGAGATGGCACCCTCCGCTCGGCCCTACAGCTATCGAAGGAAGGGCTGCCGATCATCGGGGTTCCCAAGACGATCGACAACGACATCAATGGCACCGACACCACCTTCGGGTTCAGCACTGCCGTCCAGGTAGCCACGGACGCCATAGACCGGCTCGTCAGCACCGCCGAATCGCACAACCGGGTCATCGTCGTCGAGGTCATGGGGCGGACCAAGGGATGGATCGCTACCTATTCGGGGATCGCAGGCGGTGCCGACGCCATCCTCATCCCCGAGTTGCCATACGACCTCGATGAGATCGCCGACATCATCCGGAGACGTCACCGTCACGGACAGCGTTACACGATCGTTGTGGTCGGTGAGGGTATCGAAGGGCCGCCGTCAACCCCCGCCATGAAGGTACGCAAGGATGCGTTTGGCTTCGAGCGGCTCGGTGGGGTCAGCTACCTGGTAGCCGACGCCCTCGAAGAGATGACCGGTTTCGAAACCCGGGTCTCGGTGCTGGGCCATATTCAACGGGGAGGCACCCCGTCGGCGTTCGATCGTGTGCTCGCGACCCGCTTTGGGGTGCACGCCGCAGACCTCGCCGCAGCAGGTGAAACCGGGGTCATGGTGGCGGTGCGCGGGCTCGACATCGTCTCGGTACCGATGGAGGAGGCCTGTTCTGAGATCCGCGGTGTGCCGGACGATCTCTTTGACACGGCAGCCACCTTCTTCGAATAGCCGCTACTCGCTTGCTTCGCTCCCCAGCGGGGGACGTTTGCGGGGACGACGTTTGGGGACCTTTGCGGCCGATTTGACGGCGTCGTATAGCTCGTCGAACGCCCATTCCATCGCCGCTGCGAACACGTCGACGTCGGGGACGAGCTCGAAGTCGGCGTTGAATCCCCAATACACCTGCCCTGCGTAGGAAAAGAGCGCTACGCCGACACCGTGCCCGTACCAGAGGGGTACGAGGGCATACGATTCCACCATCTTCGCTTCGAGCAAGTAGAGCGGGAATTGCGGACCGGGAACGTTGGTCACCGTCATGTTGAACGGCCGCGCCCCGGCAGCGAGACGGCTGGCCATCGACACCAAAGTGGCAGGAGCGCCTGCGGACAGACGCACGAGAGTGGCCGCCCCCAACGCCTGGTTGGTCTCTTTGAGACGCTGAGTTGCCTGTTTCACCGCCTCAAACCGTGAGAGTGGATCGGGATCGGTCACCGGGAGGTTCACCAGCCACATCGCCACCTGGTTGCCCAGCGTGCCCTGCGCATCGTGACCGCGTATCGAAACCGGGGCCATCGCCCGGAAGTCGAGCTCGTCGAAGTCGCAGTCTCGCTCTTCGATGAGGAAGCGCCGCACCCCACCGGCGACGGTTGCCAGGATCACATCGTTCACGCTTCCCCCGGCGAGATTCTTCACCTCCTTGACTCGATCGAGCGGTGTGGCGAGCGTCCCAAACAGTCGGCTCGGGCCAACGTCACCGTTCAGCGGGGTGTCTGACGCTTTCGTCAGCCACCCTGAGGCAAGCGAGTAGCCCGCAGCCCTGACCCGATGAAGCCCCTCCCCTGCGATCTGTATCGCATCGTCGCTCAACTGGCGCAGCGATCGCGCCGCTTTCCAGGCCCGCCCGGTGCGTCGTGCGGTCTCCCGTATCAGCAACTCCGTCCCGGAAGGCACCGGCCTGGGCACGAATGGCCTTGGCTCCCTTATCTCGCCGGTCGGCGAAAGGTTCAGCAAGACGGCCATGAGGTCTACGCCGGCGATGCCATCGATCATGCAGTGATGGATCTTCGAGATGAGGGCGAACCGATCATCCTCGAGTCCCTCTACGACGTTGAATTCCCACAGCGGTTTGGATCGGTCGAGCTGTTGGGACACGATGATGCCTGCGAGATCCTTCAGTTCCTGCATGGACCCCGGCCGGGGCAGGCAGTAGTGGCGCACGTGGTAATCGAGGTTGAAATGCTCGTCATCCACCCACACCGGATGGTCTTCGAGGGGAACCCATGCCAGCCGTTGCCGGTAGCGAGGGATCAGGTCGAGTTTCGACTCAATGAGCCGCCGGATCCGATCCTTGTCGATTCCCCCGTCCTTTGTGCGCAACGGTGTCGCGTCGAACAGTGCTATGGCGCCGACGTGCATGTGTGTCGCACGCGACTCGAGCGCAAGGAATGAGCTGTCCAAATAGGACAGTCGCTCATAGTGACCGGACATCACAACCTATCTAGGGGGCTGCGGACAAGTGCAAGACTACCCAGCTGTCCCCGCGACATGTCGAGCCTGGCGGCACTAGTCGGCTTGCGGGGCACCAAGGGCCGCCAACGAACTCTGCAGGTCGGCTGGAAGCCGCGACTCGACCTCATATGAGGCGCCATCGGGCAGAGTGAAGCGCAACCGGGCGGCGTGGAGCCAAACCCGACCGGGGTCACCAAGCACCACTTCTCCGGAACCATATGTCGGATCTCCGATGATGCCGTGACCGATCGAGGCAAAGTGGACGCGGATTTGGTGGGTTCGGCCGGTATCCAACTCGACTTCG
The DNA here is from genome assembly GCA_963777645.1 of uncultured bacterium. Taxonomy (GTDB): domain Bacteria; phylum Actinomycetota; class Acidimicrobiia; order Spongiisociales; family UBA5794; genus JAAETI01. Next base: position 187,121 of record CAVZRA010000007.1, on the reverse strand, counting down.
ACCAGTGTGCAGTGGTCCCACACGGCGACCCGCCGATAGTGGGTGCGGGCCGGTCTCCCGTCCACCAGAACTGCCATCCTCGTCGGACGCAGCGGATCACGGCCGATCGGTGCCTCGATTGTTCCCGTGGCAGCATTGAGGTGGCCATCAATCACAGCTCGGTAGGTGCGCCCAACGCGACGGTGTCTCAACTCCTCCTGGAGGTACTCGTGCATAGCGGCAGTCCTGGCAACGAGCAGCAGCCCCGAGGTATCCCGGTCCAGCCGGTGGACCAGGCCCCAGCGATGACTCTCGCCAAGCACAGCAAGCTCGGCAAACCTGTGGGCGAGGCCGTGCGCCAGCGTTCCCCGCTGGTTGCCCGAGCCCGGATGGACCACGACGCCCGCCGGCTTGTCGATGACGAGCACATCGTCGAGCTCGAGAGCAACGTCGAACCTAACCGGCTCAGGGACGAACTCATCCTCAGCATCCGGGATGGCATAGTCGATCTCGTCACCGGTATGTGGAACCGTGCTCTTGTCGGCGGGTACACCCGCAACGAGCACCTCGCCCGATGCAATCGCATACTTAGCCGCCGACCGACTGATCCCGGCGAGCACCGCAAGGGTACGGTCGAGACGCACGCCATCGAGCTCCTCGCTGACGATCACCATCGCCCGCTCACTCACGAGAACCTCCGCCAAGGAGCAGCGCCAGCAACAGGAGGGCAACACCCACATTGAGCGCGGCGTCTGCGATGTTGAAAGTCGGGATGAACCACCAGTCGATCCAGTCGACAACGGCACCGTCGAGCAGACCGGGCCCCCGAAAGATCCGATCGGTGAGATTGCCCAGTGCACCACCGAGAATCAACCCGATTGCAACGACCTCGATCCTTCGGCTGGACTTACCTAGCACGTAGAGGAGGAACGCCACCACACCAATCCCGACGATCCCGATGACCCGACCCGAATCCGTGAAGCTGGAGAAGGCCGCACCGGGATTCCTGGTGTAGGTGAACCTCAGCCAGCTACCGATGATCGGCGTGTAGCCCCCGGCAAAGGTTTCGCGCGCCCAGTTCTTGCTCAGCTGATCAAGAGCAAGAACGATCCCGGCAGTGACCAGGGCGAGCCGATACGCTTTCTCCTGCGCCAGCCTCTGTGTGAAGAAGGACATAGCCGACCCGGCAGGCGTTCACGCCTGGTCGGCGTACTCCACGCAGGTTGTGGCGTATGGAAGCGCCTCGAGGCGCTCGACCGGAATTGATTTTCCACTGACGAGGCAGATGCCGTAGGTTCCTTTGTCCATCCGGAGCTTGGCAGCACGTACCTTCTCGAGCAACGCTTTGGCGTTCTCCAAAACGGAGAGATCCATCTCCAACTCGAACGCAAGAGAGCCACCGTCGGCGCTCAGCGGGTCGGCGCTGTGCTCGGCGCTGTTGGACCCCAGGTTTGCCTCGGAGAAGACTTTGTCGTACTCGTCGACGATCTCGAGCAGACGCGTCTCCTCCTCGTCGAGCTTGCTACGCAGCCGTTCCAGAGTGGACTTGGCCAGATCTCGCGACAAGAAGACCTCCTTTGCGAACCGGGACGATAACAGGAACCCACACCGAGTGGTCAATTCCCGACATTGCCGAGCCGGGAAATCAGGTCTTCCGGGCTGACTCCTGCCGCCACGAGCCGCTTGCGCCGGGAGCCGGCACCGCCGGCGAGGCGGAGGCGACAGTGCAACGCATCCTCGAGGAGCGCAATCACCGCTTTGTTGGCTCGGCCCTTTTCCGGTGGGGCCGTCACCCGGACACGCAACGCCCCCGCATAGAAGCCGACAATCTCGTTCCTCCTGGCACCCGGAACGACCCAGACGGTCAACATGGAACCGCCCGGATAGCTGGTGACCATCTCCTCAGCAGACATGGAGCAAGGCTAGATCATCGAGGAGTATCAACCGGTGGCGAGCGACGTGCCCCGCTGGTCGTGAATCGTCAGATAGACCAGAGTCTGGTTGAGCAGCTGATAGGCCACTTCGCCAAACGTCATCGGCCCAAACATGTCACCTGTGGTCTTCCCCTCCAACTCCGAGTAGACGAAGTTCAGAATGCAATTGCACGAGAACACCGGTGACTTCGATCCAACAGGCACGTGGGACGCAAACTTGGAGACATAGTCGCCGACCGGGGCAGCGAGTCTGTACTCCACACCCTCGAATACCGGTGCATACAGCGAGACGGGCTCGTCGCCGTCGGGGACGCTCTGAAAGGCCACGTTCACCATGGCTCCGAAGTAGTCGGCAACCAGCGGCAGCCGCGGATCGTGCTCGATCCCGGCGAGATAGTCGGCGAACGGGTGTGAAACACCGTCCACGTTGACGGTGCGTTGCTCAAACCCGGTCCCGCCGAAGGTCAGGATTGGACCATCTCCCTGGCTGAACAGGTTGACGATATTGGCCGATGCCAAGATCCCATCGGGCAGCTCGGCGTGTAGGGCAACTGCAACCGATGAGGAAGCTGCATCGCCGTCGCCTGCGAATACCAATGGTGTCCCCGTGTGGAGATCATCCAGATGCATACCGGATACCCAGCCGACAACGGGGCGATCGAACAAGTGGGGGTATTCCGGCGCCTCCGCCGCGTACCGCGAATGGACGTCGCTTCCTGCCGGCAATATGACCACAGAGAAGCCATTGGCGAATCCGTCCGTTGGCAACTGCGCCAGATCGTCGACCCCATAGCTCGTCACCCTGACCCTTTCCACCAGACCGGGCAAGGTGTCGGCATAGATGAGGTCTCTGGTGACACGTCCTCCGTCTGGTGTCATGAAGTACGGGATCGTCCCCCCGATCCACGCGCCTGCCGGCAACGGGGAAAGAAGCGCCCGGTCACCGGCGAGCAGCATCTTCTCACCGGCGATGATGCGCTGCGCCGTTTCGGCGACGGTCAAGAGCGCGGCTGTCATCTCTTTCCTTCCGCGGTCACACTGTCTCCGAACAGCGTTGCGATGTCATGCGAAAGCAGGCTCTGGTTCTTCTCGAAGAACCCGCAAACCTCGTCGATGACAGCATCACGTTCATCGGTCGTCATGCCGTGCCTGGCACGCAGTGCAACCCGCTGCATCAGTATCTTGAGTGCCAGGAAGTGACAACCGTGGACGTCCGGCTGCTCGACGAGCGCAATCCACCGCGGATCGCTTCGTAGCGGCAGCATTCGTCTCTCTTTCGCCGACCTGTGTTGTCCGCCGGTGCAAAGGTGAGCTAGTTGCGCCATCGGTGCGCCCGGTCGAATCTCTGTCGACGCCGGTTGTGGTTTCTTTAGGCATGTGGTCAGTGCTCATCGCTCACCGGTAGCCGGACGACAAAAACAGCTCCCGGTCTCCCGTCCTCGACCACTATCTCCCCGCCATGCTTGTCGACGACAACCGAATGAGCAATCGATAGCCCCTGCCCCGTCCCCTTCCCTACTTCCTTGGTGGTGAAGAACGGGTCGAAAATCCGGTCCAATATCTCGGGTGGGATGCCGGGCCCGTCATCGGCCACGCGTATCTCAACGATCCCTTGCGTGAGCGCCGTGGAGATACGGATCGTACCCTTCTCCGCTCCGCCACCCGCACCCTGCTGCTCCAGCGCCTGGGCGCCATTGACGATCATGATCAACAATGCCTGTCCCAGCGGACCAGCATGAGCCATGATCTCAGGTAGCTCATCGTCCAGATCGAGCGTCAATTCCGCAGTGTATTTCCACTCGTTGCGGGAAACCTCGACCGTAGTCCGAACCAGACGGTTGATATCTACGAGGTGCTTCTCCTCCGAGCCCGGATGGGCGAAGTCCTTCATCGCTCTGACGATCTCGGCAACCCGCCTGGCGCCCTCCATGGTCTCGGCAACTGCATCGGGCATCTCCTCGAGCAGATACCAACAGTCCTTCTCCGTCCAGACTCCCTCGATCCTGGCTACGTGCTCGGCGACGTCGGGGCTCCCCTGTATCGCGGCAACAAGCTCCGAGCAGGCGTGGATGGACTCGGCGAGCGGGCCTATGGCGTCCTCGATGAACGAGACGTTGTCGAGGATGAACTGGATGGGCGTGTTGATCTCGTGTGCGATACCGGCAGCAAGCGACCCGATCGCCTCGAGTTTCTGTGCCTGCAGCAGCTGTATCTGGGCGTCCTTCAGCTCCCGATGGGCCCGGTGGGCCTCGTCTCTACTTCGACTCACCCTTTCGTAGAGCTCTGCGTTGTGGAGCCCCACTGCGGTCTGTGCAGCTGTCATGCGAACGAGCGACAGATCCATCTCGTTGAACTCTGAGCCTTGTGCACTCACCACGACCAGGCTCCCTACCACTTCGCCGTCGAGGATGATCGGCGCACCTGCGGCCGCCGTGCCAATTCGGTGGAGGCCGACGCACTCATGCCCTAGACCGATCCGATCATCGTTCGTCAGGTCGGCGACTATCGTCGCTTCTCTCGTCCGTGCCATCCAGCCACATAGCCCGTCCATCACCTCGCGATACGGGCAGGAACCGAGCACACCCTGGGGAAGCCCGCTCCCGGCGACCGCAAGCACCTCTTCTCGCTCCTGGTCGAACAGATGAATAACAGCGTCCTCAGCACCAATCACCTGCTGGGCAATCGTGACCACCAGCTCCAGCTGTTCATCCCTGTCGAATGTCGAGGCCAGGCTCCGACCCATGTCGATCAGCGACTCCAGCCGACGAACGTGGTCGTGAATGCGTTGCTCCGCATCGAGATGCTCGCCCATGTCGTCGATCAGCTTGAACATCTCGCGCTCGGCGACCTTGTGGGCTCGCGTGTCGACCATCATCACGATCACGTTCGAGTAATCGGGTGTATCCCGCAATAGCGGAGCTGCCCAGTGGAGGCGGAAGTCGATCCCCGATCCGTCCATACTCAGCCCGCTCACGTCGCAGACCAGTTCGGTGCGGTGCTCTGCGACCGCCATGATTTGATCGATGAAGACGCCAAGCGGCCCTGCCGCAAACAGCTGAGTTGGTAATTCCCCGATTAGATCGGACGCCCCGCTTGCTCCGGCGAAGTCGACCGCCTTCCCGTTGACGTCGAGAACAACCACCTCCTCGATGAGTTCCCGCAACAGCTGCTCGTCTTCATCCAGCCGCGCCCGCAAGTCCACCCCGCTGATACCGAGCTCTTCGCAGTGGTGTGCCACTGCGCTCCAATCCTCCAACCAGGTGGCAACGGGTGCGTGCTCCAACACCAAGCGTGTCTCACCGCTCGTTCTACCGATGTTGGGATGTGACGCTGTCATTGTCTCGTCCGACTCGGGGAAGCGATGATCCGGTCGGCCCGTCGACTCACATGATTAGGGCTTGGCATGATTCCCCAGATGGTGAGCGATGCAGTTCCTTCGATGCCTGAGGGCTATCTCGCGATCCGAACCTTGATCGGCTCTCGGATACCGACATGGTCGGCGTACTGTGCGATTCTGGTGCGGGCGGTGTGAGTGATCTCAGCGCCGGCGGTCAACAGCAGACGATTGTCATTTGTATAGAGATCCTCGGCGAGCCGCAATCCTGAGACGAGATCCTCAGCCCTGATCGATCTCACGACGTAGCCGCCTGCGGCAACGGCGAGCTGCTCGAAACCGGCGAGGATCTCCTCAGGGAGATCGCCGAGATCGGCTCTCATTTTCTGCGCTGCAGCACCCTCCTTGAGCCCGCTTCTCAGATACCGATCGTATGCGGTCGCAGCCCGGACGAGATCGAGCCCAACGCGGATGTGGGCATTGGACGAGGGACGGGCACCGTGAGCCATGCCACCAACGATCTCGGCGACCGTCTCGAGCCTCGGGATCTTCCCGATTAGGTCCCGGACGATCGTCGGTTGGCGGTCGATGAGCTGACGTTCGTTGTCGGTCAGCTGCATCCCAGCACGCCACCGGTCGACAACGTCGCTTGGGAGTCAGCGCGTAACCGATCTCGGACAGAGTCGCCGCGACCTCGATGTCCCAGGGATGAGTTATGCCGAGACTACGGGCAACCGCACCCACGTGCTTCATGAGCCGGGTGCCCCTGTCGGCGGCAGCCGGATCACGAATGGCGACTATCTCGGTGAGGAGCGCAACGCTGCCCTGGATTGTCTCGTCCAGCAGCTGACGCTCGGATCGGATCAACCGGTTGTGCTCTACTGCTTCCTCGAGCGCAGGGCCCAGGATCTCAGGCGGGCACGGCTTGCTCAGGAACCGGAAGATACGACCGTCGTTGACTGCGGCGATCGCATCGTTCAGATCGGACTGGCCGGTGAGCAACACCCGGACGGAATCCGGAAACTCCTCCCGCACGGTCGCCAACAGCTGAGCCCCGTTCATCACCGGCATCCGCATGTCAGAGACGATCACATCGAAAGGAACCGACGATCGCATTATCTCCAGGGCCTCCGCCCCACTCTCAGCAAGCGTCAGATCGAAGTCACGCCCGAGGCGCCGCCGGAGCCCTTTGAGGACTCGCAGCTCATCATCGACACAGATGACACGGGGTTTCACCGGGTGCTCTCTTCGCCTATCTGCTCGGCGAGGTACCGCCAGTCGTCGAGAGATGAGTCGGAGCCATCTGCGACCAGGTAGTCACGATCGATCGGGGTGGAGACGACACCGGCCAGGTACGGTGCGCATGTCTCGTCGGCGAGGCGGGAAGCGACGTGAGTGACGCCGACCAGTTTGCCGCCGAATCCGGCAACCGGAGCCGGATTCAGATGTTGTGCCACTGCCTCGATCACGTCGTGAGGAAGTCCCCACAGGCTGAGCAGGGCCGCGGCGATCTGACCGTGGTCCACGCCGAGCACGAGGCGCTCGACGTCCAGCAAGCTGCGCTGGCTCTCGCGGGCCTCCGAGACGATCCTCTCCCATTCCTCCGACAACTGCGATGCCAGCACCAGGACGCCGATGCTGTGCAGCAGACCTGCCGAGTATGCGACCTCTTTGTCCTCGGCGCTGAACAATCTCAGCGGCGATCCTGGCGGTGGTGACGGCGTGCTCCTGGAGGGCGTCGGGATTCAGTCCGTTGGCCGCAGAGCCAAGCTCCAGGTCGCGGAATGCCTCGACGCTCAGCACCAGGGTGCGCAGCGTCTTGGTGCCGATGAAGACCACTGCCTCCTTGATGCTTGCGGTGGGGCGGGGCAGGCCGAAGAAGGCGGAGTTGACGAGTTGCAGGACGCGTGCGGCAACGCTGGGGTTCTCCTCGACGATGGAAGCGATCTCGTCCAATCCGACATCCTCGGACCGGACCGCACGCATCAGCCGGGTATATACGTCGGGCTGGCTGGGCAGAGCACGCATCCGGGAAACAACGCTTCGCAGAGTGTGGTTGTCGAGCAGCGCCCGAGATGTAACGCCCGATCGATCGCAGCTTGCAGCTCAGTGGGTGGCACCGGCTTGGCGAGGAACTGGTGTACGAGCCCAACCGCCTCGTAGGTCTGCTCCTTCTTGACCTGACCGGTGAGCATGATCCTGGCTGTCTCCGGATAGCGCATTCGCACCAGTTGCAGCAGCGCCAGACCGTCGACGCCTGGCATCTGAGCGTCGCTCACGATGACATCGGCACCGGTCTTTTCGAGCTGCTCGAGGGCCTCCTCACTATCTCCGGCGAACGACATGTCCCAGTCGGGATGGGTCGTCCGCATCGTTCGGCGGATTCCACGAAGAACCCGCTCGTCATCGTCAACAAAAAGAACGTGAGTCATCGCACACCTGTCCGCCGTCGGTTTCGCTTCCCTCATTTGTCGGCGAGGATCGGCTCGAGTTAAGCCAGATGAAATCCGCCGATGGTTCTCACCGGGTCGCGGGACGTGTACTATCCCAACGCACAAGCGACGACGAGGACGCCTGGCGGAATAAGGCGGGTAAGCGAGCCGGGGACGGTGTGAGCCCGGCATCGCTCCATACCGGGCTCATCACCTCCGAGCTGCGAGAAGAGACCGGGCTCCCGCCCGGAGGTAGAACTCGCCGGATACCCTCCGAAACGGGGCAAGTGAGTGGCCGGGGTATCCGGCAAACCGGGTGGTACCGCGGGAATCCCGTCCCGGTGAAGGACAAATCATCTTCACCAAAGGACCGGCGATGAGCTCACACAACGAACCGGTTGCGAAGCCGGCGATTTCAGGCGCGCCTCTGCTCAGCTCGACCTCCCCACGCTCGATGCCCGCATCCTCGAGTATTGGAAGCAGACCGACGCCTTCAAGAAGTCGTGTCTCTGCGCCCTGCCAATGCCGAGTACACCTTCTACGACGGCCCTCCTTTCGCCACCGGCAGCCCGCACTACGGTCACATCCTCCAGGGCGTCGTCAAGGACATCGTCCCGCGGTATTGGACCATGCGTGGCTTCAGCGTGGAACGACGATTTGGCTGGGATGTCCACGGCCTCCCCGTCGAGATGGAGGTCGAAAAGCAGCTCGGTGTTTCCGGGCCGCGACAGATCCTCGAGTATGGAGTCGGTACGTTCAACGAAGCTTGCCGGGCGATGGTGCAGGCAACGACCGACGAGTGGGAGATCATCACCAATCGGATCGGGCGATGGGTCGATTTCGAAAACGACTACAAGACCATGGACGTCGACTTCATGGAGAGCGTCTGGTGGGTATTCAAAGCGCTGTGGGACAAGGGTCTTATCTACAAAGACTTCAAGGTCCTTCCCTATTCCTTCGGCGCAACCACCCCGCTTTCCAACTTTGAGGCGAACCTGGATTACCGCGATGTCGACGATCCTGCGATAACCGCTCGCTTCCAGATCGTCGCAGGCCGCGGCCCCGTTCAGGACGGCGACTATCTGCTCATCTGGACCACGACACCGTGGACGCTGCCGGGGAATCTGGCGGTCGCGGCCGGCGCCGAGATCGAGTACGCACGGGTTGCCGGGTCGATCGGTGGTCTCACCGGCATCTACTGGCTGGCGAACCGACCTGATCGACAAGTATTTCGGCGAAGAAGGTGAGATCCTCGACCGGGTCCAAGGAAGCGAGCTGGTCGGCGTCGGGTACCGGCCTCCGTTCGACTACTTCGGGGAGGAACGAGATCACGGAGCCTTCCGGGTCATCGAGAGCGACAGACGTCACCGTCGATGAAGGCACCGGCCTGGTGCACATGGCGCCCGCATACGGCGAGGCCGACTTCTTTGCGTTGAATGATGCCGGCATCGACATCATGGTCGACCCGGTCGACGCCGAAGCACGCTTCACCGATGAAGTCCCCGAAGTCGCAGGAAAGAACGTCAAGGAAGCCGACGCCACTCTCATCCGGATTCTCAAGGACCGACAGCTGATCGTCCGTCACGAGCAGATCAGACATTCCTACCCATTTTGCTGGCGCACCGGCACCCCGCTGATCTACAAGGCGATTCCCACCTGGTTCGTCAATGTCGAGTCGTTCCGGGATCGTATGGTCGCGGTCAACGAGAACGTCCACTGGGTGCCGGAGGCCGTCGGTGAGAAGCGGTTCGGCAACTGGCTCGAAGGTGCGAGGGACTGGGCAATCAGCCGCAACCGGTACTGGGGAAGCTGCATCCCTGTCTGGGAATGCGAGAGCTGCCAGGAGCGAGATCTGTGTTGGCTCCCGCAAGGAGCTCGAGGAGCTCTCCGGAGTGTGGGTCGAGGACCTTCACAAGCACTTTGTCGACGAGGTCACCCTCTCCTGCTCCGAATTGCGAGGGAACGATGGTGACGCGATACCCGGAAGTGCTCGACTGCTGGTTCGAGTCGGGCTCGATGCCGTACGCTCAGATCCACTATCCGTTCGAGAACGAGGAACGATTCCAGCACGGCGCTATCCGGCCAACTTCATCGCAGAGGGTCTCGACCAGACCCGCGGCTGGTTCTACACGCTGGTCGTGCTCGGGACGGCTCTCTTCGACGAGGCCCCATTTCAGAACTGCATCGTCACCGGGATGATCCTCGCCGAGGACGGGCGCAAGATGTCCAAGAGCCTCAAAAACTACCCGGATCCCAGCCATGTGCTCGATGAATTCGGGGCAGACGCGCTGCGGGCCTATCTGATCAACTCACCGGTGGTGCGAGCCGACCCGCTGCGGTTCTCCGAGAACGGAGTGCGAGAGGTGGTGCGTACGGTGCTGTTGCCATTCTGGAACGCCTACTCGTTCTTCACCACATACGCCGAGGCGGATGGCATCACTCTCGCCGACCTGGAATCGGCGGCACCGCTCGAGCAGAGGCGCCGAGATCGACCGTTGGATCCTCTCGGTGCTGCAGAGCCTCATCGCCCGCGTCAACCGGGAGATGGAGGAGTACCGCCTCTACAACGTCATCCCTCCGATCCTCGGATTCATCGACGACCTAACCAACTGGTATATCCGCCGCTCCCGGAGACGTTTCTGGTCACAGCGTGGTGTTGACGACGACCAGGACAAGCTTGCTGCCTTCGCCACGCTGTACCAGGTGCTGGTGACCTTCGCCCAGGTAGCCGCCCCGGTGCTGCCATTCATCTCCGAGGAGCTGTACCAACGGCTGGTGCGTGACCACGATTCGGAAGCACACGAGAGCGTGCATCACACCGACTATCCACATGCGGATGAGGCGACGTATCGACTCAGAGCTCGAGGACCAGATGGCCACTGTGCGCAGCATCGTCAATCTGGGTCACGGTCTCCGCAAGCGTCACGAGGTGAAGGTTCGCCAGCCGCTAACGACGTTGACCGTCGTGAGCAGGGATCCGGATGTCGTCGCCGCCGTCACCTCCCATCGGGACCTCATCGCCGAGGAGCTCAACGTGGGCGTCGATTGGTATCGAGGCGGTCGAGGATCACCTCGTGCATCTCTCGGCACAGGCCAACTTCAAACTGCTCGGCCCTCGTCTCGGTGCTGCTACCAAAGCGGTCGCTGCTGCGATCGCAGAGCTTGCCGCATGAGACCGATCTCGGCGATCCTCGACGGCAATACCGTAGAGCTGGGTGGAAACGAGATCGGCGTGGATGACATCATCGTCCACCGCGATCCTCGTGCCGGGTTGGTCGTTGCAGCAGATGGCCCCACTCTCGGTGGCCCTTGACGTCACGGTGACCCCGGAGCTCGCCGTGGAGGGCACCGCCCGCGAGATCATCTCAGCGGTACAGGGCATCCGTCGTGACCAGGGGCTCGAGGTGAGCGACCGGATCACGCTGGCATGGCAGTCCGATGACGACACCATCGCAGCAGCGATGAGTAGCCACGGCGATTTGATCGCAGGTGAGTTGCTGGCGACGAGAGTAAGTCGCTCCGATGAGCCGCAGCAGCGCAACATCGACATCAACGAGGCGACGATCTCGGTGACGGTGGAAAGGGCCTAGCGGGGGAACGCTTCGGCACACCCCTATTCGGGGGTGTGACCGCTCTTCCCTATTCGGGGGTGTGACCGCTCTTCTCCAGCCGGTCGCGCAAGCCGGCGAGACGGCGCTGGTAGAACCCGACGTCCGGGTCCCTGGTGACGAAGCCCGAACCGGTTTCCGCTCCGGCTTCCTCGCCATCAGCTGCCGGTTCTGCATCGACCCCGCGCATCGCTCGTTCGGTGAGATCGACCGCCGCGAGGTAGAGCTCGGGGCGGGCGGGCGGAGGCGGCGGCACCGGCGGCTCGGGGAAAGTCCTGGCAGCGGCATCCTCATCGATGAGGGCCTGCATCGTCCCCACGTCGTTGGCTGCGGTTGCCGCCAACCGACGGAAGCGCTGCTCGGCGTCGGCTAGCGCCGTATGTAACACCGCCAGGCGGCGCTCGAGACGCTGTGTCTCCGCTGCGGCAACTCCCTGTGTCTCGTCTGCCTTCTCAACAGCCCGGCGTACGATCTCCTCGGCCTCTTGCCTTGCAGCTGAGATGAGACCCTCTGCCTCGGCGACGGCAGCGTCGCGCGATGCCTCGAGCTCCCGCTGCAGATCTGCTCGTGACTGACGGCGCTCAGCTTCGTAGCCGGCCCTGACCTCTTCACGCTCGGCCTCAGCGGTGCCAACCATCCGCCGCGCTTCTTCACCTGCAAAGGCGCGTTCCTCCTCGGCGATGGCCCTGAGCATCGCGGCCTCCTGCCAGGTGGCAAGACCGGCAACGTCGTCACCCTTGGCTCCCATCACCTCACGCAACATCCGCTCGGCGAGCTCGACAGCCTGATGTCGGGCGCGTTGCGCTGCGCTCAGATCGTCGCCTTGCTCCCGGCCGGTCGGCGGTACGTCCGGAGCCTTTGCATGTTCGCTCGAAATATCCACAGGCGGATCGTACTCGCTACCGGGCCGCAGTGTGGATGATGGATGTGCCGAACCTGTCGAGTTCGGGCTCATCGCCGCATTCAACAACCTACATCTGGTCAGCGCGGTGATCCCCTCTAGGTTGTTCCCGCCATCAACACATGATGTTGGTGAGAATGATGATCGCAAAGAACAGCACCATGGGCGAGAGGTCAAGTCCCATTCCTCCTACCCGGACCGGCGGCAATATGCGGCTGATCGGCACCAGGATCGGGTTGATGACATTCGACATTGCGTCATATATCTTGCGGATCGGATGTCCCCACGGGAGCCTGCCGAAATTCACGACGTAGCTCAGGATCACCCACGCAAGCACGCCGAGCGTCGCCAGATTGAGCAGCCAACAGACGGCGCGTCCCATCAGTCGTGTGCCAGCGTGGTGTCATAGAGCCCGAGCGATGCAAGCCGGCGTCGCTCCTCGACGCCAACGGTTGCGCCCTCCGGAGTGACCAGGATCACACCCGTGGCGATCTTCGCCATGCGCCCATCGAGCGCGTAGGTGAGACCACTTGAAAAATCGACGAGGCGTCTCACCATTGCCGACTCGGTCTCCCTGAGGTCGAGCACAACGGGCCTGCCCTCTCTGATGTAGTCGGCCAGCGTCTGTGCATCCGACAACGTTCTGGCCTCGACGACCGCCGTTTCGGATGTATTGCGCGCCTGGGTCCTGTCCATGGAGCGCGGTGGCTTGGTGGTACGACCACTCGTGACGAGCACCCCCGCTTCGGCGTGGTCGGCATTCTCCGAGACCCGCCTGCGCATCGGGGCCGGCGGCTCGATCCTCCGGCCCGCCACCGAGCCCGTGGCACGCCCAATGCGTTCCGGGCGATCTCGCCGCGACGGTGACGATGCCTCGACCGTGCGCACTCCGCGCTGCTGGGAATCCTCTGCAGCCGTCTCGGCGGCCTCGATCTCATCGTCATCGACGAGGCCCAGATAAAACATCGTTTTCTGCCAGAGTGATGCCATTTGTCCCTCAATCAATCCTTGCCGGTGGACCGGGTTCACCAAAGATAGCCCGTCCCACGCGAATCATTGTGGCACCTTCCTCGATTGCCACCTCATAATCATCCGTCATTCCCATAGATAAGTGGATCAATCCCGGAAAATCCGCCAGCAGCCCATCCCTCAGTGTCACCAGGTCACGAAACCATTTCCGGTTGTCTTCAGGATCAGCCACCAGGGGCGGCATCGTCATCAAACCTACACAGTCGATCCCCGCTGCTGCTGCCTCAACAAGCAACGACCTCACCTCTGCAGGTGCTGCCCCGTGCTTTTGTGGCTCAGCGGCGATGTTCACCTGAAGGAGGGCAGGCGGTGGATCGCTCTCGGCGGCCCAGGTATGGATGAGGCTGGGCGCGATCCAGAGAGTGCAACATGTAGGTATGGGGTCGCGCCGTTTTGACCTGTCGTCTTTGCAGGGAACCTATGAAGTGCCAACGGATGTCCCCGGGGAGCTCGGCTGCCTTCTCCTCCAGCTCAGCAGCTCGATTCTCACCGAAGTCGCGCTGACCCGTCTCGTATGCCTCCATGATGGCGGTGACGCTGTTGCCCTTCGATACAGCCACCAGGGTCACATCTTCCGGATCTCTGCCGACTCGTCCCGCTGCGGCAGCGATCAGCCCACGGACACGCACTAGCTCCCGGGTAACCATGCCACCGTCACCTGCCTTTCCTGTGTAGCGTCGCGCCTGTCAGGAGTTGAGACGTGACGAAGTGTATGTGCATTCCCCGGCCTGCCAGACATCGTCTAGGTCTCCGAGCTGCCCCGCCAGAAACCCCGGAATGTCTACGCTCTCAGCTCCCCAGGTCGTCTCCCTCGTGAATCCGGGGAAACAGCTCGCCACCTCGGGACCAACCTCGTAGCAGCAGGGCCCGATGGCGGGGCCTATGGCGGCCCGGAGCGGAGCATGCCCGGCACGTCGCATGGTGGCAATGGCTGCGGGGAGCACCCCGGCAATCGCACCCCGCCAGCCAGCGTGCACTACGGCTACGGCACCGTCGGCCTCGAGCACGATGGGGACACAATCGGCGGTGGCAACCATGATGGGAAGCCCAAACCGATAGGCAACGATTGCATCGCCATCACCGAGCGACCCCGCATGCGTAGCTTCATGAACGGTGGCACCGTGCACCTGATTGACGTAGGCCCAATCCGGCGGGATGCCCAGCTTCGCAGCCACCAGGGCACGCGCCGCGGGGTCTCGTCTCAGATCGCCTGTCGCTGCATTACCGAACGCAGTCCCGGCGAAACCCGGCGGCCGGATCATTCGCTGACGAAACCGGGAATGTCGAGATCGTCCACCGGTTCTTCGCGGGGAGCGCGCGGAGAGAAGTCCGTGTAGCTGGAGCGGGTTGTCATCCGGCGGTCCCTGTCAAAACCGGCCGCGATAACGGTGACCTTCATCTCATTTCCCATCGCGTCGTCCACTACGGCACCAAAGATGATGTTCGCGTCGGTGTCACAATGCTCGGCAATGATGCTCGCCGCAGTTGAGATCTCGTGAAGTGTCATGTCTTCAGGGCCTGCGATGGACAGCAGCACGCCGCGGGCACCCTCCATTGATGTCTCCAGCAGCGGAGAGCTGATTGCCTTGTCGGCCGCCTGACTCGCCCGATTCTCCCCGGTGGATGCCCCGATCCCCATCACAGCAGACCCGGCATCCGCCATCACTGTCTTGACGTCTGCAAAGTCGACGTTGATCAACCCCGGTGTGGTGATCAGGTCGGTGATACCACGGACACCGCTCGAAAGAACCAGATCGGCCATTCCGAACGCCTCGAGCACACCTGTCCGTTCATCGGCGATCTCGAGCAACCGCTCGTTGGGAATGATGATGAGAGTGTCGACGGCATCTTTCAAGGTTTGGATACCTTGCTCGGCCTGGACCGAGCGACGGCGTCCCTCGAAACCAAAGGGGCGGGTCACAACGCCAACGGTCAACGCACCGATTTCTTTTGCGATCTCGGCAACGACCGGGGCGCCGCCTGTCCCGGTGCCACCACCTTCACCGGCCGTGATGAAGACCATGTCCGCACCCAGGAGCGCATCTTCGATTTCTTCGCGGTGCTCTTCCGCAGACTGCCTCCCGATGTCGGGGTCTGCTCCGGCTCCAAGGCCACGTGTCGAATCTCGACCGATGTCCAGTTTCACGTCCGCATCGGACATGAGCAGAGCCTGAGCGTCGGTGTTTATCGCAACGAACTCAACGCCCCTGATCCCGGCGTCGATCATGCGGTTGACTGCGTTGACGCCGCCCCCGCCAACACCAATCACCTTTATCACTGCGAGGTAGTTTTGCGGGTTTGTTCCTTCGGTCACCATCTCCAAGCTCCTATCTCAACCTGAACCTTAGCCTGAGTCCGTCGTTTGAGTAGTAACATCCTGGGAACCCTCAACCACAGCTTCAGGGTTGCTGACTGCCGGCCGGAGCGGGGAAACCAGGTTGATCGACGATCCCTCCGGTATCTGCTGCTCGAGCAGCACGGCCAGGGTGACTGCCTTCTGCGCCATGTCGGTGGTCGCACCCAGGTTCACCTCATGCCCGGAAACCGTCGCCATCAAGTCCGCACCGCTCTTGCGAACGACGAGACCATCTTTGAGCTCAACCGGAAGCGCCGCAACGAACTCGAGGGCCCCGGCAATATCGGGATCACCTGCGACTTCTCCGGGTTGCAGATCGCCAGCCTCGATGTCAACGAAGGGCTCGACCAGACGTTGCCCGCGCGCCAGCACCTCACCCTGGGACGAGCACACCAACCAGGTTGCACCGCTCTTGACCCGGGCAATCGGAATGTACTCAACCACAAATACCTCAATCGATCGTGGCCAAACCACCCGCACCTGCGCTTCGGCTATCCAGGGATCCTCACGGAGACGCTCCGCAATCGTGCCGGTCCTGACCGATACGATCGGGATCCCGTCCTCGATCCCCTCCGATCGGAGAATCCCAGCGACATCGGCGCGGTCTGCACCCTCGATCCGGATGGACGAGACCGCAAGCCAGGACGACTCGAACACGGCAACGACGAGACCGACCAGCACCGCGGTGACGAGGATCCCGATGGTCCAACGGAGCCTGCGCCTGGCACTTGCCTCCTGTACTTCACGCCGACGTCTTGCCAGACGCGGATCTACCTCCTCGCTCACAACCCACCACCGAAGTCACCGATGAACCTGATCTCGGGTTCCAGCAGGATCCCGGTACGGTCGCGCACGAGACGCTGGACCTCTGTTACCAGGTGAAAGACATCGCCGGCGGTCGCCCCGTCACCGGCGACGAAGAAGTTGGCGTGTCGCTGCGAGACCGCGACTGCACCGACCTCGAAGCCTTTGAGGCCGCAGCTATCGATGATCCTCCCGGCGGCGTCACCCGGCGGGTTCTTGAATACGCTCCCCGCGTTGTAAGTGCCCCCGGGCTGCATCTCCTTACGCCACGCGGTGATCTCTCGCATGACACGCTCACCCTCTTCCCGGTCTCGAGGCACGGTGCGAAACGTGGCGCCGAGGACGAGATCGGTGGCCGAGAGCCTGCTGTGCCGATACGACAGGTCGAGCGCCCCGGGGCCCTCGGAGGTGGTACGACTGGTCAACAAATCGAGGATACGTGCTTCGATTAGCCACTCGGCGGTGTCAGATCCATGCCCCCCTGCGTTCATCACAACTGCTCCGCCGACAGAGCCGGGGATGCCGACATAGAACTCCAGGCCGCCCCGGCCCGCAGATGCGCACGCCCTCGCCAACCGGGGCAGCGAAACGCCCGCTCCGGCGACGATGATGTCGTCGTCGATGCTGACGTCGGTGAACTCGCCGCCAAGCTTGATCACCACGCCGCGATAACCCGAGTCAGCGATCACCACGTTGGAGCCCCGCCCCAGTATCAACACCGGCAGGCGACCGGCTGCATCGAGCACCCTGATCAGCTGGCTCTCGTCCTGTACTTCAGCGAACCAGGAGGCAGGACCTCCGAACTTGTAGGTGGTCAGCGGGCCGAGCGGGCGGTCGCGCTCGACGACGCCCTCCCCGACCAGCTCTTCGAGAGTCACGATCGGGCTCCCAGCGCCGCCGCGATGTCATCTGCGATGCTGTTGATGTCACCGGCGCCGAGCAGGAGGACAACATCACCCTCAGCGAGTTGCGGGACCAAGGTCGCCGTTATGTCATGGATAGACGGGATGTAAGTCACATCACCACCTGCTGCGGTGACGGCATCGGCCACCACCCTCCCCGTCACCCCCGGTTGCGGGGCCTCCCCCGCCGAGTAGATCTCGGTGACAATGACCTTGTCGGCCGTCGCCAGCGGCTCCCCGAAGGCCGGGCCGAGTGCGGCGGTACGCGTGTAGCGGTGCGGCTGGAATACAGCCCACACCCGCCGCCAACCGCCGAGCCTGCCCGCGCTGATCGTGGCGCCGACCTCGGTTGGGTGATGGGCGTAGTCGTCGACAACGGTCACCCCGTCAAGGCGTACTCGTGTCTCGAAACGGCGACGCACCCCGCCGAATGTGCCGATTCCGGCAGCTGCAGCATGCGGGTCGTAGCCAAGCTCGGCAAGCAATGCCACGGACCCTGCCGCGTTGAGGGCAATGTGAACCCCAGGGCGCGGTACGGTGATCTCGACTGTCGTATCCGGACCGACGAGCCGGAATGACACTTCGCCGATCCCGTGCTCGATCTCCTCGACCCGCCAGCGCGCCGCCGGGCTCTGCCCATAGGTGATCACGTCTGCACGCTGTGCCAGACGCTGCACTCCCGGGTCGTCGATACAGCCAACCACCGGCCCACGGGTTCTGTTGGCAACGAGAGCGAATGCCTCCTCGAGGGCGTACACCGTCTTGTAGTAGTCGAGATGATCGGCCTCGATGTTTGTGACGAGCAGGGCACGCAGGTGAAGGTGCCTGAACGTCCCAAATGCCTCGTCAGCCTCGAGAATGAACACATTCTCGTCACCGATGTGGGCGAACGTGTTCTCGGTGACTAGCTCGCCACCGACCAGGAACGTCGGATCGAGACCGATGCCATGTAGTGCGGCAACGGTGAGCCCGGTTGTTGTGGTCTTCCCATGGGTGCCACTAATCCCGATTGCCGGCATCTGTGAGGTGAAGGCGTCGAGGAGTGCCGGCCGCTCCCACACCACAGCCCCATTACGTTCCGCCGCAACCAACTCGGGATCCCGCCGCGGCACCGCTGAGGAGGCGACCACGAGCTGCGGTTCATCCATCCGCTCCGGGCGGTGCCCGACCCATGTCTCGATGCCGATGTCTTCGAGAGCATCAAGCACCCGGTTCGGCTTCAGGTCCGAGCCCGTCACTTCATAGCCGAGACCGGCGAGCAGTTTCGCCAGACCGCTCATCCCGGAACCCGCCGCACCCACCATGTGTATCCGTTTGAAGCCTTCGAGCGATCTCTGTTCAGCCATCAGCAACCTCTCGCAGCGCATCAGCGATCAACCTGGCAGCAGCCGGGCGGCCGTGGGCGGCCATGGCCGCGCTCATTGCTTCCCGGCGCACCCGATCGACGATCAATTGGTCTACCACAACCGACACCTGGTCTATCTGAGTCTGTGGAATCTGCACCAAACCTCCGGCCGCCTCCAGTTCCAGCGTGTTTGCCGCCTGGTTGGTGCCGAGGCCCAATGGAACCACAACCGCAGGCGTACCCGTGGCAGCCAGTTCGTTGATCGTCATTGCCCCTCCCCGTGATAGCACCAGATCGGATACGGCGTAGAACAAATCCATCCGATCCTCGAAGGCAACAGGCCGCCATTCGAGATCAGACCGATCAGCGATCTCGACGATCTCGTCGAAGTGCTCCCTACCGGTCAAGTGGACGATGGAAAGATGGTCGGCATCCACGGACATGGCAAGCGCCTCAACTGCCTCGTTGAGCACTCTGGCGCCGAGGCTCCCTCCCAACACTCCGAGGACCGGCAGGGGCTTCTTGAGCTGGTAGCGCTGCCGGGCTTCCCATTGCAGCATCCCCCGGTCGAAATCCGAGAACTCCGGACGTAGCGGGTTCCCGGTGACCTCACCTCTCTTCAACCGGCGACCGGCCGCGGGAAATCCGAGGAACACCCGCTTCGCCATCCGGGCAACGAATCGGTTGGCCAGGCCGGGCCTTGCGTTCTGCTCCTGTACGAAGACCGTCGCCCCTACCCGCCGCGCCGCCAGCGCAGCGGGAACCGAGACGTAGCCACCGAAGACGATGCATACCCTGGTGCCACGGCTGCGCATCTCGGCGGACATCTGCCGTGTCGCATCCCAGACCACCTTGGGGATCCCCAGGTTCTTGGGGTCGAGCGACCGCTTCAGTCCGCGCAGCTGTACGGGGACGAATGAGTAGCCTGCTGCCGGGATCGTGCTGGATTCCATCCGATCGCCGCCAAAAAAAACAATCTCATCCCGTGCCACGCCTGAGGCAACCAACGTGTCTGCGACGGCAAGCGCGGGAAAGACATGACCACCGGTACCGGCCGCTGCGAAGGCGTACGTCACGCCTGGTCACCCTCAGCTCGGTTTGCTTTGCCCGATAGCCTGGCAATGTTGACGAGCACACCTACAACAAACAGGTTGGCGATCATGGCACTACCTCCCGCGGAGACAAACGGGAGCGGCACACCCGTGATCGGGAGCACCTTGATCACGCCGCCGATGTTCACCAGGGCCTGGAACATGAGCCATGAGACCAACCCTATCGCCATCAGTCGCCCGAACTCGTCCTTCGAGCGCAAGGCGATGTTGACTCCAACCAGCGCAACTACCACGAACAGAGCGATGACGGCGAGCGCACCGGCGAGTCCGGTCTCCTCACCGATGATGGCGAAGATGAAGTCGGAGTGTGCGTTGGGAAGGAACGACCAGCGAGCCCGGCTGGCACCGAGACCGACCCCGAACCAGCCCCCGGTCCCGAGAGCGACCAAGCTCTGGTGGGCGTGGTAGCCGACACCGAGCACATCGACGTTGGGATCCAGGAAGCTGGTGAGGCGCTCGAGCCGGTACGGGGCGGC
Source organism: uncultured bacterium (assembly GCA_963777645.1). Classification (GTDB taxonomy): domain Bacteria; phylum Actinomycetota; class Acidimicrobiia; order Spongiisociales; family UBA5794; genus JAAETI01. Next base: position 166,909 of record CAVZRA010000007.1, on the reverse strand, counting down.
GATCGCCAGCACACCCCCGAGCGCCGATCCGAGCAGCATCAGTCCGAGCAGGTCGCGAATCCTGGCGCTCGAAGCGAGCAGCACCATGAAGGCAGATGCCGCAATCAGCATCGTCGTTCCGTAGTCGGGCTGCTTCATCAACAAAATGCCGACAGAGCCGAGCGTGAGTGTCACCGGCCAGAACACATGCCAGAAGCTGTTCAGATACGAGGCCTTCCTGGTCAGGATGGCAGCAAGCATGGCGACGACTGCAAACTTGGCGAATTCGGAAGCTTGCAGGGTCACCGGCCCTAGTTCGATCCAGCGTCTTGCCCCGCCGCGAACGTCTCCAAAGGCGAGTGTGGCCAGCAGGCCGCCCATGGCAAGCACAAACAACGCCGGTGCCGCCTTCTGGTAGAACCGGTACGGGATGCGCGCACCGGCCACGAGAGCCACCAAACCGACGCCGGCAAAGATCGCCTGCCGCTTGAAGTAGTAGAGATTGCTCCATCCCTCGCGGATGGCAAGCACTGAGGACGCCGACAGCAGAGCGCCAAGGCCGATGATCAACAAGACCATCACCGGCAATAGCAACAACACCGAGATGCGCCCGGAGCGACCTTCGCGTCTCGCCGCAAACGAGCGCGCCTCACTGATCGGCGTGACCCTAGTTGCCATCCGTGTCCCCCTTTGCTGCCAGAACGAGACGGGTGAATTCGTTGCCACGAGCCGCGTAGGACTCAAACATGTCAAAGCTGGCGCAGCCGGGTGCGAGCAACACCGTGTCGCCGGGCTCGGCGATGGTGTCGGCAGCTGCAATCGCTGCGGCGAGGCTTGCGGCGGGCACGAACCGCTCGGGCTCGGTCGCTGCCGCAAGTTCTGAGGCTGCCTCCCCTATACCGATCACCCGCCGCACCCCGGGCAGCTTGACGATCGGCGTGAGGTCGAGCCCTTTGTTGCGCCCACCAGCAATGAGCACGACGGAGTCGAAAGCCTCCACCGAGGCGATGGCCGCGTGGGGGTTGGTGGCCTTTGAGTCGTTGACCCATGTGACCCCATCCCAGCTACCCACCACGGTACGCCGATGCGCACCCGGGCGGAACTCAGCGATCACCGCACCGATACCGGCCGGGGTGGCGCCCATGTGAGCCGCCAGCTCACCGGCCGCAGCAAGATCCATCGTGTAGGCACGATCGAGCGGTGGACGCGGGTAGCGCATGCCGGCAACGACCAGCTCATCCCCGTCGACACCGCCGCCCCCCGCCGGCAACGTCCTGCCGCTTACCGGGACGAGACGGGCAGTCGCCGTTTTCACTGCTGCCGCCGCTCCCGGATCATCGATATCGAAGACGACGATGTCGTCGCCTGTCTGGTTTTCGAAGATCCGCTGCTTGGCAGCGACATACTCGCCCATGTTCCGATGCCAATCGAGGTGATCGGGGGCAACGTTGAGAATCGCCGAGGCAGCAGGGTGGAAGCGATCGATGAAGCGCAATTGGAAACTGGACGCCTCGACGACCAGAAGATCCGGTGGGTCGAGGGCCACTTCCGATAAGGCATTGCCGATGTTGCCCGCAGCGACCGCGTTTGCCCCCGATGCCTGCAACATGGCCGCCGTGACCGAGGTCACCGTTGTCTTGCCGTTGGTGCCGGTCACCGCCGCATACGGGAGGTCCATGGCTGCGATGGCGTACTCCATCTCGCTGACCAGCGGGATATCCGACCCCAACACGTCGGGAACGGCACCAATATGCTCGGGGAACCCGGGACTGGTGATCACAAGGCCGACCCCGTCGAGCAATCGTGTGTCCCAATCACCGCAGCGAACAGTCACCTCATCGCTGGTGACTCGCCGACGGTCGTACACCACCACTTCGTGGCCGAGCGCAACGACAAGGCGAGCGGCGGCCATGCCACTGACGGCGGCTCCGAGCACGAGAACCTTCATGGCAGCACACCGCCATTGGTGGCACGCAGGAAGTCTGCGTAGAACATTCCGACGCCGACGGCGACACCGAGCCCGGCAAGGATCCAGAAGCGGATGATGATGGTTGTCTCCGGCCACCCTTTCAGCTCGAAGTGATGGTGGATCGGGGCCATCTTGAAGATCCGCTTCCCCCACACACGGAAGGTGAAGACCTGGAGAATCACTGAAACCGTCGTCATCATGTAGAGCCCACCGAGCAATATCAGCAGCAGCTGGGTGTTTGTGAGCAGCGCCATGGCGGCAAGGGCTCCCCCGATCGCCTGCGACCCGGTGTCCCCCATGAAGATCCGGGCCGGGGCAGCGTTCCACCAGAGGAAGCCGAGCACAGCACCGACCACGGCACCAGCGAGCACCGCCAGATCTCCTGCGCCGTCGACGTGGTAAAAGCTCGGGTTGCGTGTCTGCCAGAACGCGATCAGCACGTACGCTCCGAACACGAGGCCCGCACTCCCCGCAACCAGGCCGTCGAGCCCGTCGGTCAGATTCACTGCGTTGGCGGCGGCAGTCAGCAGGAAGAGCACAAGCAGCCCATACAACCACGGACCGAGATCGATCCCAAGACCCCGGGTGAAGGAGAGCTCTGTGCTGGTGCCGAGCGCAACGGCACCCCAGGCAAACAGGACTGCAACCACGAGTTGGCCAAAGAACTTCCACCGTTTGGAGAGCCCCATGTTCTGCTTCCTGGCGTACTTGACGAAGTCGTCGAGGAACCCGATGACCCCCATCCCGATGAACGCCATCAGCGCCAGCAAGCCCTGGCCTTCGAAGCCGAGCGCTCTGACGTTGAGCCCAACCCCCCATTCCCATACCCGCAGGTGGGCAGCCAGGTACCCGACGACCACCGAGAGGATGATGACGATCCCACCCATGGTCGGGGTACCACGCTTGTGGGCGTGGCCCTCCACCTCCTCCTGGATGAACTGACCGATGTTGCGGTCACGAAGCATCCGGATGGCGAGCGGTGTGCCGAAGATCGATGCGACGAACGCTATGGCGACCGCGATGAGAATCGAGATCATCGATTCACCTCCCCCGCCAGCCGCAGCGCAAGTTGTTCGAGACCAACCGCTCGAGACGCCTTCACCAGAACGATATCGCCGTCGTCGATCAGCCTCGTGATCAGGTCGTATGCCGCGTCCTGGTCGTCCACATTCCTGCCGATGGCGCCGGCACCATGAGCAATCCCGGGCTCATTGCCAACGGTTACGACATTGGCAAACCCGAGGTCGAAGGCGAGCCTGCCGATGCGCTCATGCTCTTCGCTCTCGATCGGGCCTAGCTCTGCCATCGTGCCGAGTACTGCGATGTGCCTGCCGGGCATCTCTGCCACTGTTCTCATTGCTGCTTCCACCGAATCCGGGTTTGCGTTGTATGCATCATTGACCACGGTAAATCTTCCGCGGTGGATTTCCATACGCCACTGGGAGCCTGTGGCAGCCTCCATACCTCGACCCAGAGTGGTGAGATCGATGCCGACGGCGATTCCCGCCGCCGCCGCCGCGGCCGCGTTCAACGCCTGATGTGCACCTGCCACGCGCAGCCGCAGCGAGACTCGTTCGCCGTATGCGCTCAGGTCGAAACTCGGGCAGCCATCATCGCCAACGGCAATGTGATCGGCTCGGACATCTGCCTCTTGCTCGGTGCCGAAGGTGATGACACGACCGGGATGACCACGATGGAGCCGGTGCTCTCCTGCGGGCACGACGGCGATGCCATCCGCATCGAGCGCCGCGATCAGCTCGTACTTGGCATCTGCCAGGTCGTCGGTGGTACCGAAGGTCTCGAGGTGCACAACACCCAGGTTGGTTACAACTGAGACATCCGGTCGCACCGCGGGCATCAGGTACTCGATGTGTCCACGCCCCCTCGAGCCGACCTCCGCTACCAGGTAGCGTGCGTGACCCGGTGTGCTGAGCACGGTGAGCGGGACTCCGACCTCGTTGTTGAACGACCGGGGCGACGCCCAGGCTCCTGGCAGAGCTGCGGCGAGCAGGTCCTTGGTGGAAGTCTTCCCGGACGAGCCGGTGATGGCAATGACAGGAACAACGATGTCCCCCCTGGCCACAACGGCAATGTCCCGGAGCACGGTGAGCGGGTCGTCACTGACCAGACGTGGTACACCGGTGAGATCCCGGCGCGAGGTGACAACCGCAACGGCCCCGGCGGCAATAGCGTCCCCGGCGAACTCGTTCCCGTCGAACGCCTCGCCTGCTATCGCAACGAATAGATCCCCGGCATGCACGTCGCGAGAGTCGGTGGTGACTCTGGCGACCGTGACCCCGGGGTCATCGAGGGGAACGATACCGATGGCGGCGCCGAGCTCGGCGAGAGTGCGCGACTTCACCGACCTGCCTCCCCCAGCCTGGCGAGCTCCTGGCGAGCGACCACGGAATCGTCGAACGGGACCGTGCGGTCTGAGAACTCCTGACCGGTCTCATGACCTTTCCCGAGGATGAGCACGGCATCACCCGACCGTGCCCGCTGAAGGGCAAGACGGATCGCCTCTCTCCGGTCGGGCTCAACGATGACGGGAAGATCCGACGGAATTCCGGAGAGCACCTGATCGAGAATGTCGTTCGGATCCTCCGACCTCGGATTGTCTGTGGTGACGATCGGGATGTCTGCTGTGGCAAGAGCTCTGCCCATGAGAGGTCGTTTTTCACGGTCACGATCGCCACCGGCACCGGCGATGGCAATGACGCTCCCTGTGATCAGATCCCTCGTCTCAGCGATCACGCCTGCGATCGCATCGGGTGTGTGTGCATAGTCAACCACCACCCAGATACCCCGGTCGTTGACGATCGTGTTGTAGCGGCCGGGCACCGGTTCCATGGTGGAAAGACGCTCGATCGAGCTGTCGAGGTCCCAGCCCTGGAGCTGTGCACAGGTGAGCGCTATGGCGGCGTTGGCAACGTTGAAGCGGCCGGCGAGAGCGATGGATACATCAACGGTCCTCCCTGCGATGTCGAGTGTGAATTCGGTGCGCTCCGGAGTCTCGGCACCGTAGGTGACACGTACGTCGCTTGTTGTCCCGGCACCGACGGCGACCACCGGGAGAGCAGTCTCGTCGCTCAGCCTCACTCCCCAGGGGTCGTCGGTCCAGATGACCGCCTGTGGCGCCCACTTCCGTGAGAAGAGCTTTGCCTTGGCAGCGAAGTACTCCTCCATGGTGTGGTGATAGTCGAGATGATCCTGAGATAGGTTGGTGAAGGCGACGATCTCGAACCCCGTCCCGTTGATCCGGCCGAGCTCGATCGCGTGTGACGACACCTCGATGGCCACGTCTGTGATCTCCCCCCTGTCGAGCAAACGGCGCAGAATCCGCTGCAGATCGCTCGATTCGGGCGTGGTGCGCGGCGAGTCGCCGAACTCGTCGAGGTTCTTGCTCACGGTGCCGACGACAGCCATCTTTCTTCCGCTGCCGGGCGCCATCGCCGCCAGCATGTGCGCAACGGTCGTCTTACCGTTGGTTCCGGTGACTCCGACGAGATGAAGCTCTCGTGCCGGATAGCGGTGCACCGCTGCTGCCGACCACCCGAGTGCCTCTCTGCTGTCGGATACCAGGAGATGGGGAATGTCGGTCTCGGGAACCTGTTCCACGATGAGCGCCACCGCACCCCGCTCAATCGCTGACGGGATGAAATCGTGCCCGTCGGCGCGGGCGCCGCGAATGGCAACATAAAGGCTGCCAGGTGTCACTGCACGGCTGTCGAAGTGGACGTCGGAGATTGCAGGGTCGGCTCCGTGGTGGGTCACCTCGACGTGCCCCTCGAGAGCGGCGGCTACCTGGGAAAGGAGAGCGGGCTCGGGGCTATTGAGCATTTGGCGTCACTCCGAGTGCCTGGAGTGCAGTCTCGGCTACCCGGGCAAACACCGGAGCGGCGGAAACGCCCCCGAACTTCAACTCCGCAGTGTTGTCTCCTTCTTCGATCTCACCTTGCGGCGAGTCGAGGACGACCGCGACGACGATCTGAGGATTGTCGATCGGTGCAATACCGATGAACGATGCGATCCGGTCATCCGGGCTGTAGACACCCTCCTCGTAGAGAAACTTCTCGGTGGTGCCGGTCTTGCCACCGACGGTGTAGCCGTCGATTGCCGCCCGATGACCGGTTCCTTGCTCGACGACCGCTGCCAGCAGCTCACGCATCTGTGCTGCCGTCGACTGCTTGAGCACGGGGCGCTGGCTCGGCACGGTCACTTCGATCGATCCGTCCGGTTTGATCAGCTCGCTGACCACGTGCGGCTCCACCCAGACTCCGTCGTTGGCAATGGTGCCGAACACTGCGGCCATCTGCAACGCCGTGACATCGACCCGATATCCGATGGCTGTCGATGCTCCTGCCGTCGCCGAGATCCAGTCCTGGAGTGGATGGAGCAATCCGGGGACCTCTCCCGGGATCGAGTCACCCGCCACCTCCCCGAGGCCGAACGCCTGTAGGTACTGGTAGTGGAGTTCGTTGCCGAGCTTCTGCTGGATCTGGATCGTTCCGACATTCGACGAGTTGATCAGGATCTCGGCAACACTCATGTCCTTGCCTTCGGTCCTGCCGACGTCGCTGTACGACTTCTCTTCGATGTCGTAGTTGGCAGGAACCCACCAGGTGTCACGCGGTGTGACGATTCCCTGGTCGAGAGCTCCTGCGACTGTGATCACCTTCAGGGTCGACCCCGGCTCGTACACATCGGTCACCGCCCTGTTTCGCACCGCTGCCGGGTCGATGCTCGAGCGATCGTTCGGGTTGTAGGTAGGCGAGGTCGCCATCGCCAGGATCTCACCGTTGTTCGGGTTCAACACCACGATGGTGGCCGCCTGGGCACCGGTCTGCTCGACTGCATCGGCGGCGGCTTGCTGGACGACGTGCTGGATCTCCCGGTCGATGGTGGTGCGCACGTCGTAGCCGGCGACGGCGGGCTCGACCTCGAGCTCACCGAGCGGGATCGGGGTCCCATCGGGGTCACGTTCGAGTATCTGCGTCCCGGGGATACCGGTGAGCAATTTGTCGTACTCCGACTCGAGGCCTTCGAGCCCTGTCTGGGTGTCCTGCTGCACGAAGCCAACGAGTTGTGATGCCAGATCACCCGCCGGGTAGACCCGGTACGGCTCGGTTTGCATGTAGATGCCTTCGATCTCGTGTTCGTCGATCGTGGCATTGACCTGGTCCGCCACAGACTGATCGAGGTGGCGGGCGACGTAGGCGAATCTTGCGTCCGGCTGGTCGAGCTTGTCGGTCAGGTCCGCGACGTCCATCCCTACCAACGGTGCCAGCAGAGCTGCAGTTCCAGCAGGATCGACAACCTTCGATGGGTCCGCAACGACGGTGGGGAGATCAACAGTTACTGCGAGCTCAATGCCGTCACGATCGAAGATCGTGCCACGCTTGGCGGGGATATCCTCGACGCGGATGCGCTGGTTCTCGCCGTCCGCGACGAACTCGGCCGCTTCAACGACCTGCACCTGAAATAGCCGAAAGCCGATACCAAGCCAGGCAAGGACGAAAGCAACGCCTACGAAGACGACGCGCAGATCGCGAAATGCGCCAGGTTGGGCGCAGCACGTCAGCACCAGGGCGGGTCTGGGAGCGTGCTGCTTCCCAGGCCGCCAGCGATCGGCCCCAAAGAGAGCGGTTGGGAGCGACGGTGCCTGCGGGTCTCCGCTATCTGCCCCATCATGGCTGTGCGCTCAGGATTGACTTGAGTTGCGCCCACCGGTAGTCCGGGTCGAGCTCGTCGACACTCACCACGGGGACCTTGAGAGCAACGCGGTTCTTGGGGTAGACCATGCCCAGTTCCGCGATCTGGCCGTCCATCAGCGCCGGATCCTGTAGATCTGCGAGCTTCAAGACCAGTTGGTCATACAGCTGGTCCTGAGCATCGATCTGGTCCTGCAACTTCTGAATCTCGAATGCGGATTGATCGAGCGAGATCCGCGAGTAGATCAGACCGAAGAAGGCGATCGTGACCGCTATCGCAAAGATCACCCAGTGACTGATCTTGGTGCGACGGGGACGGGCAGCTCCTTCGATGACATCGAGCCCGGGGCGCGGTGAATGCTGGTGTGCGAGCGTCACGACTGCACCTTCTCAACCACTCGCATCAGGGCAGAGCGGGCACGCGGGTTGGCCGCTATCTCGGCCTGGGTGGGCCGCATCGGATGGCGGACGGGCAGCTGTAGCTCAGCCACCCGTCCACACGTGCACACGGGGAAGTCGGGGGGACATTCGCAGCCTGTTGTGCCTGCTGCGAAGCGTCTCTTGACTATGCGGTCCTCGAGAGAGTGGTAGGCGATCACCAGCACCCTCCCGCCGGGACGCACCCAATGGATCGCTGCCTCAAGACCAGACTCGAGCGAGCCCAGTTCATCGTTGACCGCGATCCTGATGGCCTGGAAAGTTCTCTTTGCCGGATGTTTGTGACGTTTGAGGGCGGCAGGAACCGCTGCCGCGACCACGTCGGCAAGCTGTTGTGTATCAGCGATTGGGCGAGCGGCGACGATGGCTCCTGCGATTCGCCGAGCCATGCGCTCTTCTCCGTATCGCCAGAGAATGTCAGCAATGTCATCCACCGGCCACTGGTTGACGATTGTGTCTGCCCCGAGTTCGGCGTCGCGGTCCATCCGCATGTCGATTGGTCCGCGACGCCGATAGGAGAAGCCACGTCCGGCTTCGTCGAACTGATGTGAGGAGACACCAAGGTCAAATAGGAATCCGTCGATGCAGGAACCGTCACCGGTGCCCCCCTTCTGGTGGCAGATCTCTGACGCTATCTCGTCGAGATCTGAGAAATTTGCTCTTATCAACTGGACCGTGCCCGCGGCCGGGCCCTGTGCTATCGCGTCGGGATCCTGGTCGATCGCAATCACCTCTAGCCCGGGAAACGCCTCGAGCAGAGCTCGCGTGTGTCCCCCGCCGCCATAGGTGGCGTCCACCACCAGACGCGGCGAGATGGGCCGCAACATGTCGACGACCTCGTCTGTCATCACCGGCACGTGATACGGGTTCTGATCCATGGTCAGTCCCTCGGAGCGCTGGCGCCAAAGTGGAAGCGGGCGGAGTAAGGGGCCTCCCAATTGGCATCCGAGGGACTGACCATGAGCCAGAACCTGCCTTTGTTGTCTGTGCTGTCCTCTTGTCGCAGTTCATTGCCTGGAACCGCCTGAGCCTGGTGCGGTGTCGACGTCCTCGAAGTAGTCACCGGAAACCTCTTTCTCACCAAGCCAGACCTCGTTCGCCCACACCTCAACGACCTCCCCCTGGCCGAGCACGGTCACGTCCTTATCGAGGTGTGCCCACTCGCGCAGCGCATCGGAGATAGGGACCCGGCCCTGCTTGTCGGGAGTTACCTCGGTACCGGCACCGAGGAAGGTGCGGCGGTAGAGACGGCCTTCGCGATCGGCAGCCGGAAGGTCGGCTAGCCGGTCGTACTCCCGCTGGAAGGCATCACGAGTCCACACGGTCAAGCAGTGTTCCTGACCGGGGGTGACAAAGCAGCCGCGTTCCAGATCGGCGCGGAACTTACTCGGCATGACCAGACGCCCTTTGGCGTCCAGCGTGTGCTCGTACGTCCCTAGAAACATGGAACTCGGTCTCCCAGCTCATCTACCACTGTGCGCCACTCTAACCCACTTTGTGTGTCAATTCAACCACGTTCTGCCCCCAAGTACCCCCGGATGACACAAATAGGGCGAGCGACCCACCACCGCCGGTTTCTTAGGGCCTACGAGCGAGTCGGTGCGCCACGAGAGCTGCCCGGTAGAGTGTCCCGGGCCCGGGGACGACGGCGGAGCGGGGCGACCGTGGCTTTCAATTCGATTCAGTACCTGGTCTTTCTTGCCCTGGTGGTCGGCATCTACCCGCTGCTGCGACGGCGTGGCCAGAACATCTTGCTGCTAGTCGCCTCGTACGTCTTCTACGGAGCGTGGGACTGGCGCTTCTTGTCGCTGCTCTGGATCTCGACGGGGACCGACTTCTACGTGGGTCGGGCGATGGGACACCACGAGGACGCGCGATCACGGAAACGACTGCTGCTGGTGTCGATGGTGGTCAACCTCGGCATCCTCGGCGTCTTCAAGTACTACGACTTCTTCACCAACTCGGCCGCTGCCTTGTTGCAGGCTGTAGGCCTCGGCGCAGATTGGCCGACGCTGCATGTCCTGCTGCCGGTCGGAATCTCGTTCTACACGTTCCAGACGATGTCCTACACGATCGACGTATACCGGCGCCGCATCGAGCCGAGCGAAGATCCACTGGCGTTTGCGGTCTTCGTGGCGTTCTTCCCACAGCTCGTGGCGGGACCAATCGAACGAGCCCGCCACCTTCTCCCCCAGTTCAGCGTGCGCCGACGAATCGCCCGTGGCGACGATCTGGCTACGGCGCTACATCTGATCGGGCTCGGTTTGTTCAAGAAGGTTGTGATCGCCGACGCCGTCGCTCCCCACGTCGACAAGGCGTTCGCCGGAGCAGACTCTGCCGGATGGATCACGCTGGTCGTAGGCGTCGTTGGCTTTGCGCTTCAGATCTATGGGGACTTCTCCGGCTATTCGCACATTGCCCGAGGCTCAGCACGCTTGCTCGGCATCGATCTCATGGTGAACTTCAACCAGCCATACCTATCGCGCAACATCACGCACTTCTGGAGGACGTGGCACATTTCACTATCGACGTGGTTGCGCGACTACCTCTACATACCGCTGGGTGGCAATCGTGGCTCGAGGTGGGCGACGTATCGCAACCTCATGTTGACGATGCTGCTTGGTGGGCTGTGGCACGGCGCTGCCTGGACCTTTGTCGCCTGGGGGGCATTGCACGGGGGCTTGCTGGCGCTGCACCGGCGGTTCCGTAGCAGCACCGCAGGCACCGAGCTGGACATGCCCCGGATGCGTGACCTTCCCGCCGTGCTTGCCACCTTCGTGGCGGTGACGCTGACATGGGTGTTCTTCCGTGCCGACACTTTCACCGAGGCATGGGCCTACCTTGGCGGGATTGTGAGCCTCCGCCCCGGACCTGTGGAGCGCACCGCGGTGTGGATCGTCGTCCCGGCTCTCATCGTGGCCGTCGCCATCGATCTGGCGCAACGGAAGGCGCGGCGCCACGAAGCCCTCATGGCCTGGCCTCGGCTGGTGCGGGGCCTTGCCTATGGATCCGCCGCGGTCGCCTTCATCGTGTTCTCCGGGAGTGCCCCGGTCCCCTTCCTCTACTTCCAGTTCTGATGCGAAGACTCATCGTGCCGCTCGTCGTTCTCGCCATGGTCACCGGGGCGGAGCTCGCCGCCCGCAAGGTCGAGAACCGGGTGCCCGAGCCGCTGACCTGGGATACGCAGTTCAGCCAGGACAAGGCAGTGCAGCTGAAGAACTGGGGTGACCGGCTCGATGTCGTGTTCGCCGGCTCGTCCGTCGCCCAGGCGAACTTCGATCCGCCGCTGTTCAGTGAGCTGACACCTGGGATCGCAAACGGCTACAACGCAGGGCTGCCGTCGATGACACCGACGGTGTGGCGGCAGTTCCTGCTCGACAACGTCTACCGGGGACACTGCCCATCGCTGCTGATCGTCGGCGTCGATATTCGCCAGTTCAGCGACAACAAACCTGGCACCGACGGCCAGATGTACCGATACCTCAACGCTCGAGGTCGTCTGGAGGCCATCGGTGACGACAACATCTGGGACTACGCAAAGACATGGCTCGATACGCACCTCGCTCTGTTTCGGATCCGGGCCCGGCTGCGCGAGCCGGACAAGGTGATCGCCTGGGTGTGGGACATCGGCGACATTGGCGATTGGCGGAACACCAACCTGTCCCCCGAGGGCCGGTACACGTCAAATGACACCCGTACCTACGAGCCGTCCGAGGAGCGGATCGAAGGTCTCCGCAACGGAGCATTTCTCGACCTTTCGTTTGGGGGCAGGGAGGCGACAGCGTTGCGCGGGATCATCGACGACGCCGAGGAACGTGGGGTGAAAGTCGTCCTGGTCGAGATGCCGACCATGGCCGAGCAGCTCGCCAAGGCGCTGCCGCATGGGGCAGAGGATCAGAAGTGGTTCACCGAGGTGCTTGCCGGTGTTGCGGACGAATACCGGGTTCCGTTGCTTCGTTTCCCGGAGATGGACAACCAGGCCGTCTACTACTCCGACGACTACCACATGAACTGGACCGGGATCGAGACGATCACCACCTTGCTGGCGGAAGACGTCGCCGGGCTGGATCTCGAGGTGCAACCCGGCGTGTGTAAGCGATGAGCTGCGCTCATGCACGCCTAAGTGGCCACTTGCCTGCAGGGGTGGCTGAGGTGGTTGGTGCTACTGATACGTCGTCGGGTTTCCAGCGCCTGCGATAGGTGGCAGGTTATGGGGACTGGGCATTGGGTACGGGCTTGCCACTTGTTCGGTATTGATGCCCGAAGGGGCTGGTGAAGAGAAAGTCGCCACCGTCGATGAGGTCGTAGCTCCAGCCGTACTCGTGCCGGATCACATGATGATGCCGACACATTGGCCCAAGCTCACAGGTACAGGTCACCGGCTGGTCACTGTATGGGACGCGATGGTCGATGTCACAGTCGACTGCCGGCATCCGACATCCGGGATGGATACAGGTCGGATGCAGAGTCTCGGCCATTCGTCGCTGCGACGCCGTCGGTTTGCGTCGGGTGATGCCACCGTCGATGGGTTGTCCCGTATCCGGGTCGATCAGCGACCAGCGCCGCTCGGTTTGTTCCTGATGCTCAGCAACCTGACGTGCGATGTCGGCAAGGATCGGCCCAAAACCGTTCAGGACCGCGGACTCGTCCGACTGACCGGTCAACGTCTCTCCGGTGACCTTCATGTCCAGGATGCCGAAGTCGGACCGTGTCACCTTCTTGCCCTTATAGCGACGCCGCAGCAAATCCAGACCGATGTCAGACCGCAGTTGATCCATCGTTCTTTGATCGCCATTGTTCTTCAGCTTGAGAGCCTCGCGGTGGATCCACCGCCCGACCGAGTTGGCGATGTGCGGTGGGACGTCGAGGTTGAGGATGTTGGCAGTGCCTGAGTCGTTCGCCTCGATCACAAACCGCCGGTCGGCGACCGACCGCTCATAGCGCTCCCGAGCAGCATCCGGGTCGGCGTCGATGCATAGCTTGCGGAGCCGCGCCTTTAGTTGCCCGGTAGTCAAACCCGGAGCGTCGTCGATGATCGTGTCGATGGCGGCGCGGGCCACATCGTCTGCAACATGGATCGTTTCAGCAACCAGAACCCGTGCCCGCCTCATGTCGATGCGACCTTGTAGCAACGCCAACCACACCTTTGGCATTCTTCGACTCAGATCGATTGCCATCCAGGTTTCATACTCAGCCGAGGTACGGGTCAGTGTCAGCGCGGCACCGATCTCAGCGACGGCGCCCTCGACAGCCCATCCCATGTCCTTTGGGTCTTCGAGATCGTCCGGGTTCTGATAGGCGGTGACAAGACGGTCCATCGACCAATACGAAGCAGCCTGGTAATGCGCCACCAACCGCTGCTGCGCCTTGAGCACTCGCACTAGATCGAATGGAGACAAACTGTCGTAGTCCAATGACTCCAGCACCGATGCCAACTCGGCACCGGCCGGGATCTCCTCCAGATTGGGAGGAACAGATACGCACAAGGACTTATCGAACATATGTTCGATAGTACCAGGCTCCCCCGACGAGAACTAGAGCCTCGAACCGAATCCACGGGAAGGTCAGCGGTGCTGAGGCATTCCATGTAGTTCCCGCACCAAATGCTCTTCTGAGCGGACGATTGGATTTGCCGGCAATAGGCCAGAGGGAATGGCGAGGATCAAGAGCTGACAATCCGAGAGTCAGTTGTTGGCGTCGTCTTCCGGGTCCTTCTTGTCGATCCGCTCTGAGGCCGTGCCGAGTGCCGCTCCGATGGCGACGCCAATCGCGATCCATACGGGACTGGAGGTTGCCGCAAACAGTGCAGCGCCGACGCCGGCACCAAGAGCTATGCCGACGCCAGCATTGATTCGCGAGGTTTTGTTGTCCGCCATTGAGGTGAGCATATCTGATGGCGTGACCGACGCGGTCGTCGTCACCCAGACTTGCCCGCGCTGACGACCGCTCGCTTAGCGGTTCTTCTTCGCCCAGAACTTCCACCAAGGGACCGACACCGATCCGGATGCCTTCCCCGACGCGACAATCATCGCCGGCACCCGCTCGATGACCTCGGCCATCATTCCGGCGCCATCGCCGACAAGCTCACCACCTGTCCGGAGCACGCGACCAAGCTGCGGATCCGACGCGGACCAGCCACTTACGTCTTTGGGGATGTCCAGCCTTGCCGGGGTCCCTTCAGCCATGGCTGCAGTATGGCCTACGGCTCCGGTACTGTTCTCCCATGACCCGAGTTCTGCCGGCACTTCTCATCATGACGGTCCTTGCAGGTTGCGGCAACGCCGCACTGCGTGAGGTCGCCACGAACAACGGCGGCACCCTCGATTGCCGCTCCGGCACGATCCAGTACGCAATCTACGAGTACGCCGAGGATGCAGCAGGAGCACCCACCGCTGAGCAAGCCGTCGCCAACTTCAGCATGGACGACCTACCGACAGGCGAGCCGATCGCAGAAACAACCAGTGGCGACTCCGCGACGCTCGTATTCACCGACCAGAGCGGCAACCGGATCGGTCGAGCCCATACGATCCACTTCACCAATGGTTGGATAGTCGATTGGACGGAGCACTGTGGATGAATCCACGACCACAGCACACGATGGGGTGATCCGACCATACGCGGACCATGATCTCGACCGGGTGCTGGATGTCTGGTACCGGGCGTCGGTGCTCGCCCATCCATTCCTGACCGACGCGTTCCTCGAGACTGAGAGACCCGCCATCGCCCACAAGTGGCTCCCGATGTCCGAGACGATCGTGTGCGAGATCGATGGCACAGTCGTCGGGTTCTTGTCGCTCGTGGGAAACGAGGTGGGTGGGATATTCATAGCCCCCGAGCACCAAAGGAGCGGCATCGGTCGCGCCCTCATGGACACGGCCCGGAGCTCCCGTCCTTATCTCGAGCTGAGTGTGTTCGAGGCCAATCTCGGAGCACGCCGCTTCTACGAGGACTACGGGTTCGTATTGGTACGCAAACAACCCAACGCCGAGACCGGGCTCCCCGAGCTCCGCCTCCGACTCGACCACCGAACTGCCGATTAGGCCCTTCCGCTAGCGTCCCCATCATGAACTACGAGAACCCAGCAGTAATCGTCGGCATGGGCGAGTTGGGCGGATCATTCGCCCGCGGTCTGCTCCGACTCGGCCATATCGTCATCCCCGTCCTCCGTGAAACAGACAAGAGCGAAGTTGCTACGAGGTACCCCGAGCCGTTGCTCGCCCTGGTGACAACCGGTGAGGCCGATCTCGACAGCGCACTCGCCGATCTCCCCGCAGCCTGGAAGGCAAACACCGGCCTCGTCCAAAACGAGCTGCTCCCCCGCAACTGGCGACTCCATGGCGTCACCGAGCCAACCGTCGCCGTCGTCTGGTTCGAGAAAAAGCCGGGCCGCTCCGAGAGCCCGATCATCCCAACACCGGTTGCCGGCCCCAGGGCGGGGTTGCTGGTCGATGCTCTCGCCACCATCGGTATCGAAGCCTTTGAGGTCACCGACGCCGACGACATGACGTACGAAATGGTGCGCAAGAACCTCTACATCATCACCATGAATGTAGGCGGCATGATCTCCGGTGGCACGGTGCACGACCTCTGGTACAACCACCGGCAGCTCGCCGAGCAAGTCGCACGCGACGTGCTCGACGTCCAAGAGTGGCTCACCGGGCTCGACCTCGAGAGGGAACGGCTGCTGGCCGGGATGGTGGAGGCGATCGACGCCGATCCCGAGCACGGAACAACGGGTCGGAGTGCCCCGGCACGACTGAAACGGGCAATCGGCTACGCAGACCAGGCAAGTCTCGACGTTCCCGAGCTCCGCCGGATCGCCGCGCAGCTATAACCGCTCGGCGAGATGTGCAACTCGTTCGCTAGCCTTCTTGATACAGACGCGGGAGCAGAAACATGCATGTACTGGTTGCCACAGAAGGTCAACTTGACGCGACGACAGTCGCCAGGTTCGTCGGCCCACTCACGCGCGACGGAGGACACGTCACCGTGCTTACCGTGATCGAAGTCCCCCGTGCCATGCTGCAAGATCTGCGTAGCCACTTCAACGACACGCCGCCGCCGCGCCTTCTGCACGGCGATATGGAGGGCATGATCAGCACCGACCCCATCGAGCCCCCTCGCTCCTGGCCGGGGGACGATGCGATGATCGAGCAGTATCTGACCAGGAAGAAGGACGAGATCTGCCGACCATTGGAGCGAGAAATGATGGCGACGGGCATCGATGTGACAAGCGAAGTGGCGGAGGGGCGCCCTGCCCAGGGGATCCTCGATGCGGCGTCGAGGCTCGAAGCCGATCTCATAATCATCGGATCACACGGCGCAGGGCTGTTCGAAGGTCTGCTGGGATCGACAGGTACCAAGGTGACCAGGCTGGCGAAACGCCCGGTGCTACTGCTGCGCTCCAATCGAGCCGACTGAAGCGTCAGTTGAGATACCTCTCCCAGGCTGGATCAGGGTCGGATCCAGTGGCGACCAACACCCACGAGTGACGGCGTGGTGCCCGTGGCCTGTGGCGGAGTTTCATCCCTGCCTGCTCGGGAGTGCGGCCGCCCTTCTTGGTATTGCAGCGTCGACAACTGGCAACGACGTTCTCCCACGTGTGAGTGCCACCTTGAGCCTTGGGAATGACGTGGTCGATGTTCTCCGCGGCACGATGGCAATACTGGCACTGGTTCGAGTCCCTGATGAAGACAGCCCGCCGGTTGAGTGGTACCCGGCGGGCGTAGGGAACGCTGACGAACTGGCGGAGCCTGATTACCGATGGCGATGCCATGTCTATTCGCTCGCTACGCCACACCTTGCCGTTCGAGACGACGACATCGGCGCGGTTGCGCAGCACTAGCACGACCGCTCTCCGCACCGGCACCACCGAGAGCGGCTCGTAGGAGGCGTTCAGCACCAGCGCTTTCATGAGGCGGCAGGCTACCAGTGGTCCCGGCAAACGGTGTCATCAGAGACGAGGCGAGATCAATACCACTGCTTTCCGTGGGTCGTTGACCACATTGAGTCACAGTGCCAGACTGGTAGGGAACGCGAAATCGAAAGGTCAATCGTGCGAGTCGTCGGATACATCCGGGAAGCCTCTGCGGCCGGAGAGCCTGCGTTCGCCCAGTCGGAGAAGATCCGGCGCTGGGTGAATGAGCATGGGCATCGGCTGATCGCCCTCTGTCAGGACATCCGTACTCCGGGGCACGCGGTGGGTAGAGAAGGGCTTCAGTCGATAGTCGGGATTACGACCGCCGGACAGGTCGATGCCGTTGTGGTGCCATCTCTCAACACCTTCGCCGACGACAAAGTCACCCAGGAAGTCATCATGGGAGCGTTGCGTGCCACCGGGGTCGTCTTGCTATCAACGGACCGCAAAGACGTCGATCAGCTAGCCACGACCCCTGCGGACGAGTTGCGGGCTCTGGTTCGGCACGTTCTGGACAAGCAGACAAGGTTTGCTTCGATCCTCACCCTTCCACCCGCCACCGACGAGCAAACCGTGCTGACCCTGGATGAGGGAAGCGACGTCGTCGTCGAGCTGATCCCCCAGCCCGACGAAGCCTCGGTGGGCTAGCCGCCCGCTAACCGATGCTTCACACGCGTCGCATCGGACGATGCTGACGCTTCCTCCATTCGAGGTACCGGATCAGCTCATCGGGGTGAAGCGGCATCTCGGAATCGCCGTGTGCGGTCGCCAGCCGCCAATCGGCATAGGCCACATCCGGGATCGGCAGATAGGGTGCCCTCCGCCACCACCCCGGTGGGGCTACTGCCACCAGAGTGCGCATCCCCTCGGCCCACAGCCATGGGCGTCTGAGGATTGTCAGGAAGAGCCGCCAGGAGATCATGGAACGATCGTAATCCGGCGCACGTTTGACGCAATGGAATGCTGCGGATTCAAGCGCGTACGCACATAAACGGAGGCACTGATAATCTCAGCCGTGCCGCTGCCGGAGGAAGGAGCATCAGTGACGGTATCTGCTGACGAACTCGATTGGTTCGGGAACAGCTTCAACACCATCGTCGACAACATCGAGAAGGTCATCCAGGGCAAGCGCCGCACCATCGAACTGGCCACGATGTGCCTGCTCGCCAAGGGACACACGCTGATCGAGGATGTTCCCGGTGTCGGAAAGACACTGCTCGCTCGCTCACTCGCCAGGTCCATCGATTGCAGCTTCCAGCGTATCCAGTTCACGCCGGACCTTCTGCCCTCTGACGTGACCGGGGTATCGGTCTGGGACCGCGAATCGGCCCACTTCGTCTTTCGTCCAGGACCAGTATTCGCCAATGTGGTCCTCGGCGATGAGATCAACCGGGCGAGCCCAAAGACACAATCGGCGCTCCTCGAGGCGATGGAAGAGCGACAGGTCACCGTCGATGCAGTCACCCGGCCCCTTGGCCCGCCCTTCATGGTGATCGCCACACAGAATCCGATCGAACACGAAGGCACCTATCCCCTCCCTGAAGCACAGTTGGATCGCTTCATGATGCGGCTGAGCATGGGCTATCCGGCCAGGGACAAGGAGCTCGAAATGCTCGAGGCGCACGGTCAACACTCGACCCTCGACGATCTCGACCCGGTTGTCGACGCCGCCGACGTCAACGCAATGATCGACATCTCCTCCCGGGTATTCGTAGCAGATGCCATCCGCTCGTATCTGGTCGATCTGTCGGATGCGACGCGCAACGAGCCCGACTTGTTGCTCGGAGCGTCACCACGCGCAACGTTGTTCATGCAGCGTGCCGCACGCACCAGCGCCGCCACCCAGGGTCGCGATTACGTCACGCCGGACGATGTCAAGGACATGCTGCATCCTGTGTTGAACCACAGGCTCATTCTGCAACCGGAGGCACAGATGCGTGGCGCCGGGGTGCGCAGCATCATCGACACGATCAGCTCCCGGGTCGGTGTTCCCGGGGCGCGTACGGTGGTCTGATGCCAACGCTGCGCGGCTGGGCGGCCCTCGGAGCCTCTTTCGCTCTTGGGGTGCTGTGGATCGGTTTCGGCGAGATCTTGCTGCTCGCCTCCGCGATCTTCTTGCTCGCCTCGGTGATCGTTGGCGTGTTGTACGTCCGCAGCAGCGCACCACGGGCCCGGCTCACCCGACGGATCGCCCCCATCCAGGTTCACGATGGGGAACGTGCGATCGTCGAACTGTCGTTGGTCTCCAGCCGGCGTCTCTATGCAGCCATCGTCGAAGACGTGGTACACAGCCTTGGCACCGCTTCCTTCGTGGCAGAACGGGTCGATGAGAGCGAGCCGATGACCGCCCGCTATGAGGTCCTGTGCAAGCCGCGTGGCGTATACCGGGTGGGACCGGCGGTGCTTCGCGTACGTGACCCGATGGCACTCGCCGAGTCGATCAGCTCCGGCCGCCGCTCCGATCGTCTCGTTGTCTACCCACAAGTCGAGGAACTAGGTGGTTTGCCCGTGGTCAGGGGCCAGGACCCGAACGTCAACACCGCAAGAGCCAACTTCTCTCACAGCGGTGGTGACGACTTTTTCACATTGCGCGAATACCAGCGAGGCGACGACCTGCGCCGGGTACATTGGCCTGCCTCGGCACATCGTGACGAGCTGATGATCAAGCAGCTCGAGATGCCGTGGCAATCCAGGGCGCTGGTGCTCCTCGATATCCGCAGCGTCTCCTACCCCACCGCTGAAGCGTTCGAGCACGCCGTGTGCGGGGCCGCGTCTGTGGTTCGCCATCTCTTTCGTCAGGGCTTCAGCCCCACCCTGTGGAGCGGTCAGGCACGTAGCACCACCATTTCCAACAGCCAGGCGTACGATCTGGGAATGGAGGCGCTGGCAACGGTGCAGACAAGCCCTGACCTCGATTTCGCAGCTGCGATCGGCAGGCTTCGCCGCGAGGGCATGGCAGGTGGAGCCCTGGTCATGGTCACCGGTGTCCTCGACCCTGGTGGCGTTTCCGTCTTCAAGACACTCGGCCGTGACTACTACAAGACGATCGTCATGACTGTCTCGGAGCGTGAGAACGAGGCAATGCTCCAGGTGCAACGGGCCGGTGCCGTCGCCGTCGTATCCGATCCGTCGTCCAAATGGGCTCCTGCATGGAAAGAAGCAATGGAGAAGACATGGTCTACCGCTTCAGCTGGCTAGCCGGCGTCGCCGCCATCATCTTCGCCTTCACCGGGCTGAGCGAACTGCTCCGCCCCACGCCCGACGGGACCCCGTGGCAATACATCGTGCTGGCGTCGGTGGTGCTGGGGGCCACCATCACCTGGACCGCACTCACCTATCGCGCTCACCCTGCCGTCGTGGTGGTGGTGAATCTGGTAGCGCTCGTCATCGCCATCGCACGCATCTCCGCTCCCGAGACAACGAGCAGGTTGCTCCCAACCGGTGAGACGCTCTCTGTGGTCTCATCGCAGCTGGATCGGGCTTTCAGCCTCATCCGTACCGGGATCGAACCGGTGCAGCCAATCGCCGGCATCGTCATCGTGCTCGCCGTTGTGTTCTGGGTGACGGGGATCCTGCTCTCCTGGGGCCTCATGCGCGGCCACCCGTATGTTTCGCTGATCCCACCATTGGTGCTTGCTCTCCAATTCGCCACCATGGATCGCAACCCGACCGATTGGCTGAGAATCCTCGTCTTCCTCGCCATCGTGGCCGCCTCGATCGTCGCAGTTACGATCGATGAGCGCGACCAATCCGCAGGGAGGCTTGCCGGAAGGACAAGGCGACCGGGCATCTCAGGCAAGCTTGCTCCCTCTGCGGCAGGGCTGCTCGGGGTCACGTTGCTCGCCAGCGTCGTCTCCACCGGCTACATGAGCGGTCTCGTTCCCTACGACGGGGTCCTCCCGTGGCGGAGCGCCACCGGCCTCACCTCCGACTTCTACGGCGGGGTGGCCTACAACCCGTTCATCGGCATCAAGCAATCGCTGGTATCCCAGTCGAGCACACCGGTCTTTCTCGCTCAGATAACCGGGGACGTCCCGGGCGACCAGGTCTACTTCAGGCTGGTGACCATGGAGACCTACAACGGCGGACAGTTCTACGCAGACGAACCGAAGATCGCCGATCTCGAGACTCGGCCCTGGGAATACAGCGGCAACGCGTTTGCAGGCCCGGTCAACGACGTCACCGCCACTATCCAGATCGAGCGGCTTCGCATGGATTGGCTTCCCGCCTCGTACGTGCCGACCACGGTCTCGGCCAACCCGGACATTCTGGAGATAATGCGGGTGCGCCAGATGGACGGCTCGCTCCGCCTCGAGGGCGATCTCACCTACGAAGGAATGACGTACCAGGTCGAGTCAGCGATCCCGGCCCCCGATATCGCCGTCCTCGAAACGGACGAGGATGGTGAGCTCTCTCCTGCGTTCGCCTATGCCGCGACCGAGCAGGATGTCCCCGATCCTGTGGTAGCACCGCTGCGGGAAGAGCCGACGGACATCGACAAGTATCTCCAGCTCCCGGGGGATCTCGACCCCGGGATCGCACGCGAGGCAAGAAGGCAAACCGCCAACCTGGAGACGAACTATGAGATCGGCCTCGCACTCGAGTCCTGGTTCCATTCCAGGGCTTTCGACTACTCCACGAATATCGACCCGGGCCACGCCGCCACCGATCTCGCCGCCTGGTTGCTCGACGAGGAGTCACCCAACTACCACGTTGGCTACTGCGAGAACTTCGCCACCGCCATGGCCATCATGGCCCGCACCCTCGATGTGCCATCGCGGGTGGTGCTCGGCTTCACCCCCGGTGAGCCAACCGACCAAGAGAATGTCTACGTCGTACGGGACCGCAATGCCCACGCCTGGGTAGAGCTGTGGATCCCCAGCCAGGGCTGGGTCCGCTTTGACCCGACCCCGCGGGGCGATGGGATCAATCCGACCACCTATGGGCAAGCCGATGCGGAACTCGGGTTCGATGTGACCGCCTATCTCAATGTGCCCGATCCTGAGCCGATCACCGACATTTCTGGTGGCCGGGTCCCCCCTGCCCAATTCGGCGAGGACGCTCCCAATCAAGATTTCGGTGGCCTCGGTGACACGGGCGCTTCGGGCGGCGGCTTTGCCGTCCCCGGCTGGCTGAAGGCTGCAGCCCCACTCATGCTGCTGCTCATCTTGTTCGTCGGTGGGATCCCGGCGGTCAAGTGGTGGCAGAGGCATCGCAGGATGCAGCGTCTGGGCCAGGGCGACATCGCGGCAGCGTGGGAGGATATCGTCGCCCGGCTCACCGACCTCGGCGATGCCCCATCACCGGCTGCCACTCCCCGCCAGATAGCCGACTCGGTGGACAGGGTGATGATGCCGCTTGCCGTCACGTACGGGAGAGCGGTCTACGGGCCCGAGCAATCGGTTACGCCAGAGCACGTTGCCGCTGCATCCAGTGCACTCGACGCAACCAGAGAGCGGTTGACGACCCGGCACAGCATCCCACAGCGAATCGTGGCCGCCTATCGACCGACGAGCATCGTTCCTTCATGGGTAAGGCAGATAGCCGGTGGATTCAAACCCGCCAACGGAAATGGAACGGGGAATGGCAACAAACGGCAGAAGCCGTGAATCAGCTTTGAGCGGCTTCTAGTTCGGTCTTGACGTCATCCTCGACCTTCCGCAGCATGTCGAGGAACTGCTCGCGATCGAGTTCGAACTTGGTGACGTCGTCCTCGACGCTCTTGGTGATCTCGTTGATGGCTACGAAGAACGCAAGCTGGCCATCGCGCAACGCATCAAGTAGCTCGCCCTCGTTCTGGGCGACGCGGAATATGGTCTTGCCGTCGGTGACGAGCCTGACCGATGCCAGATGCTCGTCCATCGATGCGGTGCGGCGCAGATAGTCCCAGGCACGACGCACTCTCTGCACCGACATCCCGTTGTCGAGCAGACTCTTGACTACCCGCAGCGCGACCAGGTCGCGAAATGAATACAAGCGGCGCCGACCGGGCCGACCATCACTGCTCTGGATGCTCGGGATGACAAGATCGACCTTGTCCCAATATCGCAGTTGGTGAGGCGTACACCCTGTGAGTGCCGATGCCTGCTGGGCAGTGAACGAATCCACCTATCTCCTCCCACACCTCTGGTCCGCTGGCTCCTAGGGACCGATGCTTCCGCGCAAAGCGTTGTTCTGTCGATGCCATATCCCCTCGCACAAGGGGATGGCCACTCTAGCCGTTCCGAGGCCACTTCTGTCGAGCCCGTTCGAGCCACTTTCCGATGCCGTCAGATCCGCTCTGTGAGCCACGACGGAACGTCATTGCCAGCCACCCGGCGGAAGCGAGCATGAGGATGAAACCGAGCGTTGCCACCCAGAGAATCTTGAGCGAAACGACCATCACGACCAGGCCAACAATGAATCCGAGGATCGCCAATCGCCGGTGGGGGCGAAGCCGCGACCGCAACGAGGCATTCGCAACCGAATGTGCCAGATCGGGGTCTTCCTCGTAGAACTGGCGTTCTATTTGCTCGAGAATGCGCTGTTCATCTTCATTGAGCGGCATCTGTTGTCTCCGGTTTCTGACGCCAAGTATACAAGTGTGGCTGTCTATTGATCGCCAGGTTGTTGTAGTTCTCGACCTATCAATGAGGCCCTCACCACGGCACTATCACCAAACCTATCACGCACCTGCTCGACGACGTCGGCAGCTGTGTTCCGGGTGCGATCGTCAAGGGTCAGCTGTTGAGGACTCGCCGCAGGCACGAGACCGGAAACCCCGATACCGAGAAGCCGGACACCGCTCCCACGCCGCTCCACCCTGCTCAGCAGACGGCGTGCCTCATCCCAGATTGCAGTAGTCGCGGTCACTTCATCGGAGACCGTCTCTGAGCGGGTGAATGTCGAGAAGTCTGCGAACCTGATCTTGAGGGTCACGACCCGGCCGGCGTATCCCGAGCGATGCAGCCGCGAGGCGAGCCGATCACACAGCCGCAGCAGCGCGTTGTTGATGGCTTCGTCGTCAACGAGATCCGACTCGTAGGTCTCTTCGACAGAGACCGACTTGGTCTCGTCGTCGGCCTCGACACCACGTGGATCGATTGCTGCCGCCAATCGGCTCAAATGGGCTGCCATGCTCGGCCCGAGTCGCCTCGCCAAGGTGGCCTCCGGAGTGACGGCAAGGTCACCGACCGTCTCGATCCCGATGGTCTCGAGCGTTGCGTGCGTTGCCGCTCCGACTCCCCAGAGTCGGCGCACCGGCATCGGATACAGATACGTCAGCTCCTCTCCCGCCGGCACCAGGAACATACCGTCGGGCTTGGCATCCTCGGATGCCAGCTTGGAGATGAACTTCACCGCCGAGATGCCGACGGAAGCCGGCAAGCCGACTTCGGTGCGCACCATCACGCGAAGCGCCGCGGCGGCTGCGAGCGGCGATTGATAGTGCAGCCGGAGACCGGCGATGTCCAGGAATGCCTCATCGACGGAGAGAGCTTCCACGAGCGGCGTGAACTCACGGAAAACGGCAAACACCTCTCCGGACACTTGACCGTACCGATCATGTGAAGGCGGGACGAAGATGGCGTTTGGGCACAAGCGCCGCGCCTGGCCGATCGGCATCGCTGAGTGCACTCCCCTGGCTCTGGCCTCGTAGGAGGCCGATGCCACTACCCCTCTTCGCCCCAACCCACCGACGACAACAGGCTTGCCGATGAGACGCGGGTCACGACGTCTCTCAACCTCAACGAAGAAGGCGTCCATGTCTACGTGGAGGAACCGCTCAGCAAAGCCCTGCATGAATGCAACGCTACCGCGCCGGATAGGAGGTGAGATACTCCTGCGATGCAAATTCATCTCATCCGCCACGGTGAGGTCGACAATCCAGATGATGTCGTCTACGCAGACATCCCCGGTTTTCGGTTGTCGGCCCGCGGCAGGGATCAGGCGTCCGAAGCGGGCCGATATCTCTCGGCCAGGCCGCTTCGTCGCATCGTCACCTCTCCGCTAGATCGTGCCGTTGAAACGGCAAACCTGGTGGGTGCTGCGACCGGCGCCGGCGTCATCACCGACCGGCGACTTACCGAATGGGGGCTCGGGGTGCGCTGGCGAGGCGCCACCTGGAAGCAGCTGCCGACCGTGTTCCCCGGCGAACTCGAGACATACCTCGCTCATCCCGATGACCTCCCCTTCAGCCCCGAATCGCTCGACCAGCTCACCGCACGAATGGTCAGCGCGATCAAAGACCGGCTCGGGGACGAGATCGCCCTCGGGGACGAGGTCGCTTTTGTCTCTCATGAGGATCCGATCCACGCTGCTCTCCTGGCCTTGACCGCTACGACCACGAACGCCTTTCACCGCGACAAGCCGGTCCATAGCTCGGTCGTAACGCTCACCAGAGACGACGGCCGCTGGGTTGAGTCAGGGCGCTGGGCCCCTGGGTTATGACCATCAGATCACTGAAGCGTCGCCCGCGTTACAATGCCCCGCCCGACAACTTCGAGGAGAATCGTGCGACTTCGCTGGGTCATAGTGACAGTGGTGTTGGCCATCATGCTGGGCGCATGCTCCAGTGGCCCTTCGGAAGGTGCCATTGCGGCAGACAAGAAGCCGACAACCACAACGACCACCGAACCACCGCCGGAAGGCATCGCGATTGTTTCCATCCAAAATGGCCGGTTCAGCCCGTCCAACCTGAAGATGGATCTGGACGAATTCTGGATCGTCGAGTGGCGCCAGGAAGACACCGGAGATCGTGAGTATGTCATCGAAGCCCGCGAGGGTGAGTTCGAGTCAAGCCCACCGCTGCACCCGGGAGACACCTTCCAGGTCGACTTCAGTCAGTTGCCGCCGGGCATCTACCGGTACTACTCCTATCTCGGCAACAACCGGATCCCGGGCTCCGTCGATACCCGCCCAACGCAGTAGCACCGGCAACAATCTGTTCTGGAGGTCTGAGGCATCGTGTTTCGCATGCCGTTCGTAGTCGCCGTGTTGGTGATGGCCGCCGGGCTCACCTGGACGATCCACCTCATAGTGTCACCGGAGCCATGGGCCGCTGACTCTGCCACCGCGATCGCACTCGGCACCCTCGTCTTCAGCATTGCCGCAATGACGGCGCTTCTGCTCAGCCGGGGACGGTGGACACGGTTCTTCGCCATCGGGCTCATCCTCACTGAGATGGCGATCGCACTGGTGGGTGAATTCGAGCGATGGCTGGTGGCGAGCATGGTCCTCAGTGGGCTTGCGTTGCTCGGGCTCTTCGGGCCCTGGCTGAAAGGCTGGCTCCGTGAGCGGCCCGCCGCAGGATCTCCCGGCGTAGAGTCCATCCTCCTCGCCATCGGCAGCTACGCCATGGTGCCTCTGGTCGGCCTCGCCGCCCCATCCGGGCTCGAGGCGGCTCACGGTGCTCTCGGCGCCGTTGCCGTCTTGTTGTGTTGGGGGTACGTACGCGGTGGGAACTGGGCACTGCTCGGCCTGCGGTTCGGTCTGCCGTTGCTGGTGGTGCTCGCTGCCGTGTCCAGCCCTCCGGGTGGCGCCACCCTGCTGCTTGCTGGTGGCGCTGCTGTGACCTACCTTGCCTGGACGCCACCAGCACGGTTGGCGATCGACCCCGCCCCCGAGCTACCCGCCCCGAGGAGGAGGCGCACATGAACGGCATCCCATCACCCGCTGGTTGGCGCTGGTTGCCCATCGTGGCGGCGATGGTCCTGGGAGGCGCAATGGGTTGGCTGGTGGGCACCACGTCCACCTGGATCGCTATCGGTGCCGTCATTGGTCTCGCCGTAGCGGGGATGATCGTTGTCCTCGGAGTCCGGGCGATCGTCGCCGCACCGGTCGGCATCGGCGCCGGTGTCGGAGCCTATCTAGGCGCCACCGTCGTCGGTGTGATTTGCGAGCCTTCGGGTTGCCCTGCGTTCGAGACCGCGGCCGGGGTCACCACCGGGATCGGCGCCCTTGTCGGCATCGCTCTGGTTGTCGCCCTGGTGAGTCGCTCCTTCGACGAGTACCGGGAATCACAACGACGCGTCACCCCTCCGGCCACGAGCAGTTGCAATGTCGAAGACCGCCCCGAGGGCACCGAGTCAAACTGACTTGAACAGCAGCGAAACGTTGTGGCCGCCGAAGCCAAATGAGTTGGAAAGCGCGTAGTCAACATTGGTTTCTCTTGCCTCGTTTGGCACGTAGTCGAGGTCACATTCAGGGTCGGGAGTCGTGTAGTTGATGGTCGGCGGAACCACGCCCTTGTTGATCACCTCGAGTGAGATGAGCGCTTCCACGGCACCGGCGCCACCCAGCATGTGCCCGGTCATCGACTTGGTCGATGAGATGGGGATGTCGTAGGCCCGGTCTCCGAACACCAGCTTGATCGCCAACGTCTCGGTGACGTCGTTGGCCGGTGTCGAAGTGCCGTGGGCGTTGATGTAGCCAACCGCCCCGGCGTCTACCCCCGCATCGTCGAGGGCACATTGCATAGCACGCGCCGCTCCCCGACCACCGGGACGAGGCAATGTGATGTGGTAGGCATCCGCCGACATCCCGTACCCGGCGAACTCACCATAGATATGGGCGCCTCTGGCCACGGCGTGCTCGTACTCTTCGAGTATCAAGGCGCCCGCCCCCTCCCCGAGCACAAACCCGTCCCGATCCTTGTCGAATGGTCTGCTTGCCGTCGCCGGGTCGTCGTTGCGAGTGCTCAATGCCTTCATCGAGTTGAACCCACCCATCGCGAACTCCGTGACCGATCCCTCCATGCCTCCGGCCACCATCACATCGGTGACGCCGCGCCTGATGATCTCAGCCGCATCCCCAATGGCGTTGGCCGAAGCGGCGCAGGCAGTGACCGTACAGGTGCTCGGGCCGGCGAGATGGAAACCAATCGAGACAGCACCGGCTGCCTGATTACCCATGATCATCGGGATCGCCAGCGGTGAGATGCGCTCGGGGCCTCGCTCGTTGAGCAGTTCGACTTGAGTCTGCGTTGTGCCGATCCCACCTATGCCGGTGCCACAGACAACACCCGCTCGCTCGGCCGCCGGGTCGCCTTCCTCGTACGCGAGACCTGCGTCCGCCATCGCCTGGCTCGCCGCAGCCCACATCAGCAGAGTGCTGCGATCCATGCGGCGGGAGTCCTTGCGCGGCAGGTAGACGTCCGGGTCGAAGCCCTTGACCTCGGCAGCGAAATGCGTCGCCAACCGTGACGCGTCGAACAACGTCACCTCTGCGGCCCCGGAATTCCCTGCGAGCAGGGCTTCCCAGGTGCCGGCGACGTCGTGGGCAAGGGGGTTGACGGTCCCCAAGCCGGTCACCACTACACGGCGGCGATCCATGATCAGGAGTTGAGCTTCTGGCTGACCAGGTCGGCCGCTTCACCGACCGTCGTGATCCTCTCAGCTTCCTCGTCGGGGATCTTGACATCAAAATTGTCCTCGAGCGCCATCAGTAGCTCAACGACACCGAGCGAATCCACATCGAGATCTTCTTCGAACCTGGCCTCCATGGTGATGCTCTCGCGTTCGAGCCCTAGCTCATCGACGAGTAGATCCACCAGCTTCGCCTCGATTTCCGATCTTTCCATTGCTGCTGCCTTCCTGCTCAGATAGCCAGCCCACCATCTACGAGGATGGTTTGGCCGGTGATGTACGAAGCGTCCCCGGAGGCAAGATAGCCAACAACGGACGCGACTTCCTGGGGCCGTCCCAAACGGCCAAGGGTGATCTGCTTGATGACGGTGGCCGCTGCCTCTTCCCCGAGTGCCGCCGTCATGTCGGTCTCGATGAAGCCGGGAGCAACTGCGTTGACGGTGATACCGCGCGAGCCGATCTCCTTGGCCAGTGCTTTGGTGAGCCCGATTACACCTGCCTTGGCCGCCGAGTAGTTCGCCTGGCCCGGGTTTCCGTAAACACCGGCGACCGAGGAGATATTGATGATCCTCCCCCACTTTGCCCGCAACATACCTCGCAGCACGGCCCTGGAGCAGAGATACACCGAGGTGAGGTTGGTCTGGATCACCATGTCCCATGCTTCCTGGCGCATTCTCATGAGGAGGTCGTCACGGGTGATGCCTGCGTTGTTGACGAGGATCTCGACCGGGCCAAGCCGCTCGGCCACTGCCGCGACAAGTGCGTCGACGGCGGCTGCGTCACCAACATCCGCCGCAAAAGCCACAGCAGTGCCACCTGCCGATTCGATGACGGCAACGGTCTCTGCCGCGGCGGACTCGTTCGCCACATAGTTGACGGCGACCTTGTGCCCGGCCGCACCCAATCGTTCGGCAACCGCACGCCCGATGCCCCGGGAGCCACCGGTGACCAATGCCACACGGGAGGTTGTCTGGGTCATGCCAGCCCCAGCCCCTGGACCCGCCCTGCCAGCAGCTCCAGTGCAGTCTTGTCTGTTCCCGGGATACCCGCCACCGTCTCACGCAGCCGATGGGCCCGATCTCCCCAACGCACCACTGCGGCGCCCCAGGTGAGCCCACCGCCGAATGCAACCAGGGCGATCAAATCGCCCGGTTTGACCACACCCTGGTCAACCGCCTCGGAAAGCGCGATCGGGATGCTGGCTGCCGAGGTGTTGCCGTAGGCGTGGATGTTGGTGTACACGTGCTCTGAGTCGACGTTGAGACGCTTGGCCATCGCGTCGATGATCCTGATGTTGGCCTGGTGCGAAATGAGCACATCGATGTCGGCGATGGCAACTCCGGCGTTCTCGATGGCAACGACGGCGCCCTCACCCATCCGCGTCACCGCATGCCGGAACACTTCACGACCTTCCATCGCGACCGTGGTCGGCACGTCGGCATCGAAGACGACCTCGGTGCCGGACCCCCGGATAGTGAGGATCTCGGTGAGCGAGCCGTCGGAGTGCAGGTTCGAAGACAGCAAACCCTCAGGGCCATCAGTTGCCTCGACAACGACCGCCCCCGCCCCGTCACCGAACAAGACGGCGGTGGTGCGGTCGTTCAGGTCGATGAACGACGAGAGCCGTTCTGCGCCGATCACGAGCGCCCTGTTGATCGTTCCCGCCGCGATCATCCCGTTGGCGACGCTCATCGCGTATATGAACCCGCTGCAAGCCGCATTGAGATCCATCGTGGCACCGAGCCCTCCGAGGGTACGCTGCACGTAGGCGGCCACCGAGGGGACGGCCCGGTCGGGGCTGCACGTTGCCACGACGACCAGATCCATGTCTGTCGCCTCCAGGTCCGCGGCAGCCAGGGCCTTGCGGGCTGCTGCGGTCGCCATCTCGGCGTTGGTTACGTGGCTGATTCGCCGTTCTTTGATGCCTGTCCTGGTGGTGATCCACTCGTCGCTGGTGTCGATGACCGACGCCAGATCCTCATTGCTGAGCACTGCCGGCGGCGTGTACTCACCCCAGCCGGTTATGGCTGCGTGTCGCATCGAGCTCCCTTCCGATGTCATCCCGCGGTCAGTTGCTCGACTGCAGCTTCGATGTGATCGAGCGCCGACACAGTAATGACCACTGCGTCTCTAACCGTGCGTTTTGCCAGACCCGCGGTTACGTCGCCCGGTCCGATATGTACAAATGCCTCCACGCCCGCCTCCCGCATCGCTCGCAGCGACTCGGCAAACCGTACCCTGCCGGTGAGCTGTCCGGAGAGCGCTGCCACAGGATCGGAAACGGGTGCTGCCTCTAGGTTCGACCATACCGGGAAGTCACCAGGATGGAACTGCGCATTCTCCAATGCCCCGTCGAGCTCGGCGCGGGCGCCGGCCATCATCGGAGTGTGAAACGCCCCGGCGACGTTGATCGGGATCACCCGCCGCAACCCGTATTCGCCTGCGTTCTCTTCCAGCCGTCGCACCGACCCGACGGCACCACCGACGACCACCTGACCAGGAGCATTGACATTGGCAACCCAGATCTCTTCGCCTTCGTCACGCATCCGGGTGGTGACGGCTTCGAGGGTTTCCACCTCGGCTCCGATGACGGCTGCCATGGTCCCTGCTGCTTGTCGGGTGGCGTGCGCCATCGCCACCCCGTGGGCGGCCACGAGCCTCAGGCCATCGAGATAGTCGAGGGACCGGGCGGCCGCCAGCGCCGTGTACTCGCCAACTGAGTGACCGGCGGCGGCCAACGGTGGCGCACCGACCCGAACTGCAAATGCCTCCCACAGTGCGTAGGAAACACCGTAAAGGGCAGGCTGCGCCCGGTCGGTGCGCACCAGCTCCTCATCGGGACCGTCGGCACAGATGTTGTGCAGAGACCAACCGAGTACCTCATCGGCCGCCGACCCGAGCAGATCGGGCCTTGCCTCGAACACATCAGCGCCCATGCCGACGTGCTGGCTACCTTGTCCTGGGAACAAAACGGCGTATTGCATAGGGGTTCTGACTCATTGCGGCCCGAAACCGTTACCTATCAACGCCCGGTAAGGTTCGCCCTCGCCGGTGCCGATGACGCCAGCATGCGTCGCTTGCTGCTCCTGACCACCAGCTTTGCCCTCGCCCTCTTTGCGATGACACTTGCCGGCACGCCGCAGGTCACCGCCGGGACCCCGGTCACGGTGCTCGCCGCCGACCGGGTGGTGCTGCTGTTGCCTGTCTCACCCACCACAGACCGAATCGTCACCGACCTCAGAGCCGAGCTGTTCGCAATGGGCACAACGGAAACCGACCCCCGCATCGTATCGGCGCTACAGCGGGCTGCCCGGGACGATGGCCTGCTGACGTCGGTGGCGGCAAGCCCGGTGGACATGTTCAGCAGTGGTGCGGCGATCGCAACCGCCACACCACTCTTCGACGTGTCGCTGAGCAAGGAGCGGGTGATCGTGACCACGATCACCGTCGAGCTAGTACCCGGCTACGGAAGCACGGCAACCAGCCGCGACCACGAAGACGGCCACGCCCTCATCAACGAGAAGATCGCCGACCGTTGTGCCGCAGAATCGCTCATCACCGCGCTCGGCACCGGCTACCAGGGTGAGGACTTGATCAAAGCGATGTCATGGCTGATCAACCAGGCGGCGGACCCGGTCCACACCAGATACCACACCTATGTGAAATCGGCGGAGTACGGCCAGCACATTCGCTACGCCGGGCAGGCGCTCCAGGATGTTGCAGGTTGTCAGTTCAACTCGTCAGGGAACCAGTGATCTCGAGCACCCGGTCGACATCAGATGCGTCGACATTGTGATGGGTGCAGAACCTGATCACCCCCGGTGTGATCAAAGCCGTGCGCACCCCGACTCTCTCGAGCTGATCGATCAGCTGGTCGGCCGACACTGGTAACCCCGACTCCCGGACCACAACCATATTGGTGACCACCGCTGCCGCGTCGACGGCGTCCGGGTGCTGGGCGGCGATTCCCTCAGCGAGCCGTCTGGCGTTAGCGTGATCGTCGGCTAGCCGCTCTCTCCCGTCAAGCGCCACCTTGGCCGCCGCAGCCAGCACGCCGGCTTGCCGCATCCCTCCGCCAAGCCTGCCGCGGATCCAACGCGCTTCGGCGATGAAAGCGTCGTCCCCCACGAGGATCGAGCCGACCGGTGCGCCGAGGCCCTTGGAAAAGCAGAACATCACGCTGTCGGCCGGCGCCACGATCTCGGCCGCAGCGACCCCCGACGCGATCGACGCATTCCACAGCCGCGCCCCGTCGATATGTACCCGCAACCCGAGCGAGTGGGCATATGCGGAGCCTTGCCCGATTGTCTGCTGCCGGATCACGGTGCCCCCGGAGACATTATGGGTGTTCTCCCATGCGAGCAGGCTCACCCTTGGCAGGTGATACGCGGTGCCCGCAGCCGCTCGCTCGATCGCGGCAACGGCCATCTCGCCGTTCGGGCTCGGCACCGTGCGGAATGACACACCGAAATTTGCTGAAGCACCACCGTGCTCATAGTTGCGCACATGGGCCGTCTCCACGCAGATGACTTCTTCACCAGGTCTGGTTTGCGCCCCGATCGCGAGCTGATTGGCCATCGTCCCTGAGGGTGTGAACAGCGCTGCTTCCTTGCCGAGCAGCCCGGCTACCTCGGCCTCCAGGGCGTTGATGGTGGGATCCTCCGCATATACGTCGTCGCCCACGTCGGCGGCCGCCATGGCTCGGCGCATCGCTTCCGTCGGATGAGTGACGGTGTCGGAGCGGAAATCGGCGATACCGTTTGAGTAAGGCATCAGGCGGTGGGCGTAAGCCGGTCCAGCGCCTTGCGAATGCCTCGCACGGCCTGGCCGGTCCTTTGCTCGTTCTCGACAAGGGCAAACCGCACGTAGCCCTCACCGCTCGGTCCGAAGCCGATGCCCGGGCTCACCGCCACCTTGGCCTCCCTGAGCAAATGGAACGTGAAGTCGAGAGATTTCATGTCAGAATATTCCTCGGGTATCCCCGCCCAAACGAACATGGTTCCGAGCGGCTTCTCGATCGGCCAACCGGCCCGATTCAACCCATCGACGAGGATATCGCGCCGTTTCTTGTAGATCGCCTTGACGTCCAGGACATGGTCGTCACCTTCATTGAGCGCAAGTATCGACGCGATCTGGATGGGTTGGAAAGTGCCGTAGTCGAGGTAGGACTTGAGCTTGGCGAGGGCAGCAACCATCTCGGAGTTGCCGACGACGAACCCCACGCGCCATCCGGCCATCGAATGACCCTTGGTGAGCGTGTACAACTCGACACCGACCTCTTTGGCGCCCGGCACCTGGAGCATGCTCGGTGCGTCGTAACCATCAAAGGTGATGTCTGCGTATGCGAAGTCGTGGACCAGCATCACTTCGTTCTCGCGGGCAAAGCCAACCAGACGCTCCCAGAACTCCATGCCAACCGTCTTGGTGGTCGGGTTGTGCGGGAATGAGGTGATGATCACCCGGGGCCGTGGCCATGAATCGAGGAATGCCTCGTGGAGATACTCGAAGTAGTCGGCGCGATGCAGCACAGGGACACGCCGCACCTCCGCTCCCGCCAGCGCCGGTGCATATATATGAATCGGATATGAGGGCTCGGGGACCAGGGCGACGTCACCGGGCTGCACCAGGGTCCACAACAAGTGGGAGAGCCCCTCTTTGGCCCCGATCGTATTGATCGCTTCGGTCTCAGGGTCGAGCTCGACGCCGAACCGTCTGGAGTAGCGCTCGGTGATTGCCTTCCGCAGATTCGGCAATCCCCGCGATGCCGAATAGCGGTGGTTGCGCTCATTCCTGGCGGCCTCCGCCAGCTTATCGACGACAAAACCAGGTGAAGGGATGTCCGGGTTGCCAAAACCGAGATCGACGATGTCCTCGCCTGCTCTGCGGGCTTCCAGCTTGAGCTGGTTCACCTCACCAAAGACGTAGGGCGGGAGGTTATTGATTCTGCGAAAGTCCATACGTGTGGAGAGTAGCGGCGGCCATCAGGATTGCCATTGTATGACCCTCCCATCCAAGTACCCGAGTGCCGGAACGCTCCGGTGCTCAAACCCGCCCGATGATGCGTCGGAGGCGACCCGGCATCATCTCGACACCCCAGGCGGCCATCCCCCTGACCAGCTCCAACCCGTCCTCGGTGCCATCCCAATGCTCTGCGATCACACCCTCGGGGCTTGCCTGGAGCAGATAGTCGACGGCGAATGCCAGTAACAACAGATCATCGACGCCACCGACAACCGGGATGGCATCGGGAATGAGGTCGATCGGCGACGCGATGTACAGACCGACCGCACCCATCGCCAGCCGTCGTCGCAGCGGGACGCGGCGGTCCTTGAGCAGACGGAACAAGAGCTTGGCGAGATTGGGAATGAGCTGAACCGCCTCTTTGAGCATCTCCTGCCTGGTTCGTACCGGCACCGGCTCGGATGTGTCGAGCGGATGCTCGACGACAGCCAGGGTGTTCTCCACTACCTCAGGCTTCTCCGGCCAACGATCACCCATTGTGTTGCTCTCTCCTTCGATCAGCTCAGGCTGCGTGCCGCAAGCAGCGCAGCGCCGATTGCATTGGCCTCGGGCCCGAGCTCAGCAACGACTATCGGCGGAAGCGGTCGATAGGCACCACCGTGGAGCGCATCGGCGGCAACGCGGCGCGCCGGGCCGAGCAGTGACTCTCCAACCGAGCCGAGTCCACCACCGACAATGATCAGCTCGGGATCGAATACGGCGATCAAGCTGCACAGGCCATGGCCGAGCGCCGCCCCCACCTGGCTCACCAACCCGCGAGCAGTCTCGTCGCCCGCGTCGGCTGCCGCCGTCAAGGTCTCGGCGCTGAAATCTTCGTTCTCGAGGACCCTGGCCAACTGCCCTCCCGGGTTGAGGGCGTGAAACTCCCGGCCAAGACGGGCCAGAGCCGGGCCTGAGGCCACTGTCTCCCAACAACCCCGTTTGCCACAGTCGCATTGGAGCCCGTTGGCCTGGTAGAGCATATGGCCCCATTCCCCGGCAAATGAAGACCCGCGGTAGACGTCGCCCTCTGCGATGACCGCACCACCGATACCGGTGCCGAGAGTGATCAGTAGCGCGTGGGAGCGCCCGATGGCGGCACCTGAATGGAGCTCGGCGAGAGCTGCCGTGTTCGCATCGTTGTCCACGGCGGCAGGCACGTCGAACTCCTCCTGGAGGATCTCGCGCACCGGGATATTCGCCCCGGGTACGTGGGGGCCCCACACGAAGACACCCTCGGGGTACCGCACCAATCCTGCAATCCCGGCGCCAACGGCAGCGACGTCATCGGTCCACATCTCCCTGATGGCGGCGATCGCCGACCTCATGAAATCCTGGTCGGGAGTAGCGAACAACTCACGAGCGACCACGACACCGTCTTCCACTCGAACCGCCTGGAGCTTGGTGCCACCCAGGTCAATCCCCACTGTTGCGACCAATGTCGCTCCTCTCAATCCAGTTCGATACGAACGGGGCCATCGTCACTGTCGCCGGCACCACCTGATTCCCGCTCACCTTTGCGCGCCTCGACGACCTCGTTGAGCAACGCACCCACACCGGCAACGACCTCGTAGCTGGCTCGCAGCCAGTGCAATGCCGCCCGGCGCAGCCCCATGGCGATGGCGGCCCGGTAGTCCCTGTCTTCATCCATGCTCGCACCTGTTGTTTGGGCCCGCTCAGGGTAGTGGTGAAACTGCCAACGGATCGGCACCAACCGCCTCCACACGCCCGCAGCAGTTTCCAAAGGAAACTGCCAACGGATCGGCGCCAGCCCCCTCCACACGCCCGCAGCAGTTTCCAAAGGAAACTGCCAACGGCTCGGCGCCAGCCCCCTCCACACGCCCGCAGCAGTTTCCAAAGGAAACTGCCAACGGCTCGGCGCTAGCCGATCCGCGTCACCCTTCGAGGCTGAACGTGATCCGCAGCTCACCCTCCTTGAGCTGGGCACGTCGCACGTGACGTCTTGCCAACGAGTCGGGTAGGACAATGGCCCTGCGATACGGACCGACGGTGACCACCATCTCGTTACCGTGCCGGACAACATCGACATCACCCTTCTCGGCAAGGGGAACACCGATAACGAGCACGACGTCCTCCGCCGATTCCTCGACCCGGAACGGGCGACCCTCTGAGAGCCTGGACAGCGGATCTTCCTCACCGTACAGAGTCTCGCCGAGGAGGCGGAGACGGTCGATACCGACCATCTCCTCGTCGAACAGAGGCAGGTGCCTTATGTCAATATCGGCAAACCCCTCTTCAACCGCGGCGAGATGCTCCTTCTGGATCTCGAGCCACTTGGAGAAGTAGCCACCGCTGACACTCTGCGGGAGCACGCGGTTGACGATCGCAGCATCGACGGCGTAGCCGAAAAGGCCGAGGTACGTATATGTCCGTCTGGCTTCCGCGATGACCATCTTCTCCGGGTTCATCACAAGCCGCGCACTGGTGATCTCGGGATCGCCGAGGATCTCCCTGATCCCATCGAGCCGGTCGTAGAAACGCTGCACTGCCTCGAATACCTTGTCATCTGCGACAGGCATCGATGTCACCTTGCTCAGCATCGGCCGAACCACCTTGGCGACTCTGCGGCCTATCGGGAACATCTTCTCCATATACCAGGAGAGCACCTCGGGGAGGCTCAACAACCGCAGGGTCTCTGCGGTCGGGGCACAGTCGACAACCACGGCGTCGTACTCACCGGACCGCACATGGTCCCTGACCGTCACAAGCGAAAAGATCTCGTCCATTCCCGGGAAAACCGTCAGCTCCTCAGCCTCGATCCCCCTGAGCCCCGACCAGTCGAATAGCTCGGTGAGAGCGTCGCGTACTTCACCCCACGACTCCTCGAGTCGCTGTTGCGAGTTGATCTGTTGGGCCGAGAGCAATGGCATCACCTCGGTCGGCTGGTCACCGAAGTCGAGATCGAACGCGTCGCCGAGAGAATGGGCCGGGTCGGTCGACATGACGAGAGTGCGATAACCGAGATCGGCAGCGCGCACCGCGGTCGCCGCCGAAATCGTGGTCTTGCCGACGCCGCCCTTGCCCGTTACGAGAAGGACACGCATTACCGGCTCAACGAGGTCACAATGCCTCGGCTCGCTTTTTCAACCCACGCAACGCGTTGCTGACTATCTGCTTCTCCGCCTGACGGCGTAGGAACCCCGGAACGGTGAACGCCGGATCGACCTTCAGCGCGTAGAGGACCTCGGTGCCGCCTTCGTCCAATGCGTGGAAGCGGTAGCTCCCATCCATTGCCTTGATGTCCTTGCCGGGCTCGGCAGACCAGGAGAAACCATCTTCGAGCTCGTAGCTGTAGAGCAGGGTGTACGAAATCTCCTTGATCATGGCGTCGGCAACAAAGGCGACACGGGTGGGACGGCCGTGCTCGTCTTCTTCTTCGATCTCGACTTCCTTGACACCAGTCGCCCACTCGGGATATGCCTCGAGATCGAGAGCGACCTCATAGATCGTCTGGACATCGGCCGAGACTTCGATGCTCTGGACCGTGCCTTCCATAGTCATGGATCAATTCCTTCCGGTGCTCGCAATTGCAAGCGTAGTCGCCATAACGCTTACTATTGCAAGCATAGTGGCTACCGTCTCGCGCGTAACCAGTCGTAGGTGAGTACGTAGTCCACAATTTCACCCCGATCTGGATAAGTCTCGTCAAACGCTATCAGACCGGAGCGGAATTCATCATCGGAAACCAGTTGGAGTGTGCTGACAAAACGAGCGGCGGCCGCCTCACGCCAGGCGGCAGCGGTCATTTCCCGATGCTCCACCTCGCGACCGGTCTCGACGTTCCCGGCCGACTCCCTCAGGTGACCGGCAATGGCCTCGGGCGGGGGAAAACGGGCCGTATCGATGTCTCCCACCGATGGAAACCACCTGGTCAGGAACGACGCACGATGGTGCTCCTCCCCCATGGTCCAGATCCAGCACTCCCCACCCGGTCGCAACACCCGTAGTGCCTCATCAACCGCTTGCCTCCAGTCTCCGTAGTGAATGGAAAGGTGGAAGTACACCAGCGAGACCGTTCCCGATCGGATTGGCAAAGACTGCGACATCCCACGGATAGCGACGACCCCCGGCTTACCCGCTGCTTGACGAGTCATCGCAGCCGAGGGGTCGACGACCATTGCCAAGGCTCCCACCTGTGCCCACACCGCAGCGTGGCCCCCCTGGCCACCACCGGCGTCGATGGCAACCTGTCCCGGGCCAAGACCCACCGCGGCCGCGGCTCTCCGGGCTCTCGCCAGTCCTGCCGCCGAGGTGGGGCGGTGCTCGTAGCCGGCCGCGAGGCCTTCCAGATCAATCTGCACGATGAACCCACGGACGCCCGGTGGCGCGGAAATAGCCCACGTTGATACAGGTAGTGACCCCGATCCGCCACGAGACGGCCTGAGGTTGATGGATATCGCCGAAATAGTGGATACGGGGCCGGTTGCGCTCGAGATACTCCCGCACCGGGAGCGACCCCTTGGCCCTTCCTCCCACAACGTCGGCGGCAAGGGGACCGATTGCCGGGGCGACATGGGTACACAGCACGTCGACAGGGCCAATTGCGTCCAACCGTTGCGCCATCACCTCGTCGCTGATCTCCCCCGGCGAATTGATCGTGGCCACTCCCCCGCCCACGATCCCGAATACCTCGCCGTCGATCTCGATGCGATCGGCCTCGACAAATCGCATCGACCCGGGGAGAAAGCGTTGCATCACATCCGGGTTGTCGACATTGCCGTATGTGACATAGCCGCTGGTTCCGTTGAGCGGCTTACAGATTTCCTCGTATGCAGCGGCGATCGCTTCGGCGTAGCGTCGCCGGAATTCGTCCTCCCGTCCCCGGCTGTAGTTGCGCCACAACTCTCCGGCTGCGGTGTAGTCGCCCGCACTCCTGAGCCGGACCACTTCCGCGACGAACCCAATTCCCGCAACCCGGCTGACGATGCCGGTCCGGTCCCTGTAATCGATGAAGTTGATCAGGTCACCGAGGATGAGTAGCGGACCGGGCTCGGCGGTCACCCGGCTCAGGGCGGCAACTGCGCCGTGTACATCGGAGATGATCCTTATCAAACCGAATCCCCGTCGGGCTCGTCCTCGACCCCGAGATAGCGACCGACAACAACAAGCGCAATGGCACCGACAATCGCACCGAGAAGGGCAACGAACGTCCCTGCTCCAGCGTAGGACGCCGACATGCCGCCAAGGCCAAACCCGATGAAGACAGCGACGACGCTGCGGCCGGCGAGCCCAAATCGGGTCTCCGGATCGGCCGCCTCCTTGCCTGGGACCGAGGTGGCGATCAGGCCGAGTGCGACCCAGGCGATGATCCCGATCACCCCAAGGATCGTGGCTATGGCGTATGCGGCTACCAAGACGTCCTCTCTCTGCTACCGGTTGTCGTCGGCTCTCGATGCACCGGGATCAAGCGTAGACCCGGTCACCTCACCAAGCGCTCGATCTATCTCGATTAGTACCTCACGCAGCGGTTCTAGGTCCCGGCGGGAGGCGAGGTGACGGCGCGCCGCTTCGCCGCCGATTCGTCCCAGTGCCCATGCAGCGTGGAGACGTAGCAGGTGTTCATGGTCGCCGAGGAACCGGCCCAACATGGCGACCGCCTTTGCAGCCTGTGGCTCGTCTCCACGATCGTGCCAGGTGTTTCCTAGCGCCAGGATCGTGTTACGACGCAAGATCCGGGGACGACGACCCGGCAAATAGAAGTGGTCGAAGCGGCTGAGC
Source organism: uncultured bacterium (assembly GCA_963777645.1). Classification (GTDB taxonomy): domain Bacteria; phylum Actinomycetota; class Acidimicrobiia; order Spongiisociales; family UBA5794; genus JAAETI01. Next base: position 126,814 of record CAVZRA010000007.1, on the reverse strand, counting down.
AGAGTCTCGTCGTCGGTGGCAAGCAATTCGAGGAGATCTACTCGCCCCCGCACAGGGACCGAGCTGTTGCCTATCTGTTTGTGCCCGGGAGGGCAAGCGTCGAGGCAGTCATCGCAGCCGTAGACGCGGTCACCGAGCAGCGTCCGCAACTCTTCGGGGAATACCCGTGCCGTCTGCATCCAGTGAGCGAGACAACGAGAAGCATCGAGCACACCCGGAGCGACGATGGCGCCGGTGGGACATGCCGGCATGCACGCATCACATGAGCCGCAGTCACGCCGCATCGGCGCGTCGGGCTCCAGGGTGGCATCGGTCACGATCGATCCGAGTAGTAGCCAGGGCCCGTGTTTTGGATCGAGCGCCATCGTGCTCTTGCCCCACCACACGATCCCGGACCTCACCGCCGCCGCTCTGTCCACCATACGATCGTCATCGACAAGCACCTCGGTGCGGTGTCCCGCTTCGTTGAGCGCAGCGGCGACCATACCGGCAGCATGACGGAGGCCCTCGTAGTGATCGGCGGTAGCAAAACGAGCGATCCGCCCCGTCCCCGGCTCACCATGGCCCGGGCTACCCGCTTCGGGCAGGTACGGCCACGACAGTGCCACGATCGCCTGAGCCCACGGGAAGGAGATCCTCACATCAGCCGCTCGCTCCGGGTCTTTGTAAGTGAATCGGCGCCTCCCGGAGAACCCGGACGTCTCACGTGCTCGGAGCGTTTCGGCCACACCGGAGAAGCCGATCGCCTGGGTGACCCCGAAGCCGGCGCACCCGGCATCGATGGCGATCTTTCTGAGTTGCTGTTTCATGTCGGACCGAGCCTATCGCCGTCCCGACGTTTGCCTAAGACGGTGGGCCGGTGTCATCCGGTCGCACTTGCACCTTTGTTGTTGACGAGCCGCAGCGGGGTTACCAGACCGGCATCGGCCAGGTTATCGAGAGCGGCTGCCTCGTCGTCGCCCAGGTTGAAGGGACCGGACATCTGGTTGAGCAGCACCGGGACGATGCACTCGTCGCACGCCGCCGTCCTCTGGAGCTCGCATGTGTCGCAATCGATGATCATTCCGTACCTCCTGGAATCCTGACGACAACTTATCCACAAGGTGTGACACAAAACCCGGGACGGTGTTCCCCGGGCGTGGTACCTTCCGCGAGACCGCGACGAAGGGAATCGTGAAGCTCGCCATCAACATTGGATATTGGGCAGGGGGCTCAGGCACCGACCTCGACTTCGTCGAACAAGCAGAGAGCCTCGGCTACGACTCTGTGTGGGTCGCCGAAGCATGGGGATCCGATGCCGTCACCGTTCTCTCGTGGATCGCGGCGCGCACCAGCACGATCAATTTGGGCTCGGCCATAATGCAGATGCCGGCTCGCACCCCGGCGATGACTGCCATGACCGCGGTCACCCTCAATGAACTGAGTGGAGGGCGTTTCCTGCTCGGGCTCGGGTTGTCCGGCCCCCAGGTAGTCGAAGGCTGGCACGGTGTCGCCTACGGCAGGCCGCTTGGCAGGACCCGCGAGTACGTTGAGATCGTCCGCACCGCCATTGCGAGGGAGAATCCGCTGACCTTTGATGGTGCCCACTACCAGATCCCGTACCGGGGAGATGATGCCACCGGTCTCGGCAAACCGCTCCGGATGATGACCCACCCCACCCATCCGGTTCCCATCTACCTGGCGGCAATCGGCCCGAAGAACGTAGCGTTGACTGCCGAGATCGCAGACGGATGGTTGCCCATCTTCTACTCCCCCTATCGGGCACGATCTGTCTTCGACCCGCTCATCGCAGACGGCTTCGCTAGATCGACCGATTCCGAGAAGGCCTTGCGCTTCGACATTGTTGCCACCACTCAGGCGATCGAGACCAGGGATCTCGATATGGCCCGAAATCGGGTCCGACCGATGCTGGCGCTCTACATCGGGGGCATGGGGGCCAGGGGAAAGAACTTCTACAACGACCTCGCTTGCCGGTATGGCTATGGGCGGGAAGCAACCGAGATCCAGGACCTCTATCTAGCCGGCAAGAAGATGGAGGCGATCGCTTCCGTCCCCGACGATCTCATCGATGAGCTGAGCCTGATCGGCACTAGAGAGATGATCCGGGATCGGTTGGAAGCGTGGCAGGAGTCGTCGGTGACCACGCTCGCATTGGCACCCACGGATCCGGGCACGTTACGCACCATCGCCGAGCTCGTGCTCTGATCACTATCCAACGTCTCCCACCTGGCCACGGCCGCATGACCCGTGCCATTGGGGACGTTTGACGCTGGCACCGGGCACCACCGAGTCCTAGACCCGATGGTTGGGGCGTTCATCGCCCCCAGGCAAAGGAGGTATCACCGGATGAAACGTATGCACAAATGGGACATCGTCGTCGCCGGGTGTGGCCTGGTTGCTCTTGCTCTGTTTGCGGGAGCCGTCGTAGCGACCGCACGGGGAAAGCTCGAGTTGGGGTTCGATACCTTCGTGGGATCTGTTGCCGTGGCCGCCATCGGCGGGGCGTTGCTGATGATGAAGGGTGCACCTGCCGTCGGGCTCACGGTCGACGGCGGCGAACTGACGCTCCGTTTTGGCGGGTGGGATCGGCTCTGGACGCTGCGCAAAGTGGTGAGGGTTCCTGTTGCCTCGGTGCGGTCGGTGTCGATCTCCCGCCTCAACGACGTAGCACCTGAGAAGTATCAGAGGATGCACCGCGGCACCGCTCTCCCCGGTCTGATTCGGGCCGGCAGCGCAAATGCGAGCGGTGGTGCGGAACTGTGGGATGTCCGCGCCGATGCGGGTGACGTACTCTGCATCGATCTCACCGAGCCGGCACCGTACCGCCGCATCGTGCTCCAGGTCCCCGACCCGGAGGACACCAGAGACTCGCTTGGCCTCACCAGTTGAACGGCGGGATGGACTTCACAACCGCTCCATCCATTCGGCGAGCGCCTCGGACCACAGCACGATGGCGCCACCCGCCTCGGCCCCTTCCCTGACCTCACGATCGGAAGAAATGACCACTGCCCGATCGAGATGTTCGATCATGGCAACGATCTCCTCGTCGGCGATCACATCCTGCTCGGTGAAGCGGACCTCGACACCACCAAGGGCAGACCGGGGGATCCGCTCCCCTGGCAGAGTCGAGTCGAACACGACGACGATGCGGTGCCTGGTCTCCCCCGATTCCCGCAGCCGTCGCAGCGCCCCGACCAGGTTCCTGCGCGCCGTTCCCGATGTGAAGTCGCTGCGGTCTATGTGAAACTGTGCGTTGTAACCGTCGATGAGGACCGTTACGGGTTCGGTGAGCCCCAATAACCAGCGAATGGCATCTGCCGAGTCCGGCCTGACCCCGGGATCGAGCGAGAGGTCCCGCACCGGCGTGTCCTCCTTCCGGGCAGCAACTGCTTGTGGCGCCCGACCGTAGGACGCTGTCTGCAGGTCGAGGAGGCGTGCCAGCTTGACCGGGTCCGACGTCATCGACCCCGGCGGCCCGGTTGCGGTACCTGCGTCGAGCCGGAGCCGTCTGGTGCGGGCAAAACGGTTTCGCAAGGCGGCGAAGGCTTCCTGCAACTCCTGATGCTCCGCCTCGAGCCGCTCCAATCGCACAGCTACCTGGGCGGCGCCGGCCCGGACAGTTGCCAGCTCGTCGACCTCTGCCCGGAATCTGGCGGCCGTCGCACTCTTGGCAGAATCGATCAAGTCCCGGGTTCGCGTCTTCTCCACATCAAGTTGCCTCTGCAACTCAGCTGCCTTTTCCGTGGCTTTTCGCAGCTTCTCCTCGAGCTTCGTTATCTGCCGTTGCAGGTCGGCGAGTTGCGATTCTCCTTGATCCGTTTCGGCGCTCCCGGCTGCCTTCGCCAACTCGATCCACCATCCGTCGGGTCGCTCGAGAAAGAGCGTGGCGGCTGAGGCGGCCGTCCCCTTCAACGACTCTCTCACCTTGCCCCGGAACCACTCGTTCTTGTCGAGCTCATCGAGCAAGCTCACTGCGAGCGGCGGCGGCAGCTTGCCACCCGTATACGCCGCAACCCGATGCAACGAGGCGGGGATCTCCGGGCTGTCGAGCTCCCGCAGCGTTGCCCTGGCCGCGGAAACGACATCATCCAGAAGAGACATCCATACTCCGCGAAAACTGCTCATGGCCTCGAATCGACCGGTCGACAACACGCACGAGGCTAGCGGTCGCTCGTTGTTTCGACTTGACACTGCGCCTGTGACTGGCATACTCGCCCTTCACCACAAAAAGAAGAAGACTTTGAGAAACACACAGCGCAACAACCTCGTACTTATTCGCTAGGCGCAGACGTCGCCAGACGTCAACATGCGCCGACCACCCTCCAGCCGGAGGGTTTTTTCATATCTGAGACAGGCACACGGCCCAGGAGACCGACATGAGTGAGACACTCACCGGAGCACAAGCATTGATACGAGCCCTCGAGCATGAGGGTGTCGACGTAGTCTTCGGCATGCCGGGTGGGGCCATCCTGCCGGCATACGACCCGCTACTCGACAGCAGCATCCGTCACGTGCTCGTGCGCCACGAGCAAGGTGCGGGCCACATGGCATCAGGGTATGCCCACGCCACGGGCCGGGTTGGTGTGGCCCTGGTCACGTCCGGCCCTGCGGCCACCAACCTGATCACACCGCTCCAGGATGCCTACATGGACTCGATCCCGGTGGTGGCGATCACCGGTCAGGTGGCTCAGACGAGCATCGGGATGGACGCATTCCAGGAGGCTCACACCTGGGGCATCTCCGCACCGGTGACCAAGCACAACTACCTGCTCACCGATGTTGAAGAGATCCCCGATGTGATCCGCGAGGCGTTTCACCTTGCCGCCACCGGGCGCCCCGGCCCCGTCCTTGTCGACATCCCCAAGGATCTACTCGTCGCGACGATGGTTTGGCACCGCCCGGGTGAGATCAACCTTCCCGGATACAAACCAAGCATCAAGGGTCATCCCAAACAGGTGCAGGCCGCCGTCGAAATGATCAATGCATCGGAGCGCCCCGTGTTGTATGCAGGCGGCGGGATCATCCGCGCCAATGCGGCCGATCGGCTACGTCGCTTCGCCGAAGTCGCCAACCTGCCGACCGTCACGACACTCATGGCTAGGGGTGCCATCCCCGACTCGCACCCACTGGCACTAGGTATGCCGGGGATGCACGGCAACTACACCGCGATCACAGCGATGCAGAGATCCGATCTGCTCGTGACTATCGGTGCCCGATTCGACGATCGGGTCACCGGCAAGGTGGATGCGTTTGCGCCGGACGCCAAGGTCATTCACGTTGACGTCGACCCGGCCGAGATCTCCAAGGTCCGTCATGCGGACGTGCCCATTGTCGGAGATGCCGGGGCAGTGCTCGAGCAGCTGATCTTCGCCATGGAACATCTGCTGGACACCAAGCCGGCCCCGGCGCGCACCGAATGGTTCGACACGATCCACGAGTGGCAGGAGAAATACCCGCTCTCCTACGACCAGGATCCGGACGGCCCGATCCAGCAGCAATTCGTGATCCAGGAGTTGCACCGCATCACCGGTGGCGACGCCATCGTGGTTGCCGGTGTCGGCCAGCACCAGATGTGGGCATCACAATTCTGGGGATTCGAGCGACCCAACACATGGATCAACTCGGGTGGTCTGGGAACGATGGGGTATGCGATCCCGGCCGCGGTCGGCGCCAAGACCGGAGCCCCGGACCAACTGGTCGTGGCCTTCGACGGCGACGGTTCGTTCCAGATGACGATGCAAGAGCTTGTCACCGCTTCAACCGAGGGTATCAACGTCAAGATCTTCGTGCTCAACAACTCGTGGTTGGGCATGGTGAAACAGTGGCAGAAGCTCTTCTACAACGAGCGATACAGCGCCACCGACCTGAGTGGCGGTATCCCCGACTTCGTGCTCCTGGCCGAAGCAATGGGATGCGCAGGCTTGAGGGCAGAGAAGCCATCCGAGGTGGCCCCCACCATCGAGAAGGCGCTGGCCATCAACGACCGACCGGTCGTGGTCGAGTTCAAGTGCGACCCGGACGCAATGGTCTTCCCGATGGTCCCTGCAGGAGGCTCGAACGACGATGTGGTGCTCACACCGGAGGAATTGACGTGAGACAGCTGAACATGACCCAGCACGTGATCACGGTCCTGGTCGAGGACAAACCGGGTGTCCTGGCCCGCATCTCCTCGATGTTCGCCCGGCGTGGATTCAACATCCATTCGCTGGCCGTGGGCCCAACGGCCGACCCAACTCTGTCGCGGATGACGGTTGTCGTCGACGGCCCCGAGATGGAGCAGATCATCAAGCAGCTCTACAAGCTGGTGAACACCGTCAAGGTCACCGAGCACCCTCTCGGAACAGCTGTGGAGCGCGAGATCATGCTTGCACGGATCAATGCCGAGCCTTCGCGCCGTGGCGAGATCCTCGACGCCGCCCGTATCTTCAGCGCCACGGCAGTCGATGTCGGTAAGAATTCGATCACTTTCGAGCTCTCCGGCGAGCCGGACAAACTGAGTGATTTCTTGGAGTTGATGACACCTTATGGCATTGTCGACCTGGTCAAATCAGGCCGGATCGCGCTAGGCCGCGATCCCAAGAGCAAGAATGGTTTCCGTGCGGGGCTGAGGACGGCATAGTCGAGCCCGAGACATAATCCCCCTGAACGCTCCGATCGAGAGGAAGCAAATGAGTGCCACGATGTACTACGAGGACGATGCCAACCCGGCTCTGGTTGCCGGGCGAAAGGTGGCCGTGCTCGGATTCGGGAGCCAGGGTCATGCCCATGCCCTGAACCTGAAGGATTCCGGCGTTGACGTCACCGTCGGGCTACGCCCCGGCTCGCATCGCGTGTCTACCGCGACCGACGCCGGTCTCAGGGTGATGACTCCCGCAGAGGCCGCGGCCTGGGGTGATCTCATCATGGTGCTGGTACCCGACCAGTATCAGCAGAGCCTCTATGCCGAAGCTATCGAGCCAAACCTCGAGAAAAACGATGCCCTCTTCTTCGCCCACGGCTTCAACATCCATTTCGGCTACGTCAATCCCCCGACGACAATCGATGTAGCCATGGTCGCTCCGAAGGGCCCGGGTCATCTGGTCCGCCGTCAGTATGAATCTGGCAGCGGCGTGCCCGCGCTCGTTGCGGTTCATCAGGACGCAACCGGCACCGCAAAGGATCTTGCTCTGTCATATGCCCACGGCATCGGCGCCACTCGCGCCGGCGTCATCGAGACAACGTTCAAGGCAGAGACCGAGACTGATCTCTTTGGCGAGCAGGTGATTCTCTGCGGTGGCATCGACGAGATGATCCGCGCCGCGTTCGAGACGCTCACGGAAGCCGGATACGAGCCGGAGATGGCCTACTTCGAGGTCCTCCACGAACTCAAACTGATCGTCGACCTCTTGTTCGAGGGCGGCCTGTCCTGGATGCGCTTCTCCGTTTCCGACACCGCCGAGTATGGAGATATTTCCCGGGGACCGCGGATTGTCACCGAGCAGACCCGCGCCGTCATGCGCGAGATCCTTGGCGAGATCCAATCTGGCGCATTCGCCAGGGAGTGGATGGAGGAGGTCGCCGCAGGCACTCCGAACCTGCTGTCGGCTCGCAAGGACCTGGCCGACCATCCGGTCGAGCGGGTTGGTCGCTCCCTGCGCAACATGATGCCTTTCCTGGTGGCCAAGACCCCGGAAGACGATCAGTGATGACGATCTGCTCCGACTACCGCAGGATCGGCCTGGAGCTTATGTAGCCGGGCAGCCGCAACCACGGCTGACCCGGCCATCGAGCAAGCCGAACCACCGCAGAAATAGGAGCTATCACTCATGGCATCAACCCTGTCCGACAAACTGATCATCTTCGACACGACCCTGCGCGATGGGGAGCAAGCACCCGGGATCGCTCTCTCCCCCGATGACAAGGTGGCGATCGCACACCAACTGGCCCGCCTCAACGTAGATGTGATTGAGGCAGGATTTGCCGCCTCCTCCCCCGGTGATCACGAAGCGGTATCTCGAATAGCCAGGGAGGTCACAGGACCTGTGATCGCCAGCCTGGCCCGAACTCATCCAGACGACATCGACGCCGCCGCAGATGCCCTTCGTGCTGCCGACCGCAAGCGGATTCACGTCTTCATCTCTACATCGCAGATCCAGCGTGAGGAGATGCTGCGGATGTCCGAGGATGACGTCCTCAGGGCGATCTCGGAGTCTGTGGCCAGAGCTCGGCGCTACGCAGACGACGTCGAGTTCTCACCGCAGGATGCAACCCGTACCCACCCCGACTTCGTAATCGAAACCTGCAGGCGTGCGGTGGAAGCGGGAGCGACCACGATCAACATCCCCGACACGGTCGGCTATGCCATCCCCGCCGACTTCGTGGCGCTGATGGAGCGAGTTTATGCCGAGGTCAGGGGTGGCAACGAGGACGTGATCATCTCGACGCATTGCCACAACGACTTGGGTCTCGCAGTGGCCAATTCTCTGTCGGCGATTCGAGCCGGAGCGCGCCAAATCGAGGGTGCCATCAACGGTCTCGGAGAACGAGCCGGCAACACGTCGACCGAAGAGATCATCATGGCGGTCAAGACGCGTGAGGACTATTTCGGCGTCCAGGTGGGGGCGAACACAACGGAAATATTCGAGACATCCCGGCTCGTCTCACGTCTCACCGGCTACCCGATCCAATACAACAAGGCAATCGTCGGACGCAACGCCTTCGCCCACGAATCCGGGATACACCAGCATGGTGTGCTCCGCAATCGGGAGACCTACGAGATCATGGATCCGGCTTCGATCGGCCATGCTTCCACGATCGTCCTTGGCAAGCACTCCGGGCGAGCCGCCTTCGCCAACGCCCTCGCCAAGATGGAAATCCATCTCGAGGACAATGACTTCAAGGCTGCGTTCGCTCGCTTCAAAGAGTTGGCCGACCGGAAAGGTGAGATCTCGGAAGAGGGAATCAGGGCCATCGTCACGGAAAAGACAGGAGTCTCGCCGGACATCGTCGAGCTCGTCGGTATCCATGTCTCAGGTGGGAATCGGTCAACCCCGGTGGCGACGGTGACGTTGCGACGCAACGGCGAGGAGGTTGAAGCATGCGCCGAGGGCGACGGCATGGTCAACGCAGCGTTCGCCGCCCTCCAGAAGATATTCGAGGTGCCCGCGGTGCTACTCGACTATCGGGTCAGCCCGCTCACGTCAGGTGCCGATGCCATCGCAGAGGTCAATGCGATCATCCAGGTCGGCCCCGATACGTACTCGGGACGCGGGCTCTCCACCGATGTCGTCGAAGGGTCCGCCCGTGCCTTCACTGCGGCGCTGAACAAGGCGGCCACCCGCAAGAGAGCAATTGAGCAGACGCAGGAGAACACCTGAGTGGAGGTCGTGTGAACGGATCCTTCGTACTACTACCCGGAGACGGGATCGGGCCCGAGGTAACCGTAGCCGCCCATCAGGTGCTGGTCGCGATCGCCGACCGGTTCGGGCACAGCTTCGAGTTCGACAGCCGGCCCATCGGGGGCACCGCCATCGATGAGTTCGGCGACCCGCTCCCTGAGTCGACGCTCGAGGCATGCCGGAACGCTGATGCGGTGATCCTGGGTGCGGTCGGCGGGCCGAAATGGGATGACCCCAACGCCAAGACCCGTCCCGAAGCTGGGCTGCTGAGACTGCGCAAGGAACTCGGTCTCTTCGCCAATCTCCGACCGATCATGGCTCACCATCAGCTACTCGGTGCTTCCCCGCTTCGGCGCGACCTCATCGAGGGCGTCGACATTCTGTTCTTCAGGGAGCTAACGGGTGGGATCTACTTCGGCCCGTCTTCGCTGAGCGCCGATGGTCGGGTGGCCACGAGCGTCATGGAGTACTCGGTCGAGGAGATCGAGCGAATCGTGAGAATGGCAGCCACCGCCGCCCGCACCCGTCGTAACAAGCTGACCTCGGTGGACAAAGCAAATGTGCTCGAAGTCTCGAGGCTGTGGCGACGAGTGGCAGCCCGGGTCATGGCCGACGAGTTTCCCGACGTCGAATACGGGGTGGTGCTGGTTGACGCCATGGCAATGCACCTCATCTCCCGGCCCGGAGATTTCGATGTGGTCGTCACCGGCAACCTCTTTGGTGACATCCTCACCGACGAAGGGTCAATGCTTCCCGGTTCGCTGGGGATGCTGCCGTCGGCGTCACTTGGCGAAAGCCAGCCGGGGCTGTATGAGCCGATCCACGGCTCTGCGCCCGACATCGCCGGCAAGGACCTGGCAAATCCGCTCGCCACGATCCTTGCCGCTGCCATGGCGCTGCGGCATTCGCTTGATCTCCACGACGAGGCCGACACCGTCGAGGCTGCCGTCGATACGGTGCTGGACACCGGTTTGCGTACCAGCGACATCGCCGCCGGTGGCAGCTTCTGCGGCACCAGAGAGATGTCCGCTGCCGTCGCCGACACCATCGGGAGCTGAGCCGACCAATGCGCCGCCATCTCACCACCGTGGTCGCCGTCCTGCTGCTGACAGCGGCGTGCAGTACGGGAGGCGGAAACACCGGGTCAACGGCCGCAGAGACACCGGACGTGACAACGTCGACAGAGGCGCCGGCGGGGAGCACAACCACGAGCACTGAGCCGGAGATGGCCACACCCATCGACGAGCTGCTCGGGAAGGGCGACAGCCGCTACCCCGAGCTCGGCAACGGTGGCTATGACGTCGACCACTACACCGTAGATCTCACCTTCGACCCGGAGCCGAAGACCATCAACGCCCTGGTCACGATCGATGCCACCGCAACGCTGGCGATTCAACGGTTTAGCCTCGATTTCTCGGGATTCGACATCACGAAGTTGGAGGTCGACAGTCATCCAGCCACCTTCGAACGACAGGACGACAAGCTGGTAATCGACGCAGGCACTGTGATACCGACAGGTGAGGCCTTCTCGGTGGCAGTTGCCTACCAGGGTAATCCGGAGCCGGTACTCTCCCAGGCTCTCCCCTTCTACATCGGTTGGCTCACCGACAGCAATGGGACCTCGTACGTGGTCTCCGAGCCCGATGGGGCTCACACATGGATGCCGGTCAACGATCACCCGAGCGACAAGGCCACCTATACGTTCAAGATCACAGTGCCCGACCCACTCGTCGCTGCGGCCAATGGGAGCCATACCGACACGATCACCGATCTCGGCTGGTCCACATGGGTGTGGGAAATGGAATATCCAATGGCTTCGTACCTGGCGACGGTTGTAGTCGGATCCCTGGAGCTAGTCCCAGACACGAGCGCGAGCGGGTTGGCTGGCGTCGACGTCCGCAACGTGCTCCCCGGTGATCTTTCGCCTGGGACGCTGAACACGCTCGGTTTGCACGGGGAGATGATCGAATACCTGTCTGACACCTTCGGCCCTTATCCATTCGACAGCTACGGCCTTGCAGTCGTCGATGACTTCGAAGCCGCTCTCGAGAACCAGACGCTCTCGATATTTGGTCGCTACATGGTCGACAACCCCGCGTTCTTCGAGTCGGTGATGGTCCACGAATTAGCCCACCAATGGTTTGGCGACAGCATCAGCGTGGGCGACTGGGGGGACGTCTGGCTGAACGAGGGTTTTGCCACTTACGCAGAGTGGCTGTGGATCGAGCACACCCGTGGCCGATCGGCCATGCTCGCCACCATCTCCGGTGCTCGCAGCCAGATGGCGCTCTCCACCGACGCCCCACCCGGAGATCCGCCCGCCGATGACCTCTTCAACTCCAGCGTGTACTTGAGAGGTGGATTGGTGCTGCACGCGTTGCGTGCTGAGGTCGGTGATGACATCTTCTTCTCGATCCTACGCACCTATGCCGAGCGGTTCCGCAACGGGGTCGCCACCACCGATGACTTCATCGCTCTGGCCGAGGAGATCTCGGGCCGGGACCTGAGTGGACTGTTTGAAAACTGGCTGTACGGGGAAGAGATACCACCACTACCCTGAGTGGTCGACCGAGTTGCGTGGCGTGGCTGTGGCGGTACCCTGGGGCCACGCGCAAGATGAAAGAAGGACTCGATGCGCACACCTCCCCATTTGATGACAGCGCTGATCACCCCGTTCGATGAGGGCGGGACCATCATCGTCGAGGCGCACCACCACAATCTCCAGCTCCAAGCCAGGCGTGGGGTCACCGGGTTTGTAATCGGTGGCTCGACCGGCGAGGGCCCCTACCTGGAAGCGGGCGAGCGTGCGCTGCTTGTGGGCGAGGCACGTAACGAACTCGGGATCGATCCGTTCTTGATGTGTGGCGTGGCCGCACAGTCGGTCCGCCAAGCCATCAACCAGCTCAAGGAGATTGCGGCGGCAGGCGCTGATGCGGCGCTCGTCATGACGCCAACGACTCTCGCCAGGGGCAATCACGATGCGGTGCGCCGTTTCTATGAAGCGATCGCGGAAACAGCCCCACTGCCGATCTTCTTGTACTCGGTACCCGCCGTCACCGGCTATGACCTTCCGGCCGAGTATGCGGCCGAGCTATCGGCACACCCCAACATCGTCGGTCTGAAAGACAGCGCCGGACGTGCCTTGCACACCAAGCAGGTCGCCGCCGAGTCGGTAGAGGGTTTTCTGGTCTACTCGGGCTCGAGCAGTGCGCTCACGCAGGCAATCGCGGGCGGCGCCGTCGGCGCCATCACAGCTTCGGCCAACTACCTTCCCGAGCTGGTCTCGGCGGTGGTGAGGACCGCATTGGAGTCGGTCTCCCGCGCTGAACCGCTGCAAACCGAGTTGACGGCCGCCACCAAGGCAATCGAGGCCTACGGGGTTGTCGGCACCAAGGCCGCTGCAGGCGCCGCAGGTCTCTGGACCGGGATTCCCCGCAGACCGCTGCAGCCGGTGCCTCGTACCGAGCTGGCGAAGGTCAATCAGATCGTCACTGCAACCAGAGAGAACCTCGCCGCACTCGTGGCCTAGGGTCCACGGCGCCCCGGCGCTTGAGTTTCGCTATCTCCCTATGAGCTTGTGGCTAGACATCATGTCCTGTACGCTGGACACTATGTCTACCACTGTCGCATCCCCAGAACAACACCAATCCGATCCTGTGATTGTCGCAAGGAACCTGCACAAGAGCTTCGGCGACGTCATTGCCGTGGACGATCTCAGCTTCTCAGTACAAGCAGGTCAGATCGTCGGCCTGCTCGGCCCCAACGGCGCGGGCAAGACCACCACCGTCAACCTGCTCGCAACACTCACATTCATGGACGGCGGCTCTGCAACGGTCTGCGGGTTCGACGTGACAACCCAGGCCGACCAGGTGCGACGCATGATCGGCCTGGCAGGCCAGTCCGCCGCAGTCGACGAGAAGCTCACTGCCAGAGAGAACCTGGAGCTCTTTGGCCGTATCTACAAGATCCCGCGGCCACAGCGAAGGGCCAGGGCCGAGGAGTTGATCACACAGTTCGATATGGGAGAGTTCGCCGACCGCACCGCCGGGACCTACTCGGGCGGGCAGAAACGCCGCCTTGATGTGGTTGCCGCGCTCGTTGCCGACCCACCTGCATTGTTCCTCGACGAGCCAACGACCGGGCTCGATCCCCGCAGCAGAGCCGAGATCTGGGACGCCATCGTCCGACTTGCCAAGCAAGGCACCGCGATCGTCCTGACGACTCAATACCTGGAAGAGGCCGACCGGCTCGCCGACGAGGTCTTGATCATCGACCGGGGAACCGCGATCGCCTCGGGCACTCCAGAGACCTTGAAGCGCAATCTCCAGCGCGACGTGCTCGAGGTTCGTGTTGTCGACGATCAAGTCGCGACTGCAATGGATCTCATCCACGACCTCGAGGGCCGGACCGTCGACACGGCAAGCCGGATGATCGCCGTACCGGTCGGTGACGACGTCGCTGGCTCACTCGAGGTACTCCGACGACTCCAGGACGGCGGCGTCACAATCACGGATTTTCAGCTGCGCAGGCCAACCCTCGATGACGTATTCCTCAGCCTCACCGGCTCCCCTGTCACGGCCAAAGAGGAGGCATCGCCATGACGACCGCATCAGACATCCAGCAAATTGGACCCGGCGGGCGCCTCAAGCGAGCCGCACAAGACACCAACACGGTTCTGTGGCGAGACACCATCCGCACCATGCGGCAACCCGACGCGCTCTTCTTTGCGGTGATCATGGGTGTCTTCTTCCTGATTCTGTTCAACTACATCTTCGGGGGCTCGATCGGCGCGGGTGCAGGCGTCGACTACCTGCAATTCCTCGTACCCGGGGTCTTCGTGATCACCGCGCTGCAGGGTGCCCAGCAGACCAGTCTGGGCCTCGCCGCTGATCTCAGCGAGGGTGTGATTGACCGATTTCGATCACTACCGATGAGTCAAGTCGCAGTCATTGCGGGGCGTACCATCGCCGACGCCGTGCGCAACATTGCTGGCCTCGTTCTCATTTCCCTGGTCGCACTCCTCATGGGCTACCGATTCGCTTCGCTCCCAGGGGCGATCGCGGCCATCGTCCTGGCGACAGGCGTCGGATTCGGCTTTTCGTGGCTGGGAGCCGCGATTGCAGCCAAGGTGCGGCAGCCGGATATGGTCGGGATGCTTTCCATGTTCTGGCTGTTCCCCTTGATGCTCGCCAGCACCGCGTTTGCGCCGGCCGACACGATGCCGGGGTGGCTGCAACCCTTCGTGAAGTACCAGCCGATCTCAGTGGGGGCTGACGCGGTGCGTGCCCTCACCAATGGAAGCAGCGCCGGCCATGACATCCTGCTCGCTATCGCCTGGACGGCAGGCCTCCTCGTGCTGTTCGTGCCGATGTCGATCCGTATCTACATGAAGGAGGGACGGTGAATGCCCACCAACTCGATCGCGAGGCGTCAACCGAGGATCGAATCATCGCAGCCACGCTGCGCCTAATCGCCGAGGACGGGCTCGGGTCTGTGAGCATGAGACGAGTCGCTGAGACCGCCGGCGTAGCCAGGCAGACCTTGTACAACCACTACCCCGACGTGGACAGCATCGTTGCGACGGCGATCAGCCGACATCACGACGAGAACATCCAGATGCTCGACGCCGCGCTACGGGTGGTCGACGACCCGGCGGGCAAGCTGGAGCAACTGGTCCGGCACGTCGTATCCATCGGAGCCCACGCCCATCATGCACCGGGTATCGAGAGCGGGCTGTCGGCGGATGCCAGGGCGACCCTGCGCGAGTGTGACGATGCCGTCGAGCAGCGGATCCGGGAGATTCTCCAAGCGGGACAACGAACCGGGGCATTCCGCAGCGACCTCTCCCCCGACGTCGACACGGCATTGATCCGACACATGTTCAACGCACTCGCCGAACGGTCGGCCGCCAACCCGGATCGAACCGCGGAGATCGCCGACTCGGGTGGCCGCACGGTCATCGCTGCGGTCGTGCAACATTGACCGGATCTGGCACTCCGGCCGAGGCGGTGGTCACGGGCATGAGCTGTTCGCCATTCCGACAAACCGGTGACCTGGTGGATAGCCGGCTCTCGGGTTCGCGCCAGGCGCGCCTTCAATCCCGCTCGTCCACCTCGATTGCCCTGGCAATGAACTCTTCGTTCGGAACATCTACAAAGCGACCGTCGGCAATCTGGATCCGGGTGGTTGCCAGACCTATCTCGGCGATGGGGCCTTCGGTGTCCCCCACCCGCACCCGCTCCCCAGGGTTGTACCGGTTGGCGACGTGGCGGCCTGCTGCCACCTGCTTGGCGACGGGAACCGATCCGAGCCCGATCCCGAGAGCCAATGCGAGAGCCAAACCGAAGGCGAGAGCGGCGACAAGGATCAAGATGATATTGGTCGAGATGCCGAGCTGTTGCAGGGCGATGATCAAACCGATACCGAGAATCAGGCTCGACAGGATGAGGCGGGCTCTGCCTGCAATGGTCGCCGACACCGGACGGAGTGCGGTCTCGGCGAACAAGCCGACGATCCGTCCCAGCGCCCTGGCGACGATGACGATGATCACTGCGATCATTACCTTTGGCACCGACTCGATAACGGAGTCGGAGAGCTGCTGTGCCTGATCCGGGTCGATGATCACGAGGAGACCGATGACGGCGATGGCGGCGAGCAGCACCGGGATCAGCTGACCGACCAACTCGGAGAAGCGGCCGGGAACATGCTTGGCAACGAATCGGCCCACCAGCCAGATCACCAGCATCAACCCGAGAACCACGCCAAGGACGATCAAGCGTCGCTGCAGGTCAGAATCCATCTCTACTCCTCGTCGTTGTCTCTGTTCGCTTCGTCGCCGTCGGCACCGGGCCCGTAGGCAAGCAACGCCCGCCCCATCGCACCGACGATGTCGATGGTTAGCTGGCCGACCTGCCGCAAGAACTCGTCGAACCGGATCTGTCGCAGCACGGGAGCCCGCAGGTCTGTCTTCAGTTCGCCGATCCACAGTTCGGCAAGGAACTCCTGACACTCGTCGCACTGGGCAACATGCTCCTCGAGACCAGGCTCAGCCCCGTCGACGAAGGCAAAGAGGAGGTCGTCGGAGGTACGGCAATCCCTCATCTCCATGCCTCCATCCTGTCTCGCAACGTGCGTCTGGCTCGCAATATCCGGGTACGAACCGTGTTGATCGGCAGCTGCAGCGTGTCGGCGATCTCCTGATAGCTCAGTCCCTCGAATTCCCGGAGAACCAGTGGTCCCCGCAGCTTCTCCGGGAGCCCGACTATCGCATCCTCGAGATCCTCCCGGAGCACCTGATTGACCGCGTCGGCGGCAGGATCGTAGGTTGCGGCACGCTCCGGCAGCGTCTCGGTGGGGTACTCCCTGCGCCGCTGCACCACATTGAGCGCCAGGTTGGTCGCGATGCGATAGAGCCACGACCGGACCTGCGCCTGGCCACGAAAGTTGGGCAGCCCGCGATGCGCTCGCACAAACGCCTCTTGAGCGATGTCCTGCGCTATCACCGGGTTCCTCACAATCCGCAGCGCCACTCCATAGACGAAGTCCTGATGTCGCCTGATCAACTCCCCAAACGCATCCAGATCAACAAGGGAGGCATGGACCAGTTCCTTGTCGGTCAGCGCTGCGTATTCCGTTGCTTCGTCGCTTGGACCCATGACCCTGCCGTTTGTTCTGCGGAGAATCTAGTGACTCGGTCGACAGCCACGGCATACCGGTCGCCCCGGGACGGCGACATCCCGGAGAACCCGGGAACTCCTGCATCCGTAGCGGGTCAAAACACCGGGAATGACCGAAGCGGCAGAGACCATTCCTTCGGCCGCTCCAGGCGGCTGCAAGGGGATCGTCTGTCTCAAAACCCTCACGGGTCTCCCTTGCAGCCGCCAACATCTTCCGCGTTGTGAATTCCCGAAGTCGACCGGACACGGGATTTGGATTAGGTTTCACCGCTATGCAAGTTGGCATACTCTCTGAACACGCCCCGGGCGAGCGACGTGTGGCCGCAACACCACAAACCGTCGCCACTTTTACAAAATGGGGTTGGCAAGTAGACGTTGAAAGCGGAGCAGGCAACGACGCCGGCTTCCCTGATCGTCTTTTCACCGAGGCCGGAGCAGGCATCGTGGACGGCAAGACCGCCCGCGGCGCCGACATCGTGTTGTGTGTCAACGCTCCGGATGACCTCACTGACCTCAAGTCAGGCGCCATTCTCGTCGGGTTCCTCGACCCGTTCGTAAATGCCGACCTGATCACAAAGCTACGAGACCTGGGTGTCACCGCACTCGCGGTTGAGGCGATTCCACGCACCACCCTGGCTCAGAGCATGGATGCGCTCTCCTCACAGGCAAACATCGGAGGCTACGCAGCAGCAGTATTCGCTGCAGCCTCGTCGCCAAAGATGCTGCCGATGATGGTGACCGCGGCCGGAACCATCCCGCCGTCGAAGGCACTCATCCTCGGCGTCGGCGTCGCCGGGCTACAGGCAATCGCCACTGCGAGGCGCCTGGGTGCCGTCGTGCACGCCTACGACATCAGGCCGGAGACTGCCGAGCAGGTCGAGAGCCTCGGCGCCAAGTTCGTCGCAGCACCCACCGAGGAGATGGACGAGGGTGGCTACGCCAAGGAAGTGGGCGAAGACACGCAGGCGCAGCAGCACGCGGCGCTGGCGCCGTTTGTGGCCGAAGCGGATATGGTCATCACTACCGCCCAGATCCCGGGCCGGCCTGCCCCGCTGCTGATCACAGACGAGATGGTGGCGCAGATGCAGCCCGGTTCGGTGATCGTAGATATGGCCGCCGGGTCGGGCGGCAACGTCGCTCCTTCCCGGCCGGACGAGATGGTCGATGTCAATGGCGTCCACGTCTACGGGCCAACGAACCTTGCGGCAACGATCCCTCACGATGCGAGCCGCATGTACGCACGCAACCTCGTTGCGCTGCTGGAGCGACTCAAGAGAGATGACGGCGTCGACGTCGACCTAAATGATGAGATCGTCGGCGGAACCACCATCACCCACGGCGGCGAGGTCAATCACCCACGCAGCCGGGCCATGCTCGGTCTCCCCGACCAGCCGGCGGACACACCAGTGATCGAATCAGAAGAAGGAGCCACCGAATGACCGCTGCCTTTGTCAACGGCATCGTGGTGTTCGTGCTCGCCTCATTCGTGGGGTTCGAGGTCATCTCAAAGGTGCCCCCAACGTTGCACACGCCATTGATGTCCGGGGCCAATGCCATCTCAGGCATCACGATCGTCGGTGCTCTTATTGCGGCCGGAATCGGAGCAGGCGCATTCGCCGCCATCCTCGGATTCCTCGCAGTTGCCTCCGCCACCATCAACGTGGTCGGCGGGTTCCTGGTGACGGACCGGATGCTCGAGATGTTCAAGAAGAAGCCGGGGAAGCGATGATGACAAATCTGATGCTCCTCGCCGCGGCAGAATCAAACGAGGGCACGTTGACACTGTTGCTCTATCTGGCTGCGGCCGTGCTGTTCATCATCGGGCTGAAGCAGCTTTCGTCGCCCCGCACGGCGCGGCGCGGCAACATGCTTGCCGGAGCCGGCATGTTGATCGCCATCGTGGTGACTCTCGTCGCCAACGACGTTGCCAACTGGGGCACGATCGTCGCAGGCCTGATCGTAGGAAGCGTCGTCGGGGCACTCCTAGCGCTTCGGGTCAAGATGACGGCGATGCCAGAGCTGGTGGCAGCCTTCAACGGCTTTGGCGGTGTTGCCTCCGCACTGGTGGCGCTAGCCGAGATCGAGCGATTCGAGGCTGTCTTCAGCATCGAGACTGGGATTGTCGTCGCCCTGTCGTTGGTGATCGGATCGATCACATTCTCCGGTAGCTTCGTTGCATTCGGCAAGCTCAACGGGTCCTTGCCCGGCAAGCCGATCCAGCTACCAGGGGGCAAGCTGCTCAATGCGCTCCTGGCAATCGCCGCGGTTGTCATCAGTGTCTGGGCAATCTCTGCAGACGCCACCATCGCCTACTGGATAGTCGTCGCCATCGCACTTGTGCTCGGCGTGCTGGCAGTCATCCCGATCGGCGGCGCCGACATGCCAGTCGTCATCTCGTTGCTGAACTCGTTCTCGGGTGTTGCTGCCGCTATGGCCGGGTTCGTCATCAGCAACTCAGCGCTGATCATCGGCGGTGCACTCGTTGGCGCTGCAGGCCTGATCCTCACGCTGCAGATGGCCGACGCAATGAACCGAACCATTGCAAACGTTCTCTTCTCAGGGTTCGGTGCCGTCGTCGCGAGCACCGCCGACACCGGTGACAAGCCGGTGAAGAGCGCAACCCCCGACGACGTCGCCATCGCTCTGTCCTATGCCGAGAACGTAATAGTCGTCCCCGGGTACGGGCTGGCGGTGGCACAGGCACAGCATGCGGTGCGGGACCTCGCCAACATCCTGGAAGCGAAGGGTGTCAACGTCGGGTACGCCATCCACCCGGTGGCAGGTCGTATGCCCGGGCACATGAATGTGCTCCTCGCCGAGGCCGATGTGCCATACGATCAGCTGCTCGATCTCGACCAGTCGAATCCTCGTTTCGGGCAAACCGATGTGGCGCTCGTTATCGGTGCTAACGACGTCGTCAACCCTTCAGCCCGGGACGATCCGGGCAGCTCCATCTATGGGATGCCCATTCTCGAAGTGGATCACGCAACCACCGTTGTCGTCGTCAAGCGGAGCCTCTCCCCCGGGTTTGCCGGCATCGATAACCCATTGTTCTACATGGACAACACGATGATGCTCTTCGCCGACGGGAAGGCTGCGATCGAGTCGGTCATCCAAGCGATGGACAACATCTGAGCCAACAGACCTGTAGCGACATGACGGCCGGCGCAAGTCAAAGCGCCGGCCGTCCGTCTTCGGGCGTTACCATCTGGTCCCTTCGATCGGATCTCTCGGTGCGGTGATGCTGGAAGTACGGGATTTGAAAAAGCGCTACGGCGATGTTGTCGCTCTCGACGGCTGCACGTTCCAGGTGGGCCGTGGACAGCTCCTCGGCTTCCTCGGACCTAACGGTTCCGGCAAGACGACCACCATGCGGTCCGTGTTCTCGCTGGTACGCCCGGACTCCGGATCCGTTCGATGGAACGGCGAGCAAATCGACGCCGATGCCAGGCTCCGCTTCGGGTACATGCCCGAGCAACGTGGCCTCTACCCGCGGATGAAGGTCATCAAGCAGCTGGTCTACTTTGCAAGGCTCCACGGTGTCGACAAAGCGACGGCCACCACGGCCGCGAGCCGGTGGCTTGATCGACTCGGTTTGACCGATCGGGCCGACAGCCGTCTCGAGCAACTCTCGCACGGCAACCAGCAACGGATCCAACTGGCTGCAGCGCTGATCCACGATCCGGAGCTGCTGATCCTCGACGAGCCCTTCTCAGGCCTGGACCCGATCGGTGTCGAGGACATGATGGAGATACTCGTTGAACGGGCAGCCGCCGGTGCCTCGGTTGTTTTCTCCAGCCATCAGCTCGACCTGGTTGAGGATCTGTGTGAAGACGTCGTGATCATTGCAGCAGGCAAAGTCGTGCTGGCAGGGCCGATCCGCGAGCTCCGGGCACGCTCGACACATCGCTATCTCGAGATCGAGGTCGCCGCAAACCGCAACGATCTTGGTAGTGCGTTCCCCGAATACGAGATCGTCGATTCGACAGATGGAAAGGTTCGCCTCCGGGTTGACGACAACACCCCGCTCGAACCGTTGGTCAGGACCGCCGCCACGCTCGGGCGGGTTCGCCAGTTCGCCTACGCACCGCCAAACCTGAGCGAAGTCTTCCGGGAGGTGGTGGGCAAATGAGTCCGCTCAAGTCGATCTTCCTCGTCGCCGGTCGTGATTTCAAAGAGCGAATTGCCAGCCGCGCCTTTCAAATGTCCACAGCTATCACCCTGCTGTTCGTCGTCGGCTGGATCATCGTCCCGGCGATCTTCATCGACAACGGGCCGGAAACGTGGAAGGTCGGGATCGTTGGCACCGAGCCCGCCGGTCTGGCCACAGCAGTCGAGAATGCCGCCGGTCACAGCGCCGTCGTCAAGACGGTGCCATACGAGACAAGAGACGCGGCGCAGGCCGCCATGGAGGACGGGACAGTCGCCATCGCTGTGGACTCATCAGGAGCAGTGCTCGTGGACAACAACACAAGCGACCAAATGAAGGCGGCCGTAATCACCGGCCTGGCCACGATCACGATCGCCGATCGCGCCGACGAGCTCGGCATTGCAATCACCGACGTCGCCGACTTGCTCACCGGTGGCTATCAGATCGAATCGGTCGCTCCCCCAGGCGCCGGAAACGCCGAGAGCAACCGTGTGTTCGCCTTCTTCGTCACAGTCATCTTGTTCATGTCGATCGTCACCTACGGCTCGTGGATATTGATCGGTGTCATCGAGGAAAAGACCAACCGCGTCGTCGAGGTCGTATTGGGCACACTTCGTCCCCACCATCTCCTCGCAGGCAAGGTCCTCGGTATCGGGCTGCTCGGGATCGCCCAGATACTCTCTATCGGCATGGTCGCCATGGTCCTGCTCCCGCTCCAGGATGCCTTCGAGGTGCCTTCCGCGGCGGGCTCGGTGCTGATCTGGGCCTTCGTCTGGTACCTGTTTGGATTCGCCTTCTATGCAGTCGCATACGCCGCGGCCGGATCCCTCGTCTCCCGCCAGGAAGAAGCGCAGAATGCCGCGTTCCCGTTGACGATGATGCTGATGGCGGCCTACTTCATCGCCACCTTCTCGATAACTGGCGACAACCCTGTGCTTATGATTGCCTCACTGCTTCCGATGTTTGCACCGATGACGATGCCGCTACGGATCGCTGGAGGAGACGCGGCGGGGTGGGAGTTGGCACTTTCGCTGTTTCTCATGGTCATCAGCATCTATGGTCTGGTGCGCTTCGCCGGCCGCGTCTATTCCGGCGGGGTGCTCCAGGGCGCGGGTCGGGTCAAGTGGAAAGAGGCCTTCCGGGCATCGGAGACATGAGACGCATGACAATGATCAGCAAGAAATAGCCAAATAGCCAGCGAGGACTCATGAAGCTCTCAACAACCACCAGGGAGGCGTATCACCCTTCGGTCGAATTCGTCGAACGCAAGGGCGTAGGCCATCCCGACACCATTTGCGACCACCTTTCCGAGGAGCTTGCCCGCGAGCTCGCCTCCGAGTACGTCGCTCACACCGGCTCGGTGCAACACTTCAACGTCGACAAGGCGATCCTGGCGGCCGGCTCGGTCGATATCCATTTCGGCGGCGGCACCCATACCCGCCCTTCGCGATTGGTGCTGGTAGGCAAGGCGAACTCGTTGTTGGAGTGGCGGCCCGACCCCGAAGAGATCGCGGTCCGGTACAAACAGAAGCTGCTCGCTCTCCTTCCTGAGGCAACTGAGGATGCATTCGACGTGGAAGTTTGGCTCAACCAATCATCCATCGACCTGGCCACTGTGGTGAAGGCAGGCAGTGGTGGGGCCCCGCTTGCCAACGACACATCCTTCGCTGCCGTTTCGCTCCCTCTGTCCGCGCTCGAGGCGTCTGTCCATGCGGTGGAGGACCGGCTCAACAGCGACGAGTTTCGGTCGACGCAACCGGTGGGCCGCGACATCAAGGTGATGGGCGCCCGGATCGACGGTGCTACCCATATCACGGTTGCGTGCCCCGTCCTCGCCACCCGGGTGAACAACCGGGCGGAATATGACGAAGTCCTCGACGCGGTGCGCAGCGAGGTTGCCGCAACTGCAGCTCCCCTTCTCGGCGCAGGCGTGGTGGTCAAGGTGAATCAGGCGGATCAGGACGACAGCCCCTATCTCACCCTCACCGGCACATCGGCAGAAGCGGGTGACGACGGCCAGGTGGGCCGTGGCAATCGGTTTGGTGGTCTGATCACCCCGTACCGGCCGATGAGCCTGGAAGCTACGGCGGGCAAGAACCCGTTTGCCCACGTAGGAAAGACCTATCACGCAGTTGCGTTCGACATCGCAAAGATGCTCACCGAGGAGACCGGCGTCACCGAAGCGACCATCCGCATGCTCAGCTCGATCGGGCGATCTGTTACAGACCCCGAAGCCGTCCATATCGAGAAGGTGGGTGATGCCGACCCGGGAGTGATCGAGCAGATCGCCATCAAATGTCTCTCCGATTGGGAAGGGGTCAGAGATCGACTGATTGCGGGCGAGTACGAGCTGTACTAGAGGTTCCTACTGATCACGCTATGCGCCGACCGCGGACCGAAGCGTGGGGCGTGTACCCCGGATATCTTCATCAGCAGCAGTGCCCGTCTGCGCTGCGGCCGGTACGGTTCGAGCAGTTCGGCCATTCGCTCATCGGTACCACGCGGCTCGCCGGCCAGTGCCCAGGCAACGGTGTTTGGCAGGTGGAAGTCCCCAAACGGGACCGCATCCCGATCCCCCCACGCAGCACCCATGACCTGCGCTGAGGTCCATACGCCGATACCCGGCAGCGCTTCCAGCCGGGTGCGAGCTGCACCCTCGTCCATGGCGGTGATCTGCTCGAGACGTGAGGCTGCCCGTGCCGCCGCCCTGATGACCCTCGCCCGAGCATGCTCGATGCCGGCGCGATGGAAGGCCCCCTGGTCGAGCCGGAGGATGGCGACGGGCAGCGGTGGAAGCAGCATCCCGGAGTCGCCCGGCGCACGCTCCCCGGCCATTTCCACCAGTCTGGCGTAGCTGCGTCGCGCTTCGTCCGTGGTCACCCGCTGTCCTATGACCGTGCGCACCACGGTGTCGAAGATCCGACCTGTAGAGCCGAGCCGCAGACCCCGGTGACGCCGTTGCAAGTCACGAATCAACCCCGACCCTGCTTTGAAATCCTTGGGATCATCGTCGAGACCAACGGTGCGAGGCACAACGACGACTGCCGCCGCAGCGCCCGGCCCCGACGCCTCGGCTCGCAACTCGTCACCGGCGTGGGTGAGCAGCACGGTCGCAGGACCCGTTTCGGTCCACAGCGTGTATGAGGCCTGTGCCGCGTCCAGCCGCAGCAAGGCTGGGGAGCGGGGAACGGTCATCCGCAAGGTTTCAGCGAGTTGGAACGGGCGGCTCAGTTGCCAGAATTCACGGATCATTGGTGATATAACAGCCTATCGTCGCGGCAAGACGTGCACCGACTGCTAGTTTCGCTGCATTCCGGTGCGAGATGTGCCGATATGACGATCGACTCAAATAGCCGGCTGAGAACGGGGCAAGAGCGTGGACCAGAACAACGAAGACAAACCACTCTCCAGCGAGGAGATGCTGCGGCGTGCTCGCGGTGGCCTCGGGGAAACCACTCCAACACCTCCAGACACCCGGGAAGCACCGCCGGGTTCACCCGGATACGACTATCAGCCTTCGCATACACCCGAGTTCGAAGTAGCCCCTGCGCCTGATCCAACAAGGGACACGTTGAGCGCCCCGGACGTCAGCTACGAAAGCTCGCCGACGATGGACTACGAAAAGCCGTCGCTGGACTACGAACCACCCGGTGCCGAGACCGCAATGCCGGAGCCTGCGGAAGAAAGCGTCGGCGGCTGGACTGCACCACCGATGAGCCCGGTCGAGGATGACAATGTCGCCAGTTGGGCACCACCGATGGCTGGATCCGAGTCCGGCACTGCTCCGAGCGCACCGCCTACCTACGTCCCGGAACAGAAGCGCTCCTCGCGCATCAACCTGGGACGGATCTTCGCGATTGTGATCGGCGTTGTCATACTCGTCTCGTTCCTCACCAACATGTTCGACAGGACAAAGACCGTCGACGACATTGCCGTCGGGCATTGCATGGATGTCCCCGAAGATACCGAGTTCAGCACCTTCGACCCCATCGATTGTGCCCAACCCCACGATCTCGAAGTCTTTGCCGTCATCGACATGTCAACTGTGTCGAGCGAGTTCTCCGTCGGAGCTACCTACCCGGGTGACGACACCCTCTACTACGCCGCCATTGACGAATGCATCGCCCAGCCATTCGAGTCATACGTCGGAGCGCCTTACGACAGCATTGAGTACTCCGATGCGGTTCTGTGGGTACAGCGCGTTCACACCGACCCTCGCAGGATGGAACGACTACGACGACCGCGAGGTCCAGTGTGTCCTCCTCGAACTGGATGCCTCTACCGGGGACATCATCAAGAGCACCGGTTCGTACAAAGGCAGCAGGTCATAGGCGATTCGGTAGCCTGACGGGCGATGGAGACGCCCGCCAGCATCGAGCAGATCACCGCCCGCTTGGTGAACCTGCCGCTCGTCGACTCGTTCGTTTCGGCTCGCACCAGGTTGGACGAGCGCCGGGTCATCCTCATTGAGGCAAGCGCTGTTGGGTTCACCGGTTGGGGGGAGGCGGCACCCGTTCCCGGGCACACCAGACAGACCGACGCCGACCTGTGGTCGGAGCTGACCACGGCAGGCCGTGCGGCGCTCGAGTCGTCAACCGACCTGCTGGGTGCCGCCTATGCCGGAGCGCTCGCAGACCTCGAGGCCCGCAGTTCGGGGCGTCCTCTGTGGTCGAGGCTGGGTGCCGCCGCCACGGTATGGGCCAGTGCGGCCATCGGCGTCACCGGGGCAGGTGCGCCCGACAGACGCCTTCTCGAGACCGCCGCAGCCTCCGGTTACCGCTTCGCAAAACTGAAGGTCACGCCGGCGACCACTCCTTTGCAGGTCGCAGCCGCCATCGAGGCTTATCCGACAATACGCTTCGGGGCCGACGCAAACGGCAGTCTTGGCAACGAGGAGCCGCTCCTCAGAGCCCTCGACGGGATGGGCCTTGCATATATCGAACAGCCGGGGCCTATCGGCGATCTCGAATTCCACAGCCGGCTCCGGATGGCGCTGGAGACTCCGATCTCGCTCGACGAATCGGCGGCGACACCGGGCTCCGTCGCTCGGATCATCGCCGCCGCGGCCGCCGATATCGTCAATCTGAAAGTGGGGAGGTTCGGGCCAGCTGCGACCCTCCGACTCGCCGGGGAACTGGTGGAGGCAGGCCTCGGAGCCCGGCTCGGGGGTCTCATCGAGACTGGCGTGGGGCGTGCCCACACAGTTGCATTGGCCTCTCATGGACCGTTCCCGTTTGTCGGCGACATTGCGGGCTCCGACCGGTATTTCACCGACGATCTCGTGCGGCCGCAGTGGCGACTTCATGACGGCAGACTGCCGCTCCCCGGCGGTCCAGGTATCGGGGTCACCGTTGACAACGAGGCAGTGGCAGCACACACAATCGCTAGTTTGCGGCTGTGCTGATCGGGTCGACATCCGACTACCGTACGGGTCATGTCGAAACCTGTGCGCATCCTCTTGCTCGGCCTGCTTCTCGGTCTCATGCTGGCGGCCCCGGCCACGGCACAAACCACCACAACTGTCGCTGAGCCGACTAACTGCGGAACCTATGAAGGCGTCGTCTGCATGGGGTGGTTCTCCGACAACGCCGACATCGCGACACAGGACGCTGCCATCGAGGAGGCCATCGGCGCCGTAGTCCAGCACTACGGCCACCAGATCGCGTTTGTCACGGTTGACCAGAGCCCTCATGGCTCGCCTCTCGAATTCGCCCAGGACCTGGGCAACGCCTGGGGTGTCGGTGATGCCACCCGCCAGGACGGCATCGTCATCCTCGTTGACGTTGCCAACCGACGCACCGAGATGACCACCGGACCGGGTGTTCCCCCACTCGACTATTCCCGGGTCACCGGCGCCGCCACGTCGTTCTTCAGCCGCGGCGACTTCGACAACGGCATCTTCGCCATCATCGGCAGCCTGGAACAGGAACTGGCCTCGGCCACCGGGGCCTCGTCATCCGGTGACGGTGTATCGCCATCCGGTGACGGCGTATCGCCTGCCGTCGATGTCGGCGGCAGCAGCGATGGAGCTCCCGCCGCTCTCGTGGTGGTGGCACTGGCCGCTGCAGCGCTCGCAGGCGGCGGCATCGGCCTCGCCGCGGCCCGTCACCGACGCCGGGAGCGGGTTGGCCGGGAGCGCGCCGAGCTCGTCGACGGTGACATAGCAACGCTCGAGCCTGCCGGTCACGAGCTGCCCTTGCTCGCCGACTACTCCATCGCCGCACATGGCATTCCCCCCGACACGGACACCAGGGCGGCACTCGCCGCCCTGGAACGAATATACGCAGGCCTCGAGCCGCAAGACGAGACGGCAGTCAGAGCCTTGTGGGGCAACGCTCTCATTGCACTGATCGACAAGGATCGGCTCCGTGCTCAGACCGAGGTACCGCTCGAGTTGCGTGCCTCCTCAGAGCAACCGCTACTCGAGGGCGCACTCCAGGCCGCCACCCACGATGCTCTCGAGCCCGATCTGAACGACACCGAGTTCCAGGTGAAGCGGCAGGAGCTGGTGGGGATCATCGAGAGCCTCCGCCCGCACCGAATTGCCAGCACGCGATTCCAGATGGGCCAGTCGATCCTCGACCGCACCGTTGTAACCACAGTGGGGGCAGCACTGGTGACGGACGAGGGCGAGCGTTTCCTCGAAGCAGGCCCGGTTCTTGACACAAGTGCGCCGCTGCGGAGCTCGATCGAGCAGCTCGATCTCGTGTACGCCACGGCAAAGGAGAAGGCACAGCGATTGGAGACGCTGTATCAGCAACTCCCATCCTCGACGACCAGGCCCGCAGTTGCCGCAGCTCTCGCCGACCTCGGTGACGATCCCGACGCTGCGTACCGGCAGTACGAAGCGCTGCGCCAGACGCTGGAAACGAAGGGATCAATGCTCAACCGTGACGGGCTCTCCATCCCGGCGATAACGGCACTGCTGCTGATGAACAACGACGCCGAGGATGTTGATGAATTCCTGGTGGCCTATGAAGCCAATCGCAAACGCGGGGTGACTGCCGACACAGCCGTGGAATATGCACTTGCCGGCCTGACCACCCCCAGCGAGATCGAGCGGATCAGGGCCGAGGCCGATCGGCTCAGCCTCCCGATCTCGCTCACCGCAGCTCTGCTGCGGCGCCGTGACGACGGCCCTGAGGTGTATCAGTCACTCGCCGACCAGCTCGCCTCATCGGGAGTGAAGGGCGAGAACCGTAGGACCATCGCCGCCGTGCTTGCCATCTCGCTCGAGCCTGCCCAGGCGATCCGACGGTGGACCGAAGCGAGGCAGGCCCTTGCGGCGCTCGGCCTGATCGGAGCCTACGCCGACGTGGCGGCTGCCTTCGGGGCATCCGACCCGCGCGGCCCCCGCACCTTCGCCCTTGCCTACGCCGCCCAGCGCCAGGCTCTCAGCCGTAGCAGCATCGACGATGCCGATCGGTTCGCACCCGAACTGGCCCACGATGGCACAGGCGGGCAGACGGACTCCTGGAGCAGACAACCGATCCCAAGGGGCCTCACCAACTTCGACCCATACACGTTGCTTTTCTACCACTGGGTCATCACCAAGGGCAGCCGCGGCGCCTACGGCTGGGAGCCGGTGTACCGGGACACCTCCTGGTCACACGACTCCGGCTCCTGGTGGGGTGGCGGTGGTGGCTTCGGCGGAAGCGCCTCGTCGGGTGGCTCTTCGTGGGGGGGCGGCTCATGGAGCAGCGGAAGCTTCGGCGGCTTTGGTGGTGGGGGTGGGTTCTCCGGTGGCGGGGGCAGCGGTTGGTGATCATCACCTCTGTTGACAACCCGCGGGTCAAGGCGATTGCAAAGCTGAAATCAGCCCGGGAGCGAAGACGAACCGGATTGTTCCTCATCGAAGGCGAACGGGAGGTGACCAGGGCAATTGCCGCAGGCATCACCATCGAAACGCTGGCCATCTGCCGGGAGAAGCTCGGCAAAGACGAACTGCCCGATACTTCCGCAGAAGCACTCGAGGTCGGCGCCGCCCCGATGCGGCGCATCGCGATGAGGGAAGACCCGCCCGGTGTTGTCGCCGTGGCTGCGCAGTTCGACACCACACTCGAGCATCTCGAGCCCGGCTCCGAGCCGCTGCTCCTCATTGCAGAGATGGTCGAGAAACCGGGCAACCTCGGAGCCATGTTGCGGACCTGCGATGCAGCGGGAGTTGACGCTTTCATTGTTGCCAACCCGGCAACGGACATCTTCAACCCGAACGTGGTGCGAGCATCACAGGGCGCCCTGTTCTCGGTCCCGGTTGCCGTCGCCACCGTCGATGCGGTGATCGAGTGGTGCCGAGACCGATCGATCACGGTTCTCGGCGGCTACCCGGATGCAGCTGAAGATATTTGGCAAATGCCCACGAGCGGTGCCACTGCAGTCCTGGTCGGCGCCGAGGACGTCGGTATCTCCGCAACCTGGGACGGTGTCGCAACGCCGACGCGAATCCCAATGGCGGGTGCTGGAGACAGCCTCAACGCTTCGGTCTCAGCTGCGCTGCTTGTCTACGAGGTACTGCGACGCCGCCGCGCGGGCTGACCGTCTACCAGCTGGCGAAGAGAAACCCGTTCCCGGCAAGAACCCCGGAACCACCGCCACCCTGCCAGCGCACCGTCTCCCCGTCCACGTAGATCAGATAGACGCCGTCGGGGTCGTACCCGCCCCACGTCGCGCCCAACTCGACAGGGAAGTTGGCGACCAACTCCCCCGTCGTCGTGAAGACCACTCCCTCGGTGTCAACGAG
This sequence comes from uncultured bacterium, assembly GCA_963777645.1. GTDB lineage: Bacteria > Actinomycetota > Acidimicrobiia > Spongiisociales > UBA5794 > JAAETI01. Next base: position 96,871 of record CAVZRA010000007.1, on the reverse strand, counting down.
GTTGGACGAATCGTCGTATGTGTCCACAAATCCGACCAGATTGCCGCTCGCCTGTGAGCCGATACCGTCGATCCAACCGGCTTCCCCGACCCAGGGGAGGTCGGCTACATAAGCGGGTGCGCCCTCGGCGAGATCGAGTGTGGCCAGACCGGTTGCACCATCCTTCTTCGTCACCCAGAACAATTCCGAGCCGTCACGCGCCCCAGGCGGCGGCGCCGCCGGGGAATCCCAGATCCGGACCGTCGATGGCGATGCCGGTACCTGTGTCTTCGGTGACACTCGGGTCGGCGACGATCATCGTATATCCCAGGTTGGCGAACACATTCGCCGTCGGTGAGGGCGAGAGCGTCCATCCGGTGATCCACTCGTTGTCCAATCGACTCCCGAGCTCCCCATCAGCCGGGAGGTATGCGATGCTGCCGGCGGCCGGCTCACAGCAATCGCTGATCCCAACCATCGATCCGTCGCTGACCCGCCACACCCCGACCAGGACATTCGGCATCATCTCCTCGGCAGCCGCCACCTCCTCAGGAGTTCCCTCCTGCCCAAAGACATGCACGATCTCTCCGGTTGCTGTGTCGACCTCGACCGCCTCAAAGTCACTGGTTATTGCGAGGAAAGTCGCAGGCAGTGGATTGGGTTGCTCCGTGGCTTGCGTGGTCGTTGGGGCCTGCAAGGTCGTTGTGGTCGTCTCCTCGGCAACTGTGGTCGTCGTTTCTTCGACTGCTGCCGTCGAGGTAGATCCTGCGCCATCTGTCGATACCGCTGTAGTCGTCTCCGACGAAGAGCCGCCTCCGCAGCCGGCGATGATCAGCATTAGGGCAACGAATAGTGCGGTTCGCGTCGACATCTCGCTCCTTGTTCTGGCCGGCTACGAGCCTACTGAACCAGTCCTGCATTCGACTCCAGCACTGTCGGCGCCCGACAGACCGGGTCACGGCTTGGTCATCGACCATATTCCATCGTCACGCAACATCCGGTTGATCAGTTCGAGTCGGTATACGGCGTTCCCGTAGCCGGCCGCAGCAGTCGTTGTTATGTGAACGGGTGGCCCATTGCGCACCACGGCGGGGACGGCGGTCACGCCAAGCTTGCGCGCCTCGGCGGATTTGGCCACAAGCAGGTCGAGGCCCACATCATCGGTATGCGCAATGACGTCTTCGCCCGGGATGCCCGCTACCCGCGCTGCTACCAGCAGCGTCGTGTCCTTCCGCGGATCGTCCTTCTCCCCGAATAGCAGTGTCAGCATGGCCTGGTTGAAACGCTGCCAGGCGTCGGGAAAGGCGTCGTGCACTGCAGCGCATCCCGCCAGCATCCGTACCTTGGGAGTTACAGGCTCGGCCGGGTCGGTGCTCGCCACCAGGAACTCCTCCCACGTGACGTTCACAGTCACAGTCCGATCTCGGGACGCTTTGAGCGCCGTCTCGTAGAGGCGCCACACATCGAATGACTCGAAGTCAAAGAAGATTCGGGCGGTGAAATCCATTGCACGTAAGGCTACTGCGGCTCTGAGAACGCGGGTTCCTTGACATCGAACACATGTTCGACTTAGCTCAGTATCATGTCACTTCCCCGGCAGCGCACCTTTGACGATCTCGGCGCTCCTCTGCATCAGGTTGCGTTCTGTGTGCTCGATCTGGAAACCACGGGAGGATCACCTGCCACCTGTGAGATCACTGAAGTGGGTGCCGTCAAGTATCTCGGTGGTGAGCTGACCGGCACGTTCGATACGCTGGTCAATCCGGGTGCCCCGATTCCGCCGACGATCACAGTGCTCACCGGGATCACGCAAGCCATGGTCGTTGCGGCCCCACGCATCGAGGAAGTGCTTCCTTCGCTGCTCGAGTTCGTCGGAAATGCAGTGATCGTCGGGCACAACATTCGATTCGATATGTCGTTCCTGAATGCGGCAGCCGAGCGGCTCGGATATGGCAGGCTGCCACACCGCACGGTCGATACCCTCGGTCTCGCCCGACGGTTGATCAACGGGGAGACCCGTCGTATGAACCTGGGCACCCTCGCCGCTCACTTCCGCTCCCCGATCTCTCCCAATCATCGCGCTCTCGCCGACGCCAGCGCCACCGCTCATGTCTTCTGGGGACTGCTCGAGCGTGCCGGCACCATCGGGGTGACCCATCTCGAGGATCTGCTTCGCCTACCTACCGCCAAGGGATCACCGCACTACTCGAAGATCGATCTCACTGAAGGCCTACCCCGGCGGCCCGGCGTCTACATGTTTCGGGACCGTGACGGCAACGTGATCTACGTCGGCAAGGCGAAGAACCTGCGCACCAGGGTCCGCTCCTACTTCTACGGCGACAACAGGAGCTCGGTGGCACAGATGCTGCGTGATCTCGTCGCCATCGACCACATTGTCTGCGAAACCGAGATCGAAGCCGAGGTCACCGAGTTGCGCATGATCCATGGCAACGCCCCCCGATACAACCGCAGATCCCGCCCGCCACGCTCCTCACAGTACGTCAAACTGACCGCCGAGGAGTTCCCGAGGCTTTCGGTGGTGCGCACCAGACGCGACGATGGCTGCCTGTATCTCGGGCCATTCCGCAGCCGCCGTACCGCAGGCACCGTGGTGAATGCCTTGTGGGACGCCGTGCCGATCCGACGGTGCAACACGAAGGGCGGCAAGAGGAGCCCGGCGTGCAGCTTCGCCCAGCTTGGCGTTGCGTTGTGCCCATGCGACGGGACAGTCGGTCATGCGGAGTACCGGGCGGTCGTGCACCGGCTGCGACACGGCGTCGAGGCGGAGCCTGCTGTCCTTCTCGAACCGCTGGTCACCCGAATCCGGGAGTACGCCAGAACCGCCCGATTCGAAGAGGCGGCTGAGATGAGGGACCGACATCGAGCGTTGCGCCGGGCGCTCGAGGACAGGCGCAATTGGATGGTGCTGCGTGGCGCCAGGCTCCTGTGGGCGGAGGATGCCGCAGGCGACAGTGTCCTCATCGAAAACGGTCGGCTCGTCGCCTCGTGGACGGCACCACAGCAGCCGCCGCTGCGTGCCACGAGTTCGGCGCCGATTGATCCCTACGATGTCCCCGCCTCGGTGATGGAGGCAGAAGAGGCGCGGTTGCTCTGGCGGTGGCTCGATCGCCCCGGGGTACGAATCGTCGAGACGGCCCGGCCACTGGCAACGCCACGCGAGCCGGTACCGGTGCTCTCGTCACTCGGAGCGTAGACGATGCGGCTACAGGCACATGGCTACTCGAGTGGAGTGCTCGGATAGCCCACCGTGGGTGAACCTGAGCCACTCATCGCACTCTGGATGGCCGACGGCACGGATTACCCTGCGGTCATGAAGTTCATCGTGCGCAAGGGCACCGACCCCGTTGGCAAGGCAGATTCATCACTTCTGACTGCATTGGGTCTACCCGGCGGCGGGATCGTGTCAGTCGGGAAGACCCACGTGATGGTGAGCCCTGGAGAGACAACCTCGCCAACGGCGCTCATGCTCGGTGCGCTCACCATGGCCAACGCACGGGTGTCGATAGGTGACACCGTTGACGTGAGACGAGCCATGCTGCCGCCGGCACGCCGGGTAGTCGTCTCGCCGATCGACGCCGAGATCGATGCCCGTCACCTCGCTCGCTCCCTCCAGGGTATCCCGGTCTCGGAAGGTGATCGGGTTGCCGTCAAGGTCGCATACGGGAAGGACACGACGGCACAGCCGGTCGAGGTCCAGATCACTGCGGTCACCCCTGGCCCCTATGCCGTCATCGGAAGCGCCACCGTCGTCCACGAAACCGGAGAGGAAACTGCTGACGTTGTCGCCCAGCCGGCCGGATCGCCATCCGGTGAGGAGCTGACCACCGCCCGTGCTCTGCTCGCCGGGCTCGAAACCGAGGTCGAGGTGATGACCGGCTGGCTCTCCCTGCTCACGTCGGAGGGTGACCTCCCCGAAGTCTGGGGTCTCCCCAAGGTAGCGGGTGTACTGCTGGAGGGGCCGGCCGGTTGTGGCAAGTCGGAGATAGTTGCCGCGGCTGCCGAAACCGTTGGCACCCCCGTCCGTGAGGTTGCCCTCGAGCTCGTCTTCAAGCCACAGAAACTGCTCGAGCTGCTGGAGAAGGCGGTCAACGACCCCGCCAGACCGGCGGTGATCTTCCTCGACAGACTCGATGCCGTCGTCGGTGACGATGCCCTCTTTCGCAATCAGGTTGCGGCCATCATGCGTTGGTTCCTCGACGCCGTTGCCGAACGACCCAGGCTCGCCTGTGTCCTCGGAGTCTCCTCGGTGTCTCGCCTGCCAGAAGCAGTCGCTGCGTCGGCCTTCATTCCTAGGACGCTCAAGATCCCACCTCCCGATCTACAGCGGCGCGCGCTGCTGTTTCAGGCGGCGTTGGCGAAGGTCCCCAGCGGGGATATCGACTACAACACCCTCGCCGCCCGCACCGCCGGGTTCTCGGGTGCCGATGTGCTGGCCGCAGTGGTACACGCGTCTGCACTCGTGGCACAGGACGGCGGTGTGGTCACAGGCGAGCTGCTGACACGTGCCATCGAAGAGACGACACCATCGCTCGGCACCGCCTCACTCGGCGAGATGCCAAGCTACGGATTTGAGCGGGTAGCCAATCTGGAAGAGGTGAAACAGCGGCTGACCGAATCAGTGATCTGGCAGATGAAAGAGCCGGAACGTTTCACCAGACTCGGAATCGAGCCGCCGCGCGGGATCCTGCTCTACGGACCACCGGGGACAGGCAAGACTTTCGTGATTCGCGCCCTCGCCCACGAGAGCGGCGCCGCATTCTTCCCCATCAAGGGCGCCGAGTTGCTCGACAAGTACGTCGGTGAGTCCGAAAGGGCCGTGCGCGAAGTGTTTGCCAGGGCACGTGCCGTGGCACCTTCGATCCTCTTCTTCGACGAGATCGATGCCCTCGCACCGGTGCGCGGCAACTCCACCAACTCGGTCACGGACTCGGTGGTGGCGGCTCTGCTCACGGAGCTCGACGGTGTCGCCGATCGGGGTGACGTCTTTGCCATCGGAGCCACCAACCGGCGAGACCTGGTTGATCCGGCTCTGTTACGCCCGGGGCGCCTCGAGACCCACCTCTACCTGGGGCTGCCCGAGGCCGAATCACGACGGGCGTTCTTCGCCATCTCCGACGTCCCACTCGCCGAGTGACGTGGACATCGAGCAGATCATCACAAACACCGAAGGTATGTCGTTTGCCGAGATGTCAGGCCTGTTGAGGGAGGCAGCGCTCGGTGCTTTGCGCCGCGATTCGTCTGCGCTGGCAGTCACCAGAGCGGATATCCACGCCGCGATCGAGCACTATCAGAACCGCTAGATGTCTGCCGCCGCCGACGCCTCAGCGAGGGTGAACTGGCCGTCGTAGAGCGCCCGACCGACAATGGCCGCCTCCGCATCGAGCCCGGCGACCGCCACAATATCGTCGAGGGTCCCGACCCCGCCTGAGGCAATCAGCGCAAGACCCGGCGCTTGGGCGATCACGCCGCGCAATAGATCGAGATCGGGCCCGGCGAGGGTCCCGTCTGTGGCTATGCCTGTTGCCAGTGCCCGCACCACACCGGCTGCGTCGAGATCGGCGAGGACGTCGCCGAGCACCCGGCCTTCGTCCAACCAGCCGGCACCGGTTGCCTTGCCGGCGCGCACATCGATGGCGGCAACGACCCGATCAGCGCCTACGGCACCAACCACGGCAGCAACGATCTCCGGTTCCCACACGGCGGCAGTACCGAGCACAACCCGGGCTGCTCCCGATTCGATTACCGCTTCGGCTGCTTCTACGGTGCGGATGCCACCGCCGATCTGAAACGCGACGCCGGTCGCACCGAGCTTGCGCCAGGTGTCGCGGTCCCCGACCCCGTCGCGGGCACCTGCCAGATCGACGACATGCACGATCCGGGCTCCCTGCTCCCCCCACGACAGCAACTGCCGGGCGGGATCCTCGCCGTACACGGTGACATCGTCATACCGCCCACGTCGCAACCGCACCACCTTGCCATCGAGCATGTCGACTGCGGGGATCACATACACGATCTTGCTCCAGACTCTGTATTCTTGTGCTAACGTGCTAAAACACTAGCGCAAACTGCCGATGAAGCGAAAGGAGGCGAGCATGGTGACGGAAACCGAAGACTGGCGGAACGCCGCTACGGCTGCGTTGTTCGACGCCATAGTCTCCTTGCGCACCCGTGAGGATGCCGCCCAATTCTTCCGCGACCTCTGTACCCGTCGTGAGCTCGAAGAGATGTCGCAGCGTTGGGCAGTCGTGCGCCAACTGGCCGGGGACCGACCCTATAGGGAGATCGCCGCCGAGACGGGCGTTTCGACCGCAACCATCGTACGCATCAACCAGTGGCTGCGACATGGCACCGGCGGCTACCAAGCAATGCTTGATCGGCTCGACGGGCTCCATACCGGCCAGGAGTAGCAATGACCATCAGACTCGCCGTCCCCAACAAGGGGCGGCTACAACAACCAACCGCGACCATGCTCGAACAGGGTGGGTTCTCGTACGAGCGGACCGACCGCGCCCTGGCAGTACCGGTGCGCAACATGGACCTCGAGGTGCTGTTCGTGCGCACCGACGACGTCGCCGAGTTTGTCGCAGACGGTGTCGCCGACCTCGGTATCACCGGCATCGATCTACTCGCCGAGGGCGGCCTCGACCTCGAGATCATCGAACTGCTCGGCTTCGGCCACTGCAGGCTCACCGCCGCGGTGCCCAGGGTCTCCGAGATCGATTCGCTCGAAGGGCTCGAAGGTGCCCGCATCGCAACCTCCCATCCCGCCACCACCCAGCGTTTCTTCGACGAGCGAGGTATCTCTATTACCACCGTACCCCTGAGCGGATCGGTAGAAGTGGCCCCGAAGCTCGACATCGCCGATGCAGTCGTCGATCTCGTCTCCAGCGGATCAACGATGCTGATCAACGGACTACGGCCCATTGCCGACATCCTCGACTCCCAGGCGGTGCTCGTCGGCCGACGGGGCATGTCAGAATCAAACGACACCATCGGGCAGGTGATTGTGACCATCCGTTCGGTAGTGGCGGCTCGTCGCAAGCGCTACATCATGATGAACGCACCAGTCGATGCCGTGGCCACCATCGAAAGGCTGATCCCGGGTTTCGAGGCGCCGACGGTCATCCCGCTCGCCCACGACGGCATGGTTGCGGTGCACTCGGTGGTCGACTCGGCCCGGCTGGGTCGGGTACTTCCCGAACTGAAGCAGGCAGGAGCCAGCGGGATCCTCGTCCTACCTATCGACCAGCTCATCGCATGACCATGAAGATCAAGACCCTCACTCTGAGTCGACTCGACGCCGCCGAAAGGCGGTTGGTGCTGCGACGCTCGGCGGTCCCTGATCGGGAGATGCGTCTTGCCGCAGCAGCCATCGTCGACGACATCCGCACCGGTGGCGATGCTGCGCTTGCGGCTGCCAACTCTAAATACGGCGGTGGCCGAGCCGATGGCATGCTCCGTGTCGATCTCGAGGTGTTGGAGCAAGCACTCGCAACCCTCCCTCCCCGGGTGCGCCAGGCACTCGAGAACGCAACAACGAACATCCGGCGCGCCCACGCCCCCCAGCGGCCCGAGGACGAGACCATAGAGACCGTGCCCGGGGTACGGATCGATCGGCGGTGGACACCACTGCGGCGAATCGGTGTCTACGTCCCCGGAGGCCGCGCAGCCTATCCGTCGAGCCTGCTCATGGGTGTCATCCCCGCTCAGGTAGCGGGAGTCTCCGAGATCGTCGTCACCAGTCCGGCAGACGAGAACGGCATGGTCTCTCAAGCGATGCTGGGGGCAGCCGCGCTGCTCCGCGTTGCTGAGGTCTACATCACAGGCGGCGCCCAGGCAATCGGCGCTCTCGCCTACGGCACCGAAACCATCAAGCCCGTCGAGAAGATCATCGGCCCCGGAAACGCATGGGTCACAGCCGCCAAGCTCGCCGTCTACGGCGACACCGGAGTCGATCTGCCTGCCGGCCCAAGCGAAGCACTGGTGATCGCCGACGAGTCCGCAGATCCCCGGATCGTCGCTGCCGACATGATGTGCCAGGCCGAGCATGGGCCGGAGTCGCCGGTGGCGCTTGTAACACCCGACGCCGGCTTCGCCGATGCGGTGGTTGAGCAGATAAATGATCTCCTCCCACGGCTCGAGCGCAGCGAGACCGTGCAGCGCGCGCTCTCCGATCACGGGCTTGTCGTCGTCACGGAAACTGTTGATGAGGCGATAGCCTTCGCCAACGAGTACGCCCCGGAACACCTCACCGTGCACACCCGGAAGGCGGAACAGGACGCACTTCGCACCACCGCTGCCGGCTCTGTCTTTGTGGGTCATTGGGCTCCGGAATCAGCGGGGGACTACGCAACAGGAGCCAACCATGTGCTCCCCACAGGAGGGTTGGCGGCGGCATACGGTCCGCTGAGCGTCGAGGACTGCGGGTCCTGGCGACAGGTGCAGACGCTCACCAGAGAAGGCCTTGCCACGCTGCGCCCCACCATCGCGGCACTCGCCGATGCCGAAGGATTGACGGCCCACAAGCTGGCTTCTGAGATCCGATTCGAGGAACCGACATGAGCGTCCCCCGCTACAAGTGGCAGCCGACCACCGCCGAGATCGCAGCTGCAAATGGGCTTGCGCTCGACGAGGTGGAACGATTCGATCACAACACATCACCGTTCAGCGCAGAATGGGCGGTGGAGGTCGCAGCCGGGGCGCTGCGCCAGGTCAACGAGTACCCGGGCGCCAGCTACAGGCCGTTACGGGAAGCTGCGGCCAGGCTCACCGGCCTACAACCCGAGCAGATCGTCCCCGGCGCAGGTGCAGACGAGCTGATCTTGCTGAGCGCCCGCGCTTTCCTCGAGCGCGGCGAAACCGCGATAGCGGCAACACCCACCTATCCGCTCTACGAGATCGCAACCGCCCAGGTCGGGGCCGTGTTCCGGCCGCTGCCTGCGGCTGCTCCCGATTTCGACTACCCGGCCGATGCAGCGATACGAGCCGCTCGCGACGCCGACCTGGTGTGGGTTTGCGCACCCAGCAACCCGATCGGCAATGCGGTTGCTGCCGACACCGTCGAAGCGCTTATCGCTGCAACCGACGGGATTGTGGTCGTTGACGCCGCCTACGCGGAGTTCGCTGAAGTCGATTGGTCGGATCTGGTGGACCGTCACCACAACGTCGTGGTGCTCCGCACCCTTTCGAAGGCGTTCGGGATTGCAGGTACCAGGGTGGGCTACGCAATGGCGCATCCAAGCTTGATCGCCGATATCGACGGCATACGACCTCCCGGCAGCATCTCCTCGGTTTCCGCCGAGATCGCCGTCGCAGCCCTGGAGCAGCCAACGCTCATGGCTGATACCGTTGGCGAGATCCGCAGGCTGCGTCAGGATCTGGGAGATGCCCTCACGGCCCTCGGTCTGCGGGCACTCCCCTCTCAAACCAACTTCATCCTCTGCGAAGTCGGCAAACACGCCCACAGGATATCTGCACAACTGATGAGCCACGGTCTTGTGGTCCGCGAGTTCGCCGCAGACGGGCCACTTGCCGACTATCTCCGATTCACGGTGCGCACCGCCGAAGCCAACTCACGTTTGATCAAGACACTCGAAAGGTATCTCCCATGACCAGAACGGCGTCCGTCGAGCGAAAGACACTCGAGACCGATGTCAGGATCACCCTCGACCTCGACGGCAGCGGCGAGGTCTCCGTGGCCACCGGGGTCGGCTTCTACGACCACATGCTCACCGCGTTCGGGCACCATGGCCTCTTTGATCTGACCATCGCCACCAAGGGCGACCTCCACATCGACGAGCACCACACCGTTGAGGACACCGCCCTCGTACTTGGATCGGCATTTGCAGACGCGCTAGGTAACCGGACCGGGATTCGCCGCTACGGGGCGGCGACGATACCCATGGATGAAGCGGTCGCCACGGCCGTCGTCGACATCGGCGGACGACCCTATGCCGTCGTTGACCTGCCGTTCACTACCGAACGGATGGGGACTCTTGGTACCCAGATGATCCCACACGCTCTCGAGGCATTCGCCCGAACCGCCGGATGCACCCTCCACGTCACCGCCAGCGGCCGTAACGACCATCACGTCGCTGAGGCCGCGTTCAAGGCACTCGCATATGCAGTACGGGCCGCCGTCGAGATCGATCCGCGGCGCAGCGGCCTCGCTTCCACCAAAGGCTCGACATGACACGGGTGGCCGTGATCGACCACGGAGCAGGCAACCTCGTGTCGATCGCCCAGGGGCTGAGCCGGGCCGGCGCCGAGGTAGACGTTGTTGACAATCCTGGCGATATCGGCGGTGCAGCCGGCATCGTTCTCCCCGGTGTCGGCACCACGGGAGCCGCCATGCACCGTCTCGAGGAGGCAGGACTTGTCGAGCCTCTCCGGGATTGGGACAAGCCACTGCTCGGTATCTGTGTCGGTCTGCAACTCTTCTTCGACCACTCCGAGGAAGACGGCACCGATGCGCTCGGCATCATCCCGGGGCGGGTCAAGCTGCTCGAGGGCACCCCGCTGCTGCCCCACATCGGATGGAACGACGTGGCGTTTACGCCCGACCCATTGTTCACGAGCGTTCCCGAAGACGCCACTTTCTACTTCGTCCACTCTTTCGCTGGATTCCCCGACGACGAGAATGTGGTCGTGGCGAGGACCGAGTACGGCAAGTCCTTTGTCGCCGCTGCCAGGTCGGGCAATCGGGTAGGCGTCCAATTCCATCCCGAACGGTCCGGTGCTGCCGGACTGCAAATGCTGGCCAATTTCGTCGCAGAATGCGAGGGAATCACCGATGTTGCGTAAACGGGTGATCCCATGTCTCGATGTCACCGAGGGGCGTGTCGTCAAGGGTGTGAATTTCGTCAACCTGACTGACGAGGGCGACCCCGTCGAGTTGGCCGAGCGCTACGTCGCAGAGGGGGCTGATGAGATCTGCTTCCTCGACATCACCGCCTCGAGCGACAATCGTGGCACCATGCTCGATGTGGTCCGTCGAACCGCCGAGCACGTCTTTGTCCCGCTCACCGTCGGAGGCGGGATCAGGGCAGTCTCCGACATGCGAGCCGCGCTGCGGGCCGGCGCCGACAAGGTATCTGTCAACACCGCAGCGGTCCTCAACCCCGGTTTGATTGACGAGTGTGCGGCCGCCTTCGGCTCCCAATGCGTTGTACTCGCCGTAGACGCCAAGCAGGTCGACTCGGTGAAATGGGAGGTCTATATCCATGGCGGACGCACCCCCACCGGGAAGGATGCAGTCGAGTGGATCTCAGAAGCGGTCGCCCGGGGTGCTGGCGAGATACTGCTCACTTCCATGGATAGGGACGGGACGAAGGATGGGTACGATCTCGAGTTACTGGAAGCAGTCCGCAGCGCAGTGTCAGTACCGGTGATTGCCTCCGGTGGTGCCGGCACCATCGACCATTGTGTCGAAGCACTACAACCGGGTCGAGCCGACGCGGTGCTGGCGGCATCGATCTTCCACCGCAAGGAGATAAGGATCGAAGACCTCAAGGAGGGTCTGGCCGCGGCCGGGATCCCGGCAAGGATGACACGATGACCCCGCTCCGCTTCGACGACAACGGCCTGATTGTCGGTGTGGTCCAGGACGCCAGCACCGGTACCGTGCTCATGGTCGGGTACCTCAACCAGGAGAGTATCGCCCTGACCCGGGAGACCGGTCGGGTACATTTCTGGAGCCGTTCCAGGGGCGAGTTGTGGGAGAAGGGCGCCACCAGCGGCAACTACCTGAATCTCGTGTCGATCCGGGAGGATTGTGATGGTGATGCGCTGCTCATCGAGGCGGTTCCTGCTGGACCAACCTGTCACACGGGGGCAACGAGCTGTTTCAGCGATGAGCCCCCCGGCCAGGGTTTTGCCTCGCTCGAGAAGCTATGGGCAACCATCACAGACCGCATCGCCAACCCCGTCCCCGGCTCGTACACCGTGCAATTGGCCGAGGCCGGACCCGACCTGACCGGCCGCAAGCTGGTCGAGGAGGCAACCGAGACGCTGATCGCAGCCAAGAACCACGCAAACGGCGACGATCGTCTCCGGGTCATCGAAGAGGCGGCCGATGTGGTCTATCACCTGCTCGCCCTGCTTGCGGAGCGGAATATCCCTGCATCCGAGGTGGTTGGCGAATTGGCCAAGCGAGCCGAGTAGAACCTGCCACCAATGATGCGTCGCCTTCTCCCTCTAGTGATCCTCATGTTGTCCCTTGCCGCCTGTGGCGGCGAGCGGGTTGACATCGGCTCCGTGCCCGAGCTCCCGGTGACGACTGCGAATGAGCTGGAGGCGCTGCTTGCTGATTCAACCCTGCCTGTGGTGGTAAACGTATGGGCTTCGTGGTGCGTTCCGTGTCGCTCGGAAGCACCCTTGCTCGACGAGGCCGCCCGGGTGAGCAATGACGTACGGTTCATCGCCCTCAACGTCCGGGACGATCAGGACGGGGCCAGAGGGTTCATTGTGGAGTTCTTCGGAGATTCCCCCATCGACTACTTCTTCGACGCAAGCGGTGATGTCCCCGTTGCTCTCGGTGGCACCCGGGGCGTCCCAATGACGTTCTTCTATGCACCCGGAGGCGAACTGGTCAATCTCCACGCCGGTGTCATTGACGAGCGCACACTGGCGCTTCAGATCGACGAAATCAGCTCTCGCTGATGGAGTTCACTCTCGTCGCCGCGGTGGCAATGGGCATCGTCCCGTTCTATCTGGTCCTGTATTGGGAGGCGAAACGGGGCAACGCTGCTTCATGCACCCGTGACTTGTGGGACATCGGGCTCACCGCCGCAATGGCCGGGCTCATCGTTGGTCGCCTCGCGGCAATGATCGGTGGCGGGGTCAATCCGATCACGCACCCTTTCGATATCCTGATTGTTCGTGGCGGCGTCGCGACGGGCCCTGCTGCGCTCGCCACGGTGGCAACCGTTGCATGGCTGGGCCGCTCGGAGCTCTTTGCGGTGGCCGACGGTTTGGCCCCGGCAGCGCTCGCCGGCCTGGCCGGGTGGCACGGTGGATGCCTGGCACGGGGCACATGTCTCGGCACTCCGAGCGACCTGCCATGGGCGTTTGCGCAGCCCGGTAGCGAGATCACCCGGCATCCTGTTGAGATCTATGCCGCACTCGCTCTGCTCGCCGGTGCGATCGTCCTGGCCGTGCTCCGTTCCCGGAGCCGGCTCAAACCTGGCATCGCCGCTGGGTCGGCGCTGACGTATGCGGCTTTCATCCGGCTCGTGACGGATCCGCTCCGCCCGACACTTGGCGGCGGACCGGTGGGATGGTATTTGGTCGGGATGGCACTCGGTATCGCCTTGATCATTTGGTCGGTTCACGCCGGATCAGGCCACGGAACCAAGGCGGCACCGACCTCCGGCAGCTGAGGTCTCCTGGTTCGACGCCGACGATTGGCGATCATTTCCTCGAGAAAACACGCAGAGTATCCACCCATCTGCCAGCAATAGTGATTAGGTTGGGCTGCAGGATGTGGGGATGGATCGGAATGTCTGCGATTCTCTCGAAAGGCGTATCACGCCGTTCCGATCGTGTTCTCATGAGAGACGTCTGTTCAAACATGGGAAGGAGACCCATTTTGGAAAAGCGCAGAAGCAGCGGCCGGCATTTCAAGATTCTCTTGGTCATTGCCGTGATCACCGCAGTCTTTGCTCCCGTTGCCGTTATCGCGGCCGGTGGCACATTCACCGACGACGACGACTCGATCTTCGAGTCAAACATTGAGTGGTTGGCGTCGGCCGGCGTCACCAAGGGCTGTAATCCTCCCGACAACACACTGTTCTGCCCGACTGACAACGTGACTCGGGGCCAGATGGCTGCGTTCATGCAGCGTTTTGCCCAATACATCGACGCAGAGGACGGGACCCCTGCTGAAGCGGACCATGCTACCGAAGCCGACCATGCAACCGATGCCGACACTGCGTCCAACGCCGACACCGTCGACAACTACGACGCCAATGAACTGACCCGGATGGCATACACCATTGACGAGAGCGGTGACGGCATCACGCTGTCCGGTCTCGTCGCGGTTGACACGCTGATGACCGTGGAGATGACGGCACCGATCAACGGATGGATAACAGTCAACGGCACGACGGGAATCATTGGAAACGCCACAGTAGGAGCCTCGTTCTGCGAGGTCTCCGTCGACGACATTGACGGCAACCCCGGAGCGGACATTCTCGATGGATCGCAGATGTCCAACAGTGTTGTGGACAGCGACATCAGAAGCTGTTCGACGACCGCGGCGTTCTACGCCGCGGGCGGGACAACGTACACGATCAACCTCGACGTAGCGGTTCTTCTCGCCAACGCCACCTTTGATCAGGGAACTCTTGTTGCCGAGTTCCATCCGATATCAGGCGCCGGCAATGGCCCGTTCATCTTCATCCTGCCGCCCATCATCACACTGGGACAAATCGCCGACAATCTTGCGGCGGTCGACCCGGACATTGCGGCTCAACTTCCGGAGATAAAGGCTGCCTTGAACTCGTAGCAACCGACGACAAACCGTAGATGAGGGCCGGGTCCGTTGTGGCCCGGCCCTCCACTTTGTTCTATCCCGCTAGCCCATCCAGCCGCACTCGCAGCTCCGCCTCGCCGAGCACTCCGTACCAGCTGTCGACGATCGTTCCGTTCTTGATCAGCACCGTCGCCGGCTGGCCCACGATGCCATACAGGTCCCAGATGGAGTCGTCCAGACCCCACAAGAGATTGTCGGAGAACAGTGTCGGAGCGCGTTCCCGGGTCGCCTCGATGCCGGCGCGACCTGCCACTGCAACAAAGGTGACAGTGTCCAGGTAATCCGACGCAACTGCGTCGACAACGGGAAGTTCCCGTTGACAGATCGGTCACCACTCGGCCCAGAAGACCAGGTAGACGGGTTTCTGCGCCGCCGAGAGGGTGAAGACCGATCCGTCTGCGAGCTCGAGTGCGAAATCCGGTGCTGCCGGAGCGGAAGCCTCCGCGGTCGTGCTCGTTGACACGGCCTGCGTCGTTGCGCTGGCCAGGGTCGATGCCGGCGCAACCGACGCTCCCCCGGTGCCGCCACACGAGGAGACAACGAGGGCCAGGACGATCAACACGAGCAGTCTGCGCATGGCCCGACAGTAACTACGCATCCCCGTGATTGTCAGCGTGCCCAGGGTTTTTCACCAGACGTTCACAACTGTTGTTGTGCTCAGCTCCCGTCGGCTGCTGCCTGTCTGTCGACCTCTTGTTGCATCAACACACGACGGAGGACCTTGCCGACAAACGTCTTCGGCAGCTCATCGCGAAACTCGATGGTGCGGGGAACCTTGTACCTCGCCAGACGATCCCTACAGAAGTCTATGAGATCGCCTTCGGTGACGGTCTTCCCCTCCCCTACTACTACAAATGCCTTGACCCGCTGATCCGGGCTCCCCACGGGGACGCCGATAACACCAGCGTCGACCACGGCAGGATGCTCAAAAAGCGCATCCTCGACCTCCCGTGGATACACGTTGAACCCTCCCGCAGCGAGGATCATGTCCTTCTTACGGTCGACGATTGTGAAGCGACCTTCCTCATCCATGACCGCGATATCGCCGGTGTGCAGCCACACTGTGCCGTCATCGTCGGCCCGGAGCACATCAGCCGTCGCATCTGGCATGTTCCAGTAGCCCTGCATCACCTGGGGACCGCTCACACAGAGCACACCGCGTTTACCAACGCCAAGGACCACGGTCTCGGTGTCCTCGTCGACGATCCTGCAATCGGTGCTCGGAATCGGAAACCCGATCGAGCCGGTGCGTCCCGAACCGTCGAGCGGGACCGCGTGAGTGACCGGCGACGCTTCGCTCAGGCCGTACCCCTCCACAACGAACCCGCCGCTGATCGCCTCGAAGTTTCGTTTCACCTCGGGGGGTAGCGCCGCCGCCCCGGAGATGCACCACTTGACGGAAGACACGTCGTATTTCCCGCTCTTGACGTGACGGTGCCGTGCAATCGCCGAATAGAGGGTAGGAACGCCCGGGAAGTAAGTCGGCTTCTGGGAATCGATGACCTTGAGCAGCCCACCGAGATCGCGGGCGTCGGGAATCAACACCTGCTTGTAGCCAGCAGCCATCGAGTGATTCATCGAAACCGTCACCGAATAGCTGTGCGTCAGCGGCAACGCCGTCATCATCACCTCGGCGCCTGCGACCGCCTCCGGGCTCCAAGCTCTGACCTGGTGAGCGTTCGCCATCAGATTGCCGTGCGTCAGCATCGCTCCCTTGGGAACCCCTGTAGTCCCTCCGGTGTACATCAGCACCGCCAGATCGTCTGCCGTCACTGCAACCGGGGCCGGATCGTGATCGGCCATGGCGTCGGCCCACTCGTAGGTGCCCGCATCGGTACCGATGTCGACCCGGTGACCATCCTTCTTCTCACGCAACAACGTGAACAGCAGCTTCAGCGGGCCCTTGAAGTACTCCTTGATGTTGGTGACGATGACGTGCTCGATCGGTGTGCTCTTCCTCGCCGCATTCACCTTCTCGTAGTTGAGCGACAGGACGATGACGAAGCGACTCCCTGCGTCCCGGGCCTGGTGGGCGAACTCGGCGGCCGTGTACAGGGGATTGGACGGGACGGCGATCGCCCCACACCGCCATACCGCCTCATAGGCGATGACGATCTGGGGACAGTTCGGCATGAACAGCGAGACTCGATCACCCGTGCGCAAGCCGAGATCCTGGAGACCGGCAGCCAGCCGGTCAACAAGCGTGTCGAGCTCACCGTAGGTGATCGCATGATCGAAGAAAACAACCGCATCCTGGTTGGCATGATCTCGTGCCGCAGTTCGCAGAAGGCCGTCCAGCGGTCCGTCGGGCCACTCCACCTCGCCGGGGACGCCCTCCTGATATAGCTTGTGCCACCGCATTAACTCAGTCATTCGGCTCAACACTCGACGAAAAGGCGATCGCAGCTTCGAGCACTCGACCGGCCTTGCCGGTGTCAACTGAATCGGCGGCGACGGCCATCGCCTCGACGAAGCCATCGGCGAGCCCGGCCGCTACGATCGCCGGTGCCGCATTCACCAGCGCGATGTCACGTTTTGGCCCCGATGCACCGTCGAGAATTGCCCTGGTGATCGAGACGTTCTCTTCGGCGTCACCACCGAGCAGATCACTGAGCTCGGCTCGCGGCACCCGAAAATCCTCCGGAGTGAACTCGGCATGGGTGATCTCACCGTTCTTGAGCCGGTAGATGAACGAAGGGCCGGTGGTGGTGAGCTCATCGAGACCGTCCTCACCGTAGAAGACAAAGGCGGATTCAGCACCGAGGTTGGCCAGCACCTCAATCATCAGCTGCGCCATCCGCGGTTCGGAGACACCAAGCGCATAGCGCTTTGCGCCCGCCGGGTTGCACAAAGGGCCGAGAAAGTTGAACACGGTCCGGAATCCGAGCTGGCGTCGTACCGGCCCGGCGTGCCTCATGGCCGGGTGGTAGTGCGGGGCGAAGAAGAAGCCGAATCCGATTTCGTCGATCATGGCAACCGTGCGCTCGGGCGCCATCTCGAGATCGATCCCAAGTGCCTCCAACAGGTCGGCCGAGCCCGTTTTGGAGGACGCAGCCCTGTTCCCGTGCTTGGCTATCTTGACCCCTGCCCCGGCGGCGATGAAGGCGGCGGTCGTCGAGATGTTGAACGTACCAGCCCGGTCGCCACCCGTGCCGACCAGATCGACGACGGGGGCATCGATGCTCACAGCCCGTGCCGCGGCACGCATCGCCTCAACGAACCCGGTCATCTCAGCAGCCGTCTCTCCCTTGCTACGCAGCATGGTCAAGAAGGCCGCTATCTGTGCCTCGGTGGCGTCGCCTGCCATGATCGAGGCCATCACGTCTCGTGAGCGCGCTTGAGAGAGGTTCCTGCCCTCGAGCAGGTCCCCAAAGACATCCGGCCAGGTGATTGACGCCATGCCGCGACGCTAGCACCAGGCAGGTCTGCTCACGAAGTTGGCTGAGGTTCAGGCGATGCGTCTGCCGAGGTTGCGGCGTTGCTTCTCAGTCATTCCGCCCCATACCCCGAACCGGATACGTGCCTCGAGAGCAAACTCGAGACAATCGATACTCACTGCGCACCCGCTGCAAATGCGGATCGCGTCGGCTTCGCCGTCGGGGGTGACTGAGAAGAACAATTCGGGGTCACGATCCCGGCACGCAGCAAAGGCTGCCCACGGCCGCTCATCGGTTATCGGGACCATCAAGGCCGACCGCATCTCTTCAAAAATCTCATTCATGTTCGGACCACCTCCACGAGGTGCGGTACCGCCGTACCTCGGCAGCACACCGTTAAGACGTTTTGCGGTCGTATTTGGTTCCCGGGCCGGTGCCGGGACAGCGGCAGGGCGACCGCATCGACACTACAATCCGGCATCTATCACGAACGCACACGGTGGGAGAAGGCCCTGCTCTACTTCGCATACAACGCAAGGATCTCGCCAGAACAGATGACCGAAGCTGCACCTCACGCCCAGTTCCAGTTCATCGCACATCTACCGGAATGGGGCCTCGACTTCCCGATCGCAAACGACTCCTGGGG
This sequence comes from uncultured bacterium, assembly GCA_963777645.1. Taxonomy (GTDB): domain Bacteria; phylum Actinomycetota; class Acidimicrobiia; order Spongiisociales; family UBA5794; genus JAAETI01. The sequence goes on along the minus strand of CAVZRA010000007.1, from coordinate 78,315 downwards.
CGGCGCCCTCCCAGTTGTTAGGCCTGAGGTTGGGTCAACTGTCTGGGGTGCCATCTATGAGATCTCTGATACCGATCTGCTCAGTCTCAACGAGGTCGAGGCCGCCGAGCAGAGAACGGCACAGACGGTTGAGGCGATGGACCGCAACGGGAGACGGCATCAGGTAGTCGTCCATCTCCTCGACGGCGAGGCATCAACAAACGGCAATGGGTCGAGTCGCCCATCCGCAGAGTATCTGCGACTGATGGTGGACGGTTCGAAGCACTGGAGTCTGCCGTTCGGATGGATCGCCGGCCTCGAGGAGCACATCGAGAGCGCCTGACCGGCCGTGCCGGAGCGTGATCCATCACCGTGGCCGGCTATCCGGTGGGGCGCCGTCGCCATCGGCGCCATGGCAGGTCTCGTCGTTGCGCTACTCGCCTACATCTTTCTTGGAGTCACCGGGTTGATCGCACCGGGGCGCGGCGACATCATCCTGCTCTTCATCCAGTTCCTGTCACTTGTCATCGCCGGCTACGTCGGTGGCAGGCTCTCTGATGCGCCTGAGGTCCACGGTGGCCTGGCCGCCCTGCTCGGGGCCCTCATCTCCGGTTTGATCTCCATCACGGGCGGTGACGTTGCCATCGCCGGTCTGATCACGCTGACGGTCGTAGCCGTCGTGCTCGGCTCAGCCGGCGGTGTCCTCGCCCGTTGGCACAAACAAAGCCTCGAGGTCGAGTAGATCTTCCCCGAAAGTCGGAAGTCGCCGCCGGGTGCGCGTCGAGTCCTCGATGCCGCCGATCAACGTGAGCGGCGCGGCTTCCCCGCTCAAAGGGGACCTACGACCCTATTGCATCTGCATTAGTGGGCATATGCTGCATAGCGGTCATAGAGAAGCATCAGATGCATCGGCGGCACAATGACACTGCTCACCACCAAACAAGTCCAGGAGTTGTTCCAGGTCGATCGCTCCACCATCTATCGCATGGCCGAAGACGGTCGCCTCGCTGCGGTAAAGGTTGGTAGACAGTGGCGTTTCCCCTCCGATCAGGTCACCAATCTGCTCGGGCCTGAGGCCAATCCGACACCACCGATCCCCAGCTCAGACGAGCTGGCCGAGCGTGTTGCGGTGCTGGAAAGGGTGCTTCCCCCCGACACCGCACAGGCGGTGGCAGATCTGGCTGCCGACCTGTTCGGTGTCATGGCCGTTGTCACGGACATGACGGGTCACGCTCTGACCAGTGTCTCCAATCCCTGCGGCTACTTCAATGCGGTGTTCAACGCGGTATACACCCCCGATCGGTGCTCGGCGGGCTGGCGTAAGCTCGGAGAGGAGATCGACCTCGAGCCACACTTCCTGCCCAGCCACCTGGGATTCCTATGTGCCCGCTCGTTCATCCGGATCGGCTCAACACTGGCCGGAATGGTCATCGTCGGCGGCGTGGCCCCCGAGCAGTGGCCGCCCTCAGCCGACGAGATCGAGGCTGTTGCCATCGAGACCGGCACCCCGATCGAAACCATCGAAGCCCACATCAATGAGGTCTACTGGATCGACAAGGCCCACCAGGACTGGATCGTCAGGAATCTGTCCCGGGTCAGCGATCTCATCTCCCTGCTTGCCGACGGCCACGGGAGACTCGTCAAGAAGCTCGACTCAATTGCTGCTCTCGCCGGAGCAGCCTCATAGAAACGCAAGGAGACACACAGTGAAGCGATTGCTAGTCCTGGGAGCCGGAACCGCCGGCACGATGGTGGCCAACAAGCTCCGCCCCCTCCTCGACGAGCGGGACTGGAAGATCACCCTGGTCGACCAGAACGAGACCCACTACTACCAACCCGGATTCTTGTTCCTCCCCTTCGGCGGCTACAAACGCGAGGAGCTGGAGAAGCCGAAGCGCAGGTTCATCCCCGCAGGCGTCGAGTTGATGATGGGTGAGATCGACCTCGTCGAGCCGGACCAGAACCTGGTGAAGCTCGTCGACGGAACAGAGCTCCCGTATGACTTTCTTGTTATCGCCACGGGTACCCATCCCACCCCCGAGGAGACACCAGGACTAGGCGACGACGAGTGGCGCAAGACAGTATTCGACTTCTACACCATCGACGGCGCTGAGGCGCTCAAGGCCAAGCTGGAGACATGGGAGGGCGGCAAGCTCGTCCTCAATCTCATCGAGATGCCGATCAAGTGTCCGGTGGCACCACTCGAATTCATCTTTCTCGCTGACTCCTACTTCCACGACCGTGGCATGCGCGACGCAGTGCAGCTCGAGTTCGTCACTCCCATGGCGGGGGCGTTCACCAAGCCGGTTGCTGCCCGCTATCTGGGTGACATGCTCGAGGATCGCAAGATCAAGCTCGAGCCCGACTTCTACCTCGAGCGGGTCGATACCGAGAACAGGAAACTCGTCTCATACGACGAGCGCACCGTCGACTATGACCTGTTGGTGACCATCCCGGTCAACATGGGCGCCGAGTATGTCGCCCGCTCCGGTCTAGGTGATGACTATCGCCACGTCCCCGTCGACAAGCACAACTTCCTGTCGACCGAGCACGACAACATCTTTGCGCTCGGCGACGCGGCCGCACTGCCGACATCGAAGGCAGGTTCTGTTGCGCACTTCGCCGTCGACATCTTCTCGGAGAACTTCCTCGACTACATCGAGGGCAGGCCGATGCGAGCGAAGTTCGACGGACACGCCAACTGCTTCATCGAATCCGGCAACGGCAAGGGCATGCTGATCGACTTCAACTACGACACCGAGCCACTACCCGGCAAGTACCCGCTCCCCGGCATCGGCCCGTTCTCGCTGCTCCAGGAAACAGAGGCCAACCACTGGGGCAAGCTGATGTTCAAGTGGATCTACTGGAACGTCCTGCTCGAAGGTCGTGCCATGCCAATCCCGGCGCTCATGTCGATGGCAGGCAAGATTCGTGAGGATCTGCAATGACGACCATCTCCCCCGCGCCGACCGACGCGCTCGAGGCGAAGATCGATGCGCTCACCGAGCAGGTCGCCTTCCTAACCCGGGAAGCAGAGCTGGCAAGAAGGCGTCGTGAAGTATGGACCGAGCTTCAATCGGACGTGATGCCGATTGCGGGAGACTTCCTCAAGGTCATCGAGCGTGAGCTCGACGACCTCAGCGCCGACGTCCGCATGGGCGACTTCGCAGACCTGCTCCGACGGCTGATCCGGGTAGCGCCCATTCTGGACCAGGCCCTCGTCTACCTGGAGATGTTCGGCGACCTGGTCAAGGATCTGATGCCGCTCAGCGAACAGGCAATGGACGTTGTCACCGACAATTTGGTCGATCTCGATCAGAAGGGCTACTTCGGATTCGTCAAGAGCAGCTGGCATATCGTCGATCGGATCGTCACCGCCTTCGATGAGGATGATGTCGAGGCTCTCGGAGACAACATCGTCCTCATCCTGGAAACGGTCAAGTCGCTCACTCAACCCGAGATGATGGCCGCTCTCCACCACATGATCGAGGCGCTGCAGCGACAGCAAGCCCAAATGGTGAGCGAGCCGGACAAACCGCCAAGCCTGATCCGGTTGGCAGGACGTCTCCGTGATCCCGAGGTGCGCCGCGGCATGAACCGTGCGCTGAACACTCTGGGGGCGGTGGCCGAGGTCGACACCACGCAACCAGTCACTTTCAACAAGACCAAGAACCCATAGGAGGTTGAGCAAATGCCCGCTATCACGATCGCAGGAAGCGAAATCGACGTCGATGACGAAGGTTTCATGACGGACACCAATCAATGGAATGAGGAAATCGCAAGGGAGCTCGCGTCAAACATCGGTATCGAGATGACCGACGCACACTGGCAGGTAGTCAAGTTCCTCCGCGAGGACTTCAAGGAGCAGGGCGAGACCCCGATGCTGCGGCGGGTTTCCAATGTGGGTGGCGTTCCCACCAAGGAGCTGTTCCAGCTCTTCCCGAAGAAGCCGGCGAAGAAGATGGCATACATCGCCGGGGTTCCCAAGCCGCAGGGCTGCGTCTAGGACCACAACCGCTACGGCAGAGGAGAAACAGCAATGACATTCGTTCCCGACTTCGGAGACGACTCCAGCGACCGGAAGATCTGCTTCATCGCATCCAAGGGCACTCTCGACATGGTCTATCCATCTCTGGTGATGGCCAATGCCGCCCTCGGCGAAGGTATCGAGACTCACATCTTTTTCACCTTCTGGGGCATGGACATCGTGACCAAGAAGCACATGAACAATCTCCAGTTCACCTGGATGGGCAATACGGCGATGCATCCTTCCGGCAAGACCATGCACATGCCCCAGGGCATGGCAGGGCTCCCGGGGATGACCGCAGTAGCCACAAAGATGATGAAAAAGCAGATTGCGGACCTCGATGTGCCCGAAGTACCCGAGTTCGTCCAGATGATCGCCGACGCCGGTGGTCACCTCTGGGCATGCAAGATGTCGGTGGACATGATGGGCCTTACCAAGGATGACATGATTCCTGAGGTCGAGGACATCATCTCCGCCACCGATTTCATCGAGCTCTCGGAGGGTGGCCAGGTCATCTTCACCTGAGCTGCTTGTGAAATCGACCAGACTGGTGGGACCCTACAGGGTCCCACCATCGCGATTGGAGCAGAAATGGCCGACTACTCGTTCTCCACAACCGTGTCCGGACCGCTGGAGCGCGTGCGGGAGATGGTGACGACCGCATTGGCGGATCAGGGATTTGGCATCCTCACCGAAATCGACGTCAAGGCGACCATGAAGAAGAAGCTCGATGTAGACATCGACCCTTACTTGATCCTTGGGGCGTGCAACGCTCCATTCGCTCATGAGGCGCTCAGCACCGATCCGAGTATCGGCGTCTTGCTCCCGTGCAACGTCGTGTTGCGAGAGACCGACTCCGGGGTCACCGTGGAGTTCATGGACCCGGCGGCTGTTCTCACGCTCGTCGACACGGACGGAGTCGCCGAGATCGCTGCCGAGGTGAGAACCAAGCTGCAGCGAGCGCGGGATTCTCTCGAAGGCATCTCGTAGTCACCGCCGACGAGCGTTACCATCCAATTGACGAGCCCGGCCGACGACCGCGTTCGGCCTCGCCGACTTGTTCGGCGCACCGACCGAGGAAAGTCCGGACTCCGCAGGGCATGGTGCTGGGTAACACCCAGGCGGGGTGACCCGACGGAAAGTGCAACAGAGAGCAGACCGCCCACGGTGTGGCCCGCATGGGACACACACAGGCAAGGGTGAAACGGTGGTGTAAGAGACCACCAGCGTCCCGGGTGACCGGGGCGGCTCGGCAAACCCCACCAGGAGCAAGGCCAAGCAGGGAGCGAGTTGCCCGCTCATCAATCCCAGGTAGGCCGCACGAGCCCGTTCAGCAATGACGGGCCCAGATAGATGGTCGTCGCCGACCGTCGGCGTTACACCCGACGGTCGGATACAGAATCCGGCTTACAACCGGGCTCACAGGAGAGAGCCCCCGGGATCCCGGGGGCTCTCTCACAACTCCGCCAGCTATAGATCTACTCGTCACCCCAACCGCTCACCACTGCATAGGCACCGGAAGAACCGGTACCCTCGTCGGAGTGGTGTTGGAGCATGGCGAGGAAGGCAGCGCGCCCATCCTGGCCATCTGAAAGGGGTTCGAGCGTGATGCCGACACGCAGCTCGGCACCGGATGGATGCACCAAGCGAACGATTACCTCTTCGAGGTCTTCATCTTCCTTCTCGATAGCGCTTCGCCATCGCTCCATATCGGCCGGATGGCACATCGCAACGAGCGGCACCCCTATCACCTCGCTGAGTGGCAGCCCGAGCATGTCTGCTGCGGCGTCTTCAGCGAAGATGACCGCGCCGTCCCTACTGAGGATGGCAACAGCCGTCGGGCCCTCAGCCGTGGAAACCACTTCATCTGGAGTACCACCATTCGGCGCCGAGCGCCTCTTGTCACCGTCACCAGCGCGGTTCTCGGCGTGGTGGCGCTGGATGGCGAGTTGCACCGAGCGGGCAAGAGCGTCGGCGGTAACGGTCCCCTTGACCAGATAGTCCTGCGCTCCCCGGCGCACGGCCCGCAGCGCCAGGTGGTCGTCCTTGTGAGCGCTGAGCACGACGATGGGAACATGCGGGGCGTTGAGCAGCATCGATTCAACGGCCTCGAGGCCGTCTGCGTCGGGCAACACAAGATCCAGCAGCACACAATCGGGCGCAGACTCCGCAATGGCTTCCAGAGCAGACTCGAGCCTCTTGACATGACGAACGGGAGCCTCGTCGCCCCATGCCTCGCTGAGCATGGTCAGCACGAGACGAGCGTGGAGCGTGTTGTCCTCGACCACGAGCAGATCCGGTGGCCCTCCACCCGTATTGTCTTGTTCCATCGTATAGGCCCTCCGCAGATGTGCGCCTCTCGGTCATTCGGCCGTTTCCGCTCCTGCCTTGAGCGAGTAGTCGCGACACCGGAAACACCTGCCACATGCGCCCAGACACACCACAGTTTTCAGGCTGAGAATACTGCTTCGCCAGTCCATTCCAACCAGGCGCCGCCAGCCGGGTCTGGTGAGTCTGCAAGGATGGATCCGATCGATGCTCAACAAGGCAAGAAAGGACCGCCGTGACCCAATTCGCCTACTTCTGCGGACACGAGCAATGGCAGCCTGAGATTCTCGTCGAGCATGCTGTGCTCGCCGAAGACGCAGGTTTTGACTTCCTCGTAGTATCCGAGCACTTCCACCCCTGGGTCGACGACACCTCAGCTTCCGGATACGCCTTCTCGACGATCGGAGCCATGGCACAGGCAACCGAACGGATCCAGATCGCAACCGGTGTCACTACCCCTCTCTTTCGCTATCACCCCGCGGTGGTTGCCCAGGCGGCGGCAACCATGGACCGATTGTCCGGCGGCAGGTTCCACCTGGGCGTCGGCACTGGTGAGAACCTGAATGAGGGACCGCTTGGATATCACTTCCCCAAGTACGCCGAGCGTGCAGCCAGGATGCGAGAGGCTCTCCAGATCATGCGCCGGCTGCTCGACGGCGAGAAGCTCGATTTCGACGGCGAGTACTACCAGACCCATCGCGCCCGCCTCTACAGCCCACCGGTCGGCCCGGTGCCGATCTGGCTCGCCGCCGGCGGCCCGAAGTCCGCCATACTCGCTGCCGAGCTCGCCGACGGAATCATCACGAGCGTCAAGGCGCCCACCGAGACGTTCGAGAGAGTGATCGACCCCGCCAGGTCCGCCACAGCTGCGAATGGCCGCAGCCCTCTACCTGTGATGGCATCCCGCTGGTCGGTGCGGGCCGAAAGCGACGATGAAGCCTGGCAGGCGTTGTCGGCATGGCGTGGCTTGCGTGCTCCTGGCCGACTCGAAGCCGTCGACCCGCAAGTACTCAGAGAGCGGGCTGATGCCATGGACCGCAGCGAGGTTCTCAGCAAGTACTCCCTGGTCTCTACGCCGGACGACTACATCGAGCAATACCAACCGTTGATCACCGACGTTCATGCCGACATCGTGACCATCCAGACGACATCGCTAGACCAGGTTGCAACCATCGAGATGCTCGGATCTGAGGTGTTGCCGGTTCTGCGCGGCCTCGCCTGATTCCCCGGAGTCGTAGGCGCCTACCGGGAATCGGTGTTGGCCAGCTGCCGGATGTACTCGGTCTCGAACTCCAGGTTCGAATTGCCTCGATCGAGCGCAAAAGCCGCCTCAAGGGCAGGCACGATCGCGTCATTGTATGCGCCTGCGATGGCCCCGGCGTGCTCGCCCTCCATCGCTGAAGCCAGATACCGGCCGAGCGGGCCAACGAGCGCAGGGCCGACTGTTGCGGCAAAGTCGACCTTCCACCCTGCCTCGGTGCGAAGCAGGATCACCCTGCCCTCCGTCCGGCCGGTGGCAATGGCCACTGCTGTGCGGTCACGACTGTCCGGGATCTGGATGGGATCGCCAACGGACACATCCTCGAGAGATTCTCCCTGGATTGCGCCAAAGGCATCGTGGAATGTTGCCCAGTACCTGGTTGCTAGATCCGGGCTCATCCCGCTCTCGAGCAACCCGACCAACTCATCGGACCTCAGGTTGTTCTCAACGGCTGCGATGATCGCGAGACCCACCGGCTCCACCAGGGGCTCGATCGCGGTGGCATCGGAACCGTTCATCGCGTCGAGCCAGGCCGCCGCAACTTCGACCGGTCCGACGTCGCTCGAGGTTGTCGTTGTCTCCGCCTCACCCCCGCCACAGGCAGCCAGGAACACGACCAGCACAATCAATGCCAAGCGCTGCATGCCCGATAGGGTACTGAACCCTGGGAATAGGGAAACCCCCTACACTCGCCGTGTGTCTGTCAGTCCTTACCGGGCCGTGGCCCTCGGAGCGCTCGCCGGAACTCTCGCCGGTCTACTCGGTATCGGTGGTGGCATCGTCATCATCCCCGGTCTCGTGCTCTGGCTCGGGTTCAACCAACACGAGGCCTCGGGCACTTCTCTGGCGGCCGTCATCGCCACCTCGGGATCTGCCCTCATCTCATTCGCCCTCGATGGATCTGTTGATTGGCAGGCCGCCGCATTGATCGCCATCGGCGCCCTGACCGGGGCTACGATCGGGACCCGGGTTCTCCACAGGATCCCGGCCAAGGTGCTCTCCCGGGCCTTTGCGGTCGTGGTCACCATTGCCGCGGTCAGGATGGCCATCTGATGGTGCACGTCACAGCTCTCATCATGCTCGGACTCTTTGCGGGATTCGTCGCCTCCACGCTCGGCCTCGGCGGAGGGTTCATCTACGTTCCAATGCTGGTGGTCTTCTTCAGCTTGCAGCAGCATGTAGCTCAAGGCACCTCGCTTGCAGTCATCGTCCCGACCGCATTCGTTGCCACCTATCTCCACAGCAAGCGGGGCCGGGTGCACTGGCGCACCGCGTTGCTCATGGGAACAGGGGGGATAGTCGGCGGTGTCGCCGGATCGATCCTTGCGCTTCGGCTGCCTGCCGACTTGCTGCGTCGGTTGTTCGCCGCTGTGCTCGTGTTCGTCGCGATCAGGATGTTTAGCAGGTAGCTTCGCCCTCGATAGGGACATCTACCCGCCCGGTGCGCCACAACGTCATGCGCTTCTCCTGATCCACCAGGTTTGCTGCAAACCAGAGGTAGATGAGATAGACCAAGCCGATCACTTCGCCGAGCCACACCTTCCAGTCCCCCAACACCGAGCTGATGTATCCGGAGACGTTTGCGGCCCCTGCCGGTGAGAATCCCGAACCGAGTAGGGGCCACCACAACGTCTCAGGATCGAGCCACATGGCGTCGAGGAGCAGGTGAAGCAGCAGGCCAATGGCAAGTGGCATCCACATCTTGCGGGGCCGACCTCGCCTGGTCCACCTCACCACTGCAACCATGACAACCGCGGCGAGCAGGAGGCTGTGGGTGAACAGTCGAACGCTGTGCAGCCGACCGTAGAAAAGGAGCCCGACGGGTGTATCGATCAGGTCGGGCAGCAACGCCCCAACCAGCAACATCCGCAAGTCCATGCGGTCGTCACGAAAGATGTAACGAGCGATGGCGATGGTGGCACCGGCATGCCAGAAGAGCATGGAACCTCACAAGACGAGGATGCGACGGCAGTGAATACAGCGGGGTGGGTCCGACCGCTTCGCCTCGATCACTTCGGCTGCAGTGAGTTTGAGATGACAACCACCACACATGTCGTCGGCGAGCGCTCCCACCGCGACACCTTCCTTACTGTTGCGCAGCTGCTCGTATAGGTCGATGAGATCCTTTTCGATGCGAGGCACGACCTCGGCCTTTCTGGCCTCCTTGGTAGCCAGCTGAGCGTCGATGCCGGCCCACGCCTCCCTGATCACTGCCTCGACCTGGCTCTTGGCCGATTCGGCTTGGTGCTGTCGATCCTGCAGATCGGTCACGATGCCGTCTTGCTGATCGCGATTCTCCATCAGCTCGAGGACCTTGTCCTCGGCGTCGCTGCGTTTCTTCTGCAGCATCTCGACCTCACGACGCAGGTACTCGGCATCCCGGGCACTCATCCCGCCTGCATAGAGCCGGTTCTGTTCAGCGTCGAGACGCTGCCCCGTAATCTCCAGCTCTCCCTCGGTCTTGTCAAGGTCGAGCGTGGTCTGCCGCAGCGTCTCCTCAGCCGTGGCCAGTTCCGCTTTCAGTGTCTCGTTGTGCTCGTGAGCCTTGCGATACTCTTCGAGCGCGGGCAGCGACTGGCGTTCATGGAGCAATCGGTCTATCTGGAGGTCGATTTCTTGCAGATCGAGCAGGTCGGCCAGACTGCGAAACTCCTCCATGCTCACCGTTCCTTCCACGGGTCGGCGTCGACATCCGTCATGTCAATCGCTTCACCTGCCAATTGTGCGACCGCAGCGTACAACGATTGCACGCCGGGTCGTTCCGTCGCCGCATGACCTGGATCGATCACAGCCACTCCCCTGGCCAACGCGTCTCTTGCCTGATGGTGGCTCACGTCCCCTGTGACGATCACATCGGCGTCAACGGCACCGAGCATCGATCCCCCTGATCCGGGGATGACCGCAACCGACCGCACAATGCCTTCGCCGGCGACCCGGACCACCCCGCCGATCCTGGCAGCGACGCGGTGTGCCAACGCGGCGACCGTCACCGGGGGGTCCAGATCGCCTCGCCTGCCGATGAACCCGGCGTTGGAACGCGTGGTGACAACGTCGTAGGCGGGCTCCTCGTACGGGTGGGCGGCGATCAGTGCGGCGACCACCCGGTCGAGATCGGCTTCAGGGGCGATCATCTCGAACCGCGTCTCGGGCTGGTCTCCGAGCATGTCGAGATCTCCGACCGCGGGGACCGCACCGGCACGCGGCAGGAACGAACCGACCCCGTCGCTCCGGTACGAGCAGTTGTGGTAGCGGCCAATCGTGCCTGCCCCCGCACCGGCCATGGCTTTGGTGATTACCGGGACACTCTTGGCGGGTGCGAAAGACACGATCTTGACACTCTCCCGGCCCCAGGCGGGACCAAACCCGGTACAGCCGGTGAGGTCCAGTGCCGCGGCGAGACTGTCCGCGGTGCCCCCGGGAGCTACGTCGTATGCGGTGTGGGTCACCAGCACTGCGACGCCTGCGGAAATGAGCCGGAAGGCGCGCCCCGTCGAACCACGACCGGCAACGAGCGATTGTGTCGGCCGGAACAACAGGGGATGATACGTAACAGCGAGATCGACGCCGGATTCGATCAACCGGTCTACGACATCCGCGGTGAGTTCGTGGCACACTGCCACCATCGCGGCTGGTCTCTCCGGATCCCCCAACTGCAGACCGACCGGATCCCAACCGGCAGCCTTGTCGAGATTGAACGCCTCCGCCAACCGGGCCGCTATAGCGCCTACTGTCTGCTGCAATGCCATGTGACGATGCTACCGCCGGCGGTAGGGATGCTTGCCTGGAGGGTGTTGGTCAAGCTCCGTACGGCCACAACGTCAGCTGATGTCTTTTGTGACCCTGGCAACACCAGATTGGACCGTAGGCTTGCCGAATTTCCGCTTCCCAAGCACCCGCTCTATGGCGTGGTTGCTCGGAAGGTACAGCGCCTCAAACTCGGTGATGCCTCGTTCTGTCGCGGCTTCCTCGAGGATCTCGAGCATCTCGGTGGCGATCCCCATTTGCCGCCATTCGGGTTTGACGACAACCGCTACCTCAGCGGTCTCCTCACCGGATGGCTCGAATCGGCCGATCGCAATGGCCTCACCATCGACAAAACCCACCAGCGCGAACCGGCGCCGGTAATCGACCTCGGTGAGGAATCTGAGACGCTTCTTGTCCAACCTGATCGCCGGGTTGAAGAACCTGTGATAGAGGGTATCGGAATCGGCGGCCGCCACTTCTCTGGCTAAGACGTCGACGTCACCGGGAACCACGGGACGGAAGTGGACGGTCCTGCCGTTGTGGAGAACCACGCGACGCTCGTAGTCGAATGGATATCCGGTGGGGATCCCGGCGCTGGGTTGGAGTGGAATAGTCATAGTGCTCTAATACCATTGTAAGCAGATTGCTTGCATTAGCAAGCACATTGCAGACACTCGCTACCTAGCTGGTCGGCATTCTCCAGGTTTCAATAAGCCTCGGGTACGAATGTCTGATCAGACATTGGAGGCCGTACGTACCCCTCGTTCTCCTGGCGCGGCGGTAGCTCGATCTCCTCAGGGGTCCGATCCTCGTACGGGATGACACTGAGCAGGTGGCTGATGCAGTTGAGGCGGGCGCGCCGCTTGTCGTCTGCGTTCACCACGTACCAGGGCGCCTGCTTGATATCGGTGTGGGCGAACATAATGTCCTTGGCACGCGAGTACTCGACCCACCGACCGCGGGATTCCATGTCCATCGGGCTCAGCTTCCACCGCTTGCGAGGATCCTTGATCCTGGCACGGAACCGGCGCTCCTGCTCCTCATCAGCCACCGAGAACCAGTACTTGACCAGGATGATGCCGCTGCGCACCAGCATCCGCTCGAACTCGGGGCACGTGCGCAGGAACTCCTGATATTGCTGCTCCGTGCAGAAACCCATCACCGGCTCGACGAGCGCCCGGTTGTACCAGCTGCGATCGAACAGCACGATCTCCCCTGCCGCCGGTAGTTGTGCCACGTACCGCTGGAACCACCATTGGGTCTTCTCCCGCTCGGTCGGTGTTCCCAATGCGGCAACCCGGCACACCCGGGGATTGAGCCGCTCGGTGATGCGCTTGATGACACCGCCCTTGCCGGCAGCATCCCGCCCTTCGAAGATGACGACAACCCTGAGGCCTTTGGCCTTCACCCATTCCTGGAGCTTGACCAACTCCATCTGGAGTCGCTCCAACTCCTGCTCGTAGAACTTGCGGTTGAGCTTCTTTCGAGTTGTGCCTGTCTCCTCATTCGGGTTGAGGACGGAATCGAGGATCGACGACCTGACCTCCACCTCGGCGGGCTCCGTGAGGGAGTGGACCGGCTTGCCGACCTCGCCTTCGCTGGCTTCCTCCGGCTTCGATTCCATCGTCTCGCTGATGTCCTCGGTCATGTCCTCTCCCGGTTGACGCCCGCTCAGGATACCGAATCGGCCCGGCGACTATCGAAGAGCGTTAATAGATCGTTTGCTTGTCTCGCAGATCGACCATTTGAGAGGATCGTCGAGAACACTGATTGTGCTTGCCTATCTTTGGTCTTATGAACCGGAGGAGATCACGATGTGGCTGAGAAACGCAGACATGCCGACACCCGATACCGCACTGCGCGGCCATGAGGACGCCATACCCGTCAGCGGAACCCACTACGTCAACGGGAACACGACGGTGCCGCCTTTCCCCGATGGCATCGAGATCGCATACTTTGCCATGGGTTGCTTCTGGGGTGCCGAGCGCATGTTCTGGCAGACGCCCGGCGTGTTCTCCACGGCGGTCGGCTATCAGGGCGGCTTCACTCCGAACGCCACCTACGAAGAGGTATGCACCGGCCGCACCGGTCACTGCGAAGTGGTGATGGTGGCATACGATCCCAAACTGGTCACCTACGAAGAGCTGCTTCGTGTCTTCTGGGAGGGCCACGATCCCACCCAGGGAATGCGCCAGGGCAACGACGTGGGAACTCAGTACCGATCCGCCATCTTCACAGCCGACGCCGCCCAGTGGTCCGCGGCGGTCGCCAGCAGAGACCGGTACGCCGAAGAACTCCGTAATGCCGGCTACAAGGGCATCACCACCGAAATCGAGCAAGCCCCGAGGTTCTACTACGCCGAGGAGTACCACCAGCAGTACCTGGCGAAGAACCCGAACGGGTACTGCGGTATCGGTGGTACGGGAGTGTCGTGCCCGATCGGTCTCTCCACCTGAGGCCGTTGTAAAGTCTGCAATTCACGACGACGGAGTGGATTGATGGCGGACAAAGAAACCGCAAGCAAGACCAAGGAAAACGACGGCGAGTCCAAAGAGCTGCCGCCACCGCCACACCACGAGGAGATCTCTACCGAATCCACCCATACGGTCGAGATCAATGGGTCCACCATCGAATACACGGCAACGGCGGGGCGACTGGTGCTCAAAGAGGAAGAGGGCAAGAAGAAGGCATCGTTCTTCTTCGTGTCCTACACAAGGAACAACGTCGCAGAACTGTCGCAGCGGCCAATAGTGTTTGCGTTCAACGGTGGCCCCGGGTCGTCTTCAGTTTGGCTCCACCTGGGTGTGCTCGGTCCACGCCGGGTTCTCATGGACGACGACGGCATGCCCTATCCCCCACCGGGACGTCTCGTCGACAACGAGTACTCGCTGCTCGACATCGCCGACCTGGTGTTCATCGACCCAATCGGCACAGGCTTCTCACGCGCCATCCCCAGCGAGGAAGCCAAAACCTATCACCACTTCAAAAAGGACATAGAGGCAGTCGGCGAGTTCATCCGTCTATACCTGACCAGGCACAAACGCTGGGCATCTCCCAAGTTCCTTGCTGGTGAGTCATATGGCACAACCCGCTCGGCCGGCCTTGCCGGCCACCTCTACGAGCGGCATGGGATCACCTTCAACGGGCTCATGTTGATCTCGTCGATACTCAACTTCCAGACCGCAGGCTTCGACGGCGCCACCGGCACGTTCCGGCGCGGCAACGACCTGCCTTATGTCGTCTTCCTACCGTCATATGCCGCAACCGCGTGGTATCACGGCAAGTTGGGCCCGAAGGATCAGAAACGAGAGCTGCGGGAGTTCCTCGACGAGGTCGAGCAATTCGCCGCCAACGACTACGCACTTGCGCTCTTTGAGGGTGCTGCACTGCCGGAGAGCCAGTTCAAGAAGATCGCAAGGCGGGTCGCTCGCTATACAGGGTTGTCGGAGACGTACGTCACCCGGTACGACCTTCGGGTCGAGATCCTGCGCTTCTGCAAGGAGTTACTCCGCGAGGAGGGGCGGACGGTCGGCCGGATCGACTCTCGTTACACGGGTATCGACAGGTTCGTCGACGGTGACGCGTTCGAGTCGGACCCGTCGATGGACGCCACGATGGGTGCCTACACCTCTGCGCTCAATGCGTACATGCATGACGAGCTGGAATATGAAAGCGATCTGCCGTACGAGATCCTGAGCTCCGAGACCTGGCAGAACTGGGACTACGAAGACTTCAAGAACGCCTACGTCGACGTTTCGGAGACGTTGCGCAACACGATGAGCCGCAACCAGTTCATGAAGGTCTTCGTTGCCAACGGCTATCTCGACCTGGCGACACCGTACTTCGCCACCGAGTACACGTTCAATCATCTCGGGCTCGACCCGAGCCTTCGCGGCAACGTGGCCATGGAGTACTACGACGCCGGGCACATGATGTATGTCCACATCCGTTCGTTGGCCAAACTCGCCGGCGACCTACGCACCTTCGTCGACAGCGCATCCTGAGCTAACCGCCTCCAACCGTTCGCTCAACCCACTATGTTCGGGGAAACACGAACAGGAGACCATGGCGACACAGACCACAGACTCGGCTGGGCTGCGACGGCGTCGCAGTGAGCGACGGGCGACCCGGCTGCCGTTCCACTTCCCGGAGCGGCGCAGTGGCTTCGACAGGAGGGATCCAGCAGGTTGGCGTGGTCGCTATCAGGCGGACCTGCGCAGCTACGCCGAGAGTCGTTTGGCGTTTCCTCTGGTGCTGGCTGCCATCATCGTGTTCAACTTCATCGACTACGTCATGACGATCCGGGTGCTGGGCGAGGGTGGCGTTGAACTCAACCCGGTGATGAGCTGGCTGTTTACCATGGGATGGCAGACGGCCGCTCTGGTGAAACTGCTCAGCGCCGGCGCCGTCGCTCTCGTGTTGCTGGCGCTGCGACGGTATCGACGCACTCTCGAGGTGTCACTGCTGGTCTTGCTCGGTTACAGCCTTCTGACGTTCTATCACGTCTATATGGCGTTGCGGATCCGAGGATGATCCCGGGAGGGTGTCACCCCTCCCGGACCCGGTTGTTGTGTGCGGCTACTTGGAACGAGACGTCTGCTTCCGAGCAGCCTTCTTGGTCGATCCTTCGTGCTGAGGGACGAGGTTGGCACCTTTCACCGGTCGACCCGGTTTGTTCTGTCTCACTGCGCTGTGCTGCTGATGGACCTTCGTGGCGCGTACTTTGGTTACACCTGACATGGCTTGTCTTTCTCGAGATGCGGTGGGCGTTGCTGCCCGGTGCGTTATGAAAGCCGGCGTCCCGGCTCACGGACTTGGGAGGTATTCAGTCGTCGAATCGCTCCCAACCGTCGCGATTGCGACGGGAACGCTTTCCCTTGCCGTGGTATGCGTTCTTGACGTTGGCCCGGCGCCTGTTCGGGTCCCCATTGGGCTGGCCTATGAAACCCTGTCCGCCGAGGCGGGGTTGATCCCATCCTTCCTCGTCTTCTTCGAAGCGGGTGGGGTCCACTCTGCGACTCATGCGCAGCCTTTCTCTCATGCCCGACGACGGGCGCGCGGCACTGTGCCGAATGAGGTAAAGCTAGTTGACCAGTAGTTCGCTAGCAAGGTGTTTTGTGGTGATTCAGGCGTCACCCAGATTGACCAGGATCGTTCGTAGCGACGCCGCCAGATCGTCACGGTCCTCAGGGTCGATCTGCCCGAGCGCTTTGCGATACTCGTCGAGGATATGGCGCTGCACCTCGTCGACCGCGGCCTGCCCCTCGGCAGTGAGATTTACGATGACTGCCCTCCCATCGTCCGGGTGCGGGGTGCGTGCGATCCATCCTGCAGTCTCGAGGCGATCGAGCCGCCCGCTCAGACCCGCCGAGGTGACCAGCAGCCTCACCGAGAGCTCCTTTGGCGAGAGCTCGAACGGCTCGCCTTCCCGGCGCAGCGTCGCCATGGTGTCGAAGTCCCCGGGGTTACGTATGCCGACGCGGGCAATCACCGTCGCAATCCGCTCATCAATCAGCGCTGCCGCCCTCCGGATCCGGCCAAAGACCGCGACCGGCGCCACTTCGAGGCCCGGCTGCTCTGACTCCCACGCCTCGATGGAAGAGTCGATGTAGTCGTTGCGCATATGCCGACCCTACTAGCAGCGGACCGAGACAACTCGCGGAGGACTCTGCCCGGGGAACCCGAAGCCAATGAATGCTGGTGGGTCGATGTGGGGTCATTCGAGTGCTGACGCCTAGCTCACCGCGCTGAAGTCGATGCGGGTCCCTGTCAACGTCTCGGAGACTTCCCACAAGTTGTCGATTGCTTGCTGCAGACCGATGCGCCGCATGATCGGGCGGCGCACCGGTGGCCCGTTGTTGATGAACCGGGGAGCGAAGAACTCACCGCCGTGTGCATTCGGGTCGGTGGCGGCACGAAGCTGCGGCAGGGCACCGGCTGCGGGTCTCATCCCTGTGTGCGCTGCCAACCAAGCCCACATCGGAGCGCTCCGGCCTCCGCCCCCCTCCTCCACCGTCCGTACCTGGAGGTTGGTGTGGGAGAGACCCGGATGCGCCAGGAGGCTCATCGTGGCGAGACCTCTTTTCTCGAACTCTCTCTGCAAACCGATAGCGAAGTGAAAATTGGCCAGCTTGGACTGCCCGTATGCCTTCCATGGCCCATAGTTGCCTTCGAGATTGGGGTTGTCGGGGTCGACGCTTCTCCCAACGTGGTGCGCCGTGCTGGTGACACCGACCACACGCGCCCTATCAGCAGCCAGCAGCGGGCTCAGCAAACCGCTTGTGAACACCCAATGGCCGAGATGATTGATTCCGAACTGCATCTCGAAACCGTCCTCCGTCCTGCGCTCCGGGATGGCCATCACGCCCGCATTGTTGAGCAGAATGTCGATCCGGGGATGACTCCTGGAAATCTCCCCTGCGGCTGTGCGTACCGAGTCGAGCGAACCGAGGTCTAGTTCGACTATCTCAATCGAGGCATCGGGGTGTATGGCCTTGATCTCGTCACAGGCACCGTGTGCCTTCAACTGGTCACGGGCTGCCATGACGACGTGAGCGCCTGCGCCGGAAAGGGCCTTCGCCGACTCGAGCCCGAGCCCACCATTTGCACCCGTGACCACGGCAACCTTGCCGGTGAGGTCGGGAATATCCGCAGCACTCCAGCTCATGTTCACACTCCTCGACTGGGGCATCCCCCATATGCATGATGATCAACTCGCCGGTTCCATCGACAAATGAGTTGCCACTATCCCGAGATCGCTCTTCATCGAGAGTCTTCTGGTAGCGGCGGTTACTCGCTCCCTCGTCGCCGACAAGGTATTAGCGATGAGGATAGTTGCCGGGCATAGCATCACATCGGTGGACTTCTTGACACCTCTTGGGCGGAGTCTCTCGTGCAGAGCGACGCATCCAACGGCCGCTTGGCAACGAGAAATCAATGGTGATGCAGCGCGTTGATCAACAGCTCGAAGACACCGCGCGACCTCATCAGCTGGCACAATCAGCGCCATGGACAGAGCGCGCTTCGAGATCGACGGCGAAGAGATCGAGGTCACTCACCCCGAGAAGGTGATGTTCCCCAAGCAGGGATGGACCAAGCTCGATCTGGTCGAGCACTACATGGTGTGTGCCGACGGCGCCTTGGCCGGGGTGTTTGGCAGGCCGACCATGTTGAAGTGCTTCCCAAAGGGTGTCGGCGAAAAGCCCTATTTCAGGAAGAGGGCCCCCGAATCGGCCGGAGAGCGATACTTCGTGAATTTCCCGTCTGGGCGAAGCGCAGGCTACCTCGTCCCGAGGTCACCCTCCGATGTGGTCTGGATGGCTCAGCTCAACTGTGTCGATCTCAATCCGTGGCCGTCCCGGGCGGAGCATGTCGAGAATCCGGACGAGCTTCGTATCGACCTGGACCCAACGCCGCAGGCGGTGTGGTCCGACGTGCAGCAGGTGGCGCTCCAGGTCAAAGAGGTGCTCGACGACTTCGGTCTTATCGGTTTCCCCAAGACATCGGGATCAAAGGGCATCCACATCTATGTCAGGGTCGAGCCTCGCTACACGTTTCTCGAAATGCGAAAGGCCGCCCTCGCGCTCGGTCGTGAGGTCGAGCGTCGACGACCGGACATAGTCACCACACAATGGTGGAAGGAAAATCGCCACGGCGTCTTCATCGACTACAACCAGAACAGTCGCGACCGCACTGTCGCCAGTGCCTACTCGGTGCGCCCCACCGGCTGGGTGTCGGCGCCCCTGACCTGGGACGAGGTACCCAAAGTCGAGCTCGCCGACTTCCCCATGGTCGGGTTCGCTTCCCGGTACGCGAAGCGAGGCGATGTGATGGAGGCGATCGACGACCACCATTTCGACCTCGATTCGCTTCTCGAGCACGCAGATCGAGACATGGCAGGCGACCTCGCCGGAGAATCGTGGCCCGAGAGCTTCGGGAAACCACGCGGCCGACGCAGCTGGTGGCCCCAGGAACCGCAGCCTGGCGATGGCGCCGACACTGGTGTCTGATCGAAATGCAAGCAGCGTCGGGCTGAACGGGCGATCGTGAGTGACGGCAACCGGGGAACCTTGGCAACGTCCGGCAACGTCAAAGGGCTGAGACGAGTTCCTCGAGGGGACACAGGACACAATGCTTGGCCGATGGTGCAACCACGCAGCACGCTCATCATCACTGCCGACGACCCTGATCGCGCTCGTCACGCTGATCCTCCTTCCGGGTTGCGCCGCCGAAACCGGTGCCTCGCCGGCCGAGGAAGTCGCCACGAGCGAGGTCAACGCCGCGACCAGCTCTCCCGTGTTCGCAGGTCCCACAGCAACGGTGGAGACGGCTGCTTCGAGCTCGGTCGGATCTGGCGATGTGATAGAGATCGAAGCGGGTGCGATCCAGGCCTACGCGGAAACATTCGGGATCGACCCGCAACAAGCGGAGCTGCAGCTCAGACAGCAGGAGCTGGCGGCGGAGTTCCACCGTCGACTGACCGAAGCGACCGGAGACTGGTATGCGGGTGTTGTCTTTGAGCATGTCCCCAGTTTCAGAGTTGTGGTTCTGAGACCAACCCGAGCACCAACGGACTTGTTCGAGAACGTTGCCGGCGCCTACGAGAGCGATCTCGAGATCGTGTATAGGGACGTCGAGTACACGATGGAGGATCTGCGTACACGGCTCGACGAGGCGGCGCGGGTCGCTGCCGCTGTGGACGGACGTTGCGACTCCCGCAGCGCCGTTCTTGTCGATGAGATCCGGCAACTGGTCATCGTTCAGGTTGAGCGAGACGACATCGAGAATGTCGGAGAGGCGATACAGCAGCTCGAGCTGCGCTCGCCGGGACCAGACGTAGTTGTCGAGGCTCGATCCATGTGGGACGAGCCTGCGTCCTCCGGAGGATGATCCGACACAAGACATGTGCGCCCGGTATCCCGGGGTTCGCTTCCGGGTCAGCACCAAACCCCAGGAGCAGCGCAACATCAGCTGGCTCAGCCACGACTTCTCAGCCACATGTTCAGCGCTACAGCGGCAGACGATGTCTGTTGTCTAGTCCACTTTCGTCTGCGGGCCAGATCCTGGCGCGCGTCATTTGAGCAGATAGGAAACTGCCAGTAGGCCTACCCCAGCAGGTCCGCGTGGGCGTTACCGGACTCGAACCAGTGACCTCCTCCTTGTAAGGGAGGCGCTCTAGCCAACTGAGCTAAACGCCCGCAGGGTTTGCAACTCTAATTCAATCTGTCGACCAAACCGCAAAGTAGCTGGAGCGGGATGTATGCGATACTCGTGCCCGATGTCGACCCTCGCCGCCCGTGCCGTCGTGTTCTACTCATCCGCTGCGGTTCTCATCCTCGAGATCCTGGCCGGACGGATGATGGCTCCCTTCGTCGGCAACACCCTGGAGACCTGGACCGGCATCATCGGCACCATCCTCGCGGGCATTGCCATAGGCTCGTGGCTCGGGGGCAGACTCGCAGACCGCTATCCGCCGCGACTGGTCCTCCCTATCGTCCTCGTCGTTGGCGGGCTGCTGGCCCTGTTCACGTATCCGGCGGTGCGCCTCGTCGGTCCGTCGGTGACGTCGACCCCAATCGAAATCGTCTTCCTGGCCACAGTGAGCTTCTTCGCCCCTGCCGCCGTGCTCTCCGCGGTGACACCCACCGTGACCAAGCTCCAGCTACACACTCTCGACGAGACCGGAACCGTCGTCGGCAGGCTCTCGGCGCTCGGTACGGCCGGGGCAATATTCGGCACATTCTTCGCCGGGTTCATTCTGGTCGCCGCCTGGCCAAGCCGAACCATCACCATCGTTCTCGGCCTGGTCACCATCATCGTCGGTCTGGCGACTGCGCTGAGCGCCAACACCCTTTCCAGGCAAGCCGTCCTGACGGTGGTGGCGATCGCGGCGTTCTCAACGACGATGGCAGCGGCCACTCCCGCGACCTGCGAGCATGAGACCGCCTACTACTGCCTCAACGTCGATGTCGACCCCGGGCGCCCGTCGGGCAGAGTGCTCCGACTTGATAACCTGCGCCACTCCTACGTCGATCTGGAGGACCCCACCTACCTCGACTTTCGCTATGCCAGGATCTTCGGTGCGGTGCTGGATTCGCAGCTTCCAAAAGGACCGGTCGACTCGCTTTCCATTGGTGGAGGTGGTTTTACGTTCCCTCGCTACGTCGCCGCCACCCACCCGGCAGGCACCAACACGGTGCTCGAGCTCGACCCCGCTGTCGTCGACGTTGCCGAAAATGAGCTCGGGCTCGACCCCACCACCCTCGACATCCGTATCGGCGACGCCAGAATGACGCTCAGAGACACCCCCGCTCGTGCGTACGACGTAGTTGTCGGCGATGCTTTTGGTGGACCGGCTGTGCCCTGGCATCTCACAACAGAGGAGTTCGCCGAGGAGCTCGCCCAAAGGCTCCGGCCCGGTGGCTTCTATCTGCTCAACCTCATCGACTATCCCCCGCTCGGTTTTGCCAGGGCAGAAACGGCAACCCTGGCGAAGGTGTTTACCCATATCGTCGTGCTCGCCCCGTCCGACTATCTGTCCGGGGAAAAGGGTGGCAACTATGTTCTCGTGGCATCGGACAGCCCGATCGACATTGCCGCTCTTGAAGAAGCGCTAGCCGGTCGTGATAGCACCGCGGTCGTGCTCGGCGACCCACAGCTCGGCGATTTCATCGGCGGTGCCGGGGTGTTGACCGATGACTTCGCCCCGGTCGATCAGCTAATAACGAGCTGAAGAGGGTCGACAGGTATACCGTCTACAACCAGGACGGCTGGCATGACGGTCATCGACCGCGCACACAGAATCGTTCTCATCCTGATGATGACGACGATTCCGGCGGTAGTCCTCGTAAAGGTCGCTATCGAGGTCATCCGCCACGACGTCCTCTTCCCACCGGGATTGCAGGTCTTCGTCGTGCTCGTCGCCGTCTCCGCCTACCAGGTGGCGACCAGGCAATGGCAGGCGGACTGGGTGATCGGCGGTGGCGGTCTGGCCATTGCGACGCTCGGCGTGCTCAGCTACTACGGAACTGCGACCGTAGTCGATCTCAACTCCGCATCGGTGATCGTCCCCACGCTCGGGCTCATCTCGATCGCGATCGGCAAACAGGCCCGTTTCGCCTCGGGTATCGCTCTGGGCGTCGTCACCGAGTACCTGGCTATATTGAGCGGTATCGCCGACGGTCTCAGACTGGACGACCTGGTTCAGAAGGCGCTTGCTATCGCCGTCCTCTTCGGGTTTGGCGGCTGGATCCTCTACCAACTGCGACGCGATTACGAGGAGCAATACGCCTCGCGGGACCGCTTCGTGGCGACTGTGAGCCACGAGCTGCGCACACCGCTCACCGCTCTCGCTGGGTTTGCCGCGGCGCTCCAGGATGGCACGGTCGATGTCGCGACACCGGAGGGCGCCGAGGTGCTTGCGCTCATCTCTGGAGAAGCAAGGGAGGCTGCCGACATCGTGGATGATCTGCTGGTGGCATTCCGATCCGCATCGGGCGAGCTCAGCATCGATGCCGAAGAGACAGACTTGTCCGACGCGGCGAGCAAGGTGATCGCCGCCATGGCCGCCGGCGGAGCCGTCGGAGGGAAGGAGATCACGCAGGCCACTCCTTCGGTCCTGGTGCTTGCCGATTCGCTGCGGCTGCGGCAGATCGTCCGGAATCTGCTCACAAACGCGATCCGTCATGGCGGGGCGCAGATCGACGTACGTATCCGGCGAGATGACGAAACCGGCTATGTGGTGGTCGCCGACAACGGGTCTGGCTTCGATCCCGACGAAGTCGATACGTTGTTCGAGCCGTACGGGCGGTCCCGTCACACCGACACCAGGAACGGCTCGATCGGGCTCGGCCTCACCGTTTCCCGCCAGTTGGCCCGCCGGATGGGCGGCGACCTCACCGCCGACCGGGTGGACGGCCTCACCGTATTTCAGCTCAGCTTGCCTGTGGCGCCGACACCGGAGCCATCGCGAACTCCGTAAGCAATTCAATGAACTCGTCCGGTGCGTCCCGATGCACCGAATGCCCGGCACCGGTGATGCGAACCACAAGCAATGGGCTGCCCTCGGCTTGCGCCTCCTGAGCGGCCGAGACAAGAGAGCCCACATCGAGATCTGCGGCAATTACAAGGCCGGGCAGCTCCGCGGCGAGCATCGCAGACCAGATGTCCCGGGGGAAGACATCGGCCACGGTCCTCGCCTCGACGTCCCGGCGACAGGAGTTGAGAGACTCCACCTTGTACCTCACCTCGTCGGGTTCCCAGTCGGGATGCTCGGCAGCGATGCCGGCAATAGTCGCTGTACCCACCCTCTCCGGTGACTCGGCAATGAACTCGGCGGCGAGCCGCCAATCGGCCGCGGGATCCTCGTAGACGACCCGCCCGGCGAAATCCGGATCAGTCTCGACGAGTGCTGCGGCAACGACGCCGCCCAGCGAGTGGCCAACCAGCAGATCCCATCCGCCACCCAAGAGCAGCACGTCGTCGCGGTAGGACTCGATGGACAGATCGTCGCCTGCGGGGCTGTTGCCGTGGCCGCGTAGGTCCGGGGCAACGACGGTGTATCCAAGCTTCGCCAGGACAGGCCCAACCCGCCACCAGGTGGTACTCGCCGAGGTCAGACCGTGGAGCAGGAGGGCGCGACGCCGCCCATCTCCCCAAAGGGTGGTCGCCAGACCAACGGGGCCTGTCATTGCGCCGAGTGAGTCCGGCTCGCGACCATGATGCAGGCGTTTGCCAGGTAGTTGAAGTCGCTCGCCGTCAGATACGCCATGACCTCCGGGCTCTCAGCGCCGGGCTGTACCCAGACATTGCGATACCCCAGCTCCTTGGCCTTCTCGAGCACAGCCAGCGTTGCCTTTGGTGGGACGACGATGTTGACGATTGTTGGCTTGACCGGTAGATCGCTCAGGCTGCGATATGCGGGATCGCCGTCGACCGTATCCCGATTCGGGTTGACCGCGTAGACCTCGAATCCTTTGTGTTTCAGATCGCGGTAGATCACGGACCCGTACTTCGCCGGGTCGTCGGTCGCCCCAACGATGGCAATGCTGGTGTCGTCTCGGTGCAGTAGAGATGCAATGTCAGTCATGTTCGGTAAACCACGGGACCCCAGGCTTTTGTTCCCTGCTCGTGTGCACGATACTCAGGGCATGATCGTGACGAGACGGCGTGGCATGGCAGGGGCGGCGGCAGCAATCGGTCCCACTGTCATCATCGACGTCTTCCGGGCGTTCTCCGCTGCTGCGTACGCTCTGGATGCGGGAGCTACCCAGCTCGTTCTGGCCGAGACCGTCGACGAGGCCACAACCCTCGCCCGATCGATACCCAATGCTGTGCTCATGGGTGAGGTGGACGGAGTCAGGCCTGATGAATTCGCTCTGGGCAACTCACCTGGCGAGATAGTGGCCAACCCTGGAGCCGTTGCGGGCAAGACTGTCGTGCATCGAAGTACCTCAGGAACCCGGTGCGCCCGGATCGCCTTTGCCAACGGTGCCGGTCCGCTCTACGTCGCAAGCCTTGTCGTCGCGTCGGCAACGGCACACGCGCTTGCCGACGCAAGAGAAGTGACGGTCGTCGCATCCGGAATCGGCGGCATCGAACCGGCAGCAGAGGACGACATCTGCGGAGACCTGATTACCGAGCTGCTTCTCTCCGGCCATGCCGATGTAGCCGCAGCGGCTGAGCGTGCTGCCGCACACGAGCGCGCCGCAGTGCTACGCGCAGCCTGGTTCGCTCACCCCGACGACATCGACCTCTGTACGGTCGGGGACCGGTTCGACTTCGCCATGGAGGCACGGCAGGCGCACCGTGGCCTGACAGTCACCCGCGTCTGAGCCGGCCCCTCTCTCTCATGCCAGAATGCCGGCGTGCTTTTCGAGAAGCGATTCTGGGCGCCAATCCAGACTGGACTCGTCACGATTACGTTTCGCCGCTGGAAGCGACCTCAGGTGGTGGCCGGACGGGTGTACCGGTCTCCGGCGGGTCGTCTCCACGTGGCAACCGTCGATGTCGTCGCCGCCGACGAGATCACCGATTCGGACGCGATCGCAGCCGGCTACCCCGACACAGCCACCCTGATCGCAGACCTACGCGGTGCGCCCGGGGAGCCGGTGTATCGAATCACTTTCCGCTATCTCAACGAGCCCGACCCGAGGGATGTGCTCGCCCACAGCACGGATCTCACAGATGAGGAGGTTGCCGACATCACCGGGCGACTCACCAGACTCGACGGAGCAAGCTCCCACGGTTCCTGGACCCGATCGTATCTAGAAGCGATTCAGAACAACCCGGAACGACGAGCCCCCGACCTCGCCGCGTTGTTCGGTCGGGAGACCCAGCCGTTCAAGGTCGATGTCCGCAAGCTGAAGAACCTCGGGCTCACTCTCAGCTTCCGGGTTGGTTACCGGTTGTCGCCACGTGGCGAGGAGTATCTGGACCGGGTGAGGGCTGAGCGGTGAGGAGCGCATTGGGCAACTCGAGCGCGGGCTCGACATCGTCCTCGATATCACAGAGCAATCGGCATCTGCCCGACTCTGCGGCGATCGATCAACCCGTCTAGCGGATCGGGTCACCGTCGCCGCTGTCTTCCTGGTCATGGTGCTCGGTGAACTGAGCAGTCAGCAACACGACAACACCAACGGTCACAAGGAATGCGGGGAACACCCACCGGTAGCCGAGAAAGTCGAGCCCCGACCCTGAGACTATGAGGGGGATCCCGCCGAGGAGGAAGAGAGCCCCAAAGAAGAAAGAGACCGCGTCGAATGGGTGCTTCATCATGGTCGGTTCTCCACTTCGTAGATGTCGAACTCGCCAAAACCGACGTGTGCGTCGATGTCGATCATGCCAGTCCCTTCATAGACCTTGCTGCTGTCCAAATTCAAACCCTCCTCGACGTTGGCTCCGTCGACGACGATCTGGCCGGCATCCACCTCAGCAGCCACACTGACGCCGAGGGTATCGGGAACCAGGATCTTCAGCGTGCCGAAGGCAACGCTTGCTTCCATCTGATACGTCTCGCCTGTCGCCAGTTCGAGATCGGTTAGGTCAATGATCATCTCACCACCAACTAGCCGATACTCCGGAGACAGCTCAGCTACCGTCGACGGTGAGTGCACCGGGCTGCCCATGCCACCTTCGATCGGGACATCGAGAATTGCGGCACCGAACAGCAATGGGCTGATGACAACGCCAAGGGCGATCAACCACCGCGCTCGCCCGAACAAGGACCCGACAAGCAACGCCGCGCCGAGCACGACAAGTACAGCTCCCGCATAATGCCGGGCGAGCGGATCCCACCATCCCAGCGATTGGCCCACACCCATCACGCCGACGACGATGAGCAAGCTGGCAAAGGCGAGCCTTCCCAGGACCGAGGAGTAGCGGGGGCGGGGTGGACGAGGCCGGAAGGCGGGGGCCGGAGGAGGTGGCGCAACCGGTGGCTCGGTTGGAGGAGCAACCGTGGGCATCTCGTCAAGACTGAGACTTGCGGTGTCGACCGGCGTCTCCTCGTATGAGTGGGTTGCCGCAGACAGTGGCGGTTGAACCTCCACGCCATCGTGAGTCCTGCGCTTACCGAATTCGCCAAGGTCACCGCGGTAAAGGAGGATGCCGAGGACTATCAGCCCGCCGGCAAAGACGATATCGCCGTCGATCAGACCGGTGTTGCCAATCAGGATCATCACCGCAAGCCCTATGAGCCCGAGCCCCACCCAGCTGCCCAGATGCGAGTTCGAGCGGGTCTTGGTGGTGAGCACCGACTCCGATTCGCCCTCTTCCGGTATGGCGATCCATCCGATGAGATATGCGAGCACGCCCGCGCCTCCGAACAGGGTGATCACGACAAAACCGATCCGCACCCAGGCAGCATCGATCCCGAGGTGACGGGCCAATCCAGAAGCGACACCGGCGATCACGCGGTCGCTACGCAGTCGCTCCAGCCGGGGACGTTGTATCTGCGGCGGCGGTTGCTGTTGTGTTGACTGTGTCGTTTCCATATCTGCAAGCATGACACCCGAACGGTTCCCGCCATATCGGGTAATACCCTGAACCTACCCTGAAGTACACCCGGGGTTCCCGGGGAGACCCCTAGTTGTCCGACACCCCACACTGTGACAACATTCGGCGATATGAGAGCGGAAACGACAGTTGAAACCGAATCTCCCGGCACGGTCGACCGTGTCAGGAACTTCATCGTGCGGCGCACCGATGATCGGGTCGTCATGGGCGTTGCGGGAGGCATCGCCGATCGGCTCGGGATTGCAGATGCCTACGTCCGCGCTGCTTTCGTCTCGCTCTCCCTCGCAGGTGGCGCCGGCGTCGTCCTCTACTTGCTCGGCACTGCCATAGCCTCGCCCGGCGACGAAGTCACCGCAGCCGATCCACCAGATACCCGCCAGATGATCGGCCTGGTGGTGATCTTCCTCGGCATGCTGTCGTTGTTCCGCGGGCTGAATCTCTGGTTCGGCGACACGGTCGTCTGGGCGGGCACGCTGCTTGCCTTTGGTGGCGCCGCCATGTGGGACAAGACGAGCATCTTCGAGCCCACCTCCGGTGCGCTCGCCCCGAGCCGAACCCGGATCGTGGTGGGTGCACTTCTCCTACTCGCCGGCATCGCCAGCCTTTCCTCGGCGATCTCGTCGATCGAGTCTCTCGGGCCGGCCATTACCGCAGCAGCACTCACCGGCGCCGGGTTCATGATCATCTTCGGCCCCTGGGTGACCTCGCTGATCCGGGACCTGGGCGAGGAGAGACGCAGTCGGATCCTGGCAGATGAGCGTACCGAGGTCGCCGCTCATCTCCACGATTCGGTGTTGCAGACTCTTGCGCTCATCCAGCGCACCGACGACCCAAAGAGAATGGTCACCCTGGCCAGGGCACAAGAGCGCGATCTGCGCAGCTGGCTGTACAGTCCCCGCAACGGCGATGCGACGATCGGCCTCCGTCAGGCGCTCGAGGCCACCGCTACCGACGTCGAAGCGAGACACGATGTCCCAGTTGAAGTCGTTGTGGTGGGCGACATGCCGATGACAGAGCGGACGGCGTCGCTGGTCGCCGCGGCAGGCGAGGCGATGACCAACGCAGCCAAGCATTCTGGGGCGCCGCGGGTCTCTGTGTTCGCCGAGGTACGCGACGATGCCGCCGAGGTGTTCGTGACCGATCAGGGGTGCGGCTTCGATCCTGAGTCCATACCCGACGGCCGCCACGGCATCGAGAACTCTCTCAGGAAACGTATGAAACGGCAAGGCGGCGAATCGGAAATCATCAGCGAGCCCGGTGAAGGCACCGAGGTCCGCCTGAAGCTACCGCGAGGAAACCATGACTGAGACGACACTCTTTCTCGTAGACGACCATGAGCTCTTCCTCTCGGGGGTCCGGAGCGAGCTCAGCGAGCACTTCCCCATCGTGGGCATCGCAGGCGACGTCGACGAGGCAATCACGCTTATCCGGGAGACCAGGCCCGGAGTGGTACTCGTCGATGTGCACATGCCCGGCGGTGGTGGCGTCACCGTGATCTCGAACGTTCTCCAGACACACCCGGACACCCGCTTTTTGGCGCTCTCGGTCTCGGACTCTCCCGATGATGTGATCGCCATGATCCGGGCCGGAGCCCGGGGCTACGTCACCAAGTCGATAGCTCCGGACGAGCTTGCCGACGCGGTACGGCGTGTTGCGGAAGGAGATGCCGTGTTCTCGCCACGTCTTGCCGGATTCGTGCTCGATGCGTTCGGAGGAGCGATCTCCCCCGCCGCCGATTCTCAGCTCGACCAGCTGACCCCTCGCGAGCAGGAGGTGATGCGTCTCATTGCCCGCGGCCTCGCTTACAAACAGGTAGCCCGCAAGCTGTCGATCTCGATCAAGACTGTGGAGACGCACGTCTCTTCGGTGCTGCGCAAGCTCCAGCTCTCCAGTCGCCACGAGTTGGCGCGATGGGCCTCGGACCGCAAGATCGTTTGATATCACCTGGGGACTAGTCAGATTGCAGTGCCCTATTTGATTCTGCGGCTTTCCGACCTTTCTGCCGATTCATCACCATGGCAACGAATCCGGAGCCGCCGAGTCCCCGATCGCAGATCGGTGCACTGATCGTCCTCGTCCTGGGTGTTACCTCGATCGCCCCATTGCTCGTGGCAATCGTGTCGGCCCCCGACGGGCCGGCAGGCTGGCTTGTAGCGGTCGGTGCGACAGGTTGGCTCGCAATTCTCGGCGGCTATCACCTACTCATCGGTGCGCGCGACTAGGAGACGGCACCAAGCGTTGCAAGACCGGATCGACGCGACCGACCGTGCCCGCCTGGCGAACAGCGGCAGCTTTCGGGACCGGCTCAACGAGCATGCTGCGATACAAGACCGCATCATCACGATCGGCGAACAGATCCTTGCCGATGGCATCACCGATCCCAACCTCACCCTCGACCACGTCCGGCTGCTCACCACCCACGCCCGGGATGCTCAGGCACTCACCGAAGACACGCTCACGCAGATAGGACTCGAGAGCGGCATCGAGCGAACAGAGATCACCCGCGTCGACGTACGCGACCAGATCGAACAGATCGGTGCCCGTTTCCCAGGGACCGGCATGATCACGACGGGTGCCAGGCACTTCGCCTACACCGATCCAGCGATCCTCCGGGTCATGGTGCGCAGCTTGATTTCGGCCGCCGTGGCACGTGGCTGTCACCAGATCGACGCTGCGGTGGCACGAGACGGTGCGTCGGTGGTCTGCACCGTCTCCGACGACGGCTCCACATCGACAACCCCACCACCGATGGCGATCGCGCTAGCCCGATCGCTGGGCACCGAGATCGAATCATCGCGGCGAATAGGGCGCAACCACTTCAGCGTAAGCGTCCCTGCGGCACCGGCGCCACCCTCGCAGAACGGTATCGATACCCCCCTCGATGTGATCGGGGATCGCATCCCGGCACCGGCACCCGAGCAGCCGCCATCGAAGCCACGGTTAGCGAGAGGGTCGGGCATGGTTGTCTTCCCCGAACCGGTGGAGCACGACATCACCAGGACTGTTGCTGCGCGGAAGAAGGACGAGCTGATCGCCCGATAGAATCTGCGAGGGAGGCGATATGGACGCAGCATTTCTCGCGCAACTCGAAGCCCAGACCGCCGAGCTCCGCACGTCGGGGCTCTTCAAGGAAGAGAGGACGATCGCATCTCCGCAGCAAGCGGTGATCACTCTCGAAGACGGCAAACAGGTCATCAACATGTGCGCCAACAACTACCTGGGCCTGGCCAACCACCCGACCCTCGTAGAGACGGCAGCACATGCCGTCACCGAATACGGCTACGGGATGTCTTCGGTCCGCTTCATTTGCGGTACCCAGACAGTGCACAAGAGGCTCGAGGCAGAGTTGAGCGACTTCCTTGGCACAGACGACACCATCCTGTACTCGTCTTGCTTCGACGCCAACGGTGGGCTGTTCGAGACGCTGCTCGGAGCCGAGGACGCCATCATTTCGGACTCGCTCAATCACGCCTCGATCATCGATGGGGTACGACTCTCGAAGGCAAGCCGCTACCGGTATGCCAACAACGACATGGCTGATCTGGAGGCGAAGCTGCAAGAGGCATCAGGAGCAGCTCATACCATCATTGCCACCGACGGTGTCTTCTCCATGGACGGGATCATCGCCAACCTGGGTGCGATCTGCGACCTCGCCGATCGTTACGGGGCGCTGGTCATGGTCGATGACTCACATGCCGTTGGCTTTGTCGGTGAGGGCGGTCGGGGCACTCCAGAGCATTGTGGCGTAATGGGTCGTGTCGACATCGTCACCGGCACCCTCGGCAAGGCATTGGGCGGAGCCTCCGGTGGGTACACCTCCGGCCGCAAAGAGATCGTCGCCTGGCTCCGGCAACGATCCCGGCCGTATCTGTTCTCGAACTCGCTTGCACCGACAATCGCAGCCACCTCGCTGGCGGCGATTGCTCTGCTCCGCGGCTCCGACGAGCTGCGGACCCGGCTGCGCCGCAATTCCGAGCGGTTCCGCGAATCGATGACGGCAGCTGGCTTCACGCTGGCCGGCGCCGGCCACCCGATCATCCCGGTGATGCTCGGCGACGCCAAGCTCGCCACCGAGATGGCGGATCGTCTCCTCGCTGAGGGCATCTATGTCATCGGGTTCTCGTTCCCAGTCGTGCCGGCAGGCGAAGCCAGAATCCGAGTCCAGATGTCGGCGGCCCACACCGATGAGCACATCGAACAGGCTGTCGCCGCCTTCATCAAAGTTGGTCGGGAGCTTGGAGTGATTTGATGAAAGCACTGGTCAAGGCCAAGGCCGAACCCGGGATCTGGATGGAGGATGTTCCTATCCCGGACGTCGGCCACAACGACGTCCGGATCAAGATCAACAAGACCGCCGTATGTGGCACCGACCTGCACATCGTCAATTGGGACCCATGGGCTCAGCAGACCATCCCGCTCGGGATGCAGGTGGGTCACGAGTTTGTTGGTGTTGTCGATGCGATCGGGTCGGAGGTCCAGGGCTTCCAAGTCGGTCAGCGGGTCTCCGGCGAAGGCCATGTCACTTGCGGGCACTGCCGCAACTGTCGAGCAGGACGGAGACAGTTCTGCCGCAACACAGTCGGCGTCGGGGTCAACCGACCCGGCGCATTTGCGGAGTATCTCACCATCCCTGCATTCAACGCTTTTCCCGTCCCCGACGAGATCCCGGACCGTATCGCCACCATCCTCGACCCACTCGGCAACGCGACACACACCGCACTCTCATTCGATCTCGTCGGCGAGGACGTGCTGATCACAGGAGCGGGGCCGATCGGGATGATGGCAGCCGCCATCGCCCGTCACGCAGGAGCGCGCTACGTCGTTGTCACCGACATCAACGACTTCCGGCTCGAGATCGCCGCAGGAATGGGCGCCAACATTGCCATCAACACGACCCGATCCTCACTTCGGGATGCCATGACCGAGCTCGGCATGACCGA
Source organism: uncultured bacterium (assembly GCA_963777645.1). Classification (GTDB taxonomy): domain Bacteria; phylum Actinomycetota; class Acidimicrobiia; order Spongiisociales; family UBA5794; genus JAAETI01. The sequence goes on along the minus strand of CAVZRA010000007.1, from coordinate 46,022 downwards.
GGGTTTCGACGTCGGCATGGAGATGTCCGGGGTGCGCAGCGCTCTTCACGAGATGATGGAGACCATGAACCACGGTTCGTCGGTGGCACTGCTCGGCATCCCTCCTGAGGACGCACCGATGGATTGGAACACCATCATCTTCAAGGGCCTGACCATGAAGGGCATTTACGGGCGGCGCATGTTCGAAACGTGGTACCTGATGACCGCGATGCTTCACACCGGTCTCGACGTCTCCCCTGTCATCACCCACGAGTTCGCCGCCGAGGACTACGACGACGCGTTCTCGACCATGCGAACCGGTCGCTGTGGCAAAGTCATCCTCAACTGGGAGCATATCGGCTGACAGCGTGCTCGAATCCAAATGTGTAGCCATCCAATAATGGATGGATCTACACTGCCGACCATGAAAATCGTTCCTACTCGCCGAACCGACTATGGCGTGCGTGCCTTGATCACTCTCGCCCAGAGCTACCCGAGTGGCCTTGCCGCTCCGGCAATATCGCGGGACATGGACATCCCCGTCGGTTTCTTGCGCCAGGTGCTACAAGAGCTCGGACGCGCTGATCTCGTTAATTCACAGCCCGGTCGCACCGGGGGCTACACGCTGGCAAAGAACCCGGAGACCATCACGCTGCTCGACATAATCCAGGCCCTCGAAGGTCACAACGACGAGCCTGCATGTGCCCTCGATGGTGGCCCTTGTCATTGGGAGAAAGCATGCGCCATCCACTGGGTGTGGATGGCGGCGAAGAATTCCTTCGCCGACCAACTGAGCAGCGCCACTCTCGCCAGAATCGCCGCGGACGACGCCCAGCTTCGTGAAGGAAAACTACCGGCTCCCATAGTCGAAGAGCACCGCTGAGAGCGTTTTACGAGGAGGAGCCAATGGGCTGGCTCAGCATCGGCACACCGGCGATCGACCCGAGTGCGTTCGTTGCACCAACTGCCGTGCTCTACGGTGAAATTACCATTGCCCGCGACGCCGTAATCATGTTCGGCACGGTGATCCGTGCCGAGCTGGATCGGGTCTACATCGGTGCCGAGAGCAATGTCCAGGACAACAGCGTGCTTCACGTCGACGCCGGTTTACCCATCGAGATCGGGAAACGGGTGACCATCGGTCATGCCGCCGTCATCCATGGGGCAACCGTTGGTTCACATTGTCTGGTCGGCATCGGCGCCAGAGCCCTGAACGGAGCCACAATGGGCGAGGGCTCGTGGTTGGCAGCAGGCTCGATCCTGACCGAAGGCAAGAGCATCCCGGCATGGACACTTGCCATGGGGATTCCGGCCAAACCGGTGCGTGAACTCACCGAAGCAGAAATCGCCCGTCAGAGCGAGGGTGTAGACCAATACGTCGCATTTGGCCGCGCCTACGCCCGCATCATCGAATAGCCGGGCGTCTTGCCGACCATGGCGAGACTCGTTCCAACTGACCGGCGAGGGAAAGCATGCGCTCCTCGTCACCATGCGGCCCCATGAAATGAGCCCCGATGGGCAGCCCGGAGGGCGTCCAGTAGGTCGGCACCGACATCGCCGGTGATCCGGTGAAGTTGGCGATCGGGGTGAAGGCCACATAGTCGAACAGTTGCTCGACGAGGTCATGCCACCCGGCATCCTGGTCGATCTCGCCGAGCCGCACCGGCGGGCCACCGAGCGTCGGGGTCAGCAGCGAATCGTAGCTCTCGAAGAACTCGGCAAACTGGTAGGACGTCCGTTGCAGCTCGGTGCGTGCCGCGATGAGTTGCGCCGGCGTGTGCTTACGCGACAGCTGCGCCAATCTCCAGGTGAATGGCTCGAAAGCGTCACGGCCCGCCCGCATCGTGTCGATCCTGCTGATCAACTTCACGGCCCGCCACTCGCCGAGCAAGAGGCGCAAGACATGGCCGACACGGGTCCTGTCTGCTTCAGTCATGATGATGTTGAAGATCGACTCCGCCAGCGACTCCCAGATCGTCAGGAACGCTTCAGCCATTGCTTGCCCGTCGATAGAGGGCTTTGCTTCAACGACCTTGTGACCCAGGTCGCTGAGGGACTCCGCCGTTGCGTGCACTGCGTCCCGACATTCCGGCGCAGTTCTCCTGCCGCGGAAGTCGACGGTCGAGATCGCCACACGCATCACATCCGGCTCCCGCCCGACCGCGGCCGCAAAGGGCCCGGAAGGAGCGGGGGCGTAGTACTCGGAGCCGGCAACAGCACCGTGGGTGACGTCCAGCAACGCGGCAATGTCTCGTACCGACCGGCTGACTGCCAGGTCGACCGAGAGAAAGTCGGCAGGTGACGCCGGATAACGAGGCATGCGTCCCCTGCTCGGCTTGAATCCGAAGACCCCGCACGCGGCAGCCGGGATACGGATCGAGCCGCCACCGTCACTGGAATGTGCCATGGGAACAATCCCTGCGGCGGTCGCCGCGGCTGACCCACCACTCGAACCACCCGACGAGCGTTCTGTGTCCCATGGATTGCGAGTAGGCCCATGCAGGGTCGACTCGGTTGTGGGTAACAAGCCAAACTCTGGAGAGTTCGTGCGCCCTAGCGAAATCAGACCCGCTCGTTCGATACGCAACTGATACTCGTCGGTCGTCTCCGGACGGTAGTTCCGGAAGAAGACGGAGCCATAGCTCACCTGATCGCCGGCAACGTTGGCGAGATCCTTGGTGAGGAACGGAACACCGAAGAACGGACCCGGTGCCCTGCCAGACTCAGCTCGTCTCCTGGCACGTTCGTAGTGTTTGACAACAACAGCATTGATCACGGGGTTGAAGGCCTCAACTCGATCTATAGCTGCCTCGATCAGCTCGGGCGACGTCACCTCGCCGGCCGTGATCAGCTGAGCGAGCCCGACGGCATCAAATGAGTCGTAATCGGCAAAGGCGTCCGTCACCTGCCGCTCCTCACCCTGCGACCGGCCCGGCGGCTGCCAGCTCGGCACCCGCCAGCTCTGCGAACTCCTCGAAGTTGGCTCGGAAGAGCTCCGCCAGCTCCGCCGCTCTGGCATCGTATTCGTTCGGATCACCCCAGGTCTCTCGGGGAGTCAACAACTCGATGGGCAACCCCGGGCACTCCACGGGTACCTCAAAACCGAACACCGGGTCGCTCCGATACTCGACACGATCGAGATCGCCATTGAGTGCGGCCCGAATCACGGCCCGGGAGTTCGCAATCTTGAATCGCGTCCCCACGCCGTAGGGCCCTCCCGTCCAACCGGTATTGATCAGCCACACTCGTACGTCGTGGTCGCGGATCTTCTTGCCGAGCAGGTCCGCATAGACCGTCGGATGAAGCGGCATGAATGGTGCCCCAAAACATGCAGAGAAGGTCGCTTGCGGCTCCTGCACGCCGCGCTCAGTCCCTGCCACCTTGGCGGTGTAACCGGAGATGAAATGGTATCGGGCCTGAGCCTCATCGAGCCGGGCAATCGGTGGCAGTATCCCGAATGCATCGGCGGTGAGCATGAAGACATTCTTCGGATGGCCGGCCATCGAGCCTGCAACGATATTGTCGATGTGGGTGATCGGATACGCCCCGCGTGTGTTCTCGGTCGATGCCTCGCTCAGATCGAGACGGCGGGTCGTCGGATCGATGGTCACGTTCTCGAGCACCGTCCCGAAACGACGGGTGGTCTGGTAGATCTCCGGCTCCGATTCATCGGACAGGCGAATCATCTTGGCATAACAGCCGCCCTCATAGTTGAAGACACCCTCGTCGCTCCAGCCGAGCTCGTCGTCACCGATCAATGCCCGGTCCGCCTCGGTAGAGAGCGTGGTCTTGCCGGTTCCCGAAAGACCGAAAAACACTGCAGCATCCCCGTCGGGGCCGACGTTTGCCGAAGAGTGCAAGCTGAGCACACCTCGAATAGGCATCAAGTAGTTCATGACGGTGAAGATCGACTTCTTGATCTCACCCGCATAGCTTGTCCCGCCGATCACCACCATCTTGCGATCGAGGTTGAGCAAGACGAAGGCCTCGCTCGCAGTGTGTTCTTGCTCGGGATCGGCTTGGAAGCTGGGACAGTGGATGACTGTGTAATCCGGCTCGAACGCTGCAATCACTTCGGGATCGAACTCCCGTATGAACATATTGCGGGCGAACAGGCTGTGCCAGGCATGCTCGCTGATGACGCGCACCCTTATCCGGTATTTCGGGTCGGCGCCTGCGTAGCCGTCCTGAACGAAGATGTCTTTGTTCTGGAGATAAGAGCGGAGCCCGTACAGAACCTTGTCGAAGTCGATCGGATCGAATGGCTTGTTGATCTTGCCCCACCAAATGATGTCTTCGGTGAAGGGCTCTCGAACCACGAACTTGTCGTTGGCGGAGCGCCCCGTGTACTTGCCGGTGCTCACCACAAGCGGCCCGAGATGACCGAGCATCGCCTCACCACGGCGAACCGCCTCCTCGTAGAGGGCCGGTGTAGACAAATTGTGGTGCACCGTGCCGACGTTCTTCAGATCGATACCGTTCAGCTGCAACACCGCATACTCCTTACTCGCGCTACCCCTTAAAACTAGTGCCTTCATACGATGGGTTGACGAGCACTCGGCCCCTGACCCTAATCTTGGGCGGATGTCAGACGTCCAGATCCATCGTCCTCCCGGTTGGTACCGCGACGCGGTCATCTACGAAGTGCACGTGAGAGCCTTTGCAGACTCGAACGGAGATGGCATCGGCGACTTCACCGGTCTGACAAGCAGGCTCGACTACCTGCAGCAGCTCGGGGTCACCGCGATCTGGCTCCTACCCTTCTATCCCTCCCCGCTGCGCGACGACGGCTACGACATCGCCGACTATTACGACGTACACCCGAGCTACGGAACTCTCGAGGAATTCCGCCATTTTCTTAGCGAGGCTCATACCCGGGGTATGTACGTGATCACCGAGCTCGTGATCAACCACACCTCGGATCAGCATCCCTGGTTCCAGCGCGCCCGACGTGCCGAATCCGGATCACCGGAACGCGATTTCTACGTATGGAACGACACCCCGGATCGGTATCAGGATGTCAGGATCATCTTCCAGGACACCGAGACATCCAACTGGGCCTGGGATCCGGTGGCGGATGCCTACTTCTGGCATCGTTTCTTCTCTCACCAGCCGGACCTCAATTGGAACAATCCCGAGGTCAGGGAGGCAGTTGTCGATGTGCTCGACTTCTGGCTGGACATGGGAGTCGACGGGCTGCGGCTCGATGCCATCCCCTACCTCCACGAGAGAGAGGGCACCAACGGAGAGAACCTCCCCGAAACCCATGCCGAGCTTCGCACGTTGCGGGCCCATATCGATGAGAAGTACGGGGACCGTATGCTTCTCGCCGAAGCCAACCAATGGCCGGAAGATGCAGTCGCCTACTTTGGCGATGGCGACGAGTGCCACATGTCGTTCCACTTCCCGCTCATGCCCCGGCTCTACCTCGCCCTCGAGCGAGAGACCCGGCTCCCCATAATCGACATTCTCGAACAGACCCCTGCCATTCCCGAGTCCGCGCAGTGGGCGATCTTCCTCCGCAACCACGACGAGCTGACTCTCGAGATGGTGTCCGAGGAGGAGCGGGATTTGATGTGGCGAACCTACTCGCCAGATCGCCGCGCCAGGCTCAACCTGGGGATCAGGCGTCGGCTGGCTCCTCTTCTCGGCAACGATCGGCGCAGGATCGAGCTGTTGATGAGCCTGCTCCTCTCGCTGCCGGGGACACCGGTCATGTACTACGGCGACGAGTTGGGTATGGGCGACAACATCTTCCTCGCCGACCGTGAGGGGGTCCGTACCCCGATGCAATGGAGCAACGATCGGAATGCGGGGTTCTCCTCCGCAAACCCACAGTCGCTCTACCTGCCTGTTGTCGTCGACCCGCAGTACCACTTCGAGACGGTGAACGTCGAGGCCGAGCACGCCAATCCGAATTCGTTGCTCTGGTGGACGAGAAGGATGATCAGGCGGCGCCGCCGTCATCCGGTGTTTGGCCGCGGCTCGATACGCTTCCTACAACCTCAGAACGATCGAGTTCTCACCTACATTCGTGAGGGTGATGGTGAGACCATCCTGGTGGTGGCAAACCTGAGCAGGCATGCTCAGTTCGTCGAACTCGATCTCCGCGAGCATGCGGGTGCCCACCCCGTAGAGCTACTCGGTCACACCGATTTCCCCCGGATTGGTGACCTTCCCTACCTGCTCACCCTCAGCCCGTACGGCTACTACTGGTTCTCAATTGTCTATCAGGACTCAGATCCCGGTGACCAGAACAGCTTCATGGTCAATGGCCCGGTCGAGGAGCTGTTCAGCAGTGACCACCCGTTTGCCAGCCACCTCGCCAAGTACGCGGAGCACCAGGTCTGGTACGCCGACCGGGGCAAACGGCGGCTGAGCGCATCGACGTTCGATGCGATCCCGATTGCCGACGACGAGGGAACTCGCGCCGGTTGGATCGTGCTGCTCGACATCGAGTACGTCACCGGCCCGCCGCAGCGGTACGTGATGCCGCTCAGCTTGCGATCGGCCGATGATGAATCGCTGCCCGAGGAAGCGACCGTGGCGTTCATCGACGACGGCGAGGGCCCCCGATGTCTCGTCGACGCCGTATACGACCCTCAGTTCTGCCTCGCCTTGTACGGGGCGATTGTCGAAGGCCGGGAAATGCTCGGCCGCACCGGCGCGGTGTGGAGTCATGCCCGGGTTGCAGATCTGGATCTCGGCGATGCCGATACGATGCCCCGTCTGCAACAAACGGCACAGGGAGAGACGTTCATCCAATATGGCCCTGACCTCACTCTCAAGCTATTTCGCAACATCGAGCCCGGAACGCACCCCGACCTGGAATTGCGCCGCTACTTGACCGATCGCACCAGCTTCGAGAACCTCTCCCCCGTCTACGGGGCGCTCGAATACCAATCGCGGGACACGTTCAGCCTCGGCATGATGCAGAAGAACCTCGATCCCGAAATCACTGCATGGACACTATTCCGCGACTTGTGCCTCACCTATCTCGAACAGATCGGAGACGTGCCCGCACCCGGAGAGGTACCGGTCACAGGTTGGCTGAACGAAGACACGCGGACAGCAGCCGATGTTTCGGAAGCGCTCGACACCACTCTCGCGTACGCAACAACGCTCGGGGTGACGACTGCAGAGTTCCATCAAGCGCTCGCTACCCAGACCGAGGAGCCCGAACTCCGCCCGGCCCCGGTGACCAGCCTCTATCAACGCTCGCTCTATCAGTCGCTGCGCGCCGGCGTGAAACAGGAACTGACGTCGATTCGCAACAACTTCGAGCAAGCCCCCGACGACGTTCGTAGCGACCTGGAGACCTTGCTCGGGGCGGAGTCGGCGATGCTGACAGTGATCAACCGGGTGCGACAGGTACCGGCGAGTGGTCGACGTACCCGTATCCACGGCAACTACCGGCTCGATGAGCTGCGTTTGATCGACAACGAGTTCTATATGTTGGATCTCAGCGGCGACCACACGCGGCCGATCAGCGAACGACGACTCAAGGCACCTCCGCTGCGTGACGTCGCCGAGATGATTCGATCGTTCCACTATGCAGCGCTTGCGGCTGCCCGCAGCTCCGGCAGGCCCGATGCGGTTGCTCATGCTGAGCGGTGGTACCGGATGCTCGGTGAGCGATTTGTCGGCGCATACGTTGAAGCCGCCACCGGCTCACCTGTGCTCCCCACTGAAGATGAGAGCATTGAGGCGCTCCTTGTTGCCTTTGAGTTGTCAAAGGCACTCCGGGAGGTCGAGTGGGAGCTGGTGCAGCGGCCCGAAATGGTCTGGATCGCGCTACGGGGAGCGCTCCGTCTCATCCAATAGCCGCGTCCGTCACAGAGCTTCGAGCTCCGCGAGGCAATCGCCTGCCCACTTGAAAACGTCTTCGCGCTGCACGGTGCGGCGCAGTCGTTGCATCCTGATGCGAGCCTCGCCGTAGTTCATCTCGGTAGCTTGAAGCAGGGCGTCGGTGACGCTGTCGACATCGTGCGGGTTGACGATCACCGCCGATTTGAGCTGCTCGGCCGCCCCGGCAAACTCGCTGAGTACCAGCACTCCAGGCAGGCCACGCCGGCACGCCACATACTCCTTGGCCACCAGGTTCATCCCGTCCCGCAGTGGAGTGACCAGCATCACATCCGCAGCCACGTAGTAAGAGATCAGATCCTCGAGCGGCAAGCTTCGGTACAGGTAGGAGACCGGAGACCATCCCGGCACGCCGAAGTCGCCGTTGATCCTCCCCACCAGCTGCTCGATCTCGGATCGCAGCTCCTGGTACGCCAGTACGTTCTCCCGGCTGGGGACGGCCACCTGGACGAACGCGTAGCGACGGGGATGATCTGCGGTGCGCTCGAGCAACCCGGCGAATGCTTTGAGCCGCAGGTCGATGCCTTTGGTGTAATCGAGCCGGTCGACGCCGAGGATGATGTGTTCGACATCTCCCAGCTCGTGGCGCAGCTCGCTCGCCCGCTGCTGCACCGAGTCCGACCGCGCCACCCGTTCGAAGTGGTCGGTGTCGATCGCGATCGGTGCTCGTTGCAGCTTGATGAGACGCCCATTCCATTCCAGCTCGTAGCGGCCGATGGCTTTGGCGCCGCCAAACCTCCTGGCGGCGCGGGCGAAGTTCTGCACGCTTGTCCTGGTTTGGAAGGCCAGCACATCGGCTCCCAGCAAACCCTCGATGACCTGGCGACGCCACGGCAATCTGGAGAAGAGCTCGATGGGCGGAAACGGAATATGCAGATAGAAGCCGATGGTGACGTCGTCGCGTAGCTCGCGCAGCATGCCTGGCACGAGCTGGAGTTGGTAATCCTGCACCCAGGCGATATCTCCTGCCTGGAGCGTATCGGCCGCGACGCCGGCGTAGCGCCTATTGACCCTCTGGTACGGCCGCCAGTGATGACGATGGAATTCGGGGGAGATCACCGCATCGTGATAGAGCGGCCATAGTGCGCTATTGCAGAATCCGTAGTAGAAGTCCTCGAGCTCTTCCTCGGTCAGCGAGACCGGGCGTTGCTCGATGCCGTCATGTTCGAACGGCTCGGGCGCCTCACCGGTGTTGCCGGACCAACCTACCCAGGAGCCGCCCACCTTCTGTAGGACGGGCTCGAGAGCGCGCACCAGGCCACCGGGGCTCGTCACCCAGTTGTCCCCGTCCCAGGACACGGGGAGCCGGTTCGCCACTACAACTATTCGTCGTGTCACCACACGCCTCCTGCCGCCGAGCCTAATCCCTCTGTGGTACGTGTCAGCGAACGACAGAATTGGCTGCGTTACGAAGTATCGTGCAAAAAAAGGAGAATCATGGCGGAGCCAGACGCAGCAGGAATGCCAGATGGGCGCGATGGCCTGAATCGGATGGGATGGGTGTCCCTCCCCTACTCGTGTATCGGCCTGGTGCGCAAGACCGGAGTTGGAAACAGCAAGACCATCTGGTCATGGCTGATCCTCATGCCGTGGGCGGCCGACGCCAAGCCGTGGATCGACGGCAACGAAGTCATCGACGCCTCAATTCGCCATGAGGCCGAGGAACGCGAAGAGGTCATCGCCAAGATGCGCAGCATTCTCGACGACCGCTACGGCGAGATCGTCGGAAACGCAGTTGTAGACGATCTCATCAAGCGGCTCCAGGACGATGGCTAGTCCTGGCAACTACTGAGAGAATTCAACAAGAATTCACCTAGTCGCGCCATTGTGTTCTCGACGCAGCAGCCAATCTCCGTAAACCCTTGTATCACAAGGCTTTATGGGCTGGATACCTTCCCGGGAAGTCGCCAAACCCCACCGGCCCGGATGCGGAGCGTCACTGACGCGTACTAATGTCACCTCTCACGCTGGAACGAAGGGGAATTCGTGGGGAAGCAGGTAGCGGCGCTGTTACAGCTGAGCTATGCATATTTCGCACCATCTCATATCCCCTTCCAGCGTTTCTGGCCACTCGATCTCTCAACGAGGAGGATGCTCTTGACGTGTGCCCGAAACAGATTGGGTCTGTTGCTGGTACTGGGGATGCTGGCGGCATTGTTGCCCGTCGGCGCCCTGGCCCCGGCAGTAGCCCAGACGAGCCGATGTGTTCATCAGTGAGTTCCACTACGACAACGCCAGCACCGACGTCGGCGAGTTCGTCGAGGTCACGGGACCGGCAGGCACCGACCTCACCGGATGGTCCACTCGTCCTCTATAACGGCAACGGTGGTACGGCATACGACAACTTTGACCTGAGCGGCACTATCGATGATGAGGACGGCACATCGGGCGCCCTCTCCTTCGCCACTCCCGGGATCCAGAACGGTAGCCCGGACGGCATCGCGCTCGTTGACGACACCGGCGCTCTAGTTGAGTTCCTCTCCTACGAAGGCACGTTCACGGCAACGGAAGGTCCCGCCAACGGCATGACAAGCGTCGACGTTGACGTCTCCGAACCCTCGGACACACTCGATCGGCCAGTCACTGCAACTGATCGACGGCGTCTGGACCGGACCGGCAGCGGCCAGCCCTGGTGCACTCAACACCAGCACACCCCCACCGCCACCACCCCCACCACCGGCGGATGTGTATATCAGCGAGTTCCATTACGACAACGCCAGCACCGACGTAGGCGAGTTCGTCGAGGTCACCGGACCGGCAGGCACCGACCTCACCGGGTGGTCGCTGGTGCTCTATAACGGCAACGGTGGCACGGCATACGACAACTTTGACCTGAGCGGAACCATCGATAACGAGAACGGCACGGAGGGCGCGCTCAGCTTCGCCGCCACGGGGCTACAAAATGGCAGCCCGGACGGGTTCGCCCTGGTCAATCCACTGGGCGAGGTTGTTGAGTTCCTCTCCTACGAAGGCACGTTCACGGCAACGGATGGTCCCGCCAACGGCATGACCAGCGTCGACGTTGGCGTCACGGAAGGCTCAACCACCGCCATTGGCCAGTCACTGCAACTGATCGACGGCATCTGGACCGGACCGGCAGCGGCCAGCCCGGGGGTGCTCAACACCGGCACACCGCCGCCACCACAACCACCGGGCGACCTGACCCCCATCTACGAGGTTCAAGGCAGCGGATCGGCGAGCCCGTATGACGGTCAAACGGTGACCATCGAGGGTGTCGTCACCTCCGATCAGCAAGACGGCGATCTCAACGGTTGGTTCATGCAGGACGTCGTTGGCGACGGTGATGTGACCACCTCAGACGGAATCTACGTCTACGAGGGCGGCAATACCGTCGATGTCAACGTTGGTGACGTAGTCCAGGTCGAGGGCGTCGTCGACGAGTACCACGACATGACCGAACTGACCAGCATCACCTCTGTCGCCGTAGTCGGTACCGCCCCGGTGGTAGCCACCGAGGTCACGTTGCCGTGGGCGTCGCTTGACGAGCCCGAGCACTACGAGGGCATGCTGGTGACCATCCCCCAGCCGCTCACCATCTCGGAGTACTACAACTTCGCCAGGTACGGGGAGATCGTGCTATCGGCCGGGCGTCAGTACCAACCGACTGCGGTCTACGACCCCGGCTCACCGGAAGCAGCCGCGTTGGCAACTTCCAATGCGCTCGGGAGGATCACGCTCGACGACAACCGGACGTCGCAGAACCCGGACCCCGCCATTCACCCGAACGGCTTCGAGTTCACGCTCGACAACTACTTCCGGGGCGGAGATCAGGTCTCCAATGTCACAGGTGTAGTCAACTACAGCTTCGATCTGTACCGCATCCAGCCCACTCAGGGTGCCGACTATGCCGCGGTCAATCCGCGCACGTCGAGCCCGGATCCGGTCGGTGGCAGTCTTCGAGTCGCCAGCTTCAACGTGTTGAACTACTTCACAACGTTCGGTAGCCGCGGCGCCGACGACCAGGAGGAGTTCGACCGCCAGCGGGCCAAGATCGTCGCCGCCATCTCCGCCATCGATGCCGACATCGTTGGGTTGATGGAAATCGAAAACAACACCGCGGCGATTGCCAATCTGGTCGATGGGCTCAACGAAGCCAACGGCGCAGGTACATACGCATACGTCGATACTGGGGTGATCGGGCCCGACGAGATCAAGGTGGCGCTCATCTACAAGCCCGCAACGGTCACGTTGAATGGCGCATACTCCGTGCTTGACTCTCCCGAATTCCTTGACCCGCTGAACTACGGTGAGGCCAAGAGCCGGCCGGCGCTTGCTCAGACCTTCACCGAGATCGCGACCGGCGAATCGGTCACCGTCGTGGTGAACCATCTCAAGTCGAAGGGCTCCACCTGCGACGACGGCGTCAACGGCGACGATGATCCCGAAGCCGGTAGCTGCAACCTGACCAGAACCATGTCGGCGCAGATCCTGGCGGATTGGCTGGCCGATCCGGCCAACGGGTTCGACGACCAGGTACTGATCATCGGTGACCTCAACTCATACGACAAGGAAGATCCGATCGAGACGTTCGTCGGCGCCGGCTACACCGATCTGGCTCACGCCTACCTCGGCGAGTACGCATATTCGTATGTGTTCGACGGACAGCTGGGGTACCTGGACTACGGACTGGCGAATGGGGCACTACTGCCACGGGTAACCGGGATGACGATATGGCATATCAATGCCGATGAGGCGAGCCTCATCGACTACGACATGACCTACAAGGAGCCGGCTCAAGACGCACTGTATGCGCCGGATCCGTATCGCGCATCCGATCACGACCCGGTCGTTGTCGGACTCGACCTGGTTCCACCAGACGAGACTGCGCCCGACGTGGCCGCGAGGTTCGTCACGGTCGCAGCCGGATACACGACTGGTCTGTTCAAGGTGGATTATTCGTGCACCGACAACGCCGATCCGGCGCCTAGCTGCACGGGTGATATCAATGGGATCAGTGTCCGTGATGGACAAAGGGTGTTCCTCATCAAGACCACGAGAGGACGCGCCTGGTCCTACAAGATCGGCCCGGTCCTGTTCATCCACGACAGCGACTTCGTGCTGACCGTGACCAGCACCGATGCATCAGGCAACGCGGCATCGGCAACTGCCGAGCCCGAGTTCCGCACCAGGAGATCGCATCACTGGTTCTGAGTAAACCGATCCGGGAACGAGGGGGCGAGCATGTGCTCGCCCCCTCTCCCAATTGGATTTGGCGGTCTCTCGGGTCATGGGAAAATGCGATGCCTCTCCATGGAGCCGCAATGACAGTGACGGTGCACCCCTACGATCGCTCCCGTGACTACGAGTCGGTGAACCGGTTCTTCCTGGACACCTGGGAGCACCGTGACCGATTCGTCAACTGGATGCAGCCGCGCTGGGAGTACATGCATCATCATCCCTACATCGCCAGGGTTCCTCTCGAAGAGATGTTGGTGTTCGAGGATCAAGGCAAGGTAGTCGGCATCGCCAATCTCGAGGATGGCCTCACCTTCGCCTACTTCCAGCGAGCCCCCGGCTACGACCACATCCTCCCTGCGATGTTCGCCCACGCCGACGAGCACTTCGGTGGACCTTCCATCATGCTCCAGCGCAAGATCATCGGGCTGCTCATCAGCGACTTCGACACCGAGCTCGAGCGGCTGGCAGCCTCGTTCGGCTACGAACGCCACCAAGAGCATCACAACGGGTACTCGAAGCTCGATCTGACCGGGCCCGTTGGCGATTCACCGGTTCCGCCCGGTTTCACGATTCAGAGCCTCGCCGACGACAACGACTATCAGAACATCAACATCTGCCTGTGGCGTGGATTCAATCACGAGGGCGAGATCCCCGACGAGGATCTCAACAAGGAGCCGGTCGCCCAGTCAGCGCCCAACTTCCGCCCCGAGCACACCATCGTCGCAGTGGCACCTGACGGCTCATACGTGTCGTACGCCGGCATCTGGTACGTACCCGAGAACGGCTACGCCTATGTCGAGCCCGTCGCTACCGATCCCGACTATCGCAAGATCGGTCTCGCCCGTGCCTGCGTGTACGAATCCCTGCGCCGGGTGCAGGCCGCAGGAGCCGAGGTGGCATGGGTGGGGTCCGACATCTCGTTCTATCTCGCGCTTGGGTTCGAAAGGCAGTTCCAGCGCAATCTGTGGATCAAGTGGCTCGACTGATCAGACAGCAGCGCGATCTCGGACTGCTTCGAATTCGAAGACCGCAGCTTCGGCGACCCGCTCGTAGCCGATCGATTCGTAGATCCTGTTTGAGGTTGGGTTGGCCAGATCGGTGAACAGGAAGCAGAACTGATATCCGCTGTCGAGGAGCTCCTGCGACTGAGCCGCCACGAGCGCCGTGGCATAGCCGTTGCTGCGATTCGACGGAGGCGTATAAACGGCATTGATCCTGATCCCCGATCCGGTCGGGCCGCTGTGAGCGCTCATGGCCACGGCCTCTCCGTCCACTTCCCACAGCCAGATCCCGGCGTCGCCATCGCCGCGAAGCCTTTGCCTCAAGACACGCTCGAGGCGAGCATCATCCCTGGGGTCGTTGGGGAGCGCTTCGGCAGCGAACGCAACCGCCCATGCCAGCACGACGTCGAGGTCGCCCGTGCCTGCCCGCCGGATACGCCCCGGGACAACCGCTGGTCGTATCACTGACTTGAGCGCGTAGACCCCCTGGGTCATGGTCAGACGGCCAACCACACCTGTGCGTCGCTCCCAGCTGCCGACGAAGTAGTCGACAACCGGTCTGACCCCGATGGCCCGAGGTACGACGACATCCGAATCGAGCACCCCTTCGGCCAGGGTGTCCAACGCCGGACCGGGCGCGGCGGCAGCCACTATCAGATTCTCAGGTGGCGTCGTGATCAACGCACCGGCAACAACATCGCCGCCGTTGCTCACCACCATCGTCCGGCACGCCTCGTAAGCGCCCGGGTCGTTGATGACAGTGCTGAGGATCCCGAGCATCAGGTTGTTCTTCGCCTCGTCGGCCAGCAGGCCGCGGGTTTGAGCACGGAACTCCACGGGATCGGAGAGCAGTCGAAAATCCATCGATTGATTGTATCGGTGGCTCAATCCGGCAGGTACGGCCCGGTTGCCTCGAACACCCGCTGCCCATCTATATACGTCGCTTGCACCTTGTTGCGTGCGTCCCAGGGATCGCCGTCGATGATCACGAAGTCGGCGTCCTTCCCCGGCTCGAGCGTGCCGACACGGTCGTCGACACCGAGAATGCGTGCTCCGTTGATCGTGATCGTCTCCAGGGCTCGACTCGGATCGAGACCCTCCCGGATGGCGAAGATGGCCAGATCCCTGAGATTGTGGATCGGGTTGAACGGTGAGTCGGTCATGATCGCCACCGTGCACCCATGCTCGACCATGATCCCGACGCTTGCGGGTGTCGCCCTGTTCACTTCACGCTTCGACCGGTCGCCGAAGAGCGGGCCGATCGCCAGCATCACGTCCCGGGAAGCGATCTCATCTGCGATCCGGTACGCCTCCGTGGCGTGCTCGATGACCAGGCGGTACCCGAACTCGTCTGCGAGCCGGATGGCGGTGCGGATGTCGTCCATCCTGTGGGCATGGTTGCGCACCGGTATCTCGCGGTCCAGCACCTTCAGCAGCATCTCCTTGCCGAGATCGAGCTTCGGCTCCCGAAGCGGCCGGCGTTCCGCCTCATCCTTGAGGTTCTCGGCAGCGACCAGGGCCTGATGATGCTCCCAGTCCTTGCGGTATTCGATCGCTTCGTAGAAAGCCTTCCTGGCCAGGTAAGCCACTCCCATCCTCGAGCTCGGAGCGCGTTTGTAATGCTCGCCGACACGTTTTGGGTTCTCACCGAGCGCCATCTTCACCCCGGCCGGCTCTTTGATGACCATGTCGTCTGCAACGAGGCCGTAGCTCTTCACCACCGAGACCTGCCCACCGATCGGGTTCGCCGAACCGTGGGAGATACCGAGGGTCGTCACTCCCCCTCTACGGGCATCGTCGAACCCGATGTCCTCGGGGTAGATGGCGTCGAGTGCCCTCGTATATGGGGTGATGGCTTCAGAGATTTCGTTGCCGTCGTAGTCGTCACGGGCTCCCTCACCCCATACCCCGGTGTGGGTATGGGGGTCGACGAAGCCGGGGAGGACATAGGCACCGGCACAGTCGACGACAGTCGCCCCGGCTGTGTCGACATCAGTGCCAACGGCCACGATCTTGCCCGAGTCCACGACCAGCGTTCCCTGCCGAATCTCGGGCCCGGTCCCTGTCCAAATGATGGTGTTGGTGAATGCCTGCTTCATGCGGCAAGGCTAGACGGGGTCGAATCTTGCAGCAGCAAGGTGTGAGTTAAGCTTGGACGGTCCCGAGAATGGGAGACGAACAATGGCAGATCAACTCGGATGTGCCCGGGTCACCGGGATCGTCGGGGAAGATCCGAAACCGTCGAATGAACAGTCCGCTGAGCCCCTGAAGGAGGTCCGAGTGACTGCGACCGTAGGGCAGAAGGCGCCCGATTTCACGGCCCCCGCCTATCACAATGGTGGCTTCACCTCCGTATCGCTGTCGGATCACGTCGGCAAGTGGGTGTTGCTGTGTTTCTATCCGGGTGACTTCACCTTCGTCTGAGCGACAGAAGTGTCGGCGGTCGCCGACAAGTATCAAGAGCTCCAAGACCTCGGTGTCGATGTCATCTCGGTGAGTGTCGACAGCCACTTCGTTCACAAGATGTGGAACGACTACGAATTGACCAAGATGGTCGACGGTGGTGTGCCGTTCCCGATGGCTTCAGATCAGGCGGGCAACATCGGCCGTGCCTACGGCGTGTGGGACGAGAACCAGGGCATCGAGCTACGCGGCAGGTTCATCATCGATCCCGACGGAGTGATCCAGGGCATGGAAGTGCTCACGCCGCCGGTCGGACGCAAACTCGCCGAGACCATCCGCCAGATAAGCGCTTTCCAGCTGGTTCGTGAAACGGGTGGAGCAGAAGCCACACCTGCCGGGTGGGAGCCCGGTCAGTTGACGCTCAAGCCGGGGCCCGATCTGGTCGGCAAGGTATGGGAGGTATGGAACCCGTCCATGGAGCAGTAGCTACTCGAGGTTTGCGGCCATCACAGCCAAAGCCCTCGTAGCGGTCGTGATGTCGCCGGGATCAACGTCAGCCAGCATGGTAGATTCGATCTCGGCGACAATCGTGTGTGCTTGCGATACCACGGCCCTACCACGGCGGGTCAGGTCGGCGTCGAGTACCCGGGCGTTCCCCTCATGTCGGTGCCTTGTGATGAGTTGACGCTGCTCGAGCCCGGCGACAACCCTGATCATCGACTGAGGCGTAACGAACGATCTCCTCGCCAACTCGGCATTGGACAGACCGGCCTCTTCTTCGAGCGCTGCCAGCACTGCGTATTGCGGTGTGGTCAAACCGACCACGGCCAGGGCTTCATCCATTCTCCGCCGTAAAGCGTATTGCGCCCGTTTCAAGACGTATCCCACGCGGTCCGTTGCGTTCACCATGCCAACAGTATAAGTATGCTGATATAATATAAGCATACTTATACTGCACATCGGGACATAGAACAGCCTGACACGGCATCGAGGGGAAACAATGGATACGCTCACAATCCGGCCGCAAGGGCCATATGACCTCGGCTCTGCGATCTCCTTCCTCTCCGGATGGCCACCAACGGCGTCCGACCAGAACAGCGCGGCAACACTGCGCTGGGCGACCTGCATTGAAGACACCTGGAATCCTGTTGAAATCGAGGTGTCGGCGAACGGGACCGCGCTGCGGGCGACGTTTCGGGGCGGAGCCGACGAAGAAGCCGTATCCGCACATGTGTCGCGCGTCCTCTCGGTCGATATCGACGGGACCGGCATGGCCGGGATCGGCGCCCTTGATCCCATCGCCGGCGAGTTGATTGCCGACTCCCCCGGTCTGCGTCCAGTGTGCTTCTGGACTCCCTACGAGGCCGCTGTATGGGGTGTCATCTCGCAACGGTCCTCTATGACCCAGGCGTCGCGGACCAAGAACCGGATTGCGGCCGAGCACGGCGAGAAGATTGCCGACCTCGCTGCGTTCCCTTCGCCGAGCCGCCTGCTCGCCCTCACATCGCTACCCGGCGTCTCGTCGGCGAAGCTCGAACGACTCCACGCAGTGGCTGAGGCTGCCCTTGAGGGATTGCTCGATCCCACAGCGCTGCGGGCGGTCGGCACCGACGAAGCGCTGGAGCGGCTGCGAACCATCACCGGGATTGGACCGTTCTCGGCCGAGCTGATCCTGGTACGCGGCGCCGGCCATCCCGACGTGTTCCCGAGCGCCGAGCAGCGGCTCCACGCAGCGATGCGGGCGGCATACCACCGCCCGGCGGCTTCCGTCGCTGAGCTCGCCGCCATCAGCGGCGCATGGGCACCGTACCGGTCCTGGGTCTCGTTTCTCTTTCGTCGTAATGCGGCCGGACTCGGCTAGCAGTATCCAAGCGCGGCCGCCGCCCGGGCAACGTCCTCGCTCGTGTTGTACAGGTAGAACGAGAGCCTGACCCGACCGGCCCGAACAGCACCCCTAATGCCCGCTTCCATCAAGGCGGGGGCTCGGTCGGTCGTCACGCTGACGATGGCACTGTTGGACGGTGCCAGGCCCAGATGTGACCTGAGAGCGTTGGCGAGCCCAACACTGTGATGTTGAATCGCCTCCACACCGATTCCCGCCAACAGCTCGAGCGACCGAGCCGCACCGACCATGTCGAACCACGCAGGTGACGCGTCGAACCGTCGGGCATCGTCGGCGAGGCGCAGCGGCGGTCCGTACAACGCACCCCACGGTTCCTGGGCGCTGTACCAGCCCGGATAGAGCGGGCGCACCCAATCCGCGTGCGGTGCCACCGTGACAAATCCCGAGCCGCGCGGCGAGAGCAGCCACTTGTATGCGCCCCCGGCGGTAACGTCGAACCTGTCTGCTCCTAGCGGCAGCCAGCCCGCAGATTGGCTCACATCGACATAGGTCCTGGTGTCGGTGTCGGCAGCGATCCTTGCGAGCGCGTCTAGATCGATCACCCGGCCGTCGGAGGATTGAGCGGCACTCACCGCAACCAAATCGATTCTCTCATCGATATGTGAGAGCAACGATGCCAGAGGGACGAATTCGACTTCAAGCCTGCGCTCTGCGAGGAACGGGAACAACACCGACGCAAAGTCTTCCTCGGCACAAAGCACCCGCGCCCCATCCGGTAACGAGGCGGCCACCATGGCACTGGCCACCGACACCTGGCTGACAATGGCAAC
The DNA here is from genome assembly GCA_963777645.1 of uncultured bacterium. Lineage (GTDB taxonomy): Bacteria > Actinomycetota > Acidimicrobiia > Spongiisociales > UBA5794 > JAAETI01. The sequence goes on along the minus strand of CAVZRA010000007.1, from coordinate 26,901 downwards.
CGATTCCGAAGTCGTGCCGGCAAGTCGGGCGTAGGCACGGCGGGCTCGATCCACGTCCGCGTCGAACGCAACCGGGTCGGACCGACCTGCCGCCCAATCATCCAGCGCCGTGTGTATCGCCTGCAAGGCGGTTTGCGATGGTAGGCCCACCGATGCCGTGTTCAAATAGCCGGCTGTGTCCGGAAACTCATCCCGGATCAAATCGTTGTCCATGCGGCTCATTCTGGCTGCGCGCCCGCCTGGTGGCGACTTCGCTAATCCTTCTCAGCGTGGCCGCCGAACTCGTTTCGCATCGCCGAGAGAACACGATCCGCAAACAGACCGGCGTCACGCGAAGCAAAGCGCTCCTGGAGTGCGGTGGTGATGACCGGTGCGGGTATGCCTTCCTCGATGGCGGCGATAGCCGTCCACCGACCTTCCCCCGAGTCGGAGACCCTGCCGGCGAACTCGGCAAGGTCTTCGTCGCTTGCCAACGCGTCGGCGGTCAGATCGATGAGCCAGGAGGCAATCACCGTGCCTCGGCGCCACACCTCTGCGACCTCGGACACGTCGATCTGGTACTGGTATGCCTCGGGATCACGCATCGGCGTCGTCTCCGCGTCCTTGGCCCTGTGGTCCATCCCGATGTCGGCGCCTTCGATGATGGACAGACCCTCGGCGATGGCCGCCATCATGCCGTACTCGACACCGTTGTGGACCATTTTTACGAAGTGGCCTGCGCCGGCCGGGCCACAATGGTGGTACCCATCTGGCGCCGTACCATCCTTGCGAATGCGCCCCGGTGTGGGCGGTGCGGCGTCCCGACCCGGGGCAATTGCCGCAAAGATCGGGTCGAGGCGGCGCACATCCGGTTCGTCGCCACCGATCATCAATCCGTAGCCACGCTCGAGACCCCAAACCCCACCGCTTGTCCCGCAGTCGATGAACCCGATCCTGGATTGGCTGAGCGCCTTGTACCGCTGGATGTCATCGCGATAGTTGCTGTTGCCGCCATCGACGATCACGTCCCCTGGTTCCAACCGGCCCTGCAAATCGTCGATCACAGATTGCACGTACGCTGCAGGCACCATCACCCACACAGCCCGGGGCGGGGCCAGCTTTGCAACAAGGTCTTCGATGGAATCGGCCCCTTCAGCGCCCTCATTTGCGAGATCGGCCACGGCGTCCGGGTTCACGTCGTAGGCGACGACTCTGATCCCGGCCTTGATGAGCCTGCGAACCATGTTCGCTCCCATCCTCCCCAACCCCACCATGCCGAGGTCGGTCTGCTGGACTGTGTCTTTGTCGGTCATGAGCCAATCTCCTTGTTGCGTCCCTGGCAGGTCTCAGTGCCTCCCGACAAAGCGGTGACCCATCCGATGCGACAGGAATTACCCTACCGAGCAGCGGACGAGCCCTTTGTCGGGGTCGCGCTCATGATGACATGGCCACGATGAGAGGACCATGAGCCGGTCACGCCCAGCGAGTTAGGCTGCTCCTTTGCCACCGTTGCATCTGTGAGATTCGAGAATGGCCGAGAAACCACCAATCGACGACGACTCGACACTCCCCCGCGGCCCGCTGGGTGAGGATCCCGCCGGCCAGGATCTCAGGGGTCTCGTTGTCATCAGCCTTGTGGCGGCACTCGCCGGTCTTGCGGTAGGTGTCGTCGGTGGCTATTTCCGCATGTTGCTCATAGACGCTGACGAGTGGCGTGGCAGCTTTCTGGAATGGGCACATCGCCTGCCAGGACCAGGCTGGATACTGCCGATCGTGGTCGCTGTTGTATTGGTGCTCGCGGCTCGCCTCCTCGTCGTCCTCGTGCCACGCTCATCGGGTAGTGGCATCCAGGATGTGGAGGCGGTTTGGCGGGGTGAGATGCCTGCGACCTCGTGGAAGGTCATACCGGCCAAGTTCGTCGGCGGCTTCCTGGCGATAGGGGGAGGGCTCGCGCTCGGCCGTGAGGGACCAACTGTCCATCTGGGGGCTGCGATTGGCGCTGTCGTCGGACAGTGGTTCCATCTCTCGGAGGAGGACGTGCGCACGCTGCAGACGTCACTCGGAGGTGCCGGCCTTGGCGTTGCCTTCAACGCTCCGCTCGGTGGAGCGATGTTTGTCTTTGAGGAAGTAGCTAAATCGATTCGGCTGCGCCTCGGTCTGGTAACCCTGATCGGCACCTCCAGTGCCATCGCCATGTCACGTGTCATCCTCGGAGATCATCCGGATTTCGCCGTCTCACCGGTCGGGACGCCTGCAGGCTGGACGATCGTCGTCTTCATCGTCTTCGGTATTGCAACCGGTCTTGTCGGCGTCGCCTACAACCGTCTCATCACCGGCTTTCTGACCCTATCGGATCGTGCGGCAAAGCTGTCACCGCTCCTGCAGGCGACAGTGGTAGCGACCATTGTCGGCATGCTGCTCTGGGTCGACCCTCTGGTCGCAACCGGCGGCGGTGATCAGTTGACCCAGAAACTCCTCGGAGGTGGCATCGCCGTTGCCGCGGTAGGAGGGTATTTCGTGGCTCGCTTCTTCCTGGGTCCCGCTTCGTACTCGGCGCAAACGGCAGGCGGACTGTTCTCCCCGCTTCTAGCCGTCGGCGCGCTCTGGGGTGCCGTCGCATACGAGCTGGTATCCCGGGTGCTGTCCGGACCCGGGCTGTCTCTGACCGCGTTTGCCATTGTCGGTATGACGACCCTTTTTGCGGTCATCGTGCGCGCCCCATTCACTGGCATTCTGTTGATAATCGAGATGACCACGGTGACGACGTTGGTGGTACCGATGTTGGCAGCAGCGTTTGCGGCAACGCTCACCGCCGCTCTGCTGCGGAACCCTCCGATCTACGACAGCCTCCGTGGCCGAATGCTCGCCGCCAGAAACGCCAGGGGCAACCGTTGAGCGCCGGGTAGGCATCATCACGCCGACCCCGACCGCCCGCCGGTACGTTCGGGTAGAGCAGCCGCGGCCCCTAGGGCAACAGTGAATCCGGCCAGAGCCACCCACATCGACCGTTGCACTGCGACCGCAAAGCCATCGTCGAGCGACGGAATCACCGGAGCCAGCTTGGGCTCCTGACGAAGCTGAGCGAGGGCGGTGCCACCACTGGCGGAAAGCGCTTCGGTGACCTGAACCGCCTGCGCCTGCGGTATCGCCGCAACAGAGCTCAAGGCCGTGTTCGCCCGTGCCGTGAGCGTCAGGGTGAGCACGGTACCGATGAGGGCGACTCCAAATGTCGCACCTAGCTGCCGGAACGTGCTCTGCGCACCGGACGCTTGACCGGCGTCCTCCTCGGCGACGCCATCGAGGATCACGCTCGAAAGCTGCGCCTGCACGGCACCGATGCCAACACCGGCGATAAACAACCACGGCGCCAGCTTGGCACCGGTGATGGTTGGGCTGACCACCCAGGCCGCGCCGGCGATGCCAAACATCAAGATGACGATCCCCGTCAACACGACCAGTCGCTCACCGCGTCGTCTCGCCATCTCACCGGCGGTGGGACCGCCGAGAAAGGCACCGGCGGCGAGTGCGGCCAGGATCACTCCTGTGTCCCAGGCACTCAGCCCCAGCACCGCCTGGAGGAACAGCGGGAGCACGAAGATGAGCCCCACCTCACCAAAGTTCACGAAAGCACCTGCGATGTTTCCGTAACGGAAGCCCCTCAGCTCAAACAGGTGCCAGGCGATGTAGGTTGGTTGCTCGGTGCGCTGCTTGGTGCGCTCCCTTCTCCAGAACCCGGCGGCCGCCATCATCGCCACCACAAATCCGACCGCACTCTCAGAGATGGGTCCGCGACGCCAGTTGAGTGGTCCGAGATGATCGGTGCGTATCGAAGTGATCCATCCGTATCGTTGCCCCTGCACGAGAGCGAAAGTGAACGCGGCGAGAGCCAGCGCAACCAGAGCGGCACCCCGCACATCGAAATCGGCGGATTCCCGCCTATCGAGACGCTCTGGCATCACAAACCTGGCTGCGCCCAGCAGGATGATCGCGATCGGTAGATTGACGAAGAACACCCAACGCCAACCAACGTTCGTTGTGAGCCAACCTCCCACTAGAGGACCGAACGCAGCCATTCCCCCGATAACGGCGCCCCAGACGCCAAACGCGGCGGGCCGAAAGCGATCGTTGAACAAATCGGTGAGAGTGGTCAGTGAGGCGGGGAGAATCATCGCCCCTGCGGTGCCCTGTACCAGCCTGGCGAACAGCAACACTCCGCCGGAGGGTGCGGTGCCTGCCAGCGCCGAGCCAACGACAAACAACGCAATACCGAGCATTAGCAGCCGGCGGGCACCCACCCGATCCACCGTCTGACCTGCTGGGATGAGCAACGCGGCGAAAGCGACGGTATAGATGGTGGTCACCCATTCGGCGGTCGTGATGCTCAGTGACAGCTTGCCGATGATCGTTGGTAGCGCCACTGCGACAACCGTTGAGTCGAGAATGATCATTGCGGTAGCCAGTGCCACTACTACCAGGGCTGCCCATCGGTTGTGAGCCGGCTTCTGCTTGGGCTCTGAACCCACCTCTTGCTGTGTGTGCATCTCAATTGCTCCGTTCTTTTCTCCCCGCAACGTAGGGAGCGCCCGCTGAGAAGAACATGAGAGCCGGCTCTCATCGGAACCTCATCTCCGTACAGTCACAATGACGGTGATGGACAGAGCAAATCCAAGAGAGGACGCCGAAATGGAAAGCTTGAAGCCAGAGCACCCAGACCAAGCTGGCGTCAAGAGCCGGCTGCCGGACGCTTCTCACCTCGAGGGCTCGGAGTTGCTCGCCAACGAGGCTCGAGAGTTGCTACACAGTCAGGGGTTCACCGATAAGCAGATCGAGGAGTGGGCTCACACCTACATCGCCGATGAGCGCAGCGGAGACGTTGCCTCCTTCGTCGAGTGGATCAGAGTCGAAGAGCATCGACAAGCCTCGTGATGCAAACCTGAGGAGATCCCATGAGCTACGCCGCCGACACCATCGAAGACAGTCTCAGCCTGGAGATACCCACCACGAACATCGCGAAGGTGTTGGGGGAACGCTGATGTCACCTCGATACGCCCCCGGAGCGCCCGGAATAGACGCGCGCTGGACGTCAAGCGCAAAGGAAGCTGTCGGCTCGGCCCATTCGGCGGCAAGCCCGGTGTGGTTCACCTTGAGCCACGGCATCCTCAACGAGATCTACTACCCACGCATCGATCAGGCTGCGGTTCGTGACGCACAGTTTCTGATGATCACTCCGGACGGGCGATTCATCGACGAGAAGCGCGACTGCGCCCATCACACGAGGGCGATTGATCCCGGCATCCCGGCGTTCGCCGTCGAATTATCGGATCCCGGCGGGACCTTCGAGGTCACTCAGCGCTACATTTCCGACCCGATCCGGCCGGTCGTCTTGATCGACGTCTGCTACGACGCCGTGGAGTCCGGGCCGGGTGAGCACACTGTTGTATTCCTGGCGGCCCCCCACCTCGGCAATCAGGGAGCCGGCAACTCGGCCTGGGTCGAAGTCCACAAGGGAACAGAAATGGTGTTCGCCCAACGCGACGACATCGCAATCGCATGCGCCGTCGACACCCCGGTGGTGGCTCGCTCGGTGGGGTACGTCGGCACCTCCGATGCCTGGCAGGACCTGCATCACAATCAGGCTTTCACCTGGCGATGGGAGCGCGCAGACGACGGCAATGTTGCGATCGCCTTACAGCCCGACCTGGATGCATGCGACGGGCGGTTCACCGTAGCGATGGGCTTCGGTCGGGCACCTGCTGAGGCTGCTCATCACGCAATCGCCTCCCTGCGTGACGGCTTCTCCTCCGCCCTCGACGTGTACCGCAACCAATGGGAGGATTGGCAACGAAGTATCACCTTGCCGTCGGATCGTGCCATGGCAAGGACGAGCGCAGCGGTGCTGGCAACGCACGAAGCTGCTACGTTCCCAGGTGGCCTGATTGCCTCGCTCTCCATCCCGTGGGGGGACTCCATGGGTGACCAGGATCTCGGTGGCTACCACCTCGTGTGGCCACGAGATCACGTTGAGACGGCGGGAGGGCTACTCGCTATCGGGGCACACGCTGAGGGCCTCCGCGCTCTCTCGTATCTCCGGGCCACCCAGGAAGCCGACGGGCATTGGGCCCAGAACATGTGGCTCGACGGGACTCCCTACTGGGGTGGGGTGCAGATCGACGAAACGGCGCTCCCGGTTCTGTTACTGGACCTGGCGAAAGCCTCAGGCGCCCTCGACGCCCCGGAGGCGCGTGACCGCTATTGGCCTATGGTTCGGTCTGCCGCTGGCTACATCGTGGCCAACGGCCCGGTCACCGGCCAGGATCGCTGGGAGGAGGACGGTGGCTACTCGCCTTTCTCTCTCGCCACTGAGATCGCCGCCCTCCTTGTCGCCGCCGAAATGGCAGAGCACCGTGACGAGCGAACAGTTGCCCGGTACCTCAGGGAGACGGCGGACTGCTGGGATGCCCACATCGAGGCATGGTGCTACGCAACTGGCACCGACCTTGCCACCGTGGTCGGTGTGCCCGGCTACTACGTGAGGATCGGTGCCACCGACAACATCGAGGCGCCGGTCGGTGGATCGATCAGCATCAAGAACCGGCCCGCGGGACAGAACGTCGCGGCCGCTTCTGCGGTGGTGAGCCCGGACGCGCTTGCTCTGGTGCGCTTTGGCCTCAGGGAACCGGATGATCCACGCATCGTCAACACCATCGCCGTGATCGACGCAACCCTCCGCGAGGAGTTCGACTACGGGCCGGGTTGGCGTCGCTACACCGGCGACGGATACGGCGAGCACGACGACGGTCGTCCCTTCGACGGCACCGGCCGGGGTCGAGTATGGCCGTTGCTGACCGGCGAACGCGCCCACTACGAGCTGGCGGCAGGCAACACCACGCTTGTCTCTGAGCTCATCAAAGCGATCGAGATCATGGCGGAGCCGAGTGGGCTCATCCCGGAGCAGATCTGGGACGCACCCGACATACCGGAACGCGAGCTCGTCTTTGGATCCGCTTCCGGATCCGCCAGACCACTGGTGTGGGCCCACGCTGAGTACGTCAAACTGCTGCGATCGGTCGCCGATCACGAGATCTTCGATCTACCGGGAGCCGTCACCAGGCATCATGCCGACCCGGTAGCGGCGTCGCGGCGCTTCTGGCGCCCCAACCACAAGATCACAGACATCGAGTCGGGCGTGCCGTTGCGCATTGAACTCCCCGAATCGGCGACCATACGGTGGTCAACTGACAATTGGACTTCCCGGATCGACGCAGACACCATCGACAGTGGCATCGGAATGCACTACATCGATATCCCCGGGTCGGACCTTCCGGAGCAAGGCTCGATCCTATTTACGATTCGTCGTAGCACCGGCTGGGAAGGAATCGACTACCAGATCTCCATAGGAGGAATCAATGAGTAGGGCAATCGATACGATCGTGCTGTTCGGCGCCAGCGGTGACCTGGCCAGGAAGCTGCTCTTCCCTGCGCTCTATAGGTTGGAAGAGCGACACGACCTCGAGCAGCGGATCATCGGCGTCGCCCTCGAAGACTGGACGGATCAGGATCTCGCCAAACACGCCACAGCGGCCATTGGTGAAGCCATAGACGAGCCCGATAGCAGGATTGTCCAGCAGCTCACCGGCCGGCTCAGCTACGTCTCGGGTGACTACAACGACCGATCGACATTTGATCGGCTCGCCGCCACAGTTGGTAGCGGGGCGTGCCTGCACTACATGGCCATCCCTCCTTCGTTCTTCGAGAAGGTCATCGGGAGCCTCGCCACCGTCGGACTGTTGGAGAGATCACGGTTGCTGGTCGAGAAGCCGTTTGGCCGCGACCTGGAATCGGCACGAGCGCTCAACGCTTTCCTCCACGGCGTCATTGATGAGAAGAAGATCTTCCGCATTGATCACTTTCTCGGCAAGGAGCCTGTCGAGAACCTGCTGACCTTCCGGTACGCCAATCCGATCATTGACGCCATCTGGAGCCGGCACCACATCGATCGGGTAGAAATCACCATGGCGGAGTCCTTCGGTGTCGACGGCCGGGGCGCGCTCTACGACTCGCTCGGTGTCGTCAGGGACGTGGTCCAGAACCACATCTTGCAGATTGTGTCGTTGCTTGCCATGGAAGCTCCGGTGACAGCGGCCGCCGACGCATACGCCGATGAGCGAGTGAAGGTGCTGCGGGCCATGAAGGCCGTCACTCCCGACGAGGTCGTCTACGGGCAGTACGAGGGATATCGCGATGTCAAGCACGTGGCGGCCGACTCGAAGACGGCCACGTTCATTTCCTTCACGACTGCCATCAACACTCCCCGTTGGTACGGTGTGCCGTTCTCGATCACAGCAGGGAAGGCGCTCGATCGAACGATCACAAAGGCGGAGGTCGTATTCCTACCATCCCCCCCGCTCCCCTTCGACCCCGACCCGACGCCACCCGAGGCGAACCGTCTTGTGTTCCGTATCGGACCGAGCGATGGTGTCGACCTGGTCCTGCAGACCAAGCTCCCCGGCAACGGCCTCGATCTCGCCACGACTCCCCTGACCGTCGACTACGACCAGGTGTTCGGCCGGATCCCGCTCGCCTACGAGCGGGTGCTCCACGACGCGCTGGCGGATGACAGGTCACAGTTCGCCCGCGAGGACGCGGTCGAGGAAGCCTGGCGTATCGTCGATGACATCACCGACCCAACGACCGACCCGATCCCGTATGCGACGGGCAGCGCAGGGCCGGATAAAGTGCCCGGGTGACACAACAGCGATCAGTCGGGCTTTGGGGAGCGGTCGCCATCGGTATCGGCGGCATGGTGGGTGGCGGGATATTCGCCGTCCTCGGTGTCGTTGCCACCAAAGCAGCTGGTGGTGCTCCGCTTGCTTTCCTGATAGCGGGTGCGATTGCACTGCTGACTGCCGCTTCCTATGCCCGCCTCTCGGTTGCGTTCCCAAGTCGGGGCGGCAGTGTCGTGTTCGTAGACAAGGCGTTTGGAGTCGGCACTCTCACCGGTGCCCTCAACAGTCTGTTGTGGTTCGGCTATCTCGTGACCCTGTCGCTATACGCAGTCGCCTTCGCCAGTTACGCGGCTACGTTCTTCGCATCGGGTGGTGACGTCGCCCCCTGGTTGCGCCACATTCTCATCAGTGCCGCGATTCTCGTCCCCACCGGACTGAACCTGTTGAGCGCGGCGATGGTGGCCAGGGCCGAGACGGCAATTGTCGTCTTCAAGCTGATCATGCTCTTCTTCGTTGGCATCGTGGGAACGACCACAGTCGATACCTCCAGACTTGCATTGAGTACGTGGCCGTCGGTGCCGGCGATCGCCGCAGCAGGAATGCTCGTGTTCGTGGCCTATGAGGGTTTCGAGCTCATCGCAAACACTGCAGAGGACATCCGCGCCCCGGAACGCACCCTCCCTCGTGCCTTTTACATCGCGGTTGGCTCGGTCGTGGTTCTCTATGTCGCCATTGCCGCCATCACCGTCGGCTCGCTGTCTCCGGATCAAGTCAGGCAAGCAGCCGACTTCGCACTAGCGGAAGCGGCCAAACCGGGGCTCGGCAATGCCGGTTTCCTGATCGTCGCCAGCTCGGCTGTGCTCGCGACCTTCTCTGCGATCAATGCGACCCTCTACGGTTCGGCGAGGCTCAGCTACCAGATTGCACGCGAAGGTGAGCTCCCGCCGGCGCTCGAGCGCAACGTATGGTCGGAGCCGGTTGGCCTGCTGATCACGTCGGGCGCGGCACTCATCCTGGCCAACACTCTCAACATCACGGAGATCTCGGCTCTCGCCAGCTCGATCTTCCTGATCGTGTTTGGGGCCACCAACGCCTCGGCATTGAAGGAATGGCGAAGAATCAAGGCGAGCCGGCTCATCAGCGGTCTCGGCGTCGCCGGCTGTGCAGGCGCTCTCGTAGTTCTCGTGGCCAACACGGCGCACGATCAGCCGATAACTGTGGCCCTGCTCGGCCTCGTCATCGCCGTCGCCACTGGTGCCGAGGCATTCTGGCTGCGACATCGTCGTACCGTCCGTCTCGCCGGCGGTCGATAGCCTGCGAGCACTCATCTTCTCTTCATGTTGCTCCTGAGATGATCGAGGTAGCAGCAAATCGAGGAGAACAAGATGAACGACATCTCAAGAGACGCAGATGTGGAGCATGTCGAAGTGCTCGGCGAGGGTCCGCTACTCGTCGGTGTCGACTCGTCGGAGAACGCACAACATGCACTGTCCTGGTCGGCGGAGCTGGCGGAGCGGATCGGCAAGTCGATAGTGCTGGCGCACGCCAGCTCACCCTGGTTGGGGCTCGGGATGTCGCTGCCACCATTCGACTACGAGGAATACAGGAAGACCGTCGAGCGAACCGTCGCCAACTGGGCAAGAGATCTCAACGGCGTTGTCCAGGAAACGCGTTTGATCGAAGATGACGCTGCCGAGGGGCTGCTGCTGCTTGCGGGCGAGATTCAACCTTCCTTTCTCGTTCTCGGCGCCCACCCACGCAGACACTGGACACCCAATGTGCTCGGCTCAACAACCGCCAAGGTGCTGCACTCATCCTCGATACCGGTTGCCGTCGTGCCCGACTCTGCCGACACCGAAGCCCGCGGGAGGGACCTGATCGTTGGTGTAGACGGTTCGGCATCATCGCTGCGGGCGCTGCGGTGGGCTGCGGAGTTGGCTGCCAAGCTAGATACATCCGTTTATGCCTTGTGTGCCTTTCCCCTCGAGGCATACGCGGAGAAGCCCCGGTTGGCCGACGACGACAGCGACAACCCGGTTGGCCACACTCTCGAGTCGCTGCGCCTGCTCGCCGCCCAGGTGGCGAGGGAATCGGGACGTACTGTCGATAGCGATGTAGTCATCGGACATCCGGCGGAGCGTCTCATGCACGCTGCCAGGGAAGGATTCGCTCTGGTGCTGGGCAAGGTCGGGCACGGTTCGATAACCGAGGTCACTTTTGGCTCGGTGGGTCGTGCCTGTGCCACGCATTCAACGGTCCCGGTCTTCGTTGTGCCCTAATGCCGCGTGTCGGCGCAAGCCGTTTCCTGCGGGAATTCCACGAGTACTCATTTCGAGCCGGGCTCAGGGATTTGCCCGGCCCTCGACAGCCCCCGCAAACTGACTCCCTCGCGGGAACCGCATCGTGACAATGGCACCGCCTTCCGGGCGATTCTCTGCACGAATCGTGCCTCCATGGTGGCGAACCACCTCAGCGGCAATGGCGGTACCCAGACCGGTGCTGCGAGCTCCGCGGCTGCGTCCCCGCGTGAACCTGTCAAAGAGCGTCTCGAGCAGATGTTCCGGGATGCCTGGCCCATCATCTGCGACGGTGACCTCGATGGCGCCGCCAGCGTCGCTGATTGCGACACGAACCAGTCCCTTGCAGTGACGGACCGAGTTCGAGATGAGATTGACCAGCGCCCGTTCCAGTGAATCCGGATCACCGACGATGCGGCCGGCACCGTGCACGTCGATGGTGACGGGCCGCTGACCCGGGTCTTTGCGCACAGTGGCAACCGCCGCCTTGGCGACATCACCGAGGTCGACAGGTACATAACTCTCAGTGCCTGCCGCACGCTCCCTGGCCAGCATAAGCAGATCCGACGCCATGCCGTCGAGCCTACGCAGCTCCTCGAGCGAGGATTCCAACGCCGCCGCGGTGTCGGAATCGTGAGCGGCACGAAGCGCCAGGTCGAGCTCTGCTCTGGCGATTGCGATCGGGGTCCGCAGCTCGTGGCTGGCATCGTCGAGGAACTGCTGCTCCCGATCGAACGCCACTCTGATCTGCTCGAGAAGCTGGTCCAGACGACTGGAGAGCTCCCTCAACTCGGCTGTGTCGGCTGGCACGTTGAGCGGTTCGGGCCGCTCTCGGTTGGACAACGTGGCCGCTCTCTCCGACATCTTCCTGACCGGCGCCATGGCCGCGCCAACCGACAGGGCGACCGCAAGTGCGACGAGAGCCGCAATTCCAATGGACGCGATGGGGGCGATCAGACACATCGCCACGCAGGCGGTATCGACGTCGCTCAGGCTTGCGACCGTCTCGATGAAGTAGGTCTTCTGAGTCGTCTCGAACGCCGCAGCGCGCACGAGTGCGTTGCCATACCCTTTGACGTCCGTCTGCTCTTCGGTGAAACCGCCTGGCGGAACATTGTCGATCGCAATGAGCGGCGCCTCGTTGAGATCTTGCGAAACGGCGAGAGGCTCACCTGCATCAGAGAAGATTTGGAGACCGATCTCGGGCGTCACCAGGAGAAAGACCCTGCCGTCCGCAAACGGGTCGAAGCCACCGGCGATATCGATCCCCAATGCGGTCTCGACCGTCGAGATGTGAGCATCGAGCGCCTCGCTCGTCGTGTCGAGGATTCGGCCGCGCCAGTAGAGCCCCGTGCTGATCGTGGTGGCCACCAGGATTATCAGCGTCAGCCAGAACGCTCTCCATCCGAATCGAGATGAGAGTCGTGCACTGCCCGCCATTGGTCGATCACGCATCTTGGTGGCGCAACCGGTACCCCTGCCCCCGCACTGTCTCGATGGTGTCTCGCGAGAAGGGACGGTCGATCTTGTTGCGCAGATAGCGGACGTAGACATCTACGACATTGGAGGTGCCGTCATAGGCGAAGTCCCACACGTGGTCGATGATCTCGGTACGGCTGGTCACTACCTCTCCACGAGACATCAACAGCTCCAGAAGTGCGAATTCCTTGGGGCTGAGATCGATCTCAGCGGAGCCACGGCTCACCGTCTTGGTTGCCGGGTCGAGTTGCAGGTCGTCCCACTCGATCACGGTCGGCCGCGGCACCGGTCGTCGCCGGGTCAGTGCCCGCACCCTGGCGAGCAGTTCCTCGAATTCGAATGGCTTGGTCAGGTAGTCGTCGGCACCCGAATCGAGTCCCTCGACCCGATCCTCCACACTGTCCCGCACCGTGAGCATGAGGACGGGGGCCCACCGCTCTCGTTCCCGGAGCATCCGCGCCACCTCGAAACCGTCACGGTGTGGCAGACCGACATCGAGGATGATCGCGTCGTACTCCCACTCGGTCCCATACCACAGAGCCTCTTCGCCATCGGGCGCCACATCGACGGCGTATCCATCTGACTCGAGGCCTCGCTTCAACAACGAAGCCATCTTTGGTTGGTCCTCTGCTACCAGGATCCGCACCGGCGTCCTCCACGTCTTGGTTCACACCCGAGCATATGACATATGTCGACGAAACACCTCACCGAGCGGTGGCTCATCCTCTTCTCATATGCCAGGCGCGACAGTGGGGTCATAGAGCAACCAGGACACCGAAAGGACCCACCATGAGCGACCAGCCAATCGAAGGAGTTGTCGCCACATTCTCGTCCATGGAACATGTGGACGCAGCGCTGCGTCGACTCGCCGACGAGGGGGTCCCCGTCGACAACATGTCCATCATCACCCAGAACCTCGAGAGCACGACCGAAGTCCATGGCTTTGTGACCACAGCCGACGTCGCCAAGACAACCGCAGGATGGGGTGCGTGGATCGGTGGCATTTTCGGGCTCTTCTCAGGCGTTGCATTCTTGATCCTGCCGGGTGTCGGCCCGGTTCTTGCAGCAGGTAGCGCCGCAGCCTGGATTCTGGCCACACTCGAGGGCGCAGGTGGCGGAGCGGCGCTGGGCGCCCTCGTCGGTGCAGCCACCGGGCCGTTTGTGAAGAAGCAGCACATCCCCAAGTACGAAGAATCGCTGAAGGCAGGCAAGTACCTACTCATCGCCCACGGTGACCGGGACCTGGTCGACCGGGCGCAGAAGCTGCTCAACGACTCCGACGCCGACTCAGTAGACCGTCACAACGATCAATAACGGGTCATCCCCTCCCCTCGACCGCCACAGAGACCGGCCCGCCAAGGGCCGGTCTCTCGTATCTCAGAAGTCGATTCGCATCACAACGCGACGCTTGGTCGGTTTGCTGACTTCGGTGAATCCCGCCTCAGCAAAGATGTTCTGCGCACCAACGAACAGCTCCCCCAGCCAAACGATGTCCCTCGTCGCGGTGACAGTCATGGGATAGCCCTCGATCGCCCGAGCGCCACGATCTCTGGCGAATCCCACGGCGGCTCTGACCAGCGCCCGGCTGATCCCCTGCCTGCGGTAGCCGACACGGACCGTAAAGCAGGTCACCGCCCACACCGTGTCGTCGTCGATGTCCTCGTCACGCCCAGACCAGGGAACCCGCATGTAGCGGAGCCGGGGATACGCCGACCGCGGCTCGACAGCGCACCACCCCACCGGCTCGTCTCGAAGATAGGCGACGAGGCCGGTGGTTGCGTCGGCGTCCGGATAGCCACAGTCGCTCTGCTGGCGGAGTCGAAATGCTCGCTCAGCCACCGAAAAGGATTTCCAGTCCTTGTCCCGGATCTTGTAGTACTGGCACTGGCAGCGGGACGCGTCACCGCGGGTGCCAAAGACAGTTTGAATGTCCTCCCAGGCGGCTTCGTTGGCGGGCTTCACTGTCACCGGAGCACCAATCGTCACATGCTGATCAGCCATTGGTGAGATTCTGGCAGTTATTGAGGCCGCTATGCGTCCGCAATTCAGGGGGGTCTGGTGGGGGAGCGCCGGGGCCTGGCTCAACGTCGGTGTCACGCCACCGCGTCAACCTATCTGACGACTTCTGTTTCCGGAATGGCAAGGGTCCGTTCACAAGACGGCAAGAAGCTCCCCGTACCTTGATTGAGGTACGAGCACATGTGGTGTCGAGGGACGACACCCCGATCGTCGGCTCGGAGAGAAGGAGCAAGTGCGCGGTCGACGTTCGCAGCTCGAGCCAACAGTCAGCAGAAGGGAAAACAACAATGAAGAGACTGTTTCGCTCCACTATTCCCCTGGTCGCTCTGATCGTCGGCTTTGCTTTCGCCGTTCCTGCGGCGTCGGCAAGCAATGGCTATGGAGGTAGCCACCATGCCGTCGGCGCGGTCTACACAATGACCAACGACTCCTCCGGCAACGCAGTGGTCGTCTTCGCAAGAGACGCGGCTGGCGCCCTGGAGATGAAAGACACAGTCCCGACCGGAGGAATCGGGTCGGGTGGCGGGGTCGATCCGCTCGCCTCGCAGAACTCGCTCGTCCTATCTGAGAATGGAAGGTGGCTGCTCGCGGTCAACGCCGGTAGCAATGACATATCCGTCTTCCAGGTCACCTCTCATGGTCTGGAGCTCTCCGACAGGGTCGACTCTGGCGGCACCATGCCAGTGAGCCTGGCCATCCACTCCAACCGCGTCTACGTGCTCAACGCAGGCGGAACCGCCAACATCTCAGGCTTCACCCTGAGCCGCGGCGAGCTCCGACCCATCCCCGACTCGACCCGTGAGCTGGGAAGCGGCAGCTTCTCGCAGGTTGGCTTTGACCGTCCCGGTCGCAAGCTGATCATCACAGACAAGGGTGACAATGAGCTCCTCGTCTACAAGTTGAGGTGGCGAGGTGTGCCGTCTGATAGCCCCGTCGTCACTCCCAGCAGCGGGCTCACCCCCTTCGGCTTCGTTGTCGAGAATTCGGGCCGGCTTCTGGTGGTTGAAGTGAATGGCGGCAACGGAGCAGTGTCTTCCTACCGCATCGGAGCCGACGGCCGGCTGCACGTCCTCAGCGCCTCGGTGACCAACGGTCAGGCCGCATCGTGTTGGATCGCCAGCGACGATCGCGGCAATGTGTACACCACCAACCCCGGCAGTAGCTCGATCTCGTCATACGATGCGACGAGGCGTGGCCGGGTCACCCTCGTCGACGCCACAGCGGCGACTGGTGTGGCGACTCTGGATGAAGGAGTTTCCCAGGATGGCCGTTTCCTCTACGCGCTCAATCCGGGAAACGGTGGCATCGAGACGTTCCGCATCGGACACGACGGCAGCCTCACCTCGCTCGGATTCACCGACGGTGGGCTGGCGACCTATACCCAGGGGCTAGCGGTTCGCTGAATAGCACGCTCGACGTCGCACACCGACCGATTGGGGGAAGAAGCTCAGGCTTCTTCCCCCAATGCTGACTCGACGCAAGTCGGTCAGCCTCGTTACCTGTGACTTCCGACCATCGGCCACAACGAGCAGGGGCTCTGAGGACTAGCGATCTTGGGCCAACAACTCTCTTGCCCGGCGCCGGGCCCGTGTCCGGGGTCATGAAGTTGCACTTGCCGCGACCGATATTGACACTGAGTATTTCGAGGGAATCCGCACCCAGTCTCGTTGATCACAGCATCTCGGGAGCTTTCCTGGAGTTCCGGTTGCCTGCGATGATCGCGTGGCTCTCTGCTGTTGTGCTTATCGAATTCGCCAGCAGATGGGCGCCAGGACCGGTCCCCGCAGGATTGGCCGTGCTCGGGCTCGGCCATGCGATCTACGAACGGCGGTTGGCCGAGCCCGCCAGAGCAATCGGCCTCTCGATAGACATAATCGTGCTGTTGAGTGGATGGCTCGGCGGCTCACCGAGCGCGATCATGGCGTTTGCGATGATGTTCGTGGTATTGGCCTCCTTCGTGGTCGATGGATGGCGTCGTGCCCTCCTCCTCGTCGGGATCTTCGTCATGGCGGGAGTCGCACTCGTCGTTGGTGCCCCAAACCAGTTGCTCGAAGGTGACAAGTGGTTCTTCGATCTGCTCGTCCTTCAACCGGTTGCCGTGGTCGTCGTCGTCCTGATGCTCGCGACCAACGAGCTACGACGCGGCGAAGTACAACGAGGCTACGTGCTCGGGACGGTCGCCCACGAGCTCCGCAATGATTTGACCCCGGTGCTGGGCATGTCGAGCATGCTCCAGGAGGCGTTGACCGGGACGGCCAACCCCGAGCTCGCCGAGATGGCCGAGATCAACGTGGCCCAGACGACCATGGCATTCGAGACCATCGATGATCTGCTCACCATGGCACGCATCGACCGCGAGGCATTGGATCTGGACGTCCACACCGTCGATCTCAATACGGCCATCACCGATATCCTGCGGCGCTACGGGCTTGATGGTTCCAGAGATCGTCCGGCTCCAGGGCACGTCGAGGTGCTGGCAGACCCGGTGCGGCTGCATCAGATCGTGCGGAACCTGTGCACCAACGCCCTGCGCTACGGCGGCGAGACGATCGATGTGGTGGTGAAGGCAGACGAGTCCGGCGGCGGACACGTTCTCATCCGCGACGATGGAGCCGGCATCGCGGCCGAGGATCTGGCCGTCGTGTTCGAACCGTTAGGCCGTGGCGCTGCCGGCAGAGTGAACCACGCGTCCGTCGGCCTTGGCCTCTGGCTGAGCCGAAATCTTGCACGAGCCATGGACGGTGAGCTCGTCTATCGCCGTGAAGACGGGTGGACCGTATTTGATCTTCGGCTGCCTGTACGCCAAGAGCCCGTGACGGCAGGTGAGCAATCTGCCATCGGTGGAATCGATGTCGACCTCGCAACGCTCGGCCAGTCTGCATCTCATTCGAGCGACAACGCCTGACACGGCATTCAGTCGTGGATCTCCACCAAACCTGTGTTTCCGTCGACCGTGATCCGCTGGCCGTCGCGGACCTTGGACGTGGCATCTCCGAGCGCGACAACAGCCGGAATCCCGTACTCGCGAGCCACGAGTGAGGCGTGTGCGACGAGACTGCCCCCATCGGTCGCGATGGCCGCAGCGCGTCCGAAGACCGGCGTCCATGCTGGAGTTGTGGCGGTCGTCACCAGGATCTCACCTTGCGCCAACCGATCGGCATCCGCCAGGTCCAGGAGCACGCGGGCCACGCCGGTGGCACTGCCGGCGCTTGCAGGCATGCCCTCGAGCATGCCCTCCTGGACCTCGGCCGGTGCCCGCATCTTGGCGACGGCATTGGCCTGCTGCTTGGTCATCATGGTCGGGAGCTTTCCGATCACCAGAGGTGGCGCGAGCCTGCGGTTGCGTGCCCAGACCTCACGACGCTCAGCTACCGACGAGATCCGCGACTCGTTGCCTTCGATTTCGCTTCGCTCGAGGAAGAAGACGTCCTCGGCGCGGTCGATGACGCTGCGGTGAACGCACGATTCGCCGAGGCGACGCAGCGCCCGTCGTGCCAGAGGCCAGCCGAGCGTCAGCTCGGATACCTGCTCCTCACGCAGAAGCGCGTAATGTTGCGCCAGCTCGAGGATCACATCAAAACGGGTGCGCAGCCGTGGGGAGAGAGCGTCCCGGCACTCCCGCTCAGCACGCTCACGCGCCTCGATCAACGAGCTGCGGTTGTGGGTCGACACAGTTTCGGTGGAATCGAGTTCACCCGCGGTCGGCCGAAACCAGTCGAAGCTCTGTATGGCCCAAGGCTTCGGTGGACCCGGTTCGACGAGCCCTGCCACCAGTGGCTGGTGGCTGCCGCCCAGCGTCGGGTGCAGGTTACGCCCGTAGAAGTCAGCCAGGACGCTCTCCATCTTCCAGGCATGGCCGGCGACGAACGTCATCGAGGAGAGGTACTCGCCCGCAACGCCGGCGATCTGGTCGAGCATCGCGGAGAGCGCCACCTCGTCGGCAGTCTCCACCTCCTGGAGACCGCTCTCGACGATCTCGCGGTAGCGAGGCAGGATGTCTTGTCGCCATCTGACGGTCTCGGGTTCGATGACGAGGTGGTGCAGAACCTCGGGCTTGCGGTTCATGAGCAGGAAGCCCCACAAGTAGCGCGGCCTGCGCAACAAGCCGAGCAACTGCAAGGCGTTGCCGCTCCCGAGCGGGTTGTAGAAGTACCAACCGTTCACCAGCACGTGCAGCGGGCGCGGCGGTTCGGTGCCGAGAGAAACTCGCTGCGCGGCCGCGAAGCTCTCCTCGAGACACGGAAGCAACCAGGTTGCAGACAGGGGCGTCACCGGCTCGGGCAGCCACTCGCCGAGCCGGAAGTTGCGCGTCCACCCTCCGGGCAGGGGCGCCTCCCACCCGACCGGATCGGGCAACGCGGTCATGGGTCTGGCCTGGAGGAGGTAGAGCTCACCCTTGGCGAAGGCCCACTCGATATCCTGCGGCACGCCTCCAAAGTGCTTCTCGACACGGCGGGCCAGCTCCGCCACGGCTAGGGCCTGCTGCCCGTCGAGCACCTCGACAGACGCACGTCGATCGCGCGACGGACGACCGTCGCGTACGATCCACTGTTCACCGGTCGCCTCGCCGCCGACGAGCTGCTCACCCAGGCCCTTTGTTGCACTCACCACCGTTTCTTCGCGTACACCGGTGAGCGGGTGCGCGGTGAACGCCACCCCTGAGGCTTCCGACTCAACCATGGGCATCACCAGGACGGCGATGCCGCTCAGCCCGGTGGGCCCGTGGGCGCTCCGATACGCGGCGACGCGTACGTCGTTCGCTCCGGCGCGTACCCGGCGCACTGCGTCAACGACGGCGGCAGCGCCGCGGACGTCGAGCAGCGTCTCGTACTGGCCGGCGAAGGACGCTCCTTCGAGGTCCTCGGCGAGGGCAGAGGATCGCACCGCGACGGGCACGTCGCCGAGAATCGATAGCGCTTCGGCCACGGCTGCCGCCAGCCCCTCGTCGGTCTCCGTGGCCGGTATCACGACGCCGGGCGGTACCGGTAGTCCAAGCCTCGCTAGCGCACCGAGGTTGGCAGCCTTATGTCCTGCTGCCGCAGCATCGCTCCGCTCCAAGTCGCGGAGCCGACGAGTATGCATAGCGTCGCCTTCTGAGGTGGTGCTGTGGGTCATGGTTTCGTCCCCTGCTTGTTTGCATTGCGACGCAGCTCGTCGAGCAGCGTGTTGACTGCCCACTCGACGGCGCGTCCGGCCTCGGCCCCGGTGAGGCCCCATTGCTCGTACATTCCCCGCAGGAACTCCACCCGGGTCATGCCCGCAAGCACAGCGCACACACCCCGAAGATGCTCCGGATCCATTTCGTTTGAGAATGGCGCCACGACTCGCTCCATGGCCTCCAGGCGCTGCCTGCGCAGCTCCTCCATCCCTGGCGCCTGTGCTTCAGGCTCGTGACCGCCGCGCTCGAGCAACTCGCCGAAATACTCGAATGCCCGTGCGGCCATCGGGCCGATGGTCTCGGGCCCGACTTCATCAGGCCGCCAACCCGAGCGCTCGACGACGTGCTTCCTGGCCGCGTTGAGGAGATCCAGCTGCGTCGGGAAGTAGCGATACACCGTACGCACGCTGACGCGCGCTCGCTCCGCCACCTTGTTGAACGGCAGCTCGACCGTCCACGGCGCAAATCCCTCGGCGGCTGCCTCCACGATCCGGGCCCGGGTTGCCGCCACCTGCTCGGCTCTCAGCTCGCTCTCGTAGGTACCTCTGTTGTTCATGTCAGTCATTATGACATGAAGTCACGCTGACTGTCAAGGACTTCTGCGACTAGACCCCACTGCAGCGCGCTTGGCTCACTCCCCTGCCCCTTGGCTCGGAGCACCAGTTGGGTCCGGCGCCGGTGACCAACAGCTACAGGTCGCACTCCACGTCGTGTGAAGCGGTGCCGCCACGATTGCGAACCTGCAGTCGAGTCACACGCGTCTCAACGTAGCCAACTCACTTCGCCGCGAGCGCGGACAGATTCAGGACGCGCAGACCGGATCGCTCCATTCCCAGTGGCGCTTCGGGTAGTCACAACGGGCCCGGAACGGACGGAACGCGAACTGTCTCGTGGGCCGGGCCGGCATGAGGTGACAGTTCTGGGACCTCACTTTCGACGCCGCGGCCATGGCGACAGCGAGGGCCGCGGCATGGACTTCGGCTGGTTTGGCGACCGGGACACGCTTCCTACCATCCAATGGCTGGTAGACAGCCCAGACGTGGGGATTGATCGCCTCGCGCTCGTCGGAATGTCCCGCATGGCTGTGGCACGGTGGGAAAACTGAACGATGCCGATCGCCACCAAGCACCATCACATCCTCACCGATCCACTCGGCATCGACGCGGCCGATCTGTACCTCGGCCCCTGTCTCTGCCCTGTCTGGCCAGCGCTGGCGGTCGCAGGGATGTGAGCCGCGTGACGTGGAGTCCCGCGAAGTGTGGTCAATGCCCAGCTATCACCAGCGAGAAGACAATGACCGCCAAGCCCACGACACCAATTGCGACCGCCCAGATGGCGAGCGTCACGTCATGGGCCCTCTTCGACAGCGGGTACAAGAACGAGCCACCCATTCGCCAGATGCGTTAGAGCCAATCCCGAAAGCGGTAGATAAGAACGGCGATCACGACTAGGGACAGACCAACCGCGGCACCGGAGAGCCGATCACCGATTGTCATCGCACACTCTTGCCAGCGGAGCCACCACCCGCCGGTACGATAGTCGTGTGACACAACATCCTGGCTCCTCTTCGATTCTGCCCCCAGAAACCGCCTAAGAGCCATACGCGCGGCCACGTTGCGTCGTCCAATAGACCGATCGGCTCGTATCGGCGACATGAGCCTCTTAGGACGAAGTCACCCCAGGGTGTCATTGAGGCGGGATAGTGCCCAGCACCTCGACGATTGGAGCCAGCACCTCGGCCGCGTGCTCGTCGTCTGGTGTCTCGACGAATATCGACACTGCGTATGTCGACTCGTCGAGCTTGGCACCCCCGACATAGACCGACCACTTGTCACTACCAAAGGTAGCGCTGCCCTGCGGGTCCTGGCCGATCTTGAAGACATCCGGAAACGACTTGAGTCGATCCTCTACCTGCTGCTGCTTCTCATACGGAGCCGACGACGCGTAGTACAAGATAACCTGAAGTGAGGAGCCACCAGCGTCAGTCACTTCGCTTGGCGGCGAACCATCACCCATCCAATCGATCGACGACGCGGTCCGTATCAAGTTGGGACAATCGCAGTACGCCGGATCTGGACCCGGGCACCCGCTCAGCAACAACGCCGCCGCGACAGCCAACACAATGAACGAGACCCGGTGTAGGAGCGTGCGTTGCGTCTCAATCAGGCTTTGTCTACCTCCAGAACGCCGCGATGCCCGAAACCGACGGTGACAACGGCTCTGGGCCCGTCATCGCTGTCGCCTCAACCTGCCTCACACTCCCGACGTCACGGTGAGGCGGTAAGTACCGGTCGCGCCGTCTCGTCCTTTCATTTCCAGTGTTGCATTTAATGGTAGCTAGCTTGGGCCGTCGGCGCAGTTCGACGGTCACGCTCCCGGAATCGTCTCTTTCCCAGTACGGGACTGTCAAGAATGCGGTGTGAATGCCTGTTGGCTGTGACGCTGGCCCGGCGGTGGTCAGCGGAGAGTACAGGTAGTACCAACAGCTACAGGTCAGGCTCCATGTCTGCGTGGTGCCATCACAACCATGAATCAGCTACGCCCAGCCCCGACCTTCAGATCTTGCTCACGTTCGACAATGGCTCGTTGGCGAGTTCAGCCAAACGAGCAAGCCCACGGTCGGCATGGTCGGCAAGGCGCGATTCGGCTGCCCGCACCGCCGGGTCGTCGCGTTGTGACGGTTCGATCTTCGCCGGGTTCAGGGCGCAGCTGTTGGCCCAGTCGGCGATATCCGGTTCAGCGCCGTAGATGCTCGCGGCAACGGTTCCACGAACCTGCATACGTGCCCACGTAACCATGTCGTCGGACAGGGTGTTCGGCGGACATAGCCTGTTGCGTTCCCGGTCGTCGTCGCGGGTTGCCTCCACATACCCGGCGAGGGCTGCGCAGAAGCACGGGAAGCCCGCTCGGATCGTCTGGAGTCTGATCCTGTCGGCTCCCCAGATCGGGACCAGCGCCGGGTACTGCAGTCCCGAGGCAGCGCAGTGCACAACGACATACCCGTGCGGGAGTGGAACGGAACCACCGTCCAAGATGATCTCGCGGTGGTTGACGCGTGCGATATGTCCAAGGCGGACCACGTTCTCGACGGATCGGAGGAGGTCGAGTTCCCAGGTGCCGAGGGTGGGGGTCTTGGCCATCGTGGGCATGACAGCCTGGTCGATCCGAAGCATCACGCCTGCAGCCTCGAGGCGGAGGAAGAAATCGTCGAGTGTCGTAGCGTTCGCGGCCGCCGTCATGGTGTCCGCGGCGAGCCCGAGACCGACCGAGGGCTCGGGCTGGACAACGGCGCGGTTGAGCATCCACGGGTCCCGGGGGCGTACCCAGACAATGCGATGCGGCGAAACACCGTTGCGCAGCAGCCACACGATCCCGTCTGTGGCCGTCTTGCCGGATCCGACGATCACATAGCCCTTTGGGGCCGTGGCCAGCTTGGCGAGGTCGTTGATCGGGAGAACACGGATGTCGTCTGCCACCTCGAACGGCGGAGGTGTCGTTGCCGGGATCGTCGGTGACAGGTACGTGGCGTCGACGACGCGCCGTCGCACCTTGATCTCCACGGTGTCGCCCGAGACCAAGGAAGTTGCGACGTGCGAGGAGCCTTGTGCGCGGTGTTCGCTTCCTCCGAGGAATGTGACCCGACCCGAATCGATGAAACGGCGATGCAGGATGTCGTCGTAATACGCCATTATCTCCGACTGGCGGGCTCGCTCGTGGAGGCCCCGCTCCGGCCCGGATCGCTGAATGGCGCCCCGACCGAGGGCGGTTGACGCCACCCCGTAGAACAGGGACGCCTGATGGAGTTGGACAAACGGGTAGGCGTCCGCCCAGTGCCCGCCTGCGGCATGTCGCCGGTCGATGAGCGTGACATGCACATCAGCGTGGTCGATCAACGCGTCCGTGAAAGCCATACCCATGGCCCCAGCGCCGACGACCAGGTAGTCGGTCTTCAGGGTCTTTGTCGCCTCGATTGCGAACCTCCCGTCGAGTCGCACGCGTCCCAACCGTAGCCAACTCACTCCGCCGCGAGCGTGGACAGATTCAGGACGCGCAGACCGGATCGCTCCATTCCCAGTGATGCTTCGGGTAGCCATAGGGGGCCCGGAAGGGACGGAACGCGAACTGTCGCGTGGGCCGGGCCGGCACGAGGTGACAGTTCTTGCAGGCTGACGGGTTGCGATAGGCCGCTGGCAACCATGCGATCTTTGGCGGCTCGCATCGACCGCTCCCAATGGATCCCGGACCGGTTGTCCGCCACGGAGAGCATCAGGGGTCCCGCAGAGCCGAAGGATCGCCCAGGAGTCGTCATTTGGCACTAGCCGAGAAGGACACTTCGAATGATCATTCCGCGATATGGGCACCACTCTCCGCCGGCTCCGAATCTGGACCATCGTCGCAGTCACGCTCGCCTCTATCTGGCTCGTGGGTCGTGCCGGGTCGGCCCCGTGGATCCTGTTGCGGGCGGCGGTGGCAGCGCTGCTCGGTTCGGGTGCGGCCAGAGTGCTCGTAGCAAGTCCGCGACCACGGCTGCAGAGCACGGTCACTCTGGCGATCGGGCTCCCAGCGCTCGGAGTCGGAGTTGGTATCGCGCCTCCGTGGCTCACCAAGACGGGATTGACCATGACGTCGATCGCTGGAGCCGTCCTGATGGTTGGCGGCGTTGTGCTCGCGGTACTCGGCTATCTCGATTTTGCCCCCCGCCTCCGGCTCTGGGGAAGAGTGCTGAGTGGTTTCGGGCTCGTCGTCCTCGTTGGCTTCACTGCCCTAACGCTCTCCGTCGCAGTCGCCGCCACCAACGTCCCGCCCACCGAAATCGGTGACACCCCGGCGTCGCGCGGCCTCGCCTACGAGAACGTGGACCTGGTGACGGAGGACAACATCACCCTCGCCGCCTGGTACCTGCCGTCCCACAACGGGGCCGCAGTCGTGCTTCTTCACGGTGCCGGATCCACACGATCCTCCCTCTTGGACGAGATGGAGGTCCTGGCTGCCAACGGATACGGGATACTCACTTTCGACGCCCGCGGCCATGGCGACAGCGAGGGTCGCGGCATGGACTTCGGCTGGTTCGGCGACCAGGACACGCTTCCTGCGATCCAATGGCTGGTAGACAACCCAGACGTGGAGAATGATCGCATCGCGCTCGTCGGAATGTCCATGGGCGGCGAAGAGGCAATCGGAGCAGCCGCACTCGATGATCGGGCCAATGCCGTGGTGGCCGAGGGGGCCACAGGACGTACCGCCGCCGATAACGCGTGGCTGCCCGACGTCTACGGTTTCCAGGGCCGGGTGCAGCGTCTCGTCGACACGGTCAGATTTGGTATCACCGATGTCCTCACCGATGCCGGGCCGCCGATCGCACTGCGCGACGCCGCGTCACGCATCGCGCCCAGGCCCTTGCTGCTGATCACGGCCGACAACGTCAGCGACGAAGGCAACGCTGCCAGGTATATACAGTCCAGTGCCCCTGGCTCGGTCGAGGTGTGGGGCGTCCCGGGTGCGGGCCACACTCAGGGACTCGAAGTTGCGCCTGCCGAATGGGAAGAGAGAGTCATCGGGTTCCTCGATGAGAACCTGCTCGTCGGCAGCTGAGCTCCCCTCCAACTTCCGAGGGTCCGCACCCCATGGGCCGAATCGAACGCGGGCGCAATCGGTGGGCCTGGCAGGACAGTTCCTGAACTGAGATGCCTGGCAACAATGCAATTTCCACAGGAAACCGCCAACGGACCTGCCCCGGGCAGGTCCGCGTGGCCCTAACAGGACAGAACGCGAACCAACGCAACGGCGAGATAACGGAGTTGGCGGAATTCTTGGACTCTCTTTGACACGTGCGCGCAACGCCCAGTTCGGTTCCTCTCGACTTCGAAGAGCGCCTCAAACCGTTGTCAGGTCGTCTACCGTTTCAAAGTCATTCGGGACGCGGTTGCTAGATACGAACTTGGCTTCCCAGTACTGGTTCCGGGTGGCGTCGCCGGAACGACGCGGGTGGTTGGCCGGCCATGAGTCGTAGAAATCGTCATGGATGTCGTAGTGATGTGTGTAGATGAAGGGATCCCAGGTTTTGCGTAGCGCTTCGTGCGTACACGCTGAACGCAAGTTCAGTGCTTCTGAGCGCTGACCTCACCGGACGCGGTCACACGCGTTGGGCCTTCTCCATGCTCATGGAAGGGCACCAGAGCCCGAGTGTGGGCCGCTGTGGGCTTGAGTTGGATTCTGGGCCACGACGAAGTCGAGGAAGCCTGGGACTGGTTGGCCGACCGAGCAGTGCCACGAGAACACACGGGGGAAGAAAGGCTCCGACTACTCATCCATCGATTCCGGATACGCCTCAAGTACGTCGCAGAGACTCCAGGGAGAGTTCAGCCGGTCGGGAGTGACCGGACAGCCCGAGTTGAAGATCCAAGTCGGCGAGAAATCCCCTCAGGACATGTTCCACACCTTCCTGTCCCCCAAGGCCAAGACCGTACACCCAGGGCCGAGCGAGCAGCACAGCGCGTGCTCCCAGAGCCAGGGCTTTCACCGCATCGGCGCCGGTCCTGATCCCCGAGTCGAACAAGACGGGTAGATCGCCGGCAGCCTCCACTACCGCAGGCAACGCATCGAGTGAGCCCACTGCACCGTCGACCTGACGGCCTCCGTGATTGCTGCATATCACGGCATCGACACCCGAATCGACCGCCCGGCGGACGTCCTCGGGGTGCTGCAAGCCCTTGACCACGATCGGCAGCGACGTCTGCTCCCGCAACCACGACATGTCAGACCACTTCAAGGCGGGGTTGCTGAACATCCCCAGGAAGTGCGTCACCGCAGCGCTGAGATCTTCTGCCGGCGGTACGGCAAGTCCGGCACAGAACGCGGGGTCGCTGATGTAGTTGGCGATCCCTTCGCCATGCAGGAAGGGCAAGTATGCGGTCTCGAGGTCTCGAGGGCGCCAGCCGAGTTGCCACGTGTCGACCGTGACGACGATGGCCCGATACCCGGCTTCCTCGGCCCGACGCACCAGAGAGGCGGCCACAGTGCTCTCACTGGGCCAGTACAGCTGATACCAGCCTTGTACGTCGCCGAGGTCCGAGGCAATCGTCTCGAGATCGGTGCTCGAGGCGGTCGACAGGACCATCGGCAGCCCGACGGCAGCAGCGGCACGAGCCACCGCCCGTTCGGCGTCCTGATGAACGATCGACAGAACGCCGACCGGGCCCAGGAGAACCGGTGCGGACACCTTCAACCCGAGCAACGTGGTCGA
>CAVZRA010000006.1:0-253491 GCA_963777645.1 uncultured bacterium | reverse complement strand
CATGTCGTCGCCGTACACCTTCGACCACAAATAGCCGTAATAGCCGGCGTCGTAGCCACCCATCAGATGGCCGAAGCTGGCGCCGAAGTGGGTGTCTTCGTAGAACTCGAATCCGGTTATCCGGTAGGCGTCCCGGTATGCCTTGTCGATGTCCACGGGTCCCGGTACCGCGTGGAGGTTGAGGTCGAATTGACCGAGGAACATCTGCCGCGTAGTGAACACCGCGACATTGAGGTCTCGTGCGGCAACCAATCGTGTGACGAGATCATCGGGGATCGTCTCGCCGGTGTCGTGACGTCTGGCAAACCGTTGCAGAACCTCGGGTTGCCACATCCAGTGTTCCATGATCTGCGATGGGGCTTCGACAAAGTCCCATTCGGTCTCGAACCCGGCGAACCGTCTCAGAGGGACCGTCGTGAGGCAGAAATGTAGGACGTGGCCGAACTCATGAAAGAGCGTGAGCGCTTCGTCGTGCTTGAGGAGAGACGGTGTAGTTGCCGTCGGCTTGGTGAAGTTGGCCACGATTGCCGCAACGGGCTTCTCGTACGTGTTGTCCTTGCGGAGGAATCCTGTGGTGATCGGGAAGGCCGCAGCGTGGCCGAATTTCCCCTCCCGGGGGAAGAGGTCGGCGTAGAAGTAGGCGATTGGCTCGTCGCCACCAGCGTTGCGGATCTCATAGAGATAGACATCCGGATGCCAAGCGCTGGCCTCCTCGACCCGCCGGTACTCGAGGCCAAACACCTCACCGGTGATCTCGAACATGCCTTCGATGACAAGTTCGAGGGGGAAGTAGGCGGCGACCTCGTTCTGGTCGATGCCGTAGTCACGTTTGCGAAGCTGGGTCCCGTAATAGCCGCTGTCCCACGACTGGAGGACATCGCCACCGATTCCTCGGTGGATAATGCTCCCGGTGTCTTGCCTCAGCATCGCGGTCATGACCGCGATGTCATTGTCGCGCTTCTTCGACAGTTTCGGGATCAGCGACACGTAGAAGGCGGCGACGGCCTCGGGGGTGCGGGCCATCTTGTCTTCCATGGCGTGGTGTGCCCACGTGGGTACCCCGAACAGGCTCGCCATCCGTGCACGGATTCCGACGGCTTCGGCGAGGAGTGGGTCGTTAGCCTCCGCAGCGCGGTTCCAGAACTTGTACTGAATCGTCTTGCGCAGATCCCGCCGCTCCGCTTGCTCCATGAACGGGATGTAGTCGGGATAAGCCATTCCGACTTTCAGGGTGCCTGCGGTGTCTCCTGCGGTCAGTCCGTTGATGTAATCCTCGGGGAGGCCTGTCAGGTCATCCCGGGTGACCTCGATGTAGTCATCCCACTCATCGAGGTTCTGGAGAAGGCAACTTGCAGCTCGATGAGTCGTTGTTGCAGGCGCTGGAGCTCGGCACGGTCCTCCGTGGAGAGCTCGTGCCCGGCGCGACGAAAATCACGCAGCCAATGCTCGACGAGCCGCGCCTCGAGCCCGGTGAGGGCCCCGGCCTCGTCCGTTTCGCTGTATTCCCGGACCGCCTCGTACAGATCGGTCCTGAAAATGAGGTCGGTGCCCCACTTTGTCAGCCGTTCGCCAACCGCGTTTGCGTTGTCCCGCACTTCCCGGTCCGGGTGAACCCGTGCCATGAAAGGTGATCGACCGTAGGCCTCGCCAAGGATCGTCCCTACTTCCTCGAGAGGCTCGATGGTGTCCTGCCAGGTCCTCGGGGACGAGGCAACGGCGGACTCGACAAGAGCCTCGGCACGGGCAATGGCGTCCTCGCCGATTCTTACGACAAGATCGGCGGTGGTGGCGGTGTAGTCGTACAGCATGGGCGAGAAGAGTAGCCCGCTACGCCTTCTTCCAGACCCTCGTTGCGGCTATGCAGCCATCGCCAGGGTCACCACGATCGGCAGGTGGTCGGTCCCGAACGCCGGGCCGAGGTAGCGGTCAACAGTTGTCAAGTCCTCGGAGTGAACCAGATTGTCGAACGGAAGCCGGAAGAATGCCCACCGGTTCGCCGGCCACGTCGTCTGAATGCCAAAGCCTATGAGGGAGTCAACGAGATGAGCATCGGTGAGCAGGCGTTTGGAAGGTATGCGACCATGGGCTCGATTGGAAATCGCCGACAACGATGGTGGGATCGGTCTCCTCTCTGGCAAGGCTGGCGACCTCGGCGATGTACTCCTGCTGCAGTTGCAGCATCCTTCTCGTTGCTCGCGACGCGCGATTGCACCGCATAGATCACGATCGGCTGGTCACCGATCGAGGCGACGATCCTGGCAGAGAATCCCTGACCTGGGTTACCTGCATGAGCTCCACATCGAGATTCTCGCGCGCCATCACAGCGATCCCGAAGGTTCTGTCGATCGGAAGATCGTTGAGCGTAGTGGTACGGCGCCGGCGTTCTCCGATGGACCCGAGTCCACGCCTCTGTGGCCTCGGTCAGCACGACGATGTCTGGATCGACGGTGCTGATCCAGCCGTACGCCGTACTGTCGCGGATGGAGGCTTTCTGATCGACATTGAAGCTGACGACGGTGAGGCTATCGGTTGCCCGTCGCAGGCGCCGGAGAGCCGATGTACAGCGGCAGGATGCACGATTGCGTTGACCCCGCCATGAGCATGAAGAACAACGCCAGTCGCCTTGGAGAACAACAACGCATAGCCGAGTGCGACGATGCAGCAAGCATGACCGCCAGGTGAGCCCGGAAGTTGGCGGCGAATCGAACAGCCACCATGTCGAGCCGAAGAAGGCCAGCACGGTGGCGAGGGAAGCGACGACGCCGACCGTAACCAGTCCGAACCCGAGGAAGCCCTGGCCGACTGCCATACCAGCGGATGTACTGGACTTGGCTAGCCACTAGCTCGCTCCCAATGCATAGAAATATCCGTCACGCGATCCGACAAAGATCATTCCGTTCCAGACGGCCGGGGTTGACTCGATGCAGCCACCGGTGACCCGCGACTCCCAGAGCTGCTCGGGTTGACGCCGTGTCGGAGATGTCGTATGCCCGGAAACCGGAGTCGACTTCGCAGTCGATGGCGACCATGAGCGTGTCGTCGACGACGACCGGCGATGACCAGGCATGCGGCACCGACGGTGTCGCTGCCACACCACCGACCCATCTGCCGTGTCCACTGCCAACAGATCACCGGTGTTGGTGATGGCGTAGAGGATGTCACCGGCCAATGCCGGTGTTGCCCAGATTCCCCCGTCGAGCCCGCCAACCGATGGGACGTCGATGCTCCACACGAGCGGATCGTCCCGGTCGGGTCCAGCTTGACGAGCTGGCCGACCTCGGCACCGCGTGAAGTGGCGAGATCGATTTCGCTTGCGACGTACAACTTGCCATCACCGTCAATCACGATCGAAGCATCGACATCGTCACCCATCCAGAAGTCGAAAACCATGCGGTCCTTGCTCCAATCACCATCGGAGATGTCGAAGCCGACGACCCGCCCGGCGCTGTTGGCGACGTAGGCGGTATCGCCGAACACAGCCGTCGAATCCTCGACGGACTGCTGTCTGCCAACCTGGGCCAGCAGTTGGTCGGTCCACATTGGAGTCTCGTACAGAATCTCGGGTTCAACTGTCACCAGACCTGTTTCGTCCCGTTTACGGTTGAGCTTTACCGCAAACCACCAGGAGTTTTCGCCACCCTCGAGGAGCATGTCGTTGACTATGGCTGCGCTCGAGTCCCAATCGTTGTTCCAAATGCCGGCAACCGAAGCGGCGTCGAGCCCCCACAACTCCGTCGGCACGTCACGATCGAGGGCGATGATGCGGTAGCGAGAGTCGCGGGAGCCGACGTATAAGAGGGGATAGCCGTCGGGGTCGAGGACGACCGATCCCTTGATGATGTCCCCCATGTAGAAGTCGGGACGGGTCCGCTCACCTGTTGCGGCATTGACAAAGTGGATGTTCTTGTCATAGGCGCCGAATATCACCTCTGTCACCCCGTCCGGGCGTTCCCACACCACCGGCTGGCCGGTCCAACCCGTTGCCGCACCAGACGACCGGCTCGCCACCCACCGGAGAGTTCCCACACATAGCCTTGTCGGGGAAGCGCCACAGCACATCGAGGCCGTCCGGTATCGGGCCGGTGCCGTAGTAAGTCCTGGTGGGTTTGCCCCGGAACATGGTGAGGCCGTTGACCGCACCCCAGGGTTGGCCCGACGACGCTTGCAGGAACCAAGCCCGTCGGCACCGTCGTGGCCGTTGTGGTCTCGGCGCCGGGGTCGTGGTCGTCGCATCCGTGGGTGGCAACGTCGTGGTGCTCTGGGTCTCGATGTCGGGGAGCGGCTGAGCACGGTCGGAGTCGTAGCTGTAGTCTGCAGAATCGCTCGGAGCGCAGATGCAGCGCAAGCAGCAAGGACTCGCTATGACGAGGACGAGCATCAGCGAGGCACATGCAGCATAGGACGAGTTCCGGCTAGCAGCGTGTTGGACGATCCGGTCCGGATGCGATTCATGGAACCGGTTCGGGGTGCCGTGCTCATGCGTCTCATTGATGCTCACGGCCGATGTTGTCGCTTCGGTGGTCTACCCTGCGCCCGATGTCCGTCAGCACCTCATACCTCAATGAGTTCTCCGAGCCGATCGGCTACCTCGACTTCGCTGCGATCGGGCCACCTTCTCTGCGAGTTCGCAATGCTGTCGCTGAGGCCTATTCGAGAGTCTCCGAGCCGGAAGGACCGGTCGGGCCCGTGATGCTCGGCAGGTATGAAGCAGCATTGGCGAAATTCGGCCGGTTCCTGGGTGTCGAGCCCGAATTGGTGACGACGGTACCGAACACCTCGACGGCACTGTTTCATGTCGCCTTTGGGCTTGCCCCATTTGGCGGCAACATCGTCGTTCCCGTCTCACGAGTTCCCCACCAACCTCTATCCATGGCTGACGAGCGGCAGGGATGGGCGGCCCCGAGGTGCGGATCGATCGAGTCGCCGGACCGCAGGGTGACCGCAGGTGCTCTCAGCGATGCCGTCGACGACGAGACCCGCGCCATTGCAGTCAGTGCCGTTGACTATCTCGTCCGGCTTTCGGCCCGACCTCGGCGTCACTCCGTGAGCTTGCCGATGATGCACTGCTGGTTGTCGACGCCGCCCAGGGTCTCGGTGGTGTCGTGCTCTGGATCTCAGCGGCGCCGACGTGATCGCGGCCACCGGCGTCAAGTGGCTGCGGGCGGGGTTTGGCACCGGGCCTGATGGCCGTGTCGTCCCGCGTCCATCGAGATGCTGCACTCGACGCTGACCGGTTGGTGGGGTGTCGAGGACTCATTCGACTGGGATGAATTGCCGCCGCACCGCGCCCGTGACGATGCGGAGCGCTTTCACGATGGTGGCCCGTCCTTTTTCGGCGCCGTCGCCATGGCGGCCGCCATTGACATCATCGAATCAGAGGGCATGGTTGTCTATCGATGCCGGCGGTCATGGAGAACGCCAGAGCTATCGAGGATGTTGTCCGCAGGCCGGCGGCGTGGTGCTGGATCCGTGGAACGACGATGCCGAGCGGTCGGGGATCCTGTCGTTCCAGCTTGCCCAGATGAGCCGGCAACGGTGACCATGCAGCGGCTGGACGAGGCAGAGATCACCGTCTCGCTGCGTGGCGACTGGTTGCGGGCGGCTCCACATGCTTCAACAGACCCGGCCGTGTTCGATGTATCTCGCCGAGGTTCTCGACGGCGAGAGCTAGATCTCCGGGTCTGCGGCACTAAGCTCGCCGGATCGAGTTTGGAGGAAATATGACTCACGACCAAAGGCTGGAGGCGGGTGGTAGTCGTGCTCGCCGCACTGGCGCTTGTGGCGGGTGCTTGCGGAGGGAACAGCGACGACGGCGCAGCCGAGACGACGGCTGCCCCTGAAACGACGGCTGCCGGATGACCACCGCTGCCTGCAACCGCACCGGAGCGGCTGCCGGCTGACGACAACCGCAGCGCCGGTTGATGATTGCGCTGTCGACAACCTTGCGCTGGTCAACTCCCGGACAGTTGACGGTGGCGACCGGCGAGCCGGTATTCCCGCCGTGGATGGGCGTTGGCGACGACAACTTTGATGTTCCCGAGTCGAAGACCGGTTACGAAGGTGCACTCGTCTATGACGCTCGCCGAACAGATGGGGTTCACCGACGACCAGGTTGTGTTCGTTCGCACAGGGTTCGACGAGGCAATCGCCCCGGGGCCGAAGGACTGGGATTTCAACATCCAGCAGTACTCGATCACGGACCAACGCAAAGAAGCCGTTGACTTCAGCGATCCGCTACTACACGACCCGGCAGGCGCTTGTGGCTCTCGCCGGACAGCCCGGTGATCGGAGCGACCACACTCGCCGACCTGGCAGATGCCAAGCTGGGAGCGGCCATTGGCACGACCAGCTTCGACTTCATCGAGAATGTCATCGGTGTTCAGGCTTCGGTGTACGACGACAACGTCAATGCGATCTCGGCGTTGATCGCAGGCCAGCTCGACGGGATCGTGGTTGATCTGCCGACCGCCTACTACATGACCGCAGTGCAGATCCCCGATCAGGGTGCAGATGGGATCATCGTCGCCCAGTTCGAGCGCCCAGCCCAGAATCCTGATCAGTACGGCATGCTCTTCGCCAAGGGCAGCGCGCTGGTGCCATGTGTCAACAAGGCGCTCGCCACCCTCAAGGACCAGGGCGTGCTCGATCAGCTCGAAGCTGAGTGGCTTGCCCAGGGCGGTGACATAGTCACGATCTCGGAGTAGCCGATCACAACGCCCGGCGCACCGCTTGACGATGTAGTTCGCCGGGGCCCACAGCAACTGTGGCCCCGGCGAACCGGGCGCCATCGCGAGGAGGGCAGTCGCGGCGCTCTGATCGCTGCCCTCTCTACCGTCGTTTTCCTCGGGCTCTTCCTCTGGCTCATCCTCACCTCGGACGCCTGGCCCGCGGTACAGCGCCAGTTCTTTTCTTGGAAGCACGCCAAGGACTCATTCCCCAATGTTCTTTCCGGCTTCTGGCTGGACATCCAGATGTTTGTCGTCGCCGAGGTGCTCATCCTCTCGTTCTCGCTGATCCTTGCGATGATTCGCTCGCTGCGGGGCCCGGCGTTCTTCCCGTTGCGCGCCATCGTGGTGACCTACATCGATCTGATCCGCGGCATCCCCATGCTGCTGTTGATCTTGTTGATGGGCTTCGGTATCCCGGCGCTCCAGTTGCAGGGGGTGCCCACGAGCGAGATGTTCTGGGGTGTTGCCGCTCTGGTCATCAGCTACTCGGCCTACACCGCCGAGGTGTACCGGGCCGGCATCGATTCGGTGCACGAGAGCCAGCGCATGTCGGCGCGCTCGTTGGGGCTCACCCAGGTCCAATCTTTGCGCTATGTGATTGTTCCCCAGGCAATTCGCAACGTCATCCCTGCGTTGCTCAATGGCTTTGTCAGTCTGCAGAAGGATGTGGCTCTGGTCTTTGTGCTGGGAGTGCGTGAGGGCCTGCGGGAGGCGGACATCTACAAAGCCTCCACGTTCAACTACACGGGCTACGTGGTTGCCGCAGTGCTGTTCCTTGCCATCAGTGTCCCGGTAGCTCGCTTCACCGACTGGTACACGGAGCGGGATCGTCGTCGCAGACAGGTGATGAGCACATGACCACCCCGAAGCTAGAAATCAGCAATGTCTCCAAGGCCTTCGACGACAAGGTGGTGTTGCGCGACGTCGACCTCACCGTCAACTCGCATGAGGTGGTCTGTTTGATCGGCTCGTCGGGATCTGGCAAATCCACGCTGTTGAAGTGTATCAACCTGCTGGTCGACATCGACGACGGTGAGATTCAGGCTCGATGGTGAGCCGATTACGACTTCTTCGGTGAACCCGAACGATGTGCGTCAGCGGATGGGGATCGTCTTTCAGGCATTCAATCTGTTCCCACACATGACCGTGCTCGAGAACATCACTCTCAGCCCGGTGAAGGTGCACGGGGTGAGTCGAGGTAGAGGCCGAGTCGCGCGGCCGCATGTGTTGCTCGACGCAATTCGGTCTGCTGGACAAGATCGACGAGTACCCGGATCGTCTCTCGGGTGGTCAGCAGCAACGAGTTGCTGTGGTCCGTGCGCTTGCTACTCAGTCCGGAGCTGATGCTGTTCGACGAGGTCACGTCAGCGCTGGACCCTGAGTTAGTTGCCGAGGTGCTCGGAGTGATCCGCGGCCTCAAGGAAGAGGGTATGACGATGGTCGTTGCCACCCACGAGATGGGATTCGCTCGCGACGTCGCCGATCAGGTGTGTTTCCTCGACGCCGGGGTGATCCTGGAGAAGGGAAGACCTGAGAAGATCTTCACTGCGCCCGAGCAGCCACGGACTCGACAATTCCTGCAGCGCATCGTGGATGCGGGTCGTCTCTAGGTCCGGGTCGCCGTTCCCTGGATGAGACCCCCGGTTTCCGACGACCAGATCTGATCAACCGACCAGGGAGATCTTCGGAGAATCGTCACGGTGTCCTGGTTGGCTCTGCATCCTCCCGAAACCTTTTCCCAGACACCGGCAAATCGATCCTGGAAGCGGGCGGTGCGCGGCGCGGTGGAGCGGACGTGCTCGAGGAAAGTGCAGCTTCCCGCCTGGTGCCGTCACCCGGGAGAACTCGTCGAGCGCCGCGGCAGGATCCTTGATAGTGCACAGGAGAGACGCAACAACGACCGTGTCGAATGTTCCGTCGGCGAAAGGCAGCTCGTGCGCATCAGACGCAACGAGCAGAACCGGGATCTTGCTTTCCCAGGTTCTGCGAATCGCCCGATGCAACATGCCGCGATGGTTGTCTATGCCGACGATGGTCTCGGCGCTCCGATAGTGAGGGATATCGAGCCCCGTGCCGATGGCGATCTCGAGCACCTTCCCGGTCGCGTCGCTGCACAGCCTGGCTCGCTGATGGCGAAGCCCGAAGCGGTCGTTTGGGATCATTAACAGGTCGTAGAGCCTGGCGAACATCGAATGGGGTGGTGATGGGGCCATTGCGTCACATTACTGGCACACCTACGCTCTCTCAGATGTCACAGGCGCCTAGCAAGCGAACCGAGGTTCATCGCCTCCCGGAACGAGCCAGCTACGACCGCGACCTGATCGAGGTGATCCTCGACGAGGCGTTGATCTGTCACGTCGGGTTTGTCGTGGACGGCAGCCCGATCGTGATCCCGACCATCCACGCCAGGGTGGGTGGTGTGCTGTACCTGCACGGCTCGCCGGCGAGTCGGATGCTGCGCTCGATGCGCAACGGTGACGACATCAGTGTCAGTGTGACCATCGTCGACGGAATCGCTGTTGCCAGAGCCGCTTTGCACAATTCTCTGAACTACCGTTCCGTGGTCGTGTTCGGGTCTCCACGGGTGGTTGACGATCCCGATGAGAAATGGGTAGCGCTCGAAGCGATCACCGACCACGTTATTCCCGGACGCTGGGCGGATTCTCGCCGGGTGACTGATCGAGAGATGAAGAGCACGCTTGTTGTCGCGTCTGCCGGTGAGCGAGGCGTCGGCGAAAGTGCGAAATGGTGGGCCCAAGGATGACGCGGATGATTACGACCTCCCGATCTGGGCGGGCGTGATCCCGGTCCACATGGCCGCGGCCGATCCGGTGACCGATGTTGCGTCTCGGGTGGATGTTCCGATCCCCGGCTACATCGCCCGCTATCAAAGGCCGTAGCGCCACGCGGAACCGGTCTGAGGTTTACCCGGCGTTTTCCCGACCGTTAGCGATGGCTTAACGCAGCTTCATGCACGATTGCGGGGACAGGTAGGAATACCGCCCGCAATCAAGGAGATGAAACGTTGAGCCCCAAGACCAAGAGTGGAGGATCGAGATTCTCCGCCTCCCTGATCATCGGGTTGCTGCTTGTGCCGCTGAGTGCGGTTGCAGCCGTTGCCCTGGTCTCACCGGACACACCGGCAGAGGCTGCCACCGTTGCGGCCACTGAGACAACGCTGAACGAGACCACCACCACCTCCACCACCACGGTGGAAACGACGATCGCCCCCGAGATCGCGTCGGCCGCGGATCTCGCCGCCGCTTGCGGTGAGCAGGGCCTGAGCCTCGTAGACAAGGAATCCGGAGGCACCATCAGCCCACTGGAACAGGCCGCTCTGGATTCGCTCCGTGCGATCTGTGACAGCGAGGGGATGGGTCTGCCCGGCAAACCTGCTCCCGAGCCGGTTGTGGAGACCGTGACGGTTGCCGCAGGCTCGGGGAGCAGCTCATCTGATGCAGGTTCGGCGTCGACCACGACGACCACAACAGTGAACGCACTCTCCGCCCAGTTCGAATCGGAGTACGCCGCGACGGTTGCGTACATTAACGCAGCCATCAAGGACGGTGCCCACGGAGCGAAGATCGATCTGGCCACCAAGCTCGTCGCAGAAGCGGCAACGCTCGCCGATTCCGGTCGGTACGAAGACGGTCTCTCCAAGCTCGCCGAGGCCCGCACTGCCGCCGATCAGGCAACCAGGACCAGCTACTCCGATGACGACGATCACGAAGGGCACGACGGCGGCGACGATCACGGAGAGTACGACGACTGATGGCTGATTTGTCCAAGAGCACCGTGTCGCTGCTGGCCGCCCTCGTGGTAGCTGTGATGGGTCTTATCCCGGTGGCCTGGTTGCTGACCACTCCCCAGCAGGATCCGGCAGCACCGACCGCGGTGGGTGACTTCTACAACGGCTCCGGCTCCGCCGACCACGATGGTTGTGGCAACGGTTCCCAATCTCGATGTCACGGAGCTGAACGCGTCGGTAGTGAGGGTGCTCCAGGCCAACGGCTATGCCGAACTCACTCCCGAATCCGCTGTGGCTGCCGAGCTACCGCCCGCAGTCACCCGGGTGCTCATCGACCACGGCGCAGTGCTGACCGTGGTCGAGGGCGATCCCAACGCAGCAGGAGGCTGAGATGTTGAAGAGACTCTTTCCCAGTCGTTGGATGAGGATCATCGCCTGGACCGGCGCCGCCCTCGCCTGGGGCACATCAGTAGTTGCAGTCCAAGCACAGACCGAGCAAGGCACCACGACTACCGAGCCCGTTTCGATCCCGGAACCGGAAGCTGCGGTTCAACAAGTGCCCGAGCCGCTGGCTGCCGTACCCGCACCCCCGGAAGCGGGGCTGGTTGTGATTCGATACACGCCGGTTCCGCCTCCGGCCCCCAAGGTCATCACACGGACAGTCAGCGTGGGTGGTGGCGGTGGTGGCGGCGGGGGGACGGCCAGCAGCAGCAGCAGCGGTGGCGGTGGTTCGACGGCGGCATCCGGCGGCAGCACCACGTCCCGGCCATCAGTCAGCGTTGTGAGCAGCGGATCATGATCGAGATCCAGTTCGAGGCAATGGGCACCCGGATCGTTGCCCTTGGCGCCGACCCGTCCAACGTCGAGCCCTTCTTCAAAGTAGCGGAGCGGATCTTCAGCAGATTCGACGAGACAAGCGAGTTGAGCATGCTCAATCGCGACCCCCGGGAGTCGGTGCTGGTCTCGAGCGAGTTGGCTGCCTGTTTGCAGGCTGCATGGGATCTACGCACCCGGACCGAGCGGCTCGTCGACCCCGCGGTAGGCAATGCCGTCATCGAGTGGGGTTATGACCGCACCTTTGCCGAGGTCGAAGATCGTGGCGCCGTCTCGACGATCAGTGGCGTCAACGATTGGAACGTCTCCGGGAACTCTGTGCGTAGGTCGCCCCGGCACGCTTCTCGACCTCGGTGGCATCGCCAAGGGTTGGACGGCAGATCTCGCTGTCGCGGCGGGGCTCGCCGATGTTGTTTCAGCTGGTGGCGACGTCAGGTCCGACAACCCTGAAACCACCGTATCAATCGAGGATCCCTGGGGTGAGGTGGCCGTGAACGTGCATCTCGGGAGAGGTGGTTTGGCCACGTCGACATCAAGCCGGCGTCGCTGGCGAGTTGGCGACGTAGAAGCACACCATCTCGTGGACCCGCGCCGCCTGGAGCCTGCAACATCGCCAATCATCAGCGCCAGCGTCATCGCGGCAACCGCGGTCGAGGCCGAGGCGGGTGCCAAGGCAGTGCTGCTCCGGGGTGAGCATGGGCTGACCTGGGCCGAGCAACAAACCTGGATCCGCGCCGCCCTGGCGGTGTGGCACGACGGCAGCGTCTATGCCACAACCGGCTGGGAAATGGCTGCCTGAGAGGAGCTATGAGATGAGTATTGGGTGGATGGCAATCCGCGGCTCGGGGATCATTGCGTTCCTGTTGCTGGCCGGGTCAACGGTGTGGGGGTTGTTGATCTCCACCAAGGTGCTGGGCCGCGCCGTCAAGGCGAAGGGTGTCACCTGGTTTCACGAGTCGCTCGGGATTGCCGCCCTGGTCGCCACAGGGGTGCACATGTACTTCCTGTTCAACCACGATTTCATCGACTTCGGGTATCGGTCACTGTTTGTCCCGGGAGCTTCAGCATGGCGCCCGCTCCCGGTAGCGCTTGGCGTGGTGGCGTTCTACTTCGTATTCATCATCACGGTGAGCTTCTACGTCAAGCAGTGGATCGGGCAGCGTGCCTGGCGTGCCATTCACACATTGTCGTTTGGCACTTTCCTCACTGCCGGTCTTCACGGTGTCTTCAGCGGGACCGACACCTCCCATCCTGTTGTGATGGGCATGTATATCGGGTCGCTTGCGATCGTGCTCTTGCTGCTTGTGATTCGTATCGCCCAGGCTGCCGCACCGGCGCAACCGGTGCGAGGGGCGACACGTCGCGGCCCGGCGCCGATTTCGGTGGCGAGCTCGCAGCAGGACAAAACGCTGGAGATGTCGGC
The DNA here is from genome assembly GCA_963777645.1 of uncultured bacterium. Lineage (GTDB taxonomy): Bacteria > Actinomycetota > Acidimicrobiia > Spongiisociales > UBA5794 > JAAETI01. Next base: position 240,758 of record CAVZRA010000006.1, on the reverse strand, counting down.
ACAGAGCTGACGGCGTACGGGTTTGTGTTGTGGAGCCGCAGACCGCGGGTAACCTGAAGCCTCGTTCGTCCGCACGCTTGCCGAGAGGCTGTCAATGGACACCGCCGACACCACCGACAATCTGAGATCCGTCAACGCCCAACTCCCCACGCGGGAGTACCTTGCCGAGATGTGGGACCGCCGCGACTTTGCGGTCGCGGTACCGCTCGAGCAGCTCAGATCCGAGCACAAGAACACCCTGCTCGGGAACGTCTGGCATCTCGGCAATCCCTTGCTGGTGGTTGCTGTCTACTACTTCGTTTTCGGGTTGTTGCTTCAATCGAACCGGGGGATCGACAACTTCCTGCTGTGGCTGACCATTGGGGTTTTTGTCTTCCGGCTCACCTCCGGCTCGGTGCTTGGCGGAGCAGCATCCATTACCAACAACAAGGGCCTGATCAGGGCTATCAAGTTCCCGCGAACACTGCTCCCCATCTCGGTCGTCCTCAGCCGTCTCATCAGCTTCGGTATCGAGCTGTCCATGCTTGCTGGCTTCACGGTCCTGTCCGGGGTGGGGTTGTCCCGAAGGCTTCTGATGCTGCCGCTGATCCTTGTCCTCCACACGGCCTTCAATCTTGGAGGAGCCTTCATTGCCGCCCGACTCAATGAGGCGTTTCGCGACGTCCAACAGATCATCCCGTTCCTGTTCCGGTTGCTCCAATACTTGTCGGGCGTGATGTTCCCGATTCAGAACTATTTGGGCGACAAGATCACTGGGCTGCCTCAGACAATCATCTCCCTCAACCCGCTGATGTCGATCATTGATTTGTACCGATGGGCGTTCCTGGGCACGCCGGTTGATGCCGGTGCACTCGTCAAGACGGCCCTCATTTCATTCGGTATTCTGTGGTTTGGCTTCCGCTACTTCCGGGCAGCTGAGTGGAGGTTCGGGCGCGCATGACGGCACCGATCTCAATCAGCGTGAGGGATCTCTACCTCGACTATGAGATCTCCGAGGACCGCAGGGCGGCCCTGCGCGAGCGTCTGGTCAAGCACAAGGGAACCGGCAAGCGAGTGGTCCGTGCGTTGCGGGGTGTGAGCTTTGACGTCAGCGCCGGCGACTCGGTCGGTGTTATCGGCTCCAATGGCTCGGGAAAGTCGACACTCTTGGCGGCGGTCGCGGGACTGTTGCCCGCTACTTCGGGTGATATCCTGGTGTCCGCCGAGCCCAAGCTGTTGGGTGTCGGTGCAACCTTGCTTCCGGCGGCGACGGGGTGGAAGAACATCAGAATCGGCTGCATGGCGCTCGGGATGACAGCCGATGAGGTTGAGGAAGATCTCGAGGAGATCGCGGCATTCACTGATCTAGGTGAGGCTCTTGATCGTCCCCTCCACACCTATTCGTCGGGGATGCGTGCGCGACTCCACTTTGCTGTAGCGACCGCGATGGAGCCGGAGATTCTGCTCATTGATGAGGCGCTTGCAGTCGGGGACGAAGCTTTCCGGAAAAAGTCTGAAGCTCGGATCGACCGGCTGCTAGAGAATGCCGGAACCCTGCTGCTCGTGAGCCACTCCCTCAACGAAGTCCAGAAACGAAGCAGTCGTGTCATCTGGATCGAACAAGGCAGGTTACGTGCGGACGGGGACCCTGGGGAGGTCATAGAGGAGTACAGGGCCTTCGTCGGCTAGACGCCCCATGAGTGGATCTTGTCACGGCAGGGTCGTCGACATGGTCAGCCATCAGATCTTGGAATCCCCGGATCCCGCCCAAGCCCTCCGGTGGTGGCCGGCTCCCGAACTGGCCACCAGCCTCGTCCATCACAGAGATGTCATGGTCAGTCTCTGTCAAGTCGTCGCCGACAAAGATCGTTGCCGCTTCCGTCACTGTTCTTCTCTCGAGCCGAAGTGGAACTCAACAACGGCAATGCGAATGGGACGGCGAGTCTTCACGGCGACTTCTCGGGTACCCGCTTGGAGCTCTAGTTCCCCGCGCTCAGCGTGTCGGCGACTGCCTCAGGCACCGAACCGGCTTCGCCGACAATGCCATTCGAGACGGCCGCAACTCCGAAAAGACGTGGAGCTGTCGTGTTGGCAGTGCCTGAGACGATTATGGCCCGTACCCATACCATCGCCCCGTCGAGCGGAAGTGGCGTCATCGGCCCGAACTGCACTACCGATCCATTGGCATTCAGCAGGGTGAATGACTGAGCCAACTCTCGGTCGGTATCGATAGCGCTCTGGGCGACCAGCGGGCTCGACACCTGCCTACCGAGTCGAGGTTCGACGCGAACGAGCACCAGACGTTCCGGGTCGTCGTGATCTGCGATGGCTAGTGCAGAAAGGAAATCCCGGTTGGCAGTCGGGTTCGTGGAGGCACCCGGACCGTACGTCCGTATCGCCACCCAGTGACCCTGCATCTCTCCTGCCGTTGGCAAGAAGAGAGATACCGCCTCGGAAAGCCCGGGGGAATCCTTGGCGACGCCTGCTCCCGGAGCGGGAGTGATCGACCAGCGATCGGAGCCGTTGAATAGCACCTCGGGGTCAGCAACGTGGTACCTACCGAGCAGGCTCGTTTGAACTTTGAACAGATCCGGCGGGTACAACAGGTGGGCGGCCAGATCCGAAGGCATGTTGGCGATTGGCTCGATCAAACCCGGGAAGATCTGTTCCCATGCCTCGAGGATCGGATCATCGGCACCGCCGACCTCGGTCCGGTATAGGTGTACCGTGCCGTCGTAGGCGTCGATGGTGGCCTTCACCGACCCATGTACGTAGTTGAACGAGCCGGATGCGAGCGAGCTCGGAGCCGACAGTCCCACGCTCCGGGCAAACTGTGAGTAGGGGTAGGTCGAAGCCCTTGTGTACCCGTCCATGATCCACACCACGCGGTTGCCCGTTACCACTGGATATGCTTCACCGTCCCAGGCCATGAAGGGCGCCAGCATGGTGAGGCGCTCTCGCAGATCGCGCCTCGAGCAGCAACTGGGATGACGAAGTGAGCTCGCTCGAGGTGAGCGGCTCGAGATCACCGAGACCAATGGCGGTGACCATCCTTTCCCAAAAGCCTCCAACCGAGATGCCCGTGGTTCCTGCGAAACTGACCCCGCCCTGCTCGGTTCGCTTGGTACCGACGATTGCGTACCAGCCGTTGAGGCCTTCGCCGAAGTACAGCTCGAAGCGCTCCGGGTTGAGCGTCTCGGCCAGAGCGTCGACGTCCGGGCGCCCGTCTGCCGCCACAGTATCGGCAGGCACGGCGACCACACCGTCACCGTGTGTATATACGAGATGGGATTGAACCCATCCTTTTTCCGGAAGGTCCTGTTGGAACGCGTTCCGTGCAGCGATGAGAACCGGCCGGGTTACTCCGTTGATGTTGTACCGATCGAGGTCTACATCGGTTATGCGGGTCGCAGTTGTACCCTCGAGCACCTGAAGAGGAGCGACAAGCTGCGCCGTCGTGAAGACGGGGATCCGATCTAGGACCGCTGCAGCATCTGCACTCGGTGGTTCCTCCAGGCCGTCGGCGTAGGATGCAGTTGTCTGTTCTACAGCATCGAGTCGATACGCAGTTCGAGTTGCCTCCAGGTTGTGGGCGATATAGGGGAGTTCCCTTTCGGCCTCAGCTGGTTTGACGATGACCTTCTGCACGACATATGGCACTGCCCACATGCCGATGACATAGGAGACCGCCCATACTCCAAACGCAATCTGGGCCGGGCGCCACTGATGTGTGCGTGCCCCGTACAGCGTGAGAGCCGCGGTGGCGAAGGCGACGATTGCCAGGATGATCAGTACGGGGCTGATCACCCGGAGCTCTGTGAACCCAGGGCCATCGAAAGCGCCGTTCTGGTTTGTGGCGAGTCCCGGCCGTTGAACGAGCAGGTACACCAATCCGCGAACTACTGCGAGCGCCGCAGCGAGTACTGCCAGATGGGCAATTGCACGTTGTGCTGACCTCCTGCCCCGTCCGGGTAGGCGAAGTGCGCCGTTTGCGATGTAGCCGGCAGCGGCGACCATTACGGCAAGGATCAGCAGTCTCTGGAGCCAGCTGCCCAGGTAGATGAGGAAGGGGAGCCGGAACAGGTGGTAGCCGAGGTCGAAGCCGATCTCGGGAGCCTTTTCTCCGAGGTTGGGGCCGTTGAGGAACAGCACCCATGGTTGCCATCGACTCATCGCCGTCGGGATTGTCTGTAGCGTCAATAGAGTCGCGATGCCGATCAGCGCCCACCGGTGCGCCGGGCCCATTCGCTGGCGGTAATGGACGACAAGCCTGTTCGGTCCGTTGTCCGGCGCAGGTCCCACCCGCAAACCTAAGACCGTCGATATCCCGAGGGTCACGCCAGTGATAACCGCCGCAGCAATCGCCAACTCGATCTGAGCGACCAGTCTGGTTGACCAGACAGGGGCGGTTGTGACAGAGTCGTACCACCATTTGTCGAGCAGGGTCGCCGCGGCGAAGCGTATGAGCCATGCGAGCGCGAGCAACGCAGCAAAACCGGCCGCGATCCATCTTTGTAGGCGGCTGCGCCGCTGCAGGAACGAGACGATAGGAAACTGTGGAGCAACGGGTCGAGTAGACACAATTTCGCTAGGTTAGAACCGAATGAGCAGAATGCGAGTCGCCTTCGGGTCCTAGGAGGTCGACTCTGGGAACGTGACGGTTACTCTGCCACCTCCCGTCTCGCTGGTACCGATAGTCATTTCGCCGCCACCGGTATGTGCCAGGCGTGCCACTATGTCGAGCCCGAGACCCGTAGAGCCACCAGAGCTCAGCCCACGCTCCGCCATCGCTGCAGAGAAACCGGGGCCCCGATCGTCGACGACGAGGATTACATCCTCGTCGAGCGAAGCCACCGCAACGGTGAATCCAATCCCTTCCGCGGTGTGCGCAAATACGTTCCCAACCAGAGCATCGATCATCGTCGTCGCATCATCGGTCCCGATGGGGACTGGTGCAGGCGATCCGTCGGAGATGAACTCGACGTTGCGGTCCTGTTCTTCCGCAAGCGCGGCCCAGAATCGAACCCGCTCCTCGGCCACTTCGGCGAGGTCGCAAGTCCTTGCCGCGTCCGATCGTCCCGGGCGGCGCGCTTCGCGGATGACGAAGTCCACGGTGCGCTCGAGCTCGTCGAGATCCTCGAGGAGACGTTCACTGCCCGGCCCGGGCTCCAGCGCCTCCGCGTCGAGCCTGACCGCGGTCAACGGTGTGCGCAGCCGGTGCGAGAGATCTGCGGCCGCCTCTCGTTCCATGCGGAGCAGCCGCACGATGCGATCGGCCAGATCGTTCAGCTCGACACCGACTTCTTTGATCTCGGGGGGACCATCGGGTTTGACCCGTGCATGCAGGTTGCCTTCGCCGAGAACGGATGCCGTTGCGGACAGCTCCCTGACCGGTTGCACCATCGATCTACCAAGCCGATCAGCGACCGCGATGGCGATGGCGATGATCGTCATGCCGAGCAGGACCAGCACGATCGTCGACCTGGCAACGCCTTTGGTGAGGCTCGCCTTGGCAACGAACACACGGACAACCACCGTCTCGTTGGTCGTTGGGAGCAGCACCGGGGCATAGACAGCCTGACCGCCCGGGACGGCGGCCCGGAAGCGGGCGCCGTTGCGGGCGGCATCGAGGTTCTCACCTGCGGGGATGGGCTCGCCGAAGACCTGCTCACCGGCGTCGCTGATGAGGATGAATGAGGTCGGGTATACATCGCTGATCTGCTGAACCTCATCGATGGCGTCCGCAGCGGCATTGCCCGGCGCGCTCAATGCGATGAATTGAGCGATGGCGGCGGCTTCATTCTGGGCCGCCGTCACGGCCCGGTCCGAAGCCAGGTCCCGGACGGTCAGTACGAGTGGGACGAGGAAGGCAATGACCACCATCGTGGTAACGGCCCCGACAACGAGGTTGAGCCGTGCTCTCACGAGCTCGGGTCGACGAGTTTGACTCCAACACCTCTACGGGTGTGGATGTAGACGGGCTCTGCGGCGGTCTCACCGAGTTTCTTGCGCAACCACGAGAGATGCACGTCAACCGTCTTGTCAGCTCCACCGTACGGCTGACGCCACACGGCTGCGAGCAGCTCTCGCTTTCCGATCATCTTGCCGGGTCGCTCGGCCAGGTAGGCGAGTAGCTCGAACTCCTTGGCAGACAGATCGAGGCGCTCGCCGCCGAGCGTCGCTTCGTGGGCGTCCGGGTCGATGCACAGGTCGCCGATGGTGATCTTCGGGTTGTCTGCAACTGTGGTTGCCCGTCGCAGTAGTGCCCGGATACGTGCCTCCAAGTGATCGGTGGAGTAGGGCTTGATGACGTAGTCGTCGGCGCCGGCATCGAAGATCTTGACGATCTCGTCCTGGTCATCTCGTGCCGTGGCGACAATGACGGGTACCTCACTGACCGCCCTGATCATGCGGAGAGCTTCCTTGCCGTCGACGTCGGGTAAGCCGAGATCGAGAACGACAATGTCTACGTTGCCGCTCACCGCCTTCTGGACGCCGTCCATTGCGGTCGCTGTCGACTCGACATCGTGGCCGCGTTCGGCGAGGCGAGTGGCCAGCGAATGCCGGATTCTCTGGTCGTCTTCGATGAGGAGAACTGATGCCATGGTCAAGAAGTTACACCGGTGTGGTGGTTGGGGCCTCGAGATAGCTGCGGTTTCATGCTGATTTAGCCGTCGCTTAACTCAGCACCGTGCTGATTGGTGCATGCTGGTTCTGATGAAGCGAATTGTGGGCTTGGGCGTAGCGTGGCTCGGCGCAACCGTTCTGTCGGTGCTGATCGCATCGACCGCGGTCGCCGGCATTCGCGCTCGCGTCGTCGAAACACCGGAAGCGATCGGAGCGCCGACGACCACAACAACAATCACGGTTGCCAGCACGGGTGATGTCCCGTCGACGACCCTGCCTGCAGCGACATCGACATCATCGACCCTCTCGACCAGCACTACCCAACCTCCCGAGACGACCACGACGGTGGCTGAGTCACAGACAACGACCACTACGACGGCGCCTCCCGCAACTACCACAACCACCACAGCGCCGCCCGTTATGCAGCGGAAGACGTTCGCCCTGATCGGCGGAACGGTTGTGGTGGAGTACGGCGGCAACGAGGTCCGGGTTATCTCGGCCGTTCCCAACTCCGGCTATTACCCCCACATCGAGAACAAGGGACCCGACGAGATTCAGGTCGAGTTCGAAGGCAACGAGCACAAGTCCGAACTGGTCGCCCACATGGAGGGCGGCCAGTTGAAGTACGACGTCAAGGACGAATCACACGACGGTGGTGACGACGGCGGCGAGCACGACGACTGAGCCTTGTTACGTCGGTATCTGTCTCTTCATCTTCTGGCGGACGCTGTGCCCATATGTGGGCACGCGGTACGCACGAACGCTCAAGGCAGCTTGCGCACCGGATCGCCGCGGCGAATCGTGCCCGGGGTGACCACACGGGCGTTCAAGCCGCGCAGCCGTAGCGACTTGCCTACCTCAGAGTTGACGAAGCGGCGCGCCTCGAGGCCGAAGCGAGCCGAGAACTTCTGACACCCCGTGTGGGGGATTGCGGTGACCTCGATGACGGCGTCACCGATCGCCACCCTGGTACCCACGGGGAGGTTCTCCTCACCGAGGTCCAGGTCCAGGTAGAGCTGATCTCCGGCGAGTTGCCAGCGCTCCTGCGAGCCCGGCCACCAACGCGGTGAACCTGGCGTTCATCACATTGAGCTGAGTGTGCGGGTCCGGCGCGTCGCCCTGGCGCACTCGCCACGAGTCCCCGACGAGACCGTCCTCGATCGTGAGTTCTCCGACGTCGAGGACCTCGCGCCCGTCGATCTCGGGCCTTCGCACGATGAGCGCGAGCATGCCTTCGTCGCGGGGTGCCGCTCTGACTTCGTCGAGACCCGCTTCTAGTTGTTCCGTAGTGAGATGCTCCATGGATGCGATTCTGCCACTCAGCTTCAGGAGGTGGGGACATTCAGCGAGCGTCGTCCTCCAAGCGCGCGATCAAGGCCCGGACGGCATCCTTCAACTCGGGGGGCTCGAGGATGCGGAAGCGGCATGAAAGACCGGCGAGATATCGTGCTATCCATTCGAGCTCATCGGCACCGATGCGAAGCAGGGTCCCGCCCCTGGTCGCTTCGACGACGCCGATGGTGGGGGAGACCAGGTGTTTCGCCTCGGCGAGCTTCACCTTCAACAGCACCCGGGCCCGCCACTTCCAAACCGCGACACCGAGACCTTCCGACACCTGTGCGGCGGCGTCGGGTGGCGACTGATGGGTAAACCGCATCCCGGTGAGTTTCGGGTTGGTGATGCGGTCGACCCGGAAGGTGCGCCACGCCTCCCGATCCCGGTCCCGGGCGACCAGGTACCAACGCCGTGCGGCATGAACCAGCTGATACGGCTCGACGTGGCGCTCGGTCACCCTTCCCTTGGAGTCCGTGTAGCCGAACCGCATCCGCTCCGGAGTCCGGCAACCGCGGGCAAGCTTCACGAGAAGCTCCGGATCGAGCGCGGCGACCGGCTCGGCTTGCGAGCGAAGGGCAACGGTGGAGCCGTGGATGTCGCCGATCCGCTCCTGGAGTCGCACCGGAAGCACCTGCTCGATCTTGGCGAGCGCAGCGACGGCAGCGTCTTCGAAGCCGGGCAAGCTGCCACCGGCCGCGGTGCGCAGCCCGAGGGCGACGACAACGGCTTCATCGTCGTCGAGTAGCAGAGGAGGCAGTGCACCTCCGGGAGTGAGCATGTAGCCGCCTGCAGGCCCGGTGTACGCCTCCACCGGGTAGCCGAGGTCTCGCAACCGGTTGATGTCGCGTCGCAGGGTGCGGTCGGTGACCTCGAGGCGATCGGCCAGCTCGGGCCCGGTCCAGCGTGGCCGCGCCTGAAGAAGTGACAGCAAGCGGAGCATGCGAGCCGAAGGATCCATCGCCGTGCAGATTAGTCGAATTTACGGACAGGTTCTGTCCGCAACGGACACCTAGTTTCAAGGGTGTAGTTCGCAAGTGGAAGGACCCGGCGATGAACCCGTACACCCTCTCCGTCCTGGCCAAGATCAACGTCAAAGAGCGTCTCGCCGAGGCCGAGGCCTCCCGGCTGCTGTTTCATGCCAAGAGGGCGCAGCGTCGGGAGGCACCGGTTGCTCCTGAGACGCCCGTCGTTTCGAGTGCTCCTGTGTGCTCAACGGGATAGACGCCTAGAAACGTGTACACCTCGTAGCCTGCTCGTGCGTGTTCTTCATATGGACACGCTCACCGAGGTGTTGAGAATGCCGAGACCATTGCCGCTCGTTGCCGTCACGGAGGATTTCGAAGCTTTCTACAAGCGGCTGTATCCACGCGCCGTCGGCCTGGCCTATGCGCTGACCGGCAGAAGGCATGTTGCCGAGGAGATAGCTCAGGACGCCTTCATCGCCGGATATCGCCGGTGGCAGCGCATTTCCCAATACGAGAAACCGGAGGCGTGGCTGCGTCGTGTCGTGGTCAACCGGGCTACATCAGTACTGCGACGAGGGCTCACCGAGGTGAGGGCAATGCCTCGTCTCCACACGACCGGAATACCGGAGCTCGAGCCCGCCGCATCGGAAGTATGGGACGAGGTGCGGTCGCTGCCGCGTCGCCAGGCACAGGCGATTGCCCTCTTCTACCTGGAAGACCTCTCTTTGGAACAGATCGCCGACGTCCTCGAGTGCAGCCCGGGGACCGTCAAAGCGCATCTGAAACGGGGACGAGATCGTCTCGGCCGCAAACTCATCGCTTGGAAGGAGGAAGCATGAACACCGAGGACAGATTGCGCCGTGCTTCCCGAGAAATGGACAGAGTCACGTCGACGATCTCGGCGCCGCCGATGGCGGAGCTTCGTCGCACCACCCGCCGCCGAGGATTTGCGGTCACGGTTGCCACAGCCGCCGCCGTGTTCGTGCTGGTCGGGGGCACGGTGCTCCTGCTCAGCGGCAGGGGAGCCACGACGCTGGAGCCGGCGGGGCCGGGAGAGACCACAACCACGACGTCGCAGGCTTCGACGACGACAACAGACGCACCGTCCTTTGATGGGATACCCATCGTCGTGTCTGATCTCGATCCGGAGCCCGAGTTCGATACACCCGGCACGGTGATCGCTTCTAGTTCGCTCCCCGAGCAAGTCGATCGGGATATGAGCCTGATCAAGGAACGGGATCTCTGGTCCGAGTTCGAGCACATAGCGGAGATACGCTTCATCGGGAGTGCTGGATCGGCCTCAGGGTATGTACTGATCGGATCTGCCGCGGTGCCGAACGAGCTTGGGGAACGAGCGTTCGTGCTGTGTTCTCGGCGTTGACGAGTCGGTGTGGGGTGTGTGCAACTACTCGAGCGATGCCCATCTCTCCGTGACCAATTCCGACGGACCGCATTCGTTGGTCGGCTGGGTGGGTGAAGGCACAAGCGTCGTTTCGATGGAAACCGATGAGTCACGGATCTGGGCAAGGACTCGCCAGGGATATGTCTTCATCAGCGACGGCAGCAAGCAGCCGACTGGCGCTCGACTTCACCGCATTCAGCTCCGACGGTTCCATCCTGTCCACTCTTCCGGCGGACGATCTCCCGGGGCAGAGCTCACGAGCCATGCTCGGGATCCGACATTGCCCCAGCGGCGCTGGCGTTGAGCAGCATCCCGCAGCCGGTCGCCGTGACGCTCGGCGAGATCGTCGATGCCGCCCGCCAATGTGACTTCGACCGGCTCGAGGCAGATCGCAGGTGACAACTTCACTGCCTCGTACGGTGGCAGCGACCCTGTGGAGCTGTGGACGACGCAGGAGGCACAGGGTGACAAGCCCATGTACTGGCTGCTCTCGATCCTCGATCTGCCGTACGGGACCATCGACACCGAGCAGGGCACGCTCTACGTATGGCCGTCGGCCTATGCCCACCAGGGAAGCTGGGAGACGACTCCTGAGGCGGACGTCGAGGCGCTGCGGTCGCTCTACAGCGATGAGCGATCTGCAGGGCTTCGCCGACTTTGGTGGCTACTTCGGATACCGCATCGGTATCTGGGACGAACGGTGACTGGTCATTCTTTGTGGCTGGAGATTGATCACCCTCTCGCCTGTTATCTGCTGCGGCCCGCCGCCGACATGTAGGGACAGTGTTCCCCGATAGGGGACGCGGCGGGCCAAGAAGCGGTCGTCTTCTCGTGGGGGGAGGGCGACCGCTGGCGCGTTCACGCGTTCTTCTCGTCTCGCCACTTCAGCCAGGGCTTGATCGGAGCAGAGGTCGTAGTCCGGCCCGTTCAACCCGAAAGTGAATTGGGTGATTCCCGAGCGAGTGGAACTCCTCGCAAGAGCCAGCGGTCGCCGGTGATCCGTGCGTGGTCGATGCCGACGGAGCGTTCGATCTCCTCCGGGATCGCGGCCGACCTCCTGGCACCACTTCGCCAGCACCTCGGATTTGTGCTTCATCGTCGCCGGTGACCCGAAGGTATGCCAGATGTCGGCCTGCTCGGCGACGATGCGCAGGGTCACCTTCTCGCCGCCACCACCGATGAGGACCGGGATCTTCCGGGTCGGGAGTGGGTTGCCCTTGCCGAGCCGTTCCTTGATGATCGGCAAGATCACGGTCCAGGTCGCGGAGCCGGCCGCCGGCAGTGCCGAACTCGTAGCCGAACTCCTCGTAGTCACGCTCGAACCAGCCCGGAGCCGATGCCGAGGATGAGCCGGCCCCCGGACATGTGATCGACGGTGCGGGCCATGTCGGCCAGGAGTTGCGGGTTGCGATAGGAGTTGCAGGTGACCAGAGCGCCGATCTCGATGTTGGTTGTCTGCTCCGCCCACGCACCGAGCATCGTCCAGCACTCGAAGTGCTTGCCGTCGGGCTCTCCGTACAGCGGGTAGAAGTGGTCCCAGTTGTACACGATGTCGAGACCGAGTTCCTCGGCCTCGGTGACGGCGCGGCGGATGTCCGAGTAGTCGGCGTGTTGGGGTGGAGCTGGGCGGCGATACGTACCGGATGCACAGTGGAGATCCCCTTCGTCGATCGTGAACGGCCACGAGCCTAGGTGCTACCGAACTCTGGCAGTGACGCTACCGGTTTGCGGGCGCGAATCCACTGCCGATATGAGCTGATAGCGTTGCCGCCATGACTTATGAGCTGCGACCCCTCACCTCCGAATACATACCCGCGTTCCGACAGGCGGTGTCTCTCGGCTTTGGCGCCGACACCGACTTCGACGACGAGGCCGCCGCCGAGCGTTTCAGCGCGCTTTTCCCATTGGATCGATCGTTCCCGGTCTTTGACGGCGACGAGTTGATCAGCAGCGGTGCCGATTTTGAGTTTCAGATGACGGTGCCGGGCGGCGCCCAGGTCGCTACCGCCGGGCTGACCATCATCACCGTGCGTCCCACCCATACGAGGAAGGGTGTGTTGACCACGATGATGCGCGAGCACTTCCGTCGTGCCCACCAGCGTGGTGAGATCCTCGGCGCGCTGTGGGCTTCCGAGGCACCGATCTACGGACGGTTCGGCTATGGGCCTGCCGTGGAGCATCACGAGATCAAGTTCGATGCTCGCTATGTGGGGCGAGGCGGCGCCGAGCCCGCGACGACGGTTCGACTTGTTGATAAGGATCAGGCCGAAGTACTGCTTCCTTCTCTCTACACAACAGCGCAGAAGCAACGGCCGGGAATGCTCCAGCGAACCTCGCAATGGTGGAAGTATCGCCTCTTCTACGACCCCGAGAAATGGCGCAACGGCGCCAGCGCGATTCGGCACGCGGTCGCCTTCGACGGCGATGAGCCGGTCGGGTATGTGTCGTATCGTCAGAAGGACGAGTGGGAGCTGATGTCCAATGGCGAAGTTCGCATCCGCGAGCTCGTGCCGGTGACCGATGCCGGATATCGTGCCCTGTGGCACTACGTGACCAACATCGATCTGTTCCCGATCGTCAAGCATTGGAATATGGCGCCGGACGATCCGCTCTGGCTCTTGTTCAAGGATGGGCGCGCTGTGGCGACCACTGCCGTCGCTGATGGCATCTGGGTGCGGCTGATCGATGTGGCGCAAGCGTTGCAGGCGAGGGGCTACACCCGGGACGGTGCGATCGTGATGCGGGTGAGCGACACATTCTGCGAATGGAACGATGGCGCCTACCGGCTCGAGATCGTGGACGGCAACCCGACATGTACCCGTGTCGAGGACGATGCCGAGGTGAGCATGAACGTAAGCACGCTTGCGGCCTTCTACCTGGGTGGTCGGGATGCGCTGGCATTTGCCAGAGCGGGTCGGATCGATGGCTCTCCTGAGGCCGTACAGAAGCTCAACTGGCTGTTCCGCTCGTCGCCCGAGCCGTGGTGCGCAGAGATCTTCTGAGATTCAGCGTGCCGCATCCAGCTCGACAACAACCGTGACCACTTCCTCAACCGTGCGATTGGATGTGTCGACGTGGTGGTAGTCGTCGGTAGCTCTAGTGAGCGGGTCGGGTCGGGGAACCTCCGTCGGGTGCTCCGACGACGATGATACGGCCGATCCCGGCGTCGGCGAGTCCCTCCGCCCACTGGGCAAACAGCTCATCTGGATCCGCAGCGAAATAGTGCTCCCGCTGGTCGTGAGCCGCCGCAGCGATCACAACGGCGCAGAACGCACCGGTCGCTGCGGCGCCGACATGCGAGCCGTCGGAGATGTCGCCGACGGCCACCTTGGCGAAGCTCCGGTACGGTGCGATGTCGTCTGGATCGGAGGCGAAGAGGCGCAACTCGGCCGCAGCAGGTCGGAGCGCCGACACGAGGGCATGGCCGAGGTCTGTGTCTGCTCCGATGACGATAACCGGCATGGGAATCACTCCGGGGTGGCGTGTCTTTCATCAGGATCTTGTCTCTCATCAGAATATTAAGGAGACATCTCGACAATTCGGGATCAAAACCCGGTTGGGAGACGTTATCAAGTGCAGGATGATCCGTCGGGTCGGATTCCGGTCTTCCCCCCACTCCCACACCACCGCCCCGACGAGATCATCCCACCCGATCGCTTCTGGCGTTGATTCGCGCCATATATGGCGCGAATCAACGCCAAAACGGGTTGGGGCTTTGGCGTTTTGGGCATCGATGGGGCAGAATCCGGTGCCGAGGATCGCCGATTGCCGTATTGTCCTATCGCTATAGTGGTAATTGACTCTCGAATCTGTCGAAGGGACCCCAGACATGACAACTGTTGACATTGATCTCGGTGGCTATCAGCTCGGCTGGGCAGATGTAGAGGACTATGTCTTCAAGCCTGAGAAGGGTCTGAATGAAGACATCATCCGCCAGATGTCGGCAATGAAGAAAGAGCCGGAGTGGATGCTCGAGTTCAGGCTGAAGGCCTACAAACGCTTCCTCCGCAAGCCCATGCCGACCTGGGGTGGCGGTGACAAGCTCCAGGCCATCGACTTCGACGACATCTATTACTACATCAAGCCGATGGAAGGCCAGGCAAAGGACTGGGACATGGTTCCCGAGTCCATCAAGAACACCTACGAGAAGCTGGGCATACCCGAGGCCGAGCGCAAGTACCTCGCGGGGGTGACGGCGCAGTATGAGTCTGAGGTTGTCTACCACCGCAACCGTGATGACCTCGCGAAGCTCGGGGTGATCTTCTGTGACATGGACACCGCACTGCGTGAGTACCCGGAACTGGTCCGGGAGTACTTCGGCACCATCATCCCGCCGAACGACAACAAGTTCGCCGCCCTCAACTCGGCCGTCTGGTCCGGTGGCAGCTTTATCTACGTACCGCCGGGTGTGCACCTGGAAGAACCGCTGCAGGCCTACTTCCGGATCAATGCCGAGAACATGGGTCAGTTCGAGCGGACGCTGATCATCGTCGACGAGGGTGCATTCTGCCATTACGTCGAAGGTTGCTCGGCTCCGGTGTACGCGACTGATTCGCTACACGCCGCAGTCGTCGAGGTAGTAGTCAAGGAAGGTGGTCGTGCCCGATACACCACCATCCAGAACTGGTCGAACAACGTCGTCAATCTTGTCACCAAGCGTGCCGCTGCCTACAAGAACGCCACCATGGAATGGGTCGACGGCAACCTCGGCAGTGGGCTCACCATGAAGTACCCCGCTGTCTGGCTCATGGAAGAGGGTGCGCACGGTGAGGTGCTTTCGATTGCTTTCGCCAATGAGGGCCAGCATCTCGATGCAGGCGCCAAGATGGTGCATGTCGCCCCGAACACCTCGTCGCTGATCACCTCCAAGTCGATCTCCAAGGGTGGCGGTCGCTCCGCATATCGCGGTCTGGTGCGTGTGGAAGACCACGCCAAGCACTCCAAGTCGTTTGTCCGCTGTGACGCGTTGATACTCGATGAGGACTCTCGCTCCGATACTTATCCATATATGGAGATCGAGGAGTCCGACGTGGACATGGGTCACGAGGCAACCGTCTCCAAGGTCGGAGAGGAGCAGCTCTTCTATCTGATGAGCCGTGGCCTGTCCGAGGAGGAAGCCACCGCCATGATCGTTGCCGGTTTCATCGAGCCGATCGTCCGTGAGCTCCCTATGGAGTACGCGGTCGAGTTGAACCGGCTCATCGAGATCAACATGGTCGAATCTGGCGCAGTCGGTTAGGAGTCTGCTGAGCAATTCGAGTTCAGGCTCGTGGCAGACGTGACAAGGCTGATTTGTTGCGGCAATGCGAGCCTTCACCGTGATTGATCACCACCCTTCTAGCCACCAGCACACCCGAGTACGCTGAGACAGATGCGCATTGTTGTGGCGGAGTGCACCGTCGATTACGACGGCAGGTTGAGCGCCCATCTGCCCATGGCTACCCGTTTGGTGATGGTCAAGGCCGATGGGTGTGTCGCCGTCCATGCCGATGGCGGTGCCTACAAACCCTTGAACTGGATGAACGCTCCCAACCACTTCGTCGAAGAGGATGGCAGATGGATCGTCACCAACCCCAAGGGGGAGAGCCTCACCATCACCTTTGGTGACATCCACTTCGAGACGTCGCACGAAATGGGAGAGGATCCGGGCCTGCAGAAAGATGGCGTTGAGCTCGAGTTGCAGCGCCTCCTCGCAGAGACCCCGGGATATCTCGAAGACGGCCTCGAATTGATCAGACGAGAATACCCGACCCCGATCGGCCCAGTCGACCTGTTGTGCCGCGCCGGCGACGACCAGGTTGTCGCCGTCGAGATAAAGCGTCGTGGCGAGATCGACGGTGTCGAGCAACTCACCCGATACCTGGAGTTCCTCAATCGTGACGAGCGGCTCGCCCCGGTCCGAGGCATGTTTGCGGCGCAGCTGATCAAACCTCAGGCGCGAACACTTGCGGAAGACCGCGGTATCGACTGCATCGAGGTCGACTACGACGAGCTGAGGGGCATCGACTCGCCGATGCTCAAACTGTTCTGAGCATCACCCGGCTCGAATCGCCGTCACTACAAACAGCGCTGGGGATGTCTCGCCGGGCACTAGGGACGGTCGATGCTGGATACCCTCGAAACCGGCGTCCTCGAGCAATCGATCCAGTTCTTCATCGGAGTGGGCCTCGTTGCTGAGCGCATGCCGGGTCACATCTCCAGTGGCGGCATCAATCACATAGAACCGTTCGGTCGGCGCCTCTGCGTCGGGGTCCCAGAAGCTCTCGGTCAACAACACATGGGCCTGTGCGGAGAAGAGGCCGTGTTCATGGCTACTCCATGACGGCGCCGTGTTTCCCGACTGCTCGATATGAGCGTATGCCTGCGGCTCGACGATGAACATGCCGCCGGGTCGGAGCGCGGCAAAGGCCCGATTGACTATCGAGCGCGCCTCGGAGCGTCGGAAGACATTCAACTGACCGTAGAGCAGCAGCACGGCGTCGAATCCGGATCCAAAGTCGATGCTACGGATGTCGTCGAGACAGAACTCGACGTCGCTTGTAGAGGCCTCGGTGCGGGCGTGCCGTATCGAGGCGGGGGAGAAGTCGATGCCAACCCCGTGGTAGCCCTTGGCAGCGAGACGGTTCAGATAGAGACCGGGACCGCAGGCCAGGTCGAGCACACATCCCGGCGGTGGAACAAGCAGCGTCAGGATCGTAGAGACCTGAGCGTCG
Source organism: uncultured bacterium (assembly GCA_963777645.1). Lineage (GTDB taxonomy): Bacteria > Actinomycetota > Acidimicrobiia > Spongiisociales > UBA5794 > JAAETI01. The sequence continues at coordinate 223,737 of CAVZRA010000006.1, read as the reverse complement.
ATCTGCTCGGTACGTCTACTGGCTAGATCGTGTTGCTGCGAGAGATGCTCGGCGAGCATCCGCTCGCTGAATTCGGGGTCGTTCCATGGGATGTTGTCCCCCTCGCTCCATGGTGTGGGCGGAGACGTACGGGTGACGATGTCGTTGAGGGAGAGCATGTCTGTCCTTTGCCATGACGGAAGGTGTGCAGCGGGGGTGATGCTCAGACAAACATGATGGGTCGATTGTAGATCGTCCCGAATGAGCGAGCGATGCGAACTCAGACCTAACCCCATGGGTTTGGCTGAGCTTGCCTGGCGAACTCAGAGCAGGCTCTCCAGGTCGTAGGCGAACGAGGGGTGGCGGAGCTTGGTGAGCGCCTTGCGTTCGATCTGGCGGATCCGCTCTCTCGTCACGTCCAGCTGACGGCCGACGTCTGACAGTGTGCGGGGACCGCCACCGGTCAGGCCGTAGCGAAGCTGGATCACCTCACGCTCGCGGGTATCGAGCATCGAGAGCGCACGTTCCAATTCGTCGCGTCGGGCCATATCGGCGGCGACGACGAACGGGTCGTCTGCCTGGATGTCCTCGACGAAGTCGCCGAGGCTGGCATCACCTGCATCTCCGACGGGATGGTCGAGCGATACACAGTCATCCGGGCATTCGAGCGCGATGACGACCTGGTCGAGATCTAGCCCGCTCACCTCGGCAATCTCGCATGCGGTGGGCCGCCTGCCGTTCCTCTCGTGGAGCGCAGTCCTGGTTTCGTGAACCATTCGCACGACGTCTACCAAATGAACCGGCAGCCGGATCGTCCTGGCAGTGTTACCGAGGCCACGGGTTATCGCCTGGCGAATCCACCACGTTGCGTACGTCGAGAACTTGAAGCCCTTGCGCCAATCGAACTTCTCGACGGCGCGGATCAAGCCGAGGTTTCCTTCCTGGACGAGGTCGAGCAGATCGAGGCCGCGTCCGGTGTACTTCTTGGCGATCGAGATGACAAGGCGGAGGTTTGAGCGGATGAATTCGGCTCGTGCCTCCTCACCCCTGATGAACCGCACGGCGGAGCTCGAAGCGCTCTTGTGACGGCAGAGATTGCTCGGTCTCGAGACGGACTGCGGCCTGACGACCTGCCTCCATCGTGCGGGCCAGCCTCACTTCGTCCTCAGCTGTCAGCAGGCCGTGGCCCGCAACTTCGTCGAGATACAGACCGACTCCGTCGGCCTGGAGCGACTTACGCGCTCTTTGCGTCATGCACCCAACCCCTAGCGAATGTCACTCCTTCCATTCCAAGGTAACACGGGTGGCGGGCACGCTTCAACGAATTGTGATAGTCATTGACTATTCAATTATCGGCCTTGGTCGGCGGTAAACATGCCGGTGGGGACTACGATCATCGGGGAGCGACAACTTGACCGCCTATTGGGACATGACACAGAAGTTTGCCCAGTTCAGAGATCTCCCATCACCTATGAGTCGAATCGCCATCAATCCTCGTTTTCGGCACCTCTGCTGCTCTCTGTCGTGCGCCGGGCTCTTCGGTGCTCCTGGCAGGCGAATCGGTGCGTGTCCCCGAACCGCCCCCACAGACGGTCAATCTTGCGGTCCTTGGGGCAGATGACTTGACCCCGGTCGACGCCACCATCACGCCGGCACTTCGGGACGGTGATCACCGATGACACCGGCATCGCTGAGCTCATTTGGGACGAGAAGCCGATCGACGTCACAGTCAGCTCAACCGGCTTTCATGACACAACAATGACGGTTCCGAGAAACCCGTCGAAGGCCCCGTAGAGATCAGACTCGATCCCGTTGTGCTCGCGGGGCAGGTCACCACTGAGGATGGCCGGCCCTTCCCGGGCGCAACCGTTGTCGCTTGGCAGTGACCTCAAGGCCATCACGGACAAGGATGGCGAATTCACGCTTTCCCGGGCGGTTCCCGGTGAGATTCAGATCGAGCGCCCCGCCTGGGAAAGCACCATCGGTCGCCTGGGACGGCAATACGGAGAACCGGCGGTGTCGGCTCGAGCCGAAAATGATCCGGGCATTGCGCGTCGCCGGCGACCTCTCAGGAGCCGGCGACCTCGAGAAGTGGCAGTCGCTGCTCGACCTTGCAGACGAGACCGGGATCAATGCGTTTGTCGTCGACACCCAGGATGAAGGCGGGCACGTGTACCACGACACCGACGTCGACCTTGCCTATGAGATCGGGGCGGTGATACCTCGCTACGACGCCGCCCAGGTGATCAAAGACATGGACGCCCATGGTCTCTACAAGATCACCAGGATCGTCACATTCCAGAGCAACCAGCTGGCGAGGGCTCGCCCCGATATCGCCGCCATCAACACAGTCGACCGGCTTGCCGTGGACCAACAATAAGGGTCTGGCGTGGCTCGATCCCACCGATCGACGATTCGTGGGATTATCCACTCGCACTTGCCGAGGAGGCTTGCAGGATCGGGTTCGACGAGATCCAATTCGACTATGTCCGGTTCCCGTCGGATGGCCCGATCGACCAGCTGAGCTTCGACGAGTTGAGCACCGACAACTACTACGGCGAAGCGGCCCAGCAGAAGCGGATCGAGACGATCGCGGCCTTCCTGGAGGAGGCACACAAGCGGCTCAATCCCGATGGGCTGTGCAGTGGCGGCAGACATATTTGCGATCACCCTCGAGAGCACGAGTGACGAGGGCATCGGTCAGTCGCCGTCGGTCTTTTCGAATTACGTCGATGTGCTCAGCCCGATGATCTACACCTACACGTACAGGTCCGGCTGGAAGGGCTGGGACAACCCCAATGACCATGCCACCGAGTTGGTGACCGAGACGCTTGACGCTGGCATTCCCAAGCTCGAGGGCCCGGCGATGTATCGGCCCTGGATCCAGCGAGCCTTCCTCGAAACTCCGAGATCCTTCAGTTGCAGCAAGTGGCCGAGGATCGTGGGTTTGGCTGGATGCTGTGGAGCGCCGGGACCCATTTCAACACCGGCCTCCTGCCTCCGCCGGAATGACTCCAGAGCTCCAGAACTTACCGCGGAGATCATCGGCTGTCGCCGCTGTCCCCGGCTCGTCGCCTGGCGGGAGCAGGTGGCGGCGAACAAGCGCGTCGCATTCATCGACGAGGAGTACTGGGGGCGGCCGGTACCGGGCTTTGGCGACCCCGCGCGCAGAGCTTGTGGTCGATCGGATTGGCGCCGGCAGCGCACGGGGCCAACCGCACAGGGCGAATGTTCACCGGGGACCGGAGTGGCGAGTGGCTGTATCGGGCACTTCATGGGTCCGGTTTCGCAAACCGGCCTGAATCGGTGAGCCGTGACGATGGCCTGGTGCTGGGCAACGCCTGGATCACGGCGCCGGTGCGCTGTGCCCCGCCGCAGAACAAGCCGGAGCCGCAAGAGCGAGACAACTGCTCGGGGTGGTTTCATCGCCGAACTCGACCTGTTCGGCTCGGCCCGGGTCTATGTGACGCTCGGCCAGTACGCATTTGTATCGCTATGGCGCTATCTCGCTGTTTCGACCACGCTGCCACGACCACGACCGAAATTTGCTCACGGACGGGAGATCCCCCTTGCCGATGGGCGCACCGTGCTGACATCGTTCCATCCGAGTCAGCAGAACACGTTCACCGGCAGGTTGACCCGAGACATGCTCGAAGGGTGTCTTCCAGCGAGCACGGGACCTCATTGAACTTCGTCGCGGAGATCGAGGTACCGCATCCAGCGATCATGCGCGGCCGCCAGGTACGGATACGGGTTGACCACACGGCCGTTGTGATGTAGCTCGAAGTGGGTGTGGGGCGAGGAGCCTTCTGCGTTCCCTGAGTCACCGACATATCCGATGATTGTTCCAGACGCAACATACATGCCGACCTCGAGGTCGGGGGCGTAGGCCAGTGCAGGCCCCCCTCTACCGTCGTCGGTTCCAGGATCATCGTTGTTGAGATGCATGTACCAGCTCTCCCAACCATCTCTGTGCTCGATGCGGACGTAATAGCCGGATGTCCCACCCTTGCGGATGGCAGTGACGAAGCCGTCGGCGACCGCAAGCACAGGCGAGTGCTTCTCGCCGAAGATGTCGGTGCCCTGATGGTGCCTGCCCCCCGAGCGGGCGTTGCCGAAGTCGTTGGCGAAGTGAGACGTGACGTCGATGTGGGGGAAGTGGGTGAGCACGAAGTCGTCGTGTGACGACGATGCCAAAGCAGGAGTGGGTGCCACCGATGCGCTGAGAGCGATCACAACGGCGAAAGAGATAATGGTGAAGATACGTGGTGCGTGAATGAACATGGGAATCACAGGGGGTATCGGGGAAGATTGTGTGTTGCGGGCCCGGCACTTTATCTGCAGTCGGGAGCTATGCGTTATCGGCAGACCGCGCCGCGCGTCTGGAGTGGGGCTTCGAGGTAGCTCACCGTCGCCCATCCGGAATGCCTGCAATCGGAGTCAAAGCGCGGTGTTCCCACCGTTTTCTGAAGCAATCGCAGGGCGGTTAACCTCGTTTGTGCTCGCAACAGGAGATATGTGTGAAGACCCTTGATTCTCAGGCTTCTGCCGCGGCCGGAGCCTCCGATCCGGCCTGGCTGGCCGAGCGCCGAGCGGCGGCGCTGGCCTACTACGAGAAGCTGCCGATGCCATCGCCAACGGAGGAAGTGTGGCGGTACGTCGATCTCGACTTCTCGTTGGAAGACTTCTCGATTCCCGGACGCCCCCGGTGCTGCCGGGGAACAGGACGCCGGCATTGCGGCGGCGCTTACCGACATCGCCGGATCCGTGCTCGTCGTCGACGGCGTTGCGATCTCCACACAACCCGGTTCGTCCGGGGCAGTTTTCGGTTCGATCAGCAGTGTGCTCGCCGATCAACCCGGCCTCCTGGAGCCATACTTCGGTGCCGGCATTCCCGGCCGATGTAGACAAGTTTGCCGCCGCCCATGCAGCATTCGGTGGCGACGGCGTTGCGCTGGTCGTTCCCAGGGGCGTTGCCATAGAGCGCCCGTTCTTCGTCGACGTGCAGGCTGCAACAAGCGGTGCCGTCAGCTTCCCTCATTTGTCGCTAGCTGCCGAGGAATCGTCGCAGGCGTCGGTTGTTGTCCGATACCGGTCGGACGACGATGTTGATGCCCTGGTGATCCCACAACTCGAGATCTCCGTCGGCACCAACGCAAACCTCAAGGTGACCGTTATCCAGCATTGGGGCCGCAAGGTACGCGCCATCTCGCATGCGAGGGTCTCCCTCGGGCGTGACGGCTCGCTGCATCTTGGTGAGGCGGGGCTCGGGGGCTCGATCTCCCGGCTGCTCCTCGATGTGGGCTTCGAAGGCGACGGATCATCCGCCAATATCGTCGGGGCCTACTTCGGTGATGAGAGATCAGATTCTCGACTACCGGTACACCATGCACCATGAAGGTGTGAACACCAACAGCGACATGTTCCTGAAGGGAGCGGTCCAGGACAAGGCGCTGTCGGTTTTCACCGGGATGATCCGGATCGAAGAGGATGCGCAGAAAACAAACTCCTTCCAGACGAATCGAAATCTGATTCTCTCAGATGGCGCATCGGCACAGTCGGTGCCGAATCTCGAGATCCTGGCCAATGACGTGCGCTGCGGCCACGGCTCGACCATGGGGCCGCTCGATCAGGAACAGCGGTACTACCTGATGAGCCGCGGCCTCGATGATGCCAGGGCCAATCGGTTGCTGGTGCATGGCTTCTTCAACGAGGCGCTCAGCAGGTTCCCGGAACCGGCGATCGCCGGCGTTGTCACCTCCTGGATCGACGCGAAGTACCGCGCCGCCCAGGAGGCGGGGAGGGTCTGATGCCCCGAGTTCGGATCGCTCCCCTCGCCGAGCTGCCGGACGAGGCGGGGATCCGAATCGATGTTGACGACCAGCGTATTGCGATGTTCCGTGTCGGTGACGCGGTCTATGCGCTTGGCGACCGGTGCAGTCATGCCGAGGCGTCACTGTCGGAGGGCGACGTTTTCGACGGCGAGGTCGAGTGCCCCAGGCACGGGGCAGCATTCGGCCTCACCGATGGTGAGCCTCGTTGCGCTTCCGGCAACCAGCCCGGTTCCTGTGTACAAAGTCGACGTCGAGGATGGCGTCGTCTACCTGATGATCGACGAGGTGTCCTGATGCCAGCTGCCCTGACAAGTTTCCAACGTCCGCGCTTCTTCGGCGATCTCGAGATCCTCAAAGGGGTGAACATCGAGGTGCCGTTTGGCGAGGTGCATGCCCTGATGGGGCCGAACGGCTCCGGCAAGTCGACGCTGTGCCACGTCCTCATGGGCAAGGATGAGTACCGGTCTTCCGGGTCGGCCCTGGTAGGTGGCACCGAGGTGATCGGACTTCCGGTCGACGAGCGTGCCCGTGTCGGCCTCTTCGAAGCGTTTCAGTACCCGGTCGAGGTCCCGGGAGTGACCCTCGACGACCTGATCCAGGAGATGGGCGAGGTCCGCAACGACGCCGACTTCTCGGAACGGGTCGAGACGCGCCGCCGGGACACTCGACATGGAACGGTTCCGGGAACGGTTCGTCAACGGCGGCCTCTCCGGCGGTGAGAAGAAGCGCTCCGAGATGTTCCAGCTTGCGGTCTCCGACCCGAAGGTGGCCATCCTCGATGAGATCGACTCAGGCCTCGATATCGATGCGGTTCGTGAGGTGGCGGGTATCGTCGAGGATCTGCGCAGCGACGACCTCGGAGTGCTGATCATCACGCACTACAGCCGGATCCTCAAGTACATGAACGTCGACAAGATCCACGTCATGGTTGCGGGCAAGGTGGTTCGCACCGGGAGGGCCCGAGATCGCAGCCGAACTCGAGGAGAGCGGCTACGTTGATCTCCAGGATGGCGAGGCCCCGCTGGCGTCGCCGGAGCTGGACACGCCCGTTCGACGTCTGACCATCGCTGCATTCGATTTGTCTGTCGGTTGTATTCTCAGGGCCATTCAATTCGAGGGACCCGTTGGATAAGCAGCCGTACACCTTTGACGAACCGGGACGACGCAAGCGCGGTATCTGCGTCAGGTCGGTGTCCTGTGGACCGGCTGGGTCATCGGGCTTGTCTGGTCTCCTGCTCACCAACGCCCTGCTGGTGATCTTCTGGGGAGTGGCGACCGTCGTGGTTCTCATGTTCCTGGCCAGGCCATTGCAGCGGCGTGCCGAGACAATGGTTCCTGACAACAAGGTGGTTGGTGGCAAGCTCGACACAGCACTGCCGCGGCGGCACTACCCGGGATCGGGTACTTCGGGATCTCGCATACGGAACCGAGCCGTTCCGGGCCGCTCTGAATATGGTCGGTCGCAGCGAGGCGTGGGTCGCGATACGTCATCTCATCATTGCCCTCACGATCTTCGGCCTGATCTACGTAGTGGCGAATCCGGGCATATGAACGTCGGGAGGTTTGCCGCAGTGGCCTTCTCATCGGCGTCGTGCTCGCCGGGGTCGTCACCCTGGCCATGACGGGTGGGTCGTCTGGCACCACCGCTCCAACGACCACGACCACCGCCGCGGTCGTCGAAACCGTTGAGCCCTGGTTCATGCCGGGAGAGGCTGCTGATCGGAGCCACCGCAATACTTCCTGTGAGCCTCGACGTCGAAGACGGCGTCGCTTTCTTCGATTACGACCTGGTCGGGCTGGCACCATCATTGTCTTCGAACGAAGAGCAATCCGGATTTGCCATGCCCGCCGGCGATCCGCTGGAGCTTCCTGAGTCTGGCAGTTGACCACGGTCGCCGGGGAACACGGTCACCGCTACCACTGGCCCATCGGATACTTCGGTGAGTTTTGATCTCCCCTCGGCCGACGATGAGGTAGCGACGATCACGCCTGGTCGGGTGGCGGATCCCTGTGCCGTTTGGTGACATCAGTGACGTTGCCCGTCGAGCAGGGAGCGCACCGGGGAATTGCGTCAGGGGACTGTGACTTTCACGTCGGTGCTCGAGCAGAGCATCTCGACGATCGTCACCGTCGATTTCGATCGGGAGGCGACCTGTGGCACTCCTGGGTCGATATTGCGCCCCGGGGACGGTAGTTGGCGGGCGTCGGGCCGTCAGGGTGGTGGTCTGCAGTTGACCTGGGATGGGGATGATGCATCCCGATTCGATCGTTCTCGAGAATGCCGGGTACGACCTGTTCCCGGTGACCGGCTCGATGCTCGTCTACGACGAAGCTGGCAGCGCCATGAGCGAGATCGATTACGAAGAGCTGATCCGGTCCCCGCTCGATGATCTCGATTCCGGGACCGTCATCGCCTTGGAGCCCGCTGCTGGGCGGCCTGATTGTCGGGCTGATCGCCGGATACCTCGTCATGGTTCTGTTCGGATGGCGAGGAAAGCACTGCGACGAGCTGGCGTCTTCGGTGAGACGACCGCCTCTACCACAACGGCAGTCGAGTCGGCTGCGCCCGAGTATCCGGCGGGCTATCTGCCGAGTTCGCCCCCGCCCTGGCTGCTCGACCCGAGGAGATCTATGTCGAAGACGGCATGGTCACGGTGGCCTTCACCAGCGTCGTTGTCGCGGGGCAACGACCCGGCGACGATCCCTGGCCGCCGGAGGGTCCTGGCTACTCCAAACCGCGTCCGGGAGCCACGCTTTCAGTCCTCCCGGGTTGTCTTCGGGGCCTGAAGTCCGGGGGCATTCTCGGTTCAGTTTCCCGCTGCCAACCTCGGTCCTGCTGATTTCGGCACGATCCGCATGCTCGGAGCGGTGGGACGCTGAGCAGATATGCCGGGTCGGCTCTCGGTACCCCATTCCAGGGAGAGCCTTTCGAGCTTGACCGACCCGTTGTCGATCCCGGTGAATCAGGGACGTCCGCTGCTTGTACCTCTTCTCCGGCTTAGGACGGTTCAGCGGCGAGTGCGGATTGGCAGAGTCAGCGGCGCCGACATGGGAGCCGTCGTGGATATGACAGCCGTTCTCGTTGACGAAGCCGGGGAGGAAGTGGGTACCTATGCGGCTCCCACCTCAGATTTTCGACCCGGGAAACGAGGGGACTCTCGACTTCAACTGGCAGCGCTCGTTTCCCGAACGACCAGGAGGGTGCGCGGCTGTGGATCTCGCAGACTACACCGTCGACGTGATCGAGGTGACCGACACGGACGTAACGTTCTCGCTGGACGATGTGCCGGTGGTGCCGATGACGAGTCGGCTAGGTTGTCGATCAATGGGAGATCGCCTCATGAGCTGCTTCGCGCCGCCGACCGGATCCTCGTCTTCACCGGCGCGGGAATATCCACTCGCGAGCGGTATCCCCGACTATCGGGGCCCGCAGGGAGTGTGGAAGACGAGTACCCCTGTCTACTACCACGAGTTCATGACCTCATCTCGAGCAGCGGCGGGCGTATTGGCAGCAGAAGATGGAGGATGCCGAGACGTGGGGAGCTGCGGCGCCCAATGAGGTGCATCGCTGCCATTGTCCGGTTGGAGGAGGCAGGCAAGCTGGAGGTGGTGGTCACTCAGAACATCGACGGGTTGCACGCGGCCGCAGGCACCAGCAGGGAGAAGCTCATCGAGATCCACGGCACCAACCGTGAGGTTGAGTGCCAGAGCTGTCGGCAAGCGATGCAGAGCCGGAGCCCCACTTCGAGGCGTTTCGGAGACCGGCGAGCCCCCGGTGTGTCGAATGCGGCGGCTTCCTCAAGCCGGCAACGATCAGCTTTGGCCAGGACCTCCGTGTCGATGATCTTGCCCGTGGCACAAGGCCGCCGATCGGTGTGACCTGGTGCTGTCGCTCGGGTCGACGCTCGCGGTCAATCCGGCCGCGTCGATACCGCTGTCACGCCACCCATGCGGGGTACGCCGTATGTGATCATCAACGCGGGGCCGACCGAGCACGATCGGCGGTCCGTGGTGACGCTGCGCCTCGACGGTGATGTGATCGACATCGTCCCGCCTGCTGTTGATGCTGCGCTCTTCAAAACTCGGTCCGCTAGGTTCACTACTCTCGGGATTACATCGATTCCGGAGGAGACGACACATGCGTACCGAACGTGACTCAATGGGTGAGGTCCAGGTACCGGACGATGCGTTCTACGGCGCATCGACACAAAGGGCGGTCGACAACTTCCCGATCTCCGATCTCAGATTCAGCCGCCGCTTCATCTGGGCGCTCGGGTCTGCTGAAGGGCTCGGCGGCCCGTGTCTCCGGACCGGCAGGCTATGTCGATGCCGCCAAAGCCGAGGCCATTGCTGCGGCAGCAGACGAGGTGCGCGACGGCAGCCTGCGATTCCCAGTTCGTGCTCGATATCTTTCAGACCGGCTCCGGGCACCTCGACGAACACGAACGCCAACGAAGTCATCGCCCACCGGAGCCTCGCGAGTTGATCAGCGGCGACTTCCTTTCTAAGGACGTTCATCCCAACGACCATGTCAACTTCGGGCAGTCGTCCAACGACGTCATTCCGGCTGCCATCCACGTTGCTGCGGTGGCGGCGATCCGTGAGGAGCTGCTTCCGGCGCTCGACAAGCTGCACAGGGCGCTCGGGGACAAGGCAATCGAGTTTGCCGATGTCGTCAAGTCGGGTCGAACACATCTGATGGACGCCACACCTGTCACTCTCGGTCAGGAGTTCGGCGGCTATGCGATGCAGATCAGGAAGGGGAAGGAGCGTATCGAGAAGGTGCTGCCCGAGCTCGAGGAGCTTGCCCTGGGTGGCACCGCGGTCGGCAGCGGGCTCAATGCCCCAGACGGGTTTCCCGCTGCAGTGATCGCCGACATGGCATCGATTACCGGATACCCATTCCGTGAAGCCGACGACCACTTTGAGGCGCAGGCGGCAAAGGATGCCACCGTGAATGCCTCAGGGGCGTTGAAGACCGTGGCGACCTCGATGTTCAAGATCGCCAACGATCTCCGCTGGTTGTCGAGTGGTCCTCGCACCGGTATTGCGGAGATCCAGTTGCCGTCGCTGCAACCCGGATCGTCGATCATGCCCGGCAAAGTCAACCCTGTGATGTCCGAGATGGTGATGCAGGTGGCGGGCCAGGTCATCGGTAATGATGTCGCCATTACCTGGGGCGGGGCAAACGGCAACTTCGAGCTCAACGTGATGATGCCGTTGATCGCCTACAACCTGCTCCAATCGATCAGCCTGCTCGCCAACGCTGCTGACAACTTTGCAGACAAGTGTGTCGTCGGCATCGTGGCCAACGTTGACCGGGCCAGGGAGCTTGCCGAGCGGAACATCGTTGTGGTCACAGCGCTCAACCCCCATATCGGCTATGACAAGGGCGCCATCGCCGCTAAGGAGGCATTCGCCACGGGGCGGAATGTCGCCGACATCGTCGTCGAGAAAGGCTGGCTCACCCAGGAGCAGGTCACCGAGTTGCTCGACATCAAGCGTATGACCGAGGGCGGGGTCATCGCCTGATTGTCTGCAGAGCAAACAATCAGGTTGGAGTTTGCCCACGGGCAAATCCCGCCAAGGGTACGCAGGGCTAACAATCAGGCGATCAGGTTGGAGTTTGCTACGGGCATACTCCCGTCAAGGGTACGCAGGGCAAACAATCAGGCCGGGGCCGATATGAAGACAAGTCGAGTCGAAGCCTTCAGTGATGGAGTGCTCGCCATCATCATCACGATCATGGTGTTGGAGCTGCGGGTGCCTGATGGTGCGGAGCTTTCGTCGCTTCGCGGACTTTGTCCCGTGCTGCTCAGCTACGTGCTGAGCTTTGTATATCTCGGTATCTACTGGAACAACCACCACCACATGTTTGCGGTGACGAGTCATGTCACGGTGGGATTCTGTGGGCCAATCTGCACCTTCTGTTCTGGCTCTCGCTTGTGCCATTTGTCACTGGATGGATGGGGGAGAACGAGTTTGCCAGGGCACCGACCGCCGTCTACGGCGTAGTCCTCCTACTGGCCGCACTCGCCTACTACATCCTCCAGGGACGCATCCTGGCCGTGGAAGGCCCTGACTCGACCCTCGCACATGCCGTTGGACGCGACTGGAAGGGAAGATCTCTCCAGTCATCTATGCCGCTGCGATCCCACTTGCATTTGTTCACCAGGCAATAGCAGGCGGGCTCTACGTGGTAGTCGCCCTCATCTGGCTGATACCCGACCCGCGGATCGAGCGCAAAGCTGCGGAGGCCGAGGAGAGACGCGGGTAGCCGGACGACACCTCACCGTCCCCGGTCGTCACAGCTAGCCTCCGGCAGTGTCTCGTCGAACAGTGCGTCTCAGAGTCAGCCTCGGTTATCTGACCGGGTTGCGGCTCGTGGTCAACACCGCCGCCCGGTTTGTCTCGTTCTTTCTCCCTGCCATTGCCCGCGGGCTTGGTATCCCGCTCGACCGCGCGGGTGATCTGATCTCGTTGCGGTGGGCCGCCGGTTTGCCAACGCCCTTTGTCATGTCCGCCCTTAGCCGTGGCAGGCCGCGGCGAAACCTGGTCGCGCTCGGGCTCGGGCTGTTTGCAGTCGGTGCACTGGTGACCGCGGCGACCTCGGTGTTCGCTGGTGCGGTCGTCGGGTTCGTCGCCATGGGAGTGGCTAAGCCGCTCTTTGATGTTTCCTCGCAGGCATATCTGGCCGACCGTGTTCCGTACGCACGCCGTGGCCGCTACCTCGGGATATTCGAGCTCACCTGGGCAGGAGCGCTGCTCTTTGGTGCACCGTTCACGGGTTGGATGATCAGACGGACCGGGTGGGCTTCTCCGTTCTGGCTGTTTGGAGCAATGCTGCTGGCCGCGCTCATCCTGCTGCCGAGCCTCCTCGACCGTGACGCGGGGGACGTGCACGGTGCCGAAGGTCGCTTGCCGCGTCGATCGCCCGTCGGTGGCGCTACTGGTGACTGCCGGTCTCTATGCGTGCTCGGCCGAGCTGATGTTCGTTGTGCTTGGTGCATGGCTGGAAGACTCGTTCGGGCTGTCACTCGTCGCCGCAGGCGGCGTTGCGGTCTTCATCGGTATCTCCGAATTGCTCGGGGAAGCCGCGACCGCGGCATTTGTGGATCACATCGGGAAGCGCCGCTCGATCATGGCCGGGATAGCCACGGCTGCCGGAGGCCTTGCGCTCTTCGCCGTTGCCAACGGCTCGCTCGCCCCCGGCATCAGCGCGATCATGGTCACCTACTTCGGTTTCGAGTTGGCCATCGTCTCCGGCATCCCCTATGCGTCAGAGATCCATCCCCACGCCAGGGCGAGATTCCTCGCCTGGCTCGTTGTTGGCTTCTCTCTCGGCAGGACGATTGGATCTGCGCTCGGGCCGAGGCTCTACACGGGTCCCGGGATCACCGCAGCCGCATTGGTCGCGGTGGTGTTCAATCTGGTCTCGCTCGTCGTGTTCGTCGCCGGGGGAGTGCCTGAGAGTGTGGCCGGGGAGCGATCCGTGGCAAACTCAAGGGAATCCAACGAGGACGAGCAATGACGATTGACTTCGGCGAAGTGCGTGAGGGTGTTCTCTTCACAGACCAGTACCAGCTCACCATGGCGCAGCTGTACTTCCGGAGAGGACTTCACGAACGGCATGCCCAGTTCGACTACTACTTCCGCCGTTACCCGAACTACGGCCGCCACCAAGCAGGCTACGCCGTGTTCGCCGGTCTCGACCCGTTGCTGGACTGGATGGAGGAGACCCACTTCACCGACACGGACCTGGCGCTGCTACGCAGCCAGACCAACGCTGCAGGGCAGCGGCGCTTCGATGACGATTTCCTCGACTGGCTGCGCGAAAACGGCAGCTTTGACCGGGTATTGGTGCGGGCGGTACCCGAGGGTCGGATCGTCCACGCCAACGCGCCAATCGTCATTGCACAGGGGCCGCTCGCCATCGTGCAAATCCTCGAGACGTCACTGCTCAACCACCTCAACTACCCGACGTTGATTGCCACCAAAGCGTCGCGGATTCATCATGCGGCGGGTGGCCGACCTGCCCTCGAGTTCGGGATGCGACGGGGCCCGGCGTCCGGGGCCAATCCGGGCGGCAGAGCGGCACTGATTGGTGGTGCCGACTTCACCTCCAACGTCGGCATCTCCCACGAGCTCGGTGTCGACCCCAAGGGAACACATGCCCACTCGATGGTTCAGGTGTTCATGGCGCTGGGGGAGGGAGAGCTCGAGGCGTTCCGCGCCTACGCCGATGTCTATCCCGACGACTGCATACTCCTGGTCGACACCATCAACACCCTCAAATCAGGCGTGCCCAACGCCATCACGGTCTTCGAGGAGTTGCGTGCCGCAGGCCACGAGCCGGTCGGGATCCGGCTCGACTCGGGTGACCTCGCCTACCTGAGCATCGAGGCCGCAGACATGCTGGATGCCGCCGGGTTCGACAAAGCTCAGATCGTTTTGTCCGGGAACCTGGACGAGCTCGAGATCTGGCAGATCCGGGCCCAGATCCTCGACGAGTACGCCCGCGCCGGCAAAGACCCGTCGCCCCTAATGGATCGTCTCGTCTACGGCGTCGGTACACGTCTGATCACCTCCCAGGGTCACGAGGCACTCGACGGTGTCTACAAGCTGGTGGCGGTGAAGGACGGAGCCAACTGGGTGCCCGCCATAAAAGTCTCCGACAGCCCCGAGAAGGTGCCGATCCCTGGCCAGAAACAGATCTGGCGGCTCTACGACCGGCGGGGCAGAGCCACTGCCGATGTGATCGGGGTTGCCGACGAGACTCTTCCCGACGGTGAGATCCGTCTCCATCACCCTCACCAGGTCGGGGTGAGCAGGACCATCGCGTCCGACAACATCACGAGGATCGAGGACCTGCTGGTCGAGGTCTTCCGGGATGGGAGGCGAGTCGGTCAATCTCCCGACCTCGAGGCGATGCGGGAGCGCCGCGTCGAGGATCTGGACCGGCTGGACGTAGGGGTGCGCCGTCTCATCAACCCACACATCTACCACGTGTCGCTCACCGAGACTATGAAGCAGCTTCAGCTCGAGCTCATCGCCAAGGCCAAAGGCAAGTAGCTCCGGCGGTGTCGTCAGCTGGCTTGCTTGAGTGCGTCGGTGAGCGTGGTCCAGGGGAGGTCGGCGCATTTGATCCGGACCGGGAACTTACGGACACCCTGGAGCGCCTCCAGGTCGCCGAGCACGGCGCCGGGGCGGGCAGGGTCGACCGGGCTTTCGCCCTCCTCGATCGACATCATCCGCTTGAAGTTGGAGGTCAACTCCTGAACCTCGTCGACGGTCATACCAACGATGGCGTCCGCCATCATCGAACCCGAGGCCTGGGAGATGGAGCATCCCTGTCCCTGGGTGGCCACGTCGGCGATCACCCCATCGACGATCACTAGATCGAGCGAGAACTCGTCGCCGCACGAAGGGTTGAGGCCTTCGGCATGGCATTGCGCGTCGAGCAGCTTGCCACGGTGACGGGGATTGCGGTAGTGGTCGAGGATTACTTCGCGGTATAGCTCTTCAAGTGCCATTTCATCTTTGCTTAGTTGGTGAGTCCACAACGATAACGCCACGGTGGTCCCGTCGGAAACGGAGGGACCAGTTCTGTGTCGCTACCCGAGACCGAAGATCTTGCGGGCCGCATGCAGGCCTACGATCAGCTGGTCGATGTCTTCCCTGACTGTGTAGATGTAGAAAGAGGCCCGGGCCGTCGACTGAACCCCGAGGTAGCGCATCAGTGGCTTGGCGCAATGATGGCCGGCTCGCACTGCAACGCCCTCCTGATCGAGGATCGTCGCCACATCGTGTGGATGAACGTCGCCGAGCTCGAAGCTGACGGCGCCTCCACGAACGGAGACATCCGACGGCCCGACTACCTTCACGTCGGGGACCTCGGCGAGTCGCTCGAGTGCGTACGACGTGATGTCCATCTCATGCTCGCGAACCGCGGGCATCCCGATCTTGTCCAGGTAGTCGATCGCTGCTCCGAAACCGATCGCCTGTGCGATAGGTGGTGTGCCCGCCTCGAACTTGTGGGGGATCGGGGCCCAGCGGGAGTCGTACAGTGTGACGTCGGCGATCATCTCGCCGCCACCTTCTGCCGGCTCCATCTCTTCGAGTATTTCCCGCTTTCCCCATAGCGCCCCGACTCCTGTCGGGCCGAGCATCTTGTGGGCGCTGAACGCAAGGAAGTCGGCCCCGATCTCAGACACGTTCGTCGGCAAATGGGGGACGGATTGGGCGGCATCGACGATGGCCACGGCACCGACGGCATGCGCAGCAGCCACCAATTCGGCCACAGGCCCGATGGTGCCCGTGACGTTCGACATCCCCGAAACCGAGACGATCTTCACCCGCGAATCCATGATCTCGTCGAGCTTGGAGAGGTCGACGCGGTAATCGTCGTCGAGATCGAGATAGACGAGCTCGGCGCCTGTGTGCTTTGCGATAAGCTGCCATGGCACGACATTGGCGTGGTGCTCCATGATGGTGAGGACAATCCGGTCGCCTTCCTGCAGCCGGTTCAACCCCCAGCCGTAGGCGATCATG
The DNA here is from genome assembly GCA_963777645.1 of uncultured bacterium. Classification (GTDB taxonomy): domain Bacteria; phylum Actinomycetota; class Acidimicrobiia; order Spongiisociales; family UBA5794; genus JAAETI01. The sequence goes on along the minus strand of CAVZRA010000006.1, from coordinate 207,373 downwards.
TTTAGGCTCGCCGTCGCCCCTCTGGTGAACACCACCTCGCTCGAAGAGTCGGCACCGATGAACCTGGCGATCTTGGCCCGGGCTCCCTCATATGCGGTGGTTGCTTCCTCAGCGAGGGTGTGCGCCCCGCGATGCACATTTGAGTTGTAGTTGCGGTAGTAGTCGGAGATCGCATCGATTACCTGGTTTGGTTTCTGTGTTGTCGCAGAGGAATCCAGGTAGGCGAGACGTTTCCCGTTGACCATCCGCTCCAGGATCGGGAAGTCCGCTCGCAGATGATCGAGCATCAGCCGGCTCCCACCCGGTAATTGTCGTACCCGGTCTCTTCGATCTCTTTGGCAAGCGCGGCGTCGCCGGTCTCGACGATCTTGCCGTTGACGAAGATGTGGACGACATCGGGGGTTATGTAGTCGAGCATCCGCTGGTAATGGGTGATGATGAGGAACCCGCGTTCGTCGGAATGGAGACGCTTCACGCCTTCGGCGACAGTACGCAGGGCGTCGATGTCGAGCCCGGAATCGGTCTCGTCGAGAATGGCGAGCTCGGGTTGGAGCACGGTCATCTGTAGCACCTCGTTGCGCTTGCGCTCTCCTCCGGAGAAGCCTTCGTTGAGGTAACGGTCGGCGAACGACTGATCCATTCCGAGCTCCTTCATCACCTCGGCCACCTTGAGCCGCAGCTCGAGGACGGTGTAGTCGGTGCCGGTGCGATTGGAGAGAGCTGTACGCAGGAAGTTGAGGACCGAGACACCGGGGATCTCCTCGGGGTACTGGAAGCCGAGGAACATACCGGCCTGACCGCGCTTGTCGGATGTCCACTCGGTGATGTCTTCACCCTTGTAGTAGATCCTCCCCTCGGTCACCTTGTAGCTGGGATGGCCAAGCAGGACGTACGAGAGGGTTGACTTACCCGACCCATTTGGCCCCATCAATGCGTGGATCTGGCCACGTTCGATGGTCAGGTCCATACCCTTGATGATCTCGGTGTCTCCAGCGGAGGCGTGCAGGTTTTCGATTACGAGTAGCGGTGTCGTCATAGGGCGCAGGATAGCTTGCGATCGTGGGTTCTAATCCCTACGCGGGTAGTGGAATATGGTCTCAGCCCCGGAGAGCTTTCAGCTGTCGTTCCTGCATACCGGCGTCAACCTCCGACAACGGGGCGTACTGCTGGAAGTAGATGCGTCCCACTCCCTCGGCCTCATAGTCGGCGATCGTCTCTGCCGCCTGCTCGAATGTGCCGTGCAGGATGCGCCGGGCGGTGAACCGTTGCTCGAGCTCCTTCGGGCCGACGCGGCGCGCCGCGGCGGCGGCACCGAGCAACTCCCGGTATTCCGCTTCATCCTCGCCGAGGAACGTCGCAGATGTGATCGAGATCTTGATCTCAGCCGGATCTCTGCCCACCTCGGTTGCAGTCCTGGCCATGACCTCGATACGGGCGGCGAGGTCATCGGCGCTACTGGCAAATAGGTTGTATTCGTCGGCGAATCTCCCGGCGATGGCTGGTGTCCGCTTCTTCCCGGAGCCACCGATGATGATCGGTAGCGTGGAGCTCGGTCGGGGGAGGACCTCGATATCGTCGAGTCGATGGTGTCTGCCGGTGTAACCGCCTTCGCTGCGCCCAAAAGCCGCGTGGATATAGGCGAGGGTCTCGAAGAGCAGGCTGAAACGTGTCCTCATTTCCGGAAGCTGGATGCCAAAGGCGTTGTGCTCGCCCTCCATCCAGCCGGTGCCGATCCCGAGCTCGAAACGACCGCCCGACATTTCGTCGAGGGTGGTTGCCGTCTTGGCAATGACGGCGGGGTGACGGAACGTCAGCGGGGTGACGAGCACGGTCAGCTTGATGGACTCTGTCTCGCGGGCAATCCCGGCGAGGCTGGTGAGCGCGTCGGTTGCAGGGAGGCTCTTGTCCCCGTTCAGATAGTGATCGGAGCGGGCGAACGAGGTAAATCCGGCTTGTTCCGCAGCCTGGGCAAGCGCCACGAGCTCGCCATATGTCCCACCTAGCTGTGGCTCGACCATCAAGCCGAATTCCATTCTCGCTCCTTCCTCTTCACCACCGGCGGGCACGCCACTCGGGGAGGGCGGGCCGTTCGGTCCCAATTGTGGTGTCGCGCCCGTGGCCGGGCAAGACGATTGTTGTATCGGGCAGCGAGAAGTACTCGCGCTCGATGCTCTCCATTATCTGGTCAAAATCAGAGTAAGCGAATCGGGTCGCACCAGGTCCGCCCGGGAAAAGCGTATCGCCTGTGATCACTGCGCCGTTTGTGACGAGACCCAATGAGCCGGGGGTATGGCCGGGTGTGTGCACGAGCTCGACCGTCGCCTTGCCGATGGCAAGAGAGCCGGTATCGATATCCTCGTCGGGGTCGATCGGACATATCTCCCGGTCTGCGGGATGGAGGCACACCGGGATGCCCAGCCGACGCGACACTTCCCTGGCGGCGCCGACGTGGTCGGCGTGGCCGTGCGTTGTGATGATCGCCTGAGGGTCGGTTCCGTCGGCGAGCCTCAGCACCGCGTCGGCATCGGCGGCGGCATCGATGATCACTGATATTCCGCTGACGCGACAGACGACGACATAGGCATTGTTCTCGAACGTACCCACCTCTGCCTTACGAATGGCGACCGATTCGTTCTCGAAATACAGCCCTGATGCCATGGTCACCTCTCACACGAGCGGTCAGGGTAGTGACCGGGTCATTGTGACGCGGACGCCAGGCTGTCCATCACCAGCTTCAAATTGTCGACACCGATCTCACCGGCGAGGCGGAGCGCCACGGTTCCGTCACCATTCAGGAAGACCCAGAAAGGGAAAGAGCTTCCGCCAAAAGCGTTGAGCACACTGTTGGCCTGGTCGTCACGAATGTTCGGAGAGGTCCAACCTTCCCGGTCGAGCCACGCCGAAGGCGGCCAGTTGTCTGCGCCCGAGCTTGCTGAGGTCGTCACCGAGATGATGTCGACGCCGATGACACCACCGCCGGAGTTGAGCCAATCCTGGACCCGGGGAACTTCAGCCTGGCAATGGGGGCACCAGTGGGCGATGAACATAATGACCTTAGGGGTGCCGTCTGGTGTGATCGAGACCGTGCTGCCGTCAAAATCCTTCCCAGTGACCTGGGGTGCTGTCGTGCCCACTGCCGGGTCGTCGGCGGCAGAGGTCCCATCGCCGAAAGGTGGCAGCGGTGCGCCGGTGATCGACGGTTCACCGTACTCGCCTTCGCTGCCGACTGGCTTGTCCGAGCTGAGCACGATGGCTGCGACCAGAGCCACGGCGATGACTGCGAAAACGATGAGGAAGATCGGGTTGCTATCACCCAATCTCTTCTGCCCCGCCTGTCGCAACGGAGCCTTGTTCTTCGCCTTCGTTGTCATCGTGTGCAGCCTTTCTCGCCCGCTCCTCGACGGAACCCTATCGGTGGGAGTGCATCATGGCGCGTTCGGATCCGGAAAATGACGGTCTACAAATAATTCCCAGATCGCTTCGATTCGGGCTCTTCGGCTAGCGACTCTCGTTTGCCCGGGAAACCCAGAGCATGACGAGCACGAGTGCGAACGCACTGAGTGCCATGTATGGGATCGAGATGAACCCGAAGACACGAAACCAGGCCGAGGTGCACGGCACCGAGGTGCTGCAGCTGGTTCCCTCCAGATTGGGGAACCGTTGGATGAGGTAGTGATAGAGCGAGATGACGCCGCCGATGACGGCCAGCGGGGCGACATAGACCCTTATTCCCGAATCGTTCCGGTAGGCGGCGATCCCGAGGACGATGGCGGTCGGGTACATGGCGATGCGCTGGTACCAGCAGTCGGTGCACGGGATCAGGTGCGCCACCTCGCTCATGTAGAGACTGCCGAGCATGGCTACGCCCGCGACGAGTGCGGCGAACAGCAACTCACGCCCGAGCAGCATCTCATGGAGGCGGTCTCTGATCTCTGTCGCGGCCGGGGAGAATCGAGCCGCCACCGCGACAAGGATGTAGCCGACTACTGCCACGTTGGCGGCGAGCGCCAGCATGGCGAAGAAGAGCTTCATCGTCTCCAGATCGAACAAGGGTCCTCCTCGGCTGCGGCAAGCCTATATCCGTTTCGTGGGCCCTGGAACCACCGGTGCCGAAAAGTCACGGGTGTCGGTACCATGACTGTGCATGGAAGCGGTAATCCTTCTGCTCGGTCTCTTCATCATCCTGGCTCTCGTCGGCCTCGCCTTCATGTGGCAAGGCACGATCCGGATGCCGGGTGGGCCTGTTTCCTATGGTGTTGAAGAGTCGATCAAGTACATCACACCGAGACTGTCCGAAACCACCCGCGAGGTCATCGGCCACAAGAGCGTGCGCCGCATTCTGGAGTGGGAGATGAAATACCTGCATGACCACCTGGATTCGGACCCCGGCCAGCCCGTTGTGCTGGGTAGCGATGCCGTGACCGCCTACGTCATCGAGCAAACGGAGCGTCAGGGATTTACATACGATCCTTCGATCGTGGCCGAGGTGATGCAACTCCAGGCAGAGTACATGGAGTCGATCGGTGCGCTCGATCGCCCCGTCGGCGATGACGAGATGAAGGCTCTCGGGCTCGACGATGGATGATCGCGAGGCCTCATGGGAGGAAAGCTACCAACGAGACGACAAGCGCCAGGAGACCTTTGAGACGCTGTCGTTCGAGCCGGTGCCTGCACTCGGGTTGCCCGACGGGGAAGTTCCTGAGAAGATCGGCTTTCCCGGTCAATACCCCTACACGCGTGGGGTGCATGCGACCCTCTATCGAGGCCGTCTCTGGACGATGCGCCAGTTCGCCGGCTTCGCCTCGGTTACCGAGACCAACGAGCGGTTCCGCCATCTACTCGGAGCAGGCCAGGGTGGGCTTTCGGTCGCTTTTGACATGCCAACCTTGATGGGTCTCGACGGAGATGATCCGATGGCGCTCGGCGAGGTGGGGCACTGTGGCGTCGCCGTCTCCTCAGCCAGGGACATGGCAGGCCTCTTCGATCAGATCCCCCTTGGCGATGTCTCAGTCTCGATGACGATCAACGGCCCGGCGGAAGTGCTGTTCGCCTTCCTGCTCGTCGCTGCAGAGGAGCAGGGTGTTGAGTGGGCGTCGCTCCGGGGTACCTTGCAGAACGACATCCTCAAGGAGTACATCGCCCAGAAAGAGTGGATCTTTCCTCCCGAGCCGCATCTTCGGCTCATCGTCGACATGATCGATTTCTGCTCGAGGGAAGTGCCGCAGTGGAACACCATCTCCATTTCCGGCTATCACATCCGGGAGGCAGGTGCCACCGCAGCCCAGGAGCTTGCATTCACCCTCGCCGACGGTTTTGCGTATGTGGAAGCTTGTCTGCGGCGAGGCCTCGACCCCAACGAGTTTCTCCCGAGGCTCTCCTTCTTCTTCGATTCCCACATCGATTTCTTCGAGGAGATCGGCAAGTTCCGGGCGGCCCGTCGGATCTGGGCGCGCTGGATGCGTGACCGCTACGGCGTCACCACGGATCGTTCGCAGATGCTGCGTTTCCACACCCAGACCGCCGGGGTGTCCCTCACCGCGCAACAGCCGGAGAACAACATCGTCCGCACCGCCATCGAGGGTTTGGCTGCAGTGCTCGGCGGAACCCAGAGCCTCCATACCAACGCCAAGGACGAGGTGTTTGCCCTGCCAACGGCCAGGAATGCCGAGACCGCTTTGCGAACTCAGCAGATCATCGCCGAGGAGACCGGCGTGGCCGCCACCATCGACCCGCTCGGGGGATCCTGGTTTGTCGAAGAGATGACCGACCGCATCGAAGCAAAGGCCGAGGAGATTTTTGCGACCGTCGACCGTATGGGTGACGGCTCCATGCTCGATGGTGTGCTTACCGGGATCAACGAAGGATGGTTCCAGTCCGCAATTGCCGACTCTGCGTACGAATATGAGAAGGCGCTCAACTCAGGGGAACGGACCGTCGTCGGTGTCAACAAGTACGTGAGGGAAGACGAGGACTCACTCGACATCCTGCGCATAGGCGCCGAGGTAGAGGCAACACAGCGTGCCAGCCTGGCGAGGCTGCGCGGCAGCCGGGATCAGAAGCAGACCGATGCGAAGCTGCTGGCGCTTCGAGAAGGCGCTGCCGGTGACTCCAATCTGATGGAGTTGATCATCGAAGCGGCGAGAGCGCGGGCGACCCTTGGCGAGATCGTTGCCGCCATGAAGGATGTCTTCGGCGGCTACCGGGAGCAAGCCCGTGTTTAGCCGGGTGCTTCGGATGAGGTTCGGCGAGATGTTCCTCGCCCTATTCTTCACGCTCGCGCCGTCGAGCGTGCCGGACTGGCGGGCAGACCCGGGGATGCGCATTTCGGCCGTACTGGCGGTCGGTGAGCCTGCACTTCCGCTCGTGCCGACTTCCAGATCTCTGCCGGATCTAGAATCTCCGGTTCATCTATCCGACTAGGAGGCATCCTTGCTGAAGTGGAGGACTGTGGCTGCAGCCCTGCTCGCCCTCGCTGTTGTGGCAGCCGGCTGTGGCGGCGACAGCGCGACGTCCACCACGGATGGGTCGGTCAACTCTCCAGATGATGTGGTCTTCGGGAGCGGCGAGTTGCCGTCGACTATGCCGGAAGGCTTCCCGCTACCGTCGGGGAGCGTGATCGGGTCGACGATGGTGGTAACCAAGACCGGGTTCACCGAGATCGTGGCGCGCGTCAATGCAGACGAGAGCGTGACGGCCGACTACTTCAATCAGAACCTCGAGGCGGCCGGCTTCTCGATAGACGTCTCCGAGGCCAACGGCGACGCATGGTCGATCGAGTTCAGCCACGGCGACGCCAGGGGCACGATCGATCTCAGCAACCTGACGACCGGCATTTCCCAGGCGGTGATCCGGTACAACGTGCCGTAGCCTTGCCCGCTCTGACCACTGGCAGCTTTCACGAGGCCTACCTCCTTTAGACTGTTGTGCAAGCTCACCAGGAAGGCGACCGTGGGTCGGCTCAATCGATTCGAGGCACACCGGTTCATCGGCACCCGTGATGACATGGCCCTATACGACTGCGACGACGCCGAAAGGTGGTCGATCCTGCAGGCGAGGGTCGCCGATGACAAGCTGCTGCGTCGCAATTTGTTGCAGTCATTTGCCCCTGATACCGAGGCTGAAGCGAATAACCGGGGGTTCCGTCTCTCGTGACGCGATTTATCGATGCGCACGTCCACCCGCCAGTCCCGGACTTCCTGGAAGGCCCGCTGACGCCGTTTCGCCGCGGTCTCGAGGAGTTCATGGGTTACGAGATCATCCCCAAGACGGGAGAGGAGATCGCCGCGCTCTATCGGGAGCGAGATGCCAAAGCCATCTTGCTCGGTTGGAACAGCAGGCTGGGGAGCGGGTATCGATCGTTTGGGAATCGAGGGATCAAGACCCTGGTCGACATAGCACCCGACGTGTTCTACGGGTTCGGGGCAGTTGATCCAACCGGGGGTGCCGGGGCGGTGGCCGGTGTGCACGAAGCGGCGCGGATGGGCTTATCGGGTCTCTCCTTCCATCCTGCCGCGGAGAACACGCCACCGCTACCACGGGGAAACCGTCATCTCTGGGAAACCGCTCTCGAGCATGGGCTCATCGCGCTCATCCACACCGGCTTCACCCGGTTGGGGGCAGGGCAAGCGGGCGGCGCCGGGGTCGGGTTCGAGCACGCCCGACCGATCAATGTGGATCGCCTCGCCGCCGCTTTTCCTGACCTGAAGATCATCATGGCCCACACGGGTGCGCTCTGGCTAGATGAGGCGGTCGCCATCTCCGTCCATAAGCGCAACGTCCATCTGTGTTTGTCCAATGTCTCACCGAAGGCGATGAGCCCCGATCTTCTCGATCTGATCCGTGGCCCGCTCCGGGAGCGCGTCCACTTCGGGAGCGACTATCCCTTTGGCAACCCCGACGAGTGGCTGGCCGAGTGGGAGTCGCTCGGCTTGCCCGACGACCTCAATCGCGCCGTCCTGGTCGACAACATCACCGCCCTGCTCGAGGGAACCACTTCCTGAGACCCGCGTTCATGCGGGCGAAACACGCCGCTCGTTTGTCGACATGGTGCGAGCACCTGGCCCCGACGCGATCTCAACCGCAAGCGGCCTCGATCTCCTCCCGGGACACGGGCATACCCAAACCGGCTTCAACCAGACACGCAACCTTCCGCTCCCTGAAGTAGAAGAAATGGTCGCTGCCCTTGAGCACGTGGATGATGGCGCCCGCCCTGTTGGCGTAGTCGATCACCAGGTCGGGTGGCACGAGCTGGTCGTGGTCCCCGATTATGAACGTACGCGGTGCCGGTTGCAGTGATTCGGGCTCGGGGAGACGCTGGCTCGATCCTGGCCCGATGCCGGGGGCAATCCCGACGTAGTTGAGCTCGGCACGGTCTCTGGCGTGCCAGCGCAGCGCAACGCCGGCACCGAAAGACCACCCGGCGACCCCATACTCGAGGTCGGGGTGCTCCTTCTGGGCGAAGGCGACGGCGGCGGCAACGTCGTCGATCTCGCCGATGCCATCGTCGTGAGCCCCGGTCGATCGACCGACGCCGCGGAAATTGAACCGCAGCACCGCTACGCCACGCTCCACCAGGTGTTTTGTGATCTCCTCGAGCAGCGGTACCCGCATCGTGCCCCGGTGTAACGGGTGCGGATGGCACAGAACGACCCCGCGGGAAGGCTCACTGGGTACATCCCAACGTCCTTCCAGATCGACCGAGGACGAGACGCGGATCGTCGTCATAACCGGGTAGCCATCCAGATTGCGGCGGCGGCGAGGATCACCAATCCCGTGATCAGGGATGCGACGAGTAGATACCGGGTCTGCATGATCGCGAGGTTACCGGCTGAGAGCGATGAGATCGCCGCTCCTAAGCTGGGGCCGGGAAGGGAGGCTGGATTGGACGTAAACCTCGATCGCAGACAGCTGTTCACCATGTTCGGGGCGCTCTATTTCGTCCAGGGCGTCATCCAGGCATATCAGCTCAATTTCTTCAAACGGCACATGGATGCGGCTGGCATCGACCCGGATCGCATAGGGATCGTGGCCTCGCTGGCGTTGCTGCCGTTCGTGGTCAAGTGGCTGTTCGGCCTCATCTCTGACAAGTACGATGAGGATCGACGTCAACGGTGCCCGGGCCACCGCCGCGAACACGGCAGCCATCCCGACCACGGCGAACGCACCCGTGTCGAGGTCCGAGAAGCCCCAGAACTGTCGAACGAAGTCGCCGAAACCCGCGCCCAGCGTCGACCCGATGAACAAAGCGGGCATGAAGTGACCCCCCGAGGCGTGGGATCCGAGTGTCCCGGCCGTGGCGAGGATCTTCAATCCGATCAGCACGAAGAAGACCCACCACGCGATGTCGAGCGCTCCCCCGCCCACGATCGATTGTATGAAACCCTGTCCGGTACCGAGGACCCGCGGCTCGAGCGTGACGATGACGGCCACCGGCACACCGAGGACCAGGGGACGGAGCCAGGGTCTCCGTTCGAAGAGGGCGATCTCGGTGTGAACCGAGTCGAACGCTTTCAGGAACAGATAGCCCACGCCGGCTGCGAGCAGTCCCAGAACCGCATACAGCCCGATCTCGGACGGGTGTCCCAACCCATGCGATGGCACACTCAGAATACGGTCTTCGCCGACGATGGTCCTCGTGGTCACCGCTGCCGACACCGAGGCGATGACCACCGCATTGAGATGCCGGATGGCGAAGTTGCCGAGGATGACCTCCATCGAGAACAACATCCCGGCGATCGGAGCGTTGAACGTCGCTCCGATCCCGGCGCCGGCGCCCGCTGCGACCAGACTCCGCACCTGGTCCTCGCCGAGACCCGAGTAGCGCCCGATCGACGAACCGATCGACGCCCCCACCAGCACGGTCGGTCCCTCTCGGCCGGCAGAACCGCCCATGCCGAGCGTGACTGCAGTTGCGAGGATCTTGAGGTAGCTTGCCCTGGTGGGGATGTATCCAGATCGAACCGCAAGACCAGCGGTGGTGACGGGCACGCCACTCCCGCGGAGCTCGGGGAGCCGTTGGGACAACGCCCATGCCACGAACAACCCCAAGGGCACCGTGATGAGCGGAAGGAATCGCTCGCCGGCAAACGCATCCTGAACCCACAAAGCGGCCGAGCTGACCCATCCGATCGCCTCGATCATCAAGGCCCCGCCGAGACCTGCCAGGACTCCGACCACCAACGACAGGCCTGCGAAGACACCAGGTGTGTATCGATCGACGAAGGCGTGCAGTCGTTCTTTCACCGGTTCCAAACTACCGCGGCGACCAGTACCGTCGGTGCCACTGATCAGGCGTGCTGTCTCATTCCAAGAGCTCCAACCGAAGCCAGACTCCACAACTGGCACATCGAACAGCGGCAATACGAGCGACATCGATCGCGGCGCGGCCGCGTCCATGCCTACGAATCGCTCGACCCGCAGCGCACAGCGCTCGTGGTCATCGACATGATTCCGTTCTTCGTCGACGAAAACCCATATGCCCTGGGCGTGATCACGAACATCGAGTCATTGGCGGCAACGCTGCGGACCACCGGTGGCCCGGTGGCCTGGGTCGTCCCGGTGTCCGAAGAGCCAACCGAACACGACATCGGCTTTTTCGACCCGTCCATCGCCTCCCGCTACTCGGCCTCGACCGGCACGCACCCACCCCGCGATCGAATCACGGTTCACCACCAGGTGGCATCGTCGGATCTCGTCGTCGAGAAGCGGCATCCGGGAGCCTTCTTCCCCGGCAGCAGCGAACTCGACACCATCCTCACGAATGGCGGGATCGACACGATTCTGATCACCGGCACAGTTGCGAACGTCTGCTGCGAGTCGACCGCTCGAGAGGCGGCCACGCTCGGATACCGGGTGGTCATGGTGGCCGATGGCAACGCCGCCGGGACCGATGCGGAACTCAACGCGACCCTTCAGACCATCTATCGCTCCTTCGGAGATGTTCGGCCCACCTCCGAAATCGTCGAACTGCTGGGCCGTGCGAACGGATAGGGCTTTCCCTTGACACCCATCTACATCTTCGACCTCGACGGGACGCTCGTCGACTCCACCGAACCGATCCTTCGGTCACTCAACCATGCACTCGCCGACGAGGGCCTCGATCCCCTTGCGGCAGACGACCTCCGGCGATTCGTGGGTCCGCCGCTGGCGCCCGCGCTTCGATCGCTGCTCATCGAGCGGGACGAGGATCCCGCACCGGTCGATTCGCTCATCGATGCCTATCGGCTGGTTTATCGGCACATCTCACTCGAGCTCGCTGCTACCTATCCGGGAATCGTCGAACTCCTCGACGAGTTGGAAGGAGACCACCGGCTCTCGGTCGTCACCTCGAAACCTCGAGTGTTCGCCCGGCCGATCGTGGAAGCACTTGGCCTGGAGTCGCGTTTCGAGATCGTCGAAGGGCCTGGTGACACAGAACTCGAAGAGAAGACCGTGACGCTCGGGCGCGCACTCGCACGCATCGCGGCGGACGCTCGTACCCATGACGTCACGATGATCGGCGACAGACGCCACGACATCGAGGCAGGCCAGTTTCACGGAACGAGGACGGTCGGAGTGACCTGGGGATTCGGCGACAGCTCCGAACTCGAGGACGCCGGTGCCGACGTCATCGTGGACCAACCTGCTCAGCTCTCAGGGATCGGCTGAGCCGAGCATGGCCCCCTCACCCCGAGTTGCGATCCTGCTTTCGATTGCGGCGCTCCTTCTGGTGCCGCTCGGACAGGTCGTCCTCGAGCTGGGGGTGATCGGGACGCTACTCGCCCTGGCGCTCGGGCTGTGGGCCAGGCGGTCGGGCGACAGGCACATCGTCCGAATATCGACGCTCACCGTTCTTCTGGCAGTTGTCGGCCTCTCCGGACTCCCATTTGCGATCTGGATCGTGGTGGGGATGATGTGGCTGCTGTCCCGGCGCTTCGAGATTCTCGCCCCTGAGCGAGGCTGGATCGAGCCGGGGCGGGCGTCATCGGGTTCGGTTCTCCTCACGGTGGTGATCATCGCTCTCGCCGGGGTCGGCCTGACCGTGTGGGCGACGACGACCAACGAGTTCGGAGCGTCCACGCTCGAAACTGTGGCGACGATGAGAGAGCTCAACCCACCGACGATCGGACTTCTCGTCGCCGTCTTCGTCGTGATGAACGCCATCACCGAAGAAGTGGCCTATCGAAACATCGTGTTCGAGGCGGTGGGATCGGTGTTCCGCCCGTCGGCGACAATCGTGTTACAGGCAGCCGCGTTCGGATCACTCCACGTGGCGGGATTCCCGGCGGGGGCCGTCGGGGTCCTGCTCGCTACCGGGTACGGGCTGCTGCTGGGAGTACTCCGGCACAGATCCGGCGGGCTTCGGTTTCCCGTCATCGCCCACATGGGTGCGGACGTAGCCATCGCCGTGCTGGCGCTGTTGCTCGTCCCGTGATGGGTGCGGCGGTTTCGACCGCCGTGGCGTACGGGTTGACCGGGGTTTGGTATAGGGGCGGCCGTATTGCCGCCCCTACGAAGGCGACACACGGCGAATCCCGCCTCGCCGAAGGCCTTGGTCGCGGATCTGCCCCGGCTGGGCCGGGGTGGGTTCGGAAACGGCTTGCTGGGTGGGTCAGGTTTCGGGTGGGTCGGTTCCGTGTCCGGGTTTGCGGAACCGGCGGCGTCGGAGAGGTGGCGAGGACGGGTCGAGTTCGTCCCCGTGTTTGTGGATCACGACGTGATGATGAAACCGACACAGTGGTGGCGAGGTTGTCCGGATGGTGGTCGCCCCCCATGGCCCGGGGGATGATGTGATGGGGTTGAAGCCGATGACGGCTTGCACAGCCGTCGATGACACAGCCGCCGTCCAGGGCGAGGACGAACCGGCGGGTCCGGGCCCTCCGCAGCGATCGACGATGCAGAGTCCGACGCCGACGTACGCGTGATCCTCCTCGACGCCGAAGGGCCGGCGTTCTGCGCCGGGTACGGACTCGACTGGTCGACGGAAGCGCAAGCCGACGAGAGCACGGCACGACGGTCTGGGACTCGGTCCGCGACCAGCACATGATCGGTTCGTTCGCCGCCGGCGTGGGCGAAGCTGCACGATTGTTCCAAGCCGACCATCGCTGCAGTCCAGGGTTGGTGCATCGCCGGCGGCACCAACATCGTGTTCAACGCCCACCTGATCGTCGCCGCCGAATCGGCCCGGTTCGGCTACCCGCCGTCCAGGGTCTGGGGATCCCCGAGGCACCGTGGACCTGGGTCGCCCGCCTCGGCCTCCAGAACGCCCGCCGCTACATGCTCACCGGGGTGACGCTCCTCGCGGTAGCGCTCGGCGGTCTGGTGTCCAGCACTCTCGACACCGAGACCGCAATCGTCTCTGTGGCGGTCTTCTGGGGGGTCGCCGTTGGCCTGCAATGGACGACTTACGTGACGCTGTCGATGGATGTGACCGACACCCGGATCGCAGGGTCGATGTTCGCCATTCTGCAGACCATGTCGAACATCGGGATCGGCGGCGGCGATGGGGTGGCAACTGCCCTTTCCGACAACGTCGGGTTCCCCTCGCTGTTCCGTTTCTTCGGGTGGCCAGCGTCGCCCTGATTCCGCTGCTGTTTTGGGTCACCCGGAGGTTCGCGCCTGTATGGGAGCAAAAGGACACGGTTGTCCTGACTGGAGATGAGAGTGTTTGACCCTGTGACGGTCCTCGGTGATCTGATTCGCATTGATACGACCAATCCTCCCGGAAACGAGGCCACCGCCATCGAGATGGTTCGCCGGTTGTTGGAGGAAGCCGGTATCGAGCCCATCGTCCCGTTCCGCGCGTCCGGCGCGCCCGAACCTGATTGCCCGCATCACCGGCCGGGGGGAGGCGCCTCCATTTCTGATGCAGGGGCATGTCGATGTCGTCCCAACGGTCGATCAACAATGGGATCCATTCGGTGGCGAGATCGTCGACGGCTACATGTGGGGGAGGGGAGCTCTCGACATGAAGGGGGCGGTCGTCATGATGCTGCACGCCTTCGTCCGCCTCGCTGCGTCGGGCATGAAGCCCGCAGGGGACATCATCCTCGCAGTTGTCTCGGATGAGGAAGCAAGCGGTCTCTACGGTGCGCGCTTTCTGGTCGAAGAGCATCCCGACGTGTTCACGGGGGTCAAGTACTGCATCGGTGAATTCGGTGGCTTCTCGTTGCGCATGGGCGAGACCATGTTCTGTCCCATCCAGGTGGCGGAGCGGCTCAGCATCCGGTTCGATCTGACCATCACGGCCGAGGGTGGCCACGGGTCGATGCCTCGCCGCGGTGCCGCCATGGCGAAGCTCGGCAAGCTCCTGACCGCACTCGACCGGAAGCGAATGCCGGTCCACATCGCCCCGGCCACCCGGCTCATGGTGGAGGGAATGATCGCGCACACATCGGGCGTGACCCAGCGGGTTATGAAGATGCTGCTGGACGAGCGCAGTGCTGCAGCGGCCTTCCGGCTCATGCCCGGCCAGCTCGGTGTCCTCGAGCCGGTCTTTCGCAACACCGTGAGCCCGACCGTCGTCCGCGGTGGCGACAAGCACAACGTCATCCCCGGCAAGATCAGCGTGACCCTGGACGGCCGGATGGTCCCGTCGAGCTGACCCGGGCAGATGGTTTCGGAGCTGCGCAGCATCGTCGGCAACGACGTCGAGATCGCATACACCGTCGACGTCGAGCCGGGGCCTGACCGTCCGAACTTAGGGCTATTCCCGTTGCTGTCGCGGGTGATGACGGCCCACGATCACGAACTGGTGCCCGTGCCCTTCTTGATGCCCGCCGTAACCGACGGCAGGTGGTTTGCCCAACTCGGCATCCAGCCGTACGGGTTCACGCCTCTGCTGGTCCCCGATGACTTCGAGTTCCAGGAGCTCACCCACGCCGCCAACGAGCGTGTCCCGGTCTCTGCAATCGAAACGGGGGCCGAAATCGTCTTCGATCTGCTGCGTCGGTACCCCGATTGAACCCCGCACCCGACCATATCGCGAAACGCTAGGCTCGAATACCGACCCAAATTCTCTGCGGAGGCATGGTGTACGACGTCGTAATAATCGGTGGCGGGCCTGGTGGATACGCGGCCGCGCTCTACGCTCACAACTTCGGTCTCAACGTTGCGCTTGTGGAAAAGGAGAGGGTTGGTGGCACCTGCCTGCTCCGTGGCTGTATCCCGGCCAAATCGTGGCTGAAGACGGCCGAGGTTTTTGCACACATCAAGAGAGCCGCGGAATTCGGGGTGAACGTCGGGGAGCCTAGCCTCGACTGGGGCGCCGCCCTCGAGCGTAAGAACAACATCGTCGATGGTCTTGTGCGTGGGCTCGGTGGTCTGCTCAAGGCCCGCAATGTCGACGTCATCAACGGTTACGGACGCCTCGCCGACGGTGCGGTACAGGTGACGATGGAAGACGGCCAGACCCAGCGACTCGAAGCCAGGAACGTGATTCTCGCCACAGGGTCGAGGGCACGGGCGATCCCCGGCTACGAGTTCGACGGGCATCGCATCGTCTCCAGCAATGAGGCGCTTGATTGGCCGGAGCGGCCACAGCGGGTGGCGATCATCGGGGCAGGTGCCATCGGCTCGGAGTTTGCGCTCATCCTGGGCTCGACCGGATCAGAGGTCCATCTTTTCGAGATGCTCGATCAGGTAGTGCCCGGTGCAGAACCGGAGGCGGCCAAGATTCTCGCCAGAGAGATGAAGAAGCGGGGCATCACGGTTCGCACCGGTATCGGGGTAGGACCCGCCGAAGTGCACGAAGACCACGTTGTTGTCCCCTTTGGTGATGACCGTGTGGAGGTTGACACGGTGCTCGTTGCCGTCGGCAGGGCACCGGTCACCGAGGACATCGGATTGGAAACCACCAGGGTCGAACTCGATCGTGGCTTTGTGAAGGTCGATCTGAACACGATGCTGACGGCGGAGCCGAGCATCTACGCTGTTGGTGACATCGTCGCCGGCACCCGCAGCTTGCTCACGCCGGGTTTGCCGAGGGCATTGCGGCGATCACGCACATTGCCACCGGGGAAACGGCACCGGTTGATTACCGGGCGATTCCGCTGGTCGTCTACACCGATCCCGAGGTGGCAACGGTGGGTCTCACCGAGGCCAAGGCGAGAGAGGCTGGATACGAGGTCGAGGTGCACGACCACGGAATGCGTGGTTTGGGAAGGGCGATCATCCACGGTGAAGTCGGCGGTACGGTCAAGATCGTCAGTGAGAAGGACGGTCCGATCCTGGGAGCAACCGTTGTTGCCCCCGAGGCCGGTGAGTTGATCCACGAGTTGATGTATGCGGTCGCCTGGGAGGCCTTGCCGGCAGAAGCGGCCGCCTTCATCCATGCTCACCCAACGATGTCAGAAGCGATCGGCGAGACGCTGTTGTCGGCTGCGGGTCGCAGTCTGCACTGAGGATGTACAAGGAGATTCGAAATGGCGACGACTGTCGAAATGCCCCAACTGGGTGAAACCGTAACCGAAGGCACGATCCTCAGTTGGGCCAAACAGCCGGGTGACACCATTGCTGCAGACGAAGTGCTGCTCGAGATCTCAACCGACAAGGTGGACACCGAGGTACCGTCACCGGTCGCCGGGGTCATACTGGAGATCCTCGTGCCCGAAGGCGAGACAGTGGGCGTCGGGACGGCGCTGGCCGTAATCGGAGAAGAGGGTGAGCAGGTTGCGGCCACACCGGTTCCCGCTGCTGCGCCCGCTCCCCAGGAGCAGCCGGCAGTCGAGTCGCAACAGGAGCAGTCGGCTCCGGCAGCCCCCGCGTCGCCTCCGCCGGCGCCCGAGCCCGAAGCTCCTGCTGCTCCACCCAGCACATCGACTGAGTTGGAGGCGTCCGATGAGGAGCCGAAGCGGTCGGTGCTGTCGCCGGTGGTGCGCAAGCTGGCGGCGGAGAACGATGTCGACCTCAACCAGGTGACCGGTACCGGTGAAGGTGGCAGGATCACCCGCAAGGACGTGAGCCGCTACATAGAGGCGGGCAAAGCGGGTTCGCCGCCGCCACCCCCGGCGGCACCGGCCGCAGAGGTGTCCTTCGAGCCCGCTCCGGCGGTCGCTCCGGCGCCTGCACCTGCCCCGACTCCCCCCGCTCCGTCCCAAGCCCCGGCTCCGGCTCCGGCTCCGGCCCCGGCCCCGGCCCCGGCAGCGTCTGTCGCTCCCGTGCCCGCCCAGCCAGAACAGAGGCAACCTGTCTCTGCCACCGCTGGTCCGCGGCCCGAGGCGATACCGCGGTTGCGCAAGGTGATCGCTGAGAACATGGTCAATGCCAAGCGCACGGCAGCACATGTATGGACGGCCGTCGAGGTGGATTACAGCCGCGTCGAACAGGTTCGCCAGACGCATAAGGCCGAGTGGAAGACGCGTGAGGGATACTCGCTCACGTTCCTGCCTTTCATCGCCAGAGCCACCATTGACGCTCTCGGTGCCTACCCGGTTGTCAACAGCTCGTTCGACCTCGAGCAGGGCACCCAGACCTTCCACAGTGGGGTGAACCTTGGCATCGCCGTCGACCTCAACGAGAGCGGCCTTGTCGTCATGAACATGCCGGGCGCAGACGGTCTCGGGCTTACCGGGCTGGCGCGTGGCATCCGGGGCGTTGCCGATAAGGCACGGGCGGGCAAGCTCGAGTTAGACGATCTGTCCGGCACGACTTTCACCATCACGAATCCCGGGCCGTACGGATCGTTCATGTCGGCGCCGATCATCAACATCCCGAATGTAGCGATTCTCTCGACTGATACGGTTACGAAACGGCCCGCCGTGATCACCCAGCCCGACGGCACCGACGCCATCGCGATCCGACACATCGGCTATCTCGGTCTCACCTGGGATCATCGTGTGTTCGACGGTTCGACCGCGGTGCTGTTCCTCAAGCGGATCAAGGAGAACCTGGAGACCTGGGATTGGGAGCAGGAACTGGCGTGACCAGGTCCCGGCTACGTGTTCGCTGGCTGGGGCGCCTGTCATATGCCGAGGCCTGGGATCTCCAAAGAGCCTTCTGGGAGGGTCGGGTTGGTGGCCGGAGCACGGACGACTATCTGCTGCTTCTCGAGCACCCGCACACCTACACGGTCGGTCGAAATGGGGACGGTTCCAATCTGCTCATCCCGGAGTCGGAGTTGGGCAGCATCGGAGCCGAGATACATCATGTCGATCGTGGCGGGGACATCACCTATCACGGCCCGGGTCAGCTGGTGGGGTACCCCATCTTCGAGGTACCCCGACTGAGCAACGGCTTTGACATGGTCGGCCACGTGCGACGGATCGAATCAGCGATCATCGACGCCCTCGCCGATCTCGGTATCGAGTCGTGGGCGGAGCAGGGGCTGACCGGAGTTTGGACGGCTCGGGGTAAGATCGCCGCCATCGGCGTCCGGGTCGCCAGGGGCGTCTCGATGCACGGCTTCGCCATCAACGTCGATCCCGATCTCGGCTATTTCGGGAACATCATCCCCTGTGGCATTGCCGACCGGGCGGTCACTTCGATCAGAGAGGTCGCCGATGCGCCGGTGACCATCGAAGACCTCGTTGATGTTCTCATCCCACACATGGTCAGGACATTCGAGCAGGAAACGGCCGAGGTTCAGCTCGGTGCCTTCGCCCGCGGAGCACGTCGTGAGCCCTATGCGGTTGACGCCATGGTCGAAGCGGGCGTCTTCTCCGGCGGCCACCCGGCCGAGGTGCCCATCACCATCAACGGTCTTCTGCCCGGTGAGCCACCCCGACCCGAGTGGATGCGGATCAAGGCCGACATCTCATCAGACGGCTACCGGGAGCTGCGCCGCCTCATGCGGGGCAAGGAGCTCAACACCGTCTGTGAGGAGGCAGGGTGTCCCAACATCTACGAATGCTGGGCCTCGGGTACAGGCACGCTGATGCTGCTCGGTGACAAATGCACCAGAGCATGTGCCTTCTGTGATGTGCAGACCGGCAAGCCCGGTGATGTGGACGCCGATGAGCCGCGACGTGCTGCCGAGGCCGTTGCCGCCATGGGGCTGCGCCATGCCGTGCTCACCAGCGTCAATCGAGACGACCTCGACGATGGCGGTTCCGCAGTCTTCGCCGAGACCATCACCCGGATCCGGGAGTTGCTGCCCGATTGTGACGTCGAGGTTCTCATCCCGGACTTCAAGGGTGACCTCGAAGCCCTCGAAACCGTGATGTCGGCTGAGCCCGCGGTGCTCAACCACAACACCGAGACGGTGCTCCGGCTGCAACGCGAAGTGCGCACCGCGGCCAACTACGGGCGATCGCTGACGCTGCTGGCACGCGCCAAGTGGATCAACCCCTCCGGCACGGTCAAGTCGGGGCTCATCGTCGGGATGGGGGAGACCGAGGAAGAGATCATGGCGACGCTCGCCGACATGCGTGCGGTAGGCGTTGATCTCGTCACTATCGGCCAGTATCTCCGTCCCACGGCACGCCATCGCCGGGTGCACCGCTACGTACATCCTGATGAGTTTGCCCGCTACCGCCTGGAAGGGGAGCGGCTTGGCATCGCCCATGTTGAGGCAGGGCCGCTGGTGCGCTCCTCGTACCATGCCCGTGAGTCGTTGGAGACCGCACAGACATGACGGGTTTCGACTTCCGGTCCCGCCTCGATCGGGCCCGGCACGAGCTGGAGCAGGTGGGTGCCGACGCCCTCCTGGTCTCTCTTGGCTCCGACTTGCCCTACCTCACCGGCTACAGGGCGATGCCCCTGGAGCGCTTGACCATGGCGGTTGTCCCCCGCGACGGCGACACAGTTCTCGTCGTCCCCGAATTGGAGGCGCCACGGGTGGAGCCGCGTCCCGGTGTCTTCACCATCGAGGCCTGGTCAGAGACCGAGGATCCCGTTTCTCTCGTGGCCGGGCACCTTGGTCAGGCCGGGAGGGTGCTGATTGGTGACCAGACCTGGTCGGTTTTCCTCCTGGAGCTGCAGCGCAGAGTTCCCGGGGTGAGCTTTGGCTCTGCCAGGCCCGTGTCGGAGGCCTTGCGCGTTGTCAAAGACTCTGCCGAGATCGATATGCTGCGGGGCGCAGGCAAAGTGGCAGACGACGTCGTGCGTTCCCTCGCCACTCACGAATTCACCGGGAAGACCGAGGCCATGGTGTCACACGAGGTCGGCGAGATGCTGAAAGCGGGGGGCAACGAGACCGTCGACTTTGCCATCGTCGGCTCGGGACCGAACGGGGCGTCTCCTCATCACGAGGCGGGCGCCAGGGTGATCACGGCAGGAGACTCGATCGTGATCGATTTCGGGGGCAAGTACCACGGCTACAACTCGGATACCACGCGGATGTTCCACGTCGGTAAGCCGTCCGCACGGTACCTGGAGGTGCACGGGGTTGTGCAAGCCGCCCAGCAGGCGGGGGTCGACGCAGTTCGTCCCGGAGTGTCCGCTGAGTCCGTCGACGCGGCGGCGCGTCGTGTGATCGAAGACGCAGGGTACGGCGAGTTCTTCATCCATCGAACCGGTCACGGCATCGGGCTCGACACCCACGAAGACCCTTACATCGTCACCGGAAACACCCGGCAACTCGCTCCGGGTATGACGTTCTCGATCGAACCGGGGATCTACCTGCCGGGTGAGTTTGGCGTCCGGATCGAGGACATAGTTGTATGCACCCGCGATGGGGTAGAGCGCCTCAACAACTCACCGCGTGAAGTGTCCGTTGTCGAGTGACATTCCAGAAAGCCGGGCAGGGAAAGGTACCCTGATCCGAACCGAAGATCAACCGCCCATGGAGGAATCGTGAACATCGAACAGCTAGCGGCAAACACGATCAGAGCCCTATCGATCGACGCCGTGCAGAAGGCAAACTCCGGTCATCCCGGAGCCCCGATGGGTATGGCCGACATGGCGGTTGTGTTGTGGAGCAAGTTCCTCAGGGTCGATCCGAAGAACCCGACCTGGGAGAACCGTGATCGTTTCGTGCTCTCCAATGGGCACGCATCGATGCTGCTCTACTCGATGCTCCATCTCACCGGTTTTCCGATCAGTATCGAAGACATCAAGAGCTTCCGTCAGTGGGGCTCGCCGACTCCCGGCCATCCGGAGCGTGACACAGCGCTCGGTATCGAGACTACGACCGGTCCACTCGGGCAGGGCTTTGCCACCGCAGTCGGGTTCGCTATTGCAGAGGCAAAGCTCAACCAGCGGTTCGGCTCGGATCTCATCGACCATCACACATACGCGTTCGTCTCTGATGGAGACATCATGGAGGGCCTTGCCTCCGAGGCCGCTTCGCTTGCCGGTCACCTCGCGTTGAGCAAGCTCATCTACCTCTACGACGACAACGACATCACGCTGGTCGGACCCAAGTGGTGGAGCTACAACGAAGACACCACCAAGCGGTTCAATGCCTACGGATGGCAGACCCTCGCAGTCGACGGTCACGATCAGGCGGCAATCGCCGAGGCAATCGCTACAGCCCTCGCCGACAAGGAGCGACCGTCGCTGATCTCATGCAAGACCCACATCGGTTTCGGGAGCCCCAACAAGCAGGACTCTGCTTCGGCACACGGGTCGCCCCTCGGTGAGGAAGAAGTGAAGCTGACCAAGGAGAAGCTCGGCTGGACCTACGAGCCGTTCCACGTCCCGGCTGAGGTCTACAAGTTCTTCGCAGACGCGCTCGATGATCGGCGCCAGGCCGCCAGCGAGTGGGAGCGCAACCTTGAGATGAAGCTTGCCGGTGACACCGGTCTGGCCGAAGCCTGGCAGAAGCACTTCAATGCCGGTGCCATCACCATCCCTGTGCCCGAATACGAGCAGGGTGCCAAGGTGGCGACCAGGGCGATCTCGGGAACGGTGATCAACGCAATCGCCGAGGAGCGTCCCGATCTCGTCGGTGGTTCGGCGGATCTGGCATCGTCAAACAACACCCTGATCAAATCCTCGAGCGACTTCGCCGCTACGGACCGGAGCGGGCGAAACATACGCTTCGGGATCAGGGAGCATGCCATGGGAGCAATCGTCAATGGCATCAACGTCCACGGCGGTATGCGCGCATACGGCGGCACATTCCTCACCTTCTCCGACTACATGCGTGGCGCCATTCGCCTCGGTGCGGTGATGGGAGCGCCCAGCATATGGGTGTACACCCACGACTCCATCTTCCTCGGTGAGGATGGGCCGACCCACCAGTCCGTCGAGCATGTTGCCGCCCTCCGGGCCATCCCCGAACTATGGGTGATTCGGCCCGGCAATGCTGCCGAGGTCGCCGGTGCCTGGGAGGTGGCGCTGAACCGGGTCGATGGCCCGACTGCGCTCATCCTGTCGCGGCAGGGTTTGCCGGTCGGTGGCAGCGATCCGGTGCCCGTCGACAAGGGCGCATACGTTGTCCGTGACGGCTCCGACGTGGTTATCGTCGCTACCGGCTCGGAACTGGCGACTGTGCTCGGTGCTGCCGACATCCTCGAGGGCGATGGCACATCGGTCAGGGTCGTTTCGATGCCCTGCCGGAAAGCGTTCCTGAGCCAGGATGACTCGTACCAGGCGAGTGTCCTCGGTGAAGGCATCTCGCTCGTCTCGGTGGAGGCGGGTACCACCTTCGGCTGGGGTGACATCATCGGCAAGGATGGTCTCGCCATCGGCATCGACCGGTTTGGTGCCTCAGCCCCCGGCCCGGTGCTGGGGGAGAAGTTCGGGTTCACCCCCGAGCAGGTGGCGGCAAGGGTCGGCGGCTGGCTCGGCTAGACGCCTGGCGGTGCCTAGCTGTTTGTCATAGGGGCAAGTGCTTCGAGGATATGTCGGCGGTATTCGATCAAAGCCGTGCGCCCTGCCTCGGTAAGCGAGAGCGTGGTCTCCGGCTTCTTTCCGTTGTACCCCTTGTTGATGTTGACATAGCCGGCCTCTTCGAGCTTGCTCAGATGCGAGCCGAGATTGCCCCAGGTGAGCCCGGTCTGTTGCAGCAGGTACGTGGCGTTGGCCGATTCGACGACGAAGAGATTGGTCATGATCGCCAGCCGCGCCGGTTCGTGGATGAGTCGGTCGACCTGCGCAGATACGGGGGTGCTCCCGTCAAGCATCGATATCTCCGACCATTGGCACGGCCGGGTATCGACGCAAGAACGTGAACAGCTTGTCGATGCCCACGGCGGCGATGACACCACCGGGGATACCGAGGGCGAGCCATGGTGCCAGCCGGTAGTCCCACAGGAGGTCCGGCCAGATGAGCAGGGGCATGGCAAGACCCCACATGACACCGTGGAAGTAGAACCGGGGGACGTCAAGGAAGTAGGCGCCGGCACCGAACACGACGACGCCGTTGACGAACCACACAATCGGAAGGACGACTCCTACCGTGTCACCGTCGAAATCGCCGCCGAGCAACATGACTATGCCGAACATCACAACGCCGAGCACGGTCGATGCCAGCAATGCAAGCCAGGTGCCCTTGATTCGCTTACGGCGTTGGGGCCCCGGCTGGAAGGACCCGAGTCTCGTTCGCAGCAGGTGACGGCGCAGCATCAATAGGGGGACGGTGACACCGAAGGCAAGCACCATCATCCAGATCAGGGTCTGCCCGGGGACTTCGGTGCCGTCGGCGACCACATTGGCAGCGCCGGTGATCACCAACATGACGCCGACGTAGACGTCAACGAGGCCGTCGTCATAGAAGCGGCTGAACGCGTTGCGTTCCAGTTGCCCGAGATCGGTGATTCCCGTTGTCATGTTGCGTTTCTCCATATCCCACCACCATTGCAGAGTACTCTGCATTACAGAGTAACGTGTCGGGTTCGGTTTGTGGAGAGGCTTTGTGATCGGTTCATGGTGGAGGACGCCAGTTGGCCAAATGGCCTCGCACCGGGCGCTAGGTTCTACACCTATATGGAAGTCACCCCGGCATTGATTCTCGCCATGTGGGTGGCCGGCATGGCCGGTGGGGCTGCCGTCGTCTCGTATTGGGCGATCGTCGGCCCAGGGTTCAACTGGCTCCTGTCGGCCATCGTGGTGGTTGTCGGTGGGCTCACTGCGCTAGCCGGAGACACCACTGTCGGGTTGATTGCCACAGTTGCTGTGCTCGGCGCCGGCGTTGTCGCAACCAACCGGAGGCTGTCCGCCGCGTTCTTTGCCGTGGGAGCGATGGGGTACCTGGTCATGGCAGCCGGCGAAGGAGGGATCGTCCCGGCTCTGTCGGGGTCGCTGCTGTTGGGCGGTATGACCAGCGAGATGGCCCTCGGCCATTGGTTCCTGGTTGATCCCCGGCTACCACGTTCTGCCTTGCAGTGTCTCGACCTCGCCGCAGCAACCGGAGTAGTGCTCGACCTCATTGTGATAACCGCGCTCGGAGCATTTGGCGCAGGCGATGTGGTGATGATCGGAGCGTTTGCGGCGCTGGTAGTGCTTCAGCGCGTTGCTCGTCGCCGCGGTGTGGTTCTCTCTTCGGGAGCCAGCGTACTCGGGGGTGATGGCGGCCACCGGATTGTCGTACCTTGGTGTGATGACGTCGTTCGGGGTTGTTGTTGTCGGCAGGATGTTGATTGCGGGTCGGTAGGATCGCCGGGTGAAGATCTACACACGCAAGGGCGATGACGGCACCACCGGTCTGTTTTACGGTGGTCGAGTCGCCAAGGACGCCACAGGCCCCGCCGCGTATGGGGAGATCGACGAAACCGGGGCTTGTATCGGACTGGCAAGAGCTGAGACCGACCCCGGGTCCGATTTCTACTCGGAGCTGTTGCGCATTCAGCGCAGCCTGTTCATCGTCGGCGCCGAACTGGCAACGGCTTCCGAGAACCGGGACAAGCTCGTTGATGGGGAGACCAGGGTCACCGTCGAGATGATCAGCGATCTCGAGGAGGCCATCGACAAGATCACCAAGGAGCGCGGAGCGCCCGAGGTGTTTGTCGTGCCGGGCAACACCAGGCTTGGCGCAGCTCTGGATCTGGCCAGGACCACCGCCCGACGCGCCGAGCGGAGCATCGTCACCCACTTGCGCGCTGAGGGCCTCGACGACAGTCATGTCCTGGCGTACGTCAACAGGCTCGCCGACTACCTATACATGCTGGCCCGCGCCGCAGAAGAGGTGTGGACACCAAGCAAGGAGACAGAATCGCAATGAAAATCACCGTCAGCGCTCATCTCGAGAATGTCACCGGCGATTTGCTGGTCCTTCCGGTCTTCGAAGAGCGAAGCTGGGGTCCAGGTGGCGACGCGGTGGTCGCGGAGCTTGGCGATTGGCTCGAGCCGTACCTCGATGGGATGGACTTCACGGGCAAGGCGGGTCAGACGGCGAGCGTGCCCGGCGTGGGCGGGTTCAACAGGATCCTGTTCGTCGGGTTGGGCGAAGAGGCCGACGCCGACATGCTCCGCAGGGCGGCCGGAATCGTAGGTCGCGCAGCCACCCGGTACGAGACGGTGGTGACGACGCTCAGCGACATCAGCATCGATGGTGCCGTCGATGCTGTCGTCTGCGGTTTCCTGCTCGGCCAGTACAGATTCGGCAAGTATCTCTCCGACCCCAAACCTGTGCGGACCACAAATCTGGTCTTGGTGGGCAGCGATGACGCCGGCGAGATCTCCCACGGTCAGGCCGTTGCTTCAGGTGTGGCCATGGCTCGAGATCTGATCAACGAGCCGGCAGGCAGCAAGAAGCCTGAGGTGCTTGCCGGGATCGCCACGGACATGGCGGCCGAGGCGGGAATCGACATCACCGTGTATGACCGGGATCAGATCGAGCAAGAGGGCTTCGGTGGCCTCCTTGCCGTTTCGCTTGGAGCAACCAACCCGCCGCGGCTGGTCGTGCTGAATTATCACCCGGACGGTGCGACGAGCACATTGGCGTTGATCGGCAAGGGAATCGTCTTCGACAGCGGTGGCCTGTCCATCAAACCGGCGTCGGGCATGGAAACGATGAAGACCGATATGTCCGGAGCAGCCGTTGTCTTCGGCACGATGCGGGCGATTGCCACGCTCGGCCTGAACGTGAACGTGCTCGGAATCGCTCCACTCACCGAGAATATGACCGGCGGCGCCGCGCAACGCCCGGGAGACATCTTCACGGCTAGGAACGGCAAGACCGTCGAGGTGCTCAACACAGATGCTGAGGGCCGTCTGGTGCTTGCGGACGGACTCTCGCTCGCCGCAGAGTCGGAGCCGGACCTGATGGTCGACATTGCCACCCTGACCGGGGCGTGCAAGGTTGCGCTCGGGGCCAAGATCGGTGGCCTCTTCGGCTCCGACGACGAGGCAGCAGAATTGGTCATGGGCGCGGCCAAGCGTGCCGGTGAGCGCATGTGGAGACTGCCAATCGAAGACGACTACCGCTCCAAGCTCGATTCTCCGATAGCGGATCTCAAGAACATCGGCGATCGCTACGGGGGAGCGATCACGGCGGCGCTCTTCCTCCGTGAATTCACTGCCGGGCTTCCCTGGGTGCATCTCGACATCGCAGGACCGGCTCGCGCCGACGGTGACGACGGGTACATGGCCAAGGGTGGAACTGGTTTTGCGGTAGCGACCCTCGTCGCCGTCGCCGAGGACATGGCCGGGTCCTGAGCAACGACAATAACCAGGACCTTCTACACTCTCCGTGTTTGGATGACTAGTTCGCTGGCTTCTTAGGAAGTAGTTAGCGAATACATAGTGTGGTCGTAAGGTCTTGCTGAACATTCGGCCTGGTTACCATCCGGAAAAGTCACAAAGCCTGTATCCATTGAGGATTGCTGCTATCAGAGGCATCCTCGGGTTACTAGGGCCGATAGTCCCTACCCAATATGGGCTTTAGACCGGCTACTTTCTGCAGCCAATTCCTCAAGCAACCTCCATTACCGGACGATACGCAGCGTGTTCGGTAATCCTGCGACCAGAGGATCACGCAATGGCTGTGCTGGCCAGACGCCTCATAACGCTGCTCACCACAACAATCCTGGCCGTCTGTCTCGCGGTGCCTGCCGCTTCAGCAGGCTCTTACGAGAGCGACGCCATCGCCATGCTCAACCAGGCTCGGGCCGCCTCGGGGCTGGCACCGGTGACGATGAGCGCGGACCTCACCGACGATGCACTCGCCTGGTCGAAGCACATGAAGGCCGAGCAGGAGCTGTCGCACAACCCGAATCTGTCTGCTGTTGCCTCCGATTGGGACAAACTCGGAGAGAACGTCGGCGTCGGAACGAGCATCGCATCGCTCCACGAGGCATTCATGAACTCGGCAAGCCACCGGGGCAACATCCTCGGCGACTATGACTCCGTCGGCATTGCAGTTGTGGCGGAGACTCCCACGAAGCTGTGGATCACCGTCGTCTTCATGAAGTCACTCAACGCAGGCACAGACGATCCCGAGCCGTACGCCAAGGAGCAGCCGCCTGCCGCCACCGGACGGCCTGCGGCGAACCCGGCGACGGACCCAGCAGCAACACCGGCAAAGAGCCCGGTTGTGGCGACGGCGGAGCCGGTTGTCGTGCGAATCGTCTCGGTGCGGACGTACGGTCCGATCGCCATCTGATCCTTCAGGTAGATGAGGCGGGTCACCTGTTCTCATCGCCAGCGGTCGTCGATGTGGCACCGCGTTGCCAGGATTCGTGCAGTCGCCGGTAGATACCGTCGCCGGTGACCAGCTGGGCGTGGGTACCGTCTTGCACCAGTCCGCCTTTGTCGAAGACAAGCACACGATCGGCGGCCTCTGCCGTCGCCATCCGGTGGGCAATGGTGACGACCGTCCTCCCCGCGGTGAGCTGGGCAAGCGCCCGATTGATGCGCACTTCCGTTGCCGGATCTACTGCCGAGGTTGCCTCGTCGAGGACGAGCAGGTCCGGGTCGGCGATGGCGGCGCGAACCAGAGTCACCAACTGGCGCTCACCCACTGATAGAGAACCGCCTCGCTCGCCGACAGGTGTGTCGAGGCCCGCGGCGAGCTCGGCGAGCCATTCACCAAGGCCGAGCCGGCGAAACTGAGCTTCCATCTCGGTGGGGCCGGCGTCGGGATTCCCCATGCGGACGTTGTCGCCGATGCTGCCGCTGAATAACATCCCCTCTTGAGGGACCATCACCACCCGGTCCCGCAGCGACTCGAAGCGGATGGTGCGCAGATCGATCCCCCCTACGGTGACGCATCCCTCGGTGGGATCCATGAGGCGGGTTAGCAGCTTGGCAAACGTCGTCTTACCCGAGCCGGTTTCACCGACGACCGCAACCCGGGATTGTGGTGCGATCTCAACAGAGACATCGGCAAGAGCCGCAGGCCCTGAGGCATCAGAGGCCGTCTCCCCGGCCCGGGGATAACGGAAAGTGACGTGTGTGAAGCTGGCCCCGACCGGCTCGTGTGGAAGGTCGACACCGTTCGGGCCGGGATCGGAGACATCCGGGGCAATGTCGAGGATATCCAGCACCCGGCGCCAGCCCGCTACCGCAGTCTGGGCCTCGTTCACCGCCTCGCCGAGCATCTGCACCGGCTGGACGAACAGCTGCACCAGGAACAGGAACGCCACCACCGTGCCCACTGAGGTGACACCGTGGACGGCAAGCAGGGTACCTACTATCAGGATCGCCGCCATGACGAGTGCCGACAAGATCTCGCCGACCCCGGAGAAGGTCGCAGAGAAGTTCCCGGCATGTACGGCTGCCGTGCGGTGGTCTTCGATGGCGGCGTCGAGCCGACGCCGGCTCCTAGCTTCGATACCGTATGCGCGGATGACAGGGGCACCGACAACGGTCTCGGCGAGGAGCGCCAGCATGCGGCCAACCTTCTCGCGAACTATCAGGAACGCGACGTCGAGCCGGGTCTGAAACCACCGCATGGTGACGGCGATGATCGGGATCAGGGCGATCACAACGAGACCGAGAGGGAGCGAGAGCACCAGCATCACAACAAGCGCCAGCACCGCCTGACCACCGTTGACGATCAGCATCAATCCTGCCCACTGCATGAATCGACTTATCTGATCGACATCGGAGGTGACCCTGGCGACGAGCACCCCACGCTGCTCGGATGCCTGATGCAGCATCGAAAGATCGTGGATGTGACGGAAGGCCCGAATCCGAAGGCCAGACAACGCAGTCTCGGATACTCTGGCGAGTCGGAGGTTCATCCAGCCGGTCGCTCCTGCCGTGAGCAACACGGCGAGCATTGCAAACCCGACCATCTTCGCAACGAAATTCATGTCGACCGTTCCGCCGCTGAATCCGTGGTCGATTATCTGCTGCACCGCAATGGGGACAATGACGCGACCGGCTGTGGAGGCGAGGGCAATGGCGATGGTCCCCGGCAGGCCACGGCGTAGCTCGGGGGAGAGGCTGAGGCCTCGGCGAATGGTGTCACCGGCACCCCGCCGCCTCGTGGCTACTTCGGCAGCGCTCATGGTCCCTCCTGCTGCTCGTATGCGTCGATGAGCAGCCGATAGGACTCGAGCCTCGAGTAGAGCTCGGTGTGGCTGCCCCGATCGATGGCGCGTCCATCTTCGATATAGATCACCTCGTCGGCGAGCACGATCGACGAGCGCCGGTAGGCAACGATGACGACTGTCGTGTCGAGAGCGGCGAGTCCGGTGAGGATCTCACCCTCAACGGAAGGGTCGACCGCTGACGTAGCGTCGTCCAGTACCAGGAGTCGGGGATGGCGGGCAATCGCCCTGGCAAGTGCGATCCGCTGCCGCTGTCCCCCGGAGAGTGATGCTCCGCGTTCCCCGACGGGCGTGTCATAGCTATCCGGCAGCTCTGATATGAATCCGTCGGCCCTGGCGAGTCGGGCAGCTGCGAAGACGTCGGCTTCCTCGAGAGGCTCTCCGAGGCTGATGTTGTTGTACACCGTGTCGTTGAACAGGAACGTCTCCTGGAAGACGATGGCAACCGAGTTAGCCAGCGTGGGGCGGTCGAGGTCCAATAGCCCGTGGCCGTCGAGTCGAATGGAACCGCGGTCGGGGTCGAATAGCCGGACGAGCAAATGAGCGATGGTCGATTTGCCGGATCCGGTGGGACCGACGAGAGCGACCGTTCTGCCGGGTGGAACGTCCAGCGTCACCGACTCGATGCCGCGCTCGATCTACCTGATCGCTTGTAGTTGCGATCACCTGACGGCTGGCGGAGAGATCTGCGTGCTCGGTCTCCGGATACAGATAGCCGACCTGCTTCGCACTGGCGGCGGCGCCGCCCAGGGTCGTCGGGGCATGCGCTCCGTAGCTGACGGTTGCCTGCTCATCGAGCACACCGTCGATTCGGTCCATTCCGACAACAGCCCGGGGAAGGTCGCCGAGCAACCAGCCGAACACCCGCATGGGAAGGGCGACCATACGGAAGAGATAGGCAAAAGTGATCAAGGTTCCGGGGGTGAGGATTCCCTGGTCGACTCTCCATGCGCCGACACCGAGGACGGCCAATACGCCGATGTTGGGAAGTGCTTCGATGATGGGATCGAAGACCGCGCGCAGGCGACCAACCTCGACCATGCGGTCGCGGAATGCATCCGAGCGGGCGCCAAATCTGCCCACCTCGGCGTCCTCTCGACCGAGTGTCTTGACGACGAGCGCCGCGTCGAACGACTCGTGGGCGATCTCCGCCACCTCTGCGCGAAGCCTCTGCGCCGAGGCGGCGACGGCCCTCATCTTGCGCTGATAGAAGAAGTTGGAGACGAGGATCGCCGGGCCGATCGAGAACCCGATCAGTGCCAGGAACGGGTCGGTGAGCAGGAGCAGCACGGCGGTGACAACCAGCATGATCGTGACTCCGAAAGCCATGGGGAGCGGGGCAGCTACCCACGAGGCGGACTCCACGTCCTCGTTTACGTTGGACAGCAATTGGCCGGTGGGGTGACGGCGGTGCCATTCGATCGGGAGCTCGAGATACCGGTCGGTGATCTCGATCCGGTCCCGTGCCTGGAGCCGGTACTGGGCGTGGTAGGCACCGAGCCTGCGGAACGTGATACCGGTGGCTCGTGCGAGTGCAACCCCGATCACGGCGAGGGCGGCGCCGACGAGGGAGGCAGCAGCGACCTCTCCTGCGTCGACCGCCGGGATGAGGATCGAATCCGTTACCCATCCGATGACGTATGACGAGACGATGGTCATCGCCGCAAAGAGCACGGTTCCCAAACCGCCGATCGTGAACTCGCGGGGAGCACGCCGTAACTGGCGTGCAATCAGGGTGCGCCCTTTGCCGAGAAGAGCCGCATCGATGGCGCGCTCATCCGCTGTGGTGTCGTCGATTCCCATGAAGTCAGAGGCTACGCACTGCTGTGGTCAACCCAAAAACCATGCTCAGCAGTACTCGGCCTCCGTACGCAGCGGCGGCGGCTGCTCACCCCCACAAGACGGGCATAGCGGATTGCGCTCCAGCCGGACGGTATGGATCGTCTGGTCGAGGGCGTCGTAGGTGAGGAGCTTCCCGTACAGGGGCTCGCCGATGCCCAGGACGATCTTGAGGACCTCGGTTGCCTGCATGGTGCCGATCACACCGGGGAGCACGCCAAGAACGCCTGCCTCGGTGCAACTCGGCGCCAGGTTGGGTGGTGGCGGCGCGGGAAAGACACACCGGTAGCACGCCGTCTCATACGGGTTGAACACGGCCACCTGACCCTCAAAACGGAAGACCGAGCCATGGACGACCGGGATGCGGACGTGCATCGAGGCATCGTTGATCAGGTAGCGGGTGGCAAAGTTGTCTGTGCCGTCGACGACGATGTCGTACCCGGAGAGGATTCGGATGGCGTTGGCCGCAGTGAGCCTGGTCTGGTGCGGCGCAACCGCCACCTGTGGGTTCAGATCGAGGATGTGGTGCGCCCCGGATGCGGTCTTGGGCACCCCCTCGTCGAGGGTGGTGTGGAGTATCTGTCTCTGCAGATTCGACATCTCGACCACATCGTCGTCGACCAGGCCGATAGTGCCGACACCGGCTGCTGCGAGATAGAGCGCCACAGGGGAACCAAGCCCACCCGCGCCAACAATCAACACCCTCGCGTCGAGCAGCCGCTGCTGTCCTGCAACACCTACCTGGGGGAGTGCGATGTGTCGAGCGTAGCGACGCCGGGAGGCCTCGCCGAGGCCGGGCGCGGCAATCGTAGGCAGGCCGATACCCATCCACCGCTTGATCCCACCAGCGAGCGATGCGACGTTGGTATAGCCCATGTCCTCGAGGTGGGCAGCCGCGATCGCCGATCGTTCCCCCACCGCACAGTAGAGCACAATCGGTGCGTCGTGATCCGGAACTGCAGAACCAATCTTGCCTTGGAGATCCGACATAGGGATGTTGATCGCCCCGAAGAGCCGGCCGATGGCGAGCTCTCGTGGCTCCCGGATGTCAACAAGGTTGACAGCTTCGGGATCCAGCTCTGGCGGCTCGATTTCTCTGATCCTGGCACGGGCGGCGATGAGGCGGCTCAGGTAGTTGTCCATGGTCATGTCACCGTAGCGTCGGAATGGGGGTGACGATGCCCGTCAGCTGGTGATTGCTCTCACAAGTTGCGGGAGGATGGTGCCTGCCATGCCTTCGAGGCGCAGCGACGCAACCGCGTCCAGATCGGTTGGCGAGTTGTTGATGATGATGAAGGCTTCACCCCGGGCGGCGACCTCGAGCGGGATATACGCCGCCGGATACACCGACAGGCTGGATCCGACGGCAACTACTGCGTCGGCTTCCTCTGCCCATGCGTTCGCTTTCTCCATCTCACGTTGGGGAAGTACCTCGCCAAAGAAGACGATCGTGGACTTGAGGATGCCACCGCAGTATTCGCAGTGCGGATCGAGGTCGCCCTTGGACCAGCGTTCCTCTATGAAGGCAGGGTCGTGGGGAGCACCGCATTGCACACAGGCGATGCCGTCGCTGTTGCCGTGCAATTCGGCCAGGAATTCCTGAGGAAGCCCGGCAGCCTGGTGAAGGCCGTCGATGTTCTGGGTGACGCAGCCGAGCAGCCTGCCGGCCTTCCACAAGTCACTGACCGCATAGTGTGCAGGGTTGGGCGTTGCGTTGCCGAACATCTTGGGAAACCGTCTCTGCCACGCTCGGATCCGGGTTCGCTGATCGGTCAGGTAGCGGTCGAGCTCGAAGTCCTCGGGGGACATCTTGGTCCAGATCCCGTCGGTGCCACGAAAGTCGGGAAGACCCGATTCGGTTGAGATTCCGGCGCCGGTGAACACCAGGATCCTCTTGGCGTCGAGTAGCAGGCGAGCAGCGTATGCGAGGTCCTGACTCATAACCCGATACGGTATCAGTCTCCGCTCCAAGAGGCCAAAGTGAGCAAGGCCCTCGGGGATGGCTCTACGCCACCGCCGGCCCAAACGAGCTTTCCCGAGCCCCCACGCCGCGCTACGACGTGAGCTGCGCTCACCTCCGCGCTTTACAGACCCAGTTGCCGGGACCGCCGTTCTCCAGCAGCCAGGCGCCGACGGCGATGTTTGCGATCGGGTCGAAGACATCGGCCCCGGCGAAACCCGCTTTGGCCGCCCGCTCCGGCCACAGGCTGGCCAGGTGCTGGAAGAGGCCGCTCGCGGTGCTGTGCGGGTTCTTGGCGATGGGGTCGCCGTGTGACTCGCAGCGGATGATGCGCAGTGCCCACTCGACACGGTCGGCAGGAAAATACCACTCGACTACCGGGCGCCAACGTTCGACATCCCAGGTGAATTCACCCGGATCGTGGTCGTAAGGCCCGTTGATGTCACGGAGGTCGGTGAGTCGTGCCGCCTGGGTTGCGGCGAGCTGAGCCGTCAGGTATGCCTCACGAGCAACCCGCAGCTCCTGTGTTTCGATGGCGGAAGCGGGCGCGGCCGTTGTGGCCAATGCCATTACCGCCACCAGGACGGTTGTAATCATTCTCTTCATGTGTCGCATTTGTTGTTAGGGATCAGTTTCAGGGGGTTGGGCACACAATGCCCAACAGAAAAGCCCGACGAGAAAATCGCCGGGCGAAAGGCGAGTCTAGGCCCGGTTCAGGGCTACGGGTGGCAATCGGCGCCGGTCGCCATATCCGGCGAGCCCGGGGTGCGATACCGAGCTCAGCAGTACCCTTGGGAGGTCGGATCGTCGATCTCGAGAGGACGCCATCATGACCAATGCCTCTAGCTTCACCTTCACGGATCAAGATGGATTCGAGATCTTCGTCCGGCGCTGGCAACCAGACGGTGCTCCCCGGGCGATGCTGCAGATTGCACACGGGGCCGTCGAGCACAGCGGCCGCTACGGGCGCTTTGCCCGCTACCTCAATGAGCGCGGGCTCGCCGTGTTTGCGCCGGATCACCGCGGTCACGGTGAGACGGCGGGGACAATGGAACGGGCCGGCAAAGCCGGTGCCGACGGCTGGAATGGCATTGTGAGGGATTTTGCCGAGTTGACCGCGTTGATCCGGGGCGAGTATCCGGATGCTCCTCTATTCGTGCTCGGCCACAGCATGGGCTCGATCGTCGGCCAGCAGGTCATGGAGCAGTATTCCGATGGGCTCGCCGGGGTGATCTTGACTGGATCGTGGGGCACCCTCGGCGATACCGACGAGATCATCGCAGGCGTCGAGCAGTCAATCGCAGCAGAGGGCAGGGACGCCCCCTCGATGCTGCTTGCACAGATGTTCGCGTCTTTCAATGACCCGTTCGACGGTTCAACCGGTTTCGAGTGGCTCTCCCGGGACCAGGATGAGGTGCAGAAATATGTAGACGATCCGTGGTCGGGGTCCTTTGCGTTCAGCAACGGTTTCGTCCTTGATTTTTTCAACGCCATGGCCGACATCTGGCGGCCCGAGCATGAGGCGCTGATTCCTACGTCTCTGCCGGTCCTGATCGCGTCAGGTGAGAAGGATCCGGCCGGCGGGTTCACGACCACTGCTCAGGTTCTGATCGATCGCTACCGCGCCCTCGGGCTCGAGGATCTCACCGTGAAGTTCTACCAGGACGCCCGGCACGAGATCCTCAACGAAGTCAATCGCGATGAGGTCCAGGCCGACCTCTACGAGTGGATGGCGGCACGGATCGGCTGAGCGATGTGCTCACGCCTGGATCGGTAGCCGGAACGCAACCGGGTGCTGCCTGCGTAGATCAGCTGGTAGCAGCCGGGCCTGGATGGGGTTGAGCTGTGGGGTGTATCTGGAGCCCTGGTTTGAGGCGAGCTCCCCGGGCGATATTGTGTTCGGTTCCCCGGCGAAGTATGTCCAAGGAGCCAGCCGGCTGACCGTCCGAGCTACATGCCGGGGTTCGGTTGCCATAGCTCGATGCGGTTGCCCTCGGGATCCCAGCAATGCCCGAAACGGCCGTTGTCATCCTCGAAGGTGCTCTCGTCTGTTCTGACTCCCGCGGCACGTAGTTGGTCGAGCAGGGCGTCGAGATCGTCGACCCGGTAGTTGATCACCCATTGGCGCTCGGCAGGCCATTCGAATGCAGTGGTGTCTTCGGGGAAAGGTGCCCACACGGTAGACCCTTTCATGTCGCCACCCCATCGCAGGACTACATATCCTTCGTCGTCGACAGGGAGGCCGAGGTGTTCGACGTACCAGTCGGTCAGTTCTTTTGGGTCCGCTGTCTTGAAGAACACTCCGCCGATTCCCGTCGCCTTTGCCATGGGCACTCCTTGTTGGTCGATGCCAACCTACCGATTCAGTATGCAGGGTGTTGACGACGAAGATCCGGTGGTAGCAGCCGGACCTGGATGGAGTTGAGGGGAGGGATCCGGGTGCGGACGAACACGTGTCCATTGTGGGTGTGCACCAGGCCAACGCGAACCAGCACGTGGAGGTGGGTTGGCCGGCGCAGGGAGCGGCCGCGCATTGCGGCGGTGGCGAGTCGGAGCAGGTCTGCGACCGCTCCCGGGCCGATAGTTGCTGTCCAGTACAGACGGACATAGGGGTTGGTTGGAGCGTATGAGGTGACCTCGGGTGTGTCCCAATCCCAGGGTATGGGGCGGATTATCGCCCGTTGTCTTGCGGTGGGGCGGACAGGACCAGCGACAGCACCCGGGGGAGGCGCTGGTTCCACAACGGAGGACGGCGTTGTCGTGGTGTCCCCGGGCGCTGTCGTGTTCTGATCCATGTCAAAGTAATACCAAACATCATTACACAACGTCAATGAGGTCGATCGAGAGCGCGAAAGAATGCGATGTTCGCAGGTTGCACGTTGCACGGAAGCCGCTACTCGACCGCCTCGCCGGTTTGGACCCGCCACAGGGCGGTGTAGATGCCGCCTCCAGTGATCAGCTGCTCATGGGTGCCGGATTCGACGATACGGCCGTGCTCCATTACGTGGATGATGTCGGCGTGGCGGATTGTGGAGAGACGGTGGGCAATCACAATCGTCGATCTGTCGATGACGAGTCTGGCCAGTGAACGCTGGATTGCCGCCTCCGTCTCGTTGTCAACCGATGAGGTTGCCTCGTCGAGGATGAGGATGGGCGGGTCGACCAGCACGGCCCTGGCAATCGAGAGACGCTGCCGCTGGCCCCCCGAGAGCTTCTGCCCTCGCTCTCCGACGATGGTGTCATACTGCTCGGGTAGGTCGATGATGAACCCGTGGGCCTCTGCGATGTCGGCGGCTCGAATGATTTCCTCGTCGGTGGCATCGGGCTTGCCGTAGGCAATGTTGTCCCGCACCGTGCCATGGAACAGGAACACATCCTGGCCGACCACCGCCATCGCCTGCCTGAGGTGGTACAACTCAAGCGAGCGGATGTCGTGCCCGTCGATGCGGATGGCACCGTCGGTGACGTCGTAGAGGCGGAGCAGCAGTTTTACCAGAGTGGTCTTGCCCGACCCGGTAGCTCCAACGAAGGCGGTGGTGGCTCCAGGCGCCAGATCGAGATTGATATCGGTGAGGACCGGAAAGCCCGCTCGATACTCGAAATCGACACGGTCGAACGCGATGTGGCCTGCTACGTCTTCACGGTGGAGGACGCCGTCACCGGAGACGATCTCGGCAGGGGTGTCGAGGACGTCGAGGATCCGGTTTGTTGAGGCCATCGCCCGCTGATACTGGTCGAAGGTCTGGCCGAGTCGGGTCAGCGGCCACAGCAGCCGCTGGGTGAGGAATACGAGCACGCTATACGAGCCGACTGCAAGGCTGCCTTCGAGGGTGAGAAAACCGCCGAGCAGCAGGGTGACGCTGAATCCGGCAAGGATGACTATCCGAATGAGCGGTGAGAAGGCTGCGCTGAGCGTGATCGCCCTGCGGTTCGCCTGGCGGTAGCGCTCGCTCTCGGATGCGACCCGGTCAATCTCCCGCTGTTCGGACGTGAACGACTTGATGGTGGCGATGCCACCGAGATTGTTGGCGAGCAAACCGCTGATGGCGCCTGCGGTGTTGCGCACGTCTGCGTAGCGCGGCTCCATGCGGCGTTGGAAGCGGAATGACCCCCACACGATCACGGGGATCGGCAGGAACGCCCACCACGCTATCGATGGTGCGATCACGAAGAAGGCGCCACCGATGAGCACAACGGTGGTGAGGACCTGGAGCACTTCGTTCGCCCCGGTGTCGAGGAACCGCTCCAGCTGGTTGACGTCATCGTTGAGGATCGCCATCAGGTTGCCGCTCGACTGGTCCTCGAAGTAGGCCATCTCCAACTGCTGAATGTGACCGTAGGTGTCGAGCCGCAACTCGTGCTGGATCGTCTGGGCGAGATTGCGCCACGAGACACCTAGCAGGTACTCGAAGAGCGACTCGAGGCCGAAGATCGCCGCGGTGAGGACTGTCAGCACGACGAGTTGTGACCGTGCGGTGTTGAAGCCGAATCTGGCGAGGAAGGCACCTTCCTTGTTGACCACGACATCGATTGCCATGCCGATGAGAACCGGTGGAGCTATGTCCATTGCCTTGTTCAGGACCGACCAGGCGGCGGCGGCGAAGACGTGGCGTCTATGGGTCTCGGCGTAGAGCCAGAGACGGCGAAGTGGTGGTTTCCGTTGCATGAGGGTGACAGAGTAGGAGACAGCCAAACCGGTCAGGCGTATCCGGACAATGACCTCTAACCCAACAACACCGTTCTGGCGTTGATTCTGGCCACATATGGCGCGTATCTACGCCAGAAGGGATTGGCTTAGCCGCCGCCACCGCCGAGATCGGGGACGCCGATGTAGATCGTGACCGATTGGCCGGGCTCGACCAGGGAGCCTGCGGGCGGGTTGGTCCCGATTACCTTGCCGACCTGACCAGGATTGCTTGTGGGACGATTCTCGAACGCGAACTCGAGGGCAAGGCCGGACTCGTCGTTGAATGCGGTGGTCGCGGCCTGGACGTCGGCAAGCGACAATCCGGAAAGGTCGATCAGCACCGGGGGCACACCGGACGAGAACTGCACCGTGACTACGCCGCCCTGGGTCACCCGGGATCCCGCTGCCGGGCTCTGGTTGAGGAACGTGCCCTCTGGCTGGACCGATGCGACCTGCTCGATGGTGGGACGGAGACCGGCGTGCAAGATCTCGGTCTTTGCCTCATCCTCGGTGAGCCCGCTCACGTCGGGCACGTCGGTCTTCGGCACCACGAAGAAGGCGTCGGTCCCTTCCGGGCCAGGTGGGAATTCCTCGGCGGGGAGATCAGCGAGGACGTAGGTCATGAAGTCGTTCCACACCGGTCCGGCAACGGTCCCACCGTAGGCACGCGCGATCGGCTGCACCTTGTCGGTCCGCTCGTCGTACACCGCGAAGTTGACCATCTCGATCTGGGCGTCCGGGTAGCCGACCCAGACTGCGGTTGTGTACTGCGGGACGGCACCGACGAACCAGACATCGCGGAAGTTCTGTGCCGTACCGGTCTTGCCGAACTGGTCCCTGCCGATGTTGGCGGCCGGTGCGGTGCCACCAGGACGTGGCACCTTCCTAAGCGTCCTGACCACGGCGGCGGTGAGCGCCTCATCGAGCACCCGGGTCTTGGTCGGCTCGTGCTGGTATACGACATTCCCGTCGGAATCCGTGATGCTCTCCACCAGATAGCTGTCGATTTTCTCGCCATAGTTGGCGATCGTGGAATACGCCGACGCCATCTCGAGCGGCGTCACCGTTTGGGTACCGAGCGCGATCGACAGAACAGGCTGGAGTGGAGACTGGATGCCCATCTTGTGGGCCGTGTCGACGATCTTCTCCGGGCCGACGGCAGCCGACACCTGGGCAAAGACCGTATTCTTCGAGGTATAGGTTGCCTGCTCGAGCGTGATGATGCCGGAACCGCCACCACCGGCATTGCTCACGGTCCAGATGTTGCCCTGGTCGCTGCACGGGTAACCGCAGTCGATCTTCTGCGGGCTTGTCTGATCCCAGTAGCTGCCGAGCGTGATCGGCCACCCGTATTGGCTGCCGTTCTCCAGCGCTGCGATCAAGGCGAAGGGCTTGAACGACGAGCCGGCCTGGCGCCGGGCGTCGACGGCGAGGTCATAGGGTCTTTCCCCGGCCTCGTAGTCGTAGCCAAAGTCGAGACCGGATGAGATCACCCGGATGGCACCGGTGTCGTTCTGCACCATGGCAATAGCCCCGGTTGGCCCGTCGGGGCGCGGAACCAGGAGCGAAGCATCCGGTTCGCCTCCTGTTGCTGCGCATAGTCGACGGTAACGTTGATGGTGAGACCGCCGCCGCCTTCACACTCGGTATCGCTGGCAGGGCAGCCGAAAAGGGCGCGTTTACGTTCCGTATACGTGTCGCCGAGAACGGTGAACTCCGGATCGCGCAGCAAACGGTCGGTCGTCTCCATGATGATGCGCTGATCGACCTCCTGGAAATCCTTATGCTCGATCGGATCCAGGGGCTCCTTTTGGGCAGCCTCGGCCTGCGCATCGGTGATGAAGCCGTTTTTCGCCATCTGCTTTATCACAGAGTCCCTGCGGTCTCGCACTGACTTGACCTTGGTGGGGTCCCTCATGTCATAGAGGGTTGGGTTCCGGATCGGCACCGAGATAGCCGCAGCCTCGGCAATGGTGAGATTGTCGAGAGACTTGCCGAAGTACTCCTGGGCGGCAGCAGCAACGCCGTATGCGTTGTAGCCGAAGAACTGTGAATTGAGGTAGTACTCGAGGATCTGGTCTTTGGTATAGCGGCGTTCCAACTCTGCGGCGATGATCGCCTCGCAGATCTTGCGGTCGAGGGTGATCTCGTCGGTGAGCACGTTCTTCTTGATCACCTGCTGGGTGATCGTAGAGCCACCCCGGGTCTTACCCGTTGTGGCGTTGTCTATGGCTGCGCTGAGGATCGAAGAGAAGTCGATGCCCGCGTGCTGGTAGAAACTGCCATCCTCAGCTGATACGACCGCATCCTTGACGATGTCCGGGATCTTGTCGATCGACACCGGCTGGCTGTTGCGCTCGGTGATCTTGCCGAGAAGCACACCGTCGCTGGTTACGACCTCGGAGAGACTACCGAGAGCAGGGAAGCTGAGGTCAT
Source organism: uncultured bacterium (assembly GCA_963777645.1). Classification (GTDB taxonomy): domain Bacteria; phylum Actinomycetota; class Acidimicrobiia; order Spongiisociales; family UBA5794; genus JAAETI01. The sequence goes on along the minus strand of CAVZRA010000006.1, from coordinate 167,154 downwards.
AGTCGTTCGGGTTGCAGAAGAGTGGATCGGTGACATCCTCGACGGTGCCAAATGCGGCGTTCGACTCGAGGAAGGCGAACATGCCAAACAACGATGCGCCCAGCACGGCGATGACGGCGAGCATGGCAAAGCTGGAGACGCGCTTGCCGCGCCTCTCCTGGCGTTCGATCAGGTGAATACTTGGGTCCATAGGATTACGGGTAGTAAGACGTTTCCGGTGTGGAGATGGTTCCCGCAGGTACCATCTCTAGCGGTCGATGGGATGATAGGTATGTCACGGGATAACGAGCGGCATTGGGCATCGAGCGGCTTCGAGATCGAGCCGATCTACGGTCCAGATGCGCTCGAAGGCTGGGACCCCGGCCAAGAACTCGGCGCTCCCGGCGAATTCCCATTTACTCGCGGCCCGTACCCGACCATGTATCGCGGCCGGAAATGGACGATGAGGCAATACGCCGGTTTCGGTTCAGCGGCTCAGACGAACCAGCGTTTTCGGGCGCTGCTCGAGGCAGGCCAGACCGGGCTTTCGGTTGCGTTCGACCTGCCCACCCAGATGGGCCTCGACTCGGATGCACCATTGGCCCATGGCGAGGTTGGGAAGGTCGGCGTCGCCATCGACACCATTGCGGATATGAGGGTGCTCTTCGATCAGATCCCATTGGGCGAGGTGTCGACGTCCATGACGATCAACGCCACCGCCCCGATTCTCCTGCTCATGTATCAACTCGTTGCTGAGGAGCAGGGTGTCTCAGGGGCAGAGTTGCGTGGCACCGTACAGAACGACATCTTGAAGGAGTACATCGCCAGGGGGACGTACATCTATCCGGTACAGCCGTCGATGCGTCTGGTCACCGATTTGTTCTCATACTGCGCCGCCGAGGTGCCCAGATGGAACACCATATCCATCAGCGGCTATCACATCCGTGAGGCCGGGTCGACCGCGGCTCAGGAGATCGCCTTCACCATCAGCAACGGTCTGGCCTACGTCGAAGCTGCTCGCCGTGCCGGGTTGGCCGTTGATGACTTCGCCCCGCGCCTCTCGTTCTTCTGGAACGCCCACAACCACCTGTTCGAGGAGGTTGCGAAGTTCCGGGCGGCGCGCAGGATCTGGGCGCGGCTCATGCAAGATCGGGCAGGCGCGCGGAACCCGTCCTCGCTACGGATGCGGTTCCACACCCAGACGGCGGGCTCGACGCTGACCGCCCAGCAAGCGCAGGTCAACACCGTGCGCACCGCTATCCAGGCACTGTCCGCCGTGCTTGGCGGCACCCAGTCGCTGCACACCAATTCGTTCGACGAGGCGCTTGGCTTGCCCACAGACGAATCGGCTCTGCTGGCGCTGCGAACCCAACAGGTGTTGGGGTATGAATCCGGTGTGACCGATACCGTCGATCCGCTGGCAGGCTCCTATTACATCGAGACGCTCACCGACAAGGTGGAGGCTGCGGCGCTGGATCTCATCGGCCGGATCGATGAACTCGGTGGCGCGGTGGCGGCCATCGATGCCGGGTTCCAGTCGCAAGAGATCGAGGAAGCTGCCTACCGGTATGCCAGGTCCGTCGACCGTGGTGAAACGACCGTGGTCGGGGTGAACCGGTTTGTCATCGACGAGGAAGTCGGCCCCGAGATCCTTGCCATCGACCCCGCACTAGAACGAGATCAGACTGAGGCACTCGCCGAGATCCGGGACGGCCGGGATCAAGGGGCGGTAGACACCGCACTGCGGGAGCTCGAGATCGCAGCCCGGGGTGATGCGAACGTTCTGTACCCGATGAAGGTCGCACTGAAATCCATGGCCACGCTCGGCGAGGTGTCTTCGACCCTCGCACAGGTCTTTGGCCGCTACGGCAGCTGAATGTCCCAGCAACAGGTTGAGACGAGGCGAAGCGCTACTTGATCACCATGAGGACTGCGCCGTTGGTCACGGTATCGCCGGTTTGCACCCGGAGGTCGACAATCGTGCCGTCTTTGGTGGACTTGATCTCGTTCTCCATCTTCATCGCCTCGAGAACGCACAACGCCTCACCCTCCTTGACGGATTCGCCTGCATTCTTGTGGATCTTGACGATGGTGCCCTGCATAGGTGCCGTGACGATGCCCGAGTCATCACCGGGCACCGAGCGCCGCTGGAGTTTCGGGGGACGACGGCGTGGCGCCGCTTTCTGCCCGCCGGAGGCGGGTGCGGCTAGTACGGGTGCCCAGTAACGCACCGGGAAACGTCTGCCGTTGACCTCGACCGTGATCGAGCGTTCCTCCAACTCCTCATCGGTGGGGAGATGGGGTGTAGGGCTAACATCCTGCTCGAGATGGCTGAAGTCGAGGCTGTCTTCGACGAACCGTGTGGAGTATTCGCCACGGAGGAACTGCGGGGTGGCGAGGATGGCCAGGTGTGCCGGGATCGTGGTGACGAGACCCGTGATCTCGAATGACTCCAATGCGCATCTACCCCGCTCGATCGCCTCGTTCCGATCGCGACCCCACACAACGAGCTTGGCGATGAGATTGTCGTAATACTGGCTGATGACCGAGCCGGCGCTGACACCGCTGTCAACACGGACTCCCGGGCCGCCCGGCTCCTGATACTCGACAATGGTCCCCGGGTTGGGCATGAACCCCCGCGCCGGGTCTTCCGCGTTGATACGGAACTCGATGGCGTGGCCCCGTGGCTCGACCTCGGAGAAAGAGAGAGGCTCGCCTGCTGCGATGCGCAGCTGCTCCTTGACCAGATCGACACCGGTCACTTCCTCGGTGATGGTGTGCTCCACCTGAATGCGGGTGTTCATCTCTAGGAAGTAGAGCTCGCCGTCGTGGGATAAGAGGAACTCGACGGTGCCAACCGAGACATAGTTGGTGGCGCGAGCGACAGCCAGCGCGGCCTCACCGATATGTGCTCGTTGCTCATCGGTCAAACCGGGCGCCGGGGTCTCTTCGATGAGTTTCTGATGACGCCGTTGTGTCGAGCAGTCCCGCTCGCCTACGAAGACCGCGTTGCCGTGGGTGTCGCAGATGATCTGGGCTTCGATGTGGCGAGGCAGCTCCAGGTATTTCTCCACATAGACTTCCGGACGTGAGAAGTAGGCGTCGGCCTCGCGGCGGGCGGCCTCAAACGCCGATCCGACCTCGCCGGCGTTGTGGACGACCCGCAGCCCCTTGCCTCCGCCACCATGTGCGGCCTTGATGGCAAGTGGGTAGCCGTACTCTGCACCGAATTCCTCAACGCTTTCCGGTGATTCGAGAGGCTCTAGCGTTCCGGGCACGGCTGCCACACCCGCATCGGCGACGGCGACGCGGGACGCGATCTTGTCGCCCATGGCTGCGATCGCATCCGGAGGAGGCCCCACCCAGATGACGCCGGCGTCGATCACGGCGCGGGCGAATTCATCGTTCTCGGCGAGGAACCCATAACCGGGGTGTACAGCAGACGCATTGGAGTCTGCGACTACTTCGAGGACTCGTGCGATATTCAGATACGACTCGGCGGCAGGCGCAGGGCCTATGTTCCAGGCCTCATCGGCGAGCTTGACGTGCTTTGCGTTGCGGTCGAGCTCGGAATAGATCGCGATGGTGCGCAGACCCAGCTCCTTGGCGGCCCGGATCACGCGCACCGCGATCTCACCGCGATTCGCAACTAATACTGATTCCACGGAGTCATCCTAGGGCTCGGTTGCTACAGAGGGATGTTGCCGTGCTTGCGCGGCGGCATCGCCTCGCGCTTGGTCCGCAGCATCTCCAGCGCCCGTATCAGCCGTGGCCTGGTTTCCCTCGGTTCGATCACTTCGTCAACAAAGCCACGCTCGGCGGCGACGTACGGGTTGTTGAATTGAGCCTCGTATTCGTCGATGAGCTCCTGGCGCCGCTGCACCGGATCTGTGGAAGCTGCGATCTCGCGACGATGGATCACATTGACGGCACCCTGGGCACCCATCACCGCGATCTCGGCGGTCGGCCACGCATAGACGACGTCGGCTCGCAGCGCCCGCGAGTTCATGACGACATAGGCGCCGCCGTACGCCTTGCGGGTGATCACCGTGATCTTGGGCACCGTTGCCTCGGAATAGGCGTAGAGCAACTTGGCACCGTGCCGGATGATGCCGCCGTGTTCTTGCTCGATGCCAGGTAGGAATCCGGGGACATCGACAAAAGAGACGATCGGGATGTTGAAGGCGTCGCAGAAACGGATGAACCTGGCGGCCTTGGTGGAAGATGCGATGTCGAGAGTGCCGGCCAGCACTGCCGGTTGGTTGCCGATGATCCCCGTGGCATATCCGTCGAGCCTGGCGAAGCCAACCACGATGTTGGCTGCGAAGTGTTCGTGGACCTGATAGAACTCACCGTCGTCGACCACCATCTCGATCAACTCGATCATGTCATACGGCAGGTTCGAGTTGTTGGGGATGATGGTGGTGAGGTCCTCCTCCATCCGGTCGGGTGCGTCCATCGGGGTGAAGAACGGTGGCACCTCCATGTTGTTCCTCGGTAGGAAGGACAGCAGATAGCGAACCTCTTCGAGAGCGGCCCGGTCGTCGCTGGCGACGAAATGGGTGACGCCGGACTTGGAGCCGTGGGCGTGGGCACCCCCGAGGTCTTCGAAGGTGACGTCCTCACCGGTCACTGCCCTGATCACATCCGGCCCGGTGATGAATAGGTGAGAAAGGCCTTCCACCTGGTAGACGAAGTCGGTGATGGCGGGGGAGTAGACGGCACCGCCGGCGCACGGTCCCATCACCACCGAGATCTGCGGGATGACACCCGAGGCGCGGACGTTGCGTTCGAAGATTCGTCCGTAGCCGTCGAGGGCGGCAACTCCCTCCTGGATGCGGGCGCCACCCGAGTCTTTGAGCCCGATGAGCGGGGCGCCGGTGTCCATGGCGAGGTCCATTATCTTGCAAATCTTGTCGGCTACGACCTCACCGAGGCTGCCTCCGAATGCAGTGAAATCCTCAGCGAAGACGAATACGCTGCGGCCATCGACCGTTCCCCAGCCGGTGATGACGGCATCGCCAAGCGGCCGCTTGTCCTCGATGCCGAAACCGGAGGCCTGGTGCTGGACCAGCATGTCCATCTCGTTGAACGTGCCTTTGTCGAGCAGAGTCTCGACGCGTTCGCGCGCGGTCAGTTTGCCAAGATCATGCTGGCGATCCTCGGCACGTCGGCTGGCGGGTTCCTGCGCCGCTGCCTTCAGCCGGCGCAGTTGATCGATCAATTCGTCGGTGGTCACGACCAGATCTCCGTTAGTGTCGTCTTGTCTCTCTATGACTCACAGAAGCGCGTTATGGCTACACCCTACGTGACGATTGTCCGCGATGTGGTGCCATCGACACAGGATCTGGCAGCGGGGGAGCTGGTGAATTCGGCGGTACCGGTGCTCGTTGTCGCCCATGAGCAAACGACGGGTCGCGGCCGCCGTGGCAATCAATGGTGGCAAGCGCCCCGTGCCGTGGCCGCGTCTCTCGCGTTTCCGGCACACCGGTTCCCGATCGAAGACACCTTCAGTCTGGCGGCGGGTCTGGCGGTTCGTGCCGCGATCGATACGGTCTGCCACATTGCAGTCGAGTTGAAGTGGCCAAATGATATCGAGCGCAACGGTCTCAAGGTCGGCGGGATCCTGGTGGAACGCGACGAGGAACGGGTGGTGGTGGGCTGTGGCTTGAACCTCTTCTGGCCCGATCCCCCCGATCGGGCGGCCGGTCTGCTTGCGGAGGATCCGGGGGCCCATCTCGGGGTCACGATCAGTCAGATGTGGGCGACCCAGGTGCTCGTCGGCGAGGGGCGGTGGGATCGGAGCGCATACTTGGAGGCCTGTTCCACGATCGGCGCCCAGGTCACCTGGCGGCCAGACGGCTGGGGCCGAGTTGTGGATGTCGATCACGACGGCGCGCTTGTAGTCGACACCGACACGGGCCAGGTGACGCTCCGCTCCGGCGAAGTGCATACCGTGCGCCCCACCGGATAAACCAACCGGCTGGGCGTATCCGGCTGATTGCGTGTGGGTCAGGTCTTGCGCCGCTTGATCTTGGGCGGCTTGCCTTTCGAGGTGCGATGCTGAACCCGGCGAGCATCCGAGCGTGCCCGCATCGAATCGGCCATCTCGGTATCGCGGAACCAGTTGCCGATCCTTCGGAAGAAACTCGGTTTGGGGGGCTTGGGTTGTGCGGTTCGTGACACAACAGACTGGGCGACCTTGGTGCGTTTCATCCGCTGGCTGATGGTGGGGGAAGCGACCTTGGTCTCGCGTGGCCCGTAGGCGCGACGCCGAACGTGGCGTCCGATCGAGCCGGCTGCCCCACCCGCTACCCGGCTGGTACCGAGCTGGCGTTGCGGCTGGAGGATGCCAACGGTGGCGATGAGTGCAATAAGCGTCAGCCCGAGGATGGTCAGCCACCACCAGTTGTTCCCCAGGAACGAATCGTCGCCCGAGCCTCCTGGCCCGGCGGCGATGAGTGTCGTTGTGGTGGTCCCGGCCGGTGCCAATGTCGTCGAGGACGTCGTCGTTGTCGGTGCGGCCGTTGTTGTCGGTGCCGCGGTAGTTGTCGTCGTTGTAGTTGACGTCGTAGTCGAGGTGGTTGTTGTTGTCGGCGGCTCTGTTGTCGTCGTCGATGTTGTTGTTGTGGCGACCGGTGGGACCGTTGTCGCCGGTGGCCGGGTAGTTGTTGTTGGCGGGCGGGTGGTTGTTGTGGTTGTCGTCGTAGTAGTGGTCGATGTTGTCGTTGTCGTGGTGGCGATGGTCACCGAAATCGTGCAGGTCCCTCCGCTTCCGGCGGTCACCTCGGAGACGGTCACCGATCCCGTGCCGGTGGCGTTGGCCCCGGCGCTGATCGATACCACGACAGACCAGTCACCGCCGCCGTCGCCGACGGAGCCGCCCCCAACCGCGCTAGCTGAGACACCGGATGATGAGATGGCGGCGACCGCCGCACCTGCGGAGTTGAACTTGACCGTCCGGGAGATGCTGGTGCCCTGGTCGACCGTTGCGCTGCCGGGACATGAGGTGACCGCGGCGGACGCGCTAGGGCTCTGGGCAACGAGAATGGATGCCACCAGCAGTAACAGCAAAGACGCCATCACGATCGGATAGCGGGGCATGACGTACGATCTGCTACGAGTCACCTAACCACCTGTCTCCAACTTGGCGAGACTAGACACCTGCTGCCACCCGCCGTCTCGCGATGGTAGCGCAGGCACTGAGTGCTCAATCGGCTCTATCTGCCATCGTCTTGAGTTCAAAGGGCTGCGTTTTCATTGTCAGGCTCGTTGTAGATACCGGCAATCGCCCTGCTTGTCCCAAAGAGGCGTACTCCGTTGCCGACGGTCAGGCTCAATGGTCGAGCGAACGCCCTGGTCACCCCTGCGGTTGCAGCTGCCAACAGCTGAAACGGCGCCGAGATGATACTGACGATGCCGATGACGCGGGAGCGCTTTGCCGCAGTGAGCTCCTGGACGAGGAGGACGATTGCTGCGAGGAAGACGTTGGCGAACACCGTCGCTACTACGAGCCCCGGCACCACATACGCCTTAGGAACCAGCGATGCCATCGGGTTCCCGATCCAATCGAAACCAACGACGACCGCATAGACGACCGAAGCCGAGATCAGGAATCTGTTGAACCTGTGGTGGTTGTGGTGGGATGCCGCTCGATCATTGCTGATGGCGGCTCTCATCACCCGCGGTCCCATCACATATCCGAGCCCGACTCCGATGACAATTATGGGAACCGCGGCGATGCGGGCTGCCTCGGCATAGCCGAGCACCTCGAGGCCCGCCGCAAACGTGATGATCGACGCGGCCCCAAACGCCGCTACCGGCTCGACGCCAACGCCGATCATCAGCCACACTCCGGAGCGCATCAGGCTGCGGGGATCGAGACGTTCGAGGGCGGGCTCTGCTGCCCACGGCTTGGACAGGATCAGACCGAGGATCAGGGACAACAGATTGGCGATCGCAAGGGCACCGAATGGGATCCACTCCTTGGTCACGTCCAACACGAGCATCACACCGATTGAGGCGGCCGATATGGCGACCTGTGTTGCTGATACGGTTGCCGCTGCCCACGATCGATCGGCGATATGCAGCATCCGTCGCACGTGATCCTGCGTCGGCCAGAGGAACGTGGTGACGGCCGCGGTGATGGTGAGCGGGGTAACCACGTCGGCCGTAGAGGTTTGGGCTGCCACCAGTGTGGCGATCCCTATCGCCATTGCGCCTGCCAGCGAAGGTCCGATCCCATAGAAGATGCTCTGGGTGAGCACCCGGGTGCGGTGAGCAGGTGGCCAAGCGACGGCGACGACCTCGGACGGGACGTAGATGAGATTGTTGGCAATGACCTGTGCGAAGTTGAAGGCGGTGAAGAAGATGGCATAGACGCCCAGTTCGGCGTCACCGAGAATGGTGGCGGCGACCAATCCGGTGAGGAATGTGGCGAGCGATGACATTGCGGCGTCGACGACACCCGCCCCGATTCCCAGTCTGCCGACAATCCGGCTACGGAAGGAACGCCCGGGCTCGTCCCCTGCAGGTTGCGGCTCGGTCATCCGCGGATACCGGTTCGGTGCTTGGAGGCAGCGTCCCACGTAGTGGTCGCAAACGACGGAAAGCGGTTCTGCTGGGCGAGGACCACGAGGGCGACCCCTGCGCCGAAAAAGGCCCATAACAACGCGGCCACCTGTGCGCCTTCGAGGGTCGGGTCGAAGAAGCAATTCACGAGTATGGGAATCGGGGCCATCATCACCCAGCTGACGACGGCCGATTCTCTAGGACGGTCCCGGTACCGGAGCCGCCTACGCAGTGTCTGCATCTCTGCGAACCATGCCGCCCACAAGATGACCCAGAGGATCGCACCGAACCATCCCATCCGTGCCAGTACGTCGACGTGGGAGTTGTGCGGATTGCGGAGCGGGGTCTGGTCGTCAGTCGTGATCCCGTACCGTGCCCCGATGTCGGGACCCATGCCAAATCCAATGATTGGTGATTCCTTGCTGACATCGTTCAGGACCTGGGTCCAGATCTTGAGGCGCCAAGTTGTGGTTGTCTTCTGCCTCTGGCCGCCTGCGTCCTGGTTGAAGATGCTGGTGACGTTGTCGGCGAATTGTTGGATGGACACGTCGCGCTCATCGAATAATGCGATTCTGACGTCGAAGACGATCCCGATGGCTCCGGCAAAGACGAGAACCGCAATCATCATTACCACCATCTCGATGCGCTTCTTGCTGAGCAGGAAGAGGAGCGCGGCAATGAGCACGGCGCTCGCCACCATGCCGCCGCGGTTTTGAAGCCCGGTGAAGACGATGACGAACGTAGCCAGCGTCGTGAGCGCGGCGCGCTGGCGTGTGGTGTAGAGCTTGGCGTCCCCGTCGGCCATCCAGAGGAATGCGATCCCGATGGCGGCCAGCACGGCCATGTTCCCGCTGCGGTGGAAGAACACGGAAATGTCGGAGTCGGGGACCAGGATGTTCTGGGGGGCAGAAAACGGCAGAACGGTCGCAAACGGGAACCAGATGAGGTAGATCGGGAGCAGCCTTGCGTAGCCGACGAACCATTTGTTGACACGACGCGGATCGGATACGAGCAGTATGGCAACCAATATCGCGAAGATCCCGTAGTACCAGAGCGCCGAGTCGCGTACCGCATCGATCCCCCAGGGAAGGATGCCCATGGCGAGCAATACCGCACCCCACAGCATGAAGTTGCGGAGGGCCTTTAGCGAAGAGCTCGAGCGGATCAGGCTGCCGACGCCGCTGTGTGAGCTGAGCATCACCCAGATACCGAGGGCGATCACCATCTCGCCGACAAACAGCGGTGTCCCGGGGACATGAATCCAGGCGAATGGCCGATCGAACATGATGTATCCGATGAGCACGAAGACGACGGACCTCTCCAACCACCGCATCTGGGCGGGCTCGGGTGCGAGGTAACGGGCATCGGGCATGGCGGATGAGACGGAGCGGAACGTAGCGAGGTGCGGTGCGACAGATGGGCGCAGCGCCGCCATTACTGCTCCGAATAGAGCCAAAACAGTGATCGCGATTACCAGCATCGTCGTGCTGGTAATCGCCGCAATCAGCGGAGGGGACCATTGGCCGAACATGCTCATCTCCCGCCGGTGTTGCAGGCGTGTTGCCGTTGGTGCGCCTGGAGACGATGGTGGCCCGGTGCAATCACACCCAATGGCGTCGCCGTACCCATTTCGACGCTATGCCGCGGGCTCGTTGCGGCTGTTGGAACCGCTGCGTCCGAGCATCTCGCGCCGCAACGGTGCGAAGTTGTACACATAGCCGAGCACGGGCACTCCGAGCACGCTGAGGTATCGCTGCAACTCCTCGGCGACCGCGATATCGCTGCGATGGCCGACAACAATCATCACCCTGTCGGCGAGCCGCACCACGGTCCCGCTATGGGCGAGACGCAACACCGGCGGGGCATCGATGAGAACGAGTTCGAACCGATCCTGGATCTCTCGGATGAGATTGGCCGCTTGGGTAGAAGCAAAGAACTCGGGGATGCGGGTTCCGTGGGTCCCACGCTTGAACAGAGTGATCGAGCCGCCCGGAGCGCCTTGGATCTCCTGGCCGATCTCGTCGAGGGTGGCCTCACCTGCGATGACGTCGGTGAGACCGGGATCGTCGACGTTGTCGGGAGCAAGCATTCGGGTCAGTGCCGGATTGACGAAGTCTGCGTCGATCAGGGCTACGCGGCGACCGGCTCGAGCGGAGGCGAACGCAGTGTTGGCTGTGACCGTCGTCTTGCCGTCTGCCAGAGTCGCAGAGGCAACAACGACAGACTTGAAAGGATTGTCCGAGGAGCTGTGCTGCCGCAGCTCGATACCGGTGGCGACAAAGCGGAAAGCTTCGGCGGCGGCGGACTGGGGAGCTTCCTTTGTGGGCAGCGGTGTGCTGAGACGCTCCTCTCCAAAGACGGGCACGTCTGCGATCAGACCTGTCTGGAGGACTGCTTGCGGTTCGCTGCGGCTGCGGAAGCCACGACGATGCCTTGCCAGTGACTGGGCAACGATCGCCCCGATGATGGCACCGCTGAGCAGGCCGAGGATGACCAGCAATACCGGGCTGGACGGCTCGGCTCCTTCGGCCGGTGACGCAAACACGACGATGTTGCCAGCCAGCTCTGATTTGACGGCGAGTTGGTCACGCTGCGACTGGAGTGCGCTGAGTCGCTCCCTCACCGCATTCTGCTCATTCTGCAGGACCGCGATCTCGTTGGGTTCCTGGAATGTGCCGAGTGCGGTGGTGAGCAAATCGACCCTGGTACGTAGCTGAGCGATCTCAGCGTTGGCGGCGTCGATCACCGCCTGGTCCGCGGTAGCGGGTGGCATCTCGTAGTTGAGGACTGCCTCGATCGCAGCCTGGAGGTCGGTTTCCATCTGGTCGCGCTCCGGACTTGCCTGCTGGAGCACATCTAGCTTGTCTCCAACCTGGTTCAGCTCATCCACCCGCTGTGCGATCGACCGATCCAATTCGCTCAACGCATCTTCGAATGTGGCCTGGGCGCCTTCGCTGCTAACAGCCCGGTAGGCGGTGGCGAGCTCGTTGGCGACGATGACCGCCGTGGCCGGATCCGGATCGGCATATGAAATGGTCAACAGGTCGGTGGTTGCGGCGGCGTCGACCGTGATGTTGCCGAGCATCGTCTCGCCGTCGATCACAATAGGTGGGTCGTATGTCGCCAATTGCTCGAGCGCTCGATTGGCGACGGCCCGGGATTGGGCGATCTGGATCTGGTCGGCAACGTAGCGCTCAGGATTCAGCTGACTGTTCACATCGAAGACGATCGATGACCGCGGGTCCTGAACGGCAATGGTGGCGGTGGCGGTCCAGGCCTGACTGCTGTCCGCATACCACCAGGCGAGAGCCGTAAAGACCACCGTCGTTGCCAACACGAGCCACTTGTATCTCCACGCGGCACCGACCAGGGTCGGCTCGAGATTCAGGTTGACGGGTTCCATTCGGTCTTTCAGATTGGCGGTCTGCGAGCGTACTACAAGGCGCAGTTCAACCGTGGGGGCTGACGTGAATCTGGCTACGGTGCTCGCGGGCCCCGGCGGGTGGTCTAACAGGCCGTCGGGTGGTATTCCGCGTCGAATAGCCAATGCATGACCAAGGCTGGGCCGCGAGCTGAAGCGATCTCCTCCGAGGTCCGGTCCTGTCGCTTAGGATCGGCCCTGCCGTGGGAAAGATCCACGAGTCAGAGAAGCTTATCGGGGGGCGGGGGTTGGACCCGTCCTCACAAGAGAGGTAGGGAAAGAGTGAAGATTCTGATTTTCGGTGCCGGCGGGTTCATCGGCTCGAACCTGGTTGAGCACCTGATCGAGCAGGGTGAGCACGAGGTCGTTGGCCTCGATGTCACCGATGCCAAGCTGGCCGGGATCGAGGGCCCGAACTTCAAGTTCGTCAAGGGCAGCATTGCCGACGTTGAGTTGGCCAACGAGCTGGTGGCAGCGGCCGATGTGGTGGTAGATCTCATTGCCTATGCCAACCCAAGCATCTACGTCGAGTCGCCTCTCGATGTGGTGAACCTCAACTTCTTCGAGAACATGAAGATCCTCGAGTACTGCCTGAAGTATCAGAAGAAACTGATTCAGTACTCGACGTCGGAGGTCTATGGCAAGCGGACTCGTGACGCCGAGTACCACGACGACACGTCGGATCTGGTGATGGGCCCCGTGCAGAAGCAGCGGTGGATCTATGCATCGTCAAAGCAGCTGCTCGAACGCATCATCTACGCCCACGGCATCAAGGGTGATCTCGACTACTCGATTATCCGACCGTTCAACTTCGTCGGGCCGAGGTTCGACTATCTGGTCCCCGCTGGTTCGAAGGGTGGCCCGCGGGTGTTCTCGCACTTCCTGTCGGCGCTGTTCACTGGCGGCCCGATTCATCTGGTCGACGGTGGCGGTCAGCATCGTTGCTTCACCCATATCAAGGATGCCTCCGAGGCATTTACCGCAATCCTCGAGAATCCGGGTGGCCACAACGAGATATTCAATATCGGCAACCCCGACACCAACATCACCATGGAGGGCCTTGCCGTCTTGATGCAGGAGCTGTTCGAGGAGATAACGGGGACCAAGCCGAAGAACGAGTTCATCGTCATTTCCGGTGAGGGGTTCTACGGAAAGGGCTATGAGGACATGGATCGGGTTCCGCCGAATGTCGACAAGCTCATGGCTCTCGGTTGGAAGCCGAAGCGTGACCTGGACACGATCTTCCGTGAGGCGATCGCCTATTACGTGGATCGTCCCGAGCTGACTGCAGGGATACTGGCGAGCTAGCCACATTCGGCTCTGACTACCCACTCGCAGGTTTGGGCACCAGCGGGGGGAAGGGTGAACAAAATGGGGAATGGGAAGGCATACAGTCGGCGACGAGCGCTGGTGACAGCGCTCGTCGCTCTTCTGGTCTTCGGGGCGGCCCCGACGGTCCCGTCTGAGGCGGCGGGCAGTGTTGATGTGATGGTTATCGCGGCACATCCCGACGATGACATCATCATGGCCGGTGGGATCACAGAGGCAGCGCTGGATTCGGGTAAGAGTGTCATGGCCGCCTACCTGACAAACGGCGATGAGTATGACGCAACGATTGGTACCACCCGTCAGGAAGAAGGCGTTGCTGCTCAGGCTGTGCTCGGCCTCGGCGAGAGCAATCTCGTCTTCTTCGGGTATCCGTCGACGTATCTCAACTGCATCCGCTACGGGAACATCTACGACTACGTCCCCTCTGGGGAAGACGCCCCCCACTGTGTCGACGACACGTGGATCGATGCACTCCCTTCCGCCGTCACGTATGCGTCTCACGGTCTCGACTCCACCGATTACCACAATTACTTGACCGGCTCACACGCCGACTTTACCTGGGAGAACCTCTCGGCAGATTTGTACGACCTGCTCAACACTTACCGACCGGCCGATATCTACACACACGCCGTATGGGACATCCACCCGGACCACTCGGTCGTCGCATACGCGGTGATGGAGGCCGTCGACGCCATCGATGGCTACAACCCCACCATCCACATCGACATCGTGCATCCCAACGATCCCGCGTATCCGAATCACGACTGGCCCTCCTACTCCGGTGGCCTGCCACAAACGACACCCAACTACTCGGCGACGTTGAGCCTCACGCCGACAAACGAGTGGGACCTCCTCGAGTCGACAACCGGCGGGGAGCTGGTCTGGGACCAGCGGGAGGTGGTGCCCGTGCCCGCAGACATGCTCAACAGTCTCTCGGGGAGCAACACCAAGTTCCTGGCAGTGGCGGCGCACGACTCTCAGTTCTACGACACCGGCGGGTTGATCCAGCGCTTCATCCACACCGATGAGATCTTCTGGAAGTACCGCGTCGGTGCCCCGGCAAGCGTTGGAGACGCCTACACCGTCGACGAGGGTGGGTCGTTGGCAATCCCGGGTGGTCAAGGCGTGCTGGTCAACGACGTCCGCGGCACCAGCGGCATAACCCCTCAAATCGCATGGGACATGCTCGGCCCGATGAGCGCCAACCTTGTATCGGGACCAGCGCACGGGTCGCTCTCGCTGAACGCAGACGGGTCGTTCACCTATACCCACGACGGCTCGGAGACTACGAGCGACTCGTTCAGCTACTACATCGCACAAGGATCGGAAACCAGTTCGGCGGCGACGGTTGAGATCAACGTGAACCCGGTCGACGAGAATCCGACGGCAGACAACGATGGCCCCTATAACGTCGCAAACGGAGAATCCGTCAGCGTGAGCCCCCCGGGTGTTCTCGATGGAGACTCCGACCCGGAGGGTCTGGCCCTCTCGGCGCAACTGGTTTCCGATGTGTCTCACGGCGAATTGACGCTTGGCAGCGATGGGTCTTTCACCTACACCCACGACGGCTCTGCCACCCTGGCTGATTCATTCACGTATGTGGCCAAGGACCCTGCCGGCAACGAATCGAATCAGGCAACGGTGACGATAACGATCCAGCCTGCCGACTACGTCCCACCGCTGAATGTCACGGTCGCCGGGCCGACCACGGGTGCAACCGACATGCCGCAGACGTTCACCTCCGGTGTCTCGGGTGGTGAGGGAACACGCCGCTTTGCATGGGCAGCGCGTCTCGGTGGATCGGTTGTTGCCACTTCCGCCGATGCCAATTTCTCGTTCACTCCGAATGCTCCCGGCACATACGATGTGGAGTTGCTCGTCTCCGACGACACGGGCTCGGCCGGCGCTACGACGAAGATGACTGTTCTCGGAGATGTGGGAAGCTCAGCATTCCTCGGAGACATCATCTGGCTTGCCGATGCGGGAATCACCAAAGGATGCAACCCGCCAACAAATGACCTGTTCTGTCCCAATGACTACGTCACCCGGGGTCAGATGGCTGCGTTCCTGGTTCGCTTTCTCGGACTCAGCGACAATGGTGGTGGCGATCTGTTCCTCGACGATGACGGCCTGGTTTTCGAGTCAGACATCGACAAGCTGGCTACGGCAGGCATCACCCTGGGCTGTAATCCGCCGGCGAATGACCGCTTCTGTCCCAATGATCCTGTCACCCGGGGTCAGATGGCTGCGTTCTTGGTGCGGGCACTCGGGCTCGCAGATGACGGTGGCGGCAACTTGTTCCTCGACGATGATGGCTTGGTCTTCGAGTCCCACATCGACAAACTGGCCACGGCAGGCATAACCCGTGGGTGCAATCCGCCCGACAATACGCTGTTCTGCCCGAACAGTCCGGTGACGAGGGGCCAGATGGCTGCCTTCCTACACAGAGCCGAAGGCTTGTAGGTAGGGAGACCAGGAGGTAGCCCGCTCTGATCCAATACCGGTCAGGGCTGACTCGCCTACCGGTGGTCGTCACAACGCGGATTGTGGTCAGTGATATTGTTTCGGTGGTGGGCCAGGCAAGGGGCCGCGGTGCTCGTTATCCTTGCTCTACCGGTAGGAAATTCGGTTCTACTCAATCGATTGTGAGGGAACATTCATGACTGTTGCAGACGGAGGGTTTCGCCGCCTTCTCCTAGCGTTTGTAGCTGCCGCCATGCTCTTCGGGGTACTGTCGGTCGTTGCCATCCAGCGTGCGGAAGCGGCATACCCGGGAGGATCCAACTGGGTCGTCTTTGAAAACAGCGAGGGCGCCAGTGACAGCGAGTTGTGGGCCATACCGGCCGACGGCTCGGCGGCACCGGTCAACCTGACCGACGATCTGTCATTCCAGGCGGATCCGGTCTTCTCGCCGGACGGGACCAAGCTGGCCTTTGCCAGCGACCACGGTGCCAACTCGAGCATCTACGTGGCGACCTTCAATCCGGCTGGACCGTCCATCAATGCAGTCGGGTCCTGGGTTCAGGTGACAAGTGGTGGCACCGACGCCGAGCCGACCTGGTCGCCGGACGGCAGCACGATCGCCTTCGAGCGCTGGTTCGACTTCTATCCGACTGGCGCCGCGGATTCGACCTCTGCGACGAACTTGACCGATGCGGGCGCAACTTTCCAGACAGATGGGGTGTATGCAGGGGCGGCGATCACCAACGTCACCAATGGAAACACTGTTGGGCTGGTCGATTCGGTGGTCAGTGAGACCGAACTCGTGACCGACATCTCGTGGACCAGCGGCGACACCTACTCGATCGAGGTCTCGCACGCCCGGGTCTTTACGGCAGCCGCCAACGGCTCCGATGCGGGCAGCGAGACTCAGCTTGGCGAGACACCATCCACCGCGGGCCAGCCCTCGTACACCGACCGGTATCCGGCGTGGGATCCGACCGGTTCGCTGATCGCATTCACATCAGGGCGAAACGGCAACGACGACATCTACACGTTCACGACGGCGGGAGCGACACCAACCAATCTCACCGACGACGGTGTGACCGGTATCGATACGCCGGCGATCCGGCCTTCGTGGTCCCCTGACGGTCAGAGCGTCGTCTTCCAGACGTACAAGCCCTCTCTCACCTACGAGAGTCTTTGGAAGGTCAATCGCACCGGGACCACGGTCACCCAGCTCACGACCTCGACCGACGACGCGCTCTCCCCGGCCTGGTCGCCGGACGGTACCAAGATCGCCTATCAGAACGGGACCGACGGGGCGCTCTATGTGATGCCGGCTGTTGCCGGTGGCACCGCGGTTGCTCTCACCACGGCGGGGACTCCCACTGGTCCGCACAACACACCGGATTGGCAGCCGGCCCTCGTCGGTGTCAACGACACAGCTTCCGTGAACGAAGGTGGCACGGTAGACGTGGACGTGCTGGCCAACGATAACGCGCTCGGCTCGACGTACGGGACCGTCAACACGTCGGCGACACTGGTCCAGTCACCCACCAAGGGCACGGCGACCAGAGACGCATCAGATGGCTCGTTCATCTATCACCACACCGGTGGCGAGATCGGTACATCTGCGGTAACCGACAGCTTCGTGTACACGGTGACACAGGGCTCGTTCACGTCGACGGCGACGGTGACCGTTACCATTAACCCGGTCAACAATGCCCCGACTGCTGTTGCCGACGAGTACCTGGCGAGCCACGGGGCGACCCTCAACGTTTCAGCAGCGGACGGTCTACTGGCCAATGACACCGATCCTGAACATGCCGGGCTGAGTGCGGTCAAGAAGTCGGAACCGGCGCATGGCACGGTGACGGTGAATCCCAACGGATCGTTTGTGTATACAAACGACGGTCTGTCGGCCGGCGCGGTAGCCGACACGTTCACCTACGCCGCCAATGACGGTACAAGCGACTCCAACATTGCCACCGTGACCATCAACGTTGGGCCGGAGTCGACGGATCCGCCCTCGGTGACGGTGAGTGGGCCCGGTTTTGGCGCCCCCGGTGTCGAAGCGAACTTCTCATTGTCAGTAACAAATGGCTCAGGCCCGCGTGTGTACGACTGGTCCGTGACGTTGAGCGGCAGTGAGGTTGCATCCGGCTCCTCGCCGACGCTCACGTTCACACCGGCAGGTTCCGGTGTCTACACGGTCTCGGCGACCGTCACCGACGACGCCGGACTCGGTACCGATACTGCTGAATTCAGGGTGATGAACGATATTGCTTCCAGCGTCTTCACGAACGACATCGTGTGGCTGGCCAACGAAGGCATCACGAAGGGCTGCAACCCGCCGACCAACGACCAGTACTGCCCGAACAACAACGTGACTCGCGGTCAGATGGCTGCGTTCCTCGTTCGTTTCCTCGGACTAACCAGTATCGACTCGTCGGTCGCATTTGACGACATCGGCGGGTCCGTTTTCGAGGATGACATCCTGAAGCTCGCTACGGCCGGGATCACCAAGGGCTGTAACCCGTCCGAGGGCAACACGAAGTATTGCCCGAACGATCCGGTGACCCGTGGCCAGATGGCTGCGTTCCTGGTGCGTGCGTTGGCGTTGACCGATGCTGGTGCCGGCAACCTGTTCATTGACGACGACAACTCGGTCTTCGAGCACAACATCGACATCCTGGCTACGGCTGGGATCACCAAGGGCTGTAACCCGTCCGAGGGCAACACGATGTTCTGCCCGACCAGTTCGGTGACCCGTGGCCAGATGGCTGCGTTCCTGCACCGGGCGTTCGATCTCAAGTAGGTCGAGCGGCGATCCAACGAGACCATGAGAGAAGAAGTGGGGGACCCGTACCGGGTCCCCCACTTTCTATTGCAGACGTGTCAGATGTGGCATTCCTTGCAGAGAATGACGGGGATACATCCGGCTTCCCCGATCATCGGTACGGTCACGCCGCCCGTTGCCGGCGAGTTCGTGCCGCAGGCGACAGTCGCTGGCTCCAGAGGCGACCCACCACAAATGCCGGATCCGCCACAAAAGCGCGGAACAGGTGCCAGGCGAAGCTGATCTTGTTGCCGTTCCCGTACGCCATGCCGCCTTCCCGATAGTGCAGCTGTGCCCGATCCTCGAGCCAGGTGCTGACTCGTTGCCAGATCGGTCTTGCCGCTTCCCAGGCGACGTATTGCTCGAAACTCATCGGTTCGGCACCCCGGCGGATGTCCTGCCGCCTGCTACGGACAAAGCGGTGTATCTGTCTTCCCTCGAAGAATGTGCGGCGAACGTTGCTTGTTCCATGTAGCCGGTAGAGCAGCAGCGGCTCCGGGACGGCCACAACTGGGCCGTAGTCAGACATACGGTCGAAGAGATCGAGGTCCTCTGCGTTTACCAGTGCTGGATCGAAGCCACCGACTAGGTCGAACGACTCTCGTGTGAACAGCGCGCTCCCGCCGAACACCATTGTCGGTTCGCCCCGAGCCCGCATTCCGTTGAATTCATCCTCGGACGCCGGTCCGGTCGCCGAGAGGCTGAGAACGTCGTCGTTCTCGTTGATGTGCGATGCGTAGCAGCCGACCACCACAAAGTGGGGGTTCGCCTCCAGCAATGCGATCTGTTTCGCGAATCGGTCGGGTGTCGACATGTCGTCGGCGTCCAGGCGACCAATCAGCGGAGCGCGGGACAACTCGATGCCACGATTGATCGTTGGCCCGACGCCGCCGTTCCGTTCGTTGCGGAATGCCTTGACCCTCGGGTCGGCTGCGGCGCGCTCTTGAATGATCTCCCAGGTCCGGTCTGAGGAAACATCATCGACGATCACGAGCTCGAAGTCGGTGAAGGTCTGAGCCAGGACACTGTCGATGGCACGATCGATGTAGCGCTCAGCGTTGTAGGCGGGCATGATGATGCTGAGGCGGGGTATCTGGTTCGTCATGGTGAAGGCTACCCGCTGCTGCTGACAGTGTCCGTTGCCCGGGCACGATAGTGGCGACGCAGCATCCAGCTACCGCCAATAACTCGTATTGAGCCTTCGAGGACATAACCAAGCGGTCGAGCAAAGGCCTCGATCGAGCCAGCAGTCGTCGCTGCCAGCGGGAGGGCAGGGGAAGCAATCAGCGAGATCGCTGCCAGGCCCCGAGCATTGCCTGCTCCCAGAAGCTCATGTGCGTAGCCCAGGAATACCGCGGAGAGGAGATTGGCGACGACGGTGGCCGCCACTAGCCCTCCGACGACGTACGCTGCCGGCACGAGCGCTGCCATCGGGTTAAGCGTCCAATCGAAGCCCACAACGGCGCCATACGCGACCCCTCCGAGCAGCATGAGCCTGATGAAATGGCGCCGGTTCGAAGCCCCGAGCGCGTAGTCGCCAAGCGACCCGGCCCGTACCGATCGTGGGCCCACGACGGCCATCAGCCCGACCGCAAGCACAGTGATCGGTTGGGCCACTTGCCTGGCCGCCTCCGCGTATCCATAGGCAGTCGGCCCGGCCAGCCGGGTCATGATGTTGGCTGCAACAAACGCAAGTGTTGCGGGCGTTGCCGCCCGGATCACGAGCCATTTGCCCGATGTCGTGAGCTTCCGGAAGGTGAGCTGTCTGCCGGTGGGCACAGATCGGCGTAAACCTCCGGCGAGGAACACTCCGACAGCTAGTGAAAGGAGGTTGGCGAAGGCGAGCGAACCAAACGGTATCCATGTCCGCGGCACGTCGAGACTCAGGAGGAAGCCAATAGCGATGGCGACACCGGCGAGCTGGACGCACGAGACGGCGACAGCACGGTGCGAGAGCTCGGCGATGTGAAGTAGCTGCCTCATGTGATCCTGTATCGGCGAGAGGGCGATCGTGGCGGCAGTCGTCACTGTGAGTGCCACAATCGTCGAACCGCTGGTGAGGTCGGCGGTCCATGCGGCCGCGATGAGGGCGGCGGTCGTGGTGAGGAGCGCCGGGATCGCTGCAAGGAAGGTGCTGCGCGGCATGACCGTCAACCGTTGTGATCGCGGTAGGTCGACCGCAACGACCTGGGCGGGGACGAGAACAAGCTGGGTGGTGACTGCGGACCCGAGGAGGAAGGCAGTGAAGAAAACGCCATAGATGCCGCGATCGACGTCGGTCAGCAACCGCACTCCGGTGAGCCCGGCGGTGAAGCTGGCAACTGAAGCGATTCCGGCATCGGCGACGCCTGCGGCAAGTCGCCGCCTCGGTGGTCTCGGCGGTCGGCTAGCCATCCAGCGACTTCCTCGGTTTCGGATTCGAACTGGCAGCGGGTGTGCGGGGCGGCTGCCCGCCTGATGTGACCCTCACTCGAGCGCGACGGGCTTGTGGCTGCAGAAGTCGGAAATTGCGATCGCTCCCCGCCGAGGAGGATCCGGGTGTTCCTGGCATCGGGCGAGAGCCGCTGCTGCCACAGGCGGCGCAGCACGTATCCCGGTCCGATCAGTCCCGCTGTGGCGAGGTAGGTCGCAGTTCTCCCTCTGTCACCTGCAGCGAAGGCGAGACCTGCCTTGCGGTAGAAGAAGCGTCGAGAGTCGTCGCGCCATATGCCAATCCGGCGCCACCAGGGCAACTGTCGCTCCGTCGCTAGGTACTCCTCGTGGCTAGGCACGGGAGTGTGATTGGTGAGAGCTGTGCGACGCGCTTCGAGGAAGCGGTGCGTCCTCCGCCCTTCCCGGAAGCGGATCATGACGTTGCTGGACGAATGCACCCGGTACAGCTGCAACGCCTCGGGCACCGAAACGATCGGGCCGAGCTCGGCCATACGGTCACAGAACTCGATATCGCCTGCGACTCGCAACGACGAATCAAACCCGCCCACCTGGTCAAAGTGCCGGCGACGGTACATGACGGTCCCACCCAGGGCCATCGTCGGTTCACCTCTTCTCCGCATCTCGTCGAATTCGGCAACCGACGTTGCTCCGATTCGCGAGAGGCTGAGCACCTCGTCTTCATCGTTGATATGCGATACGTAGCACCCTGCGAGGACGACCTCCGGGTGGTCGCTCAGAAGGGCGAGCTGCCGTTCCATCCGGTAGGGGACCGCGATGTCGTCGGAATCCATACCTGCCACGACGGGAGCGACAGCGAGCGCCACAGCTCGATTGAGGGTCGTGGTCGCTCCCGAGTTCACCTCGTTGCGGAATAGCTTGATCCTGGTGTCCCTTTGCGAGTACTCGTTGATGATCGACCACGTCTGGTCGCTCGAGGCGTCGTCGCCGATGATCAACTCGAGATCTTGGTGAGTCTGGTTCAGGATGCTCTCGATGGCGCGCCCGATGTATCGCTCCGCGTTGTATGCGGGCATGACAACACTCAGCGACGGCCGACTCGAAGAGTTGTCGCTCGTCATGTCTGCTTCCCATCGTCGTGCCGGGCGGCGAGTCAGCGCTTCTTAGGCGTTTTCCTTCTCCGTCGCGTAGTGGCGTCGGAGCCACACCCAGGCACCGACCATCACAAACGCTCCTTCGATGATATAGCCAATCGGGCGTGCGAATGAGCGTGTCGTGTTTGCCGTTACCGCGACGAGCAACAATGCCGGGCTAGAGACGAGAGCGATCATGGCGAGGATGCGTTCTTTCGCTGCTCCCAACATCTCGCTGGAGAGGAGCAGGACCATCGCGGCGATTGCGTTGGCAGCAACGGTCGCCGTGACCAGCCACGACACCTCGTACGCCCTGGGGACGAGCAGGCGCATCGGATTCAACGGCCAGGCGGGACCGGCAATGGCAACGTAAACGACGGCGGCACCGAGTATTAGCAGCGCATAGATCCGGCGAGCCCGATTGGACGATGCCGTGTCTGTTTGCATGCCGGCGCGCATCACCCGGGGGCCCAGCACTGCAGTCAAGCCAAGGGCAAGCACCGTGACCGGCTGAGCCACTTGTCGGGCTGCCTCTGCATATCCGTACACTTCCGGCCCGGCGATGTGCGTAATGATGTTCGCTGCACCGAACGCTGCCGCAGATGGTACGGCAGAGCGCATCACGAGCCATTTGCCGGAGCGAACCAGACGTCGAAAGAAGAGCGGAGCATCGGTCGGCCGTCGTCGATGTGCTCCCGCAAGCAGCCCGCCGACGCTCACCGATACTACGTTTGCGAACCCCAGCGAACCGAATGGGATCCAAGCTCTGTCGATGCCCGTCAGCAATAGCAGCGGGATCAAGGTGGCGATGACGGCAAGTTGTGTAGCCGAGACGATTGCCGCCTTCCAGGACCTGTCAGCGATGTGGAGCATACGGCGCATGTGGTCCTGCATGGCCGAAACGACAATGGTGGCGCCCGCGGTCACTGTCAATGCAACGGTGACGGGTGCTGTCGTCTGACCAGCGGTGAGCAGTGCGGCGACCACTGCAATGAGAGATGCGCCGAGGCTGGGGAATGCGGCGAGCCGGATGCTGCGCCTCAAGCCGTCTAACCGGTGTCCTTCTTGCTGGGCGACGGCGATTACCTGAGACGGGACATAGATGAGGTCGCTGATCAGAGCGGTGCCCAGGATGAACGCCGAGAAGAACACCCCGTACACGCCGGTGTCGGCCTCGGTGAGTAGGTTGACACCGGTGAGGCCGGCGATGAAGGTCGCAAGAGAGGCGAGGCCGGCGTCCACAACTCCGGCGGGTAGCTGGCTCGACCTGGGTCGTCTAGGGATCATCGGTTGCCGATCGTCGGAGGCTCGTCCGGGGCGTCGAGCGGTTCGACGTAGCCGGGCGCCGCTGACCGACCCTGGTAGTTGCGTTCGACATGGTCGGCGAGACGCAGCGCCCACGCAACAACAGTGAGCATCGGGTTTGCATAGCCACCGGTGGGAAAGACCGACGAATCTGCAACGTAGAGGTCCTTGACCGTGTGTGCCATCCCGTGGGTATCCACGACGCCGGTCTTTGCACTCCTCGACATCCGCGCTGTACCGAGGTGGTGATGGCCGCCCCGCAGATTCGGACCCCAGTCGTCGGAGTCATCGGTAAAGGCCGGTTCGGGCACCAATCGCCCCAGACCGGCCCTGTCGAGTTGAGCGCCGACGACTTCCTGGGACCTGACGGTCGACTCCTTGTCGACGCGGCTCAGCCTCCAGTCGAGCTGGATGCGTGGCATGCCGAGTGCATCGCACCTCGATTTGTCCACGGTGATCCGGCTGTCCGGGTTCGGCGCCTGTTCGCTCTGCGTATAGAGGGCGAGCTCGGATGGCTTGCGGATAGCCTCGTGGTAGATCACTTGCATGATCTCGGGTGTCCCCTTGATCAATCGTCTGACGAGGCTGCCGGCATCCTCGGGTATGGCGTCGTCGCGGACCTGGCGCAGCGCTCGCCGGGGCGAGCGGAGGTTGCCGACGGCGAGCTTGAAGGCTTGATACGCATCCGACTCTTCCCGGCTCACCAGGCTCACGGTCCTCAGATGGGTCGAGAAATTGAGCAGCTCTTCTCGTTCCTGACCGTTGCGGCTGATGACGTACGCAGCCTTCACCGCTCCATGTGGTCGTTGCATATTGAGGCGCGCCCGTATTCCTCCAAAGCCATCATCGATGGCGGGGAGATGGGCGCGACCGTTCGTGCCGTCGCGGTACAACTCGATGCGACCTGTGACGAGATGAGGGTGTTCCATGAAGTAACGACCGACCAGGTCGTTCTCGTTGGCGAGCCCGGCCGGGTTGGAGCGATTCGATGCCAGGAGCAGCCGGGCGGTTTCCAGTGCACCTGCTGCCAGCACGACAACCCGGGCACTGACGGTGAACTCGTTGCCGTTGAGGCTCGCAACCTCAACACCGGTGGCGCGACCTCCGTGCTCCGGGATACAGGTCGCGGTGGCTCCCAGAATCACCTGAACCTGCGGTGCGGCTTGGAGACGTTGCCGGTATGCGGCGCCGAATTTGGTTGGAGGGCTTCCCTGCCACAGCGCGATTTCGACATCTCCGCCGACATATGGGCTCTGGTAGAGCGGGGAGAGATTCATGTCCGGTGATGGTGTCCATCGCTGACTCTCCAGCTGGGTGAGCACGGCGGCGCCCTGAAAGTATGGCTGCATCTCGTCGTAGGAGATTGGCCAGCCGTGGCTGCCAGCCCAGGGACGGCCATCGAAGTCGATCTCGTCCATCGGCCGGCACCATCCCGCCCACTTGTGGCTTGCACCACCCAAAACACGCAGACGGGTGACGTCCAGGTCGTAGTAGCCCAGGCCCACGATGTCGCCGTCGTTGAGCTTCTGGGCCTCTTCCTCCATCTCAAGCCGACCGCTCTCAAGCAGAACCACCTTCAGGTTGGTGTTTTCGCCGAGATGTAGAGCAACTGTGATACCTGCGGGGCCACCGCCGACGATGCAGACGTCGGTCTGCAGCTCTGTTCCCCTGGGTATGGCTGAGACAGCCTCGATCGTCATGTCCGCTCCTTGCGGTCAACCCCGGTTGCTGATGCCGGGTGACCCTGAACCCTTTGCCCTCGCGGCCTCGATGGCGGATGCCATTTCGGCGACGGCAGCTGATCGATCCAGCAACGGTAGCGATGCAACCGGTGGTGCATCCAAATGCCGCTCCATTGCATCGGCCAGCCGGGCAGCGGTGTTTGCGACATCGGAGGGGGAGACCAGGGCTACACGTGCTGGATCGGTCGCGGCACGGGCGATCGTTCCGGCACCCCCGTGGTCGATCACGATGACCCGGCGGGCAGCGTACATTGCCTCGGCGAGGGCGAGACCACCCTCTTCTCGCAGCCCGGTGAACAAGACGGTTGAGGCTGCGCGCATCAGACGTACCACTTCCTCTCGAGCCACGACACCCGTGAAAGTGACGCGGTCCGCAACACCGAGATCGCGGGCCGCTCGCTCCAGGTGCCTGCGTTGGGGGCCGTCGCCAACCATCCGGAGGGTCACGTCGTCGCGGGTCAGGGCGAGAGATTCCAATGCCAGTCGCGGGCCCTTGCGGCTCTGCATCGGCGACACCCAGAGGACGTAGTTGCCGTCTTCTTCGGGAGCAAATTCCGGGACCACGGAGAACATGACATGATTGAGAATCCGACACTGCTCACGAGCAGCCTCAGGCAGCATGCTCCTCGTCTCCTCGTTCTGGATCAGTCGCTCGGTTGCCGTGACTGCGGTGCGCTTGGTGGCGGGCAACGCCGCCATGAGACGCACCGCGGCGAAGTCGAGCGCCTCCTGGATGATTCCTCCGGCGCCAAGCAGTTCGCGCAGCGGTTTCGGGGTGGTGACGGCGCCGCCAACGGGTCCCCATACGCTCGGCACCCCGAGATCGACGACTGGGCTCGGTAGCCAGAACGCTGAGAACGTGATGTGCATCGCCACGTCGTACTGCCCCCCGTCGAGCAATTCCAATGCCTTCTGCTTTGCTCTGCGCAGCCACGTGAGGTAGTGCAGGAACTCGGGGATTCGGTGCCAGCTCGTGAGCCGGTCGGCCAGCCGGTCGGGAATCTCGACAAAGCGAATCGGGGATCCGGGATGTGCGTCTTCCCAGGCCCGGATGTCTCCGACGTAGCGGCTGCCGGTCAGCACAGTGACGTCGGCGAACTCACCAAGTGCGGTGACCACTCCCCATCCCGCACCCGGTTCTGTGCCCATCGCCGGTGAGCACACAAAGGCAATGGCGAGCACGCGAGGGCGTGCATCAACCATTTGAGATCACACTTCCGTGTCCCTGACCGGCGGCAAGCCAGCCTTCCCAATGGAGGTCGGCGTCGTTCCATGCAAAGGCCTCATGACCGGCCCCGATGTATGTGTTGTCCTCAAACACGATGTTGCGGTCCGTGAACACGGTGGGATCGCCTATGTCCTCGACAACACCCGTCTGGCCGTACCACATCGTGATGGTGTTGTCGTGGACGTGGAGATTCTCGAGGCGGTACTGCGTACCGTTCTCGTCGCGCCTCTGCTGAATGCCGGCGATGCCGTCGGCGTTGTTGGTGACCGTGTTGTCGTATACCTCGACCCCGCTCGATGCTGCGACCAGGATGCCGGCACCCCAAAGCCAATCGCGGCTGATGAATCCGTTGTCGTATACCTCGTTACCGCGGATCACGGCATCGTACGAGATCTCGTGGAAGATGCCTGGACCATAGTTGCTGTAGACGACATTGTCTTCGTAGGTCGTGTCGTAGCAATTGATGTCGGTCCACAAGCCGGGGCCAAGGTTGTCATGCACGATCGTGTCGCGTACCACAAGCCCGTGGGTGTTTATGAGCTTGGCCCCCGCACCTTCCCAGCCCCAGTTGAACCCCCGCACGTTGTTGTGATCGAGCTCAGATGACGCCACGAGGAGGTCGACGCTCCCCACCGCAGTGATTCCTTCTTGACCATTGTGATGAACATGAACGTTGCGGATGATGGTGTTGTCACCGGCTTTGATCCCGGCCCCGTGGTTGAGTCGGATCTCGGAGTTCTCGATGAGCCAGTTCGAGCCCCGGTCGCCCTGGCCACCTGCCTGTGCTTGCACGGCACCACGCTGGGCCATCGAGGCGTACTTCTCGATGATCAGATTGGTGATGGTCACCCCATCCGCAGAGCTTCCGAACG
This sequence comes from uncultured bacterium, assembly GCA_963777645.1. GTDB lineage: Bacteria > Actinomycetota > Acidimicrobiia > Spongiisociales > UBA5794 > JAAETI01. The sequence goes on along the minus strand of CAVZRA010000006.1, from coordinate 139,902 downwards.
CATACTCGTCGATGCTGATTTCCACCTTGCGTCCCGTCGGGTCGTCGGCCATGACGACACGTCGGCCGTCCGACCACCAGGTGCCGGGGACGAGCTGATCTCGATCATCGACACGCCACAGCATCTGATCGTCGACGTATAGATCGTTGCGCAGGGCGCATGCCTCGTAGCCCTCGACACATTCACCGTGCCGTTCCATGTTGAGATCGACTCCTGCGAGGTCCCATCCATCGGTGGTTGTAGCAAAGCCTTCGAGAAGCTGGGAACCATCGAGGACCGCTCCGTCGCGGCCCTCGAATGTCATGTTGTCCTTTGGATCGACTTCGCCCACCCGATGCACACCCGGTAGCAATACGAAATGGGTACCGGGCGGTGCGTTCTTGACCAGAGCCGCAAGATCATCTCCCGGCGCGACCGCAATCTCGTCCCCTTGAATCGTTGACCCGGTTGTGGTGCCGGGCACCGTGGATGTGGTTGTGGTGGCATCGAGCTCGGGTGGGGCGAGTGTCGATGGGGGAATCGAAGTAGGGGGAATCGTCGTTGCCACCGTTGTCGTCACCCCAGCGACCGATGCGGTGGTGGACGTGGTCGAGGTGGATTGCCCGTCTGAGGTCGTGGAAGCCCCTTGTTCGAGTCCGGTGTCACATGCCGCGATCGCCAGAGCGAGCGCCGACACCCAAACGACGAGACGGGTCACCCGTTGATTTGTCCTTGCCCACATTGGGACCTCGTTGGCCGATTGCCCTACTCAGGCCTCGTGAGAGGCTCCACCGACAGCGGAGACGGGCCACCGTCTCCGGGCGGTACGGTAGCAGTGGTGACCCGATCTCACACCCTGGATGACCCAATCTGGCCGGGAGATTTGTTGCTATTTTCCAGATATCCCATCCCTTGCGTGGCGGTGACAACACTCCGCGCGGTTCGTGGTTCGAGATTACCAACACACAGAGTGGCCATGTGACCTTTTTGAGTGACTAGTACTTCGTCGTTGATCGAAATGGTCCGTTACTCCTGGAGTAATCCGACCTACGATTACCACGGGCTAAAGAACAGAAAGCGCAAGCAACCGGGCTGTTGTTTTGCAGGCGTGATTAGGGGGCATCGGGGATGCTGCAGGGTAGGATTGACCGACGTTCGGTCGAGGAATCAGGAATAGGCGCCGAAGAGGCCGTGTATCAGCCACGGCTTCGAGTCGTCCCGGATGTCAGGGAGAAGAACCTCTACCTGGCGTTCGTCAAGCCGGCGATTGACCGGACCGGAGGCGTATTTCTCTCGGTTGTGACTTTTCCGATCTTGATGATCATCGTTCCCCTGGTCTGGTGGAAGCTGGGTCGCCCCGCCATCTTCAAACAGCAGCGCGTCGGCAAGAACGGCCGTGAGTTCACCGTCTACAAGCTGCGGACCATGCTTCCCGATCGTCGCCAACAAGTCGTCCCGTTCGACGGCAACGACCGCCGTGTCAACCACAAGTCACCCGACGATCCTCGTCACATCCCGCTCGGGCGATTCTTGCGCAAGTGGAGCCTCGACGAAATACCGCAGTTCTGGAATGTCGCACTGGGCCACATGAGCCTGGTAGGCCCGCGTCCCGAACTGCCTCACATCGTCGCCAAATATGAGGACTGGCAGCACAGCCGTCACCAGGTGAAACCCGGGATCACCGGTCTGTGGCAGGTGTCCGAGCGAGGCGACGTTCCGATGCACGAAGCGACCGATATCGATATCGAGTATGTCGAGAAGGTGAGCCTGGCGGCGGACCTACGGATTCTTGCCCTAACCATCCCGGCAGCGCTCGGATCGCAGAAGGGCCACTAGACCTCGGCGGCCGGGCATCAACCGAAACTCGACGGTGTGGTTTACGGTGCCCGGGCACGGCTTGCCCGTCTGCTGCCTGTCTCCCGGATTCAACCGGGTCGACCCACCGCAGGGCAGCGAGGTTAAGCGACGTTTCCGGTTCGGTTACGCTCCGGTTTGACGCACATCCTCACCGGTGCGATTACAGGAGATTTCGTGACCTTTGCAGACAAAGCCCCCGTGGTGGGTATCCCTATCTCGATGACGTCGTACGACGACGTCATCGAGTCGTTGACCAATCGACCGGCTAGTCGGGCAACGGTCGTTGCAGTGTGCAATGTGCATTCTGTGATGACCGCCCGCCGGGATCCTGGCTTGTGTGAGGCAATCTCCCAAGCAGAGATCGCAACTCCAGACGGTGTCCCCATAGTGTGGGGGCTGCGGGCGACTGCCCGGAAGGATCAGCCGAGGGTCTACGGGCCCGAGCTCATGAAGAGAGCCTTCGTCGATGACGTCGGCTGGAGGCACTACCTGTACGGAAGTACGCCTGAGACGCTTGCGGAGCTCGAGTCCAGACTGAGGGACATTGCCCCCAACGCAGAGATCGTTGGCTCGTTCTCGCCCCCATTCCGGGAGATGTCACATGAGGAGACGGCGACGGCGATGGCGGCGATCAGGGAGAGCGGCGCAGACGCGGTGTGGGTCGGTCTCGGGATGCCGAAACAGGAGCTGTGGATGCACCACGTCCGTCCCGAGCTTCCCGGGGTCGCCTTGATCGGGGTCGGGGCCGCATTCGACTTTCTCGCAGGCACCAAGAAGCAGGCACCGGCCTGGATGCAGAAGGCCGGTCTCGAGTGGTTGTTCCGCCTTATCCAGGAGCCACGTCGTCTGTGGCGCCGCTATATCTGGAACAACCCTTCATATGCAGCGCTGCTCGCACTTCAGGTGATTCGTCACAAGCTGAGAGGTCGTTGACGTACGGCAAGCAAGTAGGACGCCGCCTGCACTGAAGCGCAGGCGGCGTTCGTGTCTTCCCGAATCCTCGATCGATCAATCGTCGTTTCCGTAGCTGTTCCATTGGGAGAACGAGACTTCCCGGTTCAGCCAGAACCAGCCGGAACTACCCGAGTAGCTGTTGTTCTCGAACGTGTTGTTTGCGTAGTAGACACCGTCGCCCCCAGAGTCCTGGGCAATTCCGCTCAAGCCGCTACTGATGACGGTGTTGTTGTAGGCGTGGTCGTTTGCGAGAGTGTGATCGCCATAGGTGCCGGAGCCTCGGGCCTGCTGGGTCATCGCGATGCCGTTGAAGTTGCCCTCGAGCGTATTGCCATAGATGTCGACGTTTGGTGACGACGCAATCATGATGCCCCCACCCCACAACCAGGCGCTGTGGCCGAAGCCGTTGCGCCGGAGCACGTTGTTGCGGATCACCGCGTCGTAGCTGATCTCGTGGAAGATTCCATTGGCGGTGTTGTCCTCGACGGTGTTGCCCTCGTAGAGCGTATCGATGTTGTTGCCGTCGGCCCAAAGGCCGGGTGCGTGGTTGTGGTGAGACCAGTTGTTCCGGAATATGGTGCCCCTGGTCTCCCATATCTTGGCGCCGGCTGCGAGGTTCCCCCAGTCCCAAGCATCCTCATAGTTGTTGTAGCTGATCTCGTTGCCTTCGATCAGTGCCCCATCGGTGTAGAGCGCGGCAAGACCGAGACGGCCATTGTGGTGGATCTTGTTGTTTCTCACCACCGGGGCGCCGCTTTCGGCCCATATCCCTCCGGTCCGATTGTGGTGGATGTTGCAGCTCTCGATGAGCCAGTCACCGCCCTTGGCGCTCACTGCACCTCCATAGTCGGGCGGGCTGTAGTTCTTGATCTCGATGTTGACGATCTGGACACCTTTGGCGTTAGAGCCAAAGGCCTCGCTTGCCCAATTGTCCCCGTCCATCACTGCGCCGTCACCGATGAACACCTGGTAGTCACGAGGAGAGACCTGCTGGCCGTGGAACTCACCGTGGATCATGAACACGGTGCCCTGCGGGTGACTGTTTGCCACACGGTTGATGTCATCACCGGAATAGATGTTGACATCGACATCGCCCACATCCACACGCGGTGACGGGACGATCGGGTCCAGGCCGGAGGCCCGGCCGATGAAGGTCGCCATTTCATCCCGCTGCACCGGGCGACTGGGGCAGAACTTGGTATTCGCAGGCGGGTTGCAGCCTTTGGTAACGCCATTCGCCCTGAGAATCTCGATGGCGTCCTCGAATGTGGAGCCGTTGTCATCGGTGAAGGGGTTCCCGGATGTCGATCCCCGGAGGTCGTAGGCTCTCACCAGGAAGGCGGCCATCTGGCCCCGGGACACCGGGTCGTTGGGGCAATAGCTCGAGGGGCCACAGCCCTTGGTGATGCCGGCCGCCGCCAGTCTGTTGATCGAATCCTCGAATATGGAGCTGTTGTCGTCCTTGAACCAATCCCGCCCGCCGTCGGAGCGGAGCCCGAGCGCCCGCACCAGGAACGCAGCCATCTGGCCCCGGGACACCTGTTGATCCGGGCAGTATCGATCGTTCACCGGAGGGTTGCAGCCCGAGGTTATGCCCGCGGCGGCGATAGCCTCGATATACCCTTCGTGGATATTGCCGTCATCGTCGGTGAAGCTTCCGCCGGGGGGTACCGCGGAGGCGGCCGTGGCGGGAACCAGGATCGCTAGGGCCACCAGGAGTGCAAAGCAGGCTTGTGAAGTGCGTTTCATGGTCCGCGCAACTTAATCGGACCTGTCACTTCAGCGCTTTAAGGTTTCCCTAAGTTTTCTTGCAGTTAGCAGGTTTTATTTACCGGCGAGGTGAACTACCAGCCTTGTTCCCGTTTCGAAGGAGGCTGGGCTCCACGCCCCATTCCTTCGTAGACCAGGCCGGCCTCGCGCACCCGGGATGGGTCGAAGGCGTTGCGGCCATCGATGATGAGATTGCCGCGCATGCGCTCGGCAATGGCCTTGAAGTCCAGATCTCTCAGCTCATCCCATTCAGTGAGCAGCACTACTGCGTCCGCCTGTTCCACCAGCGTGTACGGATCGGTGGCAGTCTGCAGACCCGGCAGCTCAGCGATTTGCTTGACCATCGGGTCGTATGCCCGCACGATGGCGCCGCGCTCGGTGAGCGCCAGTGCGATCGTGATGGCAGGAGCATCACGGGTATCGTCGGTGTCAGGCTTGAATGCCAGCCCGAGCAACGCAATCCTGCTGCCCCGAAGCGGGCGAAGATGCTGCTGGAGCTTGCGGACGAGGCGGTGACGTTGGTGCTGGTTGACCCGCTGTGCTGCCTCGAGAATCATCGGCTCTTGCCCGTGGGCACGGGCGGTGGCTGCGAGAGCCTCCACGTCCTTGCCGAAGCACGAACCGCCCCAACCGACCCCGGCATTGAGGAACTTCGGCGAGATGCGCGAATCGAGCCCGATCGCATGAGCGACCTCGTTGACGTCGGCGTTGACCCATTCGCAGATCTCGGCGATCTCGTTGATGAAACTGATCTTGGTTGCCAGGAATGCGTTGGCGGCGTACTTGATGGTTTCAGCGGTCGACCGATCCGTGGTAACCAGTGTCGGCTTGGCCTCGGTCGAACCGCCCGGGAAGCTCTGATCCAGAATCGGCTTGTAGGCGGCGACGACTTTCTCGATGGCGAGCTTGGAATCGCCGCCCAGGACGATGCGCTCGGGGAACAGGAAATCGGCCACTGCCGAGCCCTCCCTCAGGAACTCGGGGTTGCTCACCACCGAGAAAACACCCATCTCGACGTCGTCAGGCAGCTCGCTCTCGATGGTTGACGTGAGCCAATTGCCGCTGCCGACGGGCACCGTCGACTTCGTCACGACGATGTGAGGTGAGTGCATCGCTCTGCCGATGGACTTGGCGGCTGCTGTGACATTCGTCACATCAGGGTGCCCGTTCTCCCCCGGGGGAGTGTCGACGCAAAGGAACACAACATCAGACTTGGCCATTGCCTCTTCGAAGTCTTTGGTGAAGCTGAGGCGCCCCGATTCGATGGCCGCGCTGAAGCCGGGTATCGAGACCCGGCTCATAAAAGTATGAAGATCCGCTCTGCAGCTTGGCGAGCTTCTCCTCGTTGATTTCCACTCCAACGACATCGTGGCCGACTGCAGCCATACACGCGGCAACCACCGTGCCGACGTAGCCACTGCCGATAACGGCGATGCCATTAACCCCTGTTACTGCCACCATTGACCCCCGAATTGCTTACAAAAACCCTGGCCCGAAACGGTCAAATCTTGGCCACCTCGATGACTGTGAGTATACGGACGCCGACGGTAGGTGTCCGCGGCTCGTACCCCGGCAGCTCACGCTGGGCTAGGTAACTAGCCATACGGTAGCTAAGAAGGTCCGGTAGTAGGATCTGCGCCAGCCGGCCACCATCATTGCGCTGCTTCTCGCCAGCCTGATGCTGACCCGGTTTCAACTAGCCACCGGTACTCAAATTGCCGCCGCCGCTAGGGTGCAGCCGATTCCCCGCGGGTCGGGCGACACCAGGTGCAGAGGTAGTCAGGGCAGATGGACAGAATCGCCGTATACGAGACGAACGAGCAATTCGAGCCGACGGTGGCAGGTGCTGCCTGGCAGTACCGATGGCTTGTGCTCCTACTCGCCATCGGCTTCGCCGGGTTGGGCTGGCTGTACGGCTCGTCAAGCAACTCGTACACCGCTACCGCATCGCTCGGTGTCGAGGACCCGCGGGTCTCGAATCTGTTCAGTGTCGGGTTCGATGCCACTCCGGAGCGCTACGTGAGTGGTCAGGCCGAGATCGTCTCCTCACGAGTTGTCGCCGCCCGTGCGGTTGAGCTCGGCGCCGAGGCCGATCCACCGGTCGAAACCGACGTGGATCACATCATCAACGAGGCACTGAGCGTAGAGCCGTCTACCAGCGCCGACCTGATCACGATTACCTATTCGGGGACCACCGCCCACGAGGCGATCACCATGGCCAACGCCATCGCAACGGCATATCAGCAGGTCGGTCGCGAGGCAGCCGTTGCCGCATTCGATGCCGCAGTACTGGAACTGGATTCCTCCATCACGCAAAAGACGACCCAACTTCGTGATATTGAAGACCAGCTGCGCGAGCTGGAGGCGAGCGACTCGGGACGGCTGGCGCTCGAAGCGCAGCGGGAGAATGCGATATCCCGCCTGCTGCTGTTCGAGCCGAGCCCCGGCTCTGCAACGGCCGCAGACATGGCAGACACCGCAGCACGACTCAACGAGATCAAGCTAGAGATCGAAACGCTGCAGACGGCCCTCGGTCGTCAGGACACCGATCTGGCCATGCAGTCGCTGATCGATCAGCGCGACAGCCTGCGACAGAGACTGACCGAACTGCAGCTGGTTCGTGACCAGCGTGAAGTCGACGCGCAGCTCTCGACAAATGGCGTCGTGTTCTCCGACCCGGCCGCCAGCGCTGAGAACAGCAGCATCGGCATCCCGGTGCTGGCCGGGTTCCTGTTTGGTGCCATCGTCGGGTCGGCAATCGTGTTGCCGCTTTCTCGCGGCAGGCGCCGGTTTGGATCCCGCGTCGAGCCGCAACGGGCGCTAGGCAGCCCGTTGATCTCGGATGTGCCCAACTTCCTCGATGAGCGTCTCTCGACGAACCTGCCCGTTGTGGAGGCTCCCGGCAGTGTCTCTGCCGAGGCTTTCCGGTTTGTCTCGACGGCGATTGCCGTGCAGCGTGACCGCGCCGAGACGGGCGGGCCTGCTTTCCATACAGTGGTGGTTACCTCGGCACTCATCTCGGCAGGCAAGACAACGGCGGTTGCCAATACCGCATTCGCTGCGGCGCTCAGCGGGAACAAGGTCCTTGTGGTCGACGCCGACTTCACGAGTCAGGAGTTGACCCGGATCCTGATCGGGTCGGTGGCGCCCCGTCACGGTCTCGCCGACCTCATCCAGGGCAAGATCTCGCTCGACGAAGCGACGGTGAGCGTTGATATGGAGGGTGCCGGTTCGGTTGACCTGCTCTCTTCCGGGACACCAGATGTCGCCGCGGCCGACCTGTTGTCGTTGCCCTCGGTGGCACGTGTAATCAGCGACTGGGGAGAGCAATACGACCTCATCCTCGTTGACGCTCCGCCGATTCTCAGCGTGGCCTACTCGACCAGCCTGGTCAGGCTCGCCGATCGAGTGATAGTCGTGACCGCACACGGTCACGACTATTCGAGCACGCAGGATCTCCGTTATCAGCTCGACATGATCGGAACACCGTCACTCGGCTACATCTACAACTTCGCCCCGCTCCGTGCCGAGATGACGCTTGTGGCCGGTTCGATGGCGCAGTGGGGCCAACCAGCGCCGCAGCATTCCGATGAGCCCGAAGCCGAGGACGCCTAGCGGACCGGACGTCGCGCAGAGATGTCCTAGCCTTGGGCCGGCAACACGACCCCGACTTAGCGAGGTTCCGGTGAAACGTACCCTGATCAAGTATGCGCTGGTTTCGGACGCTTTTGGCGAGCCGGTGAAGGTCGCCGGCTGGGTACGGACGAGGAGGGATTCCAAAGGTGGATTCTCCTTCCTCGAGATCAACGACGGTTCGAGTTTCAACGGGTTACAGGTGATCGTCCCCGCCGAGCTGGCCAACTATGAGTCCGAGGTGCTCGAGCTGACCATCGGCAGCGCCGTCGCCGTTGAGGGCAAGCTGGTCGAGTCACCCGGCAAGGGGCAGGCCGTCGAGGTCCATGCCACGAAGGTGACTGTCTACGGATTGGCTGATCCCGAGGAGTATCCACTCCAGAAGAAGCGCATCTCCTTCGAGAAGCTGCGAGAGATTGCCCACCTCCGTCCCAGGACCAACACGTTCGGCGCCGTTGCCCGGGTGCGCAATGCTCTGGCATATGCCACTCACCAGTTCTATCAGGAGCGTGACTTCCTCTATCTGCACACTCCAATGATCACCTCGAGCGACGCAGAGGGAGCAGGGGAGATGTTCCAGGTGACCACACTCGATCTGTCGGCACCACCCCGGGTCGACGGGGCCGTCGATTACTCGCAAGACTTCTTCGGGAAGCCGGCGTACCTGACCGTCAGCGGACAGCTCTCTGCCGAGGCGTATGCCAGCGCCCTCGACCGGGTGTATACGTTCGGTCCGACGTTCCGGGCGGAGAACTCCAACACCAGGAGGCACCTCGCCGAGTTCTGGATGATCGAGCCCGAGGTGGCATTCGCCGATCTGTCGGACAACGCAGATCTCGCCGAGGACTACGTCCGCTACATGTTCCAGTACGTGTTGGAGCAATGCCCCGATGACCTGGCTTTCTTCGACAAGTGGGTAGAGCCGGGTCTGGTAGATCGTTTGAGCAAGCTTGCTACGAGCGAGTTTCGGCGAATCACATACACGGAGGCCATCGAGGCGCTGGAGAAGTCCGGTGAGTCCTTTGAGTTTCCCGTTTCCTGGGGGGCTGATCTGCAGTCGGAGCATGAGCGCTACCTGACCGAGATCGTATTCGACCAGCCGGTTGTGGTTGTCGATTACCCGAAGGACATCAAGGCCTTCTACATGCGCCGCAACGACGATGGCAAGACGGTTGCTGCCATGGACGTGCTACTTCCGGGTGTCGGTGAGATCGTAGGCGGCAGCCAACGCGAAGAGCGCCACGATGTGCTGCTCGATTCGATCCGCGAGAAGGGCCTACCCGAGAGCGAGTACTGGTGGTATCTCGACCTACGCCGGTTCGGCACTGTGCCGCACGCCGGTTTTGGTCTCGGTTTTGGCCGGATGGTCCAGTTCACGACTGGCATGCAGAACATCCGCGACGTCATCCCGTTCCCAAGGACTCCCAACTCCGCCGACTTCTAACCGTTCTGGCGTCGATACGCGGATCATATGGCCGTTTTCAACGCCAGAACGGGGTTGGCTACGCCGAGTGGGATTCCCACCATTTGATGGTCTTGCGGAGACCTTCTTCTAGATCTATCTCGGCTTCGAAATCGAACAACTTCTTCGCCTTGGTCGTGTCGAGCTTGCGGCGAGGCTGGCCGTCGGGTTTCGAGGTGTCCCACACCACCTTGCCCTCGTAGCCGGTGAGCCTTGCGATCAACTCCACCAACTCACGGATGGTGATCTCACGGCTGGTGCCGATGTTGACCGGTTGCTCGCCGTTGAACCTTTCCGTTGCCATGGCGATTGCACGGGCGGCATCTTCGACGTAGAGGAACTCCCGGGATGCCGAGCCGGTACCCCATGCCACCACCTCAGGTGCTCGTTCGTCGTGGGCAGTGACGAACTTGCGGATGAGCGCCGGGATGACGTGTGAACTCTCCAGATCGAAATTGTCCCGTGGCCCGTACAGATTCACCGGCAACAGGTAGATCCCATTGAGGTGGTACTGCTGGCGATAGGCCTGGAGCATCACGAGCAAGCTCTTCTTGGCCACTCCATACGGGGCGTTTGTCTCCTCCGGGTACCCGTTCCACAGGTCCTCCTCGCGGAAGGGCACCGGGGCAAACTTGGGATAGGCGCAAACCGTGCCCACCTGGACGAACTTATCGATCTTTCTTTTCCTGGCCTCTTCAATGAGATGGAGCCCCATCGCCATATTGGCGTAGAAATAGCGTCCCGGGTTTGCACGATTGGCGCCGATGCCACCGACCTCGGCGGCAAGATGGATCACCAGGTCGGGGTCGGCGTCTTTGTAGAGCTGACGCACGGCATCCTGCTCGGTGAGGTCGTAGTCGGCGCTGCGAGGGACGAACAGGTCGACGGCGCCCGCGGCTTCGAGATGCTTGCACAGGAACGAGCCGAGGAAACCGGCCCCACCGGTTACGACAATACGTTTGCCCTCGATCACGAGTTGCTCCCGTTCCACTCGATGGTCTTCAGCCCGGCATCAACGAGAGTACGTTCCTGCTTGGCCAGCTCGAGATCGGACTCGACCATCATCTCGACCAGGCGGTTGAAGCCGACCTGGGGCTTCCAACCAAGCTCACGACGTGCCTTGCTGGCGTCTCCCTGGAGCAGATCGACTTCCGCCGGCCGCATGTATCGCTCGTCGACGGCGACGTACTCTTCCCAGTCGAGATCCAGCATGTCGAACGTCTTCTCGGCGAACTCACGCACCGAGTGCCGTTCCCCGGTGGCGATGACGTAGTCGTCGGGCTCGTCCTGCTGCAGGATCAGCCACATCGCTTCTGTGTAGTCGCCTGCGAAGCCCCAGTCCCTTTCCGCATCGAGGTTTCCCAGATATAGCTTCTTCTGAAGCCCGAGCTTGATCCTGGTCGCGGCCCTCGTGATCTTCCGGGTAACGAAGGTCTCGCCGCGTCGTGGCGATTCGTGGTTGAACAGGATGCCGTTGGTGGTGAACATCCCGTACGCCTCTCGGTAGTTGACCGCCTGCCAGAAGCTGTAGACCTTGCCAACCGCATAAGGCGATCGGGGGTGGAATGGTGTCGTTTCCGACTGTGGTGTCTCCGCAACCTTGCCGAACATCTCCGACGAGGAGGCCTGATAGAACTTGATGTCCGGGTTGGTCATCCGGATGGCCTCGAGGATGCGGAGTGTGCCAAGTGCGACGACGTCGGCGGTATACAGCGGGTTCTGAAACGACACGGCTACGTGACTCTGGGCACCCAGGTTGTAGACCTCCTGCGGCTCGACCTCTTTGATCAACCGGGACAGGCCGTTGCCATCGGCGAGGTCGCCGTAGTGGAGGAACAGCTTTGCCGTCTCCATGTGAGCGTCGAGGTAGAGGTGGTCGATGCGCTCGGTCGTGAATGTGGAGGTGCGCCGGATGAGGCCGTGGACCTCGTAGCCCTTCCCGATCAACTGTTCTGCGAGGTACGAGCCATCCTGGCCGGTGATCCCTGTCACCAAGGCGCGGCGTGTCATGCGGTTTCTCCTGTTCTCGACAGGGCCCCCGGCGCCCCGCCACGTGGTTCATTGCGATTCATGCGGACGACTCCACAATGGCAGGTGAATCTAGCGGCGGGTCCCGACCTGGTCCCATCGTGGTCGTCCGGTTAACCCTAAATGGTTCAACGCAACATATGTGCCGGGTTCAGTCTTCCAGATCCTCGATCGTTCGTGGCCAGTCGTCTTTCAGAAGCCGTGAAAGCGACCGGTCGGCGAGGATCTTGCCGCCCGTCTGGCATCCCGGGCAGTAGTTGGTTTCCCGCGACGCGTAGACGATTCGCTGGATGGGGGTAGCGCACACGGGGCACGGCTCGTTGTACTTGCCGTGGACCGCCATCTGCGGATGGAACGCGGTGACCTTCTCGGGGAAGCCGTCGCCTGTGTCGTCGCTGCGGATCGCCACCCACTTGTCCAGGGTCTCCCGGCACGCCTGGTACAGCCTCTCGATCTCGGTAGGTGTGAGATTGGTGTTCATCTGCATCGGCGACAGCCGGGCGGCGTGCAAGATCTCGTCGGCAAACGCACCCCCGATGCCGGAGATGCGACGGGCATCCGACAATGCCCTCTTCAACGTGTGACGTTCGGTGGTGAGCGCCCTGGCGAACTCCTCGAGGTTGGTGGAATCGATCTCGATTCCACCCGGATCCAGTGCTTCTAGAGCCTCTAGGCCATGTACGACGTGCAGCGACGCCCGTCGCTTCGTGCCCGCCTCGGTGAGCAGCAGTGTGCCGCGGGAGAAGTCGAACGCGGCGAGGCCGATCCTGGCGGGGATCTTCTTGCGCTCGACATGCCAGTGCAACCGTCCGGCGACCATGAGATGAAGTACGGCAAAGAGGTCATCGTCGAACTCGAAGACGATGCGCTTTCCCATGCGGCGCAGCCCGACTAGCTGTTTGCCGAAGAGGGCATCTAGAGGCGGGTCGTAGGTCTTCAACAGCGAGAACGACTTGATCCGCACACTCTCCAGAACGTCACCGCCGACGTGACGTTCGATGGCGTCCAGATATGTGACGATCTCGGGCAGTTCTGGCATCAGCGAAACATATCCTCGCCGGGTGGGCGTACCAGATCGGCGATCCGGCCGTCGCCCGGTTCCCACTTGACGCCTCTCACCACTGCCACCGGGATCCCGGTCGCTTTGCCCATCGCCAGATCGGCGGCGGCTGCGATCTCGTCAACAACCGCAATCTCTGTTACCTCCATGATCCGCCCATTGGCGTCCGGACGGCCCTTCTGCACGTCGAGGGCGGCCATTCCCGATACTCCAATGGCGATGTCGGTCTGGCCGCGACGCCACGCTCTGCCGAACGTGTCGGTGATGATGACGGGAATCTCGATACCGGTGGCCCGCAGCATCCTCATTCTGATCCCATGGGCGGAGCGGTCGGGGTCGATTGGCAGTAGGACGGCACGGTCTCCCACGACGTTGGATCGATCGACCCCGGCGTTGGCGCAGATGAAGCCGTGTCGTGTCTGGGTGATGACCAGATCGCCACGCCTGCGAATGATCGACCGTGCTTCGGCTTCGACGGCAGCGCGATATGCAGCCTCGTCTGTGGCATCAATGAAGCGCCCTTCTGCCTTCGAGACGATCTTGTGAGTCACCACGAGCACATCACCCTTGTGCATGGTCACTCCGGCCTCCTTGATCGCGGTGAGGATGAAACCTGCAATGTCGTCGCCATGGCTCACCTCGGGAATACCCGGGATCGGAAATATGTGGACTGTCATCGGGTCATCGTATCCAACAACCAGGCGCCGAAAATCCCACCCTGGTCTGAATTGGTCATCCGGGTGTCGGCGGCAACCAACCGGACCGCATCCGTGGAGAGGGCCACGTCACTGGTGTCGGCCGAGTCAACCACCAGTGTCGAGATGAGCCCGGCATATGCCTCGAGGATGCCGGCGGTCCCGGCCGGCATCCCGAGCGAGGCCAGCACGCGATCGGCCGGCCCCTTGAGGGCCTTTCCACCGAAGAGCGGGCTGACTGCAACAACTGGTGCGGCGGCGGTGACGGCATCTCGGATCCCGGGCACGGCGAGGATCGGCCAGATCGACAGCGGTGGGTTGGAGGGAGCGATCACGACCAGATCCGCCGTATCGATCGCCTCGATAACCCCGGGAGCGGGCGTCGTGTCTGTTGCACCTCGGTAGTCGACGGCGGTGACTTCATCCTGGTTACCGCGAATGACGAAGTACTCCTGGAACGAAAGCCAGCTTCCGTCTGCGATCCGGACGCCTGTACGCAGTGGGCCGTCGGTCGCCGGGAGGATGTGGGCTTTGACGGCAAGCGAGTCGGCGATGGTTCTGGTGATCTCTGTGAGGGTCTCGCCGGCGCGCAGGGCTGCGGTGCGCTGCAGACAAGTGGCGAGGTCGCGGTCGCCGAGACGGAACGAGGTGTCGATACCGCGACGGGTCATCTCATCCATCACGCGGAATGTGTCGCTCGCGATTCCCCACCCGTTCGGGCCTTCGATCCGGGCGAGTGTGTAGGTCACCGTGTCTAGGTCCGCGGCTACGTGAGCGCCGTACATATAATCGTCGTCCCCTACGTTGACGACTAGCGTCAGTCGGTCGGGTGCGACCACACTCGATAGGGCTCGAGCCATGCGAGCGCCACCAACCCCACCACACAGCACAACGACGTCAAGATTGCGATAGATCGGTCACGACTCCAGAATGCGGCCTATGTCATCCCCCGGGACCCCGAAACCCACCGTCGTCGCTGCCGTGCTCTCGCTCGACAGCACCGAGGTCGGAGATACGATCGCCAGGGTGCGTGCCCAAGTCTACGAGACTGCCCGCATCGTCGTTGTCGGTTCGGGCAGCGCAGGCCGACACGCCGCCGACGGGGTTGGTGTCGAGTGGATGAACTCGATTCCCAATCTCCTTGGTTCGATAGACACCTCGGTTACCCACATCTGGATGCTGTATGCGGGGGCGCTGCCCCGTCCCGATGCATTGGAAGCTCTGGTCCTGGAATCAGAGCGGGCTGATGCGGCGGTTGCCGGTTCCAAGCTGGTGCGATCAGACGATCCTGAGCGATTGATCGCGATCGGTATCGCCACCGATGTGTTCGACACCCCATATCTGGGCCTCGAAGACGACGAGATCGACGCCGGTCAGTACGACGTCGTGCGCGACGTTGCCGCGGTCGCCGGTGTGTCCATGCTGATACGCCGCGATCTCGCCCGCGGTGTCGCGGGGCCAGATCCCCTGATGCCTCCTGAGGCCGCCGCGATCGATCTTTGCCAGCGAGCCCGGTTGCGCGGGGCCCGGGTGGTTGTCGTCCCTTCCTCCGAGGTTCTGTTCCCTGCGGAGCGATTTCGTGCCGAGTCGTGGCGGGAACGGGCGGGTCGGATCAGAGCGATGCTCAAGGTGTACAGCTGGCTCACTCTCGCCTGGGCAGTACCACTGCGATTGTTGATCGGGTTGCTCGAGGCGATAGTCAGCCCCTTCTTGGGACGGTGGACCCTCTTCGATTACGTCCGGGCGTGGGGATGGAATCTCTGGCATCTGCCGTCGTTGATCAGGGATCGGATTGCTGCGCGCAAGGGGAGGGCCTTCGGGGACGCCGAGCTTTTCCGTTTCCAGATGCGTGGATCAGCGATCGTCTCCGACCTCACCAAGGAGGTCGGAGGGAGGCTGCGAGATCGCATTGATCGCACCGAAGGGCTCAGCGTCACCTCGATCGGGAAGGATCTTCGCCAGCCGGCTTTCATCGTTGGTGTTCTCACCGTGGTTGTCTCGTTGCTCGCAGTGCGGTCGCTGTGGTCTGCAGGCTGGCCTGCGGTGGGGTACAGCATGCCGCTGCCCGAGTCGGGTGCGGCGGCCGTCGGTGCCTATGCCGGAGGGTGGAACCCGGGTGGGTTTGGTTCCGTCGAGCCCCTCGTTCCGCTGGTCGGGCTCGCCGGCTTGGTGCAGCAAGTGCTCTTTGATTCCCCACAGCTGGCCGCCTGGGCGCTGACTCTGGTCGCGGTCGTTTCGGGGATATGGGGCACCATCCGCTTGTTGCGATCGTTCGATATCGAGGTCATGGCCGGTTGGCTCGCCGGCATCATCTTTGTGGCCGGGCCTGCCGCACAGGCAATTGGTGACCGCACCGCCCTCGGCCAACTGCTTGCGCTTGGAGCTTTGCCCTGGGCCATTCGGGTAGCAATCGTTCGCTGGCCGCGCCGCTGGTTCCGTCGGCTGGGGCGCCTGAGCGCAGTGGGCTGGGTGGTCGGGCTGCTCGGGGTGTTGTCACCTCCGCTGATTGTCGTGCCGGTCGGGGTGCTTGTGCTGCGAGCTGTGCTCCAGCCACGGGACAGGGCGAGTTGGGTATCGCTGGGAGTCGGCCTGTTTGGAACCCTGCTGGCTCTGCCGGTGCTGCTTCCCTGGATTGCGGTGCAGGACCTGCAGGCATACCTGAAGGCCGGTACGGCGTACTGGACGCCTGAGACCATTCCGATGGCCGCGGTTGGTGTCGCCTTTGTTGCCGGAGCGCTTGGGGGCACCGGCCGGCAGCTCAATGCAATCCTGCTCGGTGGTCTGTTGACTGCCATCGGTGCCATGGTTGCCCGGGGCAACGATCTTGGTTTTGGCCGCGAGCTCGCCGTTTCCGGGATCGCAGTCGTCGCCCTCGGGACCGCGTTCGTGGCCGGGGGAGTGATCGATCTACTCCGTGTCTCCGAAATCCACGGCTGGCGCAGGGTGCTGTCCGGCTTGGGGACGGTCGGGGCGGTGGTGCTCGTTGCACTGACCCTGGTGCCTCTCTATCACGGTAGAGGCGGCTTGCCCGCAGACGAGTACACCAATCCGCTCCGGTTCACGGCCGCTGCCGACGGCGACGCCGCGGCTTCCCGGATCTTGCTCGTCGGGCCTGAGAGCACGTTGCCCGGGGAGTGGCGTGTCGTGCGCGGTGCCGCATATCGGGTGATCTCAGCACCGCTGCCGTCACTCTGGGAGGTGATGCTTCCCAAGCCCTCCGGTCCGGATCTCGCCTTGGAGAATCTCCTGGTGGGTTTGATCAACGGTGAGGAATCCCGTGCTGGTGCAGCTCTCGCCCGGTTTGGGATCAGATGGGTGGTCGTGACCGGGTCGACCCCGCTCGAGGATGTGTTCGACGGTCAGCTCGACCTGGTTCGCCTTGGTGGGGCGAAACGGCCGACGTTCCTCGTCGACGCGGAGAGCCCGGTCCGTGCTATCACGACTTCGGGGGTTGTCTGGACGGCATCGGGTACCGGCTACGAAGGTGAGCCTGCGGCCGGGGAGCGAGTGTTGCTCGCCGACGCCGCCAACACGCGGTGGGGACCGGCGCCGTGGTCCCAGGTGGGATGGGGCAACGAAGTCTCGGCGGCCGATGGGATGGCGCAATTCGAACCGATCGCGACGCGTCGCAACCAGGCTCTCGTGGCCGCAAGTGTGTTCGTCTTCTATCTCATGTTCTCGGCGGTCGCAAGGAGGCGCAGATGAAGCGGATACTTGTGCTTGCTCTCGTCGCGGTTGCAGTGTTCTTTGCGTTCGCGCTTCCCGAGCCTGCCACCCCGAACGGGCCTGATTTCAGCGGTCCCGAGGAACGTGAGTCCGCTGCTTCGGCTGCTGCCAGCGTTTGGTATTGCACGTGGGCGGCCAGCGGGGCACTGCGGGACACGACGGTGATGATTGCGGCCGACACGCCGGTAACCGCCTCACTGACGCTGCCGCAGCAGATCGTTGGGGAGGACCCGGACACGGACGAAGTGCGGCTGAACACCCCAGGCGCCATTGCAGTCAACGTTGGTGAGATAGTCCGTCGCGGCGACACGCCACTGTTCGTCGAGTTCGATGACGGCCCTGCCGCGGTGGCAGCTGTCGTCGAGAGCGATTCGTTGCTCACCGGTGACGGCTGCCTGGCCCGTTTTCCCAAGGTGTGGGAGCTGCCGGGTGGGACCACACGACAGGGAAGAACCACCACATTGCGTCTGTTCAACCCGTTCCCCGAGCTCGCCAAGGTGACCGTCAATGGATCTAGCGAGTCTGGTGAGACCGGGCTGGTCGACTTGCAGAGCATCGATATCCCCGGTCGGACCTGGCAAGATGTGCAACTCAACGAATTGTTGCCTTTGCTCAACGACCTCTCCCTCATCGTGACCACCAGCGAGGGCTTTGTGATCCCATCACTGGTTGTTGCCGGGTCGGGGGACGAGGCGAGCTGGCCCGGGATCGCTGCCGGCACGTACTGGGAGTTCCCGGTCGCCACTTCGAGCTCGACGTTCGCACCCAGCGTCGTGCTCTCCAACACAGGGACGGACCCGGTTTCCGCCGTCATTGACGTCTTCACCGCCGATGGTGTCACCAGCGACGCTCGTGAAGTGGCTGTCGACCCATCGATCCCGAAACGTGTTGCCCTCAGCGATCTCGCAGACGGTGCCATGGGGATCAGGGTCCGGGCGACCGGGCCGGTGTCAGCGGTGGTGATCGCCGAGGAATCACAAGCCGTCACCGAGGCCACGGCTGAGGGAAGTCAGACAGATGAGAATCCCGGAGGAGGAGATCGCATTGCCGGCACGATCGGGGTCACCAAGCCTGCGACAACCTGGCTGCTCCCCGGGCTCGGTGGTGTTGCCGGTGCGGACTCGACAGTGTGGATCATGAACACCGGCGACAGTGCGGCCACTGTCGTGCTCCAGCCGCTCGGTCTCGAGGGCTTGCCTGCAAACAAGCAATCGGTCCCTGCAGGGACGATGATCGGGGTGCCGCTTGGGTACGACGCCGCGGTCGGCGGTTACTACGTCGAGTCGACGGCACCGATCTCTGTGGCCTGGAGCGCCGAGGCGGACAAGGGCCTGATGTTCGTATCGGGCACGGTCGTCGATGAGTGACATAGCCATTCGGCTCGGGTTGATCGTCGCGGTCATCGCCGTTGCCGCCGGTGGTGGGGTGGTGGCACGCAAGAAGCTGGTCGGCCACCCGCCGGTCCACATAGACCGCGCCGGGTTTGACCCGGGCCTGGTTGTGTTCACGTCGACGGAGTGTTCCCGGTGCAAAGCCGTGATCGCAGCGGCGAAAGCGACCGGTGCCCCGCTACGCGAGGTCACCTATGAGCTCGAGCGAAGCCTCCAGGAGCAGGTTGGTGTCGTCGGGGTGCCGCTCACGTTGGTGATCGATCGCCGGGGCAGGCTCCGCAGCCAGTATGCAGGATCGGTTGGCGAGTCCAAGCTGCGGCGTGCGCTCGATCGTGCTGGTCTTTGAGGAGTGGCCGCACCGTCGGCGAGGCTGGACAATCCACCGCTCCACCGGCGTCGGCCACTACCGTCACGGTCCTGATGAGATGTACAAGATGCACTTCGCCGGCTGACTCGATCATGTCGTTCGACTACAGGTCCGGCGCCATCTGGCTTACCGACATCGTCAACGACATCGAGCCGGGCACCGGGTATCCCTTGTGTGCCCGCCACGCATCCCTGCTCACCGCCCCGGTGGGATGGACGCTCACCGACCGTAGATCACCGATGGCGCGGCTGTTCGCCGTGCCTGCGTGATTGCCATGCCGATCGATCGTGATGTGCTCGAAGCGGTCCGGGAGATGGAGGAGCCGGAGCTACGCCGGCTCCTGATCCTCGCCAGGGCACGACTCGAGAACCGTGGTGTGTTCGACATTGCCAGCGAACCCGAGGTCAAGCTGAGGCAGCAGATGGTCAAGTGCGGTAAGGACTCGTGCACCAGTTGTCCGCACGGACCCTACTGGTATGCGTACTGGTGGGAGAACGGGAAACGCCGTTCCCGCTACATCGGGAAGCTCGAAGAGATCCCGGAGATGACTTGACGTTCTCGCAAACCGTCTCCCCATGTGGGACGCACCCGGCGAAATCCACTTTCACCACGGCACAAGATGACTACTCTTCTGTCTATGAGTAGGAGAAGAGGCACCCCGGTCGAGCCGCTCCGATGCCAGGCATGCGGTGCGAACAACGTGATCCAGATCGAGTTGACGCTTCCCGACGGCACTGAGGTCAATTTCTGCTCGTGCCATGAGTGTGAAGAGCGTTGGTGGGATCGCGACGGTGAGCCCCTCGAGCTGGACACAGTTCTCGAATTGGCACGGAACGGGAAGACCTGATTCGATCTGGCGGCAGAGTGCTGAACAGCGCCGCTTCTGGCTCGACGCCATGGCGTGACCGCAGCCGCATTGATACGGTGACCTTTTTGGTGCGAGCACCGAATGCCTTCCGGTAGCCAGCACGAATAACCCGAGAGACGACTAGCCTCCCGGCGGTGACAACCACCCCGATCGACTCTCTCGCCTTGCGACGCAGCCGTCTGCTCGTTGTTCTGGCGATCCTGCTCCCGACAGCCCTGATCCTGCTGATCATGCTCGGTCTGGTGGCGCGGGTTTCCCCCCAGGATGCGTTTCCCTTTTTCAACCTCGAAGTTCATTCACCGTCGTTGCTGATCGCCAACACCCCGACCGGTGGGGACATGGGGGCCCACGTCGTCCTTCCCCAGGTGCTGCGTGACTCGCTATTGCCATCTGGCCGCATCCTCGGTTGGAGCAACTACTGGTATGCCGGCTACCCCGTCTTCTACTTCTACTTCCCGCTGCCTGCATTGTTCACGGTGCTGCTCGATGTGGTCATCCCATACGGAGTTGCCTTCAAGATCACGACGATCATGGGTCTCGTTGCCATACCGATGGCCGGGTACTACCTGGTTCGCTCAGCAGGCTTTGCTCGTGCCGTGGCCGGTATCGCTGCCACATTCGGGTCCATGTTCGTGTTCATGGAGAGCTTTGCCATCTTCGGGGCCAACATAAAATCGACGCTCGCAGGCGAGTTCTCCTATTCGTGGTCGTTTGCCCTTTCCCTGGTCTACCTGGGAATGATGATCAAGAACTCACGGGAGGGGAGAGGGTTCACGCCCGCGGCGGCAGTTCTGCTGGCGTTGACCGCGTTCAGCCACATCGTCACCACCATCGTTGTGGTTGTCGTTTCCCTTCCGCTGTTTCTACGCAAGCGCGGCAGGGCGCAAATCGTCCTGTCGTGGATCCTGGGGTTTGGCCTCGTTGCCTTCTGGGCACTGCCACTCGCCGTCCGAACCTTTGGCGGTCTATCAACCGATATGGGATGGACGCCATTGACCGGTATCCGGGGGGCAGGGATTTCCGGTGTCGGCACCCCATTTCCGAACGAGTTCATCCCGATCGTTGCGCTCGGTCTCATCGGGATGGTCTGGACAATGCTGAGGCGGGAGGACGTCCGCGTTCTCATGACGATGACGATCCTGCCATTCCTCGGTTACCTGCTGATCGCCGAGCAAGGCTGGACGATCCTCTACAACGCCAGGCTGATTCCATATTGGTTTTTCGGCCTGTTCTTGTTCGCCGGGATCGCCACGGGTCTCGCGGTCACCCGTCTGGCCCGCTGGCTCCCCAACCGGCACGAGAATGTGCTCAGCTTCGGCATTGTCACCGTTGCCGTCGTCATTGCGATCACGATCATCGGCATAAGCGACGTCCCGGGCTGGGTCAATTGGAACTACCAGGGATACGAAGGCAAAGCCAAGTACCCGGAACTCAAGTCGATCATGGAAGACATCGACAAGCTTCCCGAAGGACGAGTGATGTGGGAGTACGCCAAAGACATCCAGGAGGCGTACGGCACGCCGATGGCGTTGATGCTGATCCCATATTGGAGCGAGGGGCACACCACGATGGAGGGTGTCTTCTTTGAGTCGTCGCTCACCACCCCGTTCCATTTTCTCAACCAGGCCGAGATGAGTGTCTCTCCGTCACAACCCGTCCGTGGCCTCACCTACCGCACCTTCAGTTTGGAGCGGGGGATCCAGCACTCGAAGCTGTTCAATATCGACTACTACCTCACGCAGACAGAGAAGATGACCGCAGAAGCGAAGCGGCTCGGGCTGCAGCCTCTCGTTGAGAAGGACGCCTATTCAATTTTCCAGCTTCCGCACTCCGACCCGGTTGACGTGGCCAAATACCAGCCGATGGTCTACACGGGCGATCGCGACTTCGCTGATGTCGCTCTCGAGTGGTATGACAATCTCGACAATCTCGACCATTGGATCGTTGCCGATGGGCCTGAGGGCTGGCCGACGTTCTCCGAGATGGGTGGACCGTATGACCAGGGGGAGGCACTGTCTACCGGCAACGACGTTGTTTCCAATGTGGTGGTCGACGATTTCAGCATCTCGTTCGACACGACCGCCATAGGGGTGCCACACCTGGTCAAGATGTCGTACTTCCCGAACTGGCACGTGACCGGCGCAGAAGGGCCATACCGGGCGGCGCCCTCGCTCATGATCGTTGTGCCCACTCAGGAACACGTTTCGCTGGAGTTCGGGCGCACGTGGACCGAGAATGTGGGGAGGCTGCTCACCGTGGCTTCCCTCGTGTTTATCTTCTGGTGGATACGACGCCGTCGCCGTGCTCGCGTCGTGGACACTGGAAACTAGGACAGGAACCTAATTGAAGTATCTTCGATCGCTCCTCACTCCGACCGCGATCAATCAGCTGATGAAGGTGGGTATCGTTGGCGTCGCCAACACGATCGTCTCCTTTGCGTTATTCAACCTCTTCCTCGGTGTGTTCGGAGGGACCAGAACCGTGTACGAGGGTTTCAACTGGGGACAGTTCTGGGCGATTGCGCTCTCGTTCCTGATCGCAACCGAGGTGTCGTATGTGTTGAACCGGCGCTGGGCTTTCGATCTCAGTGATGCCGGTGACACGGCGCGAGAAACCGCGCACTTCATCGCAATCAACATTGTGGCGTGGGCGATTACCCAGGGTGTCGTCGGTGGCGCCGACATGGTATGGGGCCCACTGACGAGGCCGCAGCAGAATGTGTTCTACCTGCTCGCTTCGCTTGTGATCATCGTCCCCAAGTTCGCCGGTTACCGGGATATCGTGTTCCGCAAGGCGCTGGGGTCACGGGCGCTACCGACCGATGGTCCTGAACCAGATCTTGATGGTGTCGCGCCCCATCTCCCATAGGGTCTTCAGCGACAGTCCACTCGAAGAGCCCTTCGCCAGGGTCACCGGTGTCTCCGCCATCGTGCCGCCCTGTTTGCGGATCCTCACCAGCAGCTCGAGATCGAATGCATAGCCGAGCGTTCTTAGCGCGGGCAGAGTGTTCTCCAGTGCGGTGCGGCGAAAGGCTTTCAAACCCGTCTGAGTCTCGCGAATCGGCATCCGGAACAGCAGGCGGTTGATTGCCACGAACGAGAGGCTGAGAAAGCGACGCAGTGCCGGGTAGCGACCCGGCGTCATCGCCGTCCGTTTGGCACCGGCGAGCACATCGACACCGAGACGCTCGAATTCGCTCAAGAATTCCGGCAGCTGCTCTGGTGGGAGATCGAGGTCGGAGTCGAGAAAGACAACGACGTCCTTCTTCGTGTGAGTGAAACCCTCCTGAAGGGCTCCGCCTTTGCCGCGATTCACCGGATAGCCGACCACCTTCACGAACTCGTAGCTCCCGGCAGCTCTGTCTGCCTCACTCCTCGTTGCGTCGGTGCTGCCATCGTCGATGACGATCATCTCGACGTCAGGCCATTCGGCAACCACGGCGGCAACACGGTCAATGTTGGCAGCAATGGCAGATTCGAGTTGATATGCCGGCATCAAGATGGCGACACCGGTGGATGGAGAGTGCGGCATTGGCAGCGGATTCTAGGTTGGTTTCCAGCCTCCGGTTCTCCCAGGCGGTTCCCGACGACCGTACAATCGGTGTCATGCATTTCAACGAGATCTTCAAGGCGTACGACATCCGGGGAATGGTCCCCGATCAACTCGATGAGGAGGCGGCCAGACGTATCGGCGCCGCCTTTGCCAAGTTCACCGGTTCCGGTCGGATTGCAGTCGGCAGGGATGTCCGGGAGTCATCTCCTGGCCTTGCTGCGGCCGTCATCGACGGGATCACATCTCAGGGGGTCGATGTCGACGACGTCGGGATGATCACGACCGACATGGTCTACTACGCCGCCGGGGCGATGAACGAGCCAGGCGCGATGATCACCGCGAGCCACAACCCGAAGGGGTACAACGGGATCAAGTTGTGTCTTGCCGGTGCGGCTCCCATCGGGGTGGACACAGGTCTTGTTGAGATCGAGCGATTGGCAGAACAGGGTCTGCCAATCATCGAGCCGCGGGGCGAAGTCACCAGAACGGACGTGCTTCAGGGCTATGTCGATCACCTCATCTCGATCATCGATACGGCGCAGATGACAGAGCTGAAGGTGGTCGCAGACGGCGGCAACGGTGTAGCAGGCGTCGCCATACCCGCGGTTTTCGATCGGATCCCTGCCCGCCTCACCGGGCTCTATCTCGAGCCCGATGGGTCGTTCCCCAATCACCACCCCGATCCGTTGCGGCCCGAGAATCTGGTTGATCTCGAAGCCAAAATGCGCGAGGAGGGATGTGACCTCGGTGTCGCTTTCGACGGTGACGCCGATCGGGCGTTCTTCATCGACGATCAGCTTCGATCGCTCCCGGGTAGCACGGTCACTGCGATAGTTGCCGCGTGGTTCTTGAGCAAGCATCCTGGGGAGAAGATCGTCCACAATCTCATCTGCTCAAAGGTGGTGCCGGAATCTGTTCGAGCCGCGGGTGGGGAGCCGGTGCGGACCAGGGTCGGTCATTCGTACATCAAGCAGGTGATGAAGGAGACGGGGGCGATCTTTGGTGGTGAGCACTCGGGTCACTATTACTTCCGCGACAACTATCGGGCCGACTCTGGGATCCTGACGATGCTCGTCCTGCTCCAGGTGCTTGCTGAGGAGGGTCGGCCTCTGTCGGAGCTGCGGACGCGTTTCGAGCCATATGCTCAGTCGGGTGAGATCAACTTCGAAGTCGCCGAGAAGGATGCTGCGATCAGATCGATCTCGGCTGCATTCTCGGGAGAGACCGACTACCTCGACGGCCTGACGATGGACATGGGAGACCGGTGGTTCAATGTGCGCCCTTCCAACACGGAGCCGGTGCTTCGTCTCAACGTCGAGGCGCCGACCGCAGCCGAGGTGACATCGCTGGTCGACCAGGTTGCGGCAATCCTCGAGCCCGGGGCCGACATCGGCGTGCTGCCACCGGGGCTGCTCGACATGATGCAGTGCCCGTCGTGTGCCGGGACGTTGCTCGAGATCGAGGAGCCTCCCTCATTGCTTTGCAGCGAGTGCGGATTGCGCTACCCGGTGGAAGATGGCATTCCTGTGATGCTGATCGAGGAAGCCACCCAGACGTGAACTCGTCGAGGACTCAAGGATACGACTCAAGGATACTGAGTTCGCTGGGTGAGCTCACAGGTCCGATGAGTTGATGCCCCGGCGTGTCAGGGTGCCGATGTTCCCTCGCGGCCGTAATCATCCTCGAGGCGGACCACGTCGTCGAGCTCCGGAGTGGAAACTTCGATGAGCCTGACGTCGCTGATCGCCTCGAAGCGGTGGATCCGACCGGTCTCGATTCGTTGGGAGGCGCCGGGCCCCAATTCGATCTGCTCGACCTCGCCGTTGTCATTCTCCAGATGGAGATTGAGCGTGCCATCGACGATGAAGATGGATTCGTCTTTCTCGTTGTGGAACTGGAGGGAGAGCCGTGCGCCGGCGTTGACCGAGATCAGCTTGCCAACGTAGCGGTCGGTGTGGGTCCAAATCAGCTCACTGCCCCAGGGCTTCTCCACGAACCTACTCATTGCTCCTCCTGGCGGCGACGGTACTAAAAGAGGTTAGCGTTAGGGGCAGATTCGCATTTCTTGGAGGATCCATCGTGGACTATGACATCGCAGATCCATCGCTCGCCGAACTCGGGGACCGTCGGATCGAATGGGCCAATCGCCGCATGCCGGTGCTTGCTTCGATCAGGGAGCGCTTCGAGGAGGAGCAACCGCTGGCAGGTATCACCATCGGCGCCTGCATGCATGTCACCAGTGAGACGGCCAACCTGATGCATGTGCTGCGTGCTGGTGGTGCCCGGGTGACCTTGTGTGCGTCGAACCCGCTTTCGACGCAGGACGACGTGGCGGCTTCACTGGTGGCGGCGGGCATTCCGGTGTACGCGGTTCGCGGTGAAGACTCTGAGATGTTCTACCGGCACATAAATGCCGTGCTGGATACTCAACCGGACCTGGTCTTCGACGACGGGTGTGACATGACGACTGTCCTTCACAACCAGCGAGCGGACCAGCCTCTCATCGGTGGGATGGAGGAGACGACGACAGGCGTTATCCGGCTGCGGGCAATGGAGAAGGATGGTGTGCTGCGGTTCCCCGTCGTCGCGGTCAACGACTCCGACACCAAGCATCTCTTTGACAATCGGCATGGCACCGGCCAGTCGTCTCTCGATGGGATCCTTCGTGCGTCGAACATTCTCTTTGCCGGACGCACCGTGGTTGTTGCCGGGTACGGCGATTGCGGTGTCGGCATTGCCACCCGCGCTTCGGGTCTCGGTGCCAGCGTGATCGTCGTTGAATCGAACCCCGTGCGGGCACTGTCGGCAGCGATGGACGGCCACAGGGTGATGACCAGCAACGACGCCGCGTCACGTGGTGATGTCTTCATCACAGCAACCGGCGACATTCACGTCTTCCGACAAGAGCATTTCGAGGTGATGAAGGATGGAGTCCTTCTCGCCAATGCGGGGCACTTCGATGTCGAAATCAACCTCGAGCAGCTCGGCGCCATGTCGGTGAGCTATCGGGAGCTGCGTGACAACCTCGGTGAGTACACGATGCCCGACGGGCGTCGCCTGCTGGTGGTTGCCGAGGGTCGCCTGGTGAACCTCGGCGCCGCTGAGGGTCATCCTGCCGACGTCATGGACATGTCCTTCGCCGATCAGGCTCTGGCCGCCGAGTGGCTGAAGGCCAACGGCCCATCACTCGAGCCAAAGGTCTATGTGTTGCCACAGGACCTGGACCACGAGGTGGCCCGGCTCAAGCTGGAAGCGATGGCGTGTGGTCTCGAGGTCCTGACCGATGAACAGGTCGCTTACCTGGCATCCTGGGAGCACGGCACCTGAGACGGGGCTCAGTCAAGCCGATCAGTGGCCACCCTCTGCGGCGCTCTTGCTGCCGTTGACGACCCTCAGGTCCACGAGTACCTCGTTGTGCTCTCGACGGTGGTGTTCCGCTCGAGCGATGATGGTCCTGATCTCCTCGGGGCGTAGTCGGGAGTGACGTAGCAGCGCGTCGCTCAGGTCGATGACGGCGTGGCGCTTCTCGAGGATGGAACGCACCGCGTCCTGTTTGGCTTCGCGCAGCAGCACCTCGAGATCCTTCCTCGCCCTAGCGTCGTCGAAGACCCTCTTGACGAACGTGCGCTCGTTGTGAGCCGCAGGCTCCATCGAAACTGGTGAGCCGGCCATACCGTATCGACCGACCATTGCTGCCGCGATACTCGTTGCCCGGGCCAGGTCTCCGGAGGCATAACTGCTGGTCTCTCCCGCAAAGATCTCCTCGGCCACGATGCCCCCGAGGGAGACCTTCATCTCGGAGCGCATCGCAGACTCGGTCAACGCCGGTGCCCGCGAGTCGTGGTCCCGGCATTCTCCGGCGAGGGCAGTTGTGCGCAACCGATTCGGATCCGCAACATAGGCGGCTATCAGGTGGCCCGCCTGGTGGGTGGCCAGCGTCTGGCGCAGTGCGGGAACAGACGCCATGCGGTGCCTCTGGATAGGGGATCGGTGTCGGCCCGAGCCGGCGAGAGCGAGCGCAAACAAACAGCTGAGTGCCACCATTGTCAGCTCGGTGACGTCTATAGGTACCTGCCTGGCGGCATCCAAGATCAATCCGGCCAGGAGCCAGATGTTGATCCCGGCCAGCCCGACGACCAGTGTCGTATTCAGCCAGTACCGTCGGTCTCCGCCGCGGCCGCGCTTTCCCACCTGCATTGAATGCGCCCCCAATACAGACCAAGTGCCATTCCCAGAATCGATACTAGATCACTACAAGTAGCGAACCAGCCACAATTAGTGGTGTTCCGGTGGGGCTAGTCACCATCGTGGGGATGTCACAGGGGGTTGATACTTTGTCCCCATGTCACTTTGCATCGTCTGTGCACATTGGGGTGAGGGCCCGTTGTGTGATCGTTGCCGTGCCAAGCTGACCTCGGTACCGGCGTTCTATCAAGACGGGTTTGCCGTGTTCAGCGCGTTTCGTCACGACAGCGTGGCGCGGCGTCTCACCCATCTTCTCAAATACCACGCCATCACGGCGGCCGCCGATCTTCTTGCACATGCGATGGCTCCGGCAGTTCCCAATGGGACGAGTGCTCTAATCCCGGTCCCGCGTGCCTTGCTGCGTCGGATCCGCCACGGGGTCGACCCCGCTATCGAATTGGCGCGGCGGCTTGGGGCGGTGTCGGGAATACCGGTTGTGCTTGCCTTGCGCCCGCAGCTGTGGTGGCCATCCCATGCGGGAAGAGATCGGGCCTCGAGACGCTCGCCGGGATTCCGGCAAGTACTGGCCGTGCCGCCCGGTGCAGTGCTGATCGACGATGTCGCCACCACAGGGCTCACCCTCATGACCGCGGGTGAGTTAGTGTCGATCAGGCGGGCGGTCACAGCAACACGGGCCATCGGCTCCAGCTTTGATAGGATGACAACAGGTCAACAGCAACAGCGGAGTAGCTTTGCCAAGAGCACTCATCAGCCAACCCCAACTTTACGGTGCGACACGGTTGGGAGGCCCGCTGCGACTGATTCCCTCTAGGTTTTCCTGTTCGCCCTGTTGAAAGGAGCTGCGGTGGACGTACGCGTACACGGTAAGAACGTACGAGTCGAGAGCAAGATCGCCAGCCTTGCGAATGAGAAGGTCGCACATGCCGGGCGGATCTTCGACGACGGATCTGTCGCCGATGTCGAACTCTCGGAGCTGCGGAACCCCCGCTCCTCAGGGGAGCGTTTTAAGGTCGAGATAACGACCCACACTGCCGGCAACACCGTACGTGTCATGGCGATGGCGCCGGATGCGCTTGCGGCGGTCGACCTGGCGTCATCCAAGTTCGAGCGTCAGCTGCGACGGTTGAAGGAACGGCTCATTCAGAGGTCCCGGAAGCGAGAGAACAAACCACTCAATGACGTTCCGCCGGTGTCCGATGAACACGGTGAAGACGGGCCGCTGCCAATCGTGAGGACCAAACGCTTCGTGATGCGGCCCATGACACCGGAGGAAGCTGGATTGCAAATGGAGATGCTCGGACACGACTTCTTCTTTTTCCTTGACGCCGAGAGCGGCAAGTACTGCGTCCTCTACCACCGTGATGACGGAGACCTAGGACTAATCGAGCCCGAATGACACGATTGCTTGTTGTTGACGATGTGCCCCTCTTCAGGGCCGGGTTGTCCTCGGCCCTGAACGAGGCAGGCTTCGAAGTTGTCGGTGAAGCCGGCAACGCCGAGGATGCCGTGACCCAGGCCGAGATCCTTCAGCCTGATCTGGTCTTGCTCGATGTACTCATGCCTGGTCTCTCCGGTTTGGATGTCGTCGGCAAGATCGTCGCCGTGGCGGAGCAGTCGCAGGTGATTCTGCTCACTGGCAGCGAGTCCGAAGAGGACATGATCCAGGCGATCAAGTCCGGTGCCCGTGGCTACATCGTCAAGGACATGCCGTTCTCAAACCTCGTCGACTTGATTCGAGCCGTCGCTGGTGGAGGTGCCGCCTTCTCACCCAAGATGGCAGGCAAGATGGTCGACGTGTTGCGCCAGCTGCTACGGCATCAGGAGATCTTCAAGTCACGTAAGCCGACGCTGACGGGACGTGAGATCGAGGTGCTCCAGTTGGTGGCCAGAGGCATGACCAGCAGGGAGATCGGTGACCGGCTCTTCATTTCGGAGAACACGGTGAAGAACCATATCCGCAACATCCTCGACAAGCTTGGTCTTCACTCCCGCAACGAGGCCGTCCTCTACGCCCTGCGCGAAGAGTTCATCTCCCTCGATTGAGGCCGCGGCTGAGAAATCAGCTTCGCTGATGCATGTTCCCCGAAGCTCGGTGAGTGTGCTGCAATTTGGCTGTGGAGATCAATGGTTCGCTTTGTGAGTTTGCTGCAGTTCGTTTGCGAGCCGGCTACGAACTCACTCAGTCGGTCCGCCGACACTAAAAGGCGATCCGGTCCCTACAATTGGCGATCAAATGGCAATCTTCAGCAAAATACTGCGCGCCGGAGAAGGTAAGCGTCTCAAGGAGCTCGTGAGGCTCGCCGAGTACGTCAACTCCATCGAGCCCGGCTACGTGGACCTCACCGACGACCAACTCCGCGCCACGACCCTCGAATTCCGTCAGCGGCTCGAGGCAGGCGAGACAATCGACGACATCGAGGCGGAGGCATTCGCCGTCGTCCGTGAAGCAGCCAAACGTGTGCTCGGCCAGCGACCCTATGACGTGCAGCTCGTTGGAGCAGGTGCGCTCGCCCGAGGCATGATCGCCGAGATGAAGACCGGCGAAGGCAAGACGCTCGTCTCTGCCATGCCGGCCTACCTAAATGCCCTCACGGGCAACGGCGTTCACATGGTCACGGTGAACGACTACCTGGCGAGCCGCGACGCCGACTGGATGGGCGCCATACACCGGTTCCTCGGTCTCTCTGTGGGGTTGATCCAGTCGAACATGTCCCCCGAGGAGCGTCGCCCCGCCTACGCCGCCGACATCACATACGGCACGAACAACGAGTTTGGCTTCGACTACCTGCGCGACAACATGACGATGAGACCGGAGGACATGGTCCAGCGCGGTCATGCATACGCCATTGTCGATGAGGTCGACTCGATTCTCGTCGACGAGGCAAGGACACCGCTCATCATCTCCGGTCGGGTGGGCGAGACCGGCAAGTGGTACCGGGACTTTGCCCGCATCGCCAACTCGCTACACCGTGACATCCACTACGAGGTGGATGAGAAGAAGCGTCAGGTGATGACCACCGAGGAAGGGGTGCACAGGGTCGAGCAGGTGCTCGGGGTCGAGAACATGTACGACTTTGCCAACGTCGACCTGATTCACCATCTCGATGTCGCCCTGAAGGCTAAAGAGCTCTACGAGCGAGACGTCGACTACCTCATCCGGAACGGCGAGATCAAGATCGTCGATGAATTCACCGGTCGCGTTTTGGAGGGGAGGCGCTATTCGGAGGGCCTCCACCAGGCGATCGAGGCCAAAGAAGGCGTCAAGATCAAGGAAGAGAACCAGACGCTGGCAACGATCACACTCCAGAACTACTTCCGTATGTACGAGAAGCTGGCAGGGATGACCGGCACCGCGATCACCGAAGAAGGTGAGTTCAACGAGATCTACAACCTCGATGTGGTCGAAGTGCCCACCAATCGCCCCCTTGCAAGGCTCGACCAGGGAGATGTCGTCTACATCGATGAGGACGCCAAGTTCGATGCTCTTGTCGAAGACATCATCGCGCGTCATGAGAAGGGCCAGCCCGTCCTGGTCGGCACGGTGTCGATCGAGAAATCGGAACGGCTGTCGAACCATCTGAACAAGCGCGGCATCAAACACGAGGTGCTCAATGCCAAGCAGCACATGCGGGAAGCCCACATCATTGCCCAGGCCGGTCAGCCTGGTGCGGTGACCGTCGCCACCAACATGGCCGGTCGCGGTGTTGACATCGCTCTCGGGGGCAACGCTGAAGAGTTGGCCAAGGAAGAGCTCCGCAAACAGGAGATGAGCAAGGACGACGAAGGCTATGCCGAGGAGTTCGCCCGGCTGGTAGAGAAGTTCGGAGCGGAGACCGGCCCGGCCCGGGAGACTGTCCTTGCTGCGGGCGGACTCTATGTGCTCGGTACCGAGCGTCACGAGTCCCGTCGTATCGACAACCAGCTGCGTGGTCGTTCCGGCCGTCAGGGCGACCCCGGCGAGTCTCGTTTCTACCTTTCGCTCGAGGACGACTTGATGCGACGCTTCGCCCGTGATCGAGTGGCGTCGATCATGAGCCGCCTCAAGATCCCCCGTGATGTCCCCATCGAGCACAAGATGGTGAGCAAGGCCGTAGAGCGGGCACAGAGCCAGGTGGAGGCGCAGAACTTCGAGATCCGCAAGAACGTGCTCGAGTACGACGAGGTGATGAACACCCAGCGCAAGATCATCTATGAATGGCGCAACAGGATCCTGCTGGGCGAGGACACCAGGAAGCTGGTAATCGGGTGGCGTGAGGAGGTCATCGAGGCATATGTGCGTGCCATGACCGATGGCGTAGACCCCGACGAATGGGATTGGGACGGATTCACCGAGCGGATCTCGACCATCTACACGCCGACGATCGGCAAGGAGACTTTTGATCATCCCGAGGACTTGAATCGGGACGACGCAGTCGAGGCATATCTCGAGGACGCCGAAAACGTATATGCGGCCCGGGAAGAAGAGCTTGGCACAGATGTGTTGCGCCGCCTGGAGCGGACGGTCACGTTGTCAATCATCGACAACAAGTGGCGGGAACATCTTGCCGACATGGACTACCTGCGATCCGGTATCGGATTGAGGGCCATGGCCCAGAAGGATCCGCTCGTCGAGTATCAGCGCGAGGGCTACGACATGTTCTCGGAGCTAGTGGACTCCGTAAAAGAGGACACTCTGCGCTACATGTACCACGTCCGGGTGGAGCGGCAGCAGGCACCGCAGCGGCCGACCGCGGTCCAGACATCGGGTCCGGACACCTCCAAGCGCACGGTGCGGATCAAGGACAAGATTGGACGCAACGACCCCTGCCCCTGTGGCTCCGGCAAGAAGTACAAGGTGTGCCACGGTCGTCCCGGCGCCGCTCCGTTGGCGGGTTGATCACTAGTGCGCACCACTAGGACCGACATGGTCGAGATGACCCTTCACCCTGACGGCGTGGTCGTAGTCGTCGAGACCAACCCGGGTGTTCGCCATACAGCAGAGTCGATGCACGACGACGTCGTTGCGTTCCGTGAGCTCACCGACAATCGGGTGCTCCCCGCCTTGTGGGATGTCAGAGCCATGGATCGGCCCACTCCCGACGCATGGAGGGAGTTCATCAACGACATCTCCGGTGTGCTTAGCGCGTTGGCGATACTCGTCGACGACCGAACCCGACAGATCACCGGCGCATACCAATGGGCCATGGATTCGTTTCTGTTCCCGTCCGGTTTCTTTGAGGATGAAAGCTCCGCATACGACTGGTTGCTGCAATTCGTCCCGCCACGTTTCTCTCTAGATGTCTCTGGTGAGGGGACCGCCAGCACCTAGCATCACGTCGCCATGAATGACAATGATCCCCGCGCCACCATCGAAGAGCTTCGTTCCCGCCTCGCTGTTGCAAGGAGGTTCCTTTGACGTCGCAGGCAGAGAACGTGAGCTAGACGATCTCCGGCAAGCTGGCATCGGCTCCCGATCTCTGGAACGATCAGGATCGCGCCAAGGAAGTAACCCAGAAGCTCGCCCGTTTCGAGGCCATCGTCGACAACGTTGCTGCTACTGAGGCACGGATGAGATGACGCCGAAGTGTTGCACGAGTTGGCGACCGAGGAAGACGACGAGCAGGCAGCGAAGGAGGCCGGCGGCGATTCAGACCCCGGGTCCCGACTCATCGAAGCGCACCGTCTGCGTCACGGACAAGGTCGGTCGGAACGATCCCTGCCCGTGCGGTTCGGGCAAGAAGTACAAGGTACGTCACGGTAAGGCCGGCGCCGTGCCACTGGCCGGCTGAGCGAAGCGGGCTGGTCTCAACTCGATCCCTCGGTAGTACCGGCGCCGTCGGTTGTTGACCGCATCCACCGCCCCGGTGAACCAACCGGCGGCGATCCTCCTCAAACCGCCAATCCAGGCTTCATTCTGATTGGTGGTCCGGGTGGAACGCTGGTCACGGTCGCCGTTCGGCGCCGGCCGGTGTCGACCCGGTGCTCGGCTGGTCATCTTGCGTCCACTCACAGCAAGCAACCTCGGAGGAGGCAACTGTATGAGTCGGAAGAACCGATTGCTGACCATCATCACTATTACGACCCTGGCCCTGCTCTCGATACCGACCATCGTTTCGGCCGCGGGCGGGGCCTTTGTTGACGACGACATGTCGATCTTCGAAGGTGACATCGAATGGCTTGCCACGGCGAATGTCACGTTGGGCTGCAACCCGCCGGCCAACGACCAGTTCTGCCCCACCAGCAATGTCACGCGCGGGCAGATGGCGGCCTTCATGAGACGGTTTGCCCAGTTCCTCGGAGCGGAAGATGGTGTGGTGTCGAGCGCCGACCAAGCCGCGTATGCCGCTGACGCGGACAGGCTTGACGGTCACGACTCCACATATTTCACAGGCAACGATGGCTACTCGGTGTACCACGACGCGGACATTGACATTCCGACCAATGTCACAACGCTGCTGACGTTGCCGGACCTGCCGGCGGGAAGCTACTTGTTCATCGCCAAGGCATGGTTCTACAACGGTGGCGCGAGTAGCCAGTATGCCGAGTACTACCTCGTTGCGGGCGCTGACAGTGACTACACCGTTGCGACGGTGGCAAACGCCGGCGACGGGATTCCCGCGACGTGGACGGTCGTGCACACGTTCACAAATCCAGTCAACGCTGCTGAGCTGCAGTGTCGCGACTACGGCAACGACGTCATACTCGTCAATACCAAGATCACCGGCATCCGTCTCGACTCACTGACGAACCAGGCGGGATAGAGCGGTTGCTCAACCGCCGACAAGCGCTGTTGCACCCCTCTCCGGAATGACCCTGCGGACTTCAGAGAAGTCAAGGCGAAACCGGCGAGGGGATGCGACCCGCCCCGATTCCTGTGGCTGAGTTGTGCGCAGCAGAACTCGAACCTCAACGAAGTTGAGGCGACTACCATCGCACAGCCATGAACGACAACGATCCCCGTGCCATGATCGAGGAACTCCGCTCCCGGCTTGCCGATGCCCGGAGGTTCCTTTGACGTCGCGGGGAAAGAAGAGGAGCTAGCCGAGCTCCGCGATCTGGCGTCCGCACCCGATCTGTGGCACGACGCTGATCGCGCGCGGGAAGTCACACAGAAGCTGGCCCGGTACGAGGGGATTATCGAGAAGGTCGATGGGATTGAGGGGCGCATCGATGACGCCGAGGTGCTCCTCGAGCTGGCTGCCGAGGAAGGCGACACGCAGGCAGCGAAGGAGGCCGTCGGCGAGCTCGACACGCTCGATCGTGAACTAACCATTCTCGAGCGGGAGAGTCTGTTCTTCGGCGAGTATGACGAGAGGCCGGCGATCCTCAGCGTCCATGCCGGCGCCGGGGGAGTCGACGCCCAGGACTGGGCGGAGATGCTCCTGCGCATGTACGTCCGCTACCTGGAGCGCACATCATTCAAGATGGAGATCGACGAGATCCAGCCGGGTGATGAGGCGGGCATCAAATCGGCGACGCTGACCATCAGGGGTGACCATGCCTACGGGTCTTTCGAAGGAGAGCGTGGCGTACACCGTCTGGTGCGGATCAGTCCATTCGACTCGGCAGCCCGCCGCCACACATCATTTGCCGGAGTGGACGTGATCCCCGAGGTCGACCTTAACGACGTCGAGATCAATCCCGAGGACTTGCGTATCGACACCTACCGGTCGCAGGGTGCCGGTGGCCAGCACGTCAACACATCGGACTCGGCGGTGCGGATCACCCACCTGCCGACCAATACAGTTGTCGCCTGTCAGAACGAGCGGTCCCAACTCCAGAACAAGAACCGAGCCATGCAGATCCTCGCCGCCCGTCTCGCCGAGCTCGCCCGGCAGGAGCGGCTCGACGAGATCATTTCGATCCGCGGTGAGCAAACCGAAGCGGGCTGGGGCCGCCAGATCCGTTCATACGTGATGCAGCCGTACCAGATGGTGAAGGATCTCCGCAGCGATCTCGAGGTCGGCAACATCACAGGCGTACTCGACGGAGACCTGGACCAGTTCATTGATGGCTATTTGCATTGGCGGCGATCCCAGCAAGAGGACTAGACGTGCCGCTGTGGTTGGTGGGCGTGTTTTGGGCTGGAGTTCTGGGGGAACTCCGATGTGCCGCTGTGGTTGGTGGGCGTGTTTTGGGCTGGAGTTCTGGGGGAACTCCGACGTGCCGCCGCAGGCGGCACGCAACGTCCTTGGTATAGCGCTGTAACGCAGGTAGCATTTGCGGCCGGCGGAGAAGGGGAAGTGAACGAGGCTTTGCGGTCGGTGCGCTCCGATCCGCAGAGGGAGTTACATGATCCGTCTCCATAATGTCACCAAGGTCTACGACAACAGCGTCGTGGCCGTTAGAGAAGTGAACCTCGAAGTCGCCAAGGGCGAGTTCGTCTTTCTCGTTGGCCCCTCCGGTTCCGGCAAATCAACCATCCTCAGATTGATGATGCGCGAGGAACGTCCCGATACCGGTGAAGTCTGGGTCGCAGGCAAACATGCGTCGGAGCTTCCTTCATGGAAGATCCCACACCTGCGTCGATCGATCGGGACGGTGTTCCAGGACTTCAAGCTCCTTCCCAACAAGACGGTTTACGAGAACGTTTCGTTTGCCCTCGAGGTGACCGGTCGTTCCCGCCACGTCGTCCGCAACCAGGTGCCACAGGTGCTCAAGCTGGTCGGGCTATCCAACAAGGCGGACCGGCAACCCCGGCAGCTCTCCGGCGGTGAGCAGCAGAGAGTTTCCATCGCCCGTGCCTTTGCCAATCGCCCTCTGATCCTGCTCGCCGACGAGCCGACCGGAAACCTGGATCCGGCTACCTCTGTGGGCATCATGAGGATTCTCGACCGGATCAACCGAACCGGGACAACCGTTGTGATGGCTACCCATGACCATGCCATTGTTGACGCGATGCGACGTCGAGTTGTTCAACTCGACGATGGGCGAATCATCCGCGACCAGCGCAGCGGTGCCTACGAGATCCGGGTGCAGTCGAATGTCAAGGCCGCGGAGCAGCTGGAGCATGCAGACCCGGCCGACCCGTTGGAGATCCCGCCGGATCCGACCCTGGAGCAGCAGTTGACGCCGCCACCGGAGATGGTTGCCGGCCCGGAGGTCGAAGCAGGCCCTGAGCCAACCGACGACCGCGACACCGCGCCGGAAGAGGCGGGGTCCGAGGCCAGAACCGACGCCGTGTCCGAGGAGGTTGAAGTGGACCTCGATGTAGAAGCCGGGATTGAATCTCGGGACGCTGAGGTCGAACGTGTCGATGTCGCCGAGAGCATGGAGACTGAACTCTGATGCGAATCTCCTACGTGCTCAACGAAGCCTTCAACAACATCCGCCGCAACGGCCTCGTCGTGCTCGGGGCGGTCCTTGCGGTCTTTGTGTCCCTCTTTCTCACCTTCGGGACTCTGGTGTTTGGCGAGGTTGCAAGGAGTAACACGGAGAAGTGGCAGCAGGATGTCCGTGTTATCGGCTACTTGCGTAATGACTTTCGCGATGTCGCCGGCCTTCAGGCCGAGATAGAGAGCTGGCCAGAAGTTGCACAGGTCATCTACGTCAGCCCGAGCGAGGCGTATGACGAAGCTCTCCAGATGTTCGCCGACAAACCACGAACCCTCGAGGTCATCAAGGACGAGCCTTCGATCATTCCTGCATCGCTGCGGGTACGGCCTGTTGATATCAACGACTACGACACGATCACCCAGCGATTGACCAACTCGCCCGGTATACAGGAGGTTGTTTCGGCGTCTGACGCCGTCGAGCAGATTGCCGCGATCCGCGACGGCTTGCGGGTGTTCTTCTGGGTGCTTGCCGTTGCGCTTGGTGTCGCCGCGGTTGCCCTGATCGCCAACACGATCCATATGGCGATCTATGCGCGCCGTGAGGAGCTGGAGATCATGCGTCTGGTGGGCGCCAGCAATTGGTTTGTGCGAACGCCGTTTGTCATCGAAGGCATTTTCGAGGGGATCTTCGGTTCTGCGCTTGCCGTAGCGCTCGGCATCGGCTTGTACCGACTGGCCGAAGACCGGCTCTCTGATCTTCCCGACTTCATCAGTCTGGCGGTGCCCGGTTCCTTCCTGGTGGCCAGGGGTCTGATGATCGTCGCCTTCGGGGCATTGGTTGGTGTTGTGGGGAGCAGCATCTCGCTTGCGGTGCACAAGTACGTGCGGACATGAAACGTCTCGGCGTCATCCTGCTTCTTGTTGCGCTCGTATTCCCGGTGGGGGTGGCTGGGGCGTGGGACCTTGGCGATGACCTCAACAACGTGAATCAGCGGATCGACAAGATCAACTCGCAGATAACCGACGCCAACGCATCCCGAACCGGAGTGGTCGCAGACATAGTCGCTGCCCGGGACACACTGGAACTGCGCCAGGCCGAGCTTGCGGCCACCGAGGCCGATGTCAAGGACACCGAAGATCAGATCACAGAGCAGGAACGTTCCCTCGAGTTGCTCAAGATCCAGCTTCAACAGTCGTATCAGTCGCTTGCCGATACCCGGATCAAGCTCGACGACTCGAAACAGCAGGCCCGGGATTGGGTTAGAGCCACCTACGTCGGTCGTAGCAGCGGCACCGAGGATGTTGCGCTCTCGGCCGATTCGATTACCTCGCTCTATGTGAGCTTGAGCTACCTCCAGTATGTGGCCGCCGACACCGACCGGGCGATGCTCGAATACGAGTCGCTGCAGGGTCAGGAAATCAGCCAGCAGGCTCATATCAAGGATGACGAGGTCGAGGTCAACGATACGATTGCACAGCTCGATGCGGCCAAGGCGGAGTTGGACCAGCTTGCCTCCCATCAATCTGCGCTAGCCGCTGAAGTTGCCTCCGAACTGGCGGCGCTGACCGCAAAGCTTGATGCCGTCGACGCCACGATTGCCGAGTTCAACGATGAGCTTGAGGGGCTGCAAGCCGAACAGGCCAGAGTCGAAGAACTGATCAAGCAGGAGGCATCCCGGGAAGGTGAACAGCCGGGAGTGCTGGTACGCCCCGTGCCCGGAGCCATCACGAGCGGTTTCGGGATGAGATTCCACCCGATTCTCGGGTACAGCCGGATGCATACCGGAGTCGACATGCACGCCGCATATGGTGAGCCGATCAAGGCCGCTGCGTCGGGGAGGATCATATTTGCGGGAGTGCGCGGTGGCTACGGCAACTGCATCATCATCGACCACGGTGGCGGGATGACCACGCTCTACGGTCACCAATCGGGCTTCAACGTCTCCTACGACGACCATGTCAACGCCGGGGACATAATCGGATATGTCGGGTCTTCCGGGCTGGCAACCGGCCCTCACCTCCACTTCGAGGTGAGGATCTGGGGCCAACCGGTCGATCCAGCCCCGTACCTGTAGGCTGCGCTCATGCCCGGGGAGAAAGTCGTCGCCCGAAACCGTCGAGCACGGCACGACTATGACATCGTCGACACATTCGAATGTGGCATTGTGCTGCGCGGCTCGGAAGTCAAGAGCATCAGGAACTCACAGATCGAGCTGAAGGATGCCTACGCCGACATCCGCGATGGCGAGGTCTGGCTGGAGCGGGCGCATATTGCACCTTATGGGTTCTCACCGGGAGGTGGGCATGATCCCGAGCGTTCTCGCAAGTTGCTGATGCATCGCAGGGAGATCGACCGGCTGATCGGGAAGATCAACGAGGTCGGTCTGACGCTGATCCCGTTGCGTGTCTACTTCAAGGACGGTAGGGCCAAGGTGGAGTTGGCTCTTGCCAAAGGACGCCACACCTATGACAAGAGGCAGGCCATCCGGGAACGCATGGAGAAGCGGGAGATGGACCGCGCTCGCAGCCACCGTCGTTAGCCACCGGGTGACCTACGACTCCGTGGACAGTGTCTCCAGTTGGGAGAAGATCTGATCGACGTTTTCGATGCCGAGCTCTCCGGCGATTCTGAACACGACCTTGCCCGATGTGTCCGTGACCACCCAGAATGGGAACGCTGGGGTTCCGAACCTCGCCGATATCTCGCCGGTCTGGTCGACGATGACGGGAAACGAGAACTGCGATGAATCCAGGTAGGCGTCGAGCGGATTGCCCCGGGTCTCATCGATAGCGGTGGTCACCGTCGCCAGTTCGATATCGGGGAATCGCGAGGAGTTCTCAGGCCACCAGGCGTTGAGGTCGGGTAGCTCGTTCTGGCAGTGGGGGCACCAGTGCGCCCAGACGAGCCAGACCCGGGCTTTGCCGTCGCTGCCGGCGGGGTAATCGACCTGTTGACCGCTGTAGTACTCAGGCCCGGATATCTCAGGTAGCTCCATCGCATTGACGACCGCGGGGTCGTTGCTGGTGCTCACGAACTCAGGGAGGTTGCCTGTGCCTGCCTGGGTGGCAATAAGGGCTGGTGAGGAACGTGTCTCCACGGCAGCGGCTACCTCGTCACCAAGCGAATCGAGCTGCTCGCCGATGAGATCGACGTCGCGCCGGAGTGGCTTCAGATCTGTGACGTCCCCCTCTAACGCGACGACATGACGCTCGACGTTGTGGGAGCGCTGCAACTGCAGCACCTGCAGACCCACGACGACAACGAGTAGAACGACGATGAGGCCGAGCAGTGGCGTCGTCCAGTTGCGCGGTCGCTTGGGACTTGCCGGTTCCGGTGCCGCCGGCGTTTCGGGGATCGCCTCCACAGTGGTGTCGGCGTTCTCGGTTTCGGGTTCGTCCATGGGGGGAGTATGCCGTGTTTTGAATGTTACGACGAGTCGCCGAAGGTCCCTTTAGCGTCGGTCAGTTGGCGGCGGGTGGGGCGCTCTGGCGTTCGCCCCGCTCGGTGTGCTCGGTGCCCCGCATGACGACAACAGGATCTTCACCGGTGAGATCGATCAGGATGTTGTCGCCGGCGAGCAGGTCTCGCAGGTCATCGAGTGTGCCGGCGAGCTCGGCAACGATGCCGTCGATCATGATGTTGTTGCCGCCGGGCTCGCCGTTGCGGAAGTCGGTCTTGAGGCCGATGATGCGCTTGTTCATGCCCCATGCGATTCCGGCTTCGATGCAGGCGCCTTCGTCGGGGACACGGCCGTCGAGGCAGAACACAACCAGGTCGCATTCCTGCACCTCGCGAATATTGAGGCTGAAGATGTGGGTGCGGGCTTCCTCCAGGGTCATTCCGTCCTTCTCGATGAAGTCGGTGAGCAGTCCGACATCCTCCTGGGGGAACCAGGTGGAGTACCCGAGACCTTGAATCATCTCAACGACCCTGCGGTTGAACTCGCGCTCGGCCTCGTTGAACAGGCTGGACGCGTAATAGACCCGTGGCTGGCGTGTCATTCGATTGTCCCTTCTTCGGTCCACGCACCAGGACCGGTGGTGACGCACAGTAGCCGGGTTCGGGAAGCAATTGAACTCATGCGAGGTTGATGGAGGTAGACATCGGGTAATGTGGTGTCATCAACCCGATCCCTCGTGGGGGTGACATGGTTTCGACTGTGAGGGTTGAGGTGTCGGAAGCGAGCCGAGGAACCCCGGAGTCCTCGTTAAATTGCCGGGATACAAATACGTGCCGACAACAATCTGGCACTGGCCGCCTAAATAAGCGGCCTGTCCGACCGGGGGGTTCCTGCCTCGCCGGACCCGGGCAACGCAATGCAGGATGCTCCCGCCTGGGAAGACAGGACCGGCGGGTCAAGACTTAACTGACTAAGGCCCAGGGAAACTTGCCAACAGAGTCCCTGGGCTCGAAAACTCGCTGATGGCTGCGCTCGGAGATGCCGGCGCTGAAACCTCATAGGACGGGGGTTCGATTCCCCCCACCTCCACCATGATGAAGAGAGTCCCCGCCAACGGTGGCGGGGACTTCTTCATGTCAACGGTGGGAATCGAGTTGTGTTGTTGCGCCCGGGCTCGTGCTGGACTGCCGTGGGGCGGCGCTTTGGTGGGCGGTTGGTGTGGTCGGGAGCAGGTTCGATTCCCCCCACCTCCACCATGATGAAGAGAGTCCCCGCCAACGGTGGCGGGGACTTCTTCATGTCAACGGTGGGAATCGAGTACGGCCAGATCCCGCTCGGCGTACTGGCGGTGCATGTACTCCTCGTTGAGGACGATCAGCAGGCACTCCCGCACAGGGAAGCTCACCGGTGGCGGCCAGCCGGGCCCGTCGACGGGGTCCGTTTGGCGCTCGAGTCCTTCCGCAGTTAGTCCGTTGATTACCTCGCGCACTGTGCGCATCCGATCGCGGCGTAGCGTCAGCATTTCCTCCAGTGATGGGCGGGCGGTCCGGTCACGGGGGATGCCGGGGGTGTCGGGCATCTCATCCCAGGGCAGATCCAGCGGGTCCCACGGGGCAGGGTCACCGAGGATGGCACGACGGATCCACGCATCTGTTGCAAACACCAGATGTCGCAGCGTCTCGACAAACGACCACTCGTCATCGACCGACTCGTGCAAGAGGTCCGGGGCTAGCTGTCGGGCGCGTGCGACAGTCTCGTCCCAGCGGCGTTCGACGATGTCCCATGCCTCCCGGAATCCGGCAGGGTCGGCCGGACGCATCCTGGCCCGGTCGGGGTCCCTTCTGTCGAGCTCCACCTCGATCAGCGGACCAATCTCGACACCGTTGACGACCACATTCACCAGCTCGGCGCTGATCTCCACGTTGACCAGTTCGGCGCCAGTGATGCTCACATCGCGCATCTCGATATCCCTGAGGGTGACGTTCGTGAAATCGCAGGACCGGAACTGTGCTCGAGAGAGGCCTACTCGCTCGAAGGTTGAACCAGTCATGTTTACCCGCTGGAAGCGTGAGTTACGAAGATCGGTTTCGATGAAGTCATTCATCGCGTGGATGCTATCGGTCGCCGGGGGAGCCTGTGACTTCGGGATACAGCTCATCGTGTTGACTCGATGCCCTGGCAGATGCGTGTGATTTCGGACACGCAACCCAGGGACCTCCTCGGTGAGGAACCGTCCAAGGTGGTTGTGACATTTGACCACTCCCGCTATCGCTTCGCAGCCAATATTCTGAGTCGCGACAGGTATTCCAAGGTGGAGGTCAGCGGATGCTACGCCCGGGAACCAGGGTGAAGAGATTGACGAAGAAGGTCGGCCAGGCCGCTCCGGAGGGAAAGATCATCGGCACGAGCGGCCATGCCTACGAGATCGAGTGGGATGACGGTCACACCAGCATCACTGATCCGGTAGGCGTGGTAAAGGCCGGTCCGGCAAAGAAAGGCGACAAGTAGCGGCACCTCAAACGCTACTGAGGGAGTGCCTGCTGCCGACAGGAGAGCTACAGCGAACTCGTTGGAGAGGCTGTGGCAAAGAAAGTTGGCACTCCCGATATTGGGGTGGTCCACCAGGCCGAGCCACCGTGGGCTAACTCCACAGAAGAGCACTTCGCCCTGCTGCTCGACAGCTACGGCATCGAGTGGGAGCACGAGCGGCACAGTTTCCCGATCGCCTTCGATGAGGACGGTAAGCCCACCGAGTACTTCACCCCGGATTTCTACCTTCCCGAGACCGATGAGTACATCGAGGTGACGGTGCTCAAACAGGACTTGTGCACCAAGAAGAACCGCAAGCTGCGTCTGCTGCGTCGGTTCCATCCCGGGGTGAACTGCCGGATCATATACCGCCGGGACTACGAGAGCCTTTCGCTCAAGTACGGGTGGGATGATGACGAGTTCCCGCAGCTGGGTGTCCCGACCCGGCAGCCCGGCCCGCCTCAGATCAGCATCGCCAGCTAGTCGGCCCACGGTGGGCGAGCAGTGTCGAGAACGGCGCTGAAGTCCTCCTGCCACTCTGCAAGCAAACTCGCAATCTGAAGCATACGAAGCGGTGCGTTGAATTGGCCCAGACGGAGGAGGTCCTCATCCCCCTCGAGCACTGCCTGCGCCATGCGCGGCGTGAGCAAGCCGAGAGCCGCGTCAGAATCTCGAATCGACCGAGCCATCGAGGCGAGAGCGCGTTGGCTGGCCTGACGTCGTGGCGCGGGCGGCATCTTCGGTAGCGGATCATTCGTTGATGGGAGACTTGCGACTCGAGGACAAGCTTCGGATAACACCTGTCGGTAGTAGTCGCCACCAGACTTGGTGTCGATGGGGACCGTCAGCGCAGCCTCAATGACGGCCGGATCCATGAACGGCAGTCTCACATCACTCTCGGGTCCAAAGATCCAAAGCGGCGAAGGTGCGATTCCTCGCATGGTCCTGGTCAGAAGCACTGCGAGTGTGGCGTCCCCCGGCATTTCAGGTAGGTACTCGGTTGCCCGTTCGAATCCAGCTCGGGTTGCCCCTCGGACGAACTCGGCCACCTCCGGGCGAAATAC
The DNA here is from genome assembly GCA_963777645.1 of uncultured bacterium. Taxonomy (GTDB): domain Bacteria; phylum Actinomycetota; class Acidimicrobiia; order Spongiisociales; family UBA5794; genus JAAETI01. The sequence continues at coordinate 96,106 of CAVZRA010000006.1, read as the reverse complement.
TGCCTCATTGTCGAGTGATGTCGAGAGCCTGTCACGAACCAGTGCCATCCGCTTGGTTCGTTCACGGGTGGCTCCGACTTCGGAGCTAACAAAGAGACTCTTGAGAAGAACATCGCCTGCGAGACCATCGAGAAGTGGACCGTGCTCATGCCTCAGCAACTCGGCAAGTGGGGACAGCCAAGTGTGCATGTTGGTCTGGTACTGGACGCGTCGTCGTGTTGCGGTCGCGTGTTCGGTGTACGCCTCGTCGCCGGGTGTGTGAACTCGATGAGCGAGCTTGAGGCCTTCGGCCACTGGGCGGGACAGCGCTATGTCGTGGTCCCGGCCGTCGTCCGGGCTGGTGGTCCAAGCCGTGGGGCGGAGCAGGCTCTTCGAGCGCATCAGCCCTGCGAGCAGCCGGGAATCCCACCCACCGCTCAGCAGCACGTTTGGGCGTCTCCAGGAAAAGCGCGGGATGTTTCGTGTGACGAGGGCAGCTATTGATTGGGCTGGGGCCGGGGGGCCCGAGGGGATCAGCTGCCATGGTGTGGTTTGAAGTTCGAGGACGGCACCGTCCCGGGTCCTCCATGAAGTCCCGGCACTCATGCGCTTCACTTCGAGGAATGGGGTCTTGTCTCCAATCGGATACCCGAATGCGAGGATATCCGCCCACGCTTCCCAATCGGGAGCTACCAGGCCTCCATCGATGGCGAGCAGTGGAGCGATTCTCGATGAGAAGAAGACCGCCGCCCCGATTCGGCGATAGTAGATCTCGTGCAATCCGAAGGCGTCGGTTTGCACGGAAGCCCTTGATCCATCCCATCGCACGGTCGCGGAGAGAAGGTCAGAGCGGCCGTTGTCCGCCGCTGCGGCCCATGAGTATCCGGATGTCGATCTCTTGACTTGCGCGGTTGACGAGGAGTAGAACCGAATATGAGGGCCGAATGGTAGGGCTGTCAGATCTCCTGGAGCGGCAGCAAGGAGTTGGTGGAGAGCGTCGTCGGTCCACTCTCCGATGGCTCCGCAAATGAACGGACTGCTGCTAAACGCGATCGATTCGTCTGTGCTCAACTCCTGGATATCCTACGGCTCCGATGGCGATCACTACTGCAGGGAACCGGTCTTGTCATTGCCGTAGCTGCGCCACGTGTCCCATGAGACTTCGCCGCCGGCGTTCCATACCCAGTGGCGGGCCGTCGCGTCGGTGTACCGGTAGTCATTTCCATCGATCGTGGCCGTGTCGAAGACGCTGCTGTCTCCGTTGGTGACTATGCCGGTGTTGCCTGAGTTGGCAATGGTGTTGCCGGTGATGGTGGTGTTGTTTGGTTCGTAGCTGCCGGTGAGCGAATAGGCGACCACAACGACGCCCTCGTGGTTGTTGCTGATCACGTTGTCGGTCACCGTGGCGTTGGGCCCGAGAATCTCGATCCCGCCGTGATGGTGCTCCATCGATGCGTCGGCCTTGGAGCCGTTCCCGGTGATCGTGTTGCCGGTGATGGTTATGGCAAAGCTGTGATCATGGAAGACTCCCGCCCACCAGTTGTTGGTGATGGAGTTCCCGGCGACGCGAGTGCCGGTGTTGTCGGTGTAGGCCCAGAGGCCGCGTCCACGATTGTCGTGAACGTTGTTGCCTTCGATGCGGAGCCCGGTCGTCTTGTAGAACTTGATCCCGGCCGCGTTCTCGACATCGGAAGATGTCTGGTCGTAGTTGTTGTACGCAACCTCGTTGTTCGAGATCGTCGCGTTGCTCCCGCCGTTCACGTAGATCCCAAATGTCTTGTTGTGGTGCACGTACGAGTCAGATACGGTCGAGCCTCCCTTGATGGATATTCCAATGAACTGAGCGTTGTGAACGTCGCAATCGGTAATTGTCCACCCCGTGCCACCAGCGTCGATTGCGCCGGTGTACGTAGAGCCTGTGTAGTTCTTGATCTCGAGGCCGCTGATCTTCACTCCACTTGCCGTTCCTGAGAAGGCGTTGGTGAACTCGCCGAGCCCGTCCATCACTGCACCGGGTGCGCCGACGAACTCCTGATTGGCCTTGGGAACCACTGTCTGGCGTAGATGCGTGCCAGCTTCGATGTAGATGCGGGCTCCGGTCGGTTGGGAGTCGGCGACTTCTTGGATCGACCAGCCAACGGGTACGACCGCGTCGAATCCAGCGGGGATCGCGGGCGCTGTGTACCCGCGCTCTGGTGCGGGTGGCGCCGGAAGATCGAGAGCCCTGCTCAGGAACGACGCCATTTGTTCCCGCGTCACCCGGTCGTTTGGGCAGAAGTTGGTGTTGGCAGGCGGATTGCAGCCCGAAGTGATACCGGCGGCCGCCAGGCGGTCGATTGCCGCTTCGAATATGGAATTGTCATCGTCCTCAAAACGGTCGGCGGGACCGGCAGATAGGTTCAAGGCTCGATCTAGGAACGCTGCCATCTGTCCTCTAGTCACATAGTCCGTCGGGCAGAAGCTCGTAGCACTGCATCCCTTGGTGATCCCTGACGCGGCGAGCGCATTGATGTTGGCCTCGAAGATGTTGGTGTTGTCGTCGGCGAAGAAATCCGTGCTGGACGCGGGCAAATCGAGTGCCCGTCCTAGGAAGGCCGCCATCTGTCCCCTGGTGACTGAGTCATCGGGGCAGTAGAGATCGTTGAGCGGAGGATTGCATCCCTTTGTGATCTCTGCATAGGCGAGCTTCTCGATGTTGGTGGCGTGTACAGACCCGCCGATGTCGCGGAATCCTCCCACGGGAGTGTCGCCGCATCCGATTCTCTCGCTGCTGAGCACGAGCGAGTCGAAGTCGAATGAAAGACTTCCGGGTGCCGTCTCGGTTCCGCCGTAGTACACGTCGAACCAGAAGCTCTTCACGTTGATCCCGGTGTCCTTGCTGCCTCGGAACACGAAGTCATCCTGATAGAAAGCGAGTTGCTCGTCGACCCAGCCTTCGAGCAGTCCGTCCGCCTTGCCGGGTGTGTTCATGTCGACGTGACCTTCGACGCAGTACCAGGCTCCGTGACGGAGAGTCCCGGTTTGGGTGTCCCAGGTGATCAAGTCTCCGTTGTCGGACGATTGATTCCGGTGATAGACGTAGTAGCCGAGTTGGGTGTGGTCACCGTCGCGACTGTCGTACGTGGGGGAGAAGAACATGCGCGCCGACCATCCGGGAGATGAATCGGTGGGTTTGATGTTGTCCCGGGCTGATCCTGAGTACAGACCGGCCGGACCGGGAAGTTTCCCTCGCCCATAGTTGGTGAATCCATCGGGGATCCGCAGGTAGTAGCGGAAGTAGAGCTCTTCCGGGTCCGGGATCCCCTGGTCTCCGAACTGCCAGTGCATCGCTGATCCGAAATGGGAGCCGGCCGGGATCGATACCTTGGTGCCAGGGCCGTCGCTGCCGTCGCTGATCGTTGTGATGCGGTTTCGGTACCCGATGTCGGCGTCGAACCAGCTGTTGGTGAGAGTCGTGGGGCTGTCTGAGAACGTCTCATCCAGGTAGACGACGGGTGCGGCCTGGGCAGGCGCCGTCGCCAGCACGGAGCCAAGTAGGGCGAGAAGGGCGATAAAGGGGGGAGTGAGTCTCTTGCGCATTGTTGATATCGATGTGCCTGGCTCGGGGTTCTGATTGATCGGCAGTATGGGCGGGTTCCTGAAGTTATGGGAACTTTTCTGCATCGTCGCCCTTTGGTTTGTCCAATTCCTGCCGATGTAATCAGGGCAAGTTGAGAAGTAGCCCGGTACCGCTCATCCCGTGAACGCGGGACGTATTGGCCCGGGCACTTATCGAAAATGTATTACGGGATAGCAGACCCTGTCGGCGTCCCGGGTAGACCAAAGCACTTCGGGGAGATGAGAATGAAGCTGAAAAGAGCGATGGTGCTGATTGCCGTCGTCGCGCTTGCTGCTGCTGCGTGCGGCGGTGGTGACGACGAGAGCGAACCGACAGCCGCACAGTCAACGACGACTACTAGCGAGACCTCGGAGTCGGTCTCAACGACCGATGCGGAGATTGGAGCCGTAAATAGCCTCGAAGAGGTCCGCGGCGCGACCATCCGGATCGTCGCCGAGGGCAGCTTCGTGGATCCCCAATACGGACAGCAATATAACTCGGCAGGGTCGGGGAGCGGGTTCTTCATCAGCCCCGATGGCATTGCTGTTACCAACAACCATGTGGTTACCGGTGCCGCGTTTCTCCAGGTCTATGTAGACGGCGAGGATTCGCCACGTAACGCCAAGATCCTCGGTGTGTCCGAGTGCTCCGACCTTGCGGTGATCGATGTCGAGGGTGACGGGTACCCGTACCTCGATTGGTACGACGGCAGTATCACAGTTGGCACGGAGATCTACGCTGCCGGCTTCCCGCTCGGGGTAGAGGAGTACACCCTGCTCGACGGGATCATCTCCAAGGAAGACGCCGACGGCGAGTCCGACTGGTCTTCGGTCGACAGCGTCATCGAGCATTCTGCCGACACGCTGCCCGGCAATTCCGGTGGTCCGATCGTCACCGCCGATGGCAAGGTCATCGCCGTCAACTATGCAGGTGACGGCGCAGGCCAATCATACGGAGTGGGTCGCGACGAGGCTCTCAAGGTGCTCCCGACTCTCAGGAGCGGCGAGAACGTGACCTCAATCGGTATCAATGGCCTTGCGGTCACAGACGGAGCGCTTTCCGGCATCTTCGTCAGCTCGGTTGCTTCAGGCAGCGCCGCGGATATGGGTGGCATCGAGAGCGGCGACATCGTGACCCTCATTGAAGGTCTGATCCCGGCAACTGATGGCACCATGGCTGACTACTGCGACATTCTCCGCTCGCACGATCTCGACGATCCGCTGAGCATCGAGGTCTATCGGGCGTCTGAGGATGCTTTCCTCGAAGGCACGCTGAACACGACCCAGGCGCTGGAGGTGTCCTATTCGTTTGCCTCTGAGCTCGGGAACCAGGTAGATGATCCTGGAACAGCCCCGGCCGGCTACGACTCGTACGTCACATTGACCGACGCGGAGAACATTCTGACAGTGGATGTCCCCGCCGTGTGGATTGATGTCGACACAGAGAGCCTCTGGGGGACGGGGACACCGTGTTCGGTGTCGGTATCTGGGCGTCGCCCAACTACACGGCCTGGGACACGACCTTCGGCACTCCAGGTCTCTTCTTTGGTGCGTCCGCCACCCTTGCCCAGACCGAGACCGTCTATTCGCTGCTCGATGAGCGGGACTACAGCGATGATTGCACCTACGACGCAAGATACGACTACTCGGACAATTTCTACACCGGCGTCTATGACGTTTGGGAAAACTGCGACGGTGGCGACAGCATGATGCTGGATCTCGCCGCAGAAACGGCAACCGGCAGCGTCCTGATGAATGTGCAGACCGTCGTTGTCAGCGACGCAGACCTCGAGGCACTCGACTACATCCTCAACACGTTTGTTGTCGACGAGGCGGCGCTCACCGCATTCGTCGGCTCGGATGCGTCGTCCAGTAGCACCGAGAGCCTCGGCCTCTACGACTTCGCGTACCTGTTCGACGGCGATTGCTTCAACACATCGGAAGCCCCCTTCGAGGAGACGGGCTATGGCGTCGAGGTGGAGGCAGTGAGCTGCGACACACCGCACGAGGGCCAAGTCTACGGTACATACTTCTTCACCGACGGGAGCTACCCCGGTGACGATGTTGTCGTGCAGACTGCCAGTGACTACTGCTCCGCCCAGTTCTCCGAATTCGTCGGTAACTCATATGAGCAATCCGCACTCGACTTCTGGTACTACCACCCGACCCAATCCGGTTGGGAGTCCGGTCTCACCTGGGGGATGTGTGCCCTCGTCGATTACAACGGGGGCATGCTCACCGGCGACGCATACCTGTCGGGATGGTAGGCAGCCCGGGCTACGAGCCGTGGATGGAACGGGTGATCCGGCAGGCGCAAGAAGCCGGAAAGCTCGACACTGCCGCAGGGGCGGGGAAGCCGATACCAGGCTTGTCGCGCCCCTACGATCCCTCGTGGTGGGCTCGCAGATGGATCGCAAGCGATCGAGACCGGGAACAAGCTGCCGAACTTACCCGCACCGTGGAGCGGGCGCTTCCCAGGGTGTTGGCGAGAGCAACGCTCACTGACATTCGCACCGGTCTCGAATCGCTGAATGCGACGATCGCCGAACACAACAACGCATATCCGGCGAACCGTCTGCAGCTTCTCGACATCGGACGGTTGATCTCGGAGCGAGCAAGCCGCCGAAGATGAGTCGACCCTGACGGATCCCGCGTTCAATGCGATTGATTCCGCCCACCTAGGGTGGGGCGCCTGCTAGCCCAGGGCTCGCTCCAGGAAGGCCGCCATTTGCTCTCTGGTCACCCGGTCACCGGGGCAGAAACGATCGTTGGCGGGAGGATTGCATCCCTTCGTGATGCCGGCGGTCGCCAACTTGCTGATCGCGTCGGCGAAGACGGAGCCTCCGATATCGGTGAACTCGATACTGGTGTCTTGCTCGGTGAGACCGAGTGCCCGCACCAGGAACGCAGCCATCTGTTCCCGGGTCACGTACTGGGTGGGGCAGAACCTGTCGTTGACGGGTGGGTTGCATCCCTTGGTCACACCGGCAGTGGCGAGCCTGTCGATGGATGCTTCGAAAATCGAGCCGTCGTCATCGGTGAAGACATTCCCCTCGCCGTCATCGGTATAGCCGAGCGCCCTCACCAGGAACGCCGCCATCTGGCCGTGGGTCACATAGTCTTTCGGGCAGAAGCTCGTGTCGCTACAACCCTTGGTGATTCCAGAATCAGCCAGCCACAGGATGTTGTCGAGGAACACGGAGTTGGCGACGTCGTCGAAGCCGACGAGGCGCACCTGAAAACCGTTGTTGGTCTGGCCGAGGACCTTCATCATCGCCCCCTGTGCCAGCAGATCCTCACCCTGGTTCAGGTCGAAGTGCGCCGCCTCACCGACACCGGTCACGTGGTCGAGCGAGTAGGGCGAAGGGGGATAGGTGTAGACGCGAGAATCGGCTCCTCCCACCGGTTTGACGGTGTCATCGGCCGGGTCACGCCACCACTGCTCGATGTAATGGGCGGTTACTCCCTCGAAGCTCGTCGGGATCCGGTCGAGATCAGAGGCGACTCGCGGATCGAGGCTGAGCAGCGAGTACTGATAGGCGGTTGGGAGAATCACCATTTGCACGCCATCGGTCCCCAGCGGAGCGATGGTGACGTCCACAACGCCACCTGAGTAGAACACAACATCAGACGGGGAGATCCAACCGGCCCGGTAGCGGTTGAACGCCAGGGTCGAATACGGATACGCGACTCTGCGCCCGATGAGGCTGGCCGGGTCGTTGCCGCTCATGTAGTCGATCGGATTGTCGTACTCGTCGATGTATGCATTGCCCGCACCGTCATGGAGGACCTCTCCCGAGTAGGAGTGCGGGAAGCTGATGGTGTGACCGATCTCGTGGGCGGCGGTAGTGAGATGGGCACCGAACCCGAAGTCTTTGACCGACTCACCTTCGACAATTGCCCAACGCCCGTTCTCCGGGTAGGTCGTTGAGGGTGGATTCGTGCAGTTGTAGCAATATGAGCCGGGCGTTGCCTTCCCACTGTTGGACTGATTATCGAGGATCCCGAAGGCGGCATTGTCTCCCCACAGCGGGTTCGCTTGCTGCGCCATGGCGTCTGCGCAGTCGCTCCACACCGACTGATCGTCATCGAGCATCACGGTCTTGCGAGGCACGAAATACGGAGCGTACGCACCACCGGAGAGGCCGTCATAGAAGGGGACGACCTCATTGTTGAGCAGCATGGTTGCGCTGGATAGATCGATGCCACCTTTGGCGCCGGGCCAACTGCATACGTAGACGCCGATACGATCCTCGCCCAGCGAGTATCTCCTGGTGTCGTTGGGCCACACGATCAGTTGCAGGGGATCGCCCGAGTATTCGGTGAGCGCCGCAACACCGGCTAGCGCCTCTCCGTGGACGGGGCTGACGACATCGGTCTCGGCAATCGATGCTGGCCCGTCGTTGAACGCCTGAGGCCCGGAAACGGCGCCGGCAGGCCCGGTGGCGAGCACCGGCATCAACGAGAACAGGGCAATTGCGATGATCCTGCGCATGGGTTCTAATCCTCCATCAAACACTCTATCGAGCATCGGCCCATGTGCATCGCCACTTGACGCGAAGGCTCGATTGGTCGATGGGGAGAAGCCGGAGCCCAGCAGCCCTGTCGACCGAGACCATAAAGTCGATACGACGGATCCGGTGCGAACGAACGGACCCGGAATTCAATCCGGGCCCGTTCGAGCGGACTCCACCCGCGATATTCCTCACCCACCGCCACTTGAGGTGGGTTCAGACTAGTTGTCGGGCACGGCGCCTCGAAAGTTGGGGTACTGAGTGGGTCAGCGCCAACTAGCCCCAGTGGGCGGCCCTGGTCTCCAGTAGCCCGATGATCGAGTTCGCAATATCCCCGAAAGGCACCTTCGCAGTGTTCCAGACTGCGTCGTAGAGGAAGGGGTCGTCGATGTCCGCCCTGAAGTGACGCTTCAACAAGCGGGCACGACCGGAGTCGTGGCGGTCGAGCCAGGTGATCGCTTCCTTCTCACTCAAGTTGTGCAGTCTCATCATCCGCTCGACACGGTGTTCCTCGGGTGCGACCAGACGAACCGACACGGAGGGCCCGAGGCCCTTTGTGACCTCGGAGCCCGCTCGGCCGACGATGACGGACTTGCCCACCTCCGCGATGGTGCGAACCAGCCGGAACATCCGGTCCATCACGATGTCCTGGTGGGTGGTGGACGTAATCAATTGGCGGAAGAAATCTTCGGTGGCCTTGCGATACTCCTCGCCAAGCAGATCCTCGATCGACACACGGAGATTCGGATCGTCGGCAACCATGGCGACCAGTTTCTGATCGAATACCTCCCACTCTCCGAACAGGTCCGTATTCGACTGATTGGCCATCTCTTCGATCAGTAGATTGGCAAGCGTGTGACCGCCGGCGCCTGCCTGTCTCGAGATGGTGACGAACGGTCGAAGCCTGGGTAGCTTCTCGTCACCTTTGGAGTCGTACATGTGGCCGTGGAGGAACTTCTCGATTGGATTAACGGGACTCATGCTCCTGCTCCTGTCTGTCCACTGTCGGCCTCAGGAGATGCAGGACGAATTCCCACGGCTCCCTGCGGTGGCCACCCTTCCGTATCTGGCGGACCGCGAGCCAGAACAGGATCTGTCCAGCAGACTCTCGTGACGATCTTACGTCCTATGCATTCCGCGGTGCTAGAGGCGGTTGCACCTTCGGGCACCGATTGGCCAATAACCACAGTGGGACCATTGGTTCGAGAATGTGCGACGCGACCTTCGGAATATTCGCATATTCGCAATTTTCGGCTTTGGTGTGTTCAAAAACCGTCTATGGTCCTGCCTTCAAACCTCAGCCGCCGGGTCCGTTGCTGCAGACCCGTCGACCGGGCTAAAAAGATCCGCGTTTTCCGGAGAGGGAACCGGAGGGCGTTCGGTGAGCAAAGGGAGTGAAGGAAGGTGGACATGGCGCACCACGAGCCGTCAAAGACGCAGGGGCTATATGACCCTGCCTTCGACCACGATGCGTGTGGCATCGGCTTCGTCGCCGACATCAAGGGTCGCAAGAGCCACAAGATCATCTCCCAAGGTCTCTCCGTACTCACGAACCTCACTCATCGTGGGGCAGTTGGCGCCGATCCGCTTGCCGGTGACGGTACCGGGATGCTCCTCCAAATCCCCGATCGCCTTTTTCGCGAGGAGATGGCGGGCCAGGGTGTCGACCTTCCACCGGCAGGGGAGTATGCGGTTGGCATGGTGTTCTTGCCGAAGGACCCCATCGACCGGATCGTTGGTGAGAATCTGATCGTCGAGACGATCATCCGGGAAGGTCAGAAGCTGCTTGGTTGGCGGGATGTCCCCGTCGACCCCTCGTGCCTTGGCGAGAGCGTCAAACCCATCGAGCCGGTGATTCGTCAAGTGTTCGTCGGGCGGGGGGAAGACATCGTCGACGCGGACCATTTCGAGCGCAAGCTGTTCGTCATCCGCAAACAGGCGCACATCCAGATTGGCAAGCGGGCGCCCTACCTGATCGAGCAGGGCGATTTCTACGTCACAACACTGTCGGCACGAACGATCACCTACAAGGGGATGATGCTCGCCGCCAATCTCTCGGTCTATTACCAGGACCTGCAAGACGAACGAGTCGAATCGGCGTTTGCACTGATTCACCAGCGGTTCTCGACCAACACCTCGCCGTCATGGCGGTTGGCCCAGCCGTTCCGCTTTCTATGTCACAACGGTGAGATCAACACCGTTCAGGGCAACGTCAACTGGATGATGGCCCGCAGGCACAACATGTCATCGGAAGTCATCGGCGATGATCTCGAGAAGTTGTGGCCGCTGATCGGGGATGGGTCGTCCGACTCGGCGACGTTCGACAACGCTCTCGAGCTCTTGTTGGCGGGAGGCTATTCGCTCGGTCATGCCATGATGCTGATGATTCCGGAGGCATGGGCGGACAACCCGCTGATGGATGCCGGGCGCAAGGCGTTCTATGAGTATTACGCCGCCGTAATGGAGCCTTGGGATGGCCCGGCAGCGGTGGCATTCACCGACGGGCGCCAGATCGGTGCGACCCTGGATCGCAACGGGCTGCGTCCCTCGCGCTACTTCATCACCGATGACGATCTCGTCGTGCTCGCTTCCGAGATGGGGACTCTCGATATCCCCGAGGAGAAGATCATCAAGAAGTGGCGGCTCCAACCGGGGAAGATGTTGCTGATCGATCTGGAAGAGGGTCGGATCATCGACGACGCCGAGCTCAAAGACTCGCTGTCGAGTGCCAAGCCTTACCGTAAGTGGCTCGACGAGACCCAGATCCACATCTCCGAGCTGCCTCAAGAGGTGGCTGCGATGAGCCCAGACTCCGACACGTTGCGCCGTGCCCAGAAGGCATTCGGATATACCAGGGAGGACATCGAGTTTTTCCTGAAGCCGATGGCTCAGGACGGCAAAGACCCGATTGGCTCCATGGGTCGCGATACCCCGCCTGCGGTGCTCTCCGATCGTCCCAAGATGCTCTACGACTACTTCAAGGAGCGCTTCGCCCAGGTCACCAACCCGCCGATCGACCCGATCCGTGAGGAGACGGTTATGTCGCTGGTATCGCTGATCGGGCCGCGCCCAAACCTGCTCGACCTCCACACAGGTGGCACCCACAAGAGACTCGAGGTCAGTCACCCGATACTCACCAACGTGGATCTGGAACGGATCCGTCGTATTGAGAACCACGTTGAGGGGGCTTTCGCCACCAAGACGCTAGGTATGTGTTACCCGGCGAGTGAGGGCGCATCCGGAATGCGGGGCGCGTTGCGCAAGCTCTGTGACGATGCGACCAGAACGGTGCGCGAGGGGCAGAACATCCTCATCCTGTCCGACCGATGCCAGTCGGTGGACAAGGTCGCCATCCCGGCGTTGCTGGCAACTGCGGCGGTCCATCACCATCTTATCCGGGAAGGGCTGCGAACAGAGGTCGGCCTCGTCGTCGAGACCGGTGAAGCGCGGCTCGTCCATGACTTTTGTCTACTCGGTGGCTACGGCGCTGAGGCGATCAACCCGTATCTCGCATTTGACGTTATCGACTCCCTGGACGCCGAGCTTCCTGGGAAGACCATCGAGGAAGCACACACGAGTTACATCAAGGCCATCAACAAGGGCATGTTGAAGGTGATGTCAAAGATGGGTATTTCTACCTTCCAGTCGTACTGCGGCGCTCAGATCTTCGACGCCATCGGGCTCAACAGCGAGTTCATCGACAAGTACTTCACCGGCACTCCGTCGCTGATCGAGGGGGTCGGGCTCGATGCCATCGCTGCCGAGACGGTGCGGCGCCATGAATCGGCCTTTGGCACCAAGACCTACCGGCGTGATGATCTCGAGGTCGGCGGGGACTTCGCGTATCGGCTCCGCGGCGAGGAGCACGTTTGGACACCGGAGACCGTCTCGACGATGCAGCACGCCGTGCGCGCAGGCGACTACAAGATGTTCCAGAAGTACACCGCCATGGTCAACGACCAGACCAGGAAGCTGAAGAACCTGCGGGGTCTATTCGAGCTCGACCTGTTGCCCGAGCCGATTCCGCTCGACGAGGTCGAGCCTGCGACTGAGATCGTGAAGCGATTCGCCACCGGCGCCATGTCATTCGGCTCGATCTCATGGGAGGCGCACACCAACCTCGCCATCGCTATGAACCGACTGGGGGCCAAGTCCAATACGGGTGAGGGCGGCGAAGAGCCGAGCCGTTTCGTGCCGGCGGAGAACGGCGATTCGATGAGATCGGCGGTCAAGCAGGTCGCGTCGGGCCGGTTTGGTGTGACCACGGAGTATCTGGTCAACGCAGATGACATTCAGATCAAGATGGCTCAGGGTGCTAAGCCGGGTGAGGGCGGTCAGCTGCCCGGTCACAAGGTCAACGAGTGGATCGCCAAGGTCCGTCACTCGACACCCGGTGTCGGTCTGATCTCGCCACCGCCGCACCACGACATCTATTCGATCGAGGATTTGAAGCAGTTGATCCTCGACCTGAAGAACGTCAACCCGTATGCGCGGATCAGCGTCAAGCTGGTTTCTGAGGTTGGCGTGGGTACGATCGCTGCCGGTGTGGCCAAGGCCTACGCCGACCATGTGCTCATCAGCGGCAACGAGGGCGGGACGGGTGCCAGCCCGCTCACCTCGGTGATGCAGGCAGGATCGCATTGGGAGCTCGGTCTTTCCGAAACACATCAGACGTTGGTGGCCAACCGACTTCGGGGAAGGATCGCCGTCCAGACCGATGGTGGTATCCGCACCGGTCGTGATGTTGTTGTTGCGGCCCTGCTCGGTGCCGACGAAGTCGGCTTTGGCACCGGCGCTCTCATCGCAGAGGGTTGCATCATGATGCGAAAGTGCCATCTGAATACCTGCCCGGTGGGTGTTGCCACCCAGGACCCGGAGCTGCGCAAGCTGTTCCCCGGCAAACCGGAGCATGTCGTCAACTTCTTCATGTTCATTGCCGAAGAGGTGCGCGAGCTGATGTCCCAGCTCGGGTTCCGGACGTTCTCCGAGATGATCGGTCAGAGTGACCGGATCAAGATGAAAAGGGCAATCGACCATTGGAAGGCACGAGGTCTCGACTTCTCCCGAGTGTTGTTCAAGCCGGATGCACCGACGGGGGTTGCGACCAGCAACACCGAGAAGCAGCATCACAATCTCGAGGTTGCTCTCGACAACAAGCTGATCGAGGCGGCAACGGCGGCGCTCGAGGAGCGCAGGCCGGTGACCATCGAGATGCCGATCGTCAATACCAACCTTGCCGTGGGAGCGATGATCTCGGGCGAGGTGGCGAGGCGGTACGGCCACGAGGGTCTGCCGTACGACACCATTCACATCAACCTGAAGGGGACCGCAGGGCAGAGCTTTGGTGCGTGGCTGGCTCACGGAATCACGCTGCATCTCGAGGGTGACGCCAACGACTATGTGGGCAAAGGCCTGTCCGGTGGTCGCATCATCATCGAGGCTGAGCCGGGTGGTCCCACAATCCCGATCGAGAACATAATCATCGGCAACACCGTCTTGTACGGGGCGATTTCCGGAGAGTGCTATTTCAATGGTGGCGCCGGCGAACGATTCGCAGTTCGCAACTCCGGGGTCATCGCCGTTGTTGAGCGGGTCGGTGACCACGGTTGCGAGTACATGACAGGCGGCTGTGTCGTTGTCATCGGCAAGGCCGGCAGGAACTTCGGAGCGGGGATGAGCGGCGGGATTGCCTATGTGATCGACGACGCAGGTGATTTCGATCAGCGGGTCAACCACGAGATGGTGACCATCTCCCGGATCACAGACGACGCTGCCGAGCCACCGGGGGTGGGTGAGGACCCGACGCCCGAGGAGATCCTCGCCGATCCCCTCCGCTATGACCGATGGCGGCTGCAATTGCTGATTGCCCGCCACGCAAGGCTCACCAACAGCTCGCGGGCTCAGGAGATCTTGGACAACTTCGATTCGTACCTCGGTCGGTTCTATAAGATCACGCCGAACGAGTTCCGGCGAGCCCTCGAGGAGAGTCAACCTGCCGCCGTGATGATCGGAGGCTCCTGATGGGCTCACCAACCGGGTTCCAGGAGATAGAGAGAAGGGATCGTGGTTACCTTCCGGTCGAGGAGCGTAAGCAGAGCTTCAAGGAGTTCACGATTCCGCTCACCGACGAGTCGGTGTCACAGCAGGGTGCCCGTTGTATCGACTGTGGCATCCCGTACTGCCACTTCGGGTGCCCGGTGGATAACGTCATTCCCGACTGGAATGACCTCGTTTACCGGGACGACTGGCGCAAGGCGATCGAGGCCCTGCACGCCACCAACAACTTCCCGGAGTTCACTGGCAGGGTCTGTCCCGCTCCGTGTGAGGAAGCCTGCACGCTCAATCTCACCGACCAACCGGTGACGATCAAGACGATCGAGTACTCGATCATCGAGAAGGCATGGCAGATGCGCTGGATCCAGCCGCAGATACCGAATCGTCGGTCCGACAAGAGGGTTGCCGTCGTTGGGTCCGGTCCATCCGGGCTTGCGTCGGCACAGCAGCTGGCCCGGGCAGGCCATGAGGTGACGGTATTCGAGAAGAACGCAAAGATCGGGGGGTTGCTCCGATACGGCATCCCCGACTTCAAGCTCGGCAAGCACATCATCGATCGGAGGCTCTCCCAGATGCAGGCTGAGGGTGTCGAGTTCCGGGTCAACAGCCATGTCGGGGTCAATATCCCCGTGGATCGGTTGGTATCGGAGTACGACGCTGTGGTCCTCGCCGCTGGTTGCGAGCGACCACGTGATCTGCCGGTTCCCGGCAGGCAGCTCGATGGGGTTCACTATGCAATGGAGTTCCTCACCCAGCAGAACCGGCGAAACGGTAACGAGTCGATCGGCGAAATCCCTGAGATCTCGGCCGCCGGGAAGCATGTGATCGTTATCGGCGGCGGCGATACCGGCTCCGACTGTGTCGGTACTGCCAACCGTCAGGGTGCTCTCACAGTGACCCAGCTAGAGCTCTTGCCAAAGCCGCCCGAGCAGCCCGACAAGATGCTTACCTGGCCCAACTGGCCGCAGAAGTTGCGCACCTCGTCATCACACGATGAGGGTTGCGAGCGGCTCTGGGCGGTTTCAACCAGGGAGTTCGTCGGATCAGGCGGCCGGGTTGAGAGGCTGAGCGCAGTCCAGGTGGAATGGGCACAGGTCGACGGGCGCTGGCAAATGAGCGAGATCCCCGGGAGCGAGTTCGACCGCCCGGCCGACCTGGTCCTTCTCGCAATGGGCTTCGTCAGCCCGGTCCACGACGGGCTCATCGAGCAACTAGCGGTGGCGACCGATCAGCGTGGCAACATTGCCGCAACTACGGACGACTACTCCACAACAGTCCCCGGTGTCTTTGCGGCCGGTGATATGCGCCGGGGGCAGTCGCTCGTCGTGTGGGCGATCAAGGAAGGGCGCCAGTGCGCCAGAGCGGTCGACCAGTTCCTGATGGGACACAGCGACCTGCCTCGGTAGACGTCACCGAACCGTGGTCACAACTGGCTCGCCAGCACCGCTACCTGATCGGATGCGCCGCCGATCACCGGGTCACCGTGCCCGAAGACGATGGTGTCGAATCGAAATCTAGCGAGTTTCTTGATGGATCGGGCGGCGACGTCCATGTCCGCAGTGAACTGCGGATTGGCGCCGACTATCTTCCCGGCAGCGCCGTTCATGGCATCACCTGCCAGCAGCACTTCGGTCGGCTTGTGGAGTAGCGAGATGTGGCCAGGCGTGTGGCCGGGTGTCTCGATGACGTCGAGGTCGAATACCGTGTCACCGTCGCCGACCGGGATGAGATTCCGTGGCGAGTTGATTTCGGGGATGTCTCTGGCCCCGGCGTATCCGGTGGCGTCGGGGGCGAGGCCCATCACGGCAGGGAGGCTGCCCTGGTGATCGTTGTGGAGATGCGTGATGACGACCGTGCTCACATCTCCCCAGCCGAGATTCACCGCACCGAGACCGGCTGCGATGTCGTCCTCGCTGTCGCTGACGCCTGTGTCAACGATGGCCGCCTCGCCTGCCCTGACCAGGATGTAGGCGGAGACGAAACCGAGGTTCACCCTCTCCCAGGTGAGGTTGGCAGCGGGTGGGTTGGTAGTGCCGCCGCCGGAACCTGTGCCCGTCTTTGCCTGCAACTCGGCGGGATCGTCGCCGGTACAGGCCATCGCAGTCAGCCCGAAGATGGCAACTGCAAGACTGCCCCTGCCCAGATCCATGATGAATGCTCTGCGGTTCAGTCCACGATAGGTCATCGACAAGCCCTCATCGAGCCAAGAATACCCGTGCCGGGAGAGCATGCCGACACGATGCGGAGATGGTGGAGCCTCAGCTGTCCGCCTGACCGGTCACCGTGTGTGGTTGCGGGCTTCGATCGGCGTGCTTTCCTCGCTTGGGCCGTGTGCTGTGAGCCCTGCCGACCGGTCCGCCGGCGACCTCGAGAGCATTGCGGATGTCAACAGCGATCACGTCCTGTTGGTTTCCATCGACCGACAGGTTGCGTCCCGATTCGGGGTATGAGGGGAACAAGCGGATGTCACCGAATGGGTATTCGTAGCCCTTGACCTTGTACGCCGAGCCGTTGGGGATGACGGGGGCGCCAAACCTGCGGGTAGCAATGGCATTGATGGCGCGAATCGCGGTGTTACCCATCAGCAGGATCGACCTGACGTTGGGGAAGGTATAGATCTCCTTCTCGAGCTTGTACGAGCACGCTTCCACCGTTTCCTGCTTCAGGCCAAAACCAATCTTGGGGCATTTGACGGCAGTGGTCACATATACGCCGAGTGTGTTGATGTCTTCGAGCGACGAAACGTCGTAGCCTGCCGAGCGGAAGGCGTTGATAGTGTTCTGGTAGGAGATCTGACGGTCGTCCGACCCCGGCGGGGGAGGAGCGGCGCTGATCATGATCACTCGGATACGGTCAGGATCCCGGGGTAATCGGGCGGCAACGAACCCGACATGTCTCACGTCGGCGCAGGGGAAATCACAGCTTGTCAGATCGTCTGCCGGCATGTGCACCTCCGTGCTTCGAGGCGACCCCTTCCTACCTTCCTCCCAGCATGCCTGGCTATTTACGTCTTGCCAAGGGCAAAAGCAGAATTAGATAGGAGTTTGTGCCCTCGTTATCGTTCACGACGGGCGGATCGCCCTCCATACTCGCGCGTGATGGAGTGAGCGTCCGGTTACGGCTTCGTTCCCCTGACGATGGCTGCATGCATTTGCTCTGCGACAGAGTGGGTCGTATCGATCGAGATCTCGGAGAACCCGGCAGCCCGAAGAGCCTCGCCGTATTCGGCGATCCCCAGTGCACCGGCCACACAGCCCACCCACGAGCCACGCCCGAGACGTTGCGCTTTGGTGAGTGTGTCTTCGGCGACGACGTCGGCGATGCCAAATCGTCCGCCCGGACGCAACACCCGGTACATCTCCGCGAAGACGGCGGGTTTGTTTGGTGAGAGATTGATGACACAGTTGGAGATGATCACATCGACACTGGAGTCAGAAAGCGGGATGTTCTCGATGACACCCTTGCGGAACTCAACATTGGAGATGCCTGCTTGACGCTGATGCTCCATGGCCAGTTCGAGCATCTCATCAGTCATATCGATGCCGTATGCGAAGCCCGATGCGCCTACCCGCCGCGCCGATAGCAGCACGTCGAGCCCGGCACCTGATCCGAGGTCAAGCACGATCTCGCCCGGGTGGAGCTCCGCTACCGCTGTGGGGTTGCCACATCCCAACGAGGCGAGGGCGGCGCCGTTTGGCACTTCATCGAGTTGATCGGCAGCGTACAGCCAGGTCCCGAAGTCGCCTGAATCCTGTGTCCCATCGGTGTCTTCGCAGCAGCCGTCGTCACAGCAACCCCCGCCGGAACTCCGCGCCGCGGCGGCATACCTGCTGGTTAGCTCGGCGTATATGTCGGTCGTTCTCTCTGCCATGGCTTCCTCCGTCATATCGATAGCAGTCGATATGAAATCTAGCAGTCATATCGACATAGATCAATATGATGTATCATTCGGGCATGGAGATCATTCAGCAGTGCTGCGCTCCGGTTTTGGCCGAGCCTCTCGAGACGGCAGAAGCAGAAGAGCTCGCCGCTGCATTCAGACTGCTTGCAGACCCCACCCGGCTGCGCATTCTCAGCCTCATCGCCAACAGCCCCGGAGGTGAGCTATGCGCGTGCGACCTTCCCACCGTCACCGGCAAGAGCCAACCGACAGTGAGTCACCACCTGTCGTTACTGGCCGGAGCCGGCTTGGTGTCCCGTCATCAGCGGGGAAAGTGGGCGTGGTTCCGTGTCGAGGCCGATCGTGTGGAGGTCCTGCGGCGGGCGCTTGCCCCACAGCTCAAGTCCACTTGAGACCGCTTCGGGTCACCCAGTAGTCCTCAGGATTCTCCGCCATCAGTGTCTCGAGCCCGGCGACCCTTGTTGCCTCGATGTTGAGGGCATCAAGGTTGGATTCCAGTTGCTCCACGGTGGCAGCACCGCTGAGCACCGTATCGACCCAGGGCTTCGCCAGGATGGCGGCGACGGCGATCGTGTCGGGATTGTCGTCTGGGAAGGCCTCGCGCAGCGGCATCGTTGTCTGCAGGTCCCGTTGGGTGAGACGGCCGTTTGCGACCGATTCCTTGATGATGGTGCCCATGCCCTCGTCGTGCGCCTCGGCGAGTGCCTCTCCTGCTGATGGCTCGAGCAGGTTCCATGTCGACTGTACGGTCCCAAAGAGGGGGACTCCGTCACGCTCGATGCCCATCGCCTTGCGGATCGTTTCCGCCTGACCCGGTCCGCTTGTGCTGAGCCCGATGGTCAATCCGTCTGCCCGCAGCTCGGCGAGGCGATCGAGCACGTCATCGTCATCGAGCACTCCGGATTCGAGCGTCGCCGAGTGGATTTGATAGATGTCGACGTGGCGACCAAGCCGGGATCGCGTCTCCTCGTATTGGGTGTTGAGCATGGCAAGGCTGTGATCCTTGATCTCATGCACTTCGGCGTCCACTCGCCAGTCGGCCACATACCTGTAGCCCCACTTCGACGAGATCGTGATTCCGGGGTCGGTGATCCTCGACTTGTACAACCAGCGTCCGAGGAATTCCTCACCACCGCCGTAGGAGCGTGCCGCATCGAAATAGCGGACGCCGAGCTCAAAGGCCATCGTGAGTACCTCGTGGGCGTGCTCTTCTAGGGCCCGCACCTCGGTGCGCCCGGTCAGGTCACCACGATGCCCGAGGTTGATGTAGCCGGGTCGGCCAAGCGCGGCCAACCCGAGACCGATGCGGGTGACTTCCAGGTTTGATGTGCCCAGGTGTGTTTTCTTGATCATGGGTTGCGAGAGGTTGTGGTCGGCTCGTGGTCCACCCGCAAGCTACCATTTCCGTGACCACCGCTCAGAATGCTGTACTCATGCGCAGTCTGAGAGATTCTGTTATGGGTCCACGCCCTGGTGGAGTTGGTAGAGGAGGGAGCCCCGCATTCCGCTGAAGATCCTTATGGTGCACAACCGCTACAAGGCCGCTGGCGGTGAGGACGCGTCTACCGACGCACAGGTCTCCCTGCTGCGCGATGCCGGTCACCAGGTCGTGCTGCTCGGTGATAGCAACGAGCGTATCGACGAGCTCGGCAAGCTGCGTACCGCGGCCCGCTCGTTGTGGTCGGAGGAGGCACGGCGCCGGGTATCGGCGCTGCTCCACTACGGTCGGTTCGATCTGATGCATGTCCAGAACCCATTTCCGCTCTTCTCGCCTTCGATCTACTACGCAGCGCACAAGCACGATGTTCCAGTTGTCCAGTCTCTTCGGAACTTCCGTGTTCTCTGCCCTGAAGGCATGCTCTATCGGGACGGAGGCGTGTGCTTCGATTGTGTTGGAAGACGTCTCGCATTGCCCGGCGTCCTCAACAAGTGTTATCGAGATAGTGCGGCGGGCACTGCCGTTGTCGCCTTGATGTCGTCGGGGCACCGTGCCCTGGGGACGTGGACGAACCGGGTCGATAAGTATGTCGCGCCGTCTGCGCATACTCGTGATGTCTATGTTCGGGCGGGTTGGGATCCCGAACGGATCGATGTCATCCACAACTTTGTCCATCCTGACCCGGGGCCGGGCACCGGGGGCGGTGGCTTCGCCATATACGCCGGAAGGCTCTTTCCCCCAAAGGGCGTCGAGACTCTGATCGATGCCTGGGACCGTGGTGGTTTCGGCTTCCCACTCAAGATCGTTGGCGAGGGCCCGCTCAAGCATTTCGTGCGGAAGGCCGCAGCCAGGAACCCGCAGATCGAATTCCTCGGCGAGGTGTCACCTGAGGAGGTGAGTGAGCTGGTGGGTGAAGCCCTCTTTTCAGTGGTACCCACTCGCGGCATTGAGACTTTTGGAAGGGTTGCAGCCGAGTCGCTGGCAAAGGGGACTCCCACGATTGCAGCCGACCATGGTGGGCTGGCCGAGATCATCACTGACGGCAAGACGGGTGTGCTGTTCCCCCCGGGGGATGTTGTCGCCCTCGTTGTCGCTATCGAATCGATGATCTCGAACCCGGATCGGATCCAGAAGATGCGCCGGGCGGCAAGAGAGGACTTCCTCGACAGGTTCGTAGGAGAGCAAGTACTCGACGAATGGCTCGACTTGTACCATCGCGTCATCGCAGGGTAAGAGGCTCAAAACATGCTGCTAGGTGATCTCGTCGCAACATCCAACCGCGTCGCTGCGGTATCGGCACGGACTGAGAAGATCGGCATCCTTGCCCAGGCGGTGATGGCATTCGATCGTGATGAGCTCACCATCGGGGTCGGATATCTGTCCGGTATCGTCCCACAAGGCTCTTTCGGCGTCGGCTACGCGTCACTGCGGAGTCTTCCGAACCCTGCTCCGGCTCACACGCTGACTATCAACGCGGTCGACGACGCGTTCGCGAAGATAGCGGCCATCACCGGAGCCGGTTCTGCTGCGAAGCGTCACGAGGCGATCGACCGTCTCTTCGGTGCGGCCACCGTCGACGAGCAACAGTATCTCTTCGTGCTACTCGTCGATGGGATCCGTCAGGGAGCGAATGCGAGCCTGATGATGGATGCAATCTCGGGCGCGACCGAAATCCCAAGCACTCTCGTGAGACGAGCCGCGATGTTCACGGGCGATGTCGGCCAGGTCGCCGTGGCGGCCAGGGAACACGGCAGAGACGCCGTCGCGGCATTCGGCCTCAGGCTGTTCAGGCCGGTGCAGTCGATGCTCGCCAAGACCGCTCCGGACGTGGCAACGGCCCTCGACAGAATCGGACTTGCCGCGGTGGAGCGAAAGATCGATGGTGCCAGGATCCAGGTGCACATTTCCGACGGTGAGGT
Organism: uncultured bacterium; assembly: GCA_963777645.1. Lineage (GTDB taxonomy): Bacteria > Actinomycetota > Acidimicrobiia > Spongiisociales > UBA5794 > JAAETI01. Next base: position 74,704 of record CAVZRA010000006.1, on the reverse strand, counting down.
GCGCGTATACACCAGGAATCTCAACGACGTCACCGAGCGTGTCCCGGAGATAGTCTCGGCCGTCAGAGGACTTCGTGCCGGCGCTGCGGTCCTCGACGGTGAGGCGATTGCAATACGCACGGACGGTACCCACAGCCCGTTTCAGGAGACGATGGGCCGCTTCGGGAGTGAGGCAGAGTCGCACCCGGTCATGCTCACACCGTTCTTCTTCGACATCCTCCACAGCGACGGGAAGGACGTGCTCGATCTCGAGCTTTCCGACCGGCTGGAATTGCTGAAGCAGATCGTGCCGGAGCCGTACCAGGTCCCACGTGTAATCACGGACGATCCGGCCACAGCGCAAGAGTTCTTCGAATCGACGATTTCGGCGGGGCATGAGGGGGTGATGGTCAAGGCACTGGCGGCGCGCTACGAGGCAGGCAGACGTGGCGCCGGTTGGCTGAAGGTGAAGCCCGTGCACACGCTCGACCTCGTCGTGCTGGCAGTTGAATGGGGCTCTGGGCGTCGCAACGGGTGGCTCAGCAACATCCATCTCGGCGCCAGGTCGGGCGACGGGTTTGTCATGGTCGGCAAGACATTCAAGGGAATGACCGACTCGATCCTGGAATGGCAGACGCAGCGGTTCCTGGAGCTGGAGACACACCGCAGGGGGCATGTCGTATATGTACGTCCGGAGCAGGTGGTCGAGATCGCCCTCGACGGTGTACAGCGCTCTAGCCGCTATCCCGGTGGTGTGGCTCTGCGTTTTGCCCGGGTGCGTGGCTACCGGGACGACAAGCTGCCGCAAGATGCAGACACGATCGCCGCAGTCCAGGCGATGTTGAGCTGAGCTGCGGGATGCCGCTCGACGGCGATTCTGCTAGCGGCGCTCGAGGAATCGCGAGATTCTGGTTCGCAGCGAAGGGACATCTAGACCGTTGGCGGCGGCATGGCGATCGCGGGTCCCGTAGTGACGCAACTCGGTGTTAGCAACGCCGATCGAGAGGAGCCGGGTTGGGTGATCGACCAGCGCGGCGGTGACCTCGCCGGCGGATGTGCCCTCCAGGTAGGGCTCAACGAGCACGATATCGCTGCCTGAAGCTTTGGTGGCGAGACCGCGCCGGTCGAAGGGTCGTACCGTGTTCGCATAGAGGAGCGTCACATCTAGGTCCGCCGTTGCTGCTGCGACCGGATCGAGCATCGGCCCGACGGCAATGACCGTGGCGCCGGGGGCTGAGCCCGCACGGATCGTTACGAGATCGCCTGTCACGCCGTGGGGGACGGCATTGCTATCGGCGGCGAGTCGGACGTAGACGCGATCGTCGTTCTTTGCTGCCTTCCGTAGCATCATTTCCGCCTCATCAGGATGGCCGGGCACGAAGATGGTCCATCCGGGAAGCGTGGCCAGCAGAGCCACATCGCCGGGGGATTGGTGGGTTCTACCCTCGGTGGAAGCGTCGTAGGACGCCCCGATCGAGACCAGGATTGCGCCGAGGTCTTGATGACCGAAGTCGAGCTTGATCTGCTCGAAGGGTCGTTCCACCAGGAAGGGCGCGTAGCTGTGGGCGATGGGTCGCAACCCGGAAAGAGCAAGCCCGGCAGTGACGCCGATGAGGGCCTGCTCGCGGATCCCCAGGTTGTGGATCCGGGGGGCTGGGGCAAAGTCCGCGGCGCCGATGTCGGCAAGGACGAGCGTCACCCGGTGGTCTCTCTCGATCAGGTCGACTGTCGTCGCGGTGAAGGCATCGCGCATGTCTCTCATCCGTTTCTCCTCTCCACGAGTGCCACCACGGCAAGCGGCCGATCCAGGTGTTGTATGTCGAATGCTCGGGCTATGGCGTCGTGGTTACGTCCGTTCACCCGGCTGCTGGCCCATCCCTCGACCGCAAACCGCTCCTGGATACCGCCCGGCCAGCCCTGGGACGCCGAGGCGTTGTCGATCACGACCACGCTGAGATTGCCGAGCCGCTTGCGGGCGGCGATGGCGATGGCCTCGTGGTTGGAGCCCTCATCGAGCTCGCCGTCGCCAATCATGACGACCACCCGGGCCGGGATGTCCTGTGCCCTGAGCCCGAGCGCAAGGCCGACCCCGATCGGAAGTCCATGCCCGAGCGATCCTGACCCGATCTCGACACCCGGGATCAGAGTGGCGTCGGGATGGTGCCCGAGGATCGAGCCGTAGGAGGCGAATCCGGCGAGCTCATCGGGTGCGATGAAGCCCTTCGCCGCAAGGACTGCGTAGTAGGCCATCGGGCCGTGGCCCTTGGACAGCAGGAACCGGTCGCGGGCAGGGTCGTCGACGCGGTAGGAAGCGACGTTGAGTACCCGGTTGTACAGGGTCCAGATCACATCGAGGGTCGATGTCGCCGCGACACTGTGCTTCTCGTCACCCGACATCAAGGACATGAGTCTGGGTAGGTCGGCGTAGCCGGGCTGTCGGGTGTAGGAGGTGGTTGTTGCTGTCATGGAAGGCAATTTACAACTTCAAGTTGACTTGAAGTCAAGTGGTAATCTGGTGGCAATGAGACACAGTGACCTGCTCACGATCGGAGAAACGGCACGCCGAGCCGGCGTTGCCACATCGACATTGCGTTTCTATGAGTATGAGGGCCTCGTAGAGTCGGAGCGAACCGCGGGCAACCAGCGACGATTCCGCCGATCCGAGTTGCGTCGGATCGCGGTGATACGGGCGGCGCAGACATTCGGGCTTACGCTTGGCGAGATTCGGGATGCCCTCGAGACCCTGCCGGGTGGTCGGGTGCCGACCAAGAACGACTGGGAGCGTCTGTCGAGGTCGTGGCGCGGCCGGATCGACGATCGCATCGCCGCCTTGCAGCGGCTGCGAGACGAGGTGAGCTCTTGCATTGGTTGCGGGTGTCTTTCGCTCGACACCTGTGGTCTCTACAACGACGGTGACCGCGCTGCCCGGTATGGCGCCGGTCCTCGCTACCTCTACGGCGACGACCGTGGCAGGGATCCCGATCCCGTCGTCTCATAGTGGTCTGCGGGGTTCGTCCCCGGGAGCTCGTCTCGTCCAACGAGACGCACACCGTGTCTAGCTCTTCCATCCCGGTTGGGTAGTAGTCGCCGGCGCTACCTACCAGGCGATACACGATGTCTGAGGAGCTGAGCACCACGACAGGAAGCAGGGGATCTCCCCTAGCCCGGCCCGGGGTCGATCAGGGTATTCGCAGGGTGATGCCCAATGGTCTGAGCCCTCTCTTTCGCCCACGCTGATGGTTGTAGACATTCTCGCCCGGAAGCCCCGGGCAGCGTGAAGAGGAGAGGAAATGAGAAAGACAGGCTTCACCGGGCGCCTCGCAGGGGTCGCTGCGCGCCATCCGTGGCGCACCATCGCGGTTTGGGTAGTCGTAGTGGTCCTAGGCGTTCTTCTTGCCGGCAACATGGACAGTGTGCTCACCCAGGACGGCGACTTGCTGGTATCCACCGAATCGGGAATCGCAGATGATCTCATCAACCAGCACTTCCCGAGCGATGAACCGCTCCAGGAGTACGTGATCTTTGAAAGTGACTCATCGGTTGCAGGCGATGCCGACTTCGATGCGGCGGTAGGGACACTCGCCGCGGAAATCAGAGGCACCGAGAACGTTGCATCGGCAGTCTCGTATCAGGACGGTGTCCCGGGGATGCTGTCGCAGGATGGCTCGACCGCGCTGATTCTCACCACGATCGAAGGCAAGGGGGACTCGGATGTGCTCGTCGAGCCGCTGCTCGGTGTCATCGACTCGGCCAACACAGGGTCTCATTTGGTGACCACCGCAGGTGAGGGGTCGATCAACAACGAGTTCGGGGCACTCGCCAACGAGACCCTGCAGCGGGGCGAGCTGCTCGGCCTTCCAGTGGCGCTGGTGATCCTCGTCATCGTCTTCGGAGCGGCGGTTGCCGCAGGTATACCGCTGCTGGTAGCTCTGGTGGCGATCATGGTCTCGCTCGGAATGACCGTTGTTGTCGGCCAGGCATTTGAGCTTTCGCTGTTCATCGTCAACATGATCACCATGATCGGGCTTGCCGTCGGCATCGACTACACACTGTTCATCGTCCAGCGCTTCCGCGAGGAGCGGGCGAATGGGCATCCCGTGCTCGATTCTGTGATCCGGGCGGGTGACTCCGCCACCCGGGCCGTGTTCTTTTCCGGCCTGACGGTTGTTATCGCACTGCTCGGTCTATTGATCATGCCGGACACCGTCATGCGCAGTCTCGGGATGGGTGCCATCCTGGTCGTGCTCGCCTCGATCGCCGGTGCGTTGACCTTGCTCCCCGCAATGCTGGGCCTGCTGGGCGACCGGGTCAACAAGGGCAAGATCCCTGGTCTGTCCGGCACCGCCTACCACGAAGGAGGCGGTCGGTTCTGGCATGCCGTCACCCGGGGCGTCACGGCCCGTCCTGTGATCAGCGCGGTGGTTGCGGCCGGGATACTGCTCCTTGCCGCCTCGCCGTATCTCGGGCTCAACACCGGCCAGAACTTCATTGACTCCCTACCGGAGAACAGCCCGGGCCGGCACGCCTTCACCGTCCTCAACGAGGAATTCGGCGCGGGTGTGGTCTCCACGAGCATCGTCGTTGCCGGGGAGGCAGATCAGACGGCGATCGCCTCGCTGGTGCAGGATCTGGAGAGCGATCCGTCGTACGGGAACGTCACAGTGATCCCGAGCCAGGACGGGCAAGCGACCTGGATAGACGCAGTCACCAAGCTCGACCCTTCGACCAACGAGGCTCGTGACGCCATCGCCACCCTCCGGGACGACAAGATCCCGGCAGCATTCGGAGCGCAGGCGGACAACGTCTATGTGACCGGGCAGGCTGCCTGGACACTCGACTATGTGGGAATCATCGACAGCCGCACGCCGATCATCTTTGCTTTTGTGCTCGGGCTCAGCTTCATCCTGCTGATGATCGTATTCCGCTCGATTGTCGTACCCCTAAAGGCGATTCTGATGAATCTGCTTTCAGTCGGCGCCGCCTACGGGCTCTTGGTCGCAGTGTTCCAGCACGGCTGGGGAGCGGGCATATTCGGGTTCCAGCAGACCGATGTCATCGAGGCATGGATCCCGCTGTTCTTGTTCACGGTCCTATTTGGTCTGTCCATGGACTACCACATCTTCCTGCTCAGTCGGATCAAGGAACACTATGACCTAACCGGTCGCAACGACGAGTCGGTTGCTTTCGGGCTCGGTTCGACCGGTGCGATCATCACAGGCGCCGCCCTGATCATGGTCGCGGTGTTTGGCGGCTTCGCCGCAGGTGACCTGGTGATGTTCCAGCAGATGGGATTCGGCCTCGCCGTTGCGGTCATCCTCGATGCGACCATCATCCGCTCCGTGCTTGTGCCCGCAACGATGAAGTTGCTCGGCGACCTCAACTGGTATCTACCGGGCTGGCTGCATTGGCTTCCTGAGATCCACATCGAGGGAACTCGCAGCGAGGACAGCGTCGTTGTCGACCTGACCGGGCGAGAAGCGATTCCAGAGCTGGTCTGAGGCAACGGTCTTGCCAACCGGCAGAGAGCCTCCTCCGCATGCGTGTATTCACGCAGCGGGGGAGGCTCTCCAAGTCGCAGCGTTTCTCCGATACCATCGTGGTAGCAGAATGGCTGCAATCACTCTCGATAGTGTGAAGGTGGTCCGGGGCTCATCGTTGGTTCTGAACATCGACTACCTCGAGATCGCCGACGGAGAGCTGCTGGTAGTGCTCGGCCCGTCCGGAGCGGGCAAGTCCGTGCTCCTGCGAGTCATCGCAGGGCTCGAGAGGCCGACCAGTGGCATGGTTCAATTCGATGGTATCGACATCACCGGGGTGGATACGTCCGACCGGGGCATTGCAATGGTGTTCCAGGGCAATGCGCTGTATCCGTTTCTCAACGTGCGTCGCAACGTCGGCTTTCCACTCACGGTGCGCAGGACCCCGGTCGAAGAGCTGGACGCCCGGGTCCAGGCCGAGGCGAGGGTGCTCAACATCGAGCATCTCCTGGCGAGAAGGCCGGGAGAACTGAGCGCCGGGCACCAGCAGCTCGTGCAGGCCGCTCGTGCTCTGGTGCGGGTCCCCCGCGTCTTCCTCATGGACGAGCCGCTGGCGCGCCTCGATGCTCACGTCAGAGTGCAAATGCGCCAGGAGATGAGGCTGCTGCAGCGGGGATACGCCGTGACAACGGTGTTTGTCACCAACGACCAGGATGAGGCCATGGTGATGGCGGACCGGCTCGCCGTCATCGAGCGGGGACGGATTCGCCAGATCGGCAAGCCGCTCGATGTGTACCGATGGCCCGACAGCCGCTTCGTCGCAGGGTTCCTTGGCGAAATGGCGATCATCCCGGTCCGCGTCGTCGCCGATACGACCGGGTTCTGGGTCCGTTTCGGAGAATTCAGGCTACGGGCATGGGCGCCGGCACTGGCGTCCGCTGATGTTGCCGAGGTCGGGGTTCGTCCCGTGGACATCGTGGACGATCCCGATGGTACCGAGGTGAGTGTCGGGAGCGGATACTTCACCGGCGACCATGGTGTTGTCCGTGTCGAGCTTGCGCCTGGGGGGTGGGCGGAGATGAGGACCGCGGGTCCGCCGCCACCACCGGGCACGCGGGTCCGAATACGGCTACGCCGTCTTCACATATTCGACCCGAGGACCGGAGCGGTCGTAGGTCGAATGGAAGACGGCGCAGGGTAGAGCGGGGAGGTCGCCTACTTATTGTGACGAGGCTCGTCGCGCTTGATGATCCGGGCCGCGGATGCACGTGCTTCGGCGACCGTGTTCTTCTGGGTGAGCTGGAATGACTTGGCTCCCGGGACGGCTTCCTCGCCACCCTTCAAGTGCTTGGTGAGCTGGTCGCGCACCTTACCCTTGGCTGCAGCACCCGTGAAGACGTTGTCTCCCTTGGCATTCTTGATCTTGTAGACCGCGGCCTTGTCGTTTGCCACTTCGGCGATCGTGGTTACGTTGAAATTGCCGGCTTTCTTGCCTGCCATAGGGGGCTCCTTGGTCGTGCTAGGTCTCCGCAACAACTGCGCTCTTCGCCAAACTAGACCCAATAGGCCGAGAACCCGCGGAAATCAGGGGTTCCCGGGCCGTTGCGGCGCGTCGGGCATTTCCCATCTCGCACTCGCAAGACGCCCGGATCGGCTCGTCGCAGTCTTCGCTGTGTACTTGTTGCGAATGGAAGCAAGCTCCGGCTCAGTCACCGAGAGCGCGGTGCATGAATGCTGCCATCTGGCCGCGGTTGACCGCACCGCCGGGGCAGTATTGGTCATTGGTGGGCGGGTTGCAGCCTTTGGTCACGCCGGCCGTCGCCAGCATCAAGATATTGGTCTCGAACGTGTTGCCGCTGATGTCGGTGAAGGCGATGCCACTGTCGACGGCGGAGTAGCTGAAGGCCCTCACCAGGAATGCGGCCATCTGACCACGGGTCACCGGATCGTTCGGGCAATACTTGTCGTTGGCCGGTGGGTTGCAGCCCTTGGTGACGCCGGCCGCCGCCAGTTTGTTGATGTCTGCCTCGAACGTGATGCCGACCGTGTCGGTGAACCCGGCGTCCGGTGCGGATGGGTAGCCGAGCGCCCTCGACAGGAATGCCGCCATCTGGCCACGGGTGACCGTCTCGTTCGGGCAGAACAGCGTGTTGTACGGCGGGTTGCATCCCCTGGTAATCCCTGCGGCGGCGAGCCATTCGATGTCATTCAGGAACACGCTGGTGTCGTCGTCGGCAAAGGTGCCATCAAAGGTTCGGATCTCGATTAGGTCTATGGCTAGTTCGTCAGCACCGTTGACGGTGATTCCGTACGTGCCCGGCTCGTTGTAGACATGAGTCACGGCGTGGGTCCCATTGGCGAGCGGGAGCGTGTCCTCGTCACTTCCGTCTCCCCAGTCAACGCGGAGGATGATGATGATCGGCACGTCGGCAACCGTGATCTGTGCAGTGACCGTCTGGCCGACATCGGCTTTTGACGGTGCGTTGAGCGTCGCTGTGGCAGCCAGAGCTGGTGAAGCCGTCAAAGCGACACTTGTCATGACCAGTGCGAATGTGAGCGCAAGACGGGTTCTCATTGGACCCCCTTCGATCCTTTCGTTGCCTCCATCTCGGTTTGATTATCTCACCAGAGGCAGCGGCATGCTTTCCCCGCCTATCACGGGACACTGATTTCGATCGTAGACCTGCTGGCGACGAGCTAGACGGCTCGGGGGTCCGGCTGCTGTGCACCCCGGTCGTAGTGCCCGACACTCTCCCCGAGTGTCACACGGTCGCGCTCTCACCCCAGTCGATGGTGAGGACTTCGATCCCGGATTTTGCGAGCACGTTCTTGGCCATCGTGGTAATCCATTCGCGACCACGACCCGAGAGGTAGAAATCGTGTACCGGCACCACCATTTGCGGACCGAGGTCACGGGCGAATTGCACGCTCCTGGTTGCCGACCCCCACGGCGTGAGCAACCCCAGAGCTAGCACCGGGGCGGTTCGGGTGGGGCCATAGCTGTCGCCGGGGTGGGTGATCACGCCGGAGATCGTCCATGCCCGGTTCGGCGGCGCGCCGCCGTCCGGGGTCACCTCGTGACGGACATCTTCCGCCGACGTCCCCTCGGGTATCCCGGTCTCGACGGCAATGTCGGATTTCCCGAGCAGGGCCGCCACCGCGTCGTTTCCGTAGACGGTGATGTCATCACCCCGGTCCAGGAGCCACTTCACGAAATCGGAGCTGACATGGTCGCCGTGCTCGTGGGTAACGAGGATTCGCTGTATGTCGCCGATCGTGTCTAGGTCGACGATGCCACTGGTGAAAGGGTGGAAGCCCGGATCGAACAAGGTCGTGCCCACATCGGTGGTGACGAGCAGGCATGAATCACTGAGTCGCTTGATCGTGCTCATGCGGTGAACCTAGTCATTGTTCGGAACGAACCAGCTGAGGACGGTGCTCACCACTGAGATGACAATCGCTCCGAGCAACGCGGCCCAGAAGTCCTTGACGGAAAGCGCCTCAGTGATCCCCGCGGTGATTGCCAGCATCGCCGCGTTGATGACGAGGGTGAACAATCCCAGCGAGAGGATGATGACAGGGAACGACAGCACCTTGAGGATCGGCTTGATGAACGTGTTCACCAATCCGAACACGAGTGCCACCAGCAGGATGGTGAGGAAGGCACCGTCGAGTGTGATTCCGCTGACGACTTTGGCCGCCACCCACAACGCTGCTGCATTGACCAAGAGCTTGAGAATTAATCGCATGCTCTCAGACTAGGCGTCTCGAGCGATGCATTTCTGTCAGTATTGGTAAGTTCGTAAACCCGCCGGGCTGTAGAGCGTTGCCCGGACAGGCGAAGGATGCACACAGATGACGACTCCGGCACTCGGTTTTCCCGATGACTTTCTCTGGGGTGCGGCGACCTCGGCATATCAGATCGAAGGAGCGGTCGGCGAAGGAGGGCGCAGCCCGAGCATATGGGACACCTTTAGCCACACGCCCGGTAAGACCTACCTTGGCGAGACCGGTGACATTGCCGCCGGCCACTATCACCGTCTCGTCGACGACGTCGCCTTGATGACGGAGCTTGGTATCAATGCATACCGATTCTCGATCGCCTGGCCACGTCTGATACCCGCAGGGACCGGTGCGGTGAACCTGGAGGGCGTCGCGTTTTATCGCGAACTGGCTGACCGACTGCTGCAGTCCGGGATAACGCCTATGGCCACCCTCTACCACTGGGATCTGCCGCAGGTACTACAGGACCAGGGCGGCTGGCTGAGTCCTGACTCACCGGAGTGGTTTGCCGGTTATGCCGCAGCCGCAAAGGAACATCTGGGTGATCTGATCTCGATGTGGCTCACCTTCAACGAGCCCTGGTGCGCGGCCTTCTTGGGGCACGGGTCCGGCGAGCATGCTCCGGGGATCACCGACCCGGGCGACAGCTACCTGGCGGCCCACCATCTGATGCTTGCCCATCACCGGGCGGTGCGGGCGATGCGCGAGACGAGCCCGCATCACGAGGACAGGATCGGTATCGCCCTCAATCTGATTCCCGCCTGGCCGGCCGGAGATTCCGATGCGGACCGGGCCGCGGCCGACGCGATCAATGCCGTGCACAGCTGGCAGTTTGCAGACGCGGTGTTTCACGGCTCGTATCCGAAACGGATTCTCGAGTACCACCGAAGGTTTGGTGTTTCCGACCGCATCGACACAACGCAACTGGCTGATGTACGGCAAGACATCGACTACCTGGGGATCAACTACTACAACGTCAATCGTTTTGGCTACGAGGAGGGGGCTCCGGCGATGGGGGAGTACCCGGGCACCGACGGTGCCGTGTTGACGACTCCACCAGGTCATCTCACGGACATGGGCTGGGGCGTCGACCCTGACGGGTTGCGGTGGATGTTGGACAGGGTCGTTGCCGACTATCCGGCGGTCCCGCTCTACATCTGCGAGAACGGCGCCGCCTACCCGGACACGATCGACGGGGACGGGTCAATCCACGATCCGCATCGGATCTCCTACATCCAGAGGCATCTCGACGTTGTTGCCGATGCGCTCGAGGCGGGGATCGATTTACGCGGCTACTTCGTATGGTCGCTGCTCGACAACTACGAATGGGCCAGGGGATATCGGATGCGATTCGGGTTGATCAGGGTCGATCCGGATAGTCTCGAGCGGACGATCCGGGACAGTGGCTATTGGTACCGGGACGTCATCGAAAGCACAAGGAGTTGAGCGGTCGACCTTCGCCGGTGGCGTAGGCTGTCGTGATGTCGAAGCGAGTCTGGGCTGCGATCCTCATCGCGTCCGTGGCCTGGGGCACCAACGGTGTCGCCACCAGGTCCGCGTTGAATGACGGGATCCCACCGGTGGCCATTGTGGCCATCCGGGCGATTCTGGCGTCCGTCGTGCTGTTGATCCTCCTCCGGCTGCGCGGTCGCAAGGTTCCGACATCGTGGTCGTCGTGGTCTTCAGCCATAGTGCAGGGCGTCTTTCAGCTGTCGGTGCCGTTCGTGCTGTTCAACTTTGCGTACGACAACGCCTCAGCGGGGTTTGTCGGGTTGTTTGCCGCTCTCATTCCACTCGGGACGGCAATCATCGCCCACTTCATGTTGCCTGATGAGCCGATGAATCTTGCCAAGCTTGCAGGCCTGACGTTGGCGTTTGTCGGCGTCGGGTATCTCCTCCTGAGTGGAGACAGCGGCCTGCCCGACGGTGGAAGACCGGTGCTTGCGGCCGGCCTGTCGATCCTGGCAGTTTCGTCGGTGTCGTATGCAGGCGTCTATGCCAAATTGCACGCCCACTCGTTCGATCCTATGGAGCTCAGCTTCATGCAATTCGCCATCGGCATCTTCCTGGTCGGTTCTGCGATGCTCGTTATCGAGGGCATGCCGCCGCCAATCTCCTCGTGGGGCTGGTTTCTCATCGCCTACATGACGCTGGTCGGGAGTGTCACGCCGTTCCTACTGTTCTTCTGGCTGCTGCAACACGTGTCGGCGACCAAGGCCTCGCTCGTTGGGTATGTGGTGCCGCTGGTGGCGCTTGTCGCCGGAATCACTCTGCTCGACGAGAAGCTTCAGGCGGGGATCTTGGTTGGCGGTGCGCTGATCGTTATGGGTGTTGTCCTCACCGAGCGCGCCGAGCGGCGTAGGTTCCCCGTGGCCCCCGTCCCTTAGCCGGCAGGAGGCGGCTCTGGCGGCCTGCCCGGCCTTGGCGACGTTGAACTGACGCTCGACGTCACCGATCGAGCCCGGCCAGCCATCCCCGTTGGCGACGCGGCGAGCTGATCCGAACCCAATCGAGGTGTGCATTCGCCGGATCGCTCATGGCGGCTGCGTACTCGACGTGATATTTCCCGTGCCGGGTCCATGACCAGAGGATTATGTTCTGCTCGGGATCGGTCTTGAACAGGTTGGCAGGGCGCTCCCGGTTGCCATTCCACAATTCACGACGACGCACCATACGTCCCAGGGTGCGGCGGATCACTCTCGACATGACGATCCAACGCGGCAGGTCCAGCCAGACGACGGTGTCGGCGTCGGCGAACACGAGGTCCTGGACGAGGGACCCGTAGTTGCCGTCCACGACCCAGCTGGCTTGCTCGATGCGCCGGGCAACGATCTCCCGCATCCGCTCTCGCTCGATCGGCGTCCAATTCTCCAGATGGTGGATGCTGTCTAGCTCGATGTGCTCGCACCCGAGGCGTGCAGAAATCTCGGCGGCAAGTGTGGACTTTCCGGACCCGCTATTTCCGACAACGGCGATTCGACGTGGCGAGCTCATGGGACCCGGATGTTAGGTTCCTGGCACTCCGGCTACCACCGGGCGCGGTGCTCTTCAGCCCAACCGATCACATCCTCGACAACTATCGCTGCGCCGCCGTCGTCGACAACAGTGCCCGAGTAGCGGCCGAACATCTGGTGCACTTCCGATCGGATGAGAAGCAGGTTTGTCCTGGCCGTCCGTTCCACGAACGGGGTGAACGTGAGGTCGACACGCTCGGACTGCATCGTCCACGGACGTTTGAAATTCGTGTCGTCGTACGCGAACTCGACGCCGGCGAGTTTGTGGATGCGCCCATCGAGCATCAGGGTGTTCTCTGTCGCCGCGGTGGTATCGCCGAAGCCAAAGCCCATATTCATGCCTACCCGACGTCCGTCTGGGGTGAACCCGGAGGCACTCGCCCACACCCAGAAGGAGTCGTACTCCCAGACCCCCCGGCCCCAGTCGAGGGTGCCTGAGGTGACGGTGGGGTCGAGTTCGACCAGTCTGCTACCGACATTGATCGTGCCACCGACGGGCATACAGTTGATCTTCCGGTTGTAGTAGAAGCGACGTTCACCTATCGGTATCACAACGACGGTTGACTCTCCGGAGGCGTCGAAGGTCATATCCGCTCGAAGCGGCTTGCCTCCGAAATCCGCCCAGTCGACGGTTACTGTCCTGGTTGTTCCTGAGACATCGAAGCTGACCACCGCTCGCTTCCCTTGCCATGTGCTGCGGCCGGAGTCGCTGTTGCGGGGCAGGGTAATTCCGCGTGCGAACGGGATCGTGATTGTGTCTTCGACGTAGGTGTTGGTGGCGAAGTCGACCATGTAGACGAAGGCCTGCCCGGCATACCCGAGGTCGGCGAGCGTTGCGGAGAAGTACCCGCCGGGGAACGTGACGCCGTAGTAGTCCCATCTCTTGATCCGAAAGCGTTGTAGCTGTCGGCTGTAACGGTAGAAATGGGCCGACTCCAGGTTGGAATCGAGTAGTGGGTTGCGGGCCCATCCGCGCTGACGAAGTGCCCCGTGGTCGTCGAGCAACGGTGATGGGTCGACGATTTCTTGTTGTTTCATCGCCTCTCCTGGTGTCGCGAGGCTGCACCTGCCACGGTAGTCGCCGTTCGATCTGTCCCATCTAGACAGGTCGAACATATGTTCGATACAATGGCGGCTATGGCTGAAACGGCCTCGATTCTCCATGCCGATCTCGACGCCTTCTATGCATCGGTGGAGCAGTTGCTCGATCCGACGCTCCGCGGCAAGCCGATCGCGGTCGGAGGTGGCGTGGTGCTGGCGGCGTCCTACGAAGCCAAGGCCTTCGGGGTGCGCGGGGGCATGCCCGGTCGGAGGGCCAGAGAGTTATGCCCTCAGTTGCGTTTCGTCGGTGGCAACTTCCGGCGCTATCAGGAGTTTGGCGACCAGGCGATAGAAATTGTCAGAGACTTCACACCGCTGATCGAGCGGATATCCATCGACGAGGCATTTGCCGATGTTTCAGGCTCGACTCATCTGTTCGGGACACCTGCCGAGATCGCCGCTCTGGTCAGGAAGCGGGTGCGCGACGAGGTGGGGCTTCCGATCTCGGTGGGCGTGGCTCGTACCAAGCACCTCGCCAAGATCGGTTCCCAGGTCGCCAAGCCGGATGGGCTGGTTGTGATCGAGCCCGAGGCCGAGCTGGAGTTCCTCCACGATCTGCCAGTCGAACTGATGTGGGGTGTCGGCCCTGTTACCAGGGCTCGTCTTGCCGAAGCAGGGGTGCATACGATCGGCGAGCTGGCGGAGACGCCTGGACGGTCATTGCAGCGGCTACTCGGTCGAGCCGTCGGAGGGCGGCTCGGGGCCCTTGCCTGGAACGACGATCCCCGCCAGGTGGTGATGCACCGGCGTGCCGGCTCGGTGAGTGCCCAGTCGGCGCTCGGAAAGCGGCCAGCTAACGATGAGGTCATTGATCCGACATTGCGTCACCTGGCCGACCGGGTGGCGAGCAGGCTCCGCAGGAAGAACCTGGCCGGTAGGACCATCACCGCACGGGTGCGGTTCACCGACCTTCGCGCCGTCACCAGGTCGATGACGTTGCCTGCACCTATTTCGGCGACGGTGATCCTCGCCGAGGTCGCAGGTGATCTCGTCAGGGCCGCTCTGCGTGACCATCCCTCAGAGCTGGCGATCTCGCTGTTGGCCATCGGTGTGTCCCATCTCGAAGAGGACGCTGTGCTTCAGCTCGAACTGCCCTTCGAACTCGATGGTGAAGAACGGAGACCGGGGACCGCCAAAGGTGCTGCCCGGTGGGTGCTCGATCGATCGATCGACGAGGTTCGTGCGAAGTTCGGCCGTGACCTCGTCGGGTACGGTTCGGTGGCGCTCGGCGACAGCAGGTCGGTTCCCGATGAATTCCGTGAGTTGGCTGAGAAGGATCTGTAACCCTCGAGCGGTCTTCCTTAGGAACCGATACCGGTATAGCCTCGCCCGCAGTCCGGGACGCATGCAACGAGGTGTTGATGGCACGATCATTCCCTGGCGAGACATCGCCGCCGCCGTTCCCGGCAGCCAGATCTACAGTGAGATGGTCTCCTGGGCGGACAAGCTGCATGATCTCGGGGCACCCGTGTGGTTCGCGTTGCGTCACGAGCCGGAGGCGGCAGGAAGCTCGAGCTATGGGGACGCCGACGATTTTGTTGCCGCCTGGCGGAGGTTTGTCGACATCATCCGCAACGAGGGTGCTGACAATGTCGAGTTTGCGTGGATCATGACATCGTGGTCGTTCGAGGTCTCGGCTTCGGACCGGCGTTCTGCCGGCAACTGGTACCCGGGGGACGACTATGTCGATCTGATTGGCTCGGATGCTTACAACTGGGGCAAGTGTCGGGAGAGCCCGACCGACTCGTGGCGCACCCTCGAAGAGACGATCGAGTCCCAGCGGCAATTTGGTCTGGCGCACCCGGGCAAAGGGCTGTTCCTCGTCGAGGTGGCCTCTACCGAGCGACCCTCAGACCGGGGCGACGCCAAGGCCGACTGGATCAACGAGGCGCGGGAGCTCTTTCAGCAGCCGGGCTGGGCGCAATTCGTCGCGGTTTCGTTCTTCGATGTCATCGACGACATGTATCCCAACTGTCACTGGTCCGTTGATTCCAGCCCTGAAGCGCTGGCGGCCCTGGTGGGGCTCGCCGCAGATCCGCATTACGGTGGTGGCGAGGGCGGGGGCACGAGGGGTCAGATGGCCGCGTTCTTGTACAGGGCCCTTGGCTGACGGTCCTCACGTCGCCTCCGGTGAGGCGGGGGCCTCGGTGGGCAGGTCGTCCCTAGCGCTAGTCCCCGGCGAGATGGGCGGGGAAGCCACCACGGGCGATCGGGCCCCAGTCCTCGATGGTGATGCGGATCAGCGACTTGCCCTGCATGACCATCGCCTCTCGATACTCGTCCCAGTCGGGATGCTCACCGGCGATGTTCCGGTAATACTCGACCAGCGGCTCGACCGACTCAGGTAGATCCAGCACCTCTGCGGTCCCATAGAGCTGCACCCACTCGTCGCCGAAGTCATCGGAGAGGACACAGACCGAGACTCTGTGGTTGCGTCGAATGTTGTGCACCTTGGCCCGATGTGGATAGGTCGAGATGACGAGCCTTCCGTGGTCGTCGACGCCCATTGTGTTCGGCGACATTTGCGGTCGACCGTCGGTCCGGACCGTCGCCAGGATGGCCCGGTGCCGCGGGCGGATGAACTCGAGCAGGTCGTCGATGTTGACAGTGGTGGTGGTTGCGATCTTTCGTGCCATGCCAGCAGGATATCGACTCGCGCCGTCGTGGTCATCGGGACATGGTTCTGCCTTGGTTCGGCAGTGCCCCCACGGCCATGGCCCCGAGGATGGCCAGAGCCGGGATGATCCACCGGATCTCTGCGGTTGTCGTGGACAACCCTTCGACTGCCACCATCGCCGCTGCGGACGCCGTCAGCAATGCACCGAGCACAACCGCCGGTGTTGCCGGTGCAGGTCGATCAGAGATCCGCCACTCGAACCTGGCGAAGAGTGCCACGAGGCCAAGCGTGACCATCGTGAGCACACTCAACCACACCGGTCGGGTCAGCCACCAGGCAGTGGTGCCGGGCTCGATGCTGAAAGCAAGACCGTGGAAGCTCGACAAACCTGTGGCGCCGACGAGAGCCATCGCGGTCAAGTGCCACAAGTACAGCGTCATCATGATTCCCGAGACGGTGACCACCGCATGCCAGCCGCGGGCGCTTGAGGTGAAGCGGCGGACCCGTCCCTGCGTTCCCCAAATCACGCCGAGCTGTATCCCTCCCAGCACCATGATGGCAAGCGTCGGCGGCGTGACGTTGGTGATTTCAGCGCCGGGGATGCCCAACATCGCCACCGGGTAGACACCGCCAGCCGTGAGGGCGATGAGCGCGACTAGTGAAGTAGCGGCCAAGACCCAACCGGTGCGTTGTGCGATGCCTCGCTGGTCGAGATCGGACCACAGATAGCCCAGCTGGTGGATGCCGGCCCATGCGAACAGGAAGTTGATCCAGCCGATCAGGGGGATATCGAAGACAAGCCGGGCGACGTCGATGGCAGCGACGGCGGCGAACAGGATCGCGATGCTGGTGGCACCGGACCGGCGCCACCAGGCGTGAGTGAATGGGGCGAGTGCGATAAGGAGCAGATACACGGCCATGAACCAGAGCGGCACGGTGGCAGCCATCGCGCCCGCCTGGATCACCCGGGCGGAGATGAGGCCCCGCAAGGCGACGATGAGCGCCACCCACACCACCAGCAGCGGTATCACGGGGGTGAAGAGGCGGCGCATCCGTGTCGTGATCCAGACGTGCCTCTTTTCCTCGCCGCGGGTGACTCGCTGCAACGCACGGGCGTTGGCGTAGCCGCCGGCGAGGAAGAAGATCGGCATCACCTGCACCAGCCAGGTGACCCACCCGGCTCCGGGCACCCATTCGAGGGAGTTCATCAGTTTGATATCTCCATCGGGCGCAAGCCAGATAGACGCGGCAAGCCAGTGGCCGAAGATGACGACGAGGATTGCCGCGGCACGCCAGAAGTCGACGATGCGGTTGCGGTCGGCGGGTGTGGCTGCCGCAAGGCTGCGGGTGTAGGTTATGTACTTCTTCATGCCGCAAAGGTATTGGAGTCACACGGAGCGCACATGGGGGAGCGTCCCCCATTAGTCGACCCGGGGGTAGGGGGATGATTGGCGAGATACCTGGGAACATCGATGAGATCGACGCGCCATGGGTATCTCGATTGGTCGCGAGATCTGATATCGAATATATCGACAATCTGGTTGACCTTCACACGAGCTGGTGAGACCAGGTCTCTGGAGCCGGGGTCCGTACGGCCGAGTCGTGGATGCGCCGACCATTCACCCACACTCACATCACTGATTGCCTCGCCCGCTACCGCGACCTGCTCGATACGGAGGCGGTGGATCTGATCCGGTCACTGCCCGGTCGGATGGACGTGATCGTCGACGAGCTAATCGAGCATCCGATGACGGTGGTCCACACCGACGCCCATCTCGACAACG
Organism: uncultured bacterium; assembly: GCA_963777645.1. Taxonomy (GTDB): domain Bacteria; phylum Actinomycetota; class Acidimicrobiia; order Spongiisociales; family UBA5794; genus JAAETI01. The sequence continues at coordinate 56,949 of CAVZRA010000006.1, read as the reverse complement.
TTCTGTTCCTCGAAGACGGGGCTCCGATGCTGTTGGACTGGTCGACGGCTCGCGTTGGTCCCGCCGCAATCGATGCGGCGCATTGCCGGGTCGAATGCCTGACGGCCCGCCAACGGCGCAGCATCGGCAGTGAGATGATTCGGTACCACCATCAGGCTCTAGTCGACCACGGTGTCGGCAACTACACCCTGAACGAGTTGGAGCGTGCTATCGATCTCGCCCAGCTTGCATTCATACCAGGTGTTGTCAGGTGGGGAGCGTCCGGCCGAGTCGAAGGGCATCCCGCACGCGCTGAGCGGCTGTTTCGCTCCCTGTTGGTCGCATCTACAGACGCCGCCCTCGGACGTTGATGCTCTGGTGCAAGTCCGCCGGTGTGGGTGAGGTACGTCCCCACGGCAACACGGTGTGGTGCTTGTGACGGGGCGCGTGAGGGTGAGCCACCAATTCAATCCGGGTCGGTGGCTGCGGAGCGCGGTGTTTGCCACTGGCAGGCTCATCGTCTTCTCATAGAGAGAGGTTCACACTGGACTCATAAGACAACAACAGCGCTACTGGACCGGTCGATCGATGGTCGACACGTGCTGATAGTGCCGATTGCTATCTGAGTAACAGAACCGATGGAAAGGACGTCTCATGAGTACGACTCAGATCGCAGAGACGCAGGGCAAACCGGGCCCCGCATACTTCGAGGAGCCCGCCGTGTCCCGATGGCTCTTCGGCTCGAGCAAGGCAGCCTGGATCTGGCTGATTGCCCGTATCTGGCTGGGGTGGGAGTGGCTATCCGCAGGCTGGGAGAAGGTGTTTGGAGGCACTATCACCTGGAGATTCTGGGACTGGGGCAATTCCGCATACTCGCTGACCGGCAATAGCAACATCGGATGGGTGCGCAGCGGCACCGTTGTGGGATCAGACGGTGCACAGCACTTCCTGGGCGTGGGCGGGTCGGTCGCCGGCTTTGCCAAGGGGGCGATCGCAAACTCTACGGGAGCTCACCCATCGGTCGCGTTCCCGTGGTACGTCGACTTCCTCAAGTGGGTGGAGAACACGGGGCATGCGGTGGTGGGCCCTCTTGTCGCCATCGGCGAGTTGGCCGTCGGTATTGCACTGCTCTTCGGGCTATTCACCGGCATCGCTGCGGCTCTGGGCGCGACCCTGAACTTCTCATACGTCTTCGCAGGAGCGGCGAGCACCAATCCGGCCATGATCATCGTGTCCGGGCTGCTGATCCTGGCATGGCGGAATGCCGGCTGGTTTGGCATTGACCGTTGGCTGCTTCCGACCCTTGGCACTCCGTGGGAACGAGGTGAGGGCATTCACCATGACAGCGCCGACAAGACAAAGGGCGACGGGCATGTGAAAGTGAAGCCCGAGCTGATCCATCACTGACAATCCCTGCTCTGCAGCACGATCTGTGTAACAGGTGAGGCTTCCCCCTCGACGTAGCCGTACCGCGACGAGGGGGAAGCCTCCGCCTATTGCGGCTTGGCGTATCGGTGCACGGCAAGTGGGGCGAAGATGGCGATGATGGCGATGATCCAGATGATCGTGTAGAGCACGGGGTTCTGGAGGGGCCAGGCGGTGGGAGCAGGAGTTCCTGCAGGGATGTTGCCAAAGAGCTCTCTGGCCGCCTGCGTCACTGCCGACACCGGGTTCCATTCGGCGAAGTGGCGAAGCACCGTCGGCAACCCTTCCGATGGCACGAACGTGTTTGCGATGAACGTCAGGGGGAAGATGACCATGAACGACGCGTTGTTGATTACCTCGACGCTCGGTACCAGCAACCCGACGTAGGCCATGATCCACGAGAACGCATAAGCGAACGCCAGCAGCAGGATGAACCCAAGTCCCCCTTTGATTACTCCGTGGTGCATCCGCCATCCGACCAGGAATCCGGTCAACGCCATGATCAACAACGACAGGACGTTGTAGATGACATCGCTTGCAGTTCTCCCGAGAAGCACCGCCGACCGGGACATGGGCAATGACCGGAATCGGTTGATGATCCCTTTCTGCATGTCGTCGGCGAGCCCGGCACCGGTGAACGTGGCTCCGAAGACGACCGTCTGAGCGAAGATGCCTCCAATCAGGAACTCTCGATACGAGCCTCCGCCCGGCACATTTATCGCATTGCCGAAAACGTAGGCGAATAGCAGCACGAACATGATCGGCGACAGCAGCACGAACACGAGCACCTCCGGCACGCGCTTGATCTTGATGATGTTCCGTTTTGCGATGATATGGCCGTCCAGGAACGCGGTGACGAGGCTTGTCATGCGTTGACCTCCTGCTGCTCGAGTTCGGGCTCGGCGGAGTGCCCGGTGAGGGTTAGAAAAACGTCGTCGAGGGTGGGCCGGCGCAGCCCGACATCGCTGACCGCGATTCCTGCTTCATCGATTTGGCGCAGCGCCCGGGTGAACGCAGCTGCTCCGCCGGATATCGGCGTCACCAATCTGCGGGACCGCTCGTTGACCCGCAGATCTCCGACGGCGAAACCGGTAAGTATCTCCCTGGCACGCGCCAGGTCGTCCGCTCTGGTGACGGTCACCTCGATGCGTTCCCCACCGACCGTGTCTTTGAGTTCGTCTGCGGTGCCGTGCGCGATTTCCTGTCCGTGGTCGATAACCACGATGTCGTCGGCGAGCCGATCTGCCTCTTCGAGATACTGGGTCGTGAGCAACAATGTGGTTCCCTTGCCGACGAGGTCCTGGATGACGCCCCACATCTCGGTCCGGCTGCGCGGGTCGAGGCCGGTTGTGGGCTCATCGAGGAACAGCACCTGAGGCTCGGCGACGATTGCGCCTGCCAGGTCGAGGCGACGACGCATGCCGCCTGAGTACGTCTTGACGGGGCGGTCGGCGGCCTCGGTCAGGTCGAACCGGTCCAGCAACTCGCGGGCCCGTTTTCGTGATGGTTCGCGACCGAGGTGATACAGGCGGCCGATCATGTCGAGGTTCTCGAACCCGGTGAGGTTCTCGTCGACAGCGGCGTATTGGCCGGACAGACCGATCAGCTTGCGAACCTCTTGTGACTGTGTGACCACATCCATGCCCGCAACGGTTGCCCGTCCGGCATCAGGGTGGATCAACGTGGTGAGAATCGAGACTGCCGTTGTCTTGCCGGCTCCGTTTGGGCCGAGCAGCCCGAGGATGGTCCCCTCAGGAACGTTGAGGTCGAGCCCGTCGAGGGCTTTCACGTCCTTGTAGTACTTGGCGAGGCCGACCGCCTCGATTATGTCTCCCATTGGTCCTCCCTCGGGGCATGAGGCGAGAACACTACCGGGAGGGTGTGACACGTTTGACGAGGGCGGGTCTACCGGGAGAGAACTTGTGATACGCCGGGCAGTGGCGTTTCGAGGAGCTCCCGGGCTCGTGAGGTGTCGAGTGTGCAGTCGTGGGGGCGAGGCTGGTCCCGGGGCACCGGGACGGCGAAGACGGGTCCCCTGTCGATGTGGTGGAAGCGGAGTAGTGCCACGCCGAACTGGTAGCGCGACATCGTTTCTTCGCCTGCAATGTGGAGTGGGCCCGTGTAGTCGAGGCCTGCGAGTTCCACGATGGCAGCGGCGAGGCTCTCCACCCAGATGGGACAGCGGATCTCGTCCGACCAGAGCCGGACGATCTCATGCCGATCGAGCGCATCAATCATCCATTGCGCCGCCCGTGCCACGGTGGGGCGCCAACCATAGATGAGCGAGGTACGGACGATGACGGCGTTTACACCGGATTCCAGGACCGCCTGTTCCGCTGCTGCCTTGCTCTGCCCGTAGTCGTTGAGTGGTCGCTGCGGATCGTCCTCCCGGTAGCCGCCGCGCTGCCCGTCGAAGACCATGTCGGTCGACATGTGGATCAGCCGGGCGCCGGCTATCACAGCGGCGTTGGCGACATTGGCGGTCCCGGTGACGTTGACGGCCTCGAAATCGTTGCCTAGTCCCGGGTTGAGCGCCGCAGTATGGACGACGACCATCGGCATCGTCTCGGTGATGAGCGCCGATACCGCATCGGCGTCGCGGACATCTAGCCGTTGCCATTCGACTGCGTCGAGCTTGCCGGGCTTGGTGGCAAAGGTGGAGGTGACGTCCCAGTCGCTACGGGCCAGCTCTGCTACCCACCGTCCCAGATATCCGCTACCACCAGTGACCAACATACGAGGTTTGTCCATGCGGCGATGCTAGGACCGTCGACGGGTTTGGCGCACGGCCAGGAGGGTCGATCTGATTGCCTAGTTCCCGAAAAGCCTTGCCTTGATCTCCTTGCAGGTGGGGCAGACGGGGTAGCGGTCGGGGTCGCGATTTGGGATCCACTTCTTCCCGCAGAGCGCAACCACCGGTACACCTTCGACGTTTGCCCGGACGATGTCGGCCTTGCGGACGTAGTGAGCGAACCGGTCGTGGTCACCGTCGTCGTCGATGCTGATCTTTTCTTCGGTGATTACCGCTGGTTTGGTCTCGACGTCTGTTGTGACTTGTCGCATGTCCATAGGTGTCAGTATCGCGGAGGTGGGGACCGACCGGAGCCGGGCGCGGTCGTCGGTGCATCGGACGGTTCTTGCGGCGCGTTTGCCCGGGTCGGCGTTACGTGCCCTCTTTGTCTTCGAGGCGGGTCTTGATGGCGTCGAATTCCTCTGTGGTGATCTCGCCACGGGCCAACCGCAAGGCCGCGTCCCCCAGTGGAGTGGTCGCCGTCGGCGTTGTCGTCAGGTCGCGCTGGATGCGCTCGAATTCGACCCGTTCGATGTCACCTGCTGCATAGCGGGCTGCGGCCCGGCGCAACGGGTCGACGTCACCCCCGGCGAGGCGAGGCCGACGGAATGACCACACCAGAAGCACGACCAACCCGGCGAGGAGGGCAAGCATGAGGATCGGGAACAGCCAGTCGAGGTAGTTCCGCTCGTAGCCATATGGGAAGTGTCTCATGTCGACTCCTTTCGTCAATCCCGACACAAGCACGTTCGCATAAGAGCAGTGTGAAATGACGCTGGGAGTCTGCTGGGAGTTGTCCGCACAGTCGTGAGCCCTGTTGGGTATCTTCTTGTGAGGATCAAGAGGCGGGGAGCATGAACTCAGGGGCGATCAACCGAGAGCCGGGGCGGCTCGGGCGTGACGTGTGGGTGACGGCGGCCGCGATAACCCTGATGGAATTGCTCGTGTCGGCTCGATACGGCTTTCACCGCGACGAGCTCTACTTCCTCGTCGCAGGCCGCAACCTCGACTGGGGGTTCATCGACCAGCCTCCGCTGACCCCGTTGCTGGCCCGGGTGGCGGAGACGATTGGTGGCACGTCCCCGATTGCGCTGCGGGTTCTCCCGGCATTTGCGATTGGGGCAGTGGTCATCGTCGGGGCGCTCACCGCACGACGCTTTGGTGCCGGGCATCGGGCCCAGTTGTTTGCGGGGCTTGCCGGCGGGGGAGCCGGGTACGCGCTTGCCATCGGGCATCTGCTCAGTACCGCCACCTTCGACTACGTGCTGTCTGCGGTGGCGCTGTGGCTTCTGGTCGGGCTCCTCGACGGAGACGACCCGAGACGCTGGCTGGCCGTGGGTGCCGTTGTTGGCATCGGCGTGCAGAACAAGTACCTGATCGGCCTCATGGCGATTGCCGTCCTCATCGGGGTGGTGGTCACCAGGCAGCGACGTGTTCTTGTCAGCGCCTGGCCGGTGGCGGGTGCAGGCCTGGCGGTGCTGATTGCTCTCCCCAACGTGATCTGGCAGGCGGCCCACTCCTTTCCGCAGCTGGAGATGGCAGGGTCGCTGGCCGACCGTAGCGACGGTCCGATCGCGTTTGCCCTCGAGCAGATCGGGTTGCTCTCACTTGTGCTCGTCATCCCCGCCGCGTACGGTTTGTGGCTGCTGCTTCGTGACCCCGAGATGCGCCGGTGGCAACCGATCGGGATCGGGTTTGTGGTGCTGTTTGCTGTTTTCCTGTTCACCGGAGGCAAGTCGTACTACATGGCCGGGATGTACCCGTTGCTGCTGGCGGCCGGAGCCTATGGGATGGAGCGCGGGGCCCGTCTCGAGTCGATGCTGAGTAGCACCCGCATCGCCGTTGTAGTCGGGGCGTTCATCGCACTTCCCCTGGTGCCGTTATCGTGGGTGCACTACATCGACCTGACCGGTGAGCTGGGTGAGACGGCGGGCTGGCCGCAGCTGATCGACCAGATCTCGGGTGTCTACGACACCATCCCGGCCGGTGATCGTGCCGGCACTGTGGTTTTCACCGGGTCGTACGGTGAGGCCGGTGCCGTAGATGTGCTCGGCGGGGACGCCGGTCTTCCATCTGCTTCTAGCGGCCACAACAACTACTGGTTGTGGGGCCCACCGTCGGGTCAGGGCCCCATCATCGGGGTCGGCGGGGTAGGCGGCGTCCTGGAGAGCATCTGTCCCGACGTCGCGCGGGCAGGCACGATCACCAATCCGTGGGACATAGCGAATGAGGAGAATGGTCTCCCGCTGTGGTTGTGTCTCGACCCGCAGCGCTCTCTCGCCGACATCTGGCAGGAAGTGAAGCACTACAACTGAGTTCTGCCGGGCTCAGCGGCACTCGCCTGCCCAGTAGACCTGACCGTCTTCGACCACCCAGGTGGCCTGTCCATCAAACGATTGACCCTGGAATGTGAACGAGATCGGTGCCGAGTAATACTGGTCGACGGGGATCGACGTACCCGCGACCGACAGTGTGGTCGCCAAAGGGCCGGTTATCTCTCCCGTGACCCGGTAGTCGCTGATGGCGACTATCTCGGTTTTTACCCAGTTGCGGCACAGATCGGCTCCGAAAGCGTCGCGTACCGCCGGGTATAGGTGATCGAATAGGAAAGCGACGTCGTCGGTTTCGGTTGCTGTTGCGTATTCGGCGGCGAAGCCTTCGATAGACGCCTGCGGGACGGTGGTCGTCGGGGCTGTGCTAGTTGTCGTGGTGGTGGCGGCTGTGGTTGTTGTTGGCGTCGACGTCGTGGTGGTGGTCGCCGGGGCAACCGCGGTAGTTACGCTGGTCGGTGCCGTGCCGGTCGTGGTCGGCGCTGCGTCGATGGATGCTGGCTCGGACGACCCGGCGAGAGCGAAGGCTCCGGCAACTATGAGCATGGCCCCTGCGATGATCATGGCGATGCCTAACGCTCGTCGGCTCATTTGCACGAACCAGGTTGGTGGCGGGCGTCGAACTCGGCCCGGTCCTTCAGCGATTTTGCGACGGCTTGCTGGGCGCGTCTGCCGAGCGTGTTGATGTGAGCTTGCATTTGGTGCCGCTGGATATCGGATTCGAGGCGGAACGTTCGGATGTTCGGCTTGCCAGCGAGCTTGAGCTTGCCCACCGAGTATTCCCAGATCCGCTCGCATTTCCATTCACCGTCGACGCAGCGATAGTTGTCGTGCGGCGTGGCGATGATCACCTGGACGAACTGGGTGAGGTGGACGTCGTAGAGCTGATTCATCCTCAGCCATTGGCCGATCTTCGTCGAGATCATCTTGCCGATCTTCGCCGTCTGTCGCAGGGCTTCGACCAGCGCTTCCTTGCCCGAGGTTGGTATCGAGATGTCGGTGATCCCGGAGGCCATGGCACCTTCAGCGGTGCCCTTGGCGAGGCCTCCGGCACCCATGATGTACTTGCCGGCGGCGAGCCCGCCGAGCCCACTCTTGATCGAGTTGACGGCCCCACCGGCACCGAGTGCTTTGCCGATGATGCCCAGGTTGGTGACCGCCTCCCCGAGGCCGATTGTGATGGCGTCTGTCTCTTCGACCTTCCGTTTCGACTCCGGCCTCACGGTGACGATCACCGAGAAGTCGACGACCGGGCGAAGACGATCCGGTTTTCCGACTTTCGTGTACGTGGCGCCTTCCTGGCATCCGGTCCTGCTCGGCGGTTCGGGTGGTGGTTGGGTTGAGATCCCGGGTCGTTGCGGCCCACTTGGCTCTGCCGTGCCCGGGTGGCCTGTCGGGGTTGGTGTCGGGGCTGCTGCTGGCTGCTCCTCGCCGAGACACCTGGCAAGCGCTTCTTGCGCCTGGCGCACTTCGCGTTCTGCCTTCTGGAATTTCTCGTGCCACTCCTTGACGCGCCGTTCATCGGCGGCGTGCGCTTGTCGGGCGATCTCGATGAGTGATTTCACGTATTCGATCTCGACGTCGACCTCGTATTCCGGGATGCGCTCACCGTTGTGGGTGTAGTACTTCACCCCTTTGTCGGTTATCGAGCCGCGTTGTTTCGATTTGTTCAGGCTCTCGAGTTCAGCGGTGAGATCTCGAATCTCGTCTTCATGCCCCTCCATGTCGTGAAGGGCTTCCTGTAGCGTCTCGTTGATCTCACCGAGGCGGTGCCTGGCTCTGGCGAGGTTCTCCCGCTCCCGGTCGCAGTCCTTCTTGCTGCCCATCGCCACCAGAGCTCCGCCGATGATCAGTATCAGACCACCACCGATGAGGACCCCCGGCCACGGAAAGCTGCCGGTTCCACCCTCGCCGGCCGGTGCCGCGGTTGGGGCGGCTGTGGTGGTCGGCGCCACGGTGGTCGCTTCGGGCGCCGCGGTACCCGTTGTGGTGCTCGTCGTTGAAGTTGTGGTCGTTGAAGTTGTGGTCGTTGAAGTTGTGGTCGTTGAAGTTGTGGTCGGTTGTCTCTCACGACAAGCGGGGTCAACACGGTCTCGTCACAGACCGGCTGGGTGTCGTCGACGACATAGCTTCCGCCGTCACCGATCGTTGTGGGATCGATTGGAGTGACGGCGGCGTTGGAGACTGTGGCTTTCGTGATCTGATGTGGACCGTACGAATAGAGGGGTGCCTCTGCGAAGGCAAGCCCGTTGGGCCCGACGATGCCGGTGCCGACCTGATCGCCTGAGGCACCGGACAACTCAAAGGTGAAGTCGTCTCCTGCATACTCGGGTGGCATCACAACGCCGACGATCATTTTCGAGGGTGCGTCTCCGATGGGGTCGTCGGGGAAATGGACTATGCCGATGCATGAGTCGGCGGGTACGGCCATGTCCTGGGCGAGAGCCGTCGCAGGCAAGGCGAAGGCGAACGCCGCCACGAGCGCAACCGTCACAAGGCTCCCAGTTACCCCTCTCACAATGATGGCAACCCTATCGGGGCATATGTGAATTTGGCAGGGCGAACTGCCACTGGCTCACGGTTGGTCAGCCGTGTATCGATGCTGGCTGCTACCCGTCGCTGTCGTCGAGCCCTTGCTCCGGCGGTGTGATGGGCAGGGTGATGGTGAACGTGGTACCGGCGCCGACGGTGGAATCCACGTCGATGTTGCCACCATGGGCCGTCACCGCGTCGTAGCAGATCGCAAGGCCCTGACCCGAGCCCCGGCCGACGGGCTTAGTGGTGAAGAATCGTTCGAACATCCGTTTCTGGACCTCAGGTGGGATCCCGGTCCCGGTGTCCGCGACCTTGATGGCGACCGTGTTGTCGCTGGCCCGGGTGGTGATTGTTATTACACCTTTGCCCTTTCCGCGCTCGGCCAGCGCCTCGGCGATGGCGTCGGCGGCGTTGATGATCATGTTGAGTAGCACCTGCTTGATCTGGCCCTCGTCACAGCGCGGGTATGGCATGTCGTCGGCGAGGTCGAGCTCGATGTCTGAGTGGTATTTCCACTCGTTGCGGCTGACGTCGACGGTCGTCTTGACCAACGAGTTGATGTCGGTCTCGGCCATGTCACCGCCCGGATGAGCGAACGCCTTCATTGCTCGAACGATCTTGGCGATCTGGTCGAGACCTTCGCGGGATTGGTTCACCGCGTCCGGAATCTCCTCGAGCAGGAAGTCGAGATCGGCCTGTTTCTTGATGAGGGTGGCGGCCTCGGGCTCGTGCCTGTCTGCGATCGAGCCGAGCGCAGTGACGGCGTCGACAAGGTCGGCGAAGGACCCCTGGAGGAAGGCGCAGTTGTCGGTGACGTATTGCACGGGAGTGTTGATCTCGTGGGCGACCCCGGCCGACAGCTGTCCGATGCTCTCCAGCCGACGCGCCGAGGCTAGGGAGCGCTCCAGGTTGACGACATCGGTGATATCTCTGGTGGTGGACACCATTCCGACGATCTTGTCTCCGTGGCGGAGCGGGATCGCGTTGCGCAGCACAGTCCGATCGATGGTGTTGAGCTCGGGGCGTGTCATCTGGTGATCCAGGATTGCTTCACCGGTCTCGATCACCTTTGCCTCCATGGCCTCGAGCTCGTCGATGTAGATCTGCATTCTCGGGCCGAGAGGGCCATCGGAGAGCCGCTCGCCAAGGTGCACGCCAACGTTGTGTTGTCCCAGCCGCTCTTCCAGCCCGCGATTCAATCCGAGCACCCGAGAGTCGGGGTCCTTCCAGATCACCGACTCCGGCAAAGCGTCCACCACGGTCTGGAGCAGCTCCCTGTCGTTCGCGATCTTCAGTTGGAGTGCTCTTTCCCGTTGGCGGATACGCATACCGAGAGCCCACGCGATGGTGAACATGGCTATACCGAGTACGAATGCTGCGATCAGACCCAGCATGGCCCAGTCGGCCCTGGCCGACAATCCCCCCATGGTGTCTTCTCTGGTGGTGGTGATGACGTCGGAGAGGTCCCGGAGAGCGACCTGAAGTGCCAGGAACGCGTCCTCGAGATGGTCGAGGGGCCCGGCAGGGGCCGACAGGGTCGAGGTGTCTGCGGCTACGGCGTCGGCAACAGCGGAATCGAAGTTGGCCGCAGCCCCGAGGATGGCTGCTTCTTCTTCGCCGACGCTCTCTGCTCGCTGACCGAGTGTGGTGCTGATCAGCTGGGCGGCGTGGGTGGCGATGGGGGCAAAGACAGGGCGCTCGAATTGCGCTGGCATGCCCGAGGAGGCGTCGACGATGGAGAGGAATTGGACGGATGCGAGGTTGTAGATGGCGTGAATATGCTCCTCGCTCTGCGCCCATTCGGACTGGCTTGTCTCGGCATCCCTGATCCACTGTGTGCCGACCAGGCTCGTCGCGACAGCCGCGGTCGCCAGCACACCGACGGTGATTCCTGCAATTGTCACCAGGGTCCCGATCCTGAGTGACTCGAGCCGCTGACGGAATCGGTGGAGCGGCCGACCGGTCGGCACGGGCGCACTCGCGCCCGTTCGTTTCCCCCCGTTGTCGTTTCTTGCCATCCGCTCACCTTTGTTCAGCCGGATTAGGAGCCAGTCGGCGAGAAAGCCCCGCGGATAAGATCCAATGGATCGCTGGACGAGCCTCCTAGGCAGCCATGGAGCCGGCACGTGGCACACTCCTATGCCGATCGCTCGGCTCGTCGTCCCGTGTCGTGTATTGCCGCCGGGCCAAGTGAACTCATAGGGCCGGTTGCGGGGAAGGCGGCTACCCTCGAAGGCGGGAGGTGGCCGGGATGACAGGCAACGACAAACAGCAGCCGCGCCGGCTCGCTGACGTGCTTGCGAACCTGGATGACGTGATCGCCCGGGCTCGCAAGGAGCGAAGCACGATCGGGATCTTCCCTGCCATGTATCGGTCGGTGACTGCCGAGATTCACGAAGGTGTGCAGTCCGGGTTCTTCGACGATTGCCCGCGGATGGAGCAGCTGGCGGTGACCTTTGCCGATCGGTACCTCGCTGCACTCCGGATGTGGGAAAGCGGCACCAGGCCGCCCGACTCGTGGCGAGTGGCGTTTACGGCTGCCACCGATGGGAGACGAAGGACAATCACCCAGCACCTCCTCGCCGGGATGAACGCTCATATCAACCTCGACCTCGGGATCTCGGTCTCCGAGGTGCAGAGTGACCATCTCGGCGATTTGCACGCCGACTTCCTGCGGGTCAACGAGATCCTGTTTACGAACCTCGACCGGTTGCAGGGAACCCTCGGCACGGTGTCGCGTCGTATGGCGCTCATCGACCGGATCGGGATCCGTTTGGACGAGCGGATCATGGAGATGGCGATCGCCAACGCCCGCGACCGCGCCTGGGAGCTCGCCGTCGACCTCACTTCACGGCCGGCCGACGTGGTCTCGATTATCGAAACACGCGATCGTGAGACGAGTGAGCTCGGCGCCGCCATCCTCGGAGATAATCCGGTGGTGCGGTGGCTGAGCCGGATCGTCTCCTCGAGTGAGCCGAAGGACGTCACCCGGGTGCTCGATGCCTTTTCCTCGACTTAGGTACTTGGCGGCTTCTATTGCTCCTGAAGGCGAGCGTCCGGCCAATGCAGCACCCTGTTCTCGATCCAACCAATCAGGTTGAAGAACACGATACCGCCGATGGAGGAGAGGGCAATACCCGCAAACATCAGCCTGGTATCGATGCGGTAGCTCGCCTGCACGATGACATACCCGATGCCTCGGTCTGATCCGGTGAACTCGGCGACGATGGCCCCGATCACCGACAGCGTCGCCGCCACACGGAGGCCAGCGAATACGTACGGCAGCGAGCTGGGCACCCGGAGCCGCCAGAAGACTGCCGACTTGCGTGCGGAGAGCACGCTCATCAACTCGAGCGCCTGGCCGCTGACGGATCGCAACCCTCGCGTGGTGTTCACCAGCACGGGGAAGAAACAGATGATGGCGGCGATGACCACCTTCGGGCACCAGGGTGAAGCCGAACCAGATGGTGAGCAGCGGGGCGATGGCAACTATGGGGACGGTCTGCAGCACGATCGCCCAGGGGAACGCGGCACGTTCGACGATGGGCACGTGGACGAAAACGACCGCGGCGAGGAATGCTGCCGTGCTGCCGACGGCGAACCCAAGCACCGCCTCAAGCATGGTCCAGCCGAGATCGACCGTGAGGGACGGTCCCGATGCGATCAGTTCGCTGCCGATCTGGGTGGGGCTGGGGACGATGTAGGTGGGCACGTCCATCACAGCAACGATGAGCTGCCATCCCACGAGAGCTGTGACGAACAGAAGTGCGGCGGGGATGAAGAGTCGCCAGCGACGGGTCTCGGTGGTCTTGCTCATGGTGAGTCCTCCGCGATCGGAGATATGCCGTCGCTGTCGATCTCGAGCAGGGCGCGCAGCTCGCCGTTGAGCGCGGCGAACTCGGCGTCGTAGCGAAGGTCGAGGCTGCGGGGCCTAGGGAACGGGATGTCGGCGATGCGTGCGATGCGACCGGGGCGAGGGCTGAGCACGACTACGCGATCGGCGAGGAAGATCGCCTCCTGGATGCTGTGGGTGACGAATAGCACCGTGGCGCTTGCTTGCTCCCAGACGTCGAGAAGCTGCAGATTCAGCCGGTCCCTGGTGAATTCGTCGAGTGCCCCGAACGGCTCGTCCATGAGCAGCGTCGACGGCTCGTAGATGAGGGCACGTGCCAATGCCACCCGCTGGCGCATGCCGCCGGACATCTGGCCCGGGTAGTGGTCCTCGAACCCCTCGAGGCCGACATCGGCGAGCAGGCGTCTTCCCAAGGCCTCGGTGCCGCCGCCGTGGGTGGGGCTGCGGTCCCCGAGGATCCGGTCCGGCAGCAGGACGTTGCCGAGTGCCTTCAGCCAGGGGAAGAGCACAGGGCTCTGGAAGACGAAACCGAACTCGACATCTCTGCGTGCCTGCTCGGGCGTCTTGCCGTGCACCGTCGCCGTTCCTGCGGTTGGGTCGAGGAGCCCGGCAACTATCCGCAGCAGGGTGGATTTGCCACAGCCCGACGGCCCGACGATGGCGATGAACTCTCCGTCGCCGACGGTGAAGCTGATGTCGTCGAGCGCGGTGACGGGATTGTCGCCGCCGAACCGCATCCCGACCGAATCGAGGACGATGCCTTTGCTGGTGCCCGGCTCGGTCATGGTCAGCCTCTCGATGCCTCGAATCGACGGATGCCTTCCAACGCGACATCGATGGCGTCATCCCAACCCCGGCGCAATGCCAGGTTCTCGCCCTCGTAGTCAATGTTCTCGGGTGTGGTGTAGTTGTACGACACCGCACATACCATCGCCGCCTTGAGCTTGCGGAGATGAGCAATGGTGAAGATGGCGGAACTCTCCATCTCGATGTTCGTGATGTTGTGCTTCATCAGGTTCTCGATGACTTCAGGCGTCTCTGCATAGAACGCGTCGCTCGAGGCATTGATGCCGATATGTACCCCGAAGCCGCGCTCCTCGGCCAGCTCCTCGGCAGCATCGATGAGGGCTCGCACCAGGAAGTGGTCCGGGACCGCGGGGAAGCCGGGATCGACGTAGCCGGCGCTGGTTCCATCGAGACGCATGGTGCCGGTGTTGATGATGATGTCGCCCGTCTTGATCCCCGGGATGAAGGCAGCACTGCTGCCGACTCGGATGAATGTGCGGGCGCCGACGTTTGCCAGCTCTTCAACCGCGATCGCGGCCGATGGGCAGCCGATACCTGTCGACGTGCCGGTGACCTCGATGCCGTGGTACGACCCGGTCATGGTGCGGTACTCACGGTTGTAGGCGACTTCGCTGGGCTCGTCGATGTGATCGGCGATCATTTGCACGCGAGCAGGGTCACCGGGGAGCAGCACGTAGTCGGCGACATCGCCTGGCTTCACCTTCAGGTGATACTGGCGCTTGCCTGACGTGTTTGCGTTCTTGTCAAAGACCATCGAGTCGAGATCCCTTCTGTTGGGGGAGGAACCGGGGTGGGCCGGCGTGTGAGCGGCCCACCCCGATTGTGGGGGGATCAGTTGGAGAAGCAGGCGTCCGTGTAGACAGAGCTCAGATCGACGTCGGTGTCGAGCCCGCCGTACTCCTTGAGAACATCGACGGTGGTCTGCCAGCGAGCCTCAGTCATCGAGCCGATGCCGTTGGTCCAGGGCATCCGGCGTGAGGACGGAGTCTTCGATGGCGGCCAGGCTGATCAGTTCCTTCTCCCGATCGAGGTTGTCGGGATCGGCGGCGACGACGATATCGGCCGCCTCGTCCTGGTTGGCAAGCGCGTACTCCCAACCGCTTGGCGATGGCTCGCTCCATGGCGCATACGACGTCAGGATGCTCGTCGTAGTAGCTCTTGGTGGTGAACAGCGCATTGGCCGAGGTCTCTACTCCGTAGTCGTACGGGACGAAGACGGTGACGGGGAATCCCTGCATCTCGGCCAGGATCGGCTCATTGGTGGAGAACACGGTCATCAGGTCGATGTCGCCCTGGAACAGCGGAGTGAGATCAAATCCGACTGCGATCTGCTTGAGCGAATCGGGGTCGATGCCGTTCTTGACGAACATTGCCTGGGTGAGCTGCCATGGGCCACCTTCCTGGAAGCCGATGGTGGCTCCGACCAGATCGTCGAGGGTCTCGTATCCCGATGATTCAAGGGCCATGATGGCGCCGGGGTGCTTCTGAAGGTAGGTGGCGACGGTAATGAGTGGGATCTCTTCTGAGGCGGCGAAGACGAGGGAGTTGGTGTCGTGGAGACCGAACGTGTCACTGCCTGCGGCGACCAGCGTGATGCTGTTGATGTCGAATCCGCCCGGGTTGATGGTCACATCGAGACCCTCGTCTGCGAAGAAGCCCTTGGCGAGGGCAACGTAGGACCCGGCGAACTGAGCGCTCACGAACCAGGGGAGGCGCAGTGACACCGACACCGGCTCTGCGGCCATGGTCGTGGTGGTCTCGGGAGCTGCAGTGGTGGTCGTTTCGCCGCCCGCGGCGGCTGTGGTGGTTGTAGTTGTGTCGCCGCCTGCGGCAGTAGTAGTCGTCGACCCGCCGTCGTCACTGCCGCACGCAGCGACGAGCATGGCCGCGGCGACCAGCAGTACCAGCCAGCTGGAGATACGCCCTCGGTTCTTCATGGTTGTTCCTTTCGGATGGTTCGGGCCGGGGGAAGGCCGTTGTCTGGTGGACAGTCACAAGATCTGCGGGGAACGAGTGTGGTGTCGACGGTTACCGAAGGTTGGACGGCACCGTCGTCGATGGCACGCCGGAGAGTGCGGATGGCTTCGTAGCCGAGCTGATCGGCCGGCATGCGAATGGTCGATAGGGACGGCGCGGCCAGGGAGGCGAACGGGATCTCGCCGTAGCCCATGATGGCGACGTCGTTCGGGACGCTGAGGCCCATTTCGTTGCAGGCGCGGATCGCTCCGAGGGCAAGGATGTCGCCCGCACAGAAGATCGCAGTAGGCGGATCGGTCTGTTGCAGCAGTTGGGTTGCGCCTTTGGCCCCTGCCTCGAGCGAGAAGTCGGTGGTGTGGGCCGTGAGGTCCATGTTGAATTCCATTCCGGCCTCATCGAGGGCTTTGGCGTAGCCGTTGCCGAGCAGGACGCTGGAGCTCCAGTCGACCGGGGGAGCGAGGTAGCCGATGCGCTGGTGACCATGGCCGATGAGGTGTTGGACGGCTTCGTAGCCCCCGGCAGTCCTGTCGACGACGATCTGCGAGTTCGTGCCGATGGGAGCACTGTCGACGAAGACGAGAGGCCGCAGGGCAGCCGACGACTCGAATATGGAGACCGCTTCGGTGTTGCCCGGTGTCTCGAAGTGGATGACGATGATGCCGTCGACGTTGCGGCTGAAGAGCTGGTCCATGTAGCGGGAGATGACCTGCGGGTTGTGGTGGTGGGTCTGGCAGATGACCGGGAGCCAACCCTCGACCTCCGCTGCGTTGGCGACGGCTTCGAGGAAGTCGGCGTAATAATCGGTGAACGCGGGAACCAGCACCCCGATGGTGAAGCTGGAGTGGCGGTCGGTGCCTGCCCAGGCCCGCTGCCGGTCGTAGCCGAGCACCGTGGTGCGGGTGCCCCTTCGCATCGAGATCAGCCCGTCGTCGGCGAGCTGCCGGTAGGCGGCTCGCACGGTGTGGACGTTGACCCCGATCTGGTCGGCGAGGTCGGTGATGACGGGGAGGTAGTCGTCGGGCTGAAGCACACCGGTGGCGATCAGCCAGCTGAGTTGGCGGGCGATCTGGGTGGAGAGCTGGACGCGGCTGTTGTGATCGACGGTGATCCGTCGCGCCATCTCCGATCCGTCCCGGGACGTGTTCTCTCCCACGGCGCCGATTCTATGAAAGTTATAAACATCTAGTCAAATAGATATCTGGGAGAGTCGGCCGCCGGGACGGCTCACTACAGTTGTGGCTAGCCGGCCGTGAAGGACCGAGGAGGGGAAGGCGCACAGCCGGACGGCCACCGCGGTCCTCGGCGGAGGAGATGGAGATGCTCGCCTCGTTCACCATTCCAGAGGGCATGAAGGCGCTGGTTCTGTTCGGTGGCATTGCTGCGTTCGTTGCCGCTGCCCTGACTCTCCTGTGGCTGATCCTCATGGTCACTCTGCCCGCGTTGCCGCGGGGAAGCACCGCCGGCGAGGAGCTCGACTTCATCAGGCAGCATGGAGCTGCCAGGGTTGCGAGCTTCCTCCCGACGACGCTCGTCACCTTTGCGTACGTCCCTGTCTGGCTTGGCCTCGGTACTCTGCTGTGGGACGAGGCGCCCGCAGCGGCGGCGCTCGCCGTTGCATTCGGCGTGCTGTACCCGGCCATCACTGCCGTTGGCTATTGGATGCAGTACACGGTGGTGCGGGGGCTGGCCGATTTGTACGGCACCGATGAGGCTGCGGCAAGGGCCGCCTACGAGATCGTCGGCTTCCACGATCGACCGACATCGATGAGCGGTGCGGCAGTGGTATTGGGGTACACGGTGTGGTCGCTCGGCGGCCTCTCCGCCGGGATCGGTCTGGTTGCTCGCGGAGGTGGGCTGGCGGTGGCTACGGGTGTGCTTTTCCTCGTAACAGCACTGCTGATGTTCGTCGGTGCCGCCGGTCACGTTGCTCGCAATCGGATCCTCGAGACGGGCGTGATGCTCTCCGGAGTCACGTCGCTTGGTGCGACTGCGGCGGCCGGGTTCCTGCTGCTGTCACAGATCTGACCGAAAGAAGACAGAGGGGCCCCGACAGCCGGGACCGCTCGACCATATCGTCCGGTGCCGACTCAGCGCAGCCGGTAGAAACGGAAGAAGTCGTTCTCGATCGGCAAGATCTCCACCGACGTGAAGCCGGCCTTGACCGGGTAGCGCTCCGTTCGGTCAGATCTTCGGCGGACGATATCCGGACTTGGCGATGACGTGATCACGTGCGTCGTCGGCCTGCCTTCGCACGGACGGCCAATCGACGTGGAGCAGCCTTCCGTTGCGTTTCATGATGCGCCCGCCGATCAACACCGTGTCGACATTGCCCGTGTCCATGCCGAGAACGACGGCGGTGGCCGGGTCGTTGAGCGGCGAGACGTTGATCCGGTCGGTGCGCAGCAGGATCACATCTGCCTGCTTGCCGGGGGTGAGGGTTCCCACCTTCGAGTCGAGCCCGTTTGCCCGT
Organism: uncultured bacterium; assembly: GCA_963777645.1. Taxonomy (GTDB): domain Bacteria; phylum Actinomycetota; class Acidimicrobiia; order Spongiisociales; family UBA5794; genus JAAETI01. The sequence continues at coordinate 38,782 of CAVZRA010000006.1, read as the reverse complement.
GCTCCCTCAACTGTGGCGTATGACACCACCTCACGTGCCGATACCGGGTCGCTGCCGTTCGTCGCAGCCAGGTTGCGCTGCAGAGCGAGGATCGAGCGCATTTGGTTGAACATGTCGGACGGCACGTTGGTTTCCACGTCGACACTCAGGCTGGGCCGGAGGCCCCGGTCGAGGAACTTCTGGATAGGGGGCATGCCGTGACCCATCATCATCTCGACCGGCGAAGCGAGCGAGACGGAGCCTCCGCTGTCGACGATCATCTGGATCTCGGTGTCGTTGAGGGTCGTGCAGTGGATATACGTCGTGTCGGGGCCAAGCAGCCCGGCCTGACCCATCTCCTGGACCTTCCCGTCCAACCCATAGCTGCCAACTCCCACGTGGGTGGTGATTCTCGCTCCGGTCTCTCTGGCGAGCTTCCAGTGATCACGGGACACTTCGAAGTCGGTGAACTCCGGCCCGGGGGCGGCCAATGCCAGCGTCACCTTCTGGTCGGTCGTCGAGAAATGCTCGGTGGCGGCCCGGACGAACCAGCTTGGCTGTCGTTCCTCCCACTTGCCCCACCAGGGGAAGCCGTATGCGAACACAGCCCGCATCCCGGAATCGTTCAGAGCCTGGACCACCGCATCCGTATGGGCGGGTGATCCCTGGATGTGAGACCAGTCGAGTAGTGTCGTTACTCCGGCATCGATCGCTCCGAGCGCCGAAAGCAGATCGCCGACGTAGGCATCTTCCGGCCGAAACGCCGGCGCCAGTTTGTGGAGTACAAACGAGATGTAGCTGGTCCTTCCCTCCAGCGGGACATCGGTGCCGATGTTGCGGAGCAAGCCCTCCCAGATGTGCCGGTGACTGTCGATGAAACCCGGCATCACGATCATGCCGGTGGCATCGATGACTTCCGCGTCTGCTGCGTTCAGGTCTCTCCCGACCGCGACGATGTGCTCGCCCTCGATTAGGACGTCCCCGTCCGGCATATCACCGATCTGTGGGTCGAGGCTGAGCACGATGCCGTTCCTGATGAGGATCCTGGCTGGCGGGCGCCACCGAGAAATCGGTTCCCTCGGGATAGAAGGCAGGGATCTCAGTGCTTTCTACAACCCGGCTGCCGAGCACGAGGCGGCGTCCCCGCCTGTAGTTGCGCTTCACCAGTTCCTTGAGGTCTCCCACCTGGAACAGCACGATCCCGGCCAGGACCAGCAGACCGATGATCATCGAGCCGTCGTCGGGGGACAGGCCGAGGAATGGCAGGACCGTGATGATCAGAGCGAGCAGGATCGAAGCGACCGTGCTTCCGACGAAGGTGGCACGCCCGCCTGCGAGCGATGCCCCTCCCAGCACCGCGGCGGTGATGCTGTTGAGCGCAAACGGCGTCCCGATCTGGGGGTTGCCGATGGGGGAGCGGGCCATAACGAAGAAGGCGGCGACGGCGGCGAGCAGACTCGAGAGTAGGAGCGCCCGAACCCGGACCCAGTTGGTGCTGATGCCCCCGCGTTTGGCGGCCCGCTCGTCGAACCCGACGGCTCGTACCTGGAGACCAGAGCCGGAGGCGTGTAGCCAGACGTCCAGCAAGCCGGCACCGAGGACGATGAGGATGAAGGCGATAGGGATGGGACCGATTCTCTTGGTGAGGAACGAGACCAGATTGGGGCTGATGATCCCCTGCGCCGTCGGGCGCAAGGTCAGCGATATCCCATCGAGGATGCTCAGTGTTGCCAGCGTGGTGATCAGGGATGGGATCTTCACTCCCCGGATCAGCCCGGCGTTGACCAGGCCGACACCGAGACCACACCCGAGGACCGCAAGGACCCCGATCAGGATCTGGCCAGTCGTAGCGTCGCCCCCGATCAGGAACGAGCCGACAACGACCCCGAAGCTGATCGTTGCCCCGACGGATAGGTCGAGATACCCGACCAGGATCGCATGTGTCTGCGCTATCGCTGCCAGCGATAGAGGCATAGCGAGCAGCAGGATGTTGAGAATGTTCGCCTGGTTGATGAAGCCCTCGAACCGATTGTTTGTGTACCAGAGGAGCCCGATGATCAGGAGCACCTGCAGGGCGACGGGCATCCACAGACGCACCTTGATCACCTTGCGCCACTTGTTCTTGTCGCGGGCGTTGCGGATGACCTTGCGGGCGAGTTGCCGCACTCGATCGGTCCCGGTGGTCTTGTATCTCTGCAGTCATGACGCCTCGTGATTGGTTGTGGCGTGACTGATCGGGGCTTTTGGCATCGCAACGCCGAGTGGTGAGCGGGCAGCCTTCGACATCCCGGGTCCCCTGACGATGGCTTCGACGATGCGGACTTCATCGAGCTCGTCTCCCGGTATCTCCTCGATGATGGTGCCGCGTGACATCACGAGCACACGATCGCAAAGACCGGAGAGCTCTATCGGGTCGCTCGACTTGACCAGGAGAGCCGCCCCGTCGTCGCTGCGAGAGCGGAGTGCTTTGTAAATGTCGAAGCGCGAGCCGACGTCGACTCCCTGTGTCGGCTCATACGCCAGGATGACCGAAGGCTCTCTGAGGAACGACCGGGCGACCGAGACCTTTTGTTGGTTGCCACCGGACAGGAACTCCACCGGCTGGTCGAGGGACGGCGTTCGGATCTCGAGCTGGTCGACGAGCCGGTCGACCGCAGCCCGCTCTACCCGCCTTCGCAGCAAACCAAACCGCGAGAACTTGCCAAGCGACTGAATGGTCGCGTTCACCTTCACCCCGAGGACTCCCATCAGTGCCTCGTTCTTGCGGTCCCCGGGGAGCAACATGATGCCGGCGCCCACTGCCTCATGGGTCGAGATGAGGCTCAGATCCTTGCCGTCGCACACGACCTTTCCCGCCCGAGGGGGGACTCTTCCTGCGAGGCAGTCGAAGAGCTGGGGTTGCCCGTTGCCCTCGGCACCGGCGACACCAACGACCTCCCCCCGGTGCAGCGTGAAGCTGACCGGACCGAACGACTGTCCCTGGAGGCTGTCGACGACGAGCACCTCCACGTTCTCGTCTGCCTGGGTGGTGGGAGCCGGGAATGCAGCCTCGAAGGGTCGGCCGACGATCTTCTCCACCAGCTCCGGCTCGCTCGTCGTTCTTGCGTCAAAAGTGCCCTGGTACGTGCCGTCGCGGAGCACCGTGATGCGGTCCGCCACTTCGAGGACTTCTGGCAGCCGGTGGCTCACGTAAACCACCCCGACACCGCGGTCCCGGCACGCCACGACGGTGCGATGCAGAGCTTCCACCTCGTCGGGGCCGAGGGCGGTCGTCGGCTCGTCGAGGAGCAGCACCTTGGGGTTGGTGACAAGCGCCTTTGCGACCTCGAACAGTTGTCGTTCGGCCAGGGTGAGAAAGCCAGCAGGAGCGTCAGGGAACAACTCGAGATCGAGGTCGAATTCGGCGAGCACACGGCGTGCCCACTTCTTTCTCCGCCAGAACGCCGGCCGCTGGTCGGGAGGCGCCGCGTAGTACAGGTTGTTCTTCACAGGCTCGGCGTGAATCGACGAGCCGTCCTGGTATGCCATGGCGAGGCCGAGCTTTCTGGCCAGGGCGGGAGAGTCCCGCCTGAGGGGCTTTCCCCCGATCCGGATGTCTCCCAGATCAGGGTCGACAAAGCCCGAAGCAATCCCGAGGAGCGTCGACTTCCCGGAGCCGTTCTCGCCGACCAGGGCATGGATCTCGCCGGCGCGGCACTCGAAGCTGACGTCGGTCAGCGCTCGTACCGCCCCGAATTGGCGGGAAACACCCTTCATCTCGAGGACTAGCTCATGGTTCATTCGACGCTCCTCAGGTATTGCCGTTTGTCAGCCGCCGAACATCTGCTGCAGGACGGCGTCCGGTACCAGCGAGGTGCCGGAGACCACCGGGTTTACCCGGTCCGGGTTGCAGTCGGCTGCTGTGACCTGGCGCATCACGTGCGGCACGATGATCTGCCCCGGGACGTCGGCGCCCTGGAGCTTCAACATGGCTGCGGTGACGGCGGTCCTGGATTGGAAGTTGCCGCCTGCCGAGTACCAGATGTTGTACGTGGGCTCGGCCCGATCAACCCAGTCGCAGAACAGCGTCTGCTCGTCGGTGCGCAACGCAACCGTGAGGTTCGCCACCGGGATGTTCAGCTCGTCGTAGGCCTGAAGGGCGGTGTAGAGCCCGTCTGAGTACTCGTATGCCCATCCGGCGATGTCGGGGTTCGTGGTCAGCAGACCGCGAACGGCATCGAGGGCAAACGTGTTGACCCAGTAGGTGTCGCCGGTGGTCGAGTTCGCATCGGCGGGCGGGTTGACCAGATCAACTCCGGCAGCAAGCCCGGCGGTGGCACACTGTTGCCAGCCGAGCGTGAGGGCATTGCCCGGCGTGCCGCCCAGGAAGGCGACCTTGCCGCTGCCGACACCGTCGTTGAGGACCTGGGCAAAGCTCTGACCGAGTGCGCACAGGTCTTCACCGACGACGGACGTGTAGTCCTGACCCGGGGTGAGCGCACCCTCCTGGCCGGGCAGTCCGACATAGCCGGCCGAGAACGAGAGGTAGGGGATGCCCGCCGCCTCCGCCTCGGATACCGCCGGGGCAAGTGCCACTCCGACGTCGGGATATCCGACGATGAAGTCAACGCCACGCTGGATCAGGAATCGGATGTCATTGGCATGGACCGCCGGATCCTGGTCGAAGTTCGCTGCAGTGGAGACGATGGTGCCGATCTCGGGGTAGGTGAGCGCCTGGAGGATGGCCTCCATATGGCTGACGCCACGCCAGACATTGACGGTGTCGCCGCCGCCATCCGCATACCCCATGATCAGATCGCCACCGGATCCGGTGTCACATTCCTGGTTGCGCCAGCATTCCATCGCCTTGTCGATGGTCGCCTGGTCGAGATTCTGGTTGGCGCGGGCGATCGACGCCAGGATGATGTCCCAGCTCGCCGCGTCCGAAGGTTCGACAGGCCCGAGCGCCTTTGTCACCAGCGCCGGATCGGCGGCAGACGGGTCTTCCCCGTACATGGCGAGTGCGTTTTCGCTGCCCGCCGCTGTGGTGGTTGTGGCTGCTGCTGTGGTGTCGGTGCCACCGGCCGTTGTCGTTGTTTCCGGTGCGGCAGTAGTGGTCTGATCTGTCGCCGCCGCGGTGGTGGTCGTTGTCGTCCCACCTGAATCGCCACCGCATGCGGTAGCCAACATTGCCAAGACGGCTATCAGGCCGATGATCCTCATCAGTTTCATTTCTCCTCCTCCTGTCAGTTGTCAGCGTTCTGAGCGTTTTCCGGGTTGGGTCTCGGTACTCAGCCTGTGTCTCCCGTCACGATCGTTGCCTTTCCCTCTCTCTTGCGGTTCCCTCTTCGCCGTTCGCGCAGCACCTGTTCCACGCCCCGGATGATCCGGTCGCCTGAGACCAACATGCCGCCGATGATCACGAGCCCGAAAACCACAAACTGAAGTGCGGTAGGCAGGCCCAGTGAGCGCATCATCTGGTTGAGACCGGTGAGGAAGAAGGCGGCGATCAGCGTCGAAAGCGGGCTGGCAAGACCGCCGGTCAACGAGGCACCGCCGATGACTACCGCCGCGATCGGGCCGAGGAGATACGGTGATCCGATGTTGACGCCGGGATTGCGGATCAGCCCGGCGAGGGCGATGCCTGCGACCGCGTAGAACATCGCGGCCACCACGTAGACGAGGATCTGGGTGAACGTCACCCGTACTCCTACGACCTGAGACGACACCGGGTTGGCTCCGACCGCCTTGAATCGGCGTCCCATCGTGGTGTAACGGAGGGTGACGATGAGCAGCAGCGTTACGGCGATACCCACCCAGAAGATGGGGCTGACGCCCAGGATGCGGTTGGACGTCCAGTCGGAAAGTCCCTTTGGTACCGCGCTCTGGATCGGGAAGGTGCGGACGTATCGGTTGACCACGCCGATCACGACCTGGCCGACGGCAAGGGTGACGATCAGCGGATTGAGCTTGATGCCGCCGATCAGAATCCCGTTGACGAGGCCGATGAGAGCTGCCACCCCGAGTGCGGTCAGTATCGCTAGCCAGATGCGGTCGTCGGACTGGTTGCCGACTCCGACCATGATCATGGCAGCGAGAGTCAACGTGCCGGGCGTGCTCAGATCGATCCCGCCGGTCATGACCACCTGCATCTGACCGAGCGCCGTTATCCCGAGGAGTGCTCCGAACGGAGCGATGGCGGCCAGGGCGACGCCGCCAAGGGTCTCCGGGACCCAGATTGCCGCCACAACAACGAGTAGGAGTCAGCGCGACAAACACCGGCATGTAGCGCGACGCCACAACGAATGTAGTCAATGCCGATGATGGTGCGCGCCGGGCCGTCACGCTGACTCCACGGTGGTGAGTAGCCCGGCCGCCGCAGCAACCTCACGCTGTGCGGCCACCGCCAGATCTCTTGCCCTTGGCACGTCGGCGGTCAGTGAACCGTCCCGGACCAGAGCCCGGCCGTCTGCGAAGACCCAGTCGATGTTCGATGTGTCCATTCCCCACACAACTGCGCCGATCGGGTCGTTGACCGGTGCGATGTTGGGCCGGTCGGCTCGCAACACGACGACGTCACCGCGTTTACCGGGGCTGAGCGACCCCGTCGTGTCCTGGAGACCGACGGCAACCGCCCCATCGATCGTTGCGTAGCGGATCACATCCCGGGTGGTGAGCAGGTTGGGGACGCCGCCCTTGCCTGCGAGCTTGAGATCGAACAGGGTGGCATGTTGCATCGAGTTGGCGGAGCGCATCTGGGCGAACATGTCCCCGGGGGATGCCGAGCGCGCTACCGATGCCGAGACCCGGTCTGATCTTCTTGTCGATGAACGACTGGAGCGGTGGGGCGCCGAGCCCGTCGGCCATCTCGGCGGCCGGGGTGAGCGAGACGGAGGCATGAGAAGAAACGATCGCATCGAGATCGGCGTCGTCGAGATGGGTGCAGTGGATGAGGGTCACGTCCTCGCCGAGCAAGCCTGATGTTCCGAGCCGGGCGACCAGGCCGTGCGCCGACGGATCGACTCCGGCGTGGGCATGAATGCGCAGGCCCTCACTGCGGGCTGCCGCCCACTGCCTGGAGGTGTCTTCGAGATTGGCCTGGCTCGGGTCCCGCGGTCCGAATGCAAATGTCAGATTCGGCTGCCCCCCATGTGCGGTGATGGCGCGTATCCGATCACCGTCGAGGGGAGCTTCGACCCAATCCGCTTGTGCCGCCACATAGACGGTGCGCAGCCCGGCGTCGGCGTGTGCCTGGAGGGCTGCCTCGATGTACGGAGCATCGTCTGGGATGTCGGCCCAGTCGACAACGGTGGTGATCCCGGCCTCTATCGCACCGAGCAGTCCGATGAGGGTCGCCGCATACAAATGGTCTGGTGAGTGGTGGGGGCCGATGGCCGAAGGAACGATGGGCGAGGGTTCCAGGATCGTGTTGCGGAACAGCGAGTGCCATGTGTGACGATGGGTGTCGACGAATCCGGGCATCACGATTGTGTCGCTGGCATCGATGACCTCGGCGTTGCGAGCTCGCAGCCCTTTGCCGACCTCTGTGATGGTGCCGTCCTCGATCAGGACGTCGCCTGTCGTCATGTTGCCGACCGAACGATCGAGTGACAGAACCGTTCCGCCCTTGATCAGAACCCGATCGCTCACGCTCCGACCCTCCCGCCTACGAGAGCCTTGTGCACCGTTTCGTAGACCCGGTCTGCCGACGGCATCGCCATGTCTTCGAGCGCTGCCGCAGAGGGGAGCGGGATGTGCGGGGTCGTGATCCGCTGACTCGGCCCATCGAGGCTCCAGAAGGCTTCCTCGTCGACGATGGACACGAGCTCGGCACCCCAGCCGCACAGCCGTGGGTTCTCTTCGACGGTGAAGAAGCGACCGGTCTTCTCGACCGAGGTGAGCAGGGTCCTTGTGTCGAGTGGAACTAGCGAGCGGACATCGATGACTTCGACGGACACGCCCGCAGCCGCCAGCTGTTCGGCGGCATCGAGGGCACGCGGCACCATGAGGGCGAGCGCCGCGATTGTTGCGTCCGTGCCTTCCCTGACGACTCTGGCGGTGCCCAGTTCGTCGACGATGTCGCCATCGGGGATATCTTCCTTGGTGGCCATCAGCGACTTGTGCTCGAAGAAGACAACAGGGTCGGGGTCACGAATGGCGGCAGCCAGCAGGCCGATTACGTCGGTCGGCGTCGACGGGGCCACCACTTTGAGGCCGGGGATAGCCATTGCCCAGTTCTCGACGCTTTGCGAATGCTGGGCGCCAAACCGGGAGCCACCGCCATTTGCGGTGCGGATGACCAGCGGGAAGTTGACCTGCCCGTTTGTCATGTACCGGCTTTTTGCGATCTCGTTGGCGACCATGTCCCAGCACACGGCCAGGAAATCGGAGAACATGATCTCGGCGATCACCGGGATACCGGTCATGGCGGCGCCCATGGCCGCACCGATGATGGCTTGCTCGGAGATCGGGGTGTCACGCACCCGGTCTGGCCCGAACTCATCCAGCAGGCCGACGGTGGTCTTGAACACTCCACCGGCGGCGGCGACGTCCTCACCGAGCATCACGAGACGGGGGTCGCGCCGCATCTCCTGGGCGATCCCGGCGGCGACGGCCTCCCGGTAGCTCAATTGCGCCATTGTGACCCTCCATCCGCATACACCTCGGTCAACAACATGTCCTCTCCAGGCTGTGGACCGGCCTTGGCAAACTCCGTCGCAGCGTCCACCGCTTGTGCGACCTCACGCTCGATGGCGCGCAGTGTGTCCTCCGCTACTCCGAGATCGAGGAGGCGTTGGTGGTAGACAGGGATCGGGTCGCGATTGGACCACGCCTCGACCTCGGCCGACGGGCGGTATTTGGCCGGGTCGGCTCGGGAATGCCCGCCCGAGCGATAGGTGACCGCCTCGATCAGGCTGGGACCCTCTCCGGCCCTGGCTCGCTTGATGGCGGTCATCGCCGTCAAATAGACGGCGTCCGGGTCGTTGCCGTCAATCTGGATCGACTCCAGGCCGTATGCCGGTGCCCGGTCGGCTGCCGGCCGCGCCACCGCGGTAATGAGGTCGATGGGCGTGTACTCCATGTACAGGTTGTTCTCGCATACGAAGACAACCGGCAAGTTCCAGATTTTCGCCATGTTGAGCGCCTCGTGAAACGCCCCGATGTTGGTGGTGCCGTCACCGAAGAATGCGACCGCCACCTGGTCCGTTCCCCGGATCTGCGCCGACCATGCAGCCCCGTTGGCCACACACATGTGGGCGCCGACGATGGCGTACGAGCCCATCATTCCCTTGGAGACGTCGGTCAGGTGCATCGAGCCGCCTTTGCCGCCGAGGATGCCGTTGGAACGCCCGAGCAGCTCGGCCATGGCAGGGCCCATCTCCATGCCACGAGCAAGGCTGTGGGCGTGGCCGCGGTATGTGGCAAACGTGTAATCGTCCGGTTGCATCGCGGTGCCGAAGCCGGCGGCGATCGCCTCCATGCCGAGCGAGAGATGGGTTGTCCCCTTCACCAGGTTCTGTAGGAACAGATCATGTGCCCGCTTTCCGAACTGGCGCAGCTCGTGGAGCCTGCGGTACAGCGAGAGGCGGATCTCCGGGGACAGGTCGGCCGATGCCATTGCCGGGTCGAGCGGCAGCGGTGGCCGCGGCTCCCGCAGCGAGTAGTCGTGGAGAGGCTCAGTAGGCATTGGCCACCATGAGCTCTTCGCACGGGAAGAGAGTGATCACCTTGCAGCCGTCTGCGGTGACGACCACCTCTTCTTCGATCCGAGCCGCCGACCGTCCGTCGGAGGCAGGGGCGTATGTCTCCAACGCAAAGACCATGCCCTCCTTGATCTCAACGGGTGTTTCCAGCGAGTTGAGCCTGCTGATGATCGGCCGTTCGTGGAGACCGACACCGACCCCGTGGCCAAACTGGAGCCCGAAAGCGTCCATCTCGTCGTCGAACCCGAACTCCTCGGCGCGGGGCCACGCTTTGGCGATCTGATCTGTGGTCATCCCGGGCCGAACCAGATCTATGGCGGCATCCATCCACTCCCGGGACTGCTTGAAGGCGTCGCGTTGTGGCTGGGTGGCGCGCCCCACCGCAAAGGTGCGGTAGTAGCAGGTGCGATACCCGTTGAAGACGTGGATGATGTCGAAGTAGGCCTGATCGCCCGGGCGGATCAGCCGGTCGCTGAAGACGTGCGGATGCGGGCTGCATCGCTCGCCTGCGATCGAGTTGATCGCTTCGACAAACTCCGATCCCATCTGGAAGAGGCGATCGTGTGCCAGGCCCACGATGTCCGACTCGCGGATGCCCGGCTTGAGCGCTTCGTAGATGTTCTGGTAGACGCCGTCCACCATGGCGCAAGCCTGGGTGAGCAGGATGATCTCGTCCGGGTTCTTGATCTCACGGGCGTGCATCATCGCCTCTTGCCCGTCGACCACGTTGAGACCCTCGGCCTGGAGCGCCAGGAAGACGCCGGTTTCGGCGAGGTCGACGCCCAGTTTCTCGGCGGCGATCCCCTCATCCTCGAGCACGGCCTTGATCTCGCGGGCGGCCCGGGAGTGAAGCCCGGTCTCAGGCCCGATCGCACCCTGGAGCCCGGTGTTGCCGCCGACCGAGTTGGTTGTGTCGTACAGGTGGGGCAGCTGGAGGCGGTGAGCCTTGGCGGCAGACCCGAAGTCCCAGATGCGAGGTCTGCTGTTCCTGGTCACCAGCGCATACCGCTCACCTTTGTTGAAAGCCCAGTAGCCGATCTGGGTGGCGGTGGCGTAGCGAATGTTCGACGTCTCGAAGAGCAGAACCGCGCCGAGGTCGTACGTCTCGAGCATCTCTCGAACCCGGGCCAGCCGGTATTGGCGGAGACGTTCGAAGTCGACCCGGTTCTCCCAATCGACACCCATTACCCCGGGAGCGGGGCTGGTGGCTACCGGAAACTCGTTCATTGTTCCCTCCTGATCTGTTGTGTTTGCGGGCTTGCTTGGGTCGCGATCACGTTTTCGAGATATGCCCAGTCGCGGGCGAATCGGTACGAATGGCGCGGTGGGGGCTGTGGTGCCTGGGTCTCCAGCCACCTGACGTAGCCATCACCGACGTTGCGGAACTCGTGTACGCATCCCACTCCCGCCCAAGCAATGTCGCCGGGGCCAAGGCGGTAGGGGTTGCCGTCGAATCTGGCCTCTACCTCTCCGGCGAGGATGAGGTATGCCTCTTCCAGCGGATGGTCGTGAGCTCCGGCGAATCCGCCTTGCTCGTACTGCACCATGAACATGGTCGAGAGGTCGGCACCAAGGTCGGAGTCGATCATCATCTTGACGGTGATGCCGGAGTAGACGAGCAAGGCGGTGCGCATGCTGGCGCTGAGGGCCAGATGTTCCTGGGTCTGCAGGGTGGGGTCCATCGACTTCGGATCGATGTGACCGAATGAGCGGTTGCGCGGGTCGCGCACGTCGATCGGACGAGGCTCGGCTGCGACCAGCGGATCGGGGAATTGGGTGTCGAAGCCGAAACGCTCGCGGGGGAGCGGTGCTTGCATCTCGGCGAATTCGACCCGAGAGGTCGTGGTGTTACGGAAGGCGTGGGTCACTCCGACCGGGATCAGCCCGTAGTCGCCTGTGACCAGCTCGCGGCTCCCATCGGGGGTGTCGATGACGAGGGATCCTTCGATGACGTACACCGACTCCTCAAACGAGTGCACGTGGGCGGCGACGGATCCTTCCGGGTCGAGGTGGCCCATCCGGAACCCCATCTGGACGCCGCCACCTGCCTCGTCTACAACGGCGTGTGTCGTGTAGCCAGAGCTTCTGCCGTCGAACTCGGCCGGGGTGGCGAATACCAGCTCGGTGCGCTTCTTGACGATGTGGTTGGCCATTACTCTCCCTCGTCTCGCAGATAGACGGCGATCGCGCTGAGGTCCTTGTTCCCCAATCCGGAGGCGATAGCCCGGCGGACAATTCCCAGGCCGGTCTCGGCCTGGTCCATCGGGGCCCCCACCTTCTTGCCGAGGCCGGTGATCAGCTCCAGGTCCTTGACGACCATCTCGAGGGGGAAGTCGACCGGGGCGTCTTCCGGGTGCTCGTATGCGTTGCGCTTGTATTGGACGAAGGGGGCGCCGCCTGCACCGCTGGCAAAGACTTCGTATGCGGTGCTTCTGTCCACACCCGCCTTCTCTGCCAGCACCAGTGCCTCGGAGAGCGCGACGTTGAGGCTGTGGAGCATTCCGTTGACTGCCAGCTTGCATGCGGCACCGGACCCACGTTGGCCGACCCGGATCACCCGCTTCGCCATCGTTGCGAGGACCGGTTCCACCTGGTCGACGAGCTCGCCACGATCGCCCGCCATCATGGTCAGGGCGCCGTTGGAGATGGTGGTGACGCTTCCAGAGACCGGGCAATCGAAGAATCTTGCTCCTGCCGCGTCGAGCGCCTCTCCGACCAGCAGGATGGTGCCCGGGTCGACCGTGCTGGTGTCGACTGCGATCGAGCCGGGCCGGATTCCGCTTGCGATGCCGTCTGGCCCCAGATAGACAGCTTCAAGTGCTGCATCGTCTGCAAGGCTTGTCACGATGATGGCGGCCGACGCCGCTGCGGCAGCCGCCGTTGGTGCGATGGTGACTTCGATGTCCCCGGCCAGCGCTTCGGCCTTGGAGCCGTCCCGATTCCAGACGACTAGTTCGTAGCCGGCACCCTGGATGCGACGGGCCATCGCGCTTCCCATCGTCCCCAATCCGATCACTGCCACTGCTTGATCATGCTCTCCCATGTTTAGTGACACTACACATGTCAATCCGCGTTTAGTGTGCCAAATTGGGTTTGATTTTCTCGGCGATGAGTTTTCCTATGGCGATGCTGGCCGTCGCACCGGGAGAAGGAGCGTTGAGAACATGCACCGTCGAGCCCGCGGTCTCGATGACGAAGTCATCAACGAGGTTGCCTCTGAGATCGACCGCCTGGGCACGGATACCGGCTCCGCCCGGTAGGAGATCGTCTTGCTCGAGTTGGGGAATCAGCCGGCGTGCCAGACGGGCGTAGCGGCGGGTGGAGCGCGAGTCGATGAGTTCCCTCGCTCCCGAGAGCCAGTGGCGACGCGCCATTCGACGGAACCCCCGGTAACGCAGGATCGAGCGCACCTCGGCCCAGTCAGGTCTCGTTCCGCGGTAGTGCTCGCGTCCGAGCGCCAGCAGCGCGTTTGGGCCCACCTCTACCGAGTTGTCGATACGGCGGGTGAAGTGGACGCCGAGGAATGGGAAGCGCGGATCGGGCACGGGGTAGATGAGATTGTGCACCAGGTGGGACGACCCGGCCGACATCCGGTAGTACTCACCACGAAACGGGACGATCCTCACCGCAGGGTGGATCCCCGCCAGGGCAGCGACTCGATCCGACTGCAGCCCGGCACAATTCACCAGGGTTCCGGCGATGTATTGCCGGTCACCTGCGGTGATCGCCACCCCAGCCGGGAGGTGGTCGATACCGGTTACGGCGGCGCCGGTGACGATGGTGGCTCCGTATGCCTCTAGTCGCGACACGTGATGCTCGGCGAGAGCCGGGTAGTCCGCAACGCCCGCCTCCGGCACGTGCAGCGCCGCCAATCCGGTGGCGGCCGGTTCGAGTTCGTTGATCTCATCGGGGCCGATCCGACGCAAACCGGAGAGCCCGTTGGCGTTGCCGCGGCGCTCCAGTTCGTCGAGTGCCGGCAGCTCGGATGGATCGGTTGCGATGACGAGCTTGCCGCATTTCCGGAAGGGGATTCCGTATTCGCCACAGGTCTCGTATACCTGATTTCGCCCGGTCACACAGAGACGGGCTTTGAGCGATCCGGGCCGGTAGTAGAGCCCCGAATGGACCACACCGCTGTTGTGGCCGCTCTGGTGGGCAGCGACCCGTTGCTCCTTCTCCAGCAGCAGGATCTTCGCACCCGGATAGCCGTCGGCGACCGCTCTCGCCACGGCAAGTCCGACCAGCCCTCCTCCGACAACGCAGAGGTCGTATGTTCCGGGAGCGGTCAATGCAGGTTCCTCATCGGCGAGGGGTGTGTTCAGTAAGACTACACAGAACGTCGTTTGCGTGTCTATCCTCACTGAAGGCGAGTTGATGGATCAATCCGCATCCGGCTAGCGAGGGAGAGGACGAGATGGCAGATGGAACGGTGATCGTCGTCGGAGGCACCGGAGGGATCGGTCGCGAGATTGCAAGACACTACGTTGCTGCAGGCTCACCCGTGGTTGTGACCGGCCGGGACCAGGGGCGTGCGGTTGCAGTAGCCGCGGAGCTTGGTGGCAACGCCACCGGGATTGGTTTTGATCTGGCCCAGCCGGAGACCATTGCCGCTGCTCTCAGCGATATCGGGCCGGTGTCCAGACTCGTTCTGGTCGCCATTGCCAGGGACAACAATCCGGTCAAGGAGTATTCGCTGGCGGGGGCGATCAACCTGGCGTTAATGAAGCTGGTTGGCTACACCGAGACGATTCACACGCTGATTCCTCGGTTCTCGGACGAAAGCTCCGTTCTGCTGTTCGGTGGCCGGGCCAAGGACCGACCCTATCCGGGGTCCACCACCGTCACCACTGTCAACGGTGGGGTGAGCAGCATGATCAGGACGCTGGCTATCGAATTGGCGCCGGTGCGATTCAACGCAATCCACCCCGGCATCGTTGGTGACAGCCCGTTTTGGAAGGACAAGCCACTCGATGCAGTGGTGGCGCGAACCCCGACCGGACGTCTGACGACGATGGCGGACGTAGTGGAAGCTACGGTATTCCTGCTGGAGAATCGGTCGATGAACGGGACCAATCTCTACATTGACGGCGGGTGGATGTTGTTGTGACCGATGGGCAAGGAAATGCCGGGCTCTACGAGAGCCTCGAGGGGATCGGCGATCGGGTCCGGGAGGAACGGACCAGGGTCGGGATGAGCCAGCGCGAGCTGGCGCGTCGGCTCGGGCTGTCCGCCAGCATGATCTCGCAAATCGAAAGCGGTCTGTCCAAGCCGTCCGTCGGGACGCTTTATGCCATAGTGACCGAGCTCGACCTCTCTCTCGACAGCGTCATTCGTGGCGAGGATTATCACGACGATAACGACGGCGACTCCATCAGCGACGGTCCCGTTTCCCCGCTTGTTCACCCCTGTGACCGGAAGGCAATCGAGCTCGACTCGGGTGTGAGATGGGAGGACCTCAACGCCATTTCGGGGGACCGGGTCGATTTCCTGCATGCGACGTATGCGGTTGGAGGAGCCTCAACACCCGACGAGTCGCTGATGCGCCACCATGGGCGTGAGTACGGCTATGTCATCTCCGGGGTTCTCAGCATTCAGATCGGTTTCCAGGAATACGAGCTGCATCCCGGAGATTCGATCGCATTCGATTCGACCCGACCGCATCGCCTGTTCAACAAGGGCGACGAGCCGGTAGAGGCGATCTGGTTTGTCATGGGACGTGATGGGGATGGCCAGGGCCTCATGTAGGCGGGAGTGCGGCGAAGGAGTGACTACGTGATCGAGACATTCAATCCGACAAACGGCGAGCTTGTAGCCACCTACCAGGAGCACACCGTCGACGACATCGCACGATTCGCCGAGCTGGCACACGGCCGCTACCTCGAATGGAGGTCGGCGGCCTACGCTGAACGGGCGGTCTATCTGATGCGGATTGCCGAGCTTCTCGAAGAGCGCGCAGACGAGTTCGCCGAGATGATGGCCATCGAGATGGGTAAGCCGGTCAAGGCAGGTCGGGGCGAAGCGAAGAAGTGTGCCTGGGTGTGTCGTCACTATGCAGAGAACGCCGAGCGATACCTGGCCGATGAGACGATTGCCACGGAACGAACGGCCAGCTTCACCACCTACGCACCGCTTGGTGTGATCCTCGCCGTCATGCCCTGGAACTTCCCGCTGTGGCAGGTGTTCCGCTTTGCTGCGCCTGCGCTTATGGCAGGAAACGCGGTGCTCATGAAGCACGCATCGAATGTAACCGGCACCGCGCTGGCCATCGGGAGAGCAATCGACGACGCCGGAGTACCCGAAGGGCTCTTCCGGGTGCTCGTGGTGGGCTCGGACAAGGTCGGCGACGCTCTGGCGCATCCCCGGGTGGTTGCCGCAACCCTCACCGGGTCGAGTGCTGCGGGCGCCGCCGTCGCGTCACGGGCTGGCTCTTTGCTGAAGAAGACGGTGCTCGAACTCGGTGGCAGCGACCCCTATCTCGTGCTGGACGATGCCGATCTCGATCTCGCCGCCGACGTCTGCGCCGCCAGCCGGCTCATCAACGGTGGGCAGAGCTGTATCGCAGCGAAGCGGTTTGTTGTTCTCGACAGTGTGTACGAGCCGTTTGTCGCCAAGCTGGCGGCCGCCATGTCGGCCCGCAAGATGGGCGACCCGCTCGACGAGGACACCGACATCGGGCCGCAGGCGCGGGTAGATCTGCGTGATGACCTGCATCGACAGGTGACTGCGAGCATTGCCGCAGGTGCGGAACTGGTCATCGGCGGTGAAGTCCCGCCGGGGCCGGGAGCCTTCTATCCGGCAACAATTCTCAAGGGGGTGACCCGCGACATGCCCATATTCAACGAGGAGACGTTTGGGCCGGTTGCAGCGGTGACGCCTGTCCCCGACGAGGAAGCCGCCATCGCCGCTGCCAACGACAGCGAGTTCGGGCTCGGTGCCGCAGTGTTCACCCGGGATCTCGACCGGGGCGGGCGTATCGCCACCACCCGGCTCGAGGCGGGGAGTTGCTTCGTCAACGCCGGCGTCGCATCCGACCCGCGCCTCCCGTTCGGCGGGATCAAGCAGTCCGGGTACGGGCGTGAGCTTGCCGACGCCGGGATCCGGGAATTCGTCAATCTGAAGACCGTCGTAGTCGCCTGACCCCGGACCTGCCGGCTGCGCAGCCGGCAAGTCTCAGCTCTCGTTCAAGCCTCTGTTGCCCGCTGCCGATATCCAATGGGCCCGGGCGGAGCGAGAAGGGGACAATGCAGATGCGACAGAAGGTATTGGCGGCTCTGGCCGTCTCCCTGGTTGTGTCGGCGTTCGCCCCGGCCGCTTCCGCCGTGACACCACGGTCACAGCTCGAGCCCGATGACTGGGACGCCCCCGTCGTCGCCGACACCAGCGGCGTTTACACCACCGCTGACACCACCCAGGGTCTCTTTGATGGAGACCCCACCGGGCTGGTTCCCAAGACCCCGTTCGTGCAGCGGTATTCGCTCGATCAGGACCATTGGGAGGTGTGGCTTTGCGGCAGCGTCACCCACACGATGCCCCAGGTGATTGCCGCCCTCGACGCGGCCACCGTCGACTACTACGACTCCATTTCCGGTGGCGTCTACGAACCGATCTTCACCGCAGGCGGCACCAAACCCCTCGACGACACCTGTCTCGACGGGTTCCTCAACGGCACCTACAGCCCGGTGGGAAGCCCGGAGGGATTGCTGGTCATCGACTCGGTCACCGGCGGGGGATATGCGTCGCCGGGCACAATCTGCATTTCCAATGACCCGGACTGCACATGGATCGGGTCGACGTTCCCCGACAACTACCGCTATGCGGTCGTCGGCGAGGACTCTGCAATGAACTGGCCGTCGGTAACCGCCCACGAGCTGGGCCATACGCTGCAGTGGCCGCACTCGAATTCAGGAGCCGGCGACGAGTACGACAACCCGATCGATCTGATGAGCGGCAACAACACGACAGGCGGCTGGACTGAGGCAGACCCATACGCCACCCTGTCGTACAACCGATTCCAATCCGGCTGGGTATCGACAGGCGATGTGGTCGTCGCCGACGGCAATTACCAGGCGGTGACGCTGCGGCCGCACAACGTCGCAGGCACCCAGCTGTTTGCGATCAAGACCGCACAATCGGGGCGGTTCTACGTCTTCGGAGCCCGGATCACCAGCACCTACGACCCGATCCCGTCTGCATGGCAGGGAGTCGAGGTGTATCAGGTGGACTACTACTGCGACGATGGCGTTTTCAGTGGTGGCATCTGCCCGGGCATCTACCGCGACCAGACCCAGCAGCCACCAAGCCACGACGGTGTCGGCCACGTGCTCCAGTTGGGCGATAGCGTCACCCTGGAGGGCCTTACCGTCACCGTCACCGCAGCGACCGCAACTGGATACACGATCACGTCCGATCCGGACCCCGGGGTCGATACCGAGCCATCCGCCCCGGGCGCACCGACGGTCACGGCTGGTGACGAGAGTGTCTCACTGAGCTGGACCGCGGCAGGCAACGGTGGCTCGGCGATCCTCAACTACGACGTCGAGGTGGAGAACCGGGACGGAGGCGGCAGCAACATCACCGACGTCGGGGTGACCCTGGCGACCACGATTACCGGGCTCAGCAACGGTACCACCTACCGGGCCAGGGCACGGGCGACCAATGCCATCGGTGACGGCCCGTGGTCGACGTGGTCGGCAGACTTCACCCCGGGCACGGTGCCTTCGGCGCCTGGCGTTCCGACTGTTGACGGCGGTAATGCCGTGATCGGAGCCTCGTGGAGTGCGCCGGGCGGTGACGGGGGAGCCAACGTCACCAACTACGAGCTACAGGTCAACGACATCACCGCCGCGACTTACGACTATCTCGACGCCGGCACCGGGCTCAGCGAGGACGTCACCGGGCTCACCAACGGCCATACCTATCGTATCCGAGTGCGGGCCGAGAACGGCTTCGGGGTGGGAGCATGGTCGGGTTGGTCGGCAC
Organism: uncultured bacterium; assembly: GCA_963777645.1. Classification (GTDB taxonomy): domain Bacteria; phylum Actinomycetota; class Acidimicrobiia; order Spongiisociales; family UBA5794; genus JAAETI01. Next base: position 20,141 of record CAVZRA010000006.1, on the reverse strand, counting down.
AGGTGACTTTGGTCTGGACACCGTCTGCGCCACAACAGCCGACGATCACCGTCACCGCGATCGGCGAGGTCACGGCGGCCTGGTCGGCGCCACTCGACGACGGCGGGACCGTGGTAACCGGCTACGAGGTGGCGCTCGAGAACACGACCGGTGTCGGCACCGTCGCCTATCACCCTGGCACGGCGACGACGATCAACATCACCGGATTGTCCGAGGCCGACACGTACCGCTACCGGGTGCGGGCGGGGAACAGCGAAGGCTGGGGTGCGTGGTCGGCATGGTCGCCTGACTTTGTCCCGGGCCTCGTGCCTTCGGCGCCTGGCGTTCCGACGGTATCGGCGGGCGATGGGCAGATGGCCGTTGCCTGGGCCGCTTCCGGTGGGGTCGGTTCAGCGGTCGACACATACCAGTTGGAGCTCGAGGATGTGAGCGGAGGCTCGCCTGTCACCGTGGCTGTTGGCGGGACGACCCTCAGCCGGGCATTCACAGGTCTTGTCAACGGTGACGATTATCGGGTCCGGGTCCGAGCCCACAACGATTCGGGTTGGGGACCGTGGTCGGCATGGTCGGAGACGGCGACGCCTCAAGTGGCGAACACGTTCATCGATGACGAAGGCTCGGTTTTCGAGGCGGATATCGAATGGTTGGCGGCCGAGGGTGTGACCAGGGGATGCAACCCACCTGCCAACGACATGTTCTGCCCCAATGATGCGGTGACGCGGGGCCAGATGGCGGCGTTCCTGGTGCGGGCGCTCGGTCTGACGGACCAACTCACCGATCCGTTCATCGATGACGACGGCTCTGTATTCGAGGCAAACATCGAGAGGCTGGCTGCGGCGGGGATCACCAGAGGTTGCAACCCGCCGGCAAACGACAGATTCTGTCCGAACGCTCCGGTGACGCGGGGCCAGATGGCGGCGTTCCTGGTGCGAGCCCTCGGTTATACCGACACCGGTGTTGGCGATCTCTTCATGGATGACGACGGCACGGTTTTCGAGACCGATATCGATCGTCTCGCCACCGCCGGTGTCACCAGGGGATGCAACCCGCCGGCGAACGACAAGTTCTGCCCAACCGCGGTGGTCACTCGCGCTCAGATGGCCGCGTTCTTGCACCGGGCGCTCGGGTAGGGCTCACCGGCAAGGCTCCCGAGGCGACCGCCACTGCGACGGCCGCATGGGTGGTGGGGACACCGAGCAGGTCGACCAGCGTCCGGGTGAGACGGCGCAGATGACGGTCTGAGCAGCCGAGAGCGGCCGCGGCGTCCCGACGGCTGCGGTGGGCGATCAACGCAAGCAGCAGGTCTCGCTCGCGTTGGGTCAGTTCGAATTGCGAGCGGGCAGGGGCGAGATGTGTTTCCATACCCCGTATGTGTCCGAAACCGGCAGAACGTCGCGGCCTTTGTCGGATGTTCCCTTTTATCCGGTCTGCTTTGGCCGTTCGCGACCTGCCGGAGAGCTAGTCCCGGTTACCAGTAGAATCCAAGTGTTCGCCACCGGTGACCTGACAACCTCCTTCTTGAGATTTCGGACTGTCATGATCTCTGCTTCAACTCGCCGCAAGGTGACACTTCGTACCAGAGCGTTTTCGCTCTCGATGGTGCTGTGGCTGTTTGGGATATTCACGTCCATCGTCCTCATTGGCCTGTGGGGCCGTTCGGTTGCGGGGGATCAGGTGACGCTCGAATCAAGCACCAGGGCCGTGCTCGAGAGCGAGATCGTCAACGATCGTGTGCGTGATTGGCTTGGCGATGCGATTGCTGCTGCGGCGGAGCTGAACCCCGGCGATGTGGCGGCCGTGGTGGACGCCGTGGATGGCACTCCCCAGATGCAGTCGGCTATCGACGACGTCGTTGACCAGGCGGTAGCGGCGGCGCTCGCCCCGCCCGGCACCGTCACCCGGGTCGATCTGTCGACTGCGGTTGATTCGCTGGCACCGGTGGTAGCTGATGCATTAGAGGAACGGGGGGTGGTATCCGACGCCGATGCCGTTAGGGCGGCGGTTCACAGCGTGCCGGGGATCGTGTTGTCTGCCGATGATCAGCTGACGGTGGGTGGCACCGCCCGGCAGGTGAAGGGGTTGCTCACCAAAGTTGTCCTGGTAGGCATCGGTGGCTTGTTGCTGTTCGGCGGCGCTGCGGTGACGTTGAACGCCGATCGGGTGCGGCAGCTACGGGCACTCGCCATCCGCATCGCAGTATCGGCGATCACTTTTGCGATCGTGATGCGAGTTGGTGCGTGGGCGGTGGACCCGTCGGGTGGTCGCTCCCCGATCGCAGCCGGGGGAGCGGTGCTGCTCAGGTCGAACGGCCACGTCCTGGCAACGGTGGCGCTGGTTGCCGCTGTGATTGCGTCAGCAATATCGATGATTCTGTGGCGTCGTCGCCGTCGTGGACCAGTTGCCGTTGACCCACCAGACGAGCACGAGTCGACCGGCGAGCAGCCGGGTCTGGTCACATCCGGCGTCGGCTGAAGGATCGGGCCTGCTTCGAGCGGACAACCCGGTACCGCCGTGCCCTCAAGCTTTGTCGCCCGGATTCCGAACCTATTGGGGGTCCCGCAACAGACTGGTGTCACATGAAGCGCCTTCGCACAGTTCGATACGCAGCAGTGGTTCTTGCGCTGGTCGCGACAGCATGCGGCGGGACCGGCGAGGGGGATACCAAGACACTGGGCGGAGGCACATTCGAACCGAGCACGACGACTGTGGCATCTGCAGAGAGCGCCGCAACGACGGCGAAGACACCAGCCACCGTCCCGCCGGAAACCGCTACAACCACGACGGCTGCGCCAACCACAACGACCACCCGGGCACCGCAGCGAGGCACGATCGCCGATCCGCTGCCCATGGGTGAGGCGTCCGTTTCGGGGTTTGTATACACCGACTGGCTCGGCGGGGAATGGGAGGGCTCCCTCGAAGGTGTCGTCGAGGTCGATCGCGGCGTATACAACGAAGACCCGGGGCGATGCTTCGTGCTGGTCGGCACCCTCGTGCCAACCCTCATCGTGGACGGCACGGTGTCGAGCCCATTCTCGGCGCCTGATTTCTCTGTGATTGCCAACGGTCGTCTCATCGACAGCGACTCCCTCGAGTGTGACACCGACGGGGTAGAGGCGGCCGGTTATGGCTGGATTCTCGACGCCGAGGTGACCGCCGGTACCACCTATCCGTTCTATATCGAGTTCTTCATGCCCGGCGAAGATCCTGCCGACATGGATGTGATCGTCCTCGGCGATGCCGGTGGCGACGATGCTCTGTACTACCGGCCCGACTATCTGGACAGTATCCCGACTCCCAGTTCACCAGGCGGTGCTGCGGATGAGTTCCCCGATGCGCTGCCCATGGGTGCATCGGCCGGGTTCACATACACCTCGTGGCTTGGCGACGAGTGGGAAGGTTTCGTCACCGCGATGGTCGAGGTCGATCGCAGCCCCTACACCGACGAGCTTGGCCACTGTCTAGTCCTGGTCGGCTCGCTCACTCCGACGGCTATTGAAGACGGCGTTGTGTCCGACCCGTTTGCGACTCCCGACTTTGCGGTGATTGCAGGTGGGCGGCTTGTCGACAGTGACAGCTTCAGCTGTGATACCGACGAGGTGGAGGCCGCCGGCTACGGGTGGATCCTCGATGCCGAGGTGACCCAGGGAACCGAGTATCCGTTCTACACGGCGATCTTCATGGCGGGGGAGGAGCCCCCGGACATTGCGGTGGTTGTCGTAGGCGATGCCGGTAGCGACGATGCGTTGTACTTCGAGCCAACCTACCTGGACGCCATCCCGACACCTTGAGCCGGTAGCGGTTCCCCGGACGTTGACTCTCCCGACTACTGACGTATTGCAAGCAATGTTAAACACTGTTATATATTACTGACAGCGGAACGGGATGATGCGTGCTGGTTGGGATGGACATCGACGGGGTGGTGGGGCTGAGTGAGGAGACGCGCCGGGTCTCAGACGACCTGCGATTCCGCTACCGGCAGGTGATGGAGACGGTGGGCCATGCCGGCGAGACGGTGCCTGCGGAGATACATGGCATGGTCCGCATCGCCGATCTCATGGTCTCGGATGCCGCCGACCTGTTCCGTCGTGCCGGTCTATTCCGTGACGCCGAGGAGATGGCTCTCAGCAGGACGTCGCTTTCGATGATGCTCCACTCATGGGCAGGCTTCGACATCGATCCGTCCGATCCCGGCGTGCCGGCGATGACCCTCGATGAGATACGTGCCGAACTGGAGCGTCTGCTTGAGGCGGGAGCGGATCGGCAGCGGGTGCGTGACTTCCAGATCATGCTGGCCATCGTCACCGCAACCGAGTTGGCCGACCGGCGCAGTGGTTTGCAGGTGGAGTTGGACGGGCTGATGCCCGGAGTCCCCAGTTGGGAGTACACGACACGGCGTCGCCGTGAGCTCGAGATCGGCATCGGCGAACTGCTGATCGAGGAGCTGGGCCAGCAGCAACAGCTGCTCCTGCTCAAATCGGACTTCGGGTGCACCGTGGATTGGGAGTACGCCGATCGGTATCAGGAGATCGACATCCAGATCGCATATCTGGAGTGGCAGCTGGCCAGACAGCAGGCGACCACAAGCCTTGGCTCGATAGAAGACCTTCTCGGGAGCATCGGAGACGCCGAACTCTACGACAGGATGACGTTTGTCGAGGTGGTGGCGGGCGACCTCGACGCTCACCCCGATGCGTTGCCGGTGGCGCTGCTGCTGTTGGCGGCCATGGACGAGTCGCATCAAACCGCGGTGATGGCGGCGGTGGCCGAGAATGGCGATCTCGATGGGTTGTTGACGGCAGTCGGCGAGTTCGAGAAGTCGTTGGGGCCGAAACATTCCAGCTGGGGACCGGTGGGGGATTTTGTCGCGGGGGCGTGGGGTGCAACGTGGGGATCGGTGGTCGGGGTGTGGGGCTTGACCCTGCAGGGCCTGTACGACCGGGACGGGTTGCAGGAGCACTGGTCCGGGGTGGGGGCATCGTTCCAGATGCTGTTCGAGTCGCCGGGCGAGTTCCTCTATCAGATGGTCGATATCGAGACGTTTCGGGAGAACCCGGCCCGTTGGCTTGGTGGGATCGCTCCCGATGTGGCGACGCTGTTTCTCACCGGGGGTTCGGTGACGGCGGCTGCACGGTCCGGCCAGTTCGGCGAGCGCCTGGCACGGCTTGCTGGCAAGCTCGACAACCTAACGGTTCGCCTCGGCGCCAGGATGAGCGAGTTGATCTCCGGGCCTGCGCTGCGCAGGATGCTCGACCGCATCGCCGATGAGACAGGTGCGATCGGGAACCCGGTTGGGCGTCTGCCGGATCTCCCCGTGGGGGTGACGGCGACCCATCTCGACGAGATGGCCGCGCTGGTTCGGGGAGTTGCAGATGAGATCGAAGGCGAGGTGGTGGCCCACGGAAGCCGGGTGTCGGGCACCGCCCATGCGGGCAGCGACATCGACATGGCGATCCTCGTCGACGAGGCGCAGTTCGATCGGCTGCTCGACGAGTCGTTTGGCACACCCAATCCGGGGTCGGCGAAGGAGCGCACCATGGAGCATGCGGACCTGACCGGGAAGATCCAATCGGGAGAAGCCGGTCTGCGGGCAGTCGGAGGACCTCGAGGAGCTGCTCACTGATGTGACTTATGCAAAGGTATTCATCAGGCCTCGCCGCGGACCGGGTGGCAGTCTCGGCGTTGTCCTCGAGGTCCAGCAAGCCGTTGCGGCGCGGCGCAGAGCCATCCATATCGAGGGCAGCAAGGTCGACGTCGAGATCCGATCGAATCCTGATGGCGGCCAGGCCGACGGCTTTCTTGGATTCCCCCTGATCGCCGAGCTGTTCCCGAGGGATGGGAGTAGCAGGGCGGACGCGATTGCGGCGGTGTCTTCCGTGCTCGAAGCCCTGCATCGGGCGGGATGCGACTTCGTGACCGCTGCGGAATTCGAGGACGAGCTACCGAGTCGCGGTCGCAACGTCCCGATCTAGCCGGGGGGACCCCGGCTGTGGATGCCCGTCTCTAGCCAAGCAGGTCCGCAGGATCGAAGGTGACCTCTGCGGGGCCAACATCGAGGGTGACCGTGGTGCCGGGGCGGTGGCGGCCTCGTTCGACGAATACGCCATCGACCAGAGCGTGGACGACAATCTCTGGCCCGTCGGGGTCAATGATCCAGTAGCGCTCCAGCCCGGCGGCTGCGTATTTGGCCGCCTTGCGGACGATATCGCCTGGCCCGGTCGGACGAGAGCACTTCGACTGCCAGATACGGGGTACCGGTGTACCGGGTTTGTTCGGCGGTGCCGTCGTAGACCGTGACGTCGGGGACGAATTCGTCACTTCCGGGTTTCCATGCCCAGCCCTCTATCACGCGAAATCCCACGGGCAGGGCATCGTCGATGAGTCGGTGGAGCCGATAAGCAATCGACTGGTGCCGTTGGGTAGGGGACGGGCTCATCACGAGCTCTCCGTCGATGTATTCGCCGTGGATCTCGGATCCGAGTGCTTCGTATTCGTCCCAGGACATCGGGATGCGATCTCCTGGCTGCATCGTCTCGGTAGCCATGTCATACACGATAAACCTCCCTTTCCTTCGATGCGGTGGCCCCAGGAGCATCGTCTCGCAAGGGTGTGACAGATTCGGATACGCGAGTCTGCCCGGCGGTGATGAGGTGTGCTACATCGAAGCGCTGTATCTGGACAGCCTTCCGGTGCCGCGGGTTTCCGCCGGGCCGCTATCGATGCACACGACTCGCATCGACTGAGTTGTTGCTGGGAAGCGGCCTACAGCGTCGCCGCGTAGGCCGCCTCCACCGCAAATGCTTCTGCTTCGATGGGGTTGGTTGCGTAGTCGAAACCGGATTGGACGAATCCCATGCCGTATGCGCACGCAAAGGCGTCCTCGAACCGAAATCTCCTGTACTGGTCGACATGGGTGGTTTCGTGCACCAGTAGCGCCTTGTCGGTGTTGATGGCGGGGTCGAAGGTGTCCCGCATGTAGATGTCGTAGCTGAGGGTGTAGCCGGCGAACTCCGGCCCCATGAAGGTCATGGCAAGGGTGCCGTCGCTGAAGTGGTTGCCCGACAGGGCGGCGTTCTCCATGAACCCGACCTTGGTGAGGTCGACGTTGGGGAAGATCGGCTGGATCTCTTCCTGGAAATCGGGTGGCAATCCCCGGAACGGTTTGCCCAGGTTGAACAGGATGTTGTCGGCCTCGGCGAGGTTGTGGATGATGATGCCGCCGAGGCAGCCGCCCAGCATGGCGAGCGCTTCGAGGATTCCCATGGCGAGGTCGCCCAGCCAATCGAGTGCCCGGTCGATGGCTTCCATCGCCCACTCGTATGCGGCCGCGGCCTTTTCCTCTGCCCATTCGACCACGTCGGCGGCCGCTTCCATAGCCCAGTCGGCTGCGGCGGCGAGGTCTTCCCAGGCAGACTCAGCGGTGTCCTCGAGCCATTCCCATGCCGCCTCGGCACCGTCTTCTAGGGCTTCCCACGCATCTTCAGCCGCTGTAGAGATGGCCTCCCAGGCCTCTTCGGCGGCGTCGACGATGGCGTCTACGGCTGCATCGACCAGGTCGGTGGCGCCGTCCCAGGCGTCCTCGGCGAGCTCGGCAAACGCATCGAAGACATCGCCTGCGGCGTCGACGGCGTCTTCGGCAAGGTCGCCGAGTGCGTCAACCGCATCCTGCGCAAAATCGGCGACTGCATCGACCACATCCTCAACGGTGTCGACAACCGCATCGACGGCATCACCGACCGCATCGACAATGTCCTCTGCCACGTCGCCTATTGCATCGACAACGTCTTCGATGACGTCACCGGCCGCGTCGACCACGTCCTCGACTACGTCGCCTACCGCGTCGGCGGCATCACCGACGGCGTCGACTATGTCCCCAAGAAGGCCCATGATGAGTACCGGTTATCCGCGTGCTGCGATGTCGGCGAGCAAGATCTCCATCGCCTCTTCGGTGGTGAACCCGGCAGCTTCGAGAGTCTGCTTCTTGAGGGCGAGCATCTCGGCGCGGCGGGCCAGGATCTTCTTGACGTCGTTGGACCCGGCGATGTGGTCGAGCCCCGCCCGGGCCACATCGACTTTCAGGTCGAAGCGGTCGAGCACCGAGCCCCGGGCCGCTCCGGTGGCGATCTCGGATGCTTCCCGCACGATCGCGTTCTCTATGGACGCCTGGCTGGCGGAAGCGGCGGCGGCCTTGATGGTTGCCTGCACATCGGCGGGCAGCTTCTGATTGCTCTTCAGCCCCAGCCGGTCCTTCATCGTCTTGGTCAGTGACTTGTCGATGTCGGCCTCGAGCTTCTCCACCCGCAAGCTTGGTGTGGTTACGGTGCGGGCCGGCAAAGTGGTTCTCGCTGGCATGTTCCCTCCTCAGGTCTACGTGAGGTACAAGAGCAGGGTGGCGAGGGTTTGATACGTCGGGAGTTGATGTTCCTGCCACAGCAGAGCCGGGGCCGTGGGGCGTCCGGTCCTGTCAGTCCATCAGGGCGGCTGGATCGAAGGTGACCTCTGCGGGCCCGATGTCGAGGGTGACGGTGGTGCCGGGGCCGTGGCGTCCCTGCTCGATCAGGATGCCGTCGACCAGCTTGTAGACGATGATCTCGGGTCCTTCGGGGTCGATGATCCAGTAGCGCTCGAGCCCTGCTGCGGCGTACTTGGCGGCCTTGCGGATAATGTCCCGGGCTGCGTCTGACGAGAGGATCTCAACTGCCAGGTAGGGAAGCGCGGTGAGGCGCTTTCGCTCGTCGGACACGCCGAATACCGTTACGTCCGGGATGAATTCGTCGTTGTCCGGCTTCCAAGCCCAATTCTCCACTACCTCGGCGTGCTCCGGCAATGCGACTTCGATGAGTTTGTGGATGCGATAGGCGATCCGTTGGTGGTCTAGCGTCGGCGACGGGCTCATGACGAGTGCCCCGTCGATGTACTCGCCGCGGACGTCTGGGCCGAGTGCTTCGTATTCGTCCCAGGACATGGGGATGCGGTCGCCGGGTTGCATGGTCTTGGTAGCCATGTCATACACGATATACGCGTGCCGCCGGAGGCGGCACGTTCGCAGTTTCCCGAGGAAACTGCGCTCAGTGGCTCCTCCGCGGCGGTGCGCCTTCAGCACCATCTCAAGCGGGTGTGACATTCTTGGATGTTTCCCTCGCGGCGTGACTGTTGGTGCCACAATGTGCGTTGGCGGTGCCGTCGATATGGGGGACCCGGATGCCGATACAGCTTCATGTAGCTCCGCATCCTGACGCGCTCGTCGACTTACTCATCGACCGGCTTGCCGTCCCGCCGGAGGATCCGTTTGCGCCCGAGTTGATTGCGGTTCCGACCCGGGGCATCGAGCGCTGGCTGACGCAGCGGATCGCGCTCGGGTTCGCCGAGCGCGGGATTGGCGACGGGGTTGTCGCCAATGTCGAGTTCCCGTCGCCGCGGTATCTGGTGCAGCAGGTGCTGGCTGCCGTTCCCGAGCTGGCGATATCCGCCGAGGCGTGGCAGACCGGCACACTGGTTTCCCACGTGCTCACCGCCATCGACCTGCATGTCGATGAGCCGTGGCTGCGGCTGATCCAGCGCTACATCGATGGCCCGACCGGGCCCAACCGGCTCGGCGCCGCCACCAAGGTCGCCCGGCTGTTCTCGACATATGCCCGCCGCCGTCCCGAGATGATCCGCGCCTGGGCAGATGCTGAAGACGTCGGGCCTGCGGGTGAACCGATCGAAGCCGGCTACTCCTGGCAGCCGCGCCTGTGGCGGGCGGTGCGGGACGAGATCGGCATCCCGCCGCTCGCCGCACTGCTACCGGAAGGCCTCGACCCTATCCGCAACGGGTCAATCCAACTCGACCTTCCCCAGCGGCTCGCCGTCTACGGGCTCACCGCCACCGACCCGCTCGATCTCCAGGTGCTCCGGGCACTCGGAGAGCAACGGGAGGTGGCGCTGTATGTATTGCACCCATCGCCGGGGCTGTGGCAGACGCTCGCAGCCGGCGACCTTGCGGCGGTCGCTCGCGACGTCGACCCCACCGCGGCCGCCCCGGTGGATCCGCTGCTCGCCTCCTGGGGCAGAGACAGCCGCGAGCTGCAGGCGGTGCTGGCCAATGCCGGGCTCACCGGCGAAGCCACCAACGCCCAAAGGGCGGGCCCCAACACACTGCTCGCCCGGATCCAGGATGACATCGAGAACAACCGCCCGCCTCGGCTCGAACCGGACGCGGGTGACGACCACTCCATCCAGATCCACGTCACCTACGGGCCGCGGCGTCAGGTGGAGGTCACCAGGGACGTCATCCTGCACCTGCTCGCCGATGACGCGACGCTCGAGCCGCGGGACATCGTCATCATGACCCCCGACCTCGGCACGTTCGCCCCGCTGCTAGAAGCGGCCTTCCCCAGAGGCGACCACACCGACACCGATGGCATGCCCGATCTGCGGCTTCGTATCGCCGACCGCTCCCCGGCTGCGGTCAACCCGCTGGTTCGATTTGCCGCCACCGTGCTCGAGCTCGCCGATTCCCGCATGGAGGCCGGTGCCATCCGGGAGCTGGTTACCCGTCCGGTGGTGCAGCGGCGCTTCGGGTTCGATCTCGACACGGCAGCGGCAATCACCGGCATCATCAACGACAGCAACATCAGCTGGGGCCTCGACGCCGACCATCGGGAGCAGTGGGGGGCCGGGCGCCTGCCCGATCGCACCTGGAGCCGTGGGCTCGACCGGGCGCTGACCGGTGTCTTCTACAGCGACGACCCGGTGCGCGTGATCGACAACACCGCCCCGCTCGACGGCGTGGAGGGACAGGATGCCACCCCGGTGGGGCTGCTGGCCGCCCTCATCGACCGCATCATCGCCATCCGGGACCTGCTCGACGGGTCGCTGCCGATGTCGCAATGGGCGAAAGCGATTGCCGACAGTGTGCGGCTGCTGGCGAAACCGGCGTGGGAAGACGAGTGGCAGTACGGCCAGCTGGAGCGGCTGCTCGGCGAGACGTTCCCCGAGACGACACCGGACCCGACGCTCAGCCTCGCCGAAGCCCGCCGGGCGATCACCGGCTGGACCGAGACCCGGCCAAGCCCGCTGCACTTCCGCACCGGCGACGTCACCGTGTGCACCCTGGTGCCGATGCGCTCGGTTCCGTACCGGGTGGTGTGTCTGCTCGGCATGGACGACGAGCGCTTCCCCCGCTCCAGCCGCACCGACGGCGACGATCTGCTGGTCGGCGACGAGCGGGTGGGCGACTTCGACCGCAGCTCGGAGGACCGCCAGCTGCTGCTCGATGCGGTGATGGCGGCGGGCGACCACCTCGTTGTCACCTATTCGGGAAGGGACGAGCTCACCAACAGCGAACTGCCCCCTGCGGTGCCGATCGCCGAACTACGCGACACGCTCACCGACATGGTCGGAGCCGATGCGATGTCGGCGATCGTCACCCAACACCCGCTCCAGTCTTTCAGCGCCGCCAACTTCACCCCCGGCGCCCTCGGTGTGCCGGGGCCGTTCGGTTTCGATGCCGCCGCCTTCGCCGGAGCCGGTGCGATCGCCACCGGCCCGACGACTTCGCTTGTCGAGGCGGGCTGGCCCGAACCCGAGCCCATCGAGACCATCGACCTCGACGACCTGATCAAGTTCCTGCAACACCCGGCGCAACGTTTCCTCCAGACCCGGGCGGGCTTCGTGGTGCCAAAGGCCGGCGAGGAGCCCGACGACACCCTGCCCGCCGATCTCGACGCACTCAGCAAGTGGAAGGTGAAGGAGAGGGTGCTGGACGGCCTCGTCGATGGGTACTCGCTCGATGCCCTTCAGCTCCGGCAACGGGTCGGCGACACTCTGCCGCCGGGGGCGCTCGGCGACGATGACCTTGCCGATGCCGTCTCGGCGGCAAGCGAACTGTGGGAAGGAGCGCGGGATCGTTCCTACGACCGGCAACAGATGCGCACGTACCAGGGGAGTCTCCCGATCGGCGGGGTGACGGTGGCGGGCAGCGTCCTGGGCGACCCGGATCAAGCACACCTGGCCCGGGTTACGGCATCCACCATCAAGGGCAAGCACCGACTGCGGGCTTTTGTCGAGCTCGTGTTCCTGAGCGTGTTGGAGCCCGAGGTTGCGTGGGAGTCGTTCCTGCTCGGGAGACGTGGCTCGGGGCACCTCGCGGTGACGATCGGCCCGGTGGGTGGCGATCCCGATCAGCGTCGGCGACGGTCTCTGGAGTTACTGGCTGAGCTGGTTGCGTTGTATGTCGAAGGTATGCGGGCGCCGCTACCGCTCCCGTGTCAGACCGCCTATGCCTGGCAGCGCAACCTCGGCTCCGATCGGCGCAAGGCCTTTGGCGAAGCGATAAAGGTCTGGGAGTCCGATCGATTCGACCCGGAGGCGCAGGACCCGGCCTACCAAACGTTGTTCGGGGGTGTCCTGTCGTTGCGGGAGCTGCTCGCCACCGACTTCGAGGACTATTGCGCCAGGCTCTGGGGCCCGATCCTTCCGTTGATGCGGGAGCAGAGCATATGACCGCCTTCTCCGAATTCGATCCCCGTGAGCCACTCAGTGAAGGCCGCACCGTCATCGAAGCCAGCGCCGGCACCGGCAAGACCTTCGCCATCTCCGCCCTGGTTACCCGCCTCATCGCAGAAGAAGACGTCCCTCTCGAAGAGATCCTGGTAGTCACCTTCACCAGAGCCGCCACCGCCGAACTACGAGCCAGGGTCCGCGACCGAATCCTCATGACGTTACGTGCCCTCGAGGGGGAGGGGCAGCGGTCTTCGGACGAGCGGTGGTGTCGCACCCTCCTGCGTCGCTTCGCTCCGCGTCCTCCCTCGAGGGAGGACGAAGAATGGATGGTGGTGAGTCGGCGGCCCTTCTTTCACCCTCCCAGCGGGAGGGTCGCCCGGATCGCAAGATTCGGGCGGGGAGGGAGAGCGGTTTTCGGACGACGGTGGTGTCCACCCTCCTGCGTCGCTTCGCTCCGCGTCCTCCCTCGAGGGAGGACGAAGAATGGATGGTGGTGAGTCGGCGGCTTCTTTCACCCTCCCAGCGGGAGGGTCGCCCGGATCGGAAGATTCGGGCGGGGAGGGAGAGCGGTCTTCGGACAGCGGTGGTGTCCACCCTCCTGCGTCGCTTCGCTCCGCGTCCTCCCTCGAGGGAGGACGAAGAATGGATGGTGGTGAGTCGGCGGCCCTTCTTTCACCCTCCCAGCGGGAGGGTCGCCCGGATCGCAAGATTCGGGCGGGGAGGGAGAGCGGCCCGGCGATACCCCCATTCTGGACGAACACCTCGCAGTCCTCCTCGCCGCCGATGCCCCCACCCGTGCCCTGTACGCCACCCGTCTCCGCGCCGGCGCTGACCCACTTCGATCGGGCGCAGATCTTCACCATCCATGGTTTCGCCCAGCGGCTGCTCGGCCAGCTCGGGTTGCGGGCCCGTCTCTCACCCGACCTGGAGCCGGGGGAGCCGGACGAGGCGCTGTTGACGCAGACCGCAAGCGACCTGATCGTCGGCCGCTACGCCGCAAACAGCAGCGAGCAGCCCCCCAGGTTCAGTGACGTGGTGGGTGTCGCCCGCGCCGTCATCGGCACACCGGATGCCCTCATCGTCCCCGACCCTGCCGACGTCGACGGTGCGGCCAGGGCCCGGGTGGAGCTGGCACACGCCATGCGCTCCGAGGTGCACCGCCGGATGCAGGCCCAGGGGCAGGTGACTTACGACGATGGGCTGCTCGAGGTGCGGGACACCTTGCGCGACCCGGAGGTGGGTGCTGCCGCCCGTGACGTGTTGATGCGCCGCTATGCGGTGGCGCTTGTCGACGAGTCGCAGGACACCGACCCGATCCAGTGGCAGGTGATCCGGGCGATCTTCGATGATTCGAGGCTGGTGGTGATCGGCGACCCGAAGCAGTCGATCTACAGCTTCCGGGGCGCCGATATCGAGTCATACCTGGCCGCCCTCGACGGTGCCGACTCGCTGCGGACGTTGCGCACCAACTGGCGCAGCGACGGCGGGCTGCTGATCGGCCTCGATGTGTTGTTCGATGCGGCCAGCTTTGGCGACGACCGGATCCGCTACCTCCCGGTGCAGCCGGCGCCGGGCCACGAGCACGCCCGCATCACCGGCATCGCGGCACCGCTGTCGATCCGTCGCTTCGGCACTGCGCATCCCCATCAACAAAGCGAGGAAGGGCGTCTTCTACATAGACGACGCCCGCCAGATGGTGGCCGCCGACGTCGCCGCCGAGATCGTCCGTCTGCTCACCTCGGGGGTGACCATCACCGGCACCGACGGGCCGCGGCCGCTGCGTCCCGACGACATTGCCGTGCTGTGCCGCACCCGTCGCCAGGTGGACATGGTGCGTGGCGAGCTGACCCGGCGTGCGGTGCCGTCGGTGGCGGCCCGCACCGGGGGAGTGCTCGCCTCGGCCGCAGCCGAGGAGTGGCGGCGCTTCCTGCACGGGGTCGAAGCCGCCGAGCGGATGGACCGGGTCAAGCTGGCGGCCAGCTCGCTGCTCGTCGGGTACACGCCGCAGCAGATCGCCGCCCTCACCGACGACGAGGCGCTGGAGCTGCAACGCCGGATGCAGCAGTGGCGGGAGCTTCTATACAACGACGGCGTACCTGCGCTGGTCGCTGCGGTCGACCGGTTCTGCGGGCTGTCGGCACGGGTGCTGACGGTGCCGGACGGGGAGCGGATCATGACCGACCTCACCCACATCGCCGAGGAGTTGCATGCGGTGTGGCGGCGGCGCCGAGTCGGGTCGCTGGTGGGGTGGCTGGAGACGGCGATGGCCGAGGCGGCCCAGCGGGAGCAGACCGGCGCCGAGGAGGCCGAGTCCCGGCAGCGTCGCCTGGAGACCGACGCCGATGCGGTGCAGGTGCAGACCGTCCACGCCGCCAAGGGTTTGCAGTGGCCGGTGGTGATGGTGCCTTACGGGTGGGACGCCCCATCCCGGCGTTATCCCATCCCGGTGTTCCACTCCGACGAGCCTGCCGCCGTCGGTGACGCCAGGGAGCGGCTCATCGACGTCGGCGGCAAGGGTGCCCCGGGATTCGCCGACCATGTGCAGCGGGCTTCGGCCGAGGATGCCGGGGAGGAGGCCAGGCTGTTGTATGTGGCGTTGACCAGGGCCGAGCATCACCTGGTGGCCTGGTGGGTGGAGAACACCGACAACACGCCGAACTCGAAGCTGCACGAGTTACTCACCGGCGACGACCGCACCCTCGACGGACTGGTCGATTCGGCGGGCGGCAACATCGGGGTGGTGACGGTGAACGATCGCCCGCCCACCACGCAGTACCGTCCGGCGGCGCCGGAGCCGCAGCGGCTGGAGCGGGCCAGGCTCGATCGCCGTCTCGACTACGACTGGCGCCGGGCATCGTTCTCGTCGCTGTCGCCGGAGCATCCGATCGGGGCCGCCACCGACACCGCAGAGCCCACCAAGGCGGACGAGTCCGACTTCGCCGTCGAACCGGAGGAAGAGCCCGTCGTCGGGGAGTCGTCGTTGCCGATGGCGGAGCTGCCCCGTGGTGCCCGCTTCGGCACGCTGGTGCACCACATCTTCGAGAAGGTGCCGTTCGACGCCCCGGACCTGGAAGCGGCGATCCGGGAAACGGCGGAGGAGGCGTTGCGGCTGGCCGCCTGGGACATCGACCTCGACACGCTGACGGCTGCGGTGCTGGCGGCGATGGAGACCCCGCTCGGCCCCGATCCGACGTCGCCCCGGTTGCGGGACCTCGATGCGCACCGGGTGTTCGACGAGCTGACGTTCGAGCTGCCGGTCCGCACCGACCGGGGCACGGTGTCGCTGCGGGACATCGGCGATGTGATGCTGCAGCACCTCGACCCCGCCGACCCGTTCCGCCGCTACGCCGAGACCCTGCACACCATGCCGCAGACCCGGTTCCGTGGCTTCCTCACCGGCGCCATCGACCTG
This sequence comes from uncultured bacterium, assembly GCA_963777645.1. GTDB lineage: Bacteria > Actinomycetota > Acidimicrobiia > Spongiisociales > UBA5794 > JAAETI01. The sequence goes on along the minus strand of CAVZRA010000006.1, from coordinate 4,246 downwards.
ACCGCAGTGATGGCCGGCACGGACGGCGAGCGCTACGTGGTCATGGACTACAAGACCAACGCCCTTCCGACGCGAGGCGATGCCCCGGCCGCACCCGACTACGGCCCGCACCAGCTGACCACGGCCATGATCGACGGGAACTACGTGCTCCAGGCCACCCTCTACCAGGTGGCCCTGCACCGCTACCTGCAGTGGCGTCTCGCCGGCTACGACCCGGCCCGCCACCTGGGTGGTGCCATGTATCTGTTCGTCCGCGGTATGGCCGGCCAGGATGCGTCGGTGGTAGACGGCGAACGCTGTGGCGTAGCCCGCTGGACCCCACCGCCAGAGATGATCGTGGCCCTCAGCCGTCTGTTCGCAGGAGATGCCCGATGACGCCCCGCATCACCCTGGCAACAGAACGCCCCTGGCTGGTGGTAGCCGCAGATGGCCTACCGGCGATCTTCAACGACGCCGGTGTCCTCAACCCACTCGACGTCAAAGCCGCCCAAACCATCGCCCGCCTCCTCGGCGAAGCCGACGACCGCGTCCTCCTGGCCGCAGCGTTGGCAGTCCGCGGCACCAGATACGGCCACGTATGCATCCGTCTCGACACAGTCAGAGACGCGGTAGCGGTAGACGGCCAGGACCCCGAAGAAATCGAGCAGTTGCCCTGGCCCGAAGCAGACACCTGGGCAGAGGCAGTACAAGCAAGCCCCCTGGTCGCAAGTGCCGACCCCCCGCTGGTCTACGAACAGGGCCGCTTATACCTGTCTCGCTACCACCACTACGAACAGCAAGTAGCAACCCTTCTGATGGCCCGCCTCTCCACTCCCTCCGGGAGCGGAGGCGACGCCGCTTCTTCCGTCCCCCCAGCGGGTGAGCCGATGCGTCTCTTCACCCTCCCAGCGGGAGGGTCGGGTGCATCTGAGATGCACCCGGGGAGGGAGAGCGGCCCGGATTCAGACGACCGCCCCACCGCTTCTTTCACCCTCCCAGCGGGAGGGTCGGGTGCATCTGAGATGCACCCGGGGAGGGAGAGCGGCCCGGATTCAGACGACCACCCCGCCGCTTCTTTCACCCTCCCAGCGGGTGAACCGAGCGGTGAGAGCACCCAGCCCCTCCAGGGCCCTGCCGCTTCTTTCACCCTCCCAGCGGGAGGGTCGGGTGCATCTGAGATGCACCCGGGGAGGGAGAGCGGCCAGATCTCCCTGGAGATGCTCGGAAGACTCCTCGCCGCCGGGCACCCGCCAGCACGAGGCGGCGCTTCTCGCACTCACCACCCGGGTGGCAGTGATCGCAGGAGGCCCCGGCACCGGCAAAACCCACACCATCGCCGCGCTCCTCGCCGCGTTGGCGGCGGGCGAGGAGTTCCCCACAGTCGCGGTAGCCGCCCCCACCGGCAAAGCCGCCGCCCGCCTCGGCGAAGCGCTGGACGCAATGGCCCAGGACATCGCCGACGATCGCATCGCCGAGCGCCTGGCAACAGTGGTGCCAAGCACCATCCACCGTCTCCTCGGCTGGACCTGGGACCGGGCCCGCTTCGCCCATAGCGAGCGAAACCGTCTCCCTCACGACCTGGTGATAGTCGACGAGATGTCGATGGTCTCGTTGCCGATGGCCGCCAAGCTCCTAGCAGCGGTGAGAGACGACGCCACCGTGGTGCTGGTCGGCGACCCCGACCAGTTGGAGTCGATCGAGGCAGGCACCGTGCTCGCCGACATTGTCAGCGCAGGCCAGGAGACCGAGGCGCCCATCGCCAACCACGTGGTGGTGCTCGACCGGGTCCACCGGTTCGAGGAAGACAGCGCTATCGCCGACTTCGCCGCAGCGGTCCGCGATGGCAACGCCGACCAAGCGATCGAGCTGCTGCGGGCCGGCAGCGATCACGTCACCTGGGCCGAGGATCGCCGGTCCAGAGAGTTCGACGATATCTGGTCCCGCCTCCTAGAACAGCGGATACGTCTGGTAGAGCTGGCCGGCGCCGGCGATGGCCCCGGAGCCCTGGCAGCGCTGCAAGAGCTCGCCGTGTTGTGTGCCCGCCGCAACGGCCCGCAAGGCGTATCGGGCTGGGGCCGTGAGATCGAACGTGCCCTGGACGAGCGGTTCACCGGATTGCGCTGGGGGAGTGATTGGTACCCGGGCCGCCCGGTGATGATCACCAAGAACGACTACACCCAGGACCTGTGGAACGGTGACATCGGCGTCTGCGTCGAGACGGCGGAAGGGATGCGGGTGTTGTTCGACCGGGCCGGCGGCCGGGAGCTGCCACCCAGCCACCTGGGCGAGCACACGACGGTGCATGCCATGACGATCCACAAGAGCCAGGGCTCCCAATTCGACGAGGTAGCGGTGGTGCTCCCCGGCGAGGAGTCCCGCCTGCTCACCAGAGAGCTGCTGTACACAGCAGTGACCAGAGCGAGAAAACGAGTCAACATCATCGGCAGCGAGGCGGTGGTCCGTGCTGCCGTGGAGCGCTCGGTGCAACGGGCGTCAGGGCTGGGGGTGAGGTTGAGCCGAGCGTGACGCTGGCGACCGGCGGTGTCACAAGTCATGTGCCGGGGTCGCGTTCGGCATCGCGAATCCGGGCGGTTCGTAGCCTCTTGACGTAAGTTACGTTTTGAGATAACGTAACCTACGTTATGGGAAGAGTCTTCAAACGTGGCGAACTCAAAGAGGCGATTGTCGTAGTGCTCGGCGACCTGGGTGCTGCACACGGCTACGCCATCATGAGCGAGCTTCAGGCGAGGGTCGGCGGCGGCTGGAAGGCAAGCCCGGGCGCCATCTACCCGGCGTTGCTGGCGCTGGTGGAGACGGGCCATATCGACACCGAAGAAGTCGACGGTACGCGGATCTACCGGCTCACCCCGGCGGGACAAAATGCTGCCGCCGGGTCGGCATCGGCGGAGCGCTGGGCGTCGTTGGCTGCCCGGGCAGAGTCGAGCACGGATCAGGTGGCGGTAGGGACGCTGCTCGACGAGTTCGCTTCCCGATCCAAGATTCGGCGACGTCTTGTCGACGAATCGCAACGACGTGAGATCGAATCGATTCTGGATCGCACCACTACCGAGATCGATCAGGTACTAGTAGTAGGAGAGCAGGATGGATGATTTCGGCAAGCTTGCGGGACGGGAGAGTGAAGCACGGCTCATCGCCCGCCGTCAGTGGTTCTGGCTGCACCTGGCGGTGTATCTCACTGTGCAGGTGTTTCTGATCATCGTGTGGAACCTCGGTTCGACGACATACCCATGGTTCATCTTCCCGCTGTTCGGCTGGGGGACTCTGGTGGCGGCACATGCCGTGTTCGCCTTCGTGGTGCGGACCCCGGAGCAGATCATGCTCGAACGTGAGGGCCAGGAGCGGGAGCTGGGTGGATGAATTGGCTGCTCCGTGCCCACACGGACGGCCGCACCTACACCACACTGGCGTATCTGCTTGTTTCCCTGCCGCTTGGGATCTTCGGGTTCGTGGTTGTGGTGACCGGTCTGTCGTTGGGCATCGGCCTGCTGGTCACGGTGGCGGGGATCCCGGTGCTGGTGGCCACAATGCTGTTCGCCCTGGCATTCGCTTCAATGAGCCGGCGGCTCGCCTGGTCGCTGCTCGATGCGCCGATGCCCAACCTGGCGGAGCGGAGGCCCGGGCCCGATGGTGTGTTCTGGCGGCGGCTGGTGGACCTAGGTGGCCGGCCCCGCACCTGGCGTGCGATTGGGTTCGCCATCCTCTCCCTGCCGCTCGGTGTGGTCGGGTTTGCGATTGCGGCGAGCATTCTCTGGGTGATCGTGGCGCCGTTCGTCTATTTGATTCTCGTGTCGGTCGGCGTGTCGATCGAGTTCGCTTCGTTGACTGTCGATACCGCAGCCAAGGCGATGCTCTTTGTTCCCATGAGCGTCCTGTTCATATTGGCGGGTCCCCGGCTGCTTCTTGGATTCGGAACTGTCATGGGCCGAGTGGTGACCGGCTTGATCGGTGTGATCGAGCCCGCCGAGATCAAGCAGGGAGTAGTCGACGTTCTTGCCCGCACCGGCGAGGCGGACGGCTTTGCCATCTACGACGGCCTTCGCATGCGTTTCGGGCGTGGACCGTTCGTCTCGCCGCTCAACGTTGAGGCGACGCTGCTGGCTCTCGAAGGCGCCGGCAGGATCGAGCGTATCGCCAACGGCGGCCTCACTTCTTACCGTCTCGCCTCGCCCGATCTGCTACCCGGCTGACTGGCAGGGGATCGGCACTGACGTAATCATGTCCGCCATTTGCGGAGGGCCGGCACTAC
>CAVZRA010000005.1:0-390034 GCA_963777645.1 uncultured bacterium | reverse complement strand
GCATCGCCCTCGTGGTGGCCTGCTTCGTGCTCGTCGACGCCAAGTGGTCGCGACTCCCCGAGGCCCCCGGGATCATCGCCGACTACCTCAGGCTGATGTCGAAGGGCGTGTTCACCGACCCGCTGGCCGACCCGACGAGCGGGTACTGGACCCGCGCCGTCGCGCTGATGATCGAATTGATCGACATGGCGTGGATCGGCACCCTCATCGGGGCGGTCTTCTCGCTGCCGCTGGCATTCCTCGCGGCCGAGAACGTCTCGCCGAAGCCGGTCGTGTTCGTCACGCGCCAGGTGCTCAACGCCATCCGCGAACGTCCCCTGGCCTTGCCAGCTCTCATAGTCGTGCCAGGGATGACGGCCGTCAGGAGTGGGCCAGTCCCCCTGGTGGAAAATGAAACGGCGACGCCTGATGGCGAATAGGTAGCGAGCAGGTCGGGCGTATCGACCACAACATTGACCATCCAACCGAGCCACGGTGCGCCGCCGACTATCTCCCTGCGGACGACTGCACCACCCGGTCTCCAAGTCAATTTGCTCTCCTGGCTATCTCTGCAAGGGCGGTCCTATCGACCTTGCCGTTAGAGAGCATCGGCATCTCGATTAACGAATATCCAGTCTTTTGGTATCTCGTGTCGTCGGGAGCCAATCGGCCGCCCAACGCTGCAGCCCGGCAACGCCGACTCCTCACCCACGACAATGGCAACCAGAGCCTGGCCCCATTCCGGATCGGGCACAGCAACCACCTCAACTGTGCTCACGAAGCGGGATCGGCCGAGCACATCGGCAACATGCTGCGGGTACACGTTCTCCCCACCGGTGACCACCATGTCATCGACCCGGCACGAGCACAACAAGCCGCCCATGACTCATCGAAATAGCCCATGTCGCCGGTGTGATGATCGCCCCGCGCGATCGGGCTCCCCCAGGTAGCCGGGAGACACGATTGGCCCGGAAACGACGATCTCGCCCGCACCCGCCTCGCCTGTGGAGAGACTCACTCCCGGGAGCGGCCTCCCGACGCTTCCCAAGCGATTCGACTGCTTCGCCGGGAATGACCGTGGCCACCTGAGAGCACGTTTCGGTCATGCCGTATGTCTGGAGTATCGGCAGACCGGCTTCGAGACCCCGTTCCACCAGTGCCGCTTTGCGCCGCCGCCCCGCCGAGCAGGATTGCCTTCATTGTCGGGTACGGACCGGGATCGAAGTCGAGGAGCCGGTACAGCATCGTCGGCACGAAGCTGGCGATTGACACAGCACCGGACCGCATCGCATCGGCGACCCGCTCCTCGTCAAACCTGCTGTGGAGAATCACGGTCCCACCGGCCGCAGCCGAGCGCCACAGCACCGAGAGACCCCCAATGTGGAAAACGGGGAGGGCGAGCAGCCAGCGATCGCCGCGGTCGTTGCCGAGCCGTTGGCTGCGATGCGCTCGTCGCCGCGGCCACATTCTCCCGCGTCAGCCGCACCGGGCGTGGGTTGCCGCTGGTGCCGGAGGTGAGCACGATCGTGTGCGACTGATAGTGCACCCGCAGCTTCAGCCAATCAGCCACCCTCGTTCGGGAGCGTGTCAATATCGGCGAACCGCCTTCAATCAACCAGCGGCGCCACTCCCGCCGCCAACTCCCCCACAGCTCAGCTATCAGAGCGCGGTCGACCCGCGCACACCTCGATGAGCCTGATATCTCCTTCCGCTTTGCCCGAGGCACTGCGAGCCGTCCGGCCGCTGTGGTGGCCATGGCATCGAGAGCTGCATACGACAGTCGCTGTCCCGTCGTCATCAACGAGTGCAATCGCATCCGGCATCCCTGGCGGCCGATTGCGCCAGCCAGTCGACATCGAGGGGGGTCTTCGTCATAGGGTCACTACAGTATTCGCTCGTCACACAAGGGAGATTACGTGGTCTCGGAGATCTTCGACCCGAGTGCGTGGAAGCCGGTTGATGGCTTCGAATTCACGGACATCACCTATCACCGCGCCCGTGAGATCGGAGCGGTCCGCATTGCCTTCAATCGGCCCGAGGTTCGCAACGCTTTTCGCCCGCGGACCGTCGACGAGCTCTACACCGCACTCGACCATGCCCGGATGACATCGGATGTCGGGTGTGTGCTGCTCACCGGTAACGGCCCATCTCCCAAGGACGGCGGATGGGCGTTCTGCTCCGGAGGCGACCAGAGGATCCGGGGCAAGGACGGATACCAGTACGAAGGACAAGACGGCGTGGACCCGGCACGCCTGGGCGCCTCCACATCCTCGAGGTTCAGCGGCTGATCCGGCACATGCCAAAGATCGTGATCGCCGTCGTCCCTGGCTGGGCGGTTGGTGGCGGCCATTCACTACATGTCGTTTGCGACATGACTCTGGCGTCGGCAGAGCACGCCGTCTTCAAGCAGACCGACGCCGACGTTGCCAGCTTCGACGGCGGCTACGGGTCTGCTCTGCTGGCTCGACAGGTCGGCCAGAAGCGGGCGAGGGAGATCTTCTTCCTGGGACGCGACTACTCGGCGCAGGAAGCATTCGAGATGGGAGCCGTCAACGCGGTGGTACCACACGATCGACCTGGAGCCAACCGCGCTCGAATGGGCTGCTGAGGTCGTCGCGAAGAGCCCGACGGCACAGCGGATGCTGAAGTATGCGTTCAATCTCCCGGATGAGGGTCTAGTCGGCCAGCAGCTCTTTGCAGGCGAAGCCACCGCGTCTTGCCTACGGAACCCCCGAAGCCGAGGAAGGCCGCGATGCCTTCCTCGAGAAGCGCAAACAGGACTACAGCGAATTCCCGTGGCACTACTGAGCATCACCGCGACCATCGCACGCCATCCCGGAGCCGATCGATGACGCCTGCGTTCAGTTCGTGGTTGCTGGCCGCCCGGCCACCGACATTGTGGGCGGCGGCCGCACCGGTCCTCGTCGGCACCGTCGCTGGCCATCCACGCCGATGCTCTTCCGCTGGGACGCATTCCTGGTGACGATGTTCGCCGCGATCATGATCCAGATCGGTGTCAACTTCGCCAACGACGTCGCCGATGGGGCCAGAGGCACCGACGACCATCGTATCGGCCCCACCCGGGCAGTTGCCTCCGGTCTGATATCGCCACGGCAGATGTGGTGAGGAATCGCCGTTGCCTTCGGGCTCGCCGGGTCGCCGGGCTCTACCTCATCTACCTGGGGGGTATCTGGATCCTGGTCATCGGGATTGCTTCGATCGTTGCTGCCCTCGGATACACCAACGGCCCCATCCCTTACGGCTACTACGGGCTCGGCGAGATCTTCGTGTTCATCTTCTTCGGGCTCGTAGCCACGATCGGAACCCGGTTTGTATTCGACAGATCGGTGGATGCAGGCGCCTGGGTCGGCGGCGTCTCAATGGGGTCTGTTGGCCAGCGCCATCCTGCTGGCGAACAACGTGCGTGACGTCGACACCGACGCGGCCGCCGGGAAGAGGACCCTGGCGGTGATCCTCGGCCGGCCCGCCGGCGTCGGTGCTCTACGCTCTTCTGCATTATCGGCGGGCCCCTGCCCCTGTGATCGGCGTTGTTGTTCGACTGGCTGCCGTCGGGCGCGACTGCTGACTTTCGGCCGGCTTGCCGATTCGGCATTCCGCTGCTGCGGACGCTGCACAGGGAACGGGGCGGGCCCGGCCCTTGATCGCCGTGCTGAAGGGCACCGCCAGGCTACAGATGGTCGCAGGCTTCTGCTCGCTGCCGGATTGTTCTCTGAGGCATCTATCCTCGCCATCGAATGCGACAACCGGAGGACACGATGAAGCTCACGCCACTTGTGTATGTGACCGACATGAATCGAGTCGATCGATTTCTACACGAAGCTGTTGCCGGCGCGTCCGATCGTGTCGAGCTCCCCGTATTGGACGGAGCTCGAGATCGGGAGTCAACCCTGGCGCTCCACTATGCCGAGACCGTCGACCACGCCGATGACGGCATGGGACTCGGTCTCGATGCCATCCACATTCCTCGAAGATGTCGTGCCCATCTCGAGACGCGGGGATCACTTCGGCAGGTGAGATCTGCTCACAGCCGTTCGGCCGCTCGCTCACCGTCGAAGACCCCGACGGGCTTGTCATCCAAATCAACGAGCACACGGCGATGCCCGTCCGGCTAGAACGACATCGCTGCTCGCCCGCGGCCCTGAACTCAGTGTCGAGCTGTGATAGCTTTGCGCGACTATGACTGAACCGCTGGTCCGCGCAGTGGGCCTCACTAAACGTTTCGACGACTTCACCGCGGTCGATAAGATCGATTTCGTCGTTAACCCGGGCGAGGTATTTGGTTTCCTCGGCCCCAACGGCGCAGGAAAGAGCTCGACGATGAAGATGATCGGCGCCGTCTCACCGGTGACCGGGGGCACGCTTGACGGTCTTCGGGATGGATCCCGATACGCGACGGCGCCACGATCAGGGCGAGCCTGGGCTCGGTGCCGCAGGACAATCTGCTCGACACCGAACTGACCGTGTACGAGAACCTCTTCATCTACGGACGCTATTTCGATCTCCCCAAGGCCGTCATCAAAGAACGCATCAACGAATTGCTTGCCTTTGCCCACCTAGAAGAGCGCCGCGACGATCTCGTCGATCCACTCTCAGGTGGGATGAAGCGGCGGCTCACCATCGCCAGGGCCTTGATCAACCAGCCGGACCTGATCCTCCTCGATGAGCCAACCACCGGGCTCGATCCCCAGGCCCGTCACGCCCTCTGGGATCGCCTGTACCGGCTCAAACAGCAGGGCGTGACCCTGATCATCACGACGCACTACATGGACGAGGCAGAGCAGCTCTGCGACCGGCTGGTTGTGATGGACAACGGGAAGATCGTCGCCGAGGGCTCACCACGCAGCCTGATCGAACGCTTCGCTACCCGCGATGTAGTCGAGTTGCGCTTTCCCGTCGACATTATCCCGCAGAGAGCGCGTTGGCTGGTCTCGCCAAACGGATCGAGACCCTGCCCGACCGGACCCTGCTGTACACCGACAATGCGGATACGCACTCTCGTCGATCTCACCGAGCGCACCCTGCCGATCGAGAGCACCATCGTGCGACGATCCACGCTCGAGGACGTGTTCCTCAGGCTCACCGGACGGAGCTTGATCGACTGATGGCTACCCCCGGCTCGCTCCTGTTCGTCGAACGCAGCGCCCGCGTCTACCGACGCACCTGGCGTGGCTCGATCATCAGCACATTCCTCAATCCGATCCTCTACCTGCTGGCGATGGGGCTCGGGCTTGGCAGCCTCGTCGACGATGGCGGTGGCGCCACCCAGCTCGACTTCAGCTACCTCGACGTTCCTCGCCCCCGGCCTGCTTGCCGCAGCAACCATGATGACTGCAGCCGGTGAGTCCATGTACCCCGTGATGGGCGGGATGAAATGGAACAAGTACTACCACGACGCGCTGGCGACACCGCTTGTCGATTCGTGATCTGGTGATCGGCCATTTCGAGTGGGTTGCGGTTCGTATCCTCTTCACATCGGTGGTCTTCACGGGTGTGATGGTGGCTTTCGGGACCATCAGCCCGGGGAAGGCGCCGCTGCTAATCGTCCCCTCGGTCCTCGGTGGTCTGGCGTTTGCCGGGCCGATCACGGCATATGCGGCACAGCTCGAGAACGAAGCAGGTTTGTCCTCGTGTCTTCCGCTTCGTGGTCACCCCGCTGTTCCTGTTCTCGGGAACGTTCTTCCCGATTCAGCCGAGCTCCCCAGGTGGATGCAGCCGATCGCCTATGTAACGCCGTTGTGGCACACAGTCGAGCTCACCCGGTCGGCTGCGCTCGGGATCCCAACCACCTTCGATCCGATCGTGCACTATGCGGTGCTTATCGTGCTCCTGCTTATCGGGGCGGTTCGTGGCCACGCCGTTTCTTCGAGAAGCGGCTTCGAAGGTATGACGACCACGCTCAACCGCCGTATCGCCCCGCCCCGCATTGGGCGGATCCGCGCCCGAGTACGTCCTCGAGCCCGCAATGTGCTGGTCTACCGCAGGCTCTGGCTGATCGTGTTCTCAGGCTTCTTCGAGCCGGTCTTCTACTTGTTCTCGATCGGCATCGGCATCAGCACATTGGTCGGTCCAGTCGTTGGCCCCAACGGGCAACTCGTCGAGTACACCGCATTCGTGGCACCGGCACTGCTTGCCGCATCCGCCATGAATGGCGCCGTCTACGAGTCGACCATGAACATCTTCTGGAAGCTCAAGTTCGCCAAGGTGTACGACAGCATGCTTGCCGACACCGCTGAATGTCTGGGACATCGCCATCGGCGAGATCGGCTGGTCGCAGATCCGTGGTGGGCTCTACGCAGGCGCCTTCCTCATCGTCGCACTGGTCATGGGGCTGCTGCAATCGTGGTGGGCGTTGCTGGCGCTGCCGGCGGCTCTGCTCATCGGCGTGGCCTTCGCATCGGTCGGGTTCGCCACGACGACGTATCCTCAAGAGCTGGCAGGACTTCGACATGGTCAACATGGTCATGATGCCACTGTTCTTGTTCTCGGCGACCTTCTACCCGCTGAGCGTCTACCCGCCAATCTTGCGGGCAATCGCTCAGATCTCGCCGCTCTACCACGGGGTCGAGATCGTCAGGGCTTTGACGCTTGGAATCATCAGGCCGGTGATTTTCGCCCATATCGGCTTCCTGGTGGCGATGACGTCGATCGGGTTCTCGATCACCGCACGACGGCTGGAGAAGCTGCTCAAGGCGTAGCTCTCACGATGAGGTTGCACATCTGTCATGAGTTCGATACAGTGCCGTGCATCGAACTGATAATAATTCTCATTCTCTTGAGGAGATTACGAATTCATGCGTAAACGACAACGCCTCGACAGGGCTCTATTGATGGCCCTCGCCCTGGCTCTCATCGCTACTGCTTGCGGCGATAGCAGCAACGGTGGAGGCGAGCAGGGCATCACGGTCATCGCCACCACCACCATCCTCGGCGACATCGCCGCCAACGTCGTCGGAGACGCCGGAACCGTCACCACCCTGATCCCGGTCGGAGCGAGCCCCCACGAATACGCAGCATCGGCACAGCAGGCCGCTGCTATCGCACGTGCCGACCTGGTCATAGCCAACGGTCTCGGGCTCGAAGAAGGTCTAAGCGATGTTCTCGACTCGGCACGCACCGACGGCTCCAACATCCTCGAAGTTGCCCCTCTGGTAGCCCCCATTCCTTTTTCCGACTCCGAAGACGACCACAGCGGGGATGATCCCCACTTCTGGCTGGACCCCATGCGAGACGGTGAAGCGGCGCAACTCATCGCCAAAGAGCTCACCACCCTCGAGCCCGGTGTGGACTGGAGCGCTCGGGCGGAGGGCTATGGCCGCCGAACTGTCCGCAACCGATGAGCAGATTCAGGAAATCCTGAGCGTAGTACCCGGTATCAGACCGGATGCTCGTCACCAACCACCACTCGTTGGGATACTTCGCACAGAGCTACGGGTTCGAGGTTATCGGCGTCGTGATCCCGGGTGGCTCAACGCTTGCCGAGCCCAGTTCGGCGGAGCTGAGTGCCCTCGTCGAGAAGGTGCAGCAGTCCGGGGTTCGTGCCATCTTTGGCGAGACCACGGAATCAGAGACCATCGCCGACGCTCTTGCCTCAGAGGTCGGTACATCGGTCGAGGTCGTCGAGCTCTACACCGGCTCGCTTGGCGAACCGGGCAGCGGAGCCGACACGTTGTCCGGGATGCTGCTCACCAACGCCACAAGGATCACCGACGCTCTCTCCTGACCGGTTGTCAACCTCTCATCCCGTCTGCCGCGCCCCGATGACAGCGTTGATGAGACCGGCACCGGTAGTGGCGTCGTCGACGGTGTACACCAGATCCGGGCCATCGCCCCGAACCAAGCGAATGCTCTCCCCGGCACGTACAACCACGGCGCGCACGCCGGGGCGCACCCGGTAGCCCCATCCCCCGTAGGCGAGAGGCCGCACGTCTTCAACCTCGGCACTGGTCACGGTATCGAGCGGAACCTTCCACAGCGGGAAACCCCACCAACCCATGCTGACGACGACCCCTCCATTGGCGATCGTGACCCGGACGGCCGCAAACACGAGACCGACAATCCCGACCAGGGCGAGCACCAACCCGGTGACGCCCCACGTGATCACACCGATGAGCACCATCGCGATGCCGATTGCCGTCGTCACCTTTCCAATGCCACGACCGGTCCAGACCATTGCCAGCGGATCGGCGACGTCCATCGTCGGGGTATAGCCGGGCTCCGCTGCGGTTCTGGCTGCATTACCACCTGCCAGAAACCAGCCGATCGCACCGGCCCCGATCGCAATCACGGCGGCGACGAACAGCTGGATCCACCCGACCGAGCCCGCATCTCGCCAGGAACCGGCGTCCCGGTTCGCCAGCACCGAAAGCCACGATACGGCCGCCAGCAGCCCACCGACTCCAAGCAAGCCTGCAGCAAACGAGGGCGTCTCACCTGGCGTCGCCCCAACCACCCGCTTCACGGAAACCGCAATCGCCGCATAGCCGGCCACGAGGACCAGCATGAGCACGAGCGGGGCGCGGAACCGTTCGGCTTGCCTGCGAAGCCCCAGTGGATCGCCATCGGGTCGGGAAGAGCCGACCAGAAGAGCACGAAGGGCAGAGCCACCAGAATCAGCAAGACCGCTGGGATCACATAAAGACTCAGCGTCCGTCTCACGAGTACTCCTTCTTCAACATCTCGATGACCTCCTCGATCGAAACGCCATGATGACCCGCCTCAGCAACGAGCTCCACCACCAGGTGGTGAACGCTCGCCAGCGAACCCGAGCCTTCCCGCACAATCGCTCCCCGCCCCCGCCGTAGCTCGATCATCCCTTCTTCGCGGAGGTCGTTGTAAGCACGCAACACGGTGTGCATGTTGACATCGAGCGACTTGGCGAGATCGCGGGCGGCAGGAAGGCGATCACCTGCAAATACGTCACCTTCGGCGACGGCCCTACGTACCGCCCCGGCGATCTGGACATATAGGGGGAGATCACTTGTGGGATCGAGCCTCAACAACATTGTTCTAGTAATAATAGAACATTGTTGGGCAGTCTGCAATCCGGTAACCTGCGTCGATGCCCAACCGTCGTTTCGCTGTCTCGCTTGCTGCGGCCCTCGCCGATCTCGGTCTGCGCCATGTCTGCATCTCCCCCGGCTCGCGCAACACACCCCTCATCGCAGGGTTCGCCGCCGAACCGCGCATCCGGAAATGGCGATTGCTCGACGAGCGCGCTGCCGGCTTCTTCGCCCTGGGCCTTGCCCGTGCCATTGGTGCCCCCGTCGCCCTCGCCTGCACCTCCGGTACCGCAGCGGTCGAGTATCACCCTGCCGTCGTGGAGGCAGACCTCAGCGAGATACCCCTGCTGGTCCTGACCGCCGACCGGCCGGAGGAGCTACGTGGGTTGGGCGCACCCCAGACCATCAACCAGATCTCCCTCTTCGGAACCGCGGTCAGGATGTTCGCCGATGCGCTTGCACCCGACGATGACACTCCACTCGAGGCACCGGGCGAGATCGCGGTTGACATCTGGGCACATGCCACCACCTCGCCACCGGGGCCGGTTCATCTCAATCTCCCGTTTCGTGAGCCTTTGTTGGGAGCGATCGAGACATTTGACCCGCCACGGCTGGAGTCGATCGACATCCCGAGAGAACCCGTACCCGATCTCAGCTCCGTGGCGACGGCCCTCTCAGGGTGTCGTGGACTGATCGTGGCCGGAAGAGAGAACGACCCCGCCTTTCCGGCAGCTTGTGCCGGGCTTGCCGCCGTCACCGGTTTTCCCGTCATCGCCGATCCGCTCTCGGGGCTCCGATTCGGAGACCATCGACTCGACAACGTACTCGCATACGGTGATCACCTCGCGGCGGCGGGCGCCCTCGATCTGTTGGCTCCGGAGGTAGTGCTCAGATTCGGCCCGGTGCCGACCTCGAAACCGACGTGGAGCTGGCTAGAGCAGCACCCGGATGTTGAGCAGATCCTCATCGACATCCAGAGCCGGGATGCAACAAACAGTGCCGCTACCACGATCGAAGCCGACCCCACGGTCGCCGCCCGGACGATTGCCGCTCAGGTTTCCAAGGCAGCACCCCATGGATGGCTCGGTTCCTGGCTCGAACTCGATGCGCGGGTGGCCGCCGAGCTCGGAGACCTCGAATTCCCGAGCGAGCCCGCGGTGGCCCGTGCCGTCGTCACCGCAGTGCCGGAAGCGAGTGCGATCACGGTCGGCTCCTCGATGCCGATCCGTGACATCGACAGCTTCGCAGGCAAGGGACCAAAACGGCTCAGCCTGTTTGGTAATCGTGGAGCCAACGGCATCGACGGGATCGTGGCAACGGCGCTCGGCGTCGCCGCAGCGGGGATCAACTCAATCGTGCTGGTCGGCGATGTATCGTTGTTCCACGACCTCAACTCGCTCGGCACTGCCGTCCAGCTGGAACTCCCCATCACCATCGTCGTCATCAACAACAACGGCGGCGGCATCTTTCACTTCCTACCACAGCACGATCCCGGAGTGCTCGACCCCGAAGTATTCGAGACCTACCTCGCCACCCCGCACGGCACAGACTTCATGGCGATCGCCGCCGGCTTTGGCATCGAAGCGCACGACGTCGGTGACCTGGAAGAGCTGTCAAACCTCCTCGGCGCGGCGCCGACGGGACCCAGGCTCATACAGGTTCGTACCGATCGCGAGACGAATCTGGCGATACACCGCACAGTCAGCGAGACGATCCGCCGGGTGATCAGGTAGCCGCAAGCAGAGTCAGCAGCGGCTGGAACTTGAGCCGGGTCTCATCGAGTTCCGCGGCGGGGTCAGACTCGGCAACTATGCCGTTGCCGGCATAGAGGCGAGACGTCCGCTCCTGCACCAGGGCACAGCGAAGAGCCAGGGCAACCATCGCTCCTCCGGTCGGATCGAGCCAGCCGATACCACCGGAGTACCAGCCACGATCCATTGCCTCGACCTTGTCGATGAACGCCAATGCCGCGTTGCGCGGCATGCCGCCGACCGCCGGTGTTGGGTGCACCGCGGCAAGTACATCGAAGGTGGAGACCCCGGGGGCGAGACGCCCGGAGATTTCGGTGGAGAGATGCTGGACGGTCGCCATCCTGCGCAGGCTCGGCCCCTCCGGATAATGGAGCTCAGCGGTGAGCGGACCGAGCCGGGCAACGAGATCATCGACCACGATGGCGTGCTCTGCCCGATTCTTGTGACTGCCCAGCAGTTGCTCACCGACGGCCAGATCGTCATCACCCTTGCCCCGACGAGCCGACCCGGCGAGCGGGTTGAGCTGGATGTCACGATCCCGCTGCGCCAACAACAGCTCCGGGCTGGCACCGACAAAGGCAGATGCCCCAACGACGGTCGCATAGACATAGCTGGCGGGGTTAGCCCTGCCGAGGTGGAAAACGAGGTCATAGGGATCGGTTGCCCGTTCCGAATGAACAAGCACCGACCGCGCCAGAACAACCTTCTCGAATGAGCCCTCCCGAATGGCTCCGATCGCCTCCGCTACCTCGGCCTCCCACTCGCCGGTAGGCGGTACCGACTCAACGGTGTGAACACCAGGGTCGGGCTGTCGCGGTGGATCCCACCGGCTGAGACCCGCGAGAGTTGCCAGGATCGGCCCCGCGTCCGTTCTCGCTGCCAACGCAACGACGAGACGGGTCTCGGACGCACCACGCACGACGGCGACAGATGGCAACACCACATCCAACGATCCGAACCCCGTCCATTCCTGCGCTGAGGATCCATCCGGGTCAAAGGAAAACCCGGTGACGAGCCTCGCCCCCTCGGCGAGTCGCGGCAGACCGGCCACCATCGCCTCCATGTTGGCAAAACGGTCCGCTCCGGTTGAGGTCATCATCCGCGCCACCCCAAGGCTGGCGACCTCCTCGCCGGCAGGGGTACGAAAATACGTGCTGTGTGCCACGAGCCGCCCGCCGGCGCGCGCCACATCGAGCGGATCGCACAAAACGGGGACCGACGCGGTGCGCAGCTCAGATGAATCTCCTGAGAGCTGCTCTGCAATCTGGAAGAGCTCAGAGTCTGTAAAAAGCACGAGTGTCGATGCTAGCCGAGCGCCGTGTCATTCATCGGCGACGCGCTGTTGTCTGTGAATCGCTTCTGCCGTGTGCGCGGCGACGATTCCGGGGCGCTCCATCCACACGAAGTGTGACGTGTCCGGGACAATCTCGTAGCGCGCTCTGGGAAACCGACCGGTGAGCTCGGCGAGGAACGGCTCCTGATGTGTCTTCGAGCTCTCCCCGGCGATGAGCAATGTAGGCACATCGATCTCGTCGAGCCGATCCCACGCCCCGTGAGTGGTGGCGGCGAGGAAGAACTCGGCCTCCGTCTCCGGAGTGCACTTGAGCGCGACGCTCCCGTTCTGCGGGCGCATGCCGCCGTTGACATAGGCCCACATCGCCCGCTCCTCCCACCCGGCGAATGCAGGCTTCGACATGAAGTTCTCGAATGCCTCCCGTCTGCTGGTGAAGCTACGCTTGCGCCGCAACGCGCCCCGCGACATGGGGTTGTCGGGGTAGCGCCGATACGGTGGCGGAAGGATGATCGGCTCGACGAGAATCAGCGATCCAAACGTTCCCGGCCGCAGCAGCTCGGCAAGCACCAGTGCCGCTCCTCCGGCACTATGACCGATACCGATAACAGAAGTCTCCCCACCGATGAGGTCGATGACATCCCGTCCGATGTCCCACCAATCAAATGGCGGTAGCGGGGTTGCCGAGTCACCATGACCACGCTGGTCGATGGCAAGAGCCCTGAATTCGACTCCAAGGTCCCTGGTATCGGCAATCACCGGATCGCACAGCTCCTTGCAGAACCCGGTGGCGTGCACAAAGAATGCGCACGTGCCCTCCCCAGACTCCGAGTATGCGATCTCGATACCGTCGCGCGCAGTCAAGAACGCCGGCGGCGTATGGCTACTCGCCGTCATCCAGACGCCAGGTCAGATCCGTCTGCACCTTGACAACACCGTCGAGCCTTCGGGCCAACTCGGCGAGAAGCCGCGCCTCGTTGCGGGTGCCGATCTCGCCGCTCAGGGTCACGATCCCGTTGGTGACATCGACGCTGATGTCATCGGGATCGACGAACAGCACCCGGCGCAGCAAGTCCTCACGGATTTCGTCTTCGATGATCTCATCCGGCCTCGTGAAGGCTGCGACCACGTCGAGCCGGGAAATGATCCCGAGGCTCTTGCCGTTGTTGTCGATGACCGGGAGCCGGTTCACGTCGTTGACCACCATCATCCTGGCTGCTTCCGTCACGGTGGCATCGGGATTGATCGTGAGCACCGATCGATTCATGACCTGCTCGACCCTTTCCACCGGTTGCGGGTTCTCTGCCTCCTCACGGGCGACCTCTAGCCGCAGGAAATCGGCTTCGGTGATTATCCCCACCACTGTGGTGTTCTCGTCAACCACCGGCAGACCGCTCACTTTGTTGCGGACCATCAACCTGGCCGCGGCCTTGATCGGCGTATCAGGCGATGCCGTGATGACGTCTGCCGTCATCAGATCAACTACACGCATCTGGACTGGTCCTCCGGAACTGGCGTATCTCCATTCTGGCAGGCTGAGGATGACATCACATGCGAGGGCCACCAGATCGGCCTGAGCTACTCACCACGCCGGGCGGCTACAACTCGGCGAGAACGTCGCGTCGGGAAGGGAGGTAAGCGCCCTGGACCGGCCTGACCCTGATCCGGGCATCCACCACTTTGAGACCCTGACCCGGCTTCGCCACCTTGACCGGATTCATGTCCATCTCAACGATCTCGGGAAGATCCGCAACCAACGCAGAAACACGCAGCAGCGCCTCCCTTACCGCAGAGATGTCACCCGGCGCTCCACCACGGTAGCCCTCGAGCAGCTTTGCGGATTTCACCTCTTTGATCATCTCGGCAGCATCGAGGTCGGTGAGAGGATGAATGCGAAACGCCACATCTCCGATGAGCTCTACGAATACGCCCCCGAGCCCGAACACGATGAGTGGACCGAAGTTGGGGTCCTCGGTCATCCCGATGAGCACCTCGTGCCCGCCCTCCACATACTGCTGTACCAGGACGCCCTCGGCATCGTCGACGGCGGCGGTGACCTCGTCATATGCCAACCGAACCTGAGCCTCGCCCTCGATGTTGAGCACGACCCCGCCGACGTCCGATTTGTGCAGAGCCGAATCGGAAACCACTTTGAGCACAACCGCACCGCCCATTCTGCCGCCGCGGCGACCGCGGCGTCGGCGGTTGCCGCCACCGCCGACCTGGGCATCGCCAACCCGTAAGCGCCGAGCACAGACTCGACCGTCGTCGGGATCGAGCCATCCGGACCCGTCGCGCTCGAGCGCGGCCTCGACCACCGTGCGAGCGGCACCCGCATCGATCCCGTCGAGCTCGACGAAGGCTCCCTCGTCCTTCTGCCGCCACTGCTCGTGCTCGACCGCTTTGGCCAGCGCAAATGCAGCTTGCTCGGGAAAGGCAAACGTCGGGATCTTCTTGTCATCCGAGTGAAACACAGGGGGTGCTCCCCCGGAGCTCATGAACACAATCAGCGATGTCTTCTCGCCATGGTGGGTGAACATGGCATCTCGAATAGCAGTGGATATCTCCTCGACCCCCTCGGGTGCTGCCGGGATGAAGATCGTCATCAGAGCATCGATCTCGTCGGACGAGAGCAGCGCATCGATACAAGCCGAATACTCGGCGGGACCAGCCGACGCAATCATGTCGACCGGGTTTGTCACTGAGGCGTCGGGCGACAGCAAGCTTCGAAGCTTCGACTTCAGCTCATCGCTGAACTCGATGATGTGAAGACCGTTCGCCTCGAGCGCATCCACTGCCAGGATCCCTGGTCCGCCTGCGTTGGTGAGGATGCCAACCCGGCCCCCCAGTGGCAGCGGCTGATTTGCCAGCAGCGACGTCACATCGAACAGCTGGGTCAGCGTGTCGGTGCGAATCACACCCGCCTGCCGGAACAAGGTGTCAACGGCCGCATCCAGACTGGCGAGCGAGCCGGTATGGCTCGATGCGGCTCTCGCTCCCGCCGCCGTTCTGCCCTGATTTCACGGCGACGATCGGCTTCTTCTTGGCGATTCGCCTTGCCGCCCTGGCAAACCTACGTGGATTCCCAAAGGACTCCATGTAGAAAGGATGACATCGGTGCCGGGGTCGGACTCCCAATACAGCAGCAGATCGTCACCGGCCACATCAGCCTGGTTCCCGATACTGATGAACGTGGAAATGCCGATCCCCATCTGCGTTGCGTAATCGAGGATGGCAATGCCGAGGGCGCCACTCTGGCTGGACATGGCGACATTGCCTGCAGGTGGGGACAGCGGGCCGAACTGACCGTTCATCGAGATCGCCGAGTCCATGTTGATCAAGCCCATGCAATTAGGCCCGACCATGCGCATTCCGGCGCTCCTGACTATCTCCATCAGATCCTCTTCCAGCGCGGCTCCCGCAGCTCCGGTCTCGGAGAACCCGGCACTGATGACTACGAGACCCCTTACGCCCTTCTGAACGCACTCCTCGACCACATCACAAACGAAACGGGACGGAACAACTATGAATGCCAGGTCAACATGGTCGGGGACGTCGAGGACCGACTTATACGCCTTCACCGACCGAACGACATTGGCTTTCGGGTTCACCGGGAATACCGGGCCGGTGAAGTCACCGTTGATCAGATTGTTGAATAACCGACCACCAATGGAGCGGGGATCCCGGCTGGCGCCGATCACGGCAACCGCACTCGGGTAGAACACCGGCATGAGCGAAGCGGCAATGGCCCGCTGCTCGTCGATCTCGTCCGATCTGCCAAAGCCGGTCATATCTGCGGTGGGGAATTCGACCTTGTAGATCCCTTCGCTCTCTTCGCGCCGCATCGGGTAGCCGGCATTGCGGAAGACGCGGATCATTACGTGATTGTCGGCGAGCACAGAAGCACGGAACGCAGTGATGCCCTCCTTGTCGGCATAGGCGGTGAGGTACCGCACCAGCCGGGTTGCAATCCCCTTGCCCTGTTCGGCATCGACCACCGCAAAAGCCACATCGGCAAGCTCGGGAGACGCCTCGTCGCGCCAGTATCGCCCTACGCCGATGATGTCGTCGCCCCTGGCGGCCACCAGCGCCATATGATCCAGGTAATCGATGTTGGTGAAGGCCTCCACCTCTTCCGGTTCGAGATGCGTCTTCACCTGGAAGAAGCGGTGATAGACCGACTGTCGCGACATTCGTGACACCATCGCCTGCAGACCGTCGCCATCGGACGGCTTGATTGGACGGATCCGGATGGTGGTGCCGTCACGGAGCGCAACGTCGCTCTCCCAATCCTGCGGGTAATCCGGCGGCAACGAACTGTCAGCAGTCATCTGAACTCCTTGCGCCCCGAGGGCGTTTGGCTGTCTTGAGGTACGCAATCGGGCCGATTCTTTCACACGGTCACATACCCGGAACCGGTGTACGCTGCCTCACATGCGACGCGTAGCCACGATTGCCCTGATCATCCTCGCGTCATGCAGCGGAAATGGCGAGATGACCGAATCGACCCAGCCACCCGCCAGTCCTCACGTCGCTGCCGCCGGCGACGGTCACCGAGAGCCCGACACCGTCCCTTCGACCGGCCCGACGACCACTTCAACGACAACAACGACAACTTTCCCACCGAACGCCACTGCCGAGTTCGCCTTCTCCCAGGTGGTGTTCGGAGAGCTCGCTTTCGTCATCATCACCAACTGGGGCGATGGCGCCGGGAACCTGGACGGTCTGTGGCTGAGCCAGGGGACTGCGGTGCAGGCGTTGCAGGACGTTGAGATCGGTCCCGGCGAGCAGGCCGTGCTCGGTCTGGGAGCAGATCCACCGCTCGATCTCGCCGGCATGGCCGCAGTCGTGCACGTCGGGCCTTCGGTTGGCCAGATCGTCGCCTCCGGTGGAGAACTCGCCCTGCACCGCAGCGGTACGTTCGACGATCCCTGACAACCTCATCGACTACGTCGCCTGGGGGGACGGACCACATCTCCGTCTCGAGCAAGCGACCGAAGCAGGGATCTGGGACGGAGCAACGGTCGAGGTCGTTGATCACTCCCCCTCGATCTCGACCGGCATCTACCCGGCAACGAGCTCAGGGGACTGGGCTTCAGATCTCGGTGGCTGAAATCAACAAGCTTTACCAGTTGTTATCACCGGGCCGACCCGCCCCTAACCTGCCGGGTGCGATTGTTGTTCTTGCTACGCCACGCAGCAAAGCAACAGTTCGCAAGGGTGGACGCCCCTCATCTGCCCATCATTCTTGCGAAAGCGTGAAGGACCTGTCCCAGCCCGGCAGGTCCTTCGCCATTTCGGGCATGTCTCTCCGCGTACGGGTGGCCCATCCCGGGAACGGTGTCACTTCTTCGAGCCGAAAACCACCTCGACCCGCGCCCCACCGAGGGCCGAAGCACCGATCTCGAGGTCACCCCCGGTTCGCTGCGCTGCTTTCATCACGATGTCGAGCCCCAACCCGGTCGAGCCTCCCCCGCTCTCACCACGCTCGAGGGCGCTGTCGTGCTCGAACCCGGTGCCGCTGTCCTCGACGACGAGAACGACCTGGCCGTCCAGTTGACCGGGCCGCGCCTCTATCCGATAACCAACTCCCGGGCTTGTGTGTGAAAACACGTTCTCGAGCAGTGTGTCGATGAGGGCACCGAGATCCGGAGCGCTCATGGCCACGGGAAGCCTGCCCCCGGAAAGCTGCACATCGACAGGGCGATTCTGCTCGTCGGCGAGCACTTTCCAGAATGTCGCTCTGTGCCTGACCACAGCCCCGAGATCTGACTGCTCCGGGCCCTTCTCTTGCGAGGGTCTGCGTGCCTGCTCGATCATCCGGTCGACGGCGCTCTCCAGCCGATCGATGTCGACCAGAAGCACGGCGGACGCCTCGCGGTCGGCGAGCGTCTCAACCTGAAGCCGCAACGCGGTCAAGGGAGTCCTGAGCCGGTGCGAGAGATCTGCGACCGATTCCCTTTCCTCGGCGACCAACAGACGGAGCCGCTCGGCAAGGAAGTTGAAGGCGACGCCGACGTCTGCGACTTCATCCGGCCCGGATGGATTGACTCGCCGGTCCAGGTCACCGCCACCGAGTGCCAATGCAGCATCAGAGAGCTCGGATATGGGGCGCACGATTGAACGACCGAGGCGATCGGCGGTTACCACCGCCACCAGCACGAGAAAGACACCCAACCCCGCCAGCATTTCCCAGGCAACCCAAACGCCTTTGGTCAGCTCAGACTCCGGGACAAAGGAACGGACCAGCGCGTCGATCTCCTTCAATGGCACGTCAGCAGACAGCAGCGGGACCAAGACCTCGGCGCCACCTTCGGTGAACGCGGTGAAGGCCTTTGCTTCCGAGAAGGCCACATCGATGTTGTCCCGGTTGAAGACCGGCGCCCCGACCTCCTGACCATCGGGGAAGATGATGGTCACAGACTCTGCGCTGGTGGCGAAGACATCCAGCACGAGCCGGGCCGAGTCCACTGTCACCGGCCCGCCTTCGGGTCGTGAGGTATCGACTGCGAGGGCGGTCGCGATCGCCTGAGCCAGGGTCTCAGCCCGTGACAAGGCCCGATTCTGTGCCTGATTGCGGAGCGTCAGCCCCAGCGGGATGACAAAGGCGATGACGACGAGGCTGCTGATCGCCAATGACCAGATGGCTAGCCGCTGTCTCATTCGGCCGGATCTACCAGCTTCACCCCGACCCCGAACACCGTCTGCAGATAACGACTTTCGGCAGCGGTCTCGCCGAGCTTCTTCCTGAGCCAGGAGATGTGCACATCAACGGTTTTCTCACTCCCGCCATACGGCTGTCGCCATACCTCGGCGAGCAACTCCCGCTTCGAGACAACCTCTCCTCGACGCTCGGCAAGGAATCGCAGGACGTCGAATTCCTTGGGGCTCAAGTCAACGGACTGACCGTTGAGCCTTGCCTCTCTGGCCGCAACATCGATCGCCAGATCACCGACGACAAGCGGCGCCTGTCTTCCCTCACTTCCGGAGCGGCGGAGCACTGCACGGACCCTCGCCTCGAGTTGATCCACCGAAAATGGTTTCACCAGGTAGTCGTCGGCGCCGGCGTCGAGGGTCCGAATCACATCACGATCCTCACTCCTGGCGGTAGCAACGATGATCGGCACGTCGCTAACGGCCCTGATCATCTTCAGTAGCTCGGCGCCGTCGAGATCGGGAAGTCCCATGTCGAGGATGACAAGCTGTGGAGAGACTCGCACTACAGCCTGGAGTCCCTCCATGGCGGTGGCCGTAGATTCCACATCGTGGCCACGATCCGCCAGCACTCGCGCCACTAATTCGCGAATTCTCTGCTCGTCCTCGATGATCACGACGGAAGCCATTTGGCCACTGTAGAACTCCTGAAAGAAATCTCAAGGCCGGCTTAGCAATTCCTTAATCTATTCTTGGCAGGTACCAAAGGAGGAAAAAACCACAATGGGTTCAATGCGGCAGAGACTCCTTCTCGTCGCCGGATGGGCTGCAGCTGCCGTCGTGGCCAGTTTGGTCTCAACGGGCGCCGTAGCAGTGGCGGGCGGGCAGGTCACAGACCGGCCCTTACGTCCCCTCTCGGCGTCGGAAGTCGCTGCCTTGACTGAGGAATGTGGGTCAACTGGACGGGCGCCTTGCCTCCGGCAGCTCGACAGCTCTACAGGCCTGCAGGGAACAGTCGATGTAGCGTCGCAATTGAACTCGAGCCCCGATGGCGACGAGGATGGAGTCTCAGCGACGACAACCACCACCGAGCCACCGTCCGAAGACGCGCTCGACCCGGGTGCCGATCTCGACGAGAGCTTGCTGCCTCCTGATGACAGGCCTTCCGAGGTGGCGACGCCGGGCCCTCGCGCTGAGGTCGTGGATCTGACCGGAGGTCGTATCAGTGTTTCCGGCGCCGATGGCAAGGTGCGGATCATCTGGCTGATTCCCAGGCATGGGTATGCACTGCTCCCCGCGAATGGGATCAACGGTGATCCTGGCAAGGTCACCATGGTGCTCTCCAACGGATCGCACCAATCGACCCTGGTCGCTTCCTGGGACCCCACCGATGGGCTCGTTATCGAAACTACCGAGGGTGGAGTCACCAGGGCTGAGAGCTAGCTCAGGCAGCCACAGATCCCCTACGCAAGAGCAACGAGCTCGAGCATCGAATCGTCGAAGAAGTCGGCGTCGCCGTCCGGCATGAGAATCATACGATCGGGGCTGAGAGCATCGACGAAATCGGTGTCGTGGCTCACCAGGATCAACGTCCCCGTGTACTGACGCAGCGCACTGAGCAGAGCCTCCTTCGCCTGCGGATCGAGGTTATTGGTCGGTTCGTCGAGGAGAAGAACGTTGTCTCCCTGAACCACCAGTTGCGCCAGAGCGAGCTTGGTCTTCTCCCCACCCGACAGCGTCCCGGCGTCCTGCTCCACCTTGTCGGCAAGCAGGAAGTGACCCAGGATCGTGCGCAGCTCGCGGTCGGGTATGGCCGAGACCTGTCGCATGTGATCGAGCACGGTCAGCCCATCGCGAATCTGCTCGTGCTCCTGGGCGTAGTAGCCGACTGTGGCGTTGTGCCCGATCTCGACCTCGCCCATGTCGGGCGTCTCGACGCCAGCGAGCACACGCAACAAAGTCGTCTTGCCTGCGCCGTTGAGACCCATGATGATCATGCGCTCCCCCCGATCGATATCGACATCGACATCGACGAACACGACATTGTGATCAAACGCCTTCGCCAGGCCGGTTGCCTTCAACGGCGTCCGGCCGGACGGTGCCGGCTGCGGGAAGCGGACGGCGACCTTCCTGTCCCGAGAGCCAACCTCGACACGCTTGTCTTTTAGCTTCTCGACTCTCGTTTCCCAGGATCGTGCTCGTTTCGCCATCTTCTCGGTCGAGCCCTTGAAACGACGGATGCCGTCTTCGAGTCTGGCGATCTGCTCATCCTGGTGCTTGCGCTCACGCCGCCGCTGCTCCCTTCGCCTCTCTCGCTCTTCCTTGTAGTAGCTGTAGTTCCCCCGGTACGGCTCCAACCTCCCCGCGTCGACGGCGAGCACCGATGTGATTGCCTCGTCGAGCAACGGTAGATCGTGGCTCACCACCAACAGGCCCCCGGAATACGACCTGAGGAAGTCCATCAGCCACGCCTTGGCATCGAGATCGAGATGATTGGTCGGTTCGTCGAGGATGAGCACATTCGTCTCGGCGAACAGCACCCTGGCCAGCTCCACTCGCCGTCGTTGGCCACCAGACATGGTGACGACCTTCTGGTACAGATCGTCGCCCTTGATCCCGACCGAGGCGGCGAAGCGCTTCGCCTCTGCCTTGGCGACATAGCCACCCCTTACGGTGAACTCGTCGTCGAGCCTGCTGAAACGGGCGATCAGCCGGTCTCGCTCCTCACCCGTCGCAGCTTCCATCTGCAGACGCACCTTTTCCATACGTCGCTCCAGGTTGCCGATGTCGCGTGCCGTCAGGACTCGCTCCAGGGCGTTGACTTCCGCGTCGGTGAGCTCCTTGAGCGCTGCTTCCTGAGATAGGTAGCCGATGACTCCACTGCGTCGGATCGTTCCCGCCGTCGGCTCCAGCTCACCGGCCAGAGTGCGCAGCAGTGTGGTCTTGCCCGCACCGTTCTTGCCGACCAGACCGATCTTGTCGCCGGGGTGGACCGAGAACGAGGCCTCCTCGATGAGCGGGCGCGCCCCAGCCTCGATGAAGAGGTCGCGAGCAATGATCACGACGCACCAAGCCGTGCGTTGGCAGATCTGCGGACCCGGCGCAGGATGCTGAACGTCGCCCTGATCGAGTACACGGCGCTCCGCCGCGAGATGGCGGCAGATGCCGGGGTCAGCACAATGTGGCGCACACCGGCATCGACGTAGGTCTCCAGTTGTTCCCGGACCCTGTCCGGAGTTCCCCACAGGACGTTCTCGGCAACGATGTCGACAGGTACCTTCGCGAGTGCCGCCTCAATGCTCGCCGGAGGATGCTCGGAAGGGATGAAGTCGACCAACCCACCGAAGTCATCACCAAGTGGATGGTCGACGCCGTTCTGGGACCACAGCGAGGCCGGAGCAAGCAGTGTCAGGAACCGCACAAAGCGATCTCCCAGGTACTTGCGAGCCTCCCGCTCGGTGCGCCCTACGACGAAGATCATCTGCGATCCCGGAACGATCCGTCGCCCATCGCGGCCCGCTTGCTTTGCCGCATCACGGATCCGTGCCAGCGAAGCTGCGTACTTGTCGGGAGGCATCGGGAATGTCGGATACCAACCATCACCGTACTTCCCGGTGAGCCGGAGCATACGCGGCCCATGTGCCGCCACCCAGATCTGTGGTTGTCTCCCCGGCGCCGGCTCCAGATCCATCACGGCATTCTCCAGTTGGAAGAACTCACCATGGAAATGGAACGGACCGTGCGACTCGATACTGCGGCGGATGATCTGCAACGCCTCCTCGAGCCTGGCGACGGGGCGATCGAACTCGATTCCGTACGGGACCGTGTTCTCCCGCTCCCCCGCCCCGATACCGAGGATCGGTGGCTCCTTGGTGAGATGGGACCAGGTCATCGCAGTCTGAGCAAGCAACACCGGATGACGGCGTAGCACCTCTGTCACCCCGACACCGATCTGCATGTGGCCGACACGCGAGGCAAGGTGACCGACGAGCGCCTGGTAATCGAAGTAGGCGTGCGGCGTCCCGTCGGGAGATGCCATCCACGAGAGATCCTTGTTCCACAGCTCCTGGGGGAACCAGCCCTGGAAGTGATCGACGGTCCAGACCGCATCGAATCGGGCGGTGCGGGCGGCGCGCGCGGTGAGGTCGGTACGACGCAACGGAGGTTGGGTACCGACCCCGATCCCGATGGAGACCTGGTCTGCGGTGATCACGACGACAGGCTAGCGGTACCAAGAACACCGTCGGGCCCGACCGGAATCATGCGGGTCTCGCAGTTGTCGCACACGCCTCGAGCCCGACCTGGAATCGTTCAGCGCACTTCTGGCACTAATTGCGGCGGGACTTTGGCCGACAGGCAATCGGGGTCTCGGGACAATTCCCGAGAGCGTATTGCGCACTCGGCGGCGCGGGGATTGCCGCCTCTAGGTCAGGTGAACACTCAATGTATCTCGAAACCAGATTCCAGCCAGTCGCTCGTCGAAGCATCGCAGTGGCGGTCTTCACCTTGCTGCTATCGACGCTGACAGCCGTGGCTCCGGCCATGGCGGCGCCCACGATCGGAGGCACCACCGATGCCTCATACGTTGAAGGCGCCGCAGCGACACCAGTCGCCACCAATGTCACGATTGCCGACGGCGTCGCCTATGGCGGGCAATACGTCGAGTTCTCCGTCTCCGGCGCCACAGCCGGTGAGGCGCTGGGGCTGATCAACGATGGGGTCGCCGCCACGGCGAGCGGGGTCGTATCTGTCGTTGGCAACTCTATCTATCTCGGCAACGGCTCGACTGCCGATGCCATTGGATCCATCGACGAGACAAACGACGGAACCGGTGGAAGCCCGCTGCGTGTCAACTTCACTAGCGCATTCGAGAACGCCAGTTTCGAGACCGGAGATCTGAGCGGGTGGACACCAGTGACCCAGCAGGTCGATCTCGGCAATACAACTATCGCCGGATGCCCCACAGTCGATACGAGCACATATCCGGGTACGACTCCGAACCAGGACAACAACACACCGTCCGCTCTGGGCACCCTCTCCACCCCGGTTGTGACAGACCAGGCGACGGACGGCACTCACTCGTTGCGGTTGGTCTCATCAGGCATGACCACACTCGTCGGCTACGACGTGGTCCACGGCCCTGCCGTGTATTCCGATCCCTTCGAAGCTGGGGCAGGAGACACCATCTATTTCGACTGGCGCGCCTATGCCGGCGGAGACGCCTTCCACGTTTTTGGCTACATCATCGACGAGAGCTGCAGCCAGATCGAACTGCTTGATGCATACGGAACGGAAACCGGATCCACCAACTGGGCAACGAAGCCGACCGTGATCCCCGCCTCGGGCACATATCGATTCGTGTTCGTCTCCGGCACCTTCGATGCTTCTGGCGGCAGAGCGGCTGGAGCTTCGCTTTACATCGACAACGTGCAGGTTTTCGGCACGAAGGCTACGGACGCAGCAGCTCAAGCGGTGGCCCGCAAGGTGACATACATGAACGCCGACGAGGAGTCGCCGACCAGTCGGACGCTCAACATAACAGCGCAGAGCGCATCGCAAGGTTCGGCCTCCGCATCGCTGACGATCAACATCGATACCGACCCTGCGACCACACCGGATCTGACCGTAACCCCGGGCGATGGGGAAGCCGACCTCAGTTGGTCCGCCCCCGATGCCGGCGGCTCGGCGATCACCGACTACATCGTTCAGTACTCCTCCGATGGTGGGTCTACGTGGACTACGTTCGACGACGGAGTATCGACCGCTACGAGCACAACGGTCACAGGCCTGACCAACGGGACGACATACGTCTTCCGGGTGGCAGCGGTGAACGACGTAGGACCAGGACCATGGTCGACTCAATCATCGCCGGAGAGCCCGGCTTCGATCCCCGGCGCTCCCAGCAACACCGTACCGACTGCAGGCGACGGTGATGTTGCCCTCAGTTGGAATGCCCCGGCCGATGATGGTGGCAATGCCGTCAGCGATTACGTGATCCAGTATTCGGACGACACAGGCTCGACATGGTCGACATTCGACGATGGCACGTCAGCTGCTACGAGCACAACGGTCACCGGACTGACCAACGGTACCGAGTACGTATTCCAGGTCGCCGCCGTCAACACGATCGGTAGCGGGCCATATGGTGCGCAGAGCGACCCGGCGATGCCGGTCGGCGCGCCGCTTGCCCCCGCCGACCTCGATGCCACCGGCGACAACTCTCAGGTCAGTCTGTCGTGGACTGCCCCCTCGAACTCGGGTGCTGCCATCACAGACTACGTGATCCAGTATTCGGACGACACAGGCTCGACATGGTCGACATTCGACGATGGCACGTCAGCTGCGACGAGCACAACGGTCACCGGACTCACCAACGGTACCGCATACGTCTTCCAGATCGCCGCCGTCAACACGGAAGGCACAGGGCCATACTCTGCCCAGTCAGCTGAAGTCATTCCAGCAACGGTCCCTGGTGCCCCTGCAAACGTCGAGGCAACATACGGTGATGGTGAGGTAGACCTGAGCTGGGACGCTCCCAGCGACGATGGCGGCAACGCCATCACAGACTATTTCATCCAGTACTCGGACGACGCAGGCTCGACATGGTCGACATTCGACGATGGGGCCTCCACCACAACGAGCACAACAGTCACCGGACTCAACAACGGTACCGCATACGTCTTCCAGGTCGCTGCCGTCAACAGCGTTGACGACGGTGCATTCTCCACCAGCAGCGACCCTGTCGTGCCGAAGACCGTTCCTGATGCCACCGCAACTATCGACGTCACCGCGGGCAATGCACTGGTCGAGCTCACCTGGGACCCGGCGGGCAATGGTGGTAGCGCCATCACGGACTATGTGATCCGCTACTCGGACGACGACGGATCAACATGGTCTACCTTCGACGACGGAGTATCTGCCGACACCACTGCAGCCGTCACCGGACTGACCAACGGCACCGCGTACGTCTTCCAGGTCGCCGCCGTCAACACGGAGGGCACCGGGCCATACTCAACCGAGTCCGACCCGGTCACCCCGGCAACCGTCCCGGATGCCCCGACAGGCATCGTTGTCGCATACGGCAGCAGCCAGGTGAACGTGAGCTGGAACACCCCGGCCGATGACGGTGGCAGCGCCATCACCGACTACGCAATCCAGTACTCAGATGAGGGTGGGTCAACATGGACGACCTTCAACGATGGAGTATCGACAGATACGAGCACGATCGTCACGGGGCTCGACAACGGCGCCGAATACGTATTCCGCGTCTCTGCAGTCAACAACGTCGGCGAAAGCACGTACTCCAGCGAAAGCGACCCGGTCGTGCCAATGACGGTTCCCGCGAAACCTGCCCACGTCGAGGCCGTCGCCGGAGACATGCAGGCCATCTTGTCCTGGGACGCTCCCGAACAGGATGGCGGCACTCCGATTACGGACTATGTCATTGAGTTCAAGGCCGAGGGCACGTCCTGGGCAACATATCCCGACGATGTCTCCGTGGCGACGGAGATCGAGATCGGGGGGCTCGACAATGGAACAAGCTACGTCTTCCGGGTGAGTGCGGTCAATGCGATCGGCAACGGCGTTGGTTCTGTCTCCGCCGCCGTGACACCACAACTTGCGGGGCCGGAGTTCGAGGATGCCGTCACGAGCGTATACACCTCCGACATCGAATGGATGCGCCAACAGGGAATAACCCAGGGGTGCAATCCGCCGTACAACAGTGCGTTCTGTCCCGAGACTCCCCTGACACGAGCCGAGATGGCAACGTTCCTCGATCGCTGGCTCGGATTCACCCCGGCGTCCGTTGATTACTTCATCGACGACGATGGCAGTGTCCACGAAGATGCGTTGAATCGAGCAGCGGCGGCGGGTGTGTTCCGCGGCTGCAACCCGCCGGAGAACGACCTGGTCTGCCCTGACGAGATCATCACCCGGGGTCAGGCGGCGGCTGTGCTGGTTCGGGCACTCGGCCTCACCAGCGATGAGCCTGCGCCATTCGGCGACACCCCCGGCACTACGTTCGGACGGGAGATCGGAGTGCTCGCCGTCTACGGCATCACGCGTGGCGCCAACCCTCCGGAGAATGATCTCTACTACCCGGACCAGCCGGTCACGAGAGGTCAAATGGCGGCCATGCTGCATCGTGCGGCTGAGCTGAGCTGAGCTGACCTGAGGCGGTTTGGCGATCCCCGGGGCGTTCATGCGACGACGCCCCGGGCTGATCCCGGAACTCACCCGGCTGCGGACGTCCCCTTGCCGGTCGAGGCACTGAATCCGAAGCCTTTCTCCACAGCACGGGCCATCCGGTCGACCGCAAGCGGGCGGGAGATGTAGAAGCCCTGGACCAGATTGCATCCGAACCCACGAAACATTTCCAGTTCCTCCCGTGTCTCGACGCCCTCGGCGATCACGTCAAGGCGTAGGTCGGTTGCCAGCTTCACCATCGACTCGGACACGGTTGCCGTGTCTGGATCGAGCACGGCATCCCGGACGAACTCACGGTCGATCTTGATCGTGTCGATGGGGAAGCTCTTGAGATAAGAGAGCGACGAGTACCCGGTGCCAAAATCGTCGATGGCGATGGACACACCTATCGCCCTCAGTCTCTCCAGGGTGCGTCTGGCCGTCTCCGTGTCCTCAACAAGGGTGCGCTCGGTCAACTCCAGTTTGAGCCAAGAGGCATCGAGCTTGGTTCGTTGCAGCGTACTTTCGACCACCTCGGCGAGATTGCCACGCTTTAGCTGCCGTGGTGACACGTTGATCGATACGGAGAACGGCTCGAGCCCCGAGTCGTGCCATGCCTTGAGCTGGCGGCAGGCCTCGTTCATCGCCCAGAGACCGAGTGGCACGATCAAGTCGGTTTCCTCGGCAAGGGAGACAAACCGCTCCGTCGGCACCATACCGAGCTCCTCGTGCTCCCAGCGCAGCAGCGCTTCGACACCGTCCACCTTGCCGGTCCCGATGTCGATCCAGGGTTGATAGACCAGCCGCAGCCCTTCACCGGTGGCGACGGCCCGACGCAGACCGTCGATAAGACCGAGCCGCTCCGAAGCACTCTGCCGGAGCTTCGGAGTGAAGTACTGATACGTGTTGGCGCCGGCGGCTTTGGCTGAATACATAGCAATGTCGGCATCCCGGAGCAGCGCCTGTGAGTCCGCACCGTCGAGCGGGTACATGGCGATCCCGATCGAAGCGGTCACCCTCAGCTCACGGTTGCCGACCAGGTATGCCTCGGAGACCGAGTCGAGGATCTTGGAGGCCACCTGTCCCGCGTCCTCGAGCCGGACGGCGCTCTCCAGGATCACGGTGAACTCGTCACCACCGATACGACCAACGCTGTCGGTCTCCCGCACTGCGCTGACGATCCGTTTCGCCACCTGCTTGAGCAAGGCATCACCGGTGGCGTGCCCATAATGGTCGTTGACCGCTTTGAAGTCGTCGAGGTCGAGGAACATGAGGGCCACCAGCGTCTCGTCTCTGCGTGCCCTCGCTATCGCGTTCTCCAGGCGGTCACCGAACAGGAACCGGTTGATCAACCCGGTCAACGGGTCGTAGCTGGCGAGATAGCTCAGCTTCTGTTGATCCTGGGCCCGCTCGGATTCGTGCTCGGCGGCGCGCTGCTCCCATTCCCTACGCACGTCACGGACGGCAGGACGGAAAAGAAAGAGGCCCTCGAGGATCAGCAAGAGCATCATCACCGAGAGCAACACCAATTGGGTGATTCTGAGGCTGGAGACCCGCTCCTGGGACTCCTCCTTGATCAGGGTGGCCAACCCCTTCATTCCCTCTCGGAACTCCTCAGAGGCCCTGGCCAGGTCACCGGCGGCTCCGACTCGAAGCGCCGCACCCGATGACGCATTGGCAATCAACTCCTCGGCGAGCCGGGACATCGTGTTGAAATGAGGGTCGATCTCAGCGTCGAACTGATCGTTGAAGGTCTGGCTGTGATCGCTGGGGAGGTCGAGTGTCTCTGAACCGAAACGCAGACCGGTGTGGTTGCTGCGCAACATGACGAGGTTCGTCTCCAGCCGGGTGACTGCCTTGTTCCTCTCGACGGGATCGTCGGTCGCCTCGATGTCGGCTGCTGCGTTCTCCATCGACTCGCTGAGCGATATCTGCTGGGTGCCCACCTCGAGCAGGATGGCGTCCTGACCCTGGCGACCGAGGGCCGTCGAGGTGAGGATCGTGGAGACGACCGCGGCGATTGCGATCACGGCAAGCCCGATGATGTAGCGGCCTACCGGCCTCTTGGGGAGCTCATCGGGCGATGGCCGATCCGCCACCTGCCTGCCGGCATCGGGGGCGTCGGCGTCTTTGCGTTCTCGGGATCGTGGACTGGCGATTTGGTGTCTCCCACCGTGGCTCTACCTGGTATCGGCTCGGGCCCGGCCCGCATTGAGAATTACGGATCGCGGAGAGGACGATGGGAGCCTATCACCGGGAAAGTGCTACTCCCGGGCCTTCCAGTAACCGCGGACGGTCGCCCGGGACCTCGGTACTCCGGCTTTTTTGAATAGATAGCCGCGGATGCGGTGCATGGTTGCCGCCTCCCCGGCGCACCAGATCCTGGTGGTCGCATCGAGCTGCCTCGCCTGCAGTGCGGCGAGCATGGCGTCACCCATCTCGCCGGCCCTCGAGTGATGCCATGTGATCGTTGCACCGGGATGCTCTGGCATCTCGATCTGTCCGAAGTCTTCCGCGACCTCAAAATCGACACCAACGGGGATCGATCCCGCGATGGACTCGAGCAGCTGGCTGATGGCGGGCACCGCAGTCTCGTCGCCGAGGAGAATGAACTCGGAGGCCAATTCGTCAACCTCGTAGCCCCGGCCGGGACCGCTTATGGCTACCGGGGCTCCCGGTTCAGCCGCGGTAGCCCATTGCGAAGCGGCGCCTCCTTGATGAACCACGATGTCGAGCACGAGCTCATCGGGCACCATGGCTCGCGGAGTGAACGTCCGGATGATGGGCCTGTTCCCGTCTGTGAACAGGAACTCGTTGCCGTTCCATTCCGGCATGACCAGCTCCGCCGACCCGGGTGTCGGGATGAGCAACCGCACACTCGCCCCCGGCTCGCCGATCTCGAAACCCTCTAGTTCGGCACCGGTCAGAACGACCCGGATCATCCTCGGGCCTAGATGTTCCTTGTGCGCCAGCTCCAGCACCCGAAAGGGGGGCGGTTCTTTGCGTCCGGTGATGGAGCTATCGGCCATGGCAGCACTGTACCGGTTAGCCCGGTGGTGACGATCGGGTGAGCGTGGCGACGAACTCGAGACCGCGCTCGATCCATCTGACCAGCGCCTCGTCGTCGCGATATCCCTCCGGCTCAACGATCACGAAGGCCCTGGTCTCCCGCGTTCCCACCAGGTGTGGCACGACATGTGGCTCCGAAAACGCCGATCCCTTGCCTTCGGCACCGAGGCGCACGGTGAGCCCGCGTGAGGTCACAGCGCAGCACAGGTGGCCGCCCACCATGAACCCGAGACCGCCCCCGACGATGCGCTTCTCGGTCACATTTGGCTGTGCCGAAAGCAGCGAGCGCACTCGGGCGACGGTCTGCTGGTCGTATGACGATGATCCGTGATTCAATGGGGACGTCATCGCTCCTGCTTGCAGGCGGCCATCGCAGCTACCTGCTCCAATCTTCGTTGCCCATTCGGCAAGTCAGAGTAGCGCTCGAGGGTGATCGGGGCTGGCCGATGGGTGTTGCGTTGAGGTTGGCTCGGGACGTGCGAGATCGAACAGATCTCTCCCGAAAAGCAGTTCGCAACGCGAACTGCCGACGGACCCGCCCGTAGGCGGGTCCGCGTGCCCGGAGCAGGACTCGAACCCTCGCCCCACCAACCACCAAACCCGGGCAAATCGGCCACCAGCGGCGACCAGCCAAACCACCCGGAGGCAAAAAGCCGACCTGCAGGGCACCAAGACGGAGAGATCGAACAGATCTCTCCCGAAAAGCAGTTCGCAACGCGAACTGCCGACGGACCCGCCCGTAGGCGGGTCCGCGTGCCCGGAGCAGGACTCGAACCTGCACACCCAAAGGGCAGCGGATTTTAAGTCCACCGCGTCTACCACTTCCGCCATCCGGGCAAGCAGAAAGAGGGTAGTCGACCGGTGCCCCGGGCTGGCTGTAGACCGCCCGCTTCGAGTATCCTCGATGCCCACGTCTCTTGCCTACATACGAGGAGAAACAGTGAAGGTCTACCCATCTGAGAAGATCCGCAATGTCGCTCTAGTTGGCCACAGCGGAGCAGGGAAGACCACTCTCGCCGAGGCGACTGCTCTTTCGCGCCGGCACGGTCTCCCGGCTGGGCAAGGTAGAGGACGGCAACACAGTCACGGACTTCGATCCGGAAGAACATGAGCGGGGCCACTCCGTGAGCCTCGCTCTCGCCCCGATCGAATGGAACGGCCACAAAGTCAACATCATCGACACGCCGGGGTACGCCGACTTCGTCGCCGACGTCTACGCACCGCTTCACGTCGCCGACCTGGCCGTCTTCGTCGTCTCTGCCGTCGATGGCGTCCAGGTGGGTACCGAACGCGCCTGGCGAATCGCCGAGGAGTTGGGCGTTCCACGCATGGTGTTCATCAACAAGCTCGACAAGGACGAGGCTTCATTCGACCGTACCCTGGCATCGCTGCGTGATGTGTTCGGCGCCGGGATCGCCCCAATCGAGTTACCCATCGGCGAGAAGAGTGCCTTCCACGGTATCGCCGACCTGTTCACCGACAAGGCCTACATCTACGACAGCGGCTCCGCCAAGGAAACCGAGATTCCCGATGAGCTCGAGGCAAGAGAGCACGAGGTGCACGACAACCTCATCGAGGGCATTGTTGTCGCCGATGACGACATGCTGGAACGATACCTGGAGGGGGACATTCCCTCTGCAGCAGAACTCGAGAGAGACGATGGCGAAGGGCGTCGCCGAGGCTACGGTTTTCCCGGTCGTGTGCGGATCGGCAACCGGACCGATTGCCGTTGATCGGCTCGCCAATTTCATTTGCGATATCGGTCCGATCGCCGTTGCGCCGCGACAAGCTCACGGTGAAGGCCGGTGGCTCAGACGTCGAGATCGAATTGAAGAAGGACGGCGACCCTCTGGTCCAGGTGTTCAAGACGATCGCCGACCCCTATGTCGGCCAGATCTCCATCTTCCGGGTGCTCTCGGGAACGGTCAAGGGCGACCAGATACTGCACAACCAGCGCTCCGGCGAGGACGAGAAGTTCAGCAAGATCGCCGTAATGGTCGGCAAAGAATCCGAGTTGGTCGGCTCACTGCCGATGGGCGACATCGGTGCCGTCGCCAAGCTCGACGACACCAACACCGGCGACACCCTATCGGTGAAGGGCCAGCCGATCGCCGCCATGCCAATCACAAAACCGACCCCGGTTCTGGCTACAGCAATCACGGCCAAGACCCAGGCCGACACGGACAAGTTGGCCAACGCGCTCGCGCCGCATCCAGCAGGAGGACCCGGTGCTGGTCGTCGAGCGAAACGCCGAGACCAAGCAGACGCTGCTACGCGGTATGGGCGAGACGCATCTGGCGATCACCCTGCAGCGTCTCAGCCGCAAATTCGGCGTTGAAGTTGTTACCGAGCCGGTGCGTGTCCCCTACCGGGAGACGGTCAGCCGCAAGGCCGAGGCGGAGGGAAAGTACAAGAAGCAGAGCGGCGGCCACGGCCAGTTCGGTGTCGCAATGTTGAGAATTGAACCGACCGCTCGTGGCGAGGGTTTCGAGTTCGTCGATGAGATCAAGGGTGGATCGATCCCCCGGCAATTCATCCCCGCCGTCGAGGCGGGCGTCGATGGAGACGATGGAAGACGGCGGCTTGCTCGGCTTCCCGGTCGTGGATGTTCGGGTTCGCTGCTACGACGGCAAGTACCACTCGGTCGACTCCTCTGAGATGAGCTTCAAGATGGCCGGCCGCCTCGGCTTCAAGGCAGCCATGGAGAGCGCGGGCCCGATCGTGCTCGAGCCGGTCTCCAAATCAGGGTCACCGTCCCTGCTGGCTATCAGGGCGATGTCATGGGCGATCTCTCCTCCCGACGTGGTCAGGTACAAGGCACCGAGGCTGCCCCGGGCGGGCGGCAGATCATCACAGCTCTGGTGCCGACCTCGGAGATCGTCACATACGCCATGGATCTCCGATCGCTCACCCAGGGTTGGGGCACGTTCACCTCCGAGCACGACCACTATCAGGAACTGCCATCACATCTCGTCGACAAGGTGGTCGCCGAGGCCAAGGCCGATAACTGACATGAATCGTCAGCTCGACTAGTCGGGCGTCATCCGCGTGGCGATTCGCATCGTTTGTGTCTCGCCGTGTCAGGATACGACTGCAACCCCGGCGAAGCGCTTGACCGTCGGCACTGGTCCGTCAGACGACGATTTCGAATGAGCCTGCATGGGACAGATCGGTTGAAGACGTGCCGACGAACACCTGGATCTCACCTGCTCAACGACATAATCGAGATTACGGTCGTACAGGCCGACCTGGGCTACCGGGAGATGGAACTCGACTTGCCGCTTCGCACCGGCATCGAGGCCGATCCGGACAAAACCCTTCAACTCCAGAACCGGCCTGGTCACGGTTGCCTCCGGGTCACGAACATAGAGCTGCAGAACCTCGTCGCCGGCTACGGCACCGGTGTTGGCCAACTGCGCTGAGACCGTCACGGTGTCCTCAGGTGTCACGGAAACCTTATCCATGGTGAGGTTGGTGAGCTCGAACGTCGTGTATGACATCCCGTGGCCAAACGGGTACAGCGGTCGGGCGGCAACCTCGACATAGTCTGTGCGCCAATGGGAGCGCCCACCCGAGATCTTGTGGCCGTAGAAGAGGGGAACCTGGCCGACCGATCGCGGGAATGTGATCGGCAGCTTGCCGCCAGGATTGGACGCACCGGTGAGAGTATCGACAATCGCTCTGCCACCCTCCTGGCCAGGGAGCCACGCCAGCAATACCGCTGACGAGTTGGCATGGAGATACTCGCTCCCGACCGGCCTGCCCACCACCAATACCGTGATGACCGGCGTCCCCGTCGCGAAGATGGCTCGCGCTAGTTTCTCCTGCACGCCGGGGAGATCGAGCGAACCGCGATCACGCGTCTCGCCGCTTGTGCAGTCCTCGGTGAGGCCCGCCTTGTCACCAACCACGAGCACCACCACGTCCGATTCTGTTGCAAGGGCAACCGCTTCGGCGAATCCACTCTCGTCATCGTCGTTGATCCGCGCAACCCCGCGCATAGCCGACCGATTCCCCGTATTGGGAACGGAGCACGTCGAGAATCGTTGGGTCGTCGCAGATGACTTCGTCGAGATCGTCCGCACCGGGAACCGGCATCTCGAACACGTTGTCTTTATCTCGCATATCCAGCAACGATTCGATATGCGCCGGATACGCATAGTCGCCGTACAGGTTGCGCGCCGAGTCGGCGTTGGGCCCGATCAACGGCGATCTTCCCCGGATGGCTGCCAAGGGGCAGCGCACCGTCGTTGGCCAGCAGCACCATGCTCTTACGAGCGATCTCACCCGCAAGCGCCCGCTGCGCATGAGTGTTCACCGCGGCGATCGCCGACCCCTCATCGACATACGGGTTCTCGAAGAGGCCAAGCTCGAACTTCAGTCGCAACACCCGCCGCACGGCTTCATCGAGTTGCTCGGCGCTGACCAAACCAGCATCGATGGCATCCAGCAGCGGCCTGTCATAGCAATTGGCGAACGGCAATTCAACGTCGATACCCGACGAGAGAGCCAGCGCCGCCGATTGTTCCTTCCCATAGGTGAGCCGGTGGTATGTATCCAGCTGCTCAACAGAGAAGTAGTCCGAGACGACGGTTCCGGAGAATCCCCATTGCTCGCGCAGGATGTCGGTGAGCAGTTCCTGATTGGCGCCACAGGGAATGCCGTCGAGCTCGTGATACCCGTTCATCACCGAGAGCAGACCCTCCGAGACACTGGCTTCAAACGGATGAAGGTACACCTCCCGTAGCTCCCGGGCAGGGATGTGTGCGGGTGCCCAGTTCAAGCCACCCTCCGATGCGCCGTAGCCGACGAAATGCTTTGCAGTGGCGATCACACCGTCGCGCAGATCGTCCCCTTGCAGACCCGCCACAAAAGCGACGCCCATCATCGCGGTGAGATGCGGATCCTCACCAAACGTCTCCTCGGTCCTGCCCCAGCGGGGATCACGCACTATGTCGAGGACCGGGGACAAGCCTTGATGCGCTCCGGCAAGCCGCAACTGCTGTCGGATGGCGTCGGCCAGCAACCGGTTCAGCTCAGGGTCGAAGGTGCTGGCAACCCCGATGGCTTGCGGATAGATGGTTGATCCGCGCGCCATGACGCCCGAGCAGATCTCCTCGTGAATGATCGCCGGTATCCCGAGCCGGGTGTTGGTCACCAGGTGATGCTGGATCTGATTGGCGATCCTCGCCGCCGCATCGGCGGCCAGGCTGCTGGCGCCGGAGACACGGGATACCTGATCCGAGCCCATGAGCGCATAGTGGCGCCGCTTTCTCCGCGGAGAACTCCCTGTCCTGTGCCAATTGGTATACCCAGGCCGATCCGAGCTGGGCGACCTTCTCGTCGATCGTCATCCGGGCAATCAGATCATCGACACGATGCGCTGTGGGAAGACGCCTGTCGGTGTAGTCCGAGATCTGGCCAGGTGGAACTGATGTCTGTGGTCATCCTTTGATAGCTCCTGCGGAGAGGCCGCGAACGAGTTGACGTTCGGCGACCAGATAGAAAGCGAGGGCTGGAATCATCGATAGTGTCGTGAAGGCAAGCACCCTGGCCGTATCCGTCGTGTACTGAGTCGAGAAGTTGGTCACACCGATTGGGAGGGTCCAACCTCCCGAATCGGTGAGGACGATCAACGGGAGCAGAAATGCGTTCCAGCTTGTCACCAACGTCAGCACCGCGATCGTACTCATCACGGGGCGCGAGAGCGGTAGCAGCACCGACCAGTAGAAACGCAACGGGCCCGCCCCGTCGAGGATTGCCGCCTCCTCCAGATCACCGGGGACGGTGGTGAAGAAGGGCCGCAGAATGACGATCGAAAGCGGCAATTGGAACGCCGCCTGAGGAAGGGCGACTCCAATCGCAGAGTTGAGCAGACCGAACTGCCTGATGACGATGAATAGCGGTAGGATCGCAACGGCCACCGGGAACAGCAGTCCGAGTGTGAACAGCGTATAGACGCCTTCCCGGCCCTTGAACGAGAATCGTGAGATCACAAACGCAGCTAGCGAAGCGGTAGGCAGCACCAAGAGCATGGTGAGTAGCGCGATCAGGGTGCTGTTCCACACCTGGTGCCAGAACGACCCGGTAGTGAGTACGTCGGCGTAATTGGTGAAGATCCAAGGATGGGGTAGTGCCACCGGATCTCGGGCGAGCTGCGCCGAGTCCCGGAAACCGCCGAGAGCGGCATAGAGGACCGGGATGATAATCACACCGAGCACGGCAAAGGCAACCA
This sequence comes from uncultured bacterium, assembly GCA_963777645.1. GTDB lineage: Bacteria > Actinomycetota > Acidimicrobiia > Spongiisociales > UBA5794 > JAAETI01. Next base: position 353,848 of record CAVZRA010000005.1, on the reverse strand, counting down.
TGTAGAGCAAACCCCGGGCCATTGCAGACTGAGCACGCAGTCTGCGCCCTGGGTCGTTGACGCGTTCGGAGGTCGATTGCTGCAGCGCCATGGTCAGGACCTCCCCATCGCAGTCAGCGCTCCCTCGATGTCACGTCGTAGCACCCACCGTTGGTAGGCGAGAGCGACGAGCAACGACAGGAAGAAGACGATGACCGAGACCGCACTTGCGTAGCCGAACTGGTTCCGTCTGAACGCCCAGTCGATCATGTAGGTGGCCATCGTGTTGGATGCGTTGATCGGCCCTCCCCCGGTCATCACCCAGACCAGGTCGAATTGCTGCAATGAGCCGATCATCGCCAGGAATACCGAGACCCGCACCGTGGGACCGAGCAACGGCACAGTCACGTACCGGAAGGTCTGCCACCAGGTTGCCCCGTCGATGGCGGCGGCCTCTTCGAGCTCGTCGGGTATGTGTTGCAGCCCGGCAAGCATCAAGATCATATGAAAGCCGAAGAATTTCCAGGAGAGCACGAAGAAGACGGTATAGAGCACGATCTTCGGGTCGGCTAACCAGAGCACATTGGCCGAGCCCGGACCGCAGAGACCCCACTGTCGAGCACACCGCCCGGTCGCAGGATCTGACGCCACACGATGGCTGTGACTACCTCGCTGAGGACGTAGGGAGCGAAGAACAACATCCTCATGAATGCCCGGCCCCTGAGGTTCTGATCAAGCAGCACCGCAAGGAACATCGCAAATGGGAGCTGCAACACCAACGTCAGCACGAGGATGATCAGGTTGTGCTTGAGCGCCCCCGTGAAGGAAGGATCGGCAAAGGCGTCCCTGAAGTTGTCGATGCCGATGAACTGGGTGCAGCGGCTGTAGCCCGTTCCAGTCAAAGACGCTGTACCTCATCCCCTGTGCGATCGGGTAGATCACAAACAGCAGGTACAGGAAGAGTGCGGGCGACAAGAACGCAAGGACAATGCGGCCACCTCCGCCTCCTGTAACGGCGGGCTCCCGTTGACTCTGCACGAGCCGTCACCATTGACTCGTTCTCCTCATTCTCGTCGGTTGAAGGGGGAGGGTAGGCCGGCCGGAGGGGCGCCGGCCTACCCTCTGATCCAGCTGCGGCAGGTGCAGCTTTCTGGCACGGGGGGGCGCTGCGGGGTCAACGCCCCACGCCGTTCAGGGGACATGTTAGCCCGCTGCTACCAGGCCGAGTTCACGGCTGTCGACAACGTCCTGAGGCGTGCCGGTACCGGCAAACAGCGTCTGGATCACGTCGTTGACGGCAGCACCCACCTCAGGCGGATACGCCTGGTCGAGGTAGAGCTGCACGTAGGGAGCCTTGCCACGGCCGTCGATGACATCAGCCAGGTTGGGATCGGTGATCGCATCCTCTGAGCCGATGGTCACCGGCAAACGTGACCCGGTCGCCGCCGAGTCGTCTGGCGACATCGACGCTGGTCAGGTAGCCGAGGAAGTCGACGGCTTCGGGTGGGGCATCCCTGCCGACTGCATAGCCGTTGCCGCCACCAAAGGCGTCGGCGGGATCACCGGCACCACCTTCGACACCGGGGAACGGGAACCATCCGAGCTCGCCCGTTGCGGCAAGGTCAGGACCGTTGGCGCTCTGTGTGCCCGGCGCCCAGTGCCCCATCAGATGCATTGCGGCTTGGCCGTTGGCGATGACCGCGGCCTGACCGTCAGGCCCGTCCCACGGCGCAGCCAGGAAACCGGGCTGGAACGGATCCATCGCGATCAGTTCTCTGCAGCTTCTTCCCGCCTTCGAGGAACGCCGGGTCGTTGAAGTTGTGATCGACAGCCGCCTGCTGCATCACATCGGCGCCGCCGATGCGAAGCGCCAGGTAGGCGTACCAGAACATCGCGGGCCATTTGTCTCCGGCACCAAGGCGAATCGGGGTGATTCCAGCATCCTTGAGCTTCTGGACATCCGCCAGCAGCTCGCTCCCAGGTCGCCGGCGGTGCATCGATTCCGGCCTGGGCGAACAATGTCTTGTTGTACCACATGCCGACAATGCCAAGGTCCCACGGAACACCGTACAGCTTGCCGTCGATCTCCATCATCTACAATGCAGCCGGGCTCGAGCTGGTCGATCCACGGTGCCGCCAATCACCAATGTCCTTGCACCAGGCCGGCGTCGCCTGCTCACGGAGTCACGCCGCCACCCCAGGACTGGAAGATGTCAGGGACATCTCCTGCCTGCATGTTGGTCTGCAGGGCAGCCTTGAATGCCTCGTTCTCCTGGACGGTGATGTTGATAGTCACATTGGGTGCTGTGCCATGTACTCATCAGCCACGTCCTGCCACAAGCTCAGCCCGGGGTCGTTGTTCTCGATATGCCACCAGTCGATGGTCACCGGTTCCATGACCGCTGCTGTTGTGGTTCGTCTCAGCCGCAGTGGTCTCAGTGGCGCCAGAAGTGGTTGCGGGGGCCTGCGATGTCGTCGTCGTCGTCGTTTCAGATGCCGCATCGGAGTCCCCGCCACCACACCCCGCTGCAATCATTGCGAAGACCGCAAGCAGAACGAGTAGCTTCCCGAATCTCGTGTTCACATTCTCTCCTTCCGGGTCCTTTCGACCCCTTCTAAAGTGCTTGTTGAAATCGTTTTCAATCCTTGCCACGCATTTCTGTGCTCTCCTCCTTGGCCGGTTCCTGCTCTGATTAGCCAAAAGCCCGGCATGACTGCCGGACGATCAGTTCCGTCGGTAACGTGAGATGGACTGCTTGCTGTTGGGGTTGGTCGATCAATTCGATCAGCACACGCACGGCCTCGTAGCCCATGCCCTGGATCGATTGATCTACCGTCGTCAAAGGTGGTTCGGTGAGGGCCGACTCGGGAATGTTGTCGAACCCCACCACGGAGAGATCTGCCGGCACCTGGAGCCCGAGGCGTCGCGCCACTTGCATCACCTGGATCGCCGAGAGATCGTTTGCGGCAAAGATCGCACTCGGCCGTTCGTCCATTTGCAGCAACTCGAGCCGGGCAGCTCGGCCGACTCGGCCGTGTAGGCGCCAACACGAACCAGATCGGAATCAAATCCGATACCGGCGTTCTCGAGCGCCTTGCGGTAGCCCTGCTCACGTTGGCGGGCGGACTCCAGGTCCGGACGGCCGGCAAGGAAGCCGATTCGATGATGCCCGAGCTCGATGAGGTACTCGGTTGCGCGGGAGGCACCCTCGAGGTTCTGCGAATCGATGGTGGGAAGAGTGGATGCCCCGGTATGCGGGTCGACGGCGACAACCGGCGTGTCGCTCGGGACTTCAACGACGGGGGGAGTGACCAGAATCGTGCCGTCGGTGAGGGTCCCGTTGAGCCGGGAGAGGTAGCGGCGCTCCCAACCTCCCTGGTCCTCGTGATGCCCGACGCCCGAGTAGACGATCAGCTCGTAGCCGCTGTGCCGTAGTGCCCGACTCGCCCCCTTGAGAAGCTCGGCGCTGAACGGCTCGAAGTCGGCGACGATGATGCCGATGACGTTGGTTCGATGGGAGCGGAGGCTGCGAGCAATGAGACTCGACTCGAAGCCGAGTTCGTCGATCACCGCCTGAACCTTGGTGTACGTGCCGGGGGCGACCCCATAGCGACCGTTGACCACGCGAGAGACCGTTGCTATCGATACCCCCGCTTTGGCGGCGACATCGGCGATCGTGACACGATCACTCGTCGGTATCACAGGCTCCCGCTTCCCATTGATAACGTTTTCGATATCGTTATCATTCTGCCAAGTCGGAACGACGATGGCAAGTCAGAGATGATCGGGACTGGCTTCCGGGCTATTTCCCAGCCGACGAATTCGGGCCCGGCCAGCTTCCGGAACCCAATTCGATGGCGACGCCGTCGAGGATGTCACTCACCGAAACCCGCACCGAACTCGCCCCGACACGCACAACGGCGCGTTCTGCGCAGATCACCCCGGCCCGGAGCACCCCCGCCCGCAACGGGTTCACCCCAGGAAGATCGGAGAGCTGTTGAGGCGTCATCGATGCGATCACATCCACAGTGCGGATGACCTCGTCCAACGGCATGGTCACATCATCCATCGTCTCGATCTCCGCCGGCACAACACCCCGGGAAACAGCCGCCAACGTCACGAAGGTGCCACCGGAGCCGAGCACCACGGTGGGACTTCGCGGCGGGCTCACCCCGGCAAACAGATCGTCGACATAGCGGCGAATCTGGTCGGTGCCGGGCAAACCGAGCGCCTCGATACGTTCGGTGAGTCGCACCGAACCGATATCGACGCTCTGCGCGTATTCGGGCTCTCCATACCCGGTGACGAACTCGGTGCTGCCACCTCCCACATCGACAACGCAGTAGACCTCGTTCCCGTCCAGGGCGGAGGTAGCGCCCAGAAAGGTGAGCCTGGCCTCCTCGATCCCGTCGATGACTCTCGGAAAGAAGCCGAGCGTCGCCGCCACCCTGGTAGCGAAGTCGGCCCCGTTGGCCGCGCTGCGGGTGGCTGCGGTCGCTACTCCCCCGACGGCAACGGCCCCCGACCTCTCGATCAAGCGTGCATAACGCCTCGAGCCCGGTGATGGCTCGCCCCATCGGCACCTCTCCGAGCCTTCCCGAGCCATCCAGACCCTCACCGAGCTTGGTGATGATCTCCCGGCGCTGTGCACCCTCCAGCGCTTGACGGCCCCGTTGGATGACAATCGCCTCGGCGAGCAGGAGCCGGACGGTGTTGGTCCCGATATCGACTGCGGCGATTATCACGGCTCGACCCAATCCGGGTTACGCACGACGCCGCCACCAATCACGGCAACGCACGGCACGGTGCAGTTCAACGGCTCGATCTCGTTTGCGGTCGCCGCTCCAACGGGGTTCGCATTGCCGGCAGCATGATCGGCGTAATGCGCATGGAGGCACTTGACACCACGTCTCGAGCCCCCGACACCACCGCGGGGGCGTGTGCTCGGGGGCGTCGGCACCGATCAGCACGTCCCGGTCATGCTCGTATCGTGCCATCGCGGCACGAAAGGCTCACCGAACTCGGGATCGTCGTCGATTCTCTGCTCCGCCTGCTTCACACCGCCCACGGCCTCGAGACGACCGATACGACGTACCGCCAAAGGGCACGTCAGCCAGTATGTGGTCGGGAAATGGCGTGCCGTCGTCGAGGTGCGGTGGAACTCTGATGACGACGGGCATCCCGAGTTCACAACGCGAGACGACGTCGATTATCGACCGTGGCTCTCTCTCGATCTGGGAGGCGACTACCTGCCGGTCATTCATTGGGGACGAGGTCACGTCCGGTTAGGAAGTCCCAGAAACGCTGGAGCAGCGATCGGGAGTCGAAATCCGATTCGACCGGGGTCACACCCTCGCTCGATGGGCCACCCTCCAACTCGACGATGTATGTAGTCTCACCCGGGCGGGCCATTCCGTATTGCTCCCGGGCGATCCGCTCCAGCTTCCGCCGGGGACTGCACCGCATCGATCTGACCCTGCAGTGCTCGTTCTCGGCGACGAGCGCATCGAGTTTCGCCTGAGTGTTGTCGACGTACCGCTGCTGAGCGATCAACTGTCGGAACGGGAACACACCGGCGAGCACGATGGCGAGACCAACCAGGAGCATCACGGCGAGCAAGGCTCCCCGCTTCCCTCCTCTCGGCTGCTGCACCACCGGTGTGTCCACTGTCGTCATGGTCTCCCTATCGCTTGAACGGCTTCCAACCGGCGAACCGGGCCTCGGACCCCAGCGTCTCTTCGATACGAAGCAGCTGGTTGTACTTGGCCGTCCGCTCCCCACGTGCCGGAGCTCCCGTCTTGATCTGCCCGGCATTGGTGGCCACCGCCAGGTGCGAGATGAACGAATCCTCGGTCTCGCCCGAACGATGCGAAATCATCATCCCGTACATGTTCTCGACACCTAGCTCCATGGCATGAAGAGTCTCGGAGAGTGTCCCGATCTGATTCACCTTGATCAGCACCGCGTTCGCAACCTTCTGGTTGATCGCACGCTGCACGAGCTCGACGTTGGTGACGAAGATGTCGTCGCCGACTATCTGAACCTTGTCGCCAAGTCGCTCTGTGAGGATCTTCCAGCCGTCCCAGTCGTCTTCGGCGAGACCATCCTCGAGGGATACCAGCGGAAAATCCTCGACGAGCCCTGCGAGGTAGTCGACGACCTCCTCGGATGTGAGCTGACGACCGTCTAGCTCGTAACGACCCGCCCGGTACAGCTCCGAAGCGGCGACATCGATGGCAAACGAGATGTCTTCCCCGAGTTTGTAGCCGGCGGTCTCGACTGCCTCGGACAACAACTCGAGCGCGGCCCGGTCGGCAGGGAGGTTCGGAGCGAAGCCACCCTCATCGCCCACGTTGGTGGTGAGGCCGCGGCCCGCAAGCACCTTCTTGAGCGCGTGGTAGGTCTCAACTCCGGCTCGCAACGCTTCCTTGTAGCTGGGGAGCCCACCCGGGACGAGCATGAACTCCTGGATGTCGACAGAGTTGGCAGCGTGGGCTCCACCGTTGAGCACGTTGAGGCAGGGAACGGGCAGTGTTCTGGCTGCAGTGCCGCCCAGATAGCGGAACAAAGGTATCCCGAGCCCACCGGCAGCGGCACGCGCCGTTGCAAGCGACACCGAGAGAATCGCATTCGCCCCCAGCTTCTCCTTGTTGGGAGTGCCGTCGAGGTCGAGCATGGTCTGGTCGATCAGCTCCTGACGCGTTGCGTCCATTCCCAAGACTTCGGGTGCAATGATCTGATTGACGTTGTCGACGGCCCGCTGTGTGCCCTTACCGCCAAAGCGGTCGCCGCCGTCTCGAAGCTCGTTGGCTTCGAGAGCCCCTGTTGAAGCTCCGGAGGGGACCAGTGCCCGGCCGAAGCCACCGCCAGCAAGCGTCACTTCGGCCTCAACCGTCGGGTTACCCCTGGAGTCCAGGACCTCGCGGGCCCATACCTTGGTGATTGTCATCATGTAGGGGCCCTCTCTATGCGCCCGAATTTATCACTACTCCGAGGTTAGACCCAGTAATTCGCGTTGCAACCTCACTCAGCCGTGAAGCGACGCCTTGGCCTGATTCCACATCGCATCGAGTTCTTCGAGGGTGCAGTCGGCAAGGGATCGGCCTGCCGCGGCCGCAGCTCCCTCCATATGGCGGATACGGGCGGCAAAGCGGTCGTTCGCCCCCGCAAGGGCCAACTCCGGATCGACGCCGAGATGTCGTGACAGGTTGATCGCGGCGAACAACAAATCTCCGAATTCCTCGGTGGCACGTACCGGATCGTCCGCCTCAGCCGCCAGCTCATCGAGCTCTTCACGGATCTTGGCGAACACGGGACCGGGGTCGGTCCAGTCGAAGCCGATCGACTTCGCTCGTCGCTGCACCTTGTCGGCGCGGATCAGTGCGGGCATCACAGCCGGGACGTCATCCATGATGGATTCCCGCCCCTTCTCCTCGCCTTTGATCGCCTCCCAGTTCGTGATCACTGTGTCGGCGTCTTCGGCGACAACGTCGCCAAACACGTGGGGATGGCGGTGGACCAGCTTGCGCCTGATGACCTCGGCAACCTCTTCGACATCGAACGCTCCGACTTCGCCGCGCCAGAGTTGCGTGGAAAACAACCTGGAGCAGTAGGTCACCAAGCTCCTCCTCCACCGCGGCGTATGCGGCGTAATCGGGCTCGCCGCCTGGTGCCCCGGCGGGGAGGGACCGCAGCGAATCGACGGTCTCGTATGTCTCCTCGATGAGGTGGCTGATCAGACTGTGGTGAGTCTGTTTGCGGTCCCAGGGGCATTCCTGGCGAAGAATCCGATTCGTCACGACAAGCCCGTACCAGCCTGCAGGGTCGGGATCGAGGAAAAGGGTCGTGCGGGGCCCGGGATGGAATGCGTTGAGACCGGCGAGATCCGTTGCCAGAATGTCCTCATCCGGGTCGCCCAGCCGGTCGAGAACAAGCACCGGCGTCTCGTCATCGAGCACCCGGCCCAACTCGGCAGCTACGTCTCTCATCACCTCGGGGCGGTCTACCTGCGTGATGATGAGCGCCGTGTCGTACACGAGCGGGTCGGGCAGATCACGACCGTCGAGGATCTTCACCGGAGACACGATCGGGTCGATGCCGGCAGCGAGGTACACCAGGTCGAGGAAGGACTCGCCCGGTATCACCTCAACCGTGATCCCCGCCGCCGCGGCTCGCTCCCTGATCTCGGCAACGGCCCGCTCCCCGACAACCGCGCTACCCGGGACCGCATAGACCGTCGGCTGCTGTGACGTGCTCGCCAGCACCCGGTCTGCAATGGCCCGGTAGACCTCGTCGAAGTCGCGGCTCGACTCGTAGAGGTCATCGCACGACTGGATCGTCCGGGAAACATCAAGGTCAATTGCTGCCGGGTGCTGGAGCGTACGAACGATGACGGCGCGTTCTGAGTCGAAGACAGCGTCGACAACCCGTTTCGGCAGCCGATCAAGACCGGCGGGCCCCAATCCGACGATGGTCAGCGGTGCGTTCACTCCGACGGCGGGGTGATACCGAAACCAGCGCTCGACCAGGTGCCCAACTCGGGGCTCACCTCGATGTCTGCCGCACGGATCAGGTCCGAAGCCCACGTGTAGTAGTAGTTGCTGGCAACGTTCAGGTCGAGGTACTGCATCGGATCTGCGGTGAGCTCATCGACGGTCGGCATCACCCGATCCTCGATTCGTAGCACGCTGTAGCCGGACCCGAACGGGTATGGGCCAACCGGCACGTTGAGCTCTGCGGTCGCAATAACGTGCGCCAGATCCGCATCGAGCGCCGCCCATGAGGTGAGACAATCACCGTCGTTGCCGACCAACAGACCGTCAACAGATGACGTGTCCTGTGAAAGCTCGCCAACCAGAGTCACAAAATCCTCACCGTTCTGGAGCCTCGTCAGCACATCGTTGGCCTCCTCCTCGGTTGCCACGTTGATATGCCTCACGCAGGCTCTGGTCACGAACTCGGGATCCGAGTCGAGCATCGCCGCCCAGCTTCCCCACTCGCGTAGAGCCAGCTGCGGGGCGATCTTGTCGAGCAGGAGCGTCACAACCGCTCGTTGTCTCTGCACCTCGGTGGTCCCTTCAACCGTGGCGTCGGGAGCCAGCATCGAGGCGTAGCGCTGCGGCGGGTTGGCCAGCCGCTCGGCGACCTCGGCGTCACTGACCTCGACGCCAAACTCGGCCTTGGCACCCTGAATCGATGCCTCGAGGATGACAAGGTCGGTGACACTCTGGCGAAGCTGCTCGCCGGTGAAATCAGCGACGGTGGCGTTCTGGTAATCCGGGTACAGCTTGTATAGATCGTCCTTGGTGATCTCGGCACCGTCGACGGTCGCCAGTGTGTTCGATGCGCAAGACGAGGCAAGTAACGCAACGGCGAGGATTGCTAGTAGGCGGCGATACATCAATTCTCCTGATCTGGTGGCCACATCTTACGAACGAAATCGATCAACGACTGAACCAGGTCACGTCGCGGGGACTGGATGAACACCGTCGGGCCCCTGACCACGGACCGCGGGGCGAGCCGATCGAGCCTGACCTCCTGGGACGGTTTGAGGCTAACCGGGCCGAGCCTGACCTCGTTGCGCACCTTGACGATCTCGGTGAGACCGACCCGGAGTGCCTCTACCCGAAGACGAGCGACATCGACGAGAGCCATTGCAGCCTCAGGCGGCTCACCAAAGCGGTCGCGCCACTCGGCTGCAACGTCGAGCACTTCAGGTTCAGACACCGCGGCGGCGAGTCGCCGATACGCCTCCAGCCTCTCGTTGGCGCTGTCGACGTACTGCTCGGGAAGATGAGCATCGAGCGGCAAGTCGATCCGCACCTCGGGCGGTCGCTCCTCCGCAGGCTCCCCCTTGAGCTCATTGACCGCATCGGATACGAGCTCAACGTACAGGTCGAATCCCACCGCCGCGATGTGGCCCGCCTGAGTCTCGCCGAGAATGGACCCGGCACCTCTGATCTCGAGGTCGCGCATGGCGAGCTCGAATCCGGAACCCAGGTCCGAATACTCGCCGATCGCCTCCAGCCTGCGATATGCGGATTCGCCGAGCGTCTGGTCGCGGGGATGGAACAGGTACGCATATGCCCGTTGACTCGAGCGACCCACCCGGCCCCTGAGCTGATAGAGCTGGGCGAGGCCGAGCCTGTCGGCGCGTTCGACCAGCAGCGTGTTCACCTGAGGCAGGTCGAGACCCGACTCGATGATCGTGGTAGCGACGAGCACGTCGTAGTCACCGTTCCAGAAGTCGAACATCACCTGCTCGAGCGGGCCCTCACTCATCTGGCCGTGGGCGACGGCGAATCGGGCGTCGGGAACGAGCTCCTTGAGCCTGGCGACGGCGTGATCGATCGATTGCACCCGGTTGTGCACGTAGAAGACTTGACCCTCCCGCAACATCTCTCTCCGAATGGCCGCCGAGATCGCCCGCTCGTCGTACGGGCCGACGTAGGTGAGGATCGGGTGTCGGTCCTCGGGTGCGGTCCTGATGTGACTCACTTCTCTGATCCCGGTCAGCGCCATCTCCAATGTGCGCGGAATGGGGGTTGCGGTCAATGTGAGCACGTCGATCGAAGTCCGCAGTGCCTTCAGCTTATCCTTGGCGGCGACGCCAAACCGCTGCTCTTCGTCGATGATCAGTAGTCCCAGGTCCTTGAAAGAGACATCCTCAGAGAGGAGGCGATGGGTGCCAACGACGACGTCGACGGTGCCGGCGGCGAGGCCACGTACCACCTCTTTCTGCTGCGAGGTGGTGAGGAAACGGCTCAGCGACGCCACCCGGATCGGGTAGGGCGAGAACCTCTCTTCCAGAGTGTTGTAGTGCTGCTGGGCAAGCAGTGTGGTCGGCACCAAGATCGCCACCTGTTTGCCACTCTGCACCGCCTTGAATGCCGCTCGCAGCGCCACCTCGGTCTTCCCAAATCCGACGTCACCAAAGATGAGCCGATCCATCGGCTCTTCCTCCTCCATGTCGGCCTTGACCTCGGCGATAGCCGTGACCTGATCTTTCGTCTCCTCATATGGGAATGACGACTCGAACTCGGTCTGCCACGGCGTGTCCGGGGCGAAGGCATGGCCGGCAACCGCGGCACGCTTCCGGTGCAAGTCCACAACCGTCTGAGCGACGACGGCAACCTCTTTGCGAACCTTTGTCCTCGTCTTCTCCCAATCGGCACCACCCATCCGGGATAGCCGCGGTGTCTCGCCTCCGGTGTACCTGACGACGGCGGCTAGCTGATCGGTGGGAACATAGATGCGATCCTCGCCATGGAAGCGAATCTGCAAGTAATCGCGCTCGACTCCCGCCATCTCGCGGTGCACCAGGCCTTCGAAACGACCGATGCCGTGATGGTGATGTACGACGTAGTCACCCGGGCTCAAGTCCCGATACGCTTCCCCGACGTCCTGTGGCTCCTGGCGCCGGCTTCGCCGGTGCGCACGACGCCTTCCGGCGATCTCGCGTTCTCCGACAACACCAATGCCAAGCTGCGGTGAGACGAAACCGTGGTGAATACCCTCACCGATGACCACCGACTCGATCTTGTCGATATGCTCTCGCACCGGCATGGCATGGCCGGCCTCAGCGAGGAGACGGGAGATCCGCTGGGCGGCCCCTGTGCCGTCCATGGCAACGACGATTTCGACACCACGTCCCTGCCAATGACGCAAGGCAGCAGCCACCGAATCGGCATCACCGGCAGTGGCATCGAGCCCGCGCATCTCGACGGCCTCGTCACCGGGCCCGGCCGGGACCGGGGGCGCTTCGATGTATGAGGTGACGGGGAATGGGAGGAACAGAGTCGGATGGTCTTCGGCGTCGGGGGCACCCGTCCCCCACGTCGGCGCTAGCGCTGCCGCCAGGTCGGACTCTTCTTTGCGGAGCTCCTCACCGTGGGCACGCGCCTGCACAGGATCGAAGATGATGGTGCGTGCACCGGGATGCCGATCGAGAGTCGAGTTCGGCACCGCAAACCACGGCAACCACGACTCGAGGCCCTGGAACGTGATTCCGGCAGCAAGACGCTCCCAGGTCTCTGCCGCCCAGGGATGCTCGTTGAGCAGGCGCAAGGCAGTAGACCGCACGCCGGGGTCGGGACGGAGCTCGCGGGCGGGGAATACCTCGATGGTGCCGACGTCGGTGGTTGATCTCTGCGACCCGATGGCAAAGGAGCGGATCTCGTCGACCTCGTCACCCCAGAACTCGATCCGGTACGCATCATCACCCTGAGCCGGAAAGACATCGACAATGCCACCCCGGATGGCGTACTCCCCACGCCCTTCGACACGATCAGTGCGGTTATAGCCGTGCACGGTGAGCTCGGCGACGAGACGATCGAAGCCATGTTCCGAGCCGGTAGTCACGACTATCGGAGCCACCTCTGACGGCCCGAGACGCTGAATCGCGGCACGCACCGAAGCAATGATGATCGTCCCCGGTGCGCCATGCTCGAGTCGGTAGAGCGCCTCGGCGCGCCTTGCCATGGTCACCTGACTCGGCGAGACATGTTCGAACGGCAACGTGCCCCATGCCGGGAGCTGCCAGACCGTGTCCGAGAACAGGGCGATGTCGTCGAACAACTCCTCGGCCAGGCGCTCCCCGGGCACGACCGCCAGCAGCGGCCCGTCGACCCGCGATGCAATGCCCGCCAGGCTCAGCGCACGCAGACCTGGGGGTATGACAAGACGGCCACTCGGCTCGGGGACGAGCGCCTTTGGCCATCTAGAAACAAGGGCGTGGAGTGCAGCGACCACAGAAGATAGAGGCTAATCGAGTTCCACCGCACCGAACTCGGCCTTGGAACCCGAGTCATCCGGAAGAGGTGACGCCCTATTCGTCGGTGGGAATCGCCACTTTCTCGTCCGTTCTGAACGCGTTCCAATAACGGTGGAAGTAATCCCAGCCGGACAGGACAGTGGCCAGGACGGCCACCAGCATGAGCCACTCGTCGAAGAAGAACGGGCCAAGCTCGGACTCGGGGCGGATCATGGCGAACCCGATGGCAAAGAACTGGAACGTCGTCTTGCTCTTCCCCCAGAAGCTCGGCGGCACCGTCGCTTTCTCCAAAGCTGCGACCGCACGCAACCCCATCACCGCGATCTCGCGGGTGATGATGATGAATGCGGCCCACGACCACGCCCGGCCAACCTCGATGAGCACGAGCAGGCTCCCCGTCACCAGCACCTTGTCGGCAACGGAGTCGAGGAATGCCCCGAACACCGTGGTCAGTTTCCAGCGTCTCGCCAGGTACCCATCGGCGAAGTCGGTGAGGGCCGCCGGGATGAATATGGCGAGCGCGATGCCAAATGCATGATTGACGGGCTCGGTCGATAGGAGCACAAAGGTCATGACCACAGGCGTAAGCACGATACGCGCAAGCGCAAGCAGATTCGGGACATTCATCGACTGCGCCATGCAGGCGATGCTAACCGTTGAACCGGCATCAGGGTGTCTCAGCCCCTCTCGGTCGAGTTAGAGTCCTTTGCCGTGAGTGTTGACTTCCTGCTTACTTCGCTGATCGTCGTCGTGATCCCCGGTACCGGTGTCATCTACACAGTCTCGGTTGCCATGTCTCGCGGCGGCCGTACTGGTGTCATTGCCGCCGTCGGCTGCACACTCGGGATCGTGCCACATCTCATCGCGGCGGTGTTCGGGTTATCGGCATTCCTCCACGCCGGAGCTCTCGCCTTCCGAATCCTCAAATACTCAGGTATCGCGTATTTGATCTTCCTGTCCTACTCGATGATTCGCTCCCACTCGACCACAGCACTGGATGGGCGACAACCCCGGGAGCGAGCCGCCGGGGCCGTGGTGTTGCGGGGAATCCTGCTCAATCTGCTCAACCCGAAGCTGACGCTCTTCTTCTTCGCCTTCCTCCCGCAGTTCCTCTCCAGTCAAGCGTCGCTGCCTTCGCTGTTCGGGCTGGGTGTGGTCTTCATGGCGATGACGTTCGTCGTATTCGCCGGATACGCCGGGTTGGCTGGAAAGCTGGGTGCTGCTTTTGCGTCGAGTACACGGATTCGGCGCCGCATCGAACGATCGATGGGGCTACTCCTCGCCGGTTTCGCCGTCAAGCTCGCCCTCACCGATGTGTGAACGTGGCTAGTCGAGCTCTTCCTCGATCGCCCCTCCGATGATGCCAATTGCCCGGGCCAGCTCCGCGGGAGCCGCCGTCGTGAAGTTGAGCCGCATCGTCGCAAAGCCCGCTCCCGGGGTCGTGAAGAAGTACTTGCCGGGCACGAACGCCGCCCCGGACGCAACCGACCGCTCGTAGACGCCGTCCATGTCGAAACCGGCTGGCCCCTCTACCCAGACGAACATGCCGCCTTCGGGCCGGGACCACGAAAAGCCGTCTGGGAAGTCCTCGGCCAGAGCGCGCATCATCAGTTCCTGCTTGGGACGGTAGATCTCAACGATTCGTGGCACCTGCTCGGCGAGGAAACCGCCTGCGACATACTCGGCTGCGAGAGCCTGATTGAACGTGCTCGTGTGAAGATCCACACCCTGCTTGGCGATCACAAGCCAATCGCGGAGCTTGCCGCCGACCACGGCGTAGCCGATGCGCAGCCCGGGGGCGAACACCTTCGAGAGTGTGCTCACGTACACCACATGGTTCGGGGCGAGACTGGCAATCGGCGGGACGGGTTCACCGCGAAACCGCAATGCACCATAGGGATCGTCCTCGACGAGAAGCACACCGTGGCGTTGAATGATCCCGGCTATCTGTCTGCGCCGCTCCAGAGGAACGGTGCGTCCCGTCGGGTTCTGGAACGTCGGCACCAGGTAGACCAGCTTGACTTCGTTGGCAGCGAGGACCGCGTCCAGCGACTCAGGGATGACGCCGTCGGCGTCGGTGGCGATTTCGACATAGCCGGGTTGGTATGGACTGAAGGCCTGGAGAGCGCCGAGGTAGGTGGGCGCCTCTACCGCAACAAGATCACCGGGATCGAGCAGGATCTTGCCGATCCCGTCGAGCACGCCCTGCGAGCCGCTGGAGATGAGCACATTCTCCGGCGTCGTCTCTATGCCGAGACCGGCTACGAGCCCGCAGATCGCCTCTCGCAGCGGCGGAAAGCCCTCGGTGAGGTCGTACTGAAGAGCACCGCTGCCGTATCGCTCTAGCACTCTCGGCACCAACGACTCGATCACATCCATGGGGAAACTGTCGGGTGAAGGAATCCCACCCGCCAGCGATACGATCCCTGGTCTTGCCACGACCTTGAGGATCTCGCGGATTGCACTCACGTTCATGCTTGCGGTGCGGGCGGCAAGATCCACCCTCGGCTCGGTGACATTCAACCTCCTCATCAGCCGCCGGTCTCACTCGTTCCGGTGAACTGCTGAGCGGCAGGACCCCCCTCGGTGACAAACCTCTCGACCACATCGGCTGCCCGGGCGATCATCAGGTCGACCTCGGGCTGCTCTGCCCCGGCGAAACGACGCAAGACATACTCCGCCGGATCCATCCTGCCCGGTGGTCGCCCAACACCACATTTGAGGCGCCAGAACTCCTGGGTGCCGAGTGAGCGGATGATCGATCGAGCTCCGTTGTTGCCACCGGAACCACGGTCGAAATGAAGCCGGATCCTGGCGAAGGGAAGATCGATGTCGTCGTGAACGATCAGCAGATCCGCAGGCGCACCATCGAAGTAGCGCAGCAGCGGAGCCACCGCCTGGCCGGACTCGTTCATGAACGTCGTTGGCATGGCGAGCACAGTACGAATCCCGTCGATACGGATTTCGCTCACTTCAGCGCGGACGGTGCGGCGAGCTCGCTTGAACGTCTCGCCATGCCTGGTGGCGACGGCGGTCACAACCCCGGCACCGAGGTTGTGACGCGTTAGGTCGTATTTCTGACCGGGATTGCGGAGCCCGACGACAATCGGGATCCGACCATGGGGCGTCTGGGGGAGACGGCTACCCCTCTTCGTCCGTGGCAGTCTCGCCGGATTCCTCGTCTGCCATCGACGCAGCGACGCCTTCGATCGGTTCGCCATCTTCGCCGACCTCGAGGACCTGTTCCACCTCTTCCTCGGCACGGGGCAGCAGCACGGTGACCACCGGATGGTCGGGATCGTCGGTGTACTCGACACCTTCGACCTCGGGCAGATCCGAGACCTTGAGCGTGTCGCCGGTCGCCAGGTCCTCGATATCGACGGCGATCGAGCCGGGGATGCTGGTCGGCAATGCGAGGATGTTCACCGTCGTCGAGATCGTCTCGACGAAACCGCCATCCGCACGCACACCGACCGGGGTTCCGATGAACTCGAGGGCGACCTCGGCAGCAATCTTCACGTCGAGTGAGATCTGGATGAGGTCGAGATGAGTGATCTCGCCACGAACCGGGTGACGCTGCACCTCACGGGCGACGGCAAGCACGCTCTCGTCGCCTTCGATGTCGACATTGAGCAGGGCGTTGCGACCGGCCTCCGTGTGGAGGGCCGAATACAGCTCACGGCTGTTGAGGGTGATGGACTTCGGCTCGGCATGTTTGCCGTATACCGTGGCCGGGACCAGTCCCTGGCGTCGCAGGCGCCGGGACGCGCGGGTCCCTTTGGCAGAGCGCTGCTGAGCGCCGAGTGTCACCTGCTCCATAGTGTGCGTCTCCTCATGAATTGAAGTTGAAGGGGTCATCGCACCGCGCAGAACGGGCACGCGGCGGCAGATCGGCCCACATTATGCGTCATCGCGACGTTCTAGGCAAAGGGAGCCATGATGGTGGCGTCCGCTACCCGGCGACGAAGCTGAGCATGACCTTCCGCTCGGCGTTGTCCTGGTTGGGATCCACCAGCACGATCGACTGCCAGGTGCCTAGCACCAATCTCCCTTCGAGCACGGGAACGACTGTCGACGGCGCAACGATACCGGGCAGAACATGGTCGGCTCCGTGCCCCTTGCTGCCATGTCGATGACGATATCGGTCGTCCCGGGGCATGAGCTCGTCGAGGATGTCCATGAGGTCCTGGTCGCTGCCCGCCCCGGTCTCGATGATGGCGACGCCTGCGGTGGCGTGGGGCACGAACACGTTGAGCAGTCCATCTCCCAGCTCCCGGACAAATCGCGCCGCCTCCCCGGTGATGTCGATAACACCACGCCGGGACCCGGTATGGAGACTGAGCACTATGCTCTCCATCATTACCTCCTCGTTCGCCTCGACACGGTCGAGCCGAGCCGCCGGCTCCGGTCATAGGGGAAGATCTCGATCACTTCACCAGACCGCACCCGCTCCTGAACTCTGTGCCAGAACCGCACCCCGAACAGATCTCCGTGGTGGCGCATCAGGACGTCACGAAGCTCGCCACGGATCCCGAGGAAGTTTTGGAACTCCTCAGGAAAGATATCGTTGTCGCCGACGCCGAACCATGGTTCGGCCGACATCTCCCGGTCGGGATCCTGGGTCTGCGGTAGCTCCCTGAAGTTGCATTCTGTGATCCGGGTCAGCTCGTCGTAGTCGTAGAACACGACCCGACCCGATCTCGTGACGCCGAAGTTCTTCAGCAACATGTCCCCGGGGAATATGTTTGACATCGCAAGGTTCTTGATGGCCCGCCCGTAGTCGATGATTGCCGCCCGGCTCTTGAGCGGATTGCTCTCCCGTAGATAGATATCGAGGGGTGTCACCTTTCGCTCGACGTAGACGTGGTGGAGAATCACGGTGTCGTGCGAGATGGTGACCGATCTCGAGGCCGATAGCGTCAGCTCGTCCAACAGCTCGGGATCGAAGCGGTCCCGAGCGAACTGCCATGTGCTCGAACTCGTGCGCATCGATGAGCCGACCGGCACGGTCGTGCCCGAACACGATCCGGTACTTCGACATCACCTGGCCCCTGGTCGTCTGCTTTGGATATGGGAACCGATCCCGGATGACCTTGAAGACCGCGTCGTATCCCTCCAGGGTGAACACAATCATCACCATCCCCCGAATGCCTCGTGCGTATTCGAAACGGACGTCGGAGCCATCGATGAATCTCCGCAGATCCCGGTATCGCTCGGTCTTTGCGTGCTTGTTGAAGCCGATCACGCTGTAGAGCTCGGCAGATTTGCGGTGGGGAATCAACCGGTGCAGGAAGTTGACCAATGCGACGGGATCGGCGACGTCCACCAGGAACGACGACCTGGTGTAGCTGCACAGCACCGAGATGTCGTCTCGCTCGGTCAAGATGGCGCCAATGGTCACACCACGCGTGGTGTGGTGGATGGCCAGTGCGAGCGGCAGGGTGGTCTCCCCGGCACGGATGGTGCCGATGATGTATGCGGCGCTGACCCCGATAGAACGGGTAGGGGTAGACCTCGATCGATTCGACCGCACCTGTCTCACCGTGTGATGAGAACTGCCGCTCGATCTCGATGGCGGCGACTCTGGCATCGCGGGCGAGATTCTGCCACGCCGCTCCGGTGACGGTCCTGCCGGCAACGTCTGCCACCTTCTCTTCGGTGCTTCCCATCACCGGCATGTAGCAGCGCAGGCTCGTCGTCGGTAGCGGGCTCGAAGTCGTCGGTGAACTCGACCGCCGGGTCGGTGCCCTCGGTTTCGAGCACTCTCCTGGTAGTCGAGCTGAAGAACGTTCTTCCGATCGGCGCAAATGGATCACCGGCGAGCGCAGCGGCAAAGCCACCCTTCGCCATAGCCCACACGTCCCTGTCGACGGCATGTTCCCCCAACTCTTGCCGGATCCGGTCGACAACGGACGCCACTGCTGTGTTGTAGAGGGCAAGCCGCGCCGCGGCGTCGTCCTGGAGCGCCACCCAGTCCCGATCGGAGAATCGTTTCGTGGCCCGGCGCGTGATCCCGGCGAACTCGGCGCAGTAGTCGTCGGAAACCGGAGATGGAGAGATCGACGATATGGCCCGACAGGACCGATCACATGTTCTCGCCTTTGAAGATGGCGCTCACCGAAGCGTCCGTGAAGATGGCGTTCATCGCCCCGGCCAACACCGACCCGATCGACAGCACCGTCAGGTTTGGCAGATCGGTGGCGTCTTCCGGCACCGGGAGTGTGTTGCTGATGACGACCTCGCTGATGGCCGAGTTCTTGATCCGGTCGACGGCCGGGTCCGAGAGAATGCCGTGGGTTGCCGCCAGCCGGACACTGAGCGCACCACGCTCCTGGAGCAGATTGGCAGCGCCGACCGCTGTGCCCGCCGTGTCGATGATGTCGTCGACGATGATGCAGTGCCGCCCGTTGATGTCACCGATCACCTCCAGGGATGTCGACTTGTTACGCACATCGGTGCTGCGACGCTTGTCGATGAAGGCCACCGAAGCGTCCAGGTGCCGGGCATGCCTTGCGGCTCGCTTGACACCGCCCGCGTCCGGAGACACCACCGTTGTGGGGCCATCGAGGGTCTTGGCCAGGTAGTCGACGAAGACCGGCAGAGCGGTTAGGTGGTCGAACGGTACATCGACGAAGCCCTGGATCTGACCCGTGTGGAGATCCACAGAGGCAAGCCGGTCGGCACCGGCGGTGACGAACAGATCGCCCATCAGCTTGGCTGTGATCGGCTCCCGGGGCCTGCCCTTCTTGTCCTGACGGCTGTAGCCGAAGAACGGCACAACGGCCGTGATCCGCTTGGCGGACGCCCGCTTCAGGGCATCGATCATGATCAACTGCTCCATGATGTGGAAGTTGATCGGAGAAACGTGGCTCTGGATGACGAAGCAATCGGCGCCACGCACACTCTCGGTGAAGCGGATGTACAGCTCACTATTGGCGAAGACCTCACGTTCGACGCCACCGAGGTCCGTGCCGAGGATGTTGGCCACCTCACGAGCGAGACCCTCGTTTGCCGAGCCTGAAAACACCATGAGATGCTTGCGACTCGTGATCTCCACGTTGTCGGCCCTCCCTTTGGCTGCCGGAGAAAAGGCTAGCCACGATCCGCTTCTTCCACCAACACGGCGTCGATCGCGGAGAGCAAGCCCCGAATTGGCTCATGAGGGGGTGCTGCGACGCTCCAGAGCGGCCTCGACACCGGCAATCTGATCGATCGAGTTGATCCCGAGACCCTCTTCGGCTGGGGCGACATGGGCCGCCACCCCACGACCGTCCCGGGCGAGCACACCGATGACATCTGTGAGGTAGTACTCGCCCTGCGAGTTGTCGGTGCCAATCCTGGTCAGGGCGTGGCGTAGCACTTCGCCGGCGAACACGTAAATGGAGGTGTTGACTTCACGTACGGCCAGTTGCTCCTGCGTAGCGTCGGACGCTTCGACGATGCCGACGACACGCCCGTCCGCCCGAATGACACGCCCGTATGCCGCGGGATCGTCCAACTCGACACTGAGCATGGTCGCCGCCGCCCCGGTCGCTCGATGTAACTCGATCATGCGGACCAGAGTGTCTGTGCTCACGAGCGGCATGTCGCCGGGCATCACGATCACGTCATCCTCGGGACCTACGTCCGATCTGCTCGAGAGCCACCATCGCTGCGTGCCCCGTCCCCAACTGCTCAGCCTGATAGGCAGAGTCGACCTCTTCGGGAAGGATGGCCCGCACTGCATCGGCCTGATGCCCCACAACGACAACAGTCTGGTCGGCATGGGCGGCTCTGAGCGTGTCGAGGACCCACAGCAGCATGGGACGCCCACCCACCGGATGCAACACCTTGGCCAGGTCCGATTTCATCCTCGTGCCTTTGCCGGCACCGAGCACTATTGCTTTGAGCGCCATGCTCGTCTCACCACCTGCTGGTTTCTTGGAGTTCCTGAGGAACTGTGGCTGGGGGACCAGGACTCGAACCCGGACTGCGTGGACCAAAACCACGTGTGCTGCCGATTACACCATCCCCCATCGCCGGGGCGACACGATTGTATAGGTTACGTGTCGTCTGTCATCCGCCACCCGACCGGCAACAGGTCGCAGGGCTCGGCGAACCTGGCACCCACCGGGACGGCCCCCACCGCGTCGGCAGCCTCGTCGAGGTCGACGAAGAACCCGAACAGCGACGGACCACTCCCCGATAGCAGCACCGGTCTCCCCCATCTCTGTTCCAGATCGGCTCGCCAGTCGTCGAGGGTTGGCGCAAGCGCCACCGCCGCCGGGTACAAGTCGTTGCGGAGATCCGAGTCCGAGCGCAGTGACGGCGGAAGAGATCCCTTGGGGAACTCCGGCCCCTCGGGCTCCCCCAGTTTGTCCCATTTCGCAAAGGCAGCCGGTGTTGAGATCTCGACCGGTGGCACAACAACGGCCAGGCTGAACCCGGTGAGCAGCGCGAGCTGATCGACTATGTCGCCCCGACCGGACACCCGGGCGGTCCCGCCGACCAGGCAAAACGGGACGTCGGAACCGAGCTGCGGGGCGAGCTCGACGAGCACACTCTGTGACACCCCGAAGTACTTGCCGGCTACCGCGAGCCCTGCGGCCGCGTCTGCACTGCCACCGCCGAGGCCGGCAGCCGCAGGGATGGCCTTGTCCAGCGAAAGCCTGAGCGGTTGTTGCGCGCCCGCTCGACTTCGCACTGCGCTGGCAGCGCGAAAAGCCAGATTGTCGAGCCCGTCCGCCACCGGTCGACCACCAGTACCCGCGATTGAGTCGCTCCCGGCGGGTTCCAGGGTCAGCTGATCGGCAACGTCGATCGACTGGAAGATGCCGCCCACGGGGTGGAAGCCGTCTTCGCGCAGACTCCCCACCCGCAACCCGATGTTGATCTTGGCGTATGTCTCGGCGCGGATCATGCGATGGCCTCTGCGATACGGAGGAAATCCGACGGCTCGAGGTCCTCGGGCCGCGAGGTACCTGCAATCCCGGCTGCCTCGAGCAAGCCCGCCAGATCGTCGGTGACATCTGCAAGCGAGCGGCGGAGCATCTTGCGCCGCTGCCGGAATGCCACCGCCGCCAGTGATATCGCAGCGTCAGCCCGCTGGGGTGGCGGGACCCTGCTCATGGTCAGTACCGCCGATTCCACGTCCGGCATCGGGTAGAAGACCTCTCGTGGCACTGTGAATGCGAGCCGCACCTCGCTGTGGAGAGCCACAACGATGGAGGGAAGGCCGTAGAGCCGCGATCCGGGACCGGCGAGGAAACGGTCCGCGACTTCGCGTTGCACCATCACCACCAATCGGGTGACCGCAGGTACCCGGCGCAGCACATCGAGTACAAGGGGGGTGCCGACGTTGTAAGGCAAGTTGGCGACCATCGTCCACCGGTGCCCTCCCAGCGCCGTGGTGAGGTCGACCCTGGTCACATCCTCTCCTCTCAGCTCGACCCCCGTCCCCTCGAGCACCGATTCGAGCAGTGCCAGCAGGCCCCGGTCGACTTCGTAGGCGACCACGTGGGCTCCGGTGCCTGCCAGCGCCCGGGTCAATGTCCCGGTGCCCGCACCGACTTCGACAACGAAGTCCCCGTCGCCAACGCCAGAGGTGCGGACGATACGGTCGACCAGGTTGGGATCGGCGAGAAAGTTCTGCCCGAGACTGCGCTGCGGCTGCAAACCGTGTGCCGCCAGGAGCTCCTTGATCTCGCTGCGCCCCTGCACGATCACTCCTCACGCCCATAGACACGAGCTGCGGTCTCGCTCGTCAACCGGGCAACCTCGGCAATGTCGCATCCCCACACCTCGGCGAGCTGAAACCCGGCAAACGGCACAAATGCCGGCTCGTTTGCCTCGTCGCGATGTGCTTGCGGCGGCAGGTAGGGAGTGTCGGTCTCGATCATGCATCGCTCGGGTGGGGCGACCGCGGCCGCCCGCCTCACCGTGTCGCCGGTGGGATAGGTGACCATCCCCGCGAACGAGAAAGTCACACCAAGCTCGGCGAATCGCCTGGTCCACTTCGGGCCCCCGGTCCAGCTGTGGAGGATCGCCTTCTCCCCGAGGTCGGCGGCAGCAACATCCTCGTACACATCTGCGAACGCGTCTCGACAGTGAACGCTGATCGGCTTGCCGAGCTCACCGGCAAGATGCAGCTGTTCGCGGAACACGTCGCGCTGGACGGGGCGTGGGGACAGATCCCGGTAGTAGTCGAGGCCGCACTCACCAACGGCGTCGGCGGTGGCAATGAGAGATGTCAGCCTGCCACCTTCTTCGGCCCAGCGGGTGGCGTCGTGGGGGTGCAGCCCTGCAGCCCAAATCACCCGGTCCGGGTAGGAGGCTGCGATCCGGTGTGACTCGAGAGAGGTCTCCAGATCGACGCCGGGGCACATGAGCCAGTCAACACCTGCTTCCGCAGCACGGTCGAGCAGCGCCCCGGGATCATCGTCGGAGGCAAACAGGTGACAGTGGCTGTCAACCCACATTGTCAGTCGGCGTCTTCAGGCAGCTCGACCTTGGCGAACAGAGGGACCGCAGGCCCGAGTTGTGTGCCAGCGGATACCTCCCGCCGACCCCAGGTGGGTTGCCGCTCCGACGTATCCAAACCGAGGCTGTCGAGAACCTTCTTCGAGGTCGCCGGCAAGTAGGGGGCAAACCCGGTTGCCAGCCCTGCGATCGCCTGGAGTGCGACATACAGAGTGGTGCCGGTTCGAGTCAGATCGGTCTTCGCCGTCTTCCATGGCTCCCGCTCCGAGAGGTACTGGTTAGTTGCCTGGGCACCTGCGAGCAGGAAGGACAGTCCGGCACGGAGACGCACAGCATCGATGCTCTCGGCCGCTTCGCTCAGCGCGTTGTCGATGGCCTTCAACATGTCGTCGTCGGCCTGGTCGAGTCCCCCTGGCTCGGGGACGACACCATCGAAGTAACGGTGGGTCATCGACGTTACCCGGTTCACCAGGTTGCCCCAGGTAGCTACGAGCTCCTCGTTGATACGACGCACCAGCTCGGATTCTGTGATGTCGACGTCGGATGTCTCCGGCAGGTTGGCGGCTAGGGCGTAGCGCAACGCATCCGGCTCGTATCGCTCGAGCGCCTCCCCGATGGTCAGCCCGATACCGCGGCTCGCCGACGCTTTTCCTCCCTTGAAGGTCACGTACTGGTTGGCGGGAACGTCGGTTGGTAGGTGCAGACCGCCGTAGCCCATCAGCATCGCGGGCCAGATGATGGTGTGGAAGGGGATGTTGTCCTTGCCAATGAAGTAGAAGTGGACTGCTTCGTCGTTGTGCCACCATTGCTTCCATGCCTCGGGATCCCCGTGCAATTTCGCCCACTCTTTGGACGCCGACAGGTACCCGATGACTGCGTCGAACCAGACGTAGATTCGCTTCCGCTCACCGAGTCCATCGACCGGGATCTTCACCCCCCACTCGATATCGCGAGTGATGGCCCGATCGTGCAGGCCCTCTTCGATCCACCCCAGCGAGAAGTTGAGGACGTGCTTACGCCAGCCTATGCGACTCTCCAGCCACTCTTTGAGCCGGTCGGAAAAGTCCGAGAGCCGCAGGTAGAAGTGCTCGGTCGATTGCGGCACTGGCTTTGTGCCGGTGAGGCTCGAGCGCGGGTTGATCAGATCAATCGGGTCGAGCGTCCGGCCACAGTTGTCGCATTGGTCTCCACGGGCGCCGTCGTAGCCACAGTGTGGGCAGGTGCCCTCGACGTAGCGGTCGGGCAGAAACCGCCCGGCTTCCGGGTCGTAATACTGCTCGGAGGAACGTTTGTCGATGTAACCATTCTCGTAGATCCGCAGGAACATGTCCTGGGTGACTTCGTGGTGGTTATCGGTCCCGGTGGTCGTGAACAGGTCCCAGTCGAAGCCAAGCGCCTCCCATTGCGAAACGAACTCGCTGTGGTAGCGGTCGACTATCTCCTGCGGGGTCACCCCCTCGGCTTCGGCACGCACCGTGATCGGGGTGCCGTGCACGTCAGAGCCCGAAACCATGAGCGGGTCGTTTCCCCGCGCCCGCTGGTACCTGGCGAAGATATCCGCGGGTAGGTAAGCGCCGGCGAGATGACCCAGATGACGCGAGCCGCTGGCGTAGGGCCACGCCACTGCGACAAGGATCTTGCGGGGTTCGTTCGAAGTCTCCACGGGGGCGGGATGGTAACAGCCCGGCACCGTCTACCGGTTCAACAGACAACCAGGCATTGCCACAAAAACGCACTAGATACGCATAATTCCGGCATTCCACCCGTCACCCATCTGGCAATTGCCGGGGTACACTCGGGAGAGACAGACAAGTAGACGGCGCTCAGAAAGCGCCGTCGCAAACGGAGGTACGTTCTCTTGAACACCGCAATGGTGCGTAAGATCGACGACCTCGGCAGGATCGTTGTTCCAGCCGAGACCCGCCGACTCTTCAATATCCGCGAGGGGGATGAACTCGCTATTTCGGTGGACGGCGACTCCATAATCATTCGCAAGCTCGACGCTACCTGCGTCTTCTGCGGATCGACCGAGGATGTCGGCGAATTCAAGGGCCGCGGAGTCTGCGCCACATGTCGCTCCGCCTTGGCGGGCTGACCGAGCAGCCAAGCGTTTCCGGTAATTCACTGTTGGTCGTTTAGCACGGCCTCGTACAACTGCCGGCGACTGACCCCGGTTTTCGTTGCGATACGCCGTACCGCACCGGTCATCGATTCACCAGCGTCAATCGCATCCAGCACGTCAGCGACGATTGCGTCGATCGCGACGGGCTGTTTTTGTGCGCCTGCAACGACGAGCGTGAATTCGCCACGCAGCTGCTGCGCCGACCAGTGAGTAGCAGCCGCTTCGAGTGTGCCCTTCCAGACTTCCTCGAAAGCCTTGGTGAGTTCACGAGCAACCACAACCCGCCGTTCCGGGCCCAACTGTTCAGCAAGGTCCATGAGGTCGGCGACCACCCGGGACTTGCCCGAGAACAGGACGGCGGTGCGTGGCTCGTCGCCCAGCGCCTCGATGCGTTGACGACGCTCCTTGCCCTTCCTCGGTAGGAAACCCTCGAACACGAAACGTTCGGATGGCAAACCCGATATCGCAAGCGCCGCGGTGACGGCGCTAGGACCGGGGATCACACTCACCTGCGCCCCGGCCCCCTCGGCGACCTGGACTGCGCTGAGCCCGGGATCGGCGATCGATGGCATCCCGGCATCGGATATCACGGCAACGGTGTCTCCGGCCTCGAGTCGCTCCCGCAACTCGTCGGCGCGGCGGTGCTCGTTGCCGACGAAGTAGGAGCGCACCGGAGTATGCACATCGAGCGCACTCAGCAGTGTCGAGGCGCGCCTGGTGTCTTCGGCATAGATCAGATCAGCATCGGCGAGCGCGCTACGGAGTCGCTCAGTCGCATCGCTGAGATTGCCGATCGGGGTGGCACACAAGAGCAGTCGTCCGGTCACCCGGGTGAGGATAGATGGCGAGCTCGGTGCCCGGGCAGGGACGGGGTGAGCCAAGCGGTTGTTCGAGTATCCATGTGGCGCCCCGCATCCATAGAAAGCGCCCGGGAGGTAGCTCGCAGACATCGACAACTATGCCGTCCCTGCCGATCGCTACGATCCCGAGCCCTTCCGACAGTCCCCTGCCGTGGACGGCACGGGTGCGCATAATCACCCGGTCGGCGCCGGATCTCACTCCGAGCAACCGCTGCCGGGATGTGGCCGCAACCACCACAGGCACAGCTTGCCACGAGCCATCCCGGGCCCTGACGGATATCGTCGTCGACGATCCTGCTACGCTCCCCCATCCTATGGCTAAGGCAAAACGACGCAAGCTTCGCGCCCGCCGCAGTAAGGCAAACCACGGGCGCCGCCCCAACGCCGGTCGCGGCTGATTCGCCGCGGGTTCTCGCCTATGAAGATCGGTGTTGTTTTTTCGCGCCCAAAACACGCCTCAACCGTACGGTGCCCGCACCTGATGTTGAACCCACCCGATTGGCCGGCTCTACGGTATGTGCATCTGCTCGACGGCGGAAGCACCGGCTGCGGCATCGGTTGCGATCACGAAGATGAAGCCGTCACCGATCCGATCGAGATACGCATAGCGGCCATCTTCGGCGTTGTAGGCGACACCGCCGCGTGAGCCAACCGGCTCACCAAAACCGAGCGACTCGACTAGACCCTGAAGTGCATCTGCCATCTCGAAGGCATCGTCTGCAGAGTCCCCTTTGAAAGCCAGCGCCAGCACGACATCGTTGTTGTCGTAGAGGATCTCGTAGCCGTCGCCGCCCCACCCGTTCGTCGCCTGCACCGCCACCCCCGGCGGCGAGTTGGTGAGGATCAGCTGTAGGCCCCATTCACCAAAGGTAGAGGTCTCGAGCACCTGGTAGCCAGGAATCTCGACTTCGAGCGGCGGAACGGCAGCGACACCCTCCCCGCTCTCGTACCGTGTGGGATGCATGACCGCCTCGGTAGATACCGGGCGGTTGGTGTAGGCCTCGTCAACGACCGCGATACCGCCAGCATCGACGAGCGCGGCCACGAATGTCCGACCGGTCTCGTATGGGAACGCCAGACTGTTGTAGACCCAACCGGGCACGGCGGAGTACGAGGGTGCGTCCTGCAACCGCTGCAACTCCTCCATGGCCGCAGCCAGCTGATCGGCAACCGACATCTGCTCGAGGTACACGAGCTGGAAATAGGTAGCGTCTCCCTCGATGAGAGCCTGGAATGCGGCGCCCTCGTCGTAACGCTGTTCGTCGAACATCGCCTGGTAGTCGTCGTAGAAGAGAAACTGTTGGTCGGTGAGAGCGTGTACCAGTTCATGAACGATGACGCTCTTGACGTAAGGCGAGAGCTCTGCTGCCTCACCCCCAATGACCATCTCACCGGTGTCCCCGTCGTAGAAGCCTGCGACGCCTTCGCTGTATAGGCTCACCAACATGTCTTCCAGCGAATCCCCGGGCTCGAGCAGCCCCAGCAGTTGGTAGACACGTGTCTCCACCGCAAGCTGCTCCGGGTCGAGCTCGTCTGAGATATCCGATTCGACCCTTGCCGCGAGATCATCGGTCGAGAGGATCGTGATCGACGGGTGGGCGAGGAACTTGAGCCCACGGATCTGCTCTGTCTGTGATTCCAGATCGGCGAGCTCATCGGTGAGCCGGTCGATCGTAGCCTGATCGATACCCTCGCTTGCAGTGACCGATGGGCCGTCGGCGGTTGCAGTCGTTGCCCCGGTAGTTGACGTCGTGGTCTCGCTTGCCACCGTTGTCGAGGTGGTCGCAACTGTCGATGTCGGAGACTCCGTGGATACCGTTGTCGTGGTGTCCGTCGCGGTGCCTGAACAGGCGGCGACCACGATGGCGAGAACCACGAGGAGTACACCTTGTTGCCGGGCTCGGGTGGGTATGCCTCTCATCAGGCGTGGAGCGTACCGCATCGGCCAGCCAACACGGTCCCGGTTGGTCGCGCGGTCGATCCCCGACCGTGGGCCGGGGATCGACAGCCGCAATCGGTTGGCACTACTCGGCGGACCAGATTGCCCGGTTGACCGCGTTCTCGAGAGCTTCTTGACGACCGGAGACGGGGCTCGGATCGACACCTTCGTCGTACACCTTGTTGCTGATCGATTCGAGCGACGCTTCGGAGGACATGATGTACGTGCCGAGGTCACCCTGCCATCCTGCGTAGCGATCGCGACGCACCTTCGACAGGGTCTCGTTCTCGATCATATCGAACGCGATGATCGCAGCCTTGGCCAGAGTGTCGATACCCCCGATATGGCCGTGGAACAAATCAGAACGGTCGATGCTCTGTCGTCTCAGCTTGGTGTCGAAGTTGAATCCACCCTTCTTGAATCCACCGGCACTGAAGATCTCGTGCAGCGGCAGCACCATGTCCTCTACCGAGTTGGGGAACTGGTCGGTGTCCCAACCATTCTGCGGATCGCCCCGGTTGGCGTCGACGCTACCGAAGATCCCGCTCTGCACCGCGTAAGCGACTTCGTGATGGAAGCTGTGACCTGAGAGCGTTGCATGGTTTGCCTCGATGTTGACCTGGAACTCATCGGCGAGATCGAATCGCTCGAGGAAGCCGTGCACGGTGGCGCTGTCGTAGTCGTACTGATGCTTGGTCGGCTCCTGCGGCTTCGGCTCGATGAAGAGCTGGCCATCGAAACCGATCTTGCGCTTGTGCTCGGCAACCAGCTCGAGGAATCTGGCGAGCTGGGCACCTTCCTGCTTGAGGTCGGTGTTAAGCAACGTGTCGTACCCTTCCCGGCCGCCCCACAGCACGTAGCACTCACCGTTGAGCCGCTTTGTTGCCTCGAGGGCGTGTCGAACCTGCGATGCCGCAAAGGCGAATGCTTCGGGATCCGGGTTGGTGGCGGCGCCCGCAGCAAAGCGGGGATGGCTGAAGAGGTTGGCGGTGCCCCAGAGCAACCGGACCCCGGTCTGCTCCATCTTCTCGGCGGCGTAATCGACCATGGCGTGGAGGTTGCTGACCGTCTCCCTGTAATCGGCGCCGTCCGGCGAGATGTCGCGGTCGTGGAAGCAGAAGAACGGTGTGCCCAGCTTGGAGAAGAACTCGAAGGCTGCATCCATCTTCATGCGGGCTGCGGCCATCTCATCATCCGGGTTGTCGAGCCAGGGACGGTCGAAGGTCCCATCCCCAAAGACATCCTTGCCCGACCAGGTGAAGGAATGCCAGTAACAGACTGCTATGCGAAGGTGGTCTTCGAGCCGCTTGCCGGCAACGACACGATCCGGGTCGTACACCTGGAACGCAAGTGGGTTATCGGTGTCCGGGCCTTCGTAACGTATCGGCGCGGTGACATCGGTGAAGAACTCGGCCATTTTTGGGCACCTTCCCTATCGCTCGGGCTTGTCGATCTGTAACCAACAATACTCTTTTGTTGTTCACTCCGCCTAATTCGAGTCTCGCAGTCCCCTCCTACCATCTCAAGCCTATGGACATCCTCGAAGCAATCCGAAGCCATCGCTCGATCCGGCGGTTCAAGACCGACCCGGTTCCACAGCATCTCCTCGATGAGATCCTCGAGACGGGAATCCGCGCATCGTCCTACGGCAACATGCAGTCTTACTCTGATCATCGTCTCGCGCGACCCGGCGACGAGAAATCGGCTCTTCTACCCGCTGAAACAGCAGGAGATGGTGCGCCGGGCACCGATACAGGCGACGTTCTGCACCGACTTCCGCAGGACGCGCAAGTGGTTGGCGACCAACGAGGCCCCGGACAACTTTGGCGACTTCTTCGCCTTCATGATCGGTGCGGTCGATGCGTGCCTGGTGGCTCAAAACGTGGCGATCGCCGCCGAGTCCCGTGGTCTTGGCGTTTGCTTCATCGGGGCGACGCTTGCCAATGCCGACCAGGTAGGCGACATCCTCGAACTGCCTGAGGGTGTTGTGCCGGTGACCGGGATGTCCATCGGATGGCCCGACGAGCAACCCGATCCGCGGGATCGGCTTCCGGCATCCGGTCTAGTTCACTTCGAGCGCTATCACGATCACGACGACCAAGAGATCGCCGAGATCTACCGTGAGCGAAACAGCGCCGGGTGGGACCGCTACATGAGCAGCCCCCGGCTCCGCCAGCAGATAACCGAGGCGGGCGTTGAGAACCTGGCGCAGGTGTACACCTCCATCAAGTACACGCCGGCGGACCATGCCAGGCACGCGGCGTCGTTGCTCGATTATCTCCGTCGTCAGGGATTCCTCGACTGACTGCTACTACCGACTCCTGGTGTCGTCGGCGTAGATGGCGTCGATGATCAGATCGACCAGGTCACGGCTCGCCGGTGGCGGGATTACGGGCGCCATGCTCTGCACCCCTTCAGATCCGCGACACAGGAACGGGAAGATCCTGCAGATGAGATCACGCAGGACATTCGCGGTGGGACCGGAGGCTCGGCAGGGGGCAGTGGCGGTGGTTGGGTTGGTGGTGCCGGGTTCACGACGGGAAAAAATGAGAAATCGAGGGCCTCGGCCACCGGAATGATGGGACAAGCAATCGCATTCTCGGAGGACGGTGATGCGTCTGTCTCACCGGCAAAGTGGAGACCGATCGCCTTGCCGGTCTCTTCGTGGATCCAAACCGAGCCGGAGTCTCCCCCTGCCGACACCTCGTAGTCCACGCCCGGCCACGGTGGCCTCGGCACGATGTGCACCATGTCGCGGAATGCGACAACACCAGTGGCGCCTCCGTAGTTGATGGATGTCGAGAGGCTGACCCCGTCGACTACACCTTCGGTGTTGCCGGTCGTCCTGCCCGACTTGACCACTCCCATGCCGAGCTCCGGCTCTTCCATCCCCGCGACCGGTTGCAGGCCGATGATGTCACGGACGTAGCCACGGTCGCCGGTGAGCTTGGCAACGGCGGCGTCCATGTCCTTGTTGAGCCGGAACTTCGACAATCGGGCAACGAGATACGTGGAGTTGCCGCCATCGACACGACCGGGCTGCCAGATCTCCTCGCCTGCTGCCGCCTCGGAGCTGCCTGCGAGCACGTGCCAATTGCTCAGAATGTGCGGCGACGCCGTCGGTACGGCTGAATACGATGCACGCCAGGGTCCCTGCGGTGACCCGGGAGTTGCCGCAGCTGATACCGCCGATGAGTGGGGTGACGACGCCGGTGCGATCGATAGCCTCGTTTACCGCCAACGCATTCTCGGGGTCCACGATCACCGGGTTCGAGGGAACGTATGTCGCCTCGATGACATCGATGGGGAACTGCCCGGCTTTCTTGGGTTGGCGCTTCGTGGTCACTTCCGACTCGGAGACGTTGAAGATCTCGTAGTCCTCGAGTTGTGAGAGTGGCTTCTTCCGCTCCACGTGGACTCGCAGGGCCAGAGTGCTGGTGAGCTTGTTACCTGAGATCTTGAACCCGACATCGACCGCGGTCACCCCCGGGCGACCCAGCCACTCCTTCCTGTTCTTGTCGAGTAATACGATTGCCTCTTCGATGCGCTTCTGTGCGGGCTTCCTCGGCATGAGACTCCCTCCTCTTCACCACCAATAGACCGCCGTCCCCTCACGGAAATACAAGAACCGGCTCCGGCTACTCTGCCTGTGGGCCCATGGCAGGCTCTTGACGAACCTGGACACGGACCGCTCCGAGGTGGCGAGGGAACCGCTCCCCTTCAGGAACATCTGCCAGTTCAAGCACCCTCTCGACCTTCACCCGGATCCCGACCTCATCGGTCATGCGGGCACCATCCCAGATGAACCCCACATCGATCCCGGTGACGCCGGCGCGTGCCAACCACTCCTCCCGTATCGGCTCGAGCTCCGCCTTCGCCCGCTCGACCTGATCATGTGTGGATTGACCCATCATGTTCCCTGCGAATCGACTGCTGCAAAACCTACCCTCGGACCGGGACATCCGGGCGTGGGGACTTTCTCACCGGCGAGTTCCTGGCCAGGCTCGACCGAACCATCGAGAGCAGGACCCGCGAGGTCGAGCTGGTGGGCGGGTCAACGCCAGGACCGGATCGAACGCTTAACGCACCTGTAGCCCTGGTGACGCGAGGCGGCCGCCACCTCGATGGTGACGGCCGTCCCTGTCAGTCAGTTCGAGTGTCTACAACCCGGCGGCCTGATAAGCCCGATGGAAAAACGCTGCCATCTGCCCACGGGTCACCAGCGTCGTTGGGGCAATAGGTGTCGGGACCGCAACCCTTGGTGATGCCGGCGTCGACCAACCACTGGATGTCGGCTTCAAACACCGACGATGCCGTATCGGTGAACGAGAGCCCCAACGAAGCTGGAGTCCCGATCAAAGCTCCGAACCCACGGTGCAAGAACGCCGCCATCTGACCCCTGGTCACCAGCCCGGAAGCACAATACATGTCGTTCTGTGGCGGATTACAGCCCGAAGTGATCCCGGCAGCAGACAACCACGCAATATCGGCCTCAAACGCCAACCCGGCCGTGTCTGTGAACGCAACCGCATCACGCAGATCGACCGAGAGCACCGATGCCAGGGCACGATGGAAGAACGCCGCCATCTGGCCACGAGTCGTCGGATCATTCGGGCAATACATGTCGTTGACCGGAGGGTTACAACCCTTGGTGATCCCCTGGGCAGCCAACCACTCGATGTCCGCTTCAAACACCGAACCGTCATCGTCTGAGAAGGTATCGGTGGGCGGTACCGTCGCATCCACCACTCTGACGGTTCTGGTCTTGGTGGTGGTATTGGCGTATGAGTCGGTCACCGAGTACTCGACGTTGTAGTCACCGGCTGTGCTGGTGTCGACGGCGCTGGCATCAATGACGATCAACGAGGTCAGGTCTCCGTCTTCGAAGTCGGAGGCGGTAGCACCCGCCTCGACATAGGAATCACCGGCTTCGACGATCTGCGGATTCGCACCCAGGAGAGTGATCTCCGGCGGCAGATCGGCAGTCACCTTGACCGTTCTCGCCACCTGTGCTGCGTCGTTGCCTGCATTGTCGGACACGTCGTAGGTCACGACGTAGTCGCCGATGACTGCGGTGTTGACCGTGTCGCCGCCTACCACGATCGATGACGTGAGATCGCCATCAACGATGTCGCTGGCCGTCGCCCCCGGATCGGCATAGGTCGTGCTCTGCAACACTGACAGCGGGTTGTCACCCACCAACGTGATCACCGGCGCCGTCGTATCAACGACATGCACCGTGCGGACCACGGTCGGGGCAGGATTGCCTGCGGTGTCGTTGTGGTTATAGGTGACGGTGTAGTCGCCGGGCACACTGGAGTTGACCGTGGAGACACCGTAGATGGTGATCGTGGGATCCACGTTGTCTGTGACCTGGGCGCCCGGATC
The DNA here is from genome assembly GCA_963777645.1 of uncultured bacterium. Classification (GTDB taxonomy): domain Bacteria; phylum Actinomycetota; class Acidimicrobiia; order Spongiisociales; family UBA5794; genus JAAETI01. The sequence goes on along the minus strand of CAVZRA010000005.1, from coordinate 320,329 downwards.
GGCGAACGTGCTTCCCGCCTCGATCGTCATCGGGTTGACCCCGAACAGCGTGATCACCGGTGGAGTCTCGTCGCCGGGCTCGACTACGTGGACCGTTCTCGTTCTCTCAACTGCGTCGTTGCCCGCCATATCGGAGACGTTGTAGTGGAGCACGTAGTCACCGAGTGTCGAGGTGTCGACGTTGCCGCTGACCACGATCGATGTGGTCAAGTTGCCGTCGCGGTTGTCGGTGGCGGTTGCGCCCGGATCGACGATAGGTGGTTCCCTGCAATACCGACAACGGATTGTCACCCAGCAACGTGATCGCCGGCGGCGTCTCGTCGGCGATCACGTGCACGGTTCTTGTCTTCTCATCGGCGTCGTTGCCTGCGGCGTCGGAGACGTTGTAGTGGAGCACGTAGTCACCGAGCGTCGAGGTGTTGACACTTCCCGTGACGACGATCGACCTCGTTGAGATTGCCGTCGTGGGCGTCGTAGGCCGTCGCCCCCGGGTCCGTGAAAAGGTCACCCCGGTAGAGCGGTCATATCGGCGCTGCCGTTGAGGGTGATCACCGGAGCGGTGTGGTCCTCGCCAGTGCCGGTACTGGCATCCATGGTGTATGTGTACGACACCGTGCCGTTGGTACCCGGAACGGTGGAGTCGGAGCGGACGTACTCTGCGGTAGCGGTACCGTCACCGGGCGATACCGTAATGCGGAGATGACCGGAGTTGGGAAGCACCTTGATGGTGTTGGCGTCGCTCTCGCTGTAGAGATTGAATCCGTTCCCGGTCATGCTCGGGGAAGGCATCGACTGATAGACGACACCGTCGACCTTCTCGTAGGCGTACTGGTGGTCGTGGCCGTGGAAATATGCGGTCACCCCGTTGTCGACAAACAGCTGATGGATCGGCTCTTCCCAACCGGACCGCATGGTGTCGAACACATATGTACCGGTGGCGTCCTTGCCACCCCATTCGAAATAGGGTGCGGCGTTGGCACCACCGCGTACGTAGCCAGCGCCGCCGGCACCGGAATCGTGATCTGGCCACCGACCATGTGGTGGGAAAACACGAACTTGAACTCGGCGTCGCTGTCCTCCAGAGTGGTCCGCAACCATTCGTACTGTTGGTAGCCCAGCGTCCATGACCATTGGTCGCCGGTGGTCGGGTCATCGGTACCCTCGCCTGCTGTCCCGCCCGAGTAAGGGAGTTCCATTGTGTATTGGAACGGATCGATGACGACGAAGAGGGCGTCACCCCACTCGAAGGCGTAGTAGTCCTCGCGATAGTTGTCACCACCGATCGCGGAGAGAGTGTCGGTGTTGGCGGTGTAGAAGTCATCGGTGGCATCCGGGATCGGTGTCGGGTAGAACGCCTTCCGGGCCTTGATGCTGGCCAGCGCCAGGCTGAAGGTGTCGTCCAGGTTCCAGCCTTCTTCGTTCTCGTGATTGCCCGACGAGAGAAACACAGGTGTCGAGTGGGCGAAGTTGTCGAAATAGTCCCGCTGTGTCAGGTACTTCTGATCGACCGCCGACTGGCTCGTCAGGTTGTCTGTGATGAAGGTGTCGCCGAGGTCGAAGTGCAGATCCGGCGCGTCGTCTTCGACGTTGTAGGTCGCCTGCATGTACCGGCTTGGGGTACCCATCATCCCGAGGTGTGAGTCGGACATCACCGTGAACACGAACTCCTCATCGGTGGCACGATCGGTGTGGAAGCTGTATTCAGGTCGGAAGTTCCAGTCGGAATCACCGGAAACCTGATAGCGCATCCGGTAGTAGTACCGGGTATCCGGGTTGAGCCCACTGATCTTGGTCTCATGCGGATCACCACCAGTAGCGACCTCGCTGCTGGTCTGGACCGGTATACACCCCGGACGTGGTGCCATACTCGTAATAGAGGTTGATAGTCGATTCGGGAACGACGTTGACCACAATCGAGGTGTCGGTCGGGATCCCCAACAACTCGGTAGCCTCAAACGTAACCGTCGTCGCCGCCCGCGCCGGACTGATCCCAAACAGGGCCGCCATCATGGCAAGGGCGAGCAGGGCCGCGATGGCCCTGCTCATTGACCTGCCGAGACTTCCGTTGACCTGGTCGCTTGCTGAGAAGCTCATTTCCCGTCTTCCCTTTCGTCCCTCTAGAGCCCTGCTGCTTGGTAGGCCCTGTGGAAGAAGGCAGCCATCTGTCCACGGGTCACCAGGTCGTTGGGGCAATAGGTGTCGGAGCCGCATCCCTTGGTGATACCGGCGTCGACCAGCCACTGGATATCCGCTTCGAACACGGACGAAGCCGTATCGGTGAACGAGATCCCTGAGGGAGCAGGAGTCCCGATCGAAGCGCCGAAACCACGATGCAGGAACGCCGCCATCTGACCACGAGTGACATTCGCAGCCGGGCAATACATGTCGTTCTGTGGTGGGTTACAGCCCGAAGTGATACCAGCCGCAGACAGCCATGCAATGTCGGCCTCAAACCCCAACCCGGCAGTGTCGGTGAATGTAGCTGCATCGGCCAGATCGACTGAGGTCACAGACGCGAGAGCACGATGGAAGAACGCTGCCATCTGACCACGAGTCGTCGGATCATTCGGGCAATACGTGTCGTTGACTCGGTGGGTTGCAACCCTTGGTAATCCCCTGCGCAGCCAACCACTCGATATCCGGCTCGAACACAGAACCGTCGTCATCCGAGAACGTATCAACCGGCGGAACTGAGCCATCCACGACATTCACGCTGCGGGTTACCTGTGCGGCATGGTTGCCTGCTACATCGGTGTGGTTGTAGGTAACGGTGTAGTTGCCGGCCACATTGGGGTTGACGTTCGAAGTGCCGTAGATGGTCGTCGTCGCATCGACGTTGTCGGTCACGACGGCCCCTGGATCAGTGAATGTGCCGCCAACCGCAACCGTCAATGGATTCGCACCCAACAAGCGTGATCACCGGAGCAGTCGTATCGACAACATGCACGGTGCGAACCACCGTGGCAGCCGGGTTGCCGGCAGCGTCACTGTGGTTATAGGTGACCGTATAGTCACCGGGCACATCGGCGTTGACAGTGGAGGTGCCGTAGATCGTCGTCGTCGCATCGACGTTGTCGGTTACCTGAGCCCCCGGATCGGTGAACGTACTTCCCGCCTCGATCGTCATCGGGTTGGCACCCAGCAGCGTGATCACCGGGGCGGTGGTGTCATCGTCGCCGCCTCCTCCGGTCCCGTTGCCATCCATGGTGTAGGTGTACGACACCTGACCGTTGGTGCCGGGCACCGTAGAGTCGGAGCGAACGTATTCGACCGTTGCCTCATTGGTGAGCGGGGAGATCGTGATCCGGAGGTGTCCGGAATTGGGAAGCACCTTGATCGTATCGGGGTCGCTCTCGCTGTAGAGATTGAATCCGTCCCCCGTCATCGTCGGTGACGGGAGCTCCTGATAGACGATCCCGTCGACGATCTCATACGCATACTGGTGGTCGTGGCCGTGGAAATATGCGGTCACCCCGTTGTCGACAAACAGCTGATGGATCGGTTTGCCCCAGCCTGGTCGCATCGTGTCGAACACATATGTACCGGTGGCGTCCCTGCCACCCCATTCGAAATATGGTGCGGCGTTCGAACCGCCCCGCACATAGCCTGGTCCACCGCCGCCGGCGCTGACGTCCAACTGGCCGCCGGTGACCTGGTGGGAGAACACGAACTTGAACTCGGCGTCGCTGTTCTCGAGCGTGGTCCGCAGCCAGTCGTACTGTTGGGAGCCAAGGGTCCAGTTCCATTGGTCGCCGCTGGCAGGATCGTCCGATCCTTCGCCTGCGACCGCTCCGTACGGGTTGGTCATTGTGTACTGGAACGGGTCGATTACCACGAACAGGGCGTCACCCCACTCCCATGCGTAGTAATCCTCACGGTAGTTGTCGCCGCCGATGGCGGAGAGAGTGTCGGTGTTGGCGGTGTAGAAGTCATCGGTGGCATCCGGACTCGGCGTCGGGTAGAACGCCTTCCGGGCCCTGATGCTCGCCAGCGCCAGGCTGAAGCTGTCGTCGAAGTTCCAACCCTCTTCGTCCTCGTGGTTCCCGAGGGCGAGGAACACAGGCGAGGAATGACCGAAGTTGTCGAAGTAGTCCCGCTGGTTCAGGTACTTCTGATCGACCGCCGACTGGCTCGTCAGATTGTTGTTCACGAAGGCGTCACCGAGATCGATGTCGAAATCCGGCTGGTCGTTGGCGATGTTGTAGGTCGCCTGCTCCCATCGGGAAGGGGTGCCGAGGTGATCGAGATGCGTGTCCGACGTGATAGTGAATACGAATTCCTCACCGCTGGCGCGGGCGGTGTGGAAGGTGTATTCAGGTCGGACGTTCCAGTCGGAATCACCGGACACCTGATAGCGCATCCGGTAGTAGTACCTGGTATCCGGGTTGAGCCCACTGATCTTGGTCTCATGCGCGCTGCCGCCGGAGGCGACCTCGGTGCCGGTCTGGCCGGTATACACCCCGGAGGTGGTGCCGTACTCGTAATAGAGGTTGATGGTCGATTCGGGAACGACGTTGACCGCAATGGAAGTGTCTGTTGGGATCCCCAACAACTCGGTCGCCGTGAAGCTAACCGACGTCGCTGCCCGCGCCGGGCTGGTCCCAAACAAGGCCGCAGCCATCGCTAGCACGACGATGAATCCGAGCCCTCTCCGAATGAGTGAGCCCGCTTGGGGCTCAGCGAATGTTCTCGCCGATGAGGTCATGATCTGTTCCCGCCTTCCTACCGTCGGGTAGCCAACCCGAGCTTCGCCCTTTGCCAACGTGTGACAGTGGGGAACAGACCCAAATTCTCTTGACGCTCTTCCCCCGTCCTCACCAAACTACCGGTACGTATTGCACTTTCAAGTGGACACCACCCCGGTTGACGATGTGCTGGTCACAAACCATGTCTGGCGGGTCCACGATGGGTCAATACCGCAGGTCAGGCGTGTGGCACTTCCGATGCAATTGCCTGATTCGGCCGGCTCGGTGCAGACGCGAGGTGGCCGTCACCTCGAAGGTGACGGCCACCCCAATCGGTCGATTCGACTACTTACAGCCCAGCAGCCTGATATGCCCTGTGGAAGAACGCTGCCATCTGCCCACGAGTCACCAGATCATTCGGACAATAAGTATCAGGGCCACAACCCTTAGTGATACCGGCATCAACCAACCACTGAATATCAGCCTCAAACACCGAAGTCGCAGTATCAGTGAAAGTGAGCCCAGACGGAGTCGGGGTACCAATCAAAGAACCAAAACCACGATGCAAGAACGCCGCCATCTGACCCCTGGTCACCAGACCAGAAGCACAATACAGATCGTTCTGTGGTGGATTACAGCCCTGGGTGATCCCAGCAGCAGACAACCACGCAATATCAGCCTCAAACACCGAACCAACAGCATCAGTGAACACATTGGCGTCAGCCAGATCAACGCTCAACACCGAACCAAGAGCACGATGGAAGAACGCTGCCATCTGACCACGAGTCGTCGGATCATTCGGGCAATACATGTCGTTGATCGGAGGATTACAACCCTTGGTAATCCCCGTCGCCGCCAACCACTCGATATCGGCCTCAAACACAGAACCGTCATCGTCAACAAAGGTGTTTATCGGAACAGACGACTCGACCGTGACGGTGCGGGTCTTCTCCACCGCGGCATTACCCGATGAATCAGACACGTTGTAGGTGATGACATAATCACCAGCAACCGCCGTATTCACCGCAGCGCCACCAACAACAATCGACGACGTCAAATCACCATCAACATTGTCACTAGCAACCGCACCCGGATCAACAAACGAATCACCAACAGTCAACATCAACGGATTCGCACCCAACAGGGTGATCACCGGCAGCGTCGAATCAACGACGCGGACCGTCCTGGTCTCGGTTGTGGTGTGACCGTAGGAGTCATCGACTGAGTACTCAACCGAGTAGTCGCCGAGGACGGCGGTGTTAACCGCACTGGCATCGATACTGATCGAAGACGTCAGGTCGCCATCCTCGAAGTCGGACGCTGTCGCACCCGCCTCGACGTATGCGCTACCCGCTTCGACGATCTGCGGGTTGTCACCCAACAGCGTGATCTCAGGCGGGAGGTCGACGGTAACGCTGACCGTCCTGACCTGCTGCACGGCGTCGTTGCCGGCGTTGTCTGCTACGTCGTACGTGACGCTGTAGTCGCCGATCACCGATGTGTCGACGGTGTCACCGCCGACCACAATCGAAGAGCTGAGATCACCGTCGACAATGTCGCTGGCGGTCGCTCCCGGATCGGTGTAGGTCGTGCCTTGCAGCACCGACAGTGGGTTTGCACCCAGCAGCGTGATCACCGGACCCGTTGTGTCGACGATGTGGACGGTTCTCGTGACCTCGGCAGCATCGTTGCCGTTGCTGTCCGAGACGTTGTAGGTGATGACGTAGTCGTCGGGAACCAGCGTATTGACCGTGTCGCCACCGTCCACGATCGAGCTGGTCAGATCGCCGTCGTAGTTGTCACTGGCGGTTGCTCCAGGATCGGTGAACGTGTCACCGGCCTCCACCGTCATCTCCGCATCGCCGAGCAGCGTGATCACCGGCACCGTGGTGTCAACGACGTGCACGGTGCGGCTCTTCTGCACCGCCGGATTGCTGGCCGCGTCCGTGACGTCGTAGGTGATGACGTAGTCACCCAATGTTGAGGTGTCAACGGTGTCGCCACCAACGACGATCGACGAGGTCAAGTCGCCGTCGACATTGTCCAATGCCGTTGCACCCGGATCATTGAACGTGCTGCCGTACTCGACGTCCATCGGATTGTCGCCCTGCACCGTGATCACGGGCGCAACAGTGTCGGCAACTGCACCAACAGATACCTGGATGCCCCGAACATTGGCGAAGCTCGTCACATTGACAAACTCGATATTCAATACACCGTCGGTCACGTCGATATCGGCGACGGGTTCGGTGAGTGCCACGAATCGGTCGGTGGTGTGTGCCAGGACGTCATAGTCCTCGAGACGCGGAGTGCCCTCGAACAATACGTTGAAGACACGCCCACCCACGTCGATCGCTGTAGCCTGCTCCGCGAAGTAGAGTTCGACGTCGTAGTTGCCGTTTGGCACGTCGAACGCGAATGACATGTTGCCACCACCGCTGCCATCGTAGAGATTTGTCTGGAACAACGACTCGGTGTCGTCGCCAGTGAGAGCGAGGCCGACTCCATCGGTGTTGATGGCCTCAGTTGTCTGGTTGCCTGTGCTCTCGGCGACGGTGACACCACCGAACGTGCCGTTGCCAGAAATGCCGACGTAATCGGGACCATCGTCGGTAGCCGACAGCGTTGGACCATTCGCATTCACCCGGTAGAGAGCCGTGCCGCTGCCAACGACTAGCACGGTACGGGTCACCTGCACTGCGTCGTTGCCCGCCGCATCCTGGACGTCATATGTGATGGTGTACTCGTCCTCGACGGAGGTGTTGACCGTGTCACCGCCAACGACGATGTCGTCGCTGATGTCACCGTCCACGAGGTCGAAGGCGGTCGCCCCGGGATCGTTGAAGGTGGAACCGGCCACGACGTACATCGGGTTGTCACCGTCGAGGGTGATCACGGGCGGTGTCTCGTCCGGTGGCGGTACCGCCTCGATTATCTCGATGCCGCGGATGATGGCGACACTCGTCTGTTGGATGATGTCCACGTTGAGAACACCGTCCGTAACCGTCGTCGGTACTGTCTCCGTGATCGCAATGAGGCGCCCGCCGGCCTCGGTGTAGATGTCGTAGTTGTCGAATACCTGTGTACCTTCGATGTCGACGTCGAATTCGCGTTGCCCGGCACCAATGGTGGAGTTGTGCTCTGCCCAGTGCAGCAAAACGTTGTACGAGCCGTTGGGAACGTCAAATGCAAAACTAAGGGCGCCGCCGCCGCTTGTACCGGTGCGTGCGAGCGATTGGAACACCGCCTCGGGCGCAGTAACGCTGTTCGTAGCGGTGTCGATCGAATCGGTGATCTGTACGTCACCGGCGTAGTCGCCGGTGATTGTCAGTCCCGGTACTGCGTCGGGGGTGCTCATCGTAACGCCCAGGTAGTCGGGGCCGCCATCGGTTGCCGCCACTGTGCTGTCGCCGGCGTTCACCCGATAGAGGATGTCGCCCGGCGCAGCCGACGCGGCCATGGGAGCGACTGCCAACAGTGCCACCATCATGGCGACGGCAACCAGGGCTGTGAGGCCTCTGTGCTTGCCCGCCACTCGTGGACCCGATTGGGCCCACATTCTTCCGGTTGAGGTCATGATCTGTTCCCGCCTTCCTACCGTCGGGTAGCCAACCCGCGATTCTGTCTCGTTGCCTAGAGCAGGGAATCCGAGATCGTCGTCTGCATCAAGCGTTCCCCCGCCGCTTCAAAGTTATAGCGTTGCAGTCTGGAGTTTCAAGTCGGGATGACCCACAATGACGGCCGACAAGTCACTCAGCGTGGCCAAAGGTCCACAGTGAGCTACAGGCGGTGTTCGAGCTTGGTGTTGGACGCGGTGCGGCCGTCACCCGAAGGTGACGGCCGCTCCAATCGGTCGATTCGACTACTTACAGCCCAGCAGCCTGATATGCCCTGTGGAAGAACGCTGCCATCTGCCCACGAGTCACCAGATCATTCGGACAATAAGTATCAGGGCCACAACCCTTAGTGATACCGGCATCAACCAACCACTGAATATCAGCCTCAAACACCGAAGTCGCAGTATCAGTGAAAGTGAGCCCAGACGGAGTCGGGGTACCAATCAAAGAACCAAAACCACGATGCAAGAACGCCGCCATCTGACCCCTGGTCACCAGACCAGAAGCACAATACAGATCGTTCTGTGGTGGATTACAGCCCTGGGTGATCCCAGCAGCAGACAACCACGCAATATCAGCCTCAAACACCGAACCAACAGCATCAGTGAACACATTGGCGTCAGCCAGATCAACGCTCAACACCGAACCAAGAGCACGATGGAAGAACGCTGCCATCTGACCACGAGTCGTCGGATCATTCGGGCAATACATGTCGTTGATCGGAGGATTACAACCCTTGGTAATCCCCGTCGCCGCCAACCACTCGATATCGGCCTCAAACACAGAACCGTTGTCATCGATGAACGTATCAACAGGAACAGGAGCAGAAGCCTCCACCGTGACGGTGCGGGTCTTCTCCACCGCGGCATTACCCGATGAATCAGACACGTTGTAGGTGATGACATAATCACCAGCAACCGCCGTATTCACCGCAGCGCCACCAACAACAATCGACGACGTCAAATCACCATCAACATTGTCACTAGCAACCGCACCCGGATCAACAAACGAATCACCAACGGTCAACATCAACGGATTCGCACCCAACACCGTGATAACCGGCACTGTCGTGTCGACGACATGCACGGTGCGAACAACCGTGGTCGCCGGGTTACCGGCAGCATCCGTGTGGTTGTAGGTGACGGTGTAGTCACCGATGATGTTGGGGTTTACGTTGGAGACGCCGTAGATGGTCGTGGTCGGATCGACATCGTCGGTGACCTGAGCCCCCGGATCGGTGAACGTGCTTCCCACCTCGATCGTCATCGGATTGTCGCCCAACAGACTGATCACCGGAGCGGTCGTGTCCGGAACCTCCGCAAGGCCGACCTCGATGCCGCGCACATTGGCATAGCTGACCACATTGACGAAGTCGATGTTCAACTCGCCGTCGGTGACCTCGACCTCCACCGGGATGGTGAGTGCCTTGAGGGTGCCGCCTGCGGCGACGTAGACGTCAAGATCGTTGAGCAGCGTCGCACCTTCGAAGTTGACGTCAAACACCCGGTCACCTGCAACGAAGCCGGTCTGTTGCTCGACGAGGTGCAGCTTGACCATGTAGGTGCCATTGTCGACATCGAATGCGAACGACATTCCCTGATCGTTGTCGTAGAGGGTCGTCTGGAACAACGCTTGGGCGTCGGCAGCGGACAGATCGACATCGGCTCCGCCCACGTCAATTGTGTCCGAGGTGGAGTTGGTCGATGCGTTGGCGACGGTGACACCGCCGAAGGTCCCGTTGCCGGAGATCCCTACGTAGTCGGGTCCCACCGTGGCCGAGAGCGTCGGGCCGTCGGCATTGATCCGATAAAGGATGGTGCCCACGTCAACGACGTGTACGGTCCGCGTCTTTTCGACTGCCGGGTTGCCTGCAGCGTCGGAAACGTTGTAGGTGATGACATAGTCACCGACAACCGCCGTGTTGACGGTATCGCCGCCAACCACGATGTTGCCGCTGATGTTGCCGTCAATGTTGTCGCTTGCCGTTGCTCCCGGATCGTTGAATGTGCTCCCTCGAGATACGGTCATCTCGTCCGAACCATTGAGGGTGATCACCGGTGCGGTGATGTCCTCTCCGGGCTCGACCTGAGTGATCTCGAAACCACGGACGTTGGCGAGGCTGACGACGTTGTGGAAATCAACATTCAGCTCGCCGTCGGCAACGTCGACCGTCACCGTTTCACTGTGGGCGATCATCCGATCACCGACCGCCGCAAACACGTCGAGGTTCGAGAGCAGCGTCGCTCCCTCGAAGTCGACGTTGAACACCCGGTCGCCCACGGCCCAATCGGTCTGTTGCTCGATCAGGTACAGGGTGACTGCGTAGGTGCCGTTGGCGACGTCGAATGCCCAGGACATCTCATCGCCGCCATCGGCGTCGTAGAGGGTTGTCTGGAACAACGCCTGAGCATCTACGCCGGACAGCGGCAAGCTGACCGAGCCGAGAGTGACGGTGTCGGTCGTCGAGTTGGTCGTCGCTCCTGAGACGGTGATGCCGCCAAAGGTGCCGTTTCCGGAGATACCGACGAAATCCGGGCCGGCATCGGTGGCCGACAGCGTTGGACCGTCGGCGTTCACCCGGTAGACGATGTCACCGGGTGCCGCAATTGCTCCCGCCGGGCCGATCGCCATCAGGGCCGTCAACATGCTGACGACCAACAATGCGGCTAGCCCCGGTCGCGATACCAGCGGCACCCGAAAGCGCGATGTCCTTCGCGCAGTGCCAGATTCACTCATGCTCTATCACCTTCCTACCGTCGGGTAGCCAAACCCGAACTCTGACCCTTGCGGGCTTCCCAGCAGGGAGGTAGCAACGCTCCGGCCTTTGGAGGCGACCGTGCGCTCCACATCCCCCGCACCGCGAACGTACAGTCTCCAGGTCCAGTATCAAAGGGGGTTTTGTGATTGCTGACGGATCTCGGGTCAATGGCGGGTCAGATACGACGCAAATCAGTCGGCCTGCGTGATTTCGGACACCTCGCCGTTGAAAAAGGTTCTCCCCAGGAATCATTGAAGAGGCCGCCTACCTGCCGACAGGGGTCCAGCACCCCCATCTACAAGGAGACGAACATGAAAGTGCTAGCAGCGATGGCGGCCCTCGCCATCACGCTCGGCATCAACAGCGCTGGCGACATCTGGGAACTGCCCGACGTTGCCCCTGCTACCCATTTCGCAGAGTCGTCCGCTCCCGTCGACGTCGCCGTCGAAGCGGTCGCAGAGGCGGCCTGTGTTGTCATCCCGGTCTACCACGACGTGGTTGAGACGGCGAGCGGCACATACGACTGGATCTACACCGATGCCAGCGCCTGGGTTGAGAGCGGAGATTGGTCGGCACACACCGTTCAGGCGGATGTGGTCGGCAACTTCCTGGTGATCGGATTCGATCAGGCCGGTGCGTATTCCGCCGAGATGGATCTTCGTAGCATCGACGTTTCCGATGCCAGCGAGGTGACGGTCTGTCGGTGACGCAATAGCCGAATGAATAGCCTCGAAATCGAGGTCAATGTGAGAGAGTCGGCGGCTGGTTGCCGCTGACTCTCATCGCGTCGGGATCGCAATGGGGCGCCGGCGTTGGCGGGCGTCGAGCCCGCGGGAGAGTCAACGCCTGGTCGGTTCGTTCACCCGGACGGGACGGTTACATGCACGTCCGGGGAGTTGACATCAGTCAGCTCGCTCACCACGCTGATTGTTCCCCGTTCCTGGGCGTCGGTGGTACGCATCCCGTACTGTTCCGCCATCTGCCGGCCGTCGGTCTCGAGTTCGTAGATGACCGCAACCGGCCATAGATCATCCTCTGCGAACCAGCCCTCGAATCGTGTCAACACGTCCCCGGGTTGAGATGCGTCCTGAAGCTCGGCTGCGGCCAGATCGACGTGCCATACGGGTACGCCGTTGCGGGTTGTCGACTCGCCGTGTGCCGGATCTCTCTCGACCGGTGACGCGACCGAAAACGCCTGGAAACAGAAACTGAGCGCGGCGGTTGCTACCGGGTCACCTGCTTCGACCGCGACCCATCCCTGGCCGAGAGACAACCACCCCTGGTTGTTCTGGAGATCGAGAACAGTGTCGACGACACTGAGCACACTCTCGGTACCGTCCATGAACTCACGAGTCTCCATCGTGCATTGGAGACGGCCACCGTCATAGGCACCCGACGCGTCATGGATGATCGCGTAGTTGTCGGACGACGCCATCCGTCGCTCGATCGAGTATGAGAAGGAGTTGAGGGCGGCAGATCCGGTACGGCCCAGCGGCAACCCGCTCACCGACCCGGATTCCGGTGACGGCTCGGGAGTCCCGGCAACTGTCGTCGCGGTCGTTGTCGTAGCCGTCTGCTCCGCCACCGGCAGCGCGTCAGATCCGCAGGCGGCGAGTGTCAGGACCGCGACAGTCGAGGCTACGAATAGGGGAAGGTGCCCCAGTGGCCGGCTTGACGTATTCACTCGCGGGAATGGTAGCCCAATGACCGTTCCGACAACCTGGACATACGAGCACACCAGAGTGAAAAACAGATTCCGGACTGAGACACTGATTCCTCTGGTGGAGGTGAGGGGATTTGAACCCCTGACTTCCACGTTGCGAACGTGGCGCTCTGCCGAGCTGAGCTACACCCCCAAAGGCGAGAGGCAAGTGTAGCCGCGCCTGACAACTCCACCGTTTTGGCGTCGGAAACCGGAATATATTCCGCGTAGCGACGCAAGAAGCGGTCAGGAGCGCGCTTCGAGTTGCTTGCGGAGGCGCTCCTGCACGATGGTGGTGGTGAGGTCGGCGCGGCTTCGTTCGATCAGGGAGCGAGCCACATCTGTGGTCCTGCGTAGCTGCGACGTCATGCCGTCCGGGTAGTCGAGTGCGGCGAGCAGATGATGGATGATCTCCATGTCGGCGAAGGTGTCCTCTGCCTCTGCCAGATGACCCTTTCTGAGCTGGTCGAGCAGCCGGCGGCGCAACTCCCCGACGGCCTCACCAAGTCCCTTGAGATACGGAACCGCATGCAGGCCCAGGTCGTGAGGAAGCGGCAGCGGCCGTCTCAGGATGAGCGCCTTGGTCAGCTCTGCTTCCGCGTACTCCTTGACCGCGTCGTAGAAGAACCCGGCGTGGTAGATGTCCTGGTGATCGTTGAGCGGCTCCTCCGCCTCTTCGATCAATGCCCTTCCCGAAGCCAGCAACCGATCGGCATCTTCCAGATCGCCACGGTGCAGTGCCCGAATCGCCTTCGACGCCGCTTGAATGATCTTGCGGCAATTCTTGAGGGCCAGTTCCCTGGCGACGAATTTCTCGTCGAGCTCACCACGGACTTCAGCCTCGAGAGCGTCGAGGTCGAGCGAGTCAGCCACCGGCTATCAGGCTCCGACGATGCGGATGCTCGGGATGATGTCGATCTCATTCGATCTTTCGGCCGGTGCGGAGACGTCGAGAGCGACCACTGGAGCAACGGAACGGAACCGGGCGGCTTTGGCTTGAAGCAATGCGCTGACAAAGCCGGCGAGCAGAATATCGAACAAGATGGTCAACCCGAGCCAGAGGGCGTTTCCGGTGATCACCGAAGCAGCCAGCGATCCGAGCGCGCCCGTGCCCAACACGGCGACGGCGCGGCGGCGCCGCCTACGAGCCAGCCGGTTTGCTCTCACCGCCGCCGTCGATTGCGTCGCAACCGACGCCAGCAGGTCGTTGTGACGCGCAAAACTGCGGGTAGATCTCAAAGAGGAACTCTTGCTGGACTCAAAGAAGGCGGGCAGCAAAAACACCGCCCAGACACCCCCGATGATTAGGAACGCCAAGATCTCCATTTATTCCTTACTCCGTCCGCTACTGAGCGTAGGCGCCGCTTCGTGCGTAACCAAGTATCTGGGCCCGTACCGTCCCTCACGGGTGATCACACATTGTGGTCACTTCGGCCCTCTGATAGCAACTCGACAGCGTGGCTCAATGCCGGTCCGATCACATCGATGGACTCTTCAACAGCTTTCACCGAGCCGGGCAGGTTTACAATGAGACACGCCCCGGCAATTCCCGCCACGCCACGCGACAGCATGCCGTGTGGGAACTTACCAAAAGTGTAGGCCCGCATAGCCTCTACTAGACCGGGTGCGTCACGTTCAATGACCAGCCGGGTTGCCTCCGGGGTGAGGTCACGCGGCGAGAACCCGGTGCCGCCGGTGGTAACGATCAGGTCGTAGTCGCCGACCAACTCCTCGAGCATCTCCTTGACGGACTCGATGCCGTCGGGCACGACCTGCAACGTCGCATCCTCGAACCCGTACACTGCGAGACGAGCAACGGCGGCCGGGCCGGAGCCGTCCTCGGCGGTGCCCGCCGATACCCGATCGCTAACGGTGACGACTGCGGCTTTCACCTGTTCCACTCACCCGACTTGCCGCCGCTCTTGTGGAGCAGCCGGACCGAGGTCACCTCGGCGCCACGGTCGAGGCCTTTGATCATGTCGTAGAGGGCGACCGCTCCGACGGCAGCGCCGGTGATGGCCTCCATCTCGATCCCGGTCCTGGCCGATGTTCGTGTCGTCACCTCGATTCGGGCTCCGGTCTCCGTCTCGGTGACGTCGACATCCACACCGTGGATCGAAATCGGATGGCACAGCGGGATCAGCGACGACGTCTGCTTGGTCGCCATAATGGCGGCGATGCGGGCCACCCCGAGTGCGTCACCCTTGGGGAGGTCTCCGGCAAAGAGACGCTTTCTTGTTTCCGGCGAGATCGAAATATGCGCCTCAGCAACGGCGACCCTCGAAGTCGTCTCTTTGGCACCGACATCGACCATGCGGGCGTTGCCCTGCTCATTCAGGTGAGTAAATCCTTCAGCCACCGGTCACCTCCACTGCGGTACGCGCCTCAGGTAGTTGCATCATCTCGACATCAACCATCGATCCGGCAGTCACTCCGGCGGTGCCAACCGGAATGGCGGCGAAGGCGTCGGCGGCGGCAAGCGCGGTGAGGATGTTGGATCCCTGACCGCCGCTGAGCCGGGCCCTCATGATGCCGTCGTCACCCGGGGTGAGGTTCACCCTCAGGAAGACGATCTTCTGCGGATCGGTGTGCACGTCCTGTTCCATGACTGCCTTGATGCGGGGCCGGAAGAGCCGGGTGGCCCCCATCATGTGCAGGAGACCCGGCCGCAAGTACTGCTCGAAGGCGACGGCCACCGACACGGGATTCCCGGGCAGGCCGAAGAACGGCTTGCCCGCCACGTGCCCGAATCCGAAAGGCTTGGCAGGCTTCATCGCCACCTTCCAGAATTCCACCGACCCCATCTCGGTGAGCAGGTGTTTGACAACGTCGTACTCACCCATCGAGACCCCACCGCTGGTAATGACGACATCACCAGCTTCAGCGGCTGCGGCGAGCCGTTGTTGGAGCTGGTCGCGGTCATCACCGACGATGCCGAAATCCAATACCTCGGCTCCGAGCTCTTCGAGTGCACCAAGCAGCGTGAACCGGTTGGCGTCACGGATCTTGCCGGGCTCCAGCGTCTCCGTCTCGGGAGAGACCACCTCATCGCCGGTGGACATGATGGCTACGCGGGGACGGCGCCGCACCAGCGGGCGGTGATAGCCGAGCGAGGCGCAGACACCTAGCCGTGCCGGGGTGAGCCGCTCCCCTGCCTCGAGGACAACGGTGCCTTTGGGGACGTCATCGCCGGCGGGACGCACCGACTCACCCACCGGCACCGACACAAGAATGCGCACGGTCCCGGTCCCAGGTTCGGTATCTTCGACCGGCACGACGGCATCGGCGCCTATCGGGATCGGCGCTCCGGTCATGATCTTGATGGAAGTGCCCTGGGTGACCGGCTGGGAAGGCACGCTGCCTGCGGCGATATCCTCAAGCACGGGGAGCTCGACGGGAGCCCCCGCGACATCGGCTGCAATGACCGCGTAGCCGTCCATCGCGGAGTTGGCGAACGGCGGGAGGTCATGACCGGCCACCACCGGCTCGGCAAGTACGAGACCACGCGCTTCGGCGAGATCGACACGTTGGGTAGGTAGCAGATCTAGCGCGGCAAGCACATCACGCTGTGCCTCGGGAAGAGGTTTCATTGGGTCTCAACAGTCTGTTCGCGGCCGCCGATGAGGCGACGGATGTTCGGGGTGTGGCGCACCACGACCAGGAGGGCGGTCAAACCGGCCGCCACCAACGACCAGCCACGATGGCCGTAGATGGCATAGCCGGGCACATAGAGAACCATGGCGCCCAGCGATGCGAGGGATGCCGTCTTGGTCAAAGCCACGGTCACCGCCCAACCGACGGCGAGAACGACACCGAACCATGGCGCCAGGAACAAGACGGAGCCGATGGCGGTGGCGACTCCACGTCCCCCACGAAACTTCAACCAGATCGGCACGATGTGACCAACGACGGCCGCGAGCGCGCACCAGAAGCCGAGCTCGGTACTCACCGCAGCGCCGATCATCGCAGCGACGAGTCCCTTGGCAGCGTCGAGCACCATCACGACAGCGCCGGCTTTCTTGCCGAGCGTACGCATGACGTTGGAGGCGCCCGGATTCCCGCTTCCGCGCTGCATAGATGTCGACACCCATCATCCGGGGCACGATCGCCCCGGTGGAGATGCTGCCGAGCAAGTAGGCAATGAGCAGGCGAATGGCGGCTTCCACTTCAGCCGAGTCTAGGAGAGCACCACACCGTGTTCACCACGCCAGGTTCGCGAAACCCGAATATCATCGCTACTCAGAGCGCGCAGAGATAGACTGTTGCCAGGAGAGCCCGTCCGCGGGAGAGCAAGCTCTAGGGAGGCGCAAAGAGGTCGGGTTTCGCACGACTGCAAGATGTAGCGATCCCGTCAGAGCTACCGTTACCAAAAGGTCATCAGGTCCCCTCCCCGTGTGCCAAACGTAAGTCCCCCACCATTCCCCCTGCTTGCGTGAGGCTCCCCCTCTTCTGGAGGGGGAACACGGGGAGGGTCTTTCTTCACCTCCCCGAACCCGATACGGTCGCACCATGTACTGGCTGCGCCGTCCCCCGTATCTACGTTGGCTGGCCGCAGGCCTCGTCATCTGCGCCGGGCTGTTTCTCGATACGAGAGCGGCGCCGATGGTCGCCTACCCATTTGCTGCGGCGCCGATATCCGCCGGGGAGGTCGTCACCGAATTCGAATGGCACCAGGTCCCGGCCGGAGTGTTGCCCGCGTGGGATACCGGAGTCTCCGGAGTCGCCGCCTCCTCGATACCCGCGGGTACTCCGCTGGTCCCGTCGTTGCTGACCGAGACGGCGATACCGGCAGGTTGGTGGTCTATCTCGCTGCCCGTCTCTCGACCGGTCGCACCGGGCACACCGATTCGCGTCGCCTTCGAAAACGAGATCGCCGAGGGTCTTGTCGTTGGTGCCGTCAGCGACAACGGATACGAGGTGACCGCCCCGGTGGCGTTTCCCCCGGCGCAGGCCGATCTGGTTGCACGAATCGCACCCAATAGCGCATTAGTCGTCATGATCGGCTCACTCGTACCCGTTGCCGGAAACGGCGGTTAGTCTTCGGCGTCATGCTTCAAGCCGCTTTCTGGGGCCTCATCCAAGGCCTCACCGAATTCCTACCCATCTCGTCGAGTGGTCATCTCGTGTTGGTCCCGGCCCTGCTCGGTCAGGACCCGCCGGATCTTGCCACCGCAGCGACGCTGCACCTTGGCACATTGCTCGCTGTACTCATCTACTTCCGCGCCGAGGTGCGTGAGGTGGTCACCTTCACCGAGAAAGGGCGAAGGCTGCTGATGTTGCTGGTGATCGGCACCATCCCGGCAGCGATCATCGGCCTTGCCTTCGAGTCCCAGTTCAGCTGGATCGACGGACGCCCGAAGGTGGTGGCGCTTGCGCTGATGCTCACGGGCGCAGTGATGTATGCAACACGATGGGTCAAGCGTGGTGCCCGGGACGTCGATGACGTATCGGTCAAGGACACGATCCTGATCGGTCTTGGCCAATCTGTTGCGCTCATCCCCGGTGTTTCCCGCTCCGGCTCCACAATCGCTACCGGGTTGGTGCGGGGCCTGACCGATATCGAAGCAGCCCGCTATTCGTTCTTGTTGGGAATCCCGGCGATTGCCGGCGCCGGCATGCTCAAAGCCAAGGATCTCATCGACTCGGGCACAGGAATCAGTGGCAGTGTCCTCGTTGGTGTCGCCGTCGCCGCCATCTCGGGCTACGCCGCAATCGCGTTCTTGCTACGACTGATCGGCAAGACCGGGCTCTCACCCTTCGGTGCCTATTGCATGATCGCCGGGATCGTGGCGCTCATCTTGGTCTAGACCCGACCGCACACCGCATCATCGGCGTGCCTTCATGTCTATGTGTTCGAGGTCAGAGCCTTGCTGATGGCCGTTTGGATGTCTTCGCCGACCCTGGTAACGGCGGCGGCACACGCCGGAGACACCAGATCCCACAACAGGAAGTTGTGAACCATCCCTGGCTCACGCCTGACTGTGACGGGAACACCGGCTTCAGCGAGGCGGTCTCCGAATGCTTCGCCCTGGTCGTGTAGCGGGTCGAGCTCGCAGGTGACGATGACTGCCGCGGGGAATCCGGCGAGGTCTTCCGCCAGCAGCGGGCTGACGTCGGGGTCGGACCAGCGGTCCCGGTCCGGCACCCATTGCAGATCAAACCACTCGATGTCTTCGATCTCGAGGCCGAATCCGTGGCCGTTGCTGATCATCGAACCGTCAGAAGCAGTCAGATTGGTGTTGCCGTAGATGAGGGCAACGAGATCGGGAGCTACGTCGCTGCCCCGCGTTCTCAGCGCTGCAGATGCCGCAAGTGTGCCGCCGGCACTGTCACCAACGAGGGCGACCACGTTGGGCTGAACGCCGAACGCGCTAACTGCCTCGGCGGAGTTCTCGAGAGCAAAGACCGCATCCTCGATGGCGGCCGGCGCCGGATGCTCAGGTGCCAGGCGGTAGTCGACGGCGAAAACGGGGACCCGCGCCGCGTCGGCGAGAAGCCGGCAGACTCGATCGTGGGTCTCGAGGCTACCGATGGTCCATCCACCGCCGTGGAAAAAGATGACGAGTGCATCGACGGCGTCATCCGGCTGATATAGCCGGCAAGGAAGCGTTCCGCCGAGGTGCAGGTCGTGTGTCACCATGGCGGGCCCGGGCGGCCGCTGCGCCGAGCGTTCCTCGGTGATCCGTCGCATCTCCACCGGGTCACCACCGGCGGTCATCGGGGGCAGGGCGGAGATGCCGCGGATGAACTCCGCAAGCTGATGGTCAGCAAAGGGTTGAAAGCTCATGATTCATCCTCTCTCACAGCAAGCACGACCTTGCCGGTCCCTCCCCATTCCAGCATGAACATAAACGCCTCCCGGGCGTCGGCAAGCGGGAAGGTTCTGTTGACACGGGCTTGGAGAGCACCGGTGTCGGCCAGGCGGGCCAACTCGGCAAGCTGGGCCCGGTTGGATTTCACGAGGAACCAGGTGGCGGCAATTCCACGCTGCCGACACGTCTCCTCTGGAGGATCTTCGGCAACCGACACGAGACGACCTCTGTTTCCCAGCACCTCTACCGATCGAGCCAGACGCTCCCCGCCGCTCGTGTCAAAGACGAGATCGACCGGGTCGATCGCGGTGAAGTCCGTCGTCGTGTGGTCGATGATCTCATCAGCGCCGAGCTCGCGGGCCGCAATCACGCGCTCCGATGAAACAGTGGTGATCACATAGGCACCGTGAAGTCGGGCGAGCTGCACCGCGTAGGACCCCACTCCTCCTGCCCCACCGTGGATGAGGACACGCTCGTTCTTTGCCAACCGCCCATGGTCAAACAACCCCTGCATGGCACTCAGACCCGGCAAGGCGATGGCGGCGGACTCAACGTGACTGAGCGATGCGGGTTTCGGGCTCAGCTCTTTCGCCGGCACGACCGTGTATTCGGCGGCAACGCCGTCTCGATCGAAGCTCGTCATCGCAAAGACCGCCCGACCCGGTTCGAACCCGACCGCACCGGGCCCGCCGATAGCAACAGTCCCTGAGAGCTCGTACGAAGGAACCGCAGGGAGACGGTCGACCGGCCAGCTCAGCTCATCACGAGTGAGCGCAGCAGCGTGGACCCGGATCAGGTATTCGCCTTCTCCCGGCACCGGTGTTTCGACTTCGTCGCAGGTGATGGAGCTGATTCCGCCCGGTGGCTGGAGATGGACTGCCTTCATCGCGGCGGGGATCGACGTGTCTGTCATGACCTCTTCTCTTTTTCTGATCGGCAACGCTGACGATGGCCACCGTATGAAGAGGATTGGTATGGAACAAGAGCCAAGTAGCTGGTATTTCACCAGACCAAGTTGACTAGGTCGCGGTGAACAGGTGGTCGATCACAGTAAGTGCCTTGGTCAATTGTCTCGTGTCTGCCCGGCCGAATCCCAACACGAGACCATGAGTGGTTGCAGGTCCCGCGTAGTAGCCAGACAGGCCACCCACCGCAACGCCACGATCGGCCAGGGCGACTCGAACGTCCGACTCGTCAGTGCCATCGCCGAGATGTGCCGCCACGTGGAGGCCGGCATGGGAAGCCACCGGGCGGAGCAAACCCCTGGCCTCGACACGATGCAAGAAGTCGACCACCAGCGAGTGGCGTTGCTGGTAGTTGCGACGGGTCTTGCGGAGGTGCCGGTCGAATTCCCCATCGGCGAGGTAGCCCTTCAGCGCCTCCTGGGCCACCTGCGACGGGGCCCAATCCACCTGTTGTCTCAGCTCGAGCAGGGCGGGAAGCAGATCGGGAGGGACCACTACGTAGCCGAGGCGCAGGGCGGGCGAGAGTGTCTTGGAGAAGCTGCCCACATAGGCGACAAGCCCCCACCGGTCGAGCCGGTAGAGGGGCTCGAGCGGCCGATCGGTGTAGCGAAACTCGGAGTCATAGTCGTCCTCGACGATCACCATCCCACAATCCCTGGCCAGCTCGAGAAGCTCCAGCCGCCGCGACATCGACATCGTCACCCCGGTTGGAAACTGATGCGACGGGGTGACGTACACCAGCTTGGCATCTGTCGGGATCTCGGCAACGACGATGCCATCACTGTCGACGGGAATCGGGGCGATGCGAGCCATACGTCCCTCGGCCAGCCGGCGGAATCGGTCGTAGCCGGGGTCCTCAACGGCAACGATGTCGCCCGGATCGACACAGGTGGCGGTCAGTAGGAAGAATGCCTGTTGGGCTCCCGAGGTCACCACCAACTGCCGGAAGTTGGCTTCGACACCTCGGGAGCGGCCGATCCACCGCGCAAGGACCAGGCGGAGGCTGGTGACGCCGGCAGGGTTCCCGTATGTCGCATCGTGACGGTCGATCGCCCACCGCGTATACCGCTTCCACTCGGCGACGGGGAACAACCGGGGGTCGGGGGTTCCCGGCCGGAGATCGAGCGCAACGCTCTGCTCGGGATCGGGATAGGGCAGATCGAGGAACTGCTCGAAACCGTCACCCGCTGCGTCGGCGCCGAACAACTCGGCAACGACGGTGCCTCCGCCTCGTCGCCCCTCGAGGAAACCTTCGGCCGCAAGGTGACCGTACGCGGTTGTCACGGTGGAACGCGCCACCCCCAACGTTTCGGCCAGCTCCCGGCTTGGGGGCAACCGGTCGCCCGAACCAAGCCGACCCTCCAGAATCCCGCTCCGGATCGCCTCGTAAATCTGGCTTGCCAACCCGGCAGTGGCGCCGGGGTCAATAAATACGTCCATGCTCACTTGGTCTACTGTGACATCAGTATTCTCCCACTTCCACCGTGCCAAAGCATCGAGCCGGGTGCCGAGGCACCGGCCGCGGCGTCGTGCGGCGCCGGGATTGTGGGAATACTGAAGCGCTGTGCTGGTTGTTGATCGTGGTGCTGACTGTCCAGGCAAACCAAGCGAAGGTCGTATGGCTCTGTTCACCCGAAAGATGAAACCGTATCGTCTCAATTCGCTCAACGAGCTCGAGCCGATGCTGAAGTCCGGTAAACCGGTGTTGCTCAACTTCATGCAGGTTGGCTGTGCCCCGTGCCAGGTCATGGACGGGATCATGAATGAGCTGGCTCGCGAGTACGGAGAGAGCGCCCACATCGTCAAGGTGGATGTCGCCCGGGTATCGGGCGCCGCCGAAGCATTCAACGTGCGCTCAACACCGACTTTCGTCCTGCTCGGCACCGCACCCGCAAAGCAGTCGAAGAAGGCACGCCAGCGAGCGCAACAGAACGGAGGCGGGTCACGCGCCAAGAGCGGGAAGATCACCCCGCGTTGGAGGACGACCGGCCTCGTCAAGAAGAACGCATTGCAGCGGGTGCTCGAGGGCAACGGTGCAAGGCCGGTCCCCAGCTAGCACAGCCCCCGCCAGAGTCTGACACAGTCAGACTCGCAAGCTGATTGCGTGACAGCCCCCGCCCGAGTAGGACTTCGTCAAACTCGCAAGCTGATTGCGTAGCAATCAGCCATACTCGTAGAAGCCGCGGCCGGTCTTTCTGCCGAGCATGCCAGCTTCCACCATACGCTCCAGCAGCGGTGGAGCCTTGAACCTCGCCTCGCCGTACTCCTCGAAGAATGACCTGGCAACCGCCACCATCGTGTCATTCCCGATCAGGTCACTTAGCGCCAGTGGCCCCATGGGGTAGCCGGCACCGTTGACCATGGCCGCATCGATGTCCTCCCGGGTAGCGAACCCGGACTCGTACATCCGGATCGCTTCGAAGATGTACGGGCACAGCAGCATGTTGACGATAAAACCTGCCCGGTCCTTGGTGTGCACCACCACCTTGCCGAGCACATCGGCGGCGAATGCAGCGGCCCGGGCCGCGGTCTCATCGGTGGTGGACACGCTGTGGACGATCTCGACGAGCGGCATCACGGGCGCCGGATTGAAGAAATGCATCCCGACTACCGATCCGGGGCGGGTGGTCGAGTGGCCGATCCGGGTCAGGGGGATCGACGACGTGTTGGAGGCAAGGATCGCATCGTCTGCAACGACGACATCGTCGAGCCTGCCGAACACGTCCGCTTTCACTGCTTCGTCCTCGACCACCGCTTCGACGACCAGTTGCCGGTCGGCCATGGCGGCGAGGTCGGAGACAAAGCGCATCCGGCCCACCGCCGCATCCCGATCCTCGACATCGAGCTTGCCGCGTGCCACTGCCTTGTCGAGCGACTTGACCACCCGGCTGCGGGCGGCCGCCGCCAGCTCCTCGGTGACCTCGTGGACGACCACGTCGACACCGGCCTTGGCGCACACCTCGGCGATTCCGGCACCCATCTGGCCACCGCCGACAACCCCGACGCGCTCGATCGCCATGGCTAACTGTGCCCCGGCGGGTTCTTGATCGCAGCCAACGCCAAGCGCCGGTTCTCCACGATCTCATATGCGATCTGATCGAGGCTGTCCATCAACCAGAGATAGGCTGCCTTGCCAGGCCGGTAGTCGGCCTCGGCCATGCCCTGGATGCGACCCTGCTCCTGGAGTTGCTTGACCTGACGATGGTTGTTGCGCGGCTCGAGGTTGTAGACGCCAAGCGTCTTGCCGCCCTCCTTGTTGAGGATGGAGAACATCGGCACGTCGCTGGGGCCGTCTGCGATGTAGATCATGTTGCGCAGCGGCACCCGACGCTGCGATTCTGACATCCTGGCGTTGACGTCGACGGTGGGTGTGATGTTGACACCCTTGTTGATCTCGAATAGCGCTCTTGTCTTCGAGGTGTGGCCGATGTAGTCGGAGACGTATCTGATCTGCCCGCCCTCACCAGGAACCGGCAGTTGATCGAGGAAACCCGCTGGTGCCGTGTGTTCGATGAAGCTGTTTGCCCAGATCCCGTCGACAAAGGGGGCGATCGCAGAGCCTTCGATCATGGGGCGGATTCCGGTCGAGACAACGTAGTGCTCGACGCTGATCTCATCCCTGGCGAAGTCATCGACCTCTTTGACGTGATTGCGCGACTCTTCGAAGAACTCTGGGATGCCGGGGCAGAACTCGAGCTTGGCACCGAGTTCACGCAGCTTGGCGTTGCTCAAGCCCTTGAAAATGCCCTGCTCCACGTAGCTGAGGATGTGGAGGAGATAGGCGAGGCCCCGACCCATCGTCTCACCGAGGGCACGGTAGTAGGCGGCGAGACCGTCGACCTCACGCCAGAAAGTGCCCTCGTCGACCCCGTATTCTTGGAAGATCGGCCATTGCATGTTGTCCGGGATCAATGTTCGGTCGAAATCCCAGATGAAGGCAATGACTGTTTGGGTATGCAGCGGAACGGGCATCAGACCCAACAGCGTAGTGGCCGCAGCGTCCTTGAGACCGCCGAAATGGGGCTCAGGGAATCTCGGGGCTCGCAAAGCAAATGGCGGCCGTGTCTTCCCACCACCCCTGGAGACGGCATGGCACACCACGTAGCGCGGTGTGCGCCTCCCCCAGACGGGCGGTGGGAACGACGACCGTGGCCCGCCATCCCTGGTCGTTGAGCGACCAGAGCGCCCTTGTGAGTTGGGCGCACATCACGGTCTCATCGACCATGATCTCGGCTACTCGAATCTCTCCTGCAGCAACAACGGACAGGCGTGCCACGTCGACGGGGACCTGCCGATCCACCATGTCTCCAAGCGGCACCTCGATAGCCCGTTCGAGATGTGCCCGGTAGATTGCCAACGTCCGATCTACCACACGCTCGGTACCGATCAGACTTACTTGCACCGCCATCGCCATACTGGCTGCCCCTTACTCTCCTGATCCAGCGTTCACAGGAAGTCACATAAGTGTAATTCGGGAAGTTACACGATTGTAGTTCATCGGCCACTATCCGTAAACCCTGAGAAAATCAGCTCCGACACTGGCAGACAGCGCCACCCCATCAGTTCGTCGTCCTGCCCTGTTGTAGGCTTGGCCAATGACCTCCGACACGCAACATGTCGCGGCCAATCCGCAAGGGTTGAGTTCGGCCGAGGTGGCCGAGCGGGTCGCCGCCGGGCAGGTCAACGTGGTGTCGGAGAAGACCAGCAGGACGACCGCCGACATCATCCGCGCCAATGTGGTGACGCGGTTCAACATCCTGCTCGGGATCCTGCTCGCAATCGTGCTGTTGGTGGTGCGCCAGCCCAAGGATGCATTATTCGGGATCGTGCTCGTCTCCAACGCCGCCATCGGGATCATCCAGGAGTTGCGAGCCAAGCGCACTCTCGACCGGTTGGCACTGCTCACCGCACCCGTCGCCAGCGTGATCCGTGACGGCAGACAGGTTCAGATTCCGGTCAAGCAGATAGTCCAGGACGACCTCGTTGCCCTTGCCACCGGTGACCAGGTGCCGGTCGACGGGCCCGTAACCAAGGCGCCGCGGTCTGGAGATCGACGAATCACTGCTGACCGGGGAATCTGACCCGGTTGCCAAGGGTGACGGCGCCATGTGCCTATCGGGCTCATTCGTCGTTGCCGGTAGTGGCTGGTTTCGGGCCGAGCGAGTCGGTGAGGACGCATACGCTGCCGCCCTCGCCAACGAGGCCAAAGAATTCACCCTGGTCAGCTCGGAATTCCGCGATGGTGTTGACTGGATCATCGGCGGTGTCTCGTGGATCGTCGGCCCGATGATCCTGCTGCTGATCTGGAGCTCGATGCGGCTCAAGACAGGCTGGGTGGACGCCCTCAGCTCGGCGGTTGCCGGTGCGGTGGGCATGATCCCCCAGGGTCTGGTGCTGCTCACGTCGCTTGCCTTTGCTGTTGGCGTCGTCAGGTTGGGACGACGAAACGTGCTCGTCCAAGAGCTGCCCGCCATCGAGGGCCTTGCCCGGGTGGACACGGTCTGCTTTGACAAGACCGGGACACTCACCGAGGGCACCCTTGCGGTGCGTGATGTCCTTGCGCTGAGCGACCTCGACGCCGATAGGGCCCTTGCCGCTCTGGTGGCATCGGAACAGGACCCGAATGCGACGATGAAGGCGATTGCCGAGCGATTCCCGGCACAGCAAGGCTGGAAGCAGATGGGAACAGTCCCATTCTCCTCGGCACGTAAATGGAGCGCCGCCTCGTTTGCCGACCAGGGCACCTGGGTGCTTGGCGCCCCCGAGATCGTCATGCCGAGTAATTCGAGCGTAGCCAGGAAGGCAGGCGAGCTGGCCTCTCGCGGCCATCGGGTGATCCTGCTGGCATGGACCGACTATCCGCTGAACGGCGACAAGCTCCCCCGGCAGCTCAGGCCGGCGGCATTCATCACCCTCGGTGACAAGATCAGGGAGGATGCTGCGGCGACCCTCCGCTACTTCGCGGCACAGGGCGTCCAGGCCAAGGTCATCTCGGGTGACCATCCCGACACGGTCGCCGCCATTGCACGAGAGGTTGGCGTTCCCGGGTCGGCCAACGCGGTCGACGCCCGCTACCTGCCCCGCCAGCCGGAGGCATTCGCCGATGCGGTCGAACAGGCATCAGTGTTCGGCCGAGTCACCCCACATCAGAAACGAGCGATGGTGCAGGCGCTTCAGTCCCGGGGCCATGTCGTTGCCATGACCGGCGACGGAGTCAACGACGTCCTGGCACTCAAGGACTCCGACATCGGGGTGGCGATCGGCAGTGGCAGCGCCGCTTCTCGGGCGGTGGCACAGCTAGTGCTCATCGACGGAGAGTTCAGCACACTTCCCGAAGTGGTTGCCGAGGGACGCAAGGTCATCGCCAACATCGAGCGGGTAGCCAACCTGTTCGTAACCAAGACGGTGTACGCCGTCTTCATCGCCCTTGCCGTCGGCATCGCCGGCAGCCCGTTCCCGTTCCTCCCCCGCCATCTCACCCTTGTCGGCACGATCACAATCGGGATGCCGGCCTTCTTCCTGGCACTCGCCCCGAGCGCCGACCGTGCCCATCGTGGGTTCGTCCGCAGGGTGCTCAGCTTTGCGCTGCCAACAGGGCTCGCCGCCGGTCTGGCTACCTATGGCGCCTACGAGATGGCCATATCCGAGAAGGTGACCCTGCCGGAGGCAAGAACGACGGCGACCCTGGTGCTGGCCGCGGTCGGGCTATTTGCCCTTGCCATTGTCAGTCGCCCGCTGTTGCCGTGGAAGAAGATCCTCATCGGGACGATGATCGGGCTTCTCGTGTTGCTGCTCGTCTCGAGCGCTTCGCAGCGGTTCTTCGAACTCGATCTGCCGCGTGCGGTGGTGCTGATCGCAGCGATCGGCGTGGTGGCGATCACCGGGTCGGTGATGATGTTCACGCTGCGCATCGTCGGTTGGGCGAAACAGGTACCGGAATATCTCCGCGAGCATCCGCCCAATGAGACGGCCACCTGGACCGACCTGCGCGAGCGGCTCGTACACACCTGGAATCGGGACGAGACCCACGAAACCACCATCATCGGACGTTACCGAGCGTGGACTCCGAAACAGGTCGATACCGACGAGGCTCCTGCGTTGCCGACGGTCGCCGAGGCTCCGCCGCCGGAGCCTTCCGTTCTGCCACCACCTGAGGACTTCGACACGATCGAGTGGTTCAACTCCGACGAAGTCCTGGACGAGTGATCGCAGGCACCCAAAAACCATATGCGATATTGGGAATGTATCGTCTTTAGGTGCGGTTTCATTTGCCATGGGACAGAAGACAAGGGCGCAGCAACGCGCCGAGAGAGCGAGAGCTGCAGAGGAGAAGCGGATCGAGCAGGAGCGCAGGCGGCGCACCCGCATGATCGCCGGTGGAGCCGCCATAGTGGTGGTGTTCGCTCTCCTGGTTGCGGCATATTGGCCTGGTTCTGATTCATCCACCACTGTCTCAGGCAACACCAGCGCCGAGTCCTGGGATCTCCCCGCCCTCAACGGCGAGGGCCGTGTTGCGATCAACGACTTCAAGGGCAAGCCGACTCTGGTGTCGTTCTATGCGTCGTGGTGTGAGGTGTGCGAGGAAGAGGTGCCAGGGCTGTATGCGCTTTCCCAGCAGATCGGCGACAAGGTCAACTTCATCGCCGTCAACTCCCAGGACAACGGCCAGGGTCTTGCCGACGCCCAGAAGTGGGGCATCGCCGATGCGTGGCCGGTGGCCAAGGACGTTGGCGGCACCAACGGGTCCGACCTGAGTCTCGGCACATTCGGGATGCGGGGTATGCCGCTCAATCTCGTCTACGACGCCTCGGGCACACTCGTCTACACCCACCCCGGCGGCCTCGGGGCACAGGACGCCGTCAACATTCTGAGCCAGCTCACGGAACTGGGCATATAGACGACACCGACGTCTGGCCCGAGATCGCTACACGGGCAGTGCCCGGCCCACCACCAAGGCAGACGGTGCAACTGCCCCTTGGTCTGAGATGTCGACCCGCCTCATGGTTGGTGGAAGGGACAGCGCTGTTTGCGCACCAGGCACGGCAGCTAAGGCCCGCAGCTATAGGGTCGGAAGCGTCCTACGTTTCCCGAGAAGGTTCATGCGGGTGCGACGGACCTGGTCCGGTTCGACGACGCGGCCGTCGTCGAATCGGAACCGCAGCGCATCGGTGGGGCACTGAACGACACACGCCGCACACAGGATGCAATTGTCCGGCTCGGCGATCCGTACCTTGCGTGCGTGTCCATCCATGACGAGCACTTCCCTGGGGCACACCAGCACACACTCGGCGGTGCCGGTGCAACGGTCAGGGATGAGCTCCACCTCGAAGTCGCTCGGGTTGACAGAGCTGGCAAGCAACGGTGTCGAACCTGCAACGTCGATAGAGGCGATCGCGACGCCTGCCACACACGCCGTCGCCAGCCACAGGATCGTGGCTGGATGGAAGACACCCGCCAGGGTCAGCAGCAGCACCCCCAGACCGACCCCGATCACCACGAGACCCGCATAGACCGGCAACCCGCGCATCGTGCGTAGCGGCAGCCAGGGGAACGCTGCGTACAGGGCGACCACCAGCAGTGCGACGATCCCGACATCAATTCCCGCTGGGCCTGCTCCGGTGATCGGCCACAGCGCCAACCACAGAATCGGGACCAAAGGACCGATCCACATGGCTGCCATCTCCATACGGTGGCTGAGGGGGAATCGAACCGAGCGCTCGCTCCTCGCGTTGCGCTCCCCGCGGTCGAGGAATGCCGGTATGTCGTCCGCAGACGCCGGGCCCCACGAGGCGGTCCAGCCGGTTGCGTCCTCAATACGGCTCCGCTCGACCCCCGTTGCGCAGAGTTGCGGCAGGATCACGTGGCGATGATCGACCTGGTCCCGCACCCCGGAGGTGCGGATCGCCGAGATGACATCGTGGTGGGTCAAGTGGCCGCCGCCCGCGGCGCACCACACGTTGATCCCATTGCTGTCGGCCACCAGCAGCCACACGTCCCGACCTGCGAGTGCCTCCTTGACGCGCCGCACCGTGAGCGTGTAGTTGCCGGTTAGCAACACGGGCGATGACCGGTCCGGGGTACCGATCGCGACCAGGCCGGTGGGAGCGCGGTGCGGCAGCATCCGTAACAACGTGTCGAAGACACTCATGATGGCTTGACCGCGGCGATGATCTGGAAGGAAGGCCATGGCCGTTCAGTCTCGACTTCAACGAACCCGAGCGTTGCGAGGTTCTCCCGCAGATCGCGCACCGGCCTCGTCGTTGTCTGGGTAAGCAGCCAGGTGAATGCAACAACGGGTGCTCTCCGGATTCGGTACACGAAACGTTGCCAGGGCCGGTCCGGCGCAACCTCATCGGCGATCACCAGACGCCCTCCCGGCCGAAGCCGACTCAGTGCAATCGAGAGCACATAGCTCTGCACCTGGGGTGACATCTCGCTGAAGGCGAGACAAGAGACAACCGCATCGAGCGACTCGGGACCAAACCGATCCTCGATCTCCGTTGCGTCGAGTTCCAGCCACGCTACCTCCGGGGACTTGGAGGCGGCGACCTCCAACATCCCAGCGTCACGATCGACACCGGTTACGTTGGCTCCCCTGTCGGCGCAGGCGATCGACACTCCGCCAGTCCCACAGCCGACGTCGAGAACGTCGGCACCAGGCCGCGCCACTAGCTCGGCGATGCGGTTGTAGACCGAGCCGATCCGCCCACCGCTCAGCATGGAGATGCCGCGGTCGTAGCGAGCAGGGATCGACTCGAGTCGGCGCATGAACGCGTAGGTCACGAACCGATGGTAGACGTCGCAGCCCACCGGGTCGCAGTTCTTCGCCGCCGGTCGTGGCGCTTCTGCGCTCGAGCTAAGCCTGCAGCCCCGGTCCAGCGTCCGGTACCGAGTTCCCCACCCAGACCACCGACCAAAGAAACCCGAACCAAACCGCCGCCACTTCGAGCCGCGTGTTCGCTATGCGGGGCAATCGACAGCAGTGGCGAAAGATGACCTCGATAGCCTCGCAGAGTCGACGGCTGCTCGTTATGGTGCGGCCCAGGTGCATATCCGACAATGTTGTTGACCTGTCCGATGGCGCTAGAAAGGCTGATATTTCGGGCTATTCTTGACATTTCGCCCTCGTAGCTCAGGGGATAGAGCACCGGTTTCCTAAACCGTTTTGGGGGTCTTTGTCTACCAGGGCAAACCGGCGGAAAGCCTGATTTTCCGGGCGATTTCGCTTCTCAGTGTCTTTCATCATTTCTCATGTTTTCACGCCCGTTGCGGCCCAGGTGCGGCCCAAGCCCACAGTTCCGCCTTCAACGCCGGCGGTGACGGCTGCCCGATCGAGGAGCCTCAACGAAGCTGCCCGTCGCTCCGCTGAGGCTGGTGCAGGTTATTGCATACACACGATGGATATGTGTGTACAACAACCTGCGTAGCAGAAGGAACTCTCCGAACGATCAGGGGCCCATCACCGTCAGTGTTCGAGACCCCGCTCACGGAGGTGCCGGTATGCGTGGCTAGTCGACGTGCTTGTTCTCGTTCGGGATTTGGCCATCGGCGGCGATCGGTGGGTGCCATAGACGCTGTTCACTTCCTATGGAAAGATGCGTTGGTCCCTGTCCAATATTGCGTTTGCCAGGTCGGCTGGGAACATCTCCCTTACGTCGTCGCCGTAGAGGCTGCCGTCCCGCGGTTCTGATACCAGGTCCCCGTCGATGCGTAGTGGCAACGATCCAGCAGGCCGCTCTAGCTGGCCATCGGCGTCGATCTCGGGGCCCTCGCAGTGCGCCCACACGTAGGAGGTTGTTCCGTCTTGTCCCAAGAGACGGACCGAGCATTGCCGAGGTTGCGGAGGCCAGAAGTCTTCGGCCGCTTCGAGCAGGCCGGTGAGCCGTGCCTCTTCCGCCTGCACCGCAGGATCAGAACGGTCTGGCAGAGCCACCGGGCTACTGCATCCGACGACAAGCGCACCAACAACGAAACTGAGGAGGATTCGACGGTTCATTCCAACGGATGATACGGAGGGGGCGGTCTTGTGCGACGCATGCCACTCGGCCCGATGTGGCGATCACGATCCCACACCATCAGCCACCCTCCCCAACACTCGAAAACACGACATCCCGATCATCACAAACCCCCAAGTGGATTACCGGCATATCTAGTGATCTCGGGCCAGCCTCGGCGTCAGCTATGTATACAACGACACAGCTGGTATGTATGATGTCGGTATGAAAACGATCACTATCACGATTCCCGACGAACTCGACGCAGAGGCCGCCACCGAAGCGAAAAGGCGTGGCATTTCCAAGTCAGAGCTCATTCGCCGCGGATTGGCTGCCGTCCTACCCGAACAGGACGACGATACGGCGGAAGATCCTTGGCATCGCCTGGCCGGTTTCGCCTCACCAGACGCTTCGGTTGAGCCAGGCGAGATCGACCGGGTCGTGTACGACTCGTGAAGTTCGCCGACACCAGCTGGTGGGTTGCCTGGTCACTGCCCGGCGACGGACGACACGATGATGCGGTCGCGCTGCTTGATCATCTCGGACCCAACGAACAAGTACTCACCACCAACCTCATTGTGGGTGAAACATGGACCTTCCTACGACGCAAGGATGGACACACCACCGCGGTCGGGTTCATCGACCGGATTGATGCCCTCGACGAGCAGGCCAAACTCACTGTTCATCGCGTCACCTCCGAGCAAGAGGACAAGGCATGGGAATGGCTCCGCAAACACGACGAACGCACCTACTCCTTTGTCGATGCCACCAGCTTCCAAGTCATGCGCGACCGTCGCCTCCGCGAAGCTCTCGCATTCGACCAGGACTTCGCAGCCGCCGGCTTCCTCGAACTACGCCCATAGCCGAACCAATACCGCCAATCGCCCAATCGACTGGCTCGCCCTTCCGACCACACCGAGCATTCACCAGCCCGCTCGCGGAAGTTCCGATCGAGGGCACGTGGGAGAGTGCGTGTTCTCACTCGATAATTGTGGATCTCGGGCGGATCGGAACGACCTGGCTGGTTCCGGGGAGGGGGTGTTGCTGGTGGGGGTGTGGTGTGTTCCGGGGTGGCGATCTCAACGGTGTTCCCGTCGCTGTCCATCGCCGTCAGTGTGGCGTCTTTGAGTGTTCTGCCGTCGGCAAGGTTGAAGTAGACGGTGCAGGCGGTGGGTTGTTGCCAGTAGCTGGCTCCGTCGTTGAGTTCCATCTGGACAACCGCCGTTCTGGCAGGTGGGTCCATCGAGCCAACCGCCAACCGCCGGGTCTGTGTTCTCGCCCGTCTTGGGTCCCTCCGAGATGTAGCAGTTGCCACCGCCGGTGATCGGTGTGCCGTGCCGAAGAAGACGTACAGCTCTTCCCCGCCAAGAGAGAGGAACCCGCCATCGGAAACACTTAGGGCGATCTGGGCGTCTTTGATGTCACCAAGGTAGACCATCGCAGCCGCATGCAGAGCGTTTCGGTCCAGCACATTTCCAGAAGGGGAACGACGAGATCCACCGCCGACCTCGACGCGCGGGGCTATTGCGGTCCCGAGACGGTAGGTATCGAATAGTGGCTCGGGACCGGGCAATCCGACGAGGATTGCGCCCTCGGATTCGACAGAGTCTGGATCGACACCACCGTGAAGCCGCCCGGCAGCTCCAACAAGACCGGGTCTGCGACGCTGGCCACAGGTCGGGGAACGGGCCACAACCAGGCAATCATGCCCACGGCAAGCACTACTACTGCCGCCACCGACGCGACGGTACCAATCCGGATTGTGAGTCGACTGACGCCGCCCGAGCCGTGTGGCGGCGTCTGCTGTCCAGACTGATCATCGTCCGGATCTTAGGGTGGAAGGTCGGCGATCCCAGAGGTCCGTTGTTCGGTCGTGGGAGGCTCCGCAGCTGAAGGCATCAGCCGAGCGCCAGTAGACAGTCTTGAGGCTGGGTCGATACAACTCTGGAAACGCTGGCGAGGCGTGACCTTGAGGTTGTGTGAGGGGAGGCGGGGTGTCCTCCCCTCACCGTCAGTCGTCGTGTGGCCGGTCGACTACTTCTGGGCGCAGTTATTGCCTGGTAGGCAGACACATGTCACGCTTTGTGATGAGAGTGTCCCGGTTGTGGTGATGATGATTTCTTGTGATTCGTCGCCTTGATAGGTTGTGCGCCACCTCGGTGTGCTGTAGTTGTTCCAGCTTCCGGTTTGGTCGCCGTTCTTGAAGTGCTTGACGGTGCCCGTTGCGTATGAACTCACTTTGGCGTCCCATCCTGGGGCACAGTTCTCGTAAGTAACGAACGACTGGTCGGCAGCGAGCGCGATGCCAGCGACTGCGAGCACGAGGAATAGCGACAGCACCAGAGCTGTGATGCGACGGCGTCTTGTTGACATTGCTCCTCCTTGCGTGTGGGTGGAGCGGGCGCTCCAGGTTTTCTTGTGTTGCGGTTCTGGTTGCGAGGGTCATTCGGGTGCCCGATAGTTGAGGCGGACTATCTCGACGTGTTCTGGTCTGGTGAGGAGTCCGTAGAGGTAGCCGTCTGTGGCAAGGACCACGGGGTGCTCGACATGGACTGCCTGTTCGGTGATCGGGAACTCGGCGATTCCCTGGAGGGTGCCGTCAGCGTTGTACCAGAGGAGCTGCCGCCCTCCATCAACTATCTCTGAGTCTGCAAATGACATCCAGTCGACCGAGATCACGAAGGAGCCATCAGGGTTGACTCCGATCACAGCGAGGCTGCCGAGCGAGTCCGGCGCTGCGATCGGTATGTCTGCCCCCGGGGCGCGGAATACGGTTTCGGTCGCTCCGGGGGGAGGGTAGGCGAACATGTAGCTACCCGCATCGGTGTAGTAGCCGATGTGGAATGAGTAGGCACCCGTTGACATGTCGACACTCGCTGTGCGGGCCCCTCCC
Source organism: uncultured bacterium (assembly GCA_963777645.1). Classification (GTDB taxonomy): domain Bacteria; phylum Actinomycetota; class Acidimicrobiia; order Spongiisociales; family UBA5794; genus JAAETI01. The sequence continues at coordinate 285,903 of CAVZRA010000005.1, read as the reverse complement.
TCCATTTCGACAAGGAGTTGACCATCGGGAGTGGTGGCGAGGCCGCTGATTCCGCTGGATATCCCGAAGTCCTGCTCTGGAAGGGGAATCTGGTTGGTGACGGTTCCGCGGTGGTCGACTATCTCAACAGAGGCACCTACTTCGCCCGCCACGTTGAGTATCGCGAGCCCTTCGGTGACTGACGCGACGTCCAGGATCCCCCCCAGCTGGGTGCCTTCGAAGGTCACGAACTCGACTCCATTCCCGTCCTCGCTGACGCGAATCAAGCGTGGCCCATCAAATGCCGCTGCGTCTGCGATCCAGAACGCTCCTGTTTGGTCGACGATCAAGGCGGCCGGGCCCCAAAGCGGCACGTCGTGGCGGAAATAGGTGACCCCATCTCCGCCGATATCGCCGTCGCGGCCGGCGAATACGGCCGGCACGATGGCGAGCACATCGTGGGAGTCGCAATCTCTAGGAGCGCAGACTTCTGGCGGAGTCCACTCGATCGTAGGGATAGCGGTTGTCGTCGGCACGCCGGGCGCCGATGTAGTCGACGTTGTGATTGTCAAATCGGATGCCGGATCGTTTACGTCGGCAACTGTGGTCGGGGCGGTCGAATTGGTGGTGTTTGCTTGAGTTGAGGTCGTTAGGTCGTTGTTTCCGTTGGAGCATCCTGCCAAGGCGATGATGGCTGCCAGGGTGATGGGCACGAGACTGTGTCTCCTGCCCATGACCTCTCGTATGTAGGTCGCCGGCGTCATCAGCTGCAGACGTTGTCGTAGCGGGCAGCACCGTAGCCAGTGCCGGAGCCGACCGTCGAGCTTGAGATCCATCGGTAAGTGACCTTGTCGATGTACTCATCCGTCGTTGCCTCGGATACGTAGTACCCACTGCCTGAGTAGTAGCGAAACAGCATCACGTGACCCGACTTCAAGAAGATGTCGTACTCCAACAGGTTGCTGTAGTTCGAGAGCGGGGTAGAGATCTGATAGAGCGTCGAGGTGCCGTATTTCTTGTCGGTACGTTGCCACACACGTGTCACGAAACCGCTGCAGTCGACTCCCCGGGCGCAACTCAGCGTCGCTCCACTCGAAGTGTCGCCAGCTTTGTAAGTGCTGGGACTCATTCCGCTTCTGAAGTATGTAACTGTGTCCCAGCCACCCCACTTGTACGAGACGCTGGAGTAAGTACCGGCGCTTCCGAAGTAGCTGGGCTTCTCGCGGCCGGTGCAGGACCCGTTGATGTTGGTATCGCTGTAGTAGTCGCTGTTGTTGCGGTAGCCGACGTCGGTTGCTCGCATTGTGGAGCGGCTTGTACAGCTCTCGATCCCGGCCGTGGTGTTGTTGTCGGACGCCTCTGCTCTGATGGCAGGCTGGGCCGCGGGCAATACTGGATCCACTGATGAACCAAGCGGTAACGCCACAACGTCTAGACGATCAGCTCGTGGCACCAGAGCGATGATGTCGCCGCTGGGTGATACCGCAACTGGTTCGGCAACTGCAACAACGAAGTCGGACAGTGGCAAACGGGCAATACCCAGTTGCTGCCCTTCCGAGTTGAATACCCGGATGGTCTGGTCAACCAGGATCTGTCCCTTGGCCGTGTAGGTGATCTCGTCAACCGACAGCGCAACCAACGACTCCGTCGCTCCGATAAGTTGGACCGTTCCTGGGTAGTTGTTGACGGGGAGTGACACCGCTTGACGGTTGATTGACACACTGGACTCTTCGCCGAGGTCGGGAAGACCTACTCCCGTTCCATCGAGCCGAAGATCGGCAGACGGAGTCTTGTACGAATCGACGAGCTTCGCCTCTCCCGGGACTCCGAGCGTCACGAGGGTCAAGCCGCCTTCTAGCTCGGCAACAATCACCCCGTCAGCTTGCACGGCCACCCCACTCAGGCCGTGGGAAAGGTCAGCCGCTTCCGGGATCGGCAGCTTGTCAACTGTGACTCCTGTCTTGCTGTCGACCACGAGAACCTGCGGAACCTCGGCTGCAATGTCGAGGACAACGAGCTGATCACCGGCTGCCTCCATGTCGCCTATACCGACAACCCTCTCGCTGAGGTCGATTGTGCGGATCGGCTTGCCTGACATCGAAAAACCAAGAGCCCTGCCTTCTGCCGCGTCGGCGATCCAAACTGTGCTGTCGTCGCCTACAGCAATGGCGGCCGGTCCCCACAGTAGAAGCTCTTCGCCCCCACCGGAGTAGTTGATGTCCTCACCGATCGCGAGGGAGAACAGGATCTCGGGAGCCGAGTCGCTGAGCCCGTCGCCGGAGGCTGACGCCGAGGCGGATACGCTGGCGAGTAGTACAAGCGAACAGACAAGTGCCGCTGTTCGTGATAGCTGATGCCGCATGATCGTTCCTTCCTCCTCGAGCGCTCTTTCCAAGCTCTCGAGACAATCGAGCATTGGCTTCTTATGTGTCTTGTACGCAGCGCAAGAACCGGTTCACCTTCTTGACCTGTTGGGTGGAATAGAACCGGTCGAGCCTCCAGAGCACAGGGCTCGACGGCATAGAGGAAAGCTCACTGAGGGCAAATGCCCGGCGGGCGTAGTTGTCGTTCGGGTCGAGGACTCTCCTCAGCCGCCTGGAGGACCGTCGCTGGTGATGACTCGAGGCTGATACGTGGTTTGACTGATGATGGTCTTAGCCGGAACACCGAGATCCGCGATGCCCTCTAGTAGTTGCGTCGTGTTTGCAGCTAGCTGCGCGGAGGCTACGTCGAGTTCCAGGGTGTGACGCACCGGAGCAAGGTCGGTGTAGTCCAAAGCGACGGTGATCTGCGTCTCGGACCTTTCGACCAGTTCTATGCCGCGAACCGACTCGAGCGCAAGCACGGCGGCAGCTCGGATCTCGGGTTGGCTTTGCGGGTCTGAGAGCAGTGCGGCCAACTGTTGATAGAGAAGCACGTCTTCGGGAAGGCTGCTTCCTCCGAGGCGGCTCTGTTCACGGAGGAAGCGCTCCAGGCCCTCAGGATCGAAGAGCGCAGGGTCGACTGGAGCCTTGAGTAGAGGCTGGCCCTGCTGTCGCACCGTTCGTGTAACACCGATCTCGTCGAGATCTGCCAGGTTGGCTGCTTCATAAGCATCGGCGGCATCCTCGGAGAAGAACCGCACTTCCGTCGGCGTAATGGTCACCTCAATTGCCCCATCTGCTCCGACCCAGATTGCTCGCTCCTCAATAAGGAGATAGGCCATTGAGGCATCCCCCGGTGCTGCCAACTCAGAACCGTCAACGATGGCCAACGCGACGACTTCGCTTCTCTGTAACACGAACTCGCCTTCGGCTGGTTCCAGGGGATCTGTGTGCAGCACAACGGCTGCGTAGTCGGCTAGTGCGGCAGCGAGCGGGGCTGGCCGTGCGAACAGGACACCACCAGCGACAACGGCGATAACGGCGGCCATCACGGCAGCGACAAGGGGTCTCCTGTGGTAGCTAAGGCGTGGTCGCCTGGATCGCTCACCCAGAATGGCCGCATCAAGCTTGGAGCGCGCAATAGCAAGCTCGATGTCCGTGGGCGTCTCGTCGCCCGCCAGACGTCGGAGCGTCGTGTCGACGTGTTCGTCGCGTGGGCTACTCACAGGTCGTCCTCATCGTATGCAGTTTGCTGTGACGGGCCGAGTAGTTCATTTGCCTGGGACCGTGCCCGATTTAGCCGTGACTTGACCGTTCCCTCCGGGACATTCAACGCTTCACTGATCTCGCGATACGTGAGGTCTTCGATCGCATAGAGGACCAGGACGGAGCGATCTCTTGGTTTGAGCGACTGGAGAGTTCTCTCCAGTACCGGCCAAGCCTTGGCAGCATCTGCTCGGGCTGCTGCTATGTCGTCGATTGGGGGATCCGCAGAGGTGTCAGGTCTGAGCCCGATCCTCAATCTCCGAGTTCGTTTGCGGAGATACTCGCCGATCACGTTCGTAGCGATCCCCAACAGCCAGGGCAACGCCTCCGACCTTTCGAGATCGTACTTGTGGCGGAAACGGAATGCCCTGAGGAACACGTCACCGGTGAGGTCTGCGGCATCCTCGCGGGGGACACGCCGCACCACGTAACCAAACACGCGGCGACTGTACCTATCGAATATGTCGCCGAACCGATTCGGATCGTCCAACGACGCTGCGATCAAATCAGAGTCGGAAAACACATCTGAGCGATCATAGGCAGCACTCTGGCGCTCAGCGCTGAGCGCCAACGCTGAGCCAGAGTGCACCACCAAGGTCAGGGAAGGTACCTAATCGACTCGACACGACCGGCCAGAGTCGACAGATTGTCTGTCTGCCCTGCTGTGTAGGTCGTCTGAGAGATGCCTCCAAGGTTGGGCAGGTCGTAATGGACAAGCTTGGGACACCCGTTGTATGACGACTTGATCCTGTTCGCCCACGACCCCGTTGCATTCCAATACCCGCCCGAGCAGCTCGAACCAGAAATCGTCATCGAACTTCCACCGCCGCTGTAGCCGTCATAGTGGATCCCGATCGTGAACGACGACACCGCTTGCGCAACGGTGTCACTCGAGAAGACGATTTCACCCGTGGCGCTACGAGGCAGAAGCAACTCTCCCTCAGACGCATGAGCCATCGCATCCGAAAAGGTCCCAAAGCACACCGGCTCGGTGGTCACCAGCTCGCCACGTTCCGACTCGTCAATGACCTCCACCACACAGTGTTCCTCCGCACCCACCGGTGGCGCCGATCCCAATGAACTTGCGAACACCAGACCCGCCAGAAGCTGAGCAATCAACTCAATCATGCGTCATCCTCCGCATATCTACATCAATTGACTCGCTGCACTTTGATACGGCAAGCAAATCAGTTCGCGACTACGGGAGAGCCGCCGTGGCTACCCGCCGCCGCCGATTGGGACAGCCACCACGAGGATGGCTGACACTTCAGCGCCGACATAGATCGTCGAGACGGCTTGCTTGTCGATCTCGGCATCGGTCTTTCGTCCAAGTCAATAGCGTCTCCCGGGGGAAGTCGACGCCAGCCACGCAATCAGGCGGGGCGAGAACAGAACTGGGGGCTGCGACCAAGCTATCGCTAGGGCGGGAGCCCGACACATCGCGGTCATCCTCCGCACTGTCGGCTCCCGCCCCAACCCTTGGACGCAATCCGAAGCATCACGCCATATGTCGTGTCAGCCATGAACGGCGAGACCGATCTCTCGCTCTGGTTCCTTGTCGATGGCTGCGATCTGAGCCGCGCTGCGGGCGAATATAGTGGGAGCGAAATCGGTTCCGGCTTGTCGTTTCTGGTGCGTGAGGTGACTGCATTTGTCGTGGCCGGGCTCGGGAGAAGCGAGGTAGAGGGTGTTGGCGTGGCGGCCTCGGCTGAGGGCGACGTAGGCCCATTCCCGGTCGGTGTTTCCGGTGATGACGGTGAACGTACGGTCGATCGTGATTCCTTGGGCCTTGTGGGCGGTGAGGGCGTATCCGTAGCCGACATTCCCGTCGCTGAGGTACCAGCTCGGAAGCTCGCGGGTTTCGGGGTCGCGGTCGAGCCGCACGGTGACGGTTCCCACATCCTGGTCTACGGCGGTGATTGTGCCGAGGTCGCCGTTGAGGACGTCGAGCCGGTGTTGGTTTTGGCGGCAAAGGATCCGGTCACTGGCCTGGAACACGATGCCTGAGGCTTGGTGTGTGGGTCCGTTCAGGTGTCCAGAGGCGGCGAGGTGTTGTCGTGCTTGTTGGTTGAGTTCGGTGACGGTGTCGTTGTCGTGGGCAAGCAGCAGGGCCGAAGCGATGTCACCGGTCGACTGGACGTGCCGGTACCAGTCGCTGCTTGCCTGTTCGATTGTGTCGGTGCGGGTGCGGCCGAGGATGACACGCCGATGCTCGGCATAGGCTTGCATTGCTTGTTGTACTGATCCGTTGCGAAGTTCGTCGAGTGCTTGGCGTTCCCAGGCTGCCTGTTGTCGGACGTTGTCGGTGAGCTGGACGGCTGGTAACCGGTTGGCGAGGGCACGGAACAGGCCACCGGCGTCGATCTCGGGAAGTTGCTTGTCGTCACCGACCAGGATCAGTTTGCCGTCTGCTTGTTCGACGAGGTCGACGACAGCGGCAAGCTGGCGGGTGCCGACCATGCCTGCTTCGTCGATAACTACAACCGCACCGTCGGGAAGGCTGGCTTCGTGGAGGAGGCGGGCCAGGGTGGTGGACGGGACGCCGGTTTCGGTCTGTAGCCCGGAGGCGGTGCGGGCGGCGAGGGCCGCTCCGACGATGGGTCGTCTGGTAAGTTGGGCTAGTTGGTTGATGACGGCGATGGCGCCGGTTTTGCCGCTGCCGGCCGGGCCGATACCGATGTCGATGGTGTTGCCGGAGGTTGCGAAGCTGCGCACCATTTGGCGTTGCCCTTCGGTGAGTTCCTGCCTGTGCCGTAGCCAGGTTTCCACGAGACGCCGGGGTACCTGCCAACGACCCTTGCCGACACCGGCCATTGCGTAGTCGACGATCCGCTGTTCGGTGGCCAACAGCTCGGCGGTGGTGTAGCTGGGCAGGGTCGGTGCGGGGAACGGTTCACCGTCGCGGGTTCGCATCGCAGGCACCGCTCCCTCGACGAGCTCTCGATCTTCCGGCTCGGAAAGCGACTCGGACCCGGCTCGAGCAGGAGATTCGGGTTGAGAGCTGGGCAGGAGCCGGATGATGTCGCTTCCCTTCAGGAATGTGCCGGCGAGGGTCTCGATCTCGGTTCGGGTGCCTCCTTCGGGGAGTGCCGCTGCAATGTGTTGGATGACTTCTGGTGCGGCGAATGTCGACCTGTGTGCGGTGAGCCCGTCTGGTGACGCCAGGTCCGCAAACAACGCTTCCACATCTGGTGACGTGACGTGCATGCTGCGATCGACAATCCGAGCGATCCTCTCTGGTGTGAGACCCACCTCAGCAGCTTGTCGCTGCCAGGCGGCTTCCAGCTCGTCGAGAGGGCGGTTGGTTTTGGCGGTGCGGGTGGCGATCACCGCTACCTGCCGTGCCGCGGCAGTGTCCGGAAGACCCTCTTCCTGTCGCCAGGTTTCGAGTTGTCGACGCCGCTGGGAGAACGCTTCGATCTGGGTGCGGGTGAACCCGGCAATGTCGGCGACACCGTGGTGTATCGGCTGCCACCGCACCCCGAGGCGCTCCGTGAGCTCGCGGCGCAGTACCGCTTCGTGCAGGTAGCCGGCGGCGAGCTGATGCCGATACAACAGGCGGCCGTCGATGGTGCGCCACGCCCCATCGTCGCCTTTGACCTTGTTCGCAATCACGACATGGGTGTGTAGTTGGGGGTCATCGGCTCGTGACGTGTATTCGGTGAACGCCGCCGCCACATAGCCAGAGGTTGCGATCGGCCATGTCTCCACCCGATACCTCGGTCGCCCATTCGGGCCACGGACCGGATCTCCGTTCTCGTCGACGACCGGGGTCTTGGTGGCGCCCCGGGTGTCGGATGCCACCGACTCCAGATAGCCGAACGCTTGCGAGGTCGCTTCCTCGAACGCTTCGACGACTTCCTTGCGGGTGAGTTCGTCGCCCAGCGCCCACAGCAGCGACACCGACTTGTCCGCCGAGAAGGTCACATCCCACGCCGCCACCCCATCACTGCGGAGACGACGACCCAACTGCTCACCGGTCCCGGGATGATTCCCGTCGAACAGCCGCACCAACCCCTCCGCCGACACGGCACCCACGAGACCGAGTTCGGTGGCTCCAGCTCCGCACCAACGACCAGTAGCGGTGCCGCCGCGCAGGTAGTAGTCCTCCCGCGGTGAGATCTCACCCAGCTTCTGCAGGTAGTAGTCCTTCACCGCCTTCGCCAGACTCAGCACGAGACACCGCCCTGTGCAACTGGTTGCAGATGCGTGTGTCGATCAGGCCGTCGGTACAGGCGAAGCAGTACCAGTGGCGTGGCGGCGGGTGAGATCGTGTCGGCTCGAGGTTGGTCGTAAAGGGATCTTCTACAAGGTTTCGGGTCTGTCGGGAGTCTCATAGCGTCGACTAGACACCCTGACCCTCTCACCAGAGTCTCAAAAACCCTCCCAAAATCCTGTCAGAAACCCTGTCAACCGATCCTGGCCAGCCCGCCGGCAAGAAAACCTCACCCGCCGAAATCGCCTGCCAAATCAGCGTTTTCGACCCAATGACAGGTCCAAGTGCAACGAAATGGGACTCTGGTGAGAGGGTTGGGACAGACAATTCGGTCATGACGCCTCGCGACCGATTGCTCACCGTACAGGACCTCGCCAGCTACCTCGGGGTTCCGGCAACGACGCTGTACCAATGGCGGTATCGGCGAGAAGGACCACGTGGGTTCCGTGTGGGAAGGCACATCCGCTACCAGTGGACCGACGTCGCGGAGTGGATCGAGAACCAGAAGAGGGCCGACCGATGAACACATGTCTTCGCCTAGTCGCCGTCACAACAGACGGCTACGCTCCGGAGTCCTAATGGGATGGATTCGCAAACGACCTGATCGACCCACACCGTGGCGGGCTGGGTACCGGGGCCCTGACGGGCGGGAACACTCTCGAACGTTCGACCGCAAGGTCGATGCCGAGCGATGGCTGCGCGACGAGCTCCAGAAGCAGGACCGCGGTCTGTGGGTTGACCCGAGTGCCGGCGCCGTTCGATTCGAAGACTATGCCGAGGAATGGTTTCAAGGCCTGGTCCTCAAGCCAAAGACAATCGCCGGCTACCGCTCGCTGCTCGATTCACGGATCTTGCCTGCCCTGGGTTCCGTCGAACTGAGACGGATCAACCCGGACTTCCTCAGGGCGTGGGTCGCCGCTATGGCCGCGGACGGGCTTTCGGCGTCGAGGATGGGCCAGGCGAAACGGGTCGTTTCGGCGGTGCTGACCCAAGCAGTGGATGACGGGCTCATCGGGCGGAATCCGGCAGAGACGGTGAAAGTGCCCAAGACGGCCGAACGGGATCAACGGTATCTCACCGCGACACAGGTGACTGAGTTGGCTGATGCGGTGGAGCAGAGGATGCGTGGCGGTGCGCAGCTGGTCAAGCTGCTTGCCTACGGTGGCCTGCGTTGGGGCGAGGCCGTGGCGCTCAAATCGGACAACGTAGACGTGTTGCGGCACCGGGTCCACGTGAGGGAATCGGCCACGCTGGTCAATGGCAAGCTCGTCTGGGGCACCCCGAAGTCGCATCGGTCCCGAACGATTGTGATACCGAGGTTCCTGATGGACGAGTTGGCTCCTACGCTCGCCGGCGGCGATCTCGTGTTCGCATCGTCGACCGGTCAACCTCTCCGTTCCCCTAACTTCTTGCGGAGGGTGTGGAAGCCCGCAGTGGCTGACCTCGGGCTTGGCGATCTAGTGCCCCACGACTTGAGGCACACGGCTGCCAGCCTGGCGATCTCAGCCGGTGCAAGCGTGAAAGCGGTACAGAGAATGCTGGGTCATTCCTCGGCGCAGATCACTCTCGATCGGTACGCACATCTGTTCGAAGATGACCTCGATAGCCTCGCAGAATCGATGGATGCTCGTTATGGTGCGGCCCAGGTGCGGCCCGAGCGCACATCTGACAATGTTGTGGACCTGCCCGAAGGTCCCGGAAAGGCTGATTTTTCGGGCTATTCTTGACTTTTCGCCCTCGTAGCTCAGGGGATAGAGCACCGGTTTCCTAAACCGGGTGTCGGAGGTTCGAATCCTCCCGGGGGCGCCGAAAACACTGGGTTTCTGGTTTCGTGAAGTACCCGCAAGTACCCGCTGGGGTTAGAGAAGTGATGTTGGGGCAAGTACCCGCTGGAGTTGGAAGAGTGATGTTGGGGACAGTTTCGGCGGGCCAGCGCCCCGCCTCACAGCCAATTGGATCGTGGCCGCGCTCATGAGTCTGACCCACGCGGCCGCAAACGAAGTCGGAGGAGGGCGAATGAGCCCTGACGATGCGCTACGTGTGCTCACCCGCTCCGTGTGGCGGATCCTCGGCATCGACTTGCTCATCCGGGCCGACGCGACGAAAGGACCATTCGCATGACCGAGCACCCATCGGCACAGCCCACCGGCGCGAACGTCCGCGGGCAGAAGAACACAATGCTCAGGATCCTGGCGCTCGCGATCCTCATCCTCGTCGTATGGGAGGGTCTTCTCGGGTCCGCCCTGATGAGCGGACCCCCGTTCGGCCACCGGGACCTCGGGCTTCACATCGCAGTCGGCCTCCTGTTGGTAGGACTCAGCACCGGAAGCTTCGTCTACACGCTGCGGCTCCCCGACATCCGCCGGCGTGTCGCCACCGGGGTGACGGCGGCAGCGGCCATCGCGGCCACCCTCGCCGGTCTGGTGTTCATCATCGGCGACGAGTCACCGGTAGCCCTATCGGCGATGGAGTACTCGACACTGTTCGTAGTGGTCGCAGCCATCCTCGTGCTCGTGTGGGGCTGATATCGGAGGGGAGTGCTGCGGTACCGCCCTCCGTTGTTTGAATTCGATCGTGCGACCAATTGCCGAGGCCGCCGCCCCGAAGGCACACGCTGGGTGCGCTATCCGTTGACCGTTGCCCGCAAGAGAATCGCGTTGTCGATCTTGAGGTCCGAGCCCCAGACCAGCTTGGCTGCCGGATCCCAGCTGATCTCGTCGTAGCCATCCTTGGGGCCCACGTCGGCCGCACTCCACTCGGTTGCTGCGGCCCAGCCGCTGTCGTCGAAGCCGGGAGCGGCCCAATCGGCCGGGATCTCAATGGTCTCGTGCTGACACGCGGTGTCGGGAGCGGCTGCCTTCTCGCAGTCGGTGTTGAGCGGAGCGCGCTGCACCACAAGTGCCGACCACGATGCGTCCGTGACCTCCACCACCTGGCCGGTTGCGTTATCGGTGATTTCGGCGATCATCCCGCCGTCCCCCATCTGCTGGCGGTCCGTGCCGATGTATTCGAGACCCGAGTCGGTCTCCTTGAAGTCCTTCGCCTCAATGCCAATCGTGAACGGGTAGGTGGCCTCGAAGGTGATCGTCTCGGAGTTGAACGAGCGCTCCGTGGTGATCGGAACCGAATCCTCACCCACGAGCTCGCCATCGACGTAGAGGGCGAACCAGTTGTCCGCCCACACCTCGGCGGTGAAACTTGATGAGCCAACGGCGGTTGCGGATGCCGTTGTGGTCGACGTCGGAGTTGCCGCGCCATTCGTATCGGCCACCTGGCCGACGGTGCTGGGCTCGTAGGAGCCACAGGCGGCGACGAGAAGGGCCATGGCAACCACCGCAAGGGCGGCGCGTGAGTGGAGAGGAGTTCTAGTGAAAACCATTGCGCCAAGCTTTGAGCGAGAACCAGTGAGGGAGCTTAGAGTCCGCTGGGAGTCTGCTCAGACGGAGTCATCCGGAGCTCCCTCACCGCCGGACGTCACCTCAGGGCGCGGCGGAGCGGCCGCGAGGCCCGTCTCGTCTATCAACGCAGGTCCAAGCCGCAACAACGCTCTGAACCGCCGGTTGCGTAATGTCAATGATGCGCTGATCCCGAACACTGGATTGCCTAGCCGAGTGCCCGGTGGAGGAACGCCGCCATCTGTCCCCGGGTGACGTTGGTGTTGGGGCAAAACTGGTCGTTGACCGGCGGATTGCATCCCCGAGTGACCCCAGCGGTGGCGAGCTTGTCGATCGCCGTCTCGAAGATGCTGCCGTCGTCATCGACAAAAAGATTCCCGCCGCCGTCGTCGGCATAGCCGAGGGCGCGGACGAGGAACGCTGCCATCTGACCGCGCGTGACAGGATCGTCGGGGCAGAAAAGGGTGTTGTCGGGTGGGTTGCATCCCTTCGTGATCCCGGCGCTGGCGAGCTTGTCGATCGACGCCTCGAAGATCGAGCCGTCGTCATCGACGAACAGATCGCCACCCCCGTCGTCGGTCAGATCAAGCGCTCGCACCAGGAACGCCGCCATCTGACCCCGCGTCACAACGGCATCCGGACAGAACAAGTCATTCGGCGGCGGGTTACAGCCCTTGGTGATCCCCTCCGCGGCCAACCACTCAATATCAGCCTCAAAGATCGAGCCGTCATCGTCGGTGAATGAATCAACTGGCGGGTCGACCGGAATACTCAGCGCAACGAATGCCTGTACCGACGCGGAAGCCTCAGTTGCTCCGAGAGATTGGATTCCGCTCCGATTCGGGAGAATCGGAGAGCCGTCTTCATCGCGGCCCACAATGACGGCGGACCCGTCAGCGGTTATCGCCACGTCATGGACAGAGATACCCTCGGTTTCGGTGACGATTGTCGTGGAAACGAGGTGGATTACCCCAGACTCCATGTTGAAGCGGGCGAGTCCGAGATGGGTCGTGTTGCTCCCTCCTGGTTCTATGACCCTCATCGGGACAATGCTGTACAGCGCGGAGGCGAGTTGCTGGGAGTAGCGCGGGTAGGCCGCGCTGATATTCCAATGTAAGTCGGTCGGATCTGGGCAGGTCTGAATGTATCCCGTCTGCCAGTCCCAGGCTGTGCCCACTGCGGTGGGCGAGCAGGCGTGCGATTGGAGTCCATAAGGGATGGTCGGATCGCCCAACTGAATCTCGACGTTGTCGAACGTCAAATCTTGGACAAGCTCGCCTGTTTCGAGGCTGTAGCTGGCCATGAACTGGGGTGAGCGGCTCGTACATTCATTTGTCGACTCCAGAGCCGCTCCGATCGTCACTGTGGTCGCGCCTACTAGGGCGGCGGCATCTTCGCGGAATTGGGTGCCCGAACACCGACCGTTGTGTAGAACCGACCACATTTGCTGCCCGTCCGGACCGATTCTGGTGATCGTTTGGGCCATCGGCTGGAAGTCGAACTGCGGTGTACGGTCATGCACCCTAATGGCGCCGCCGTCGGGGAGGGGCACGATCTGGCCGATGTTGCCGAGGAATTCGTCGTGGGTCCATTCGACGCCGAGGGTCGATGAGACCGCTACCACGCCGTATACCTCTTCGGAACCTACGCCCAGGATCGCTCCGCCGTCCGCGTCCGGCTGAGGCTTGGCCTCCACGATCGGAATCCCACCTCCAATCAAGTTCTGTGAATCATCGGTCGCTGCAATTTCGTTCCCAGCGCTATCGATGAACGCCATGAAATTGGCTAACGTGAACCCGATATTGCCTGCCCCGTCTACAAAGATCTCGCCCGCTGACGCGTTGTGCTTCCAGTCGAGGTCTGCCGAATAGTCGGTACCGTCCATTGATGCGGGATCCCAGGCCTTCACCCACTCGACCGCACCCGCCGAGTCAAGCTTCATTGCAAACAGATCGAATTCGTCGACAGCAGTATGGCCTCTGAAGACACCGAAGAAGGTGCCAAGAACGTAGATGGCTCCATCGGGTGCGACGGCAACCGCGTGAGCGCTGCTGTAGTTCGAGGGACCGGGATCCCCGTAAACAATTGTCCAACTGTCGCCGAATGCAGGTGAAGATCCGAGAGACATTCCAAACACGATGGCGAGTATTGCAACACCTCGAACGAGCGACCGACTGAGTCGAAGCTGCATCTCTCTCCTAATGCCGAAATCTGGAACTGAATGCGAGTCTATTCACAAGACGCGTTCAACACGAGGACCGCTCGGGTCCGGTGGGTGAGTCTCGAGAAGAGGCGCTGCAAGCCACCCAACCCGCGCGCAGGCCAGTCCACGGCATATGACCTCCAGCTGCCAACTACCCGATGGCCGCGCCCACACTTGGCCCGGGTTGGCCAGCCGAACGAGTTGTCGTCCTCGAATTGCCCTCGCTCGACGATGCCCGAACCTCGTACGCCGACCCTTACACCGAGATGACCGCTGAATCGACGGTCGATTGTGCCGACGGGTGACTCATGCGCAAGATAGGGGACGGTCGAGGTAGCGTATGACATCTGCCCAAACCGATATCGGTGATCTCGAATCCACTCTGGCCGCTCTGGTCGACAGCGTCGGTGCCGAGCTGACCGAGCCGATCGACCGAATCCTGGTGGCCGCGGCACGGGCGCGAGGTCCCGCGCTCGCATACGAGCAGGCAGTGCAGCTCAACGAGGTGGAATCCTCGGCGGCGGCTCTGGTCACCATCGTCAACGGCCTGGATGATCTGGCGAGCGCATGCAAGGGCGAGCTCGCTCTCGAAGCGGTCACATTCAGCCTTCGCGGACTGCTCCACGACGCAGTGGCTGCGGTGGCTCCTCGGGCGGCAGCGAACTTCGTGCAGCTGAACAGCGCGGTCGCCCTCGACCTCGAAGATGCGCTGGTCGGAGATCCGGGGAGGCTCAGAGACGTAGTCATCCGGCTGCTCCGCCAAGCCATCGACACCTCAGAACGTGGGTCCATCAGGATCTCCATATCGGGCGTCGAGAGCGCCCGCAACACGGTCAGTGTGCGGTTCGACATCGAGGACCTCCTCACACCACCTGACAATGACATGTGGTCATACCCGCGCCAGGGTGCAGAGAACAGCCTTTCCCGCATGCTCACCTCCGCAGTCGTGGCGGCGATGGGCGGACAGGTGTGGACCGGTAGCCGCAATGTCGTACATTTCCTCGTCGAACTCGGCATTGCCGAGAACGGCCGTTCGGATCAGCCGGTAGGGACGGAGCCATCACAGACCGGACTTCCGGTGGTGATCATCTCGGAGTCCGCCGAAGACCGGCGAAGCCTTTTAGCGGCCCTCGCATCGGCTGGGATGGCACCAATCGCGGTAGCTCACCCCGATGAGGCCCCGGCGGCGTGGCGGGCCGACCGTAACAACGACGAGGCGGCGAAAGCGGCGGTGATCTACGGTTCAAACGATCCATTTGCGACAGCCGAAGCTTTCCTCGACAGGACAGACCGGAAGATCCCCGTCACGCTCGTCGTGCCCTCCGGGAGGAGAGGCGACGCGGCCAGATGCCGTGCCCTCGGAGTCGCAGGCTATCTGGCGATGCCGATCGTCGACAGTGACCTCGCCGAAGCTGTCATGGCAACGATCAAGGCGCCAAATGGCAAGCGCCCATCGCTGATAACACGACACTGGCTGCGCGAGGGTCGATCCAGCCTGCGAGTCCTCCTTGCCGACCCGAGCCCCATCAGCCAACGGCTCGTCATAGACATTCTGGAGGCCCGTGGCCATGCGGTCACCGCAGTGATCAACGGCACCGCAGCCGTCGATGCCCTCTCGACCGGCTCGTTCGACGTTGTCGCGGTGGATATGCAGATTCCATCGTCGGCCGCGGGCCTGGACGCCGCCACGATCATCCGCTCGAATCCGGTCGGCGCCTCTCTACCGCTGGTGGCAATCACCGCATACTCGGGACAGACCGACCCGGTGCGCTTTCAGACAGTTGGCATCGACCACCGCCTCGCCAAGCCGTGGCGTCCCGAAGAGCTCATCGTCGCCATCGAGAATGCCGCAGCCAGCGCACCCTTGCCGGTCTGATCGATTGTCTCCCTCCTAGCCCGACCACGCGACGAGCCATGGCCATCTGGTGACTATTGCCATTGCCCACAAATTAGCTAGTTACCCAACGGTCACTTCCGCCGACAGAGGAGACATACGCCAGGACAGGGGACGGTCGAAAATGCGTATACGAGTAGCAGCGACAACATTGCTAATACTGGGCAGCATCGGTGTTCTACCGGGTGTTGCCGCAGCCAGCCCGGTCACAGCTGAGTCGGTGATCGCAGAGGCGTACCAGCAATGGTGGAATGCACTCGGTGCGAGGCAGGAGTGCGCTTCCGGGGTATCAATCACCCTTGGAGCGCTGCCTGCCCGCCAGGGTGAATACCAGGTTTCCTCCCGACAGGTTGTCATCGATCCAAGCGGCGATCTCGATACGCTGGCCGGAACCGCCATTCATGAACTGTCACACCACGCCTTCATTGCGTGCGGTGCCTTCGCCGATCAGGATCTGACCGGGGCATTCTTCGCAGCCCAGCAACTTCCTCCCGATCGGGATTGGTTCGATTACTCAGCAGGATGGGAGAAGGCTCCCGTTGAGCACTTCGCCGAAGCGATGACCGCCGCGATCACCGGTGACGGCAACAACAGCATCGCGGTCACCCCCGAGGCGGTGAGCCTGGTAACACGTTGGCTGGCAGCGGCCCCGATCGCGACCTCCCCGCCGGACGGCCATGTCCCGGTGCAATACGCGCCCGCGGCGACGGTGGCAGCCGATCGACGCAACGAGGATCAGATCAGCGGGTCAGACGAATCGAGATCATTGGCCGAAGACGACCCCGAGATCGACAAGGCAGCGACGCAATCTGAAATCGACGTCAATGAGCTACCGCAGGCGCCGCTCGAGACAATCCGATGGGTCAACCGTCTCCGCTCACTCATCTGGTGGCCACGATGATTCCGATCACGCCCCTCAACGACAAGACCGTCCTCATCAACATCAGGTCGATCGAGCGAATCGAGCAAATGCCGGAGACGGTCCTGGTGCTCACCGGAGGCAGACGCATGGTCGTGGCGGATCTGGCGCAGGATGTCGTGAAACGTATCCAGCGGGTCCACGCCGCGATGTTGGTGATGGCGGCTGCCGGATCGAAGGCGAGACGCACATCACCGCATGGCGACCTTCCATCAACGTCATCGTCGCGAGCGGCGCTCAGCCTCGTCGAATCGACGGCTGCACCTGCCGACCAAACGTTGCGCAACGACGTGGAGCAAACGACTTCGACCACCAACCTGCTCCACAAAGGGCAGATTGAACTCGACCGGATTCTGGCCGCGATCGCCCGCTGCCGATGGCTCATAAACCAACCGTCAATGGAACATCTCTACCGGCGAGAGCTTGGTAAAGCACTCGATGCCGTCGACGACATTGCCGGCTCGCTCCACCCGGGACAAGTCCACGGCGCAACCGCCTCCCTGGCTGAGGTTCTCGGCGGGTGTCGGGATCAGCTGGACCTGCTCCGCAGCCGAGACCGGGACGAGATGTCGGTTCGAGAGGCGGACAACATCATGCGGACCGTTCACGCCAGCATCAGCAAGTTCCGGAAGATATGGACGAAGATCGCTGCCGACACATCGTGGCCGGCGATCGCGGAGTCGCTCGAATCGGCGCCACCAGAGGCGAGGGACCCGAAGCTGACGCTGTCCTCGGGGTGACCCGCGGCTAGAACCGCCCAACCCGAGAGTGGTGCTTGCACCGAACCCGGTCGTCCCGGTGCGTACGATTGAGCGCAATGATGCAACGCAGACCCGAGCCCGAAACACTCACGTGGAGAGATGTGACGGCGCGGCGGATGGAACGCCAGGCCCTGATCGAACCCGCCACCAGCGGCACCCCCGCAGACATCGCCCGGATGCTCTGCGGAGCGCATGCCCAGATCATGAGTGCCGCCGAACTCTCCATCGGACGGCGCCTCGCGAACACCACCAGGGAGGCCGTCCGACAAGCCCTCTGGAACGATCGCAGCCTGGTGAAGACATTCGGGCCCCGCGGCACCGTGCACCTGCTTCCCACAGGCGATCTCCCGATGTGGACGGGAGCCCTGTCTTCGCTGCCACCGCAGGTGCCGAATCATCCCGACCCGGTCCGATTCACACCGACACAGATCGAGGAGGTAGTCGCTGCTATCGGCGATGCACTGGTGAACGCCGAGCTGACCGTCGACGAGTTGACGGACGCTATCGACGTGCGACTCGGCTCGTGGGCCGTCGAACGCACGATGGACGCGTTCCAGGACAATTGGCCACGCTGGCGTCAGGTAGCGAGCACGGCGGCACATCGGGGCGTGCTCTGTTTCGGGCAGAATCGCGGCCGCAAGGTCACCTATACGAGCCCGCAGCGGTGGCTACCCGGCTTCCATCCCGAAGCCGGCGATCACGCTATGCGGACACTGCTCACCCGCTACCTGTATGCCTATGGCCCCGCCACGTCGGACAACTTTGCGCAATGGCTGAACATCCCACCGACCCTGTCGGCCGACCTGTTCGATCGCCACCACAACCTGCTCGAGCCCGTCGATCTGGAGGGCACTCCGGCATGGGTGCTCGCCGGAGATATCGAAACAGCGCAGAACCCATGCGACGGGGTGCGGCTACTCCCCTACTTCGATTCGTTTGTTGTCGCCGGCCAACCACGCAAGCTTCTGTATCCGGGTACAGCGACCCGAGCATTGAGCCCTTCGAGCCAGGCGGGCAACTTCCCCGTGATGCTCATCGGCGGGGTGGTCGGTGGCGTGTGGCATCAGAGACGGTCGGGACGCAAGCTCGCCATCACCGTCGAGCCACTGCATGACCTCAGTGCCGCCCACCTTCGAGAACTGCACGACGAGGTCGAGCTGGTCGGCGCCGTCATGGAGGCCGAGCCGACGCTGACCATCGGCAAGGTCAAGGTCGGTCCACACGCTTGACGCAGCTAGCGGGCCTTCAGCTCCTCGACCAGATCCACGTAGCTCCGCATCGCGTCTTCCCTGCTTGTGCCCGAAAGCTCGGACCAGGCGTCGTACTTGGCGCGCTTGACGAAGTCGATCATCCCCGGGCGCTTGCCCGCGGCATCGCCGACGGTGGCCTGCTTGTACAGCGCATACAGCCGGAGGAGATCCTGGTTGTCCGGACGGTCCGGTAGTTTCTCGACCTCAGCTACGGCGACAGTGAATTCATCCTGGATGTCAGACATGAGACCCCGATCTCTTCGATCGTCTCATCGTAGATACCCGGGCGATGCAGCCGGTCAGGCCAGCGGCATCCCTGCAGCCTCGCGGGCGGCTGCCTCGACACGGTCATGGTGGGCTTTCCACCCGTCGGCATCCCGATCCGGCAGATTGGGATTGCCGGGAACGTATCCGATGGCACCGTCGATGTGCTCCCGAATGATGTCGGCATGGCCGGCATGACGGGACACATCAACGAGGAGGTGCACCAATACTCGGTGCAGCGTGGGGTGCCGTCTGTCCTCCGGCCACCATGCCACCTCGCCCCGTGTGTCGAGACCGAGCGCCGCAATCGTGACGTCGGCATGCTCGGCCGAGCGGCGGTAGAGCTCCAGAATCTCGTCACGAGATTCGCTAGCGGGCACCCACAGGTCGGCATCAGGATCATCCGGCTGGGTCTCCCACGGCGTCGGGATCCCCGATGGACGGCCGAAGCAGTCTCCGAGGTATCCGAGCTGCACGTATGCAACGTGCTTGACGATGCCGAGCAGATTGGTGCCGGTAGGGACGAACGGGCGCCGAACGTCGTACTCGCTCACCCCGTCGAGTTTGCTGAGCAGCGCATCGCGCTGGGCACGTAGATAGCGTTGCAGGGTTTCCTTTTCATCCATGGCGCCATTCTGGCCGGAGTCCACCCGGATTGGGGCGAGATCTCCATCCCGGCACGAGGCAAGCGCATTCGCCGCTCCCCACCCCCGACTCCACCCGCCATCTGGCAACCGGCGTGGTTCGGCACGCAGTGGCGTGACGATCAGGTCACGGTGAGGTCCCGTCTGCGAAACGCGACAATGCCCAGTGCGGCCACGACGCCCGCCATGATCGTGAGAATGATCACCGGCAACCAGCCAAACCCGTTCCCAGGGACGCGCGAGATGTGATCGAGCGGTGAAAGGTCAATCGCCCACCGGGGCAGGTTCAGCAGAGGGGCGAAGAACCCGACGACCAGCCCATAGAAAACGAGCGCCCAGGCAGCGGGGACGGCCCTCGGCAAGAACCCGAAGAGCAAGGCCGCTACCCCCAGGATCAGGAACATGGCCGGGGCATAGGCGAGGTGGCCGAGCACGACCAACCACAGGTACTTGATTTCGCCGGTACCGATCACCGCCCCGATGGCGGTCCCCAATCCGGTCGCGATGAGCAATCCGACCGCGCCTCCGGCGATCACGATCAGGTTCGCCCCAAACCAGGCTTTCCGGTCGGTCGCGCTCGCCAGCAGCGGCTCCACCCGACCGGTGATCTCTTCGGTCCGGACGCTCTGGATTCCCAGCACGACGAACACACTCACCAACACCGCCTCGAACACCGCCATCGACGCCAGGTAGCCGTCAACGAGGTTTTCGGCGCCTCCGAAGATCGAGAGCATGTCTTGGGAGAGACTGCCCAGCCCATCGACCACCGGCTTGGTGATCACCCCGTACGCAAAGCCAGCGATCAGGAGCGCAGCGCCCCACCCGAAGATCGCGGCGCGCTGGAGCCGGAACGCCACAGCGAGGGGAGAGTGGAGGTAGGTGCCCGCCCGCGGTGGGCCCGGCTTCGTGCGAATGAGCGCGGCTCCGTAGTCCCGCCGTTCGGCAAGTCTGTACCCGACCGAGATGGTCACACCGGCAAAGGCAACTGACAGCAACAGCGGCCACCAGCGGGGATCGACAAACGGTCTGGTCTGCTGTGACCAGGCAAGCGGTGAGAACCACGAGAGCAGGCTGCCGTGTTTCTCGAGTAGGTCGCCGGCGGCGCGGATCAGAAAGAACACTCCCAGCGTTGCTCCGGCCAGACCCGATGCCGCCCTCGAGTACTCGGTCACTTGGACCGTGATCGCAGCCACACCGGCAAACACGAGCCCGACGGCACCGACGCCGGCACCGAAGAGGAAGGAGTCTGCCGCGGCATAGCCCTTGCCGATCATCACCAGCGGGACTAGGACACTCACCCCCACGTTGGAGATCACCGCCAGGATCAAGGTGGCGGTGAGCGGTGCGCTCCGTCCTACCGGACCGGCGAGAATCAATTCGGATCGGCCTGTCTGCTCTTCGAGCCTGGTATGGCGCGAGACGAGCAGAAGGCTCATCAATGCCGCGCTCGCCATGACGTACAGCCCGTACTCGCCGACGAAGAATCGCTCCAGGGTCAAATTGTCGGCCCCAAATCCGGGACCGCCGAACACGGCACCGATCGGGCCGGTCAGAAAGCCGGCCGCCGATTTGAGGCCGCCGGCCGATCCGAATAGCACGGGCAGGGCGTTCGTGTAGTAGGCGACCGTGAGCGCGATCCCCAGCACCCATGCGGGCACCTTGATCCGATCGCGGTGCAGGTAGAAACGGACCATCTGCCAGGTGCCCGTATAGGTGCCTGCCGTAGCGCGGATTGGGGCGGAGGTCATGCCGGCGCCTCGGCGGGGTTGACCACGTCCCCGTAGTAGCGAAGCAGCAGTTGCTCGAGGGTCGGCGGGTGGGCAACGATCGAGTGGATCCCGAGCCCGGCAAGCAACTTGACAACGGCATCGACGTGCTCGCCATCCACCTCAAACTGAACCTGACCGTCGACGTGGTGCACGTTGTGCACTCCGATGAGCCCGGCAAGCCCGTCGGCTGGCCGTTCGGTTGCGACGACGAACGAGGTTCGCGTCAGGTGACGCATCTCGGAGAGCGAGCCGGTCTCCACAATGTGACCCTCCCTGAGAATCGACACCCGATCCGCCAGGACCTCCACCTGAGCGAGGATGTGGCTCGACAGCAGCACGGTACGGCCTGCCGAGCTCGCCTCACGAATGCATTCCTGGAATACCGCCTCCATGAGCGGATCCAGCCCGGCGGTGGGCTCATCGAGCAGGAGGAGCTCGACGTCTGCCGCCAGCGCGGCTACCAGAGCGACCTTCTGACGATTGCCTTTCGAATAGGTACGGCCCTTCTTGGTCGGGTCGAGATCGAAACGCTCACACAGCTCGTCACGGCGGGCGAGGTCACCGCCGTCCCGCAACCGGGCGAGGATGTCTATCGCCTCGCCTCCAGTGAGATTGGGCCATAGCTCGACATCACCGGGAACGTAGGCAAGCCTGCGGTGGAGCGCGACCGCATCCGTCCACGGGTCGCCGCCGAGCATGTTGGCGGATCCGGCATCGGCTCGCAGCAGGCCCAGGAGGATGCGTAGCGTCGTGGTCTTCCCCGCCCCGTTGGGTCCGAGGAAACCGTGGACCTCCCCTTCCTCGACCGACAAGTCGAGTCCGTTGAGGGCCCGGGTATCGCCGTAGCTCTTCTCGAGACCACGAATGTGGATGGCATCGGTCATTCCGTCATCTCCTTGCTGGTTATCGGGGACGCGGTGACGCCTGAGCGCAGTTTCCGCCAGAAATCGGATGCCACCATGTCGGCGATGAACTCGAACGCGTCGAGCATCGCCGTCCCGATCCGCATGATCGCTTCGTCGGTCCATGGCGTGACTCCCATCCGCTCGGCGACCATCGGTTGGAGGACCATGATGCTGGTGCTGACCGCGGTCATCACTGCCGCGGTGTCCCTGGTGATGCCGGCTCCTTCGGGATACCGATCAGGTGACGTGGTAGTCAGGTACGCCTCCATCTGCCCCATCGCCTCGTCGACCAGACCCTGCACTGCGTCCGATCCGTCAACCAGGGCCCGCCCCACGTAGCGCTGCACCAGCGGAGCTGCGGCCATCAACCCGCTCAGTACGGCCGGATCGGTGAATGTCCCCGTATCGAGTGCGTCCATCTTGGTGCGGAGCATGCCGAGAACCGCATCGTCGCACGCCCGACGCAGCTCTTCCTTGGTGCCGAAATGATGCTGGACCAATCCGACCGAGACCCCGGCGGCAGCGGCGATGCTCTTCATCGTGGCCCCCCGGAAACCCTCCTCGGCGAACTCGACCATCGCCGCATCCCTAATGCGTGCTCTACTGGTCAGGTCCTCAGTGGGTCTGTCACCCCGGCGATATAGAGTCGGCACAGCTCCAACAATACGCTCATATTGTTTCCGGTGCAATCGTATTGTTGTCGACTGCGCCTCTCGGGTCACCTAGCCGCGTCCGGCACGTCACGCGGCAGGATGGCCCATGCCCGACAACCAGCTCGGCGACGTCGTACCAGTATCTCGCTAACCTCGCCGAATGTCCGATCGCGCCTACCGATTGATGGCGGCGGCCGGCGTGTTCTGCATCTCGTTCGTGCCGATACTGGTACGCGCCGCCGAGGACGCCGGCGAGCTCACCATTGCGTTCTTCCGTGCGCTGTATGCGCTCCCCATGCTCGCCGTGTTGTACTGGGTCACCCGGAAACGAGATCAGCGCCCCCGCAAGAGCCGGCTGATCGCCGTCGCCTCCGGGGTGTTTCTCGCCCTCGACCTGACCTTCTGGCACGCATCGATCGCTGCCATAGGTGCCGGGCTCGCCACCGTCGTTGCCAACCTCCAGGTGATCATCGTCGCCTTCCTCGCATGGATAATGTTCGCTGAGAAGCCGGGGCGGAAAGCCATCTGGCTGGTCCCCGTGATCCTGCTCGGCGTCTACCTGATCTCGGGGGCGGGCAGCACGGACGCCTACGGGGACAGCCCGGTGGTCGGCACCGCACAGGCCGTTCTGTCCGCCTTCTTCTACGCCGGTTTCGTGCTGACACTGCGCCAGGCAAACCGGGGCCACGTTGCTCCCCCGACCGGCCCGCTATTCGACTCGACAGTTGGCACCGCGCTGGCTGCTTTATTCATCGGGTTGGTGTTCTCCTCCAATTTCAGCCTCGAGATCACCTGGCCCGCACACGGGTGGATCTTCCTGATTGCCCTCATTGCCCAGGTGGTGGGATGGCTGCTTATCTCGCGGTCGATGCCCAACCTGCCTGCGGTCGACACCGCGATCCTCCTGCTCGGCCAACCGTTGGGAGCGATCATCTGGGCGCGTCTCGATCTATTCCGAGACGTTCGGGGTCAGCCAGTGGGTCGGGGCGGCCGTTGTGCTCACGGGGCTCGTGGCATTCAGCCTCCGCAAAGCAAGCTCACGCCCGGTCGGGCAGCAGCCGGTCGAGACGGGATAGCAGCCGGCCCGGGTCGATGACCTCCTCAGCACCTAGCGCCATCACTCCCGGCATCGTGAGGTCGTTCACATCCTCACCGAGTGCGACCACCCGGATCTGCTCCCTCGCCAGGCGGCGAATCGCCTGGTGTGCCTCAGGATGGCCCAGGTATACGAGCACAAGCACCGGCCGAACCTCATTCACGCTATCCAATGCCGCAGGGTTCCGCCATATCAGCGCCCGGTAGTCACGGCGCTCGATGACCTCACGCAAACCGTCCCGCTGCTCGACGGGCACACCGAACAGCGCAACCGCAGGCACCCCGAGTCCCGACCCGGCCGATTTCTTGGGAACAACACCTGCCACCGCCCGCGCCTTGCGAACCCCCCAATCGAGATGGAGCCGCCACGCCTCCTCCCCCAACTCCTGCGACGATGCCGGGTAGAGGCCATAAGGGTCCTCCGGCTGCGTCTCGGCATGCCACTCGTCACGTCCGGCAGGCGGAACGCCCCGCCCGGCGAGCATCGCAGTGATCGGTTGAGTGGCCCGCCGCACCACCTCGAGCGGCGACTCGACCTGCGCGAGCTCGGGTTGTGACAGCAACTCCCGCAGCTCTATCTCCAACCGGCTGTTAGCGCTGGCGACCGCTGCGTCGAGCTCGTCGTCGGGCTCCACGCCGAGTGCGGCGAGACGCCCGACGACGTAGTTGGGAAACGCAGCGACCAGAGCGGCCACAAATTGATCCGTCTTCTGGGGGTTTGCTTCTGTCACCGGCTCAGGATACGACTCGCCGCCAGGATCGCCCGTCGCCGCGGAGGAACTAGAGTCACCGACGTCCAATGAAACGTCTCGCCGCACTCGTTGTCCTCTTGGCTCTGCTCATGGCGGGGTGCCGCGCCGACGTGAAACTGCTGCTCGACGTCGGCGAGAACGGGTCGGGCACACTCGCTGCTGAGGTCGGAATCAACAACCAGCTCAAGGATCTGATCGATCAACTCGCCGGTGACAGCGAGACCATCATCTCCGGGCTCGATCTGGGGTTGGTGGGTGAGGGCAGCACCCGGATCGAAGGCGACATGACCATTTACAGTACCCAGGTGACCTTCGACGATCCAACACAGATCGAAGCGGCTTCCGCCGGCAACTTCACATCGTTTGATCTCGAGATGACCGACGAAGGCACCTCACTCGAGGCAACCCTCGATGTCGCTGGTGAACTGGATCTTTCGCAGTTCCCCGTATCTCCGGACTCGATCGACCCGGCGACACTCGAAGGGCACATACTGGTGTCGCTACCCGGTGAGATCGGCGACAACAACGCCGATGTGATCACAACCGACGGCCACCTCTCGTGGACTATCCCGCTCGATTCCGAGCTGTACATGTACGCCAAGACGACCTACCCGAAGGCAAGTTTCCCCTGGTGGATAGTCATCTTGCTACTGCTCTCGGTGGGTCTCGCCAGCGCGGTGTGGCTTGCGGCCGTTCGGCGTGAGAAGAAGACGAACCGGGTCCAGCGAAAGGCTCCCCAACCCCCTCCAGTCGACACCGAATCGACGCCGAGACCCCGACACCACTCACCATTCTTCGACTTCGACAACGAGTAGCGGCGTCAGTGGGTCAGCTTGGCCCGCAGCCGCCAGGTGCCGAGGGTCAGCAGCACGACGGCGAATCCGGCGAGCACTGCCAGCTGGGGAATGATCGAGGTCACGTTGCCGCCCCTCCGGATCAACTCGGCGAAGCCGTCGAGCCCCCAGGCATGCGGGGTGATGTGTGCGATCGTGACCATCGTCTTCGGGAAGATCTCGAGCGGCACCATGCACCCACCCAGTGCGGCCAGGCCAAGCCCGAGGAATACCCCGAGCGAGCCCGCTTGCTCGTCGTTGTCGAAAATCGCACCCATCAGGATGCCTGAGCCCGCCCCGACCAGAGCGATCATGATCAGCAATGCACCTGCCCCCACCAGGTTGCCCCAGTGCACCCCGAAGACGAGCGCGGCACCAATCATGATGAACAAGCCCTGAGTCATGGCGATGGCAAAGCGGCCCCCGGTCTCACCGACCAGGATCTGTGCGATCGAGGTCGGGGTCGACACCATGCGTCGTGACACGCCGAGCCGCCGCGTGTTGATCAGGGCGGCCGAGCCGGCCAGCGAAGTGAGGAAGACGAACAAGATCAGGTTGGATGGTGCCCCCAGGTCGAACTGGCCGAGGTTGTCACCGAACATTGCCTCTCCGGTCGTCTCCGTTGCGATGTCGATCCCTCCCGAAGCTGCGGCCACCATCCGGGCGTCAGCCACGGCGGTGGCGAAGTCGGTCAGGCCGGCATCGGCAGTCACCCGGGCGGCACTGAATATGGAGTTCTGGCCGGCAGCGATCGCCTCGATGGTCGCCCGGTACTCGACGACGCTCTGATCGGCACGACCGACAAATTCCACCTTGCCGACCTCTCCCGCGTTCAGCCGCTGGTCGTAATCGGCGGGAATGATGACACCCATGTTCACCAGACCGCGTTCGACATCTGTGAGTAGGCCGTCGTCGTCCTTGTACTCGATCGTGTTGAACTCGGCGTCACCGGTGATCTGATCGGCAAACGCAGCCGCATAGGGGCCGTTCCCAGCGTTGAGCAGACCGACTTTCGGACGGAACGACCCTCCGAACGACGCACCGAGAACGAGTATGAGCAGCATGGGGAAGACGAACACGAAGAAGATCGTCGACGGGTCGCGGAGCAGTCGCTTCACGTTGACGGCAGTAATCGCAAGAGCCTTCATGGTGCGAGCACCCTCCCTCTCCCGAACCACACCGATATGCCGAGAGTGACGACGAAGAACGCAAGCATCGCCAGCGTCGGAGCAATCACCGTACTGAGCCCGGCACCAGATGAGAGATCACCGAGACCCTGCATGAACCAGGCATGTGGCGTCAGCTTCGACAGCAGTGCCAGCAACCTCGGCCCCTGACTGAGCGGGAAGAACGTGCCGCCCATCAGCCCGAGGACGACCGCGACGATCGACTGCCAGTTGGCCGCCTGCTCGGGAGTCCTGGCAATCACAGCTACCACCGCCATGATGCCGAGCGCCGAGAGCACGCCTGCCATCATGAGGATGGCTACGCCCACCGGGTTGCCCCAGGTGGCGCCGATCAACAGCGTCGTACTAATCGCCAGCACCACCATCGAGACTAGACCCAGGACAAAACTGGTCAATGCCTTGCCCCCGAGGACGCTCCACCTGCTGATCGGTGCTCCCAGGAGCCTCGGCAGGGTGCCGTTCATCCGCTCCTCGAGCAGCGATGACACGCCGAACTGGACCGTGAAGAAGAGGAAGAACACCGCCATGCCCGCGGCAAAGAACGTGGT
Source organism: uncultured bacterium (assembly GCA_963777645.1). Classification (GTDB taxonomy): domain Bacteria; phylum Actinomycetota; class Acidimicrobiia; order Spongiisociales; family UBA5794; genus JAAETI01. The sequence goes on along the minus strand of CAVZRA010000005.1, from coordinate 259,007 downwards.
TGTATCCAGCGTCCGGTTCGATGCCTGGACATCGGTCAATTCGACCGCGGGAGCGGCTGCCTGTGCCGCCGCGGTGATCGCGGCGAGATCCTGGGCGCCGTTGATCATGGCGGTGCCCGCCGAGATCGTCACCGTCTCCACATGCGCCAGGTAGCTGTCGAGGACCGCCTTTGCGATCTGCCCCCCGATGGTCGAATCGACGTTGGTGACCAGCCGCACCGTCCCACCGGCACCACCCTGCACCGATGCGGAGTATCCGGCCGGGAAGATGTAGACGGCGTCCAGATCACCGGTCTCGACCTCGGCGAGTGCCTGGCCCATGTCGTCGAACCTGGTTGCGGTGAGCAGGCCCTCGGCCTCCACCGCGGGGAGCACGTCGTTGATGAACCCGCTCGTGATCTGGCCGCCATCGTTGTCGACCACCCCGACGTGCACATTGAATGAGCTGGCGGTGGCGTCCGGGATGATCGCCGAGAAGATGAGTGCCAGCCCGAGCGGTGCCACCAGGCCGAGCAGAATGGCCGACTTGTCGCGAATCCGTTGCGACAGATCCTTGAGGGCGATGATGATTGCGGCTCTCATCAGTCGCGCAACGCCTTCCCGGTCAGATGGAGAAACACCGATTCGAGGTTCGGCTCGATGACCTCGACACCCGATACCGTCACCCCAACGCTCTGCGCCATTTCGAGGATCCTGGGCAGGAGGCTGCTAGCTCCCTCGACCAGCAGCTCCACCGAGCCCTCAACAGCGGTGGCGCTCTGCACCTGTTCCATCGTCCCCAGTGCTTCGGCGAGCCGGTGCGCCGACCCGACGACACCGAGGTTGATGGTGTCCTTCTCCCCCATCAACTCGACCAGCTCCCGCCGGGTCCCCTCGGCACGAATCTTGCCTGCGTCGATGATCGCCACCCGGTCACAGAGCCGCTCCGCCTCCTCCATGTAGTGCGTTGTGTAAAGGACGGCGGTCCCGGCGGTGCCGAGAGCTTCGACGCTCTCGAGAATCGAGTTGCGGCTCTGCGGATCGACGCCGACGGTGGGCTCGTCGAGGATCAGCAAACTCGGCTCGTGGAGCAGACCGATCCCGATGTTGAGACGTCGCTTCATTCCACCCGAGTACTCCTCGGTGCGATCGTCGGCACGATCGGTCAAACCGATCACTTCGAGGACCTCACCGATACGTCTGATGAGCCTCTCCTTGGGAATGCCGTACAGCTTGCCAAAGAAACGGAGGTTCTCCCGTGCGGTGAGATCCGGATAGATGGCAATGTCCTGGGGCACGTAGCCGATCTCGGCGTTGCCGTCTGTGGTCCTGGTGGTGATCTCCTTGCCTGCCACCATCACCTTGCCGGCGTCGGCCCGGAGGATGCCGGAGATTATCGAGATTGCAGTCGTCTTGCCGGCACCGTTGGGCCCGAGCAGCCCGTAGGTCTCGCCAGCCGCGATGCTAAAGCCGACTCCATCGACGGCGACAAGACCGTCGAATCTCTTGACGAGACCCTCACACTCAAGGACGTTCAAGCTTCCTCCTACTCCATGTACGCCACAGACTACGGAGTCACTGCTCCGGCGTCGTCGGTCGCAGGGACGATTCTGCCGTCACCCTAACGAACGACAAAACCCGGCGACGGCTTCAGCCGGTGAGCAACTCGATCACCAGCAACCCGACGGGGCCCTTGACTACTGCAATGCCGGCCCTCGTTGCCTCAGCGGCGTTCATCGTCGCAGCCATCTGCTCGACGAGTGCGGTGTGCGCCGACTCAGGTCCTGCGGCGAGCACCGCCAGTTCCACGGAGGTGACCGTCGGGATACCGGCCTCGTTGAGCAGGGCCCGCAGTTCCACGTCGTCGAGAAGATCGACCTGTCCCGTGGTGTAGCCGGCGACGGCGAGCTGATATGCCACGTCGGCGAGGCCTGGAGCGGCGGGCAGCGGGTCGACATCGGCGGCAACTCGTTCCCGGTTGAGCAGATCGAGCATGGTCTCCTCGACATCGGGAAGACGTTGCAGCCGGTCGGCAGCGGCGGCGGGCAGAGTCACCGGTGTCGCTGCCGCGGCGACAGCATGCTCCTTCCCGGTGAGAGCACGGATGCGAAGCGACAGCTCGAGCACCCGGTCTCCGGACAGCAGCCCGAGCACCCGCTGGGGAAGCGTGTCCGGCCCGGTCAATGCCGCAACCACAGTCGAATCTTCCAGTTGCTGCTCCGCACCGTCCGGCAGATCCACCAGTCTGGCCAGCGAGACGATCAACGTCACGACGAGCGTCAGAGCAATCAAGCTGAGCGCGGCCCCTGCCGCACGGTTGAGCGTTGAGACACCCGGGAGGACCCGCATACCGAGATGAAGCAATCGGCCGACGACCGCAGCGACAATGGCGATCGTCAGGAAGATGACGATCCCGGCGACGTAGCGCGCCACATCGGGAGAGATGCCCGACATGTTGGCCAGCACATGGCCGACCGGCGTCGAAAGGCGGAACGAGGCAACCGTCCCGACGACGAGGACGGCAAGGCTGATCACTTCCCTGACCAGGCCCCGCATCCAACCGCGGATGGCCAGACCGACCAGTAGCACACCGAGAATCAGATCGAGCATGGTGAACGCGTGCTACTCGACGCCGTTCTCGGACGGCGGGTCACCCTCGGACGCTTCTGTGTCTTCGCCACCGGCGTCGGCGTCGGTGGCCACGGAGGCGGCGGGGTGGCGGACAGACTCCCTGATTTCATCGAGCAGCGTCTCCGGCGGTTGGGAGGACTTCACAATATCCGCATATGCGTCCTCCCAGGTTTGCCCGAGTACCCGGGTACGCCAGAGGTGACCCGTGAGAATCTTGATGACCGCCGCCACAGGCACCGCCAGCAGGACACCCCAGATGCCACCGATGCCGCCACCGAGGACGATCAACAGGATGATCACAGCGGGGTGCAGATGGACTGTTGCCCGCAACACGTTGGGGCTGATGAGATGGTTGTCGAGCTGTTGAACGATGAAAGCCACCAGGGCAGCAAGGACTGCGGTGCGCAGGTCTGCAGTGGCAAAGCCGACAACGACCCCGAGAAACCCACCGACCCAGGGACCGACAAACGGGATGATGTTGAGGGCACCGGCGACCATCCCGATGATCAGCCAGAAATTGAGCCCGATGATCCAGAAACCGGTGCTGGTGAGCAGCCCGACGATCAGCGCCACCAACATCTGGCCTCTGAGGAACCCGCCGACGGCGCCACCGAGACGGCGGGAGACGAAGAGGACCTCATCCCGATGCCGCTGCGGGATGAGCGACACCGACTCCCGGCGGATACGGGGGAGGTCGATGAGCACGTAGAACGCGACAACCGGTGCGATGACAAAGACGAGAATGGTCTCGAGCAAGCCGCTGGTCACTGCCCCCAACCGCTCCCAGACAACCGAGAGAATCTGATCCTGAGCTTCAGGATCCTGGAGGAAGTCAGTCACCTCCTCGTACGACCACAGCTCAACCCCGGGGAACCCCATGTCGGCGGCGAGGTTCTCGAGGTCGGCGGTGGCGTCTTCGTAGATCTGGGGAAAGTCGGTGGTGAGCTGCGAACCCTGGTCGGCGATCACCGGGGCGACTGCTGCCCCTATTCCCACCAGGATGGCGGCGATGAAGAGAAACCCGAGAAAGGCGGCGATGATCCTCGGGATGCGACGTCTCGCCAACCAGCTCACCAACGGGTTGAGGATGTAGATGATGGCAACAGCCAGGACAACCGGCGCTAACAGGATCTTCAGACGCCCGAGCACCTGTAGCACGATCCAGATCAGCACAGCGGCCCCGACAATGCTCCAGGCGGCAACCCCCATCCGGGTGATCACCGCGTTCAGGTCTCGCTCGGGCCTTGTGTCGACCGTATCGGTGGCCACGTCCGGCGGCGGCCCGTTCATCCGCCGACCGGTGTGTCGATTCGCTTCGCCAGCGCCTTCTTGCGGTCTTCCTTCATCTTGCGCAGCCGCTTGATCACCAACGGGTACTGCTGAGCGGCGTCGTCGTCATCGACGAGCCGCCGCAGTGCCTGGTAGTACCGCGTCGAACTCATGCCCAGGTAGTCACGAATGGCGCGATCCTTGGGCTCGGGGAAGTGCCACCAGCCAGCCTCGAAATCGAGTATCCGTATGTCCTTTTCTGAGAGCATGCCGCCACGTTATTAGTGGGGTGTGACAGAAACGCGGATTTCGCGACTTTCGGGCCGAAACCTGTTGCGGTTGAATGGGAACGATGACCGCATCACCTCTCGAAATCGCTGAAGCAACTGCATCCGATGTCAATTTGATCTCGGCGTTTCTCTGGGAGGCATGGCGACAGGCGGGGCCGGGTGCACCCGGCTTCTCTGGTGCAACCGAAGAGGTGATCGCAGAGATCGCCGATCCCCGGGTGATCCGTGACCGACTTGGCGGCCCGGAGCGCCGCATGTACATCGCAAGACAGGGGGAACGGGTGGTCGGCTTTGCCTCGACCCGCACCCAGACCGCAACGATCATCGAGCTGTCCGGAGTGGTCGTCCTCCAGGAGATCATCGGCTCCGGTATCGGCACCAAACTCATCGACGCGGCGGTCGACGCCTCGGTCAGGAATGGCTTCACGGCGATGACAGTGAGCACTGAGATCGACAACAACCGGGCACGGTGTTTCTACGGGCGCCACGGTTTCCAGGTGACCGGCAAAGGTGTTGAGATGGTAGGCCCCACCCAGGTGAAGATCGTCAACATGCGCCGCGATCTGTGACCCTCACCGCGAGGAGAGTGGAACACGCCAGACGCCGCCGGTGGCCACGTAGATCGCGCTCGGTGTTGCTGCAAGAGAATCGACTCCCAATCCGTCGATGGGTAGCGCCACGACCTCTGTCCAGCTGCTCCCGTCCGTCGAATCGAGTAGTGCCGAATGGCCGGCGTACGCTCCTGCCGACTCGACAGGAGCAAGAGCGACAAATTCTCCCCCTGCCACGGTTGCCCCAGCGACCGGTATGGAGACGTACTCAGTTTTCCAGGTCGTGCCGTCGTCGTCGGAGATGGCTATTGCCGCTCCGATCGGCAAAATGGATCCGATATAGCTGGTAAGTGTGTCCTTTTCGGCGGTATCGAGCGGGAGGTCAACCCCGAGGTACGCGACGGTTTCTTCCACGTCGGGCCCGAGGCCAAGAGCCTCACCAAGTTGTCCGGGATCGGTGATTCCGTCAGCTATTACGGTGGACCAAGTCCACACACCGGCGGTTGTGATGATCCTCCCGTCGGCGGCTGAGATCGACGTCCCCGATAGGAATGCTCCATCTGGTATCGACGGTGTGGTTGCGGCCTCCGTCCAGTCAACACCGTCCGGCGACGTCAATAGAGTGCGATCGGTGCCGTAGGGATCACCGGCGGAGGACGGGGCGGTTGACCAGGCCACGAACCGGCTGCCGGTCCAGCTGATTTCCACGAGCGCGGGACCGTCGTGAAGCGCCCACGAGGCACCAGCATCATCCGACGTCCATATCAGAGACCTGTAAGTCTGTCCGTCACAAATCGTCGATCCGTCCGGAAACCGGCCAACTAGATTCAGTGTCGCGATCACGACAATCCTGTCACCGACCGCGATACCGCCCGCCTGGGCCCAACTCTGGTAGCCCCCGAGAGCGCATCCGGTGACATCCGTACCGGAATCGAGGGGCAAACCTGTCATCACCGGGTCTTCGGGACGCGGCAGGGTGACCTCGGAGCTGTGGTCGGTCACCGGGTCGTAGACGAGAACACGAGGCGCACCGGTCACGATCGAGCCGGGCTCGACGGTATCTCGAGCCGGATCGCCATCGTTCGCCACTAGGACGATTTGCTGTCCAGCGGCGAAGATCCCCTCCGCATCCCCAGGGTCGGCCTCGAGAATGTCTGCCAAGTAGCGCCCTGATCGTGCGACATCAGAACCTGGTCGGTATGTTCTACGGTGACTGCGTACAGCGCATCGCCCGCCGCTATGAGCCCGCGCACCTCACCCGACGGTGCTCCCAGTGGAGTCGGCTCACCAAAGGACATGGCAGCGGGCGCGGCGGCGGTTCCGACCATCGTTGTCGACGTCGCATCGTATTCGGCATCGTTTCGGCCACTGCGCATGAACAGAAACGGCACGAATCCGGCAAGGATCACCGCAAACCCGGCGAGCAGTGCAATACCAGGGCGTCGCCTTCGCTGCGGAGCCGTTGCCACGAGTTGCATATGCTCGGGGACCGCCTCGACAAGCAGGGTCAGAGCCCTGGTGCAATCGATCTTCTTGTGTTTCGGTGAGCATCACAACACGCCTTTCAGTTTGTTGCGGGCAAGATGCAGATACCGCTTGACCGTGCCGGCGCCTATCCCCATCGTCTCTGCGATGTCCGATATCGGTGCCCGATCCCAGTAATAGAGGTAGACGGCGGCCCGCTGTCGAATCGGAAGTGTGAGCAGCACGTCGAGGATCTCGGCCATACCCTGGTCCATTTCGATGGCCACGTCCTGGTGATCCAACCGTAGGGGGCGACGGCGGCGGCCTCTGCCTCGGGCCTCGTTGAGGACACCCTTCATCAGGTAACCGCGTGGGTTTTCGAGCTGTGAGAGCGAGACACGGCGGATTGCCCGGCCCGCCGCGGTCATCACAACATCCTCGGCTTCCGATGGACCGACAAGCGCGGCGGCGTACCGAACCAGTTCCATCTGCAGTCGGCCGAACACGGCCCCATCCGCATCAGATCGCACCGAGTCCCTCACCCCGGTCACAGCATCGCTCCTTCGCATTGCTCACGGACAAAGAACGCGCCAAACCGTCGATCGGTTGCACGCGAGTCGCTAACCGCAGCCCCATTTCCCTGACGGGCCGGAAAGCTCGAGGTGAAAGACCGGGTCGTTGCACTCTGGCGGTTCAGGCACCGCCACCGATCCGATTGGGCTCCCCTCAGTCCCCTCGTAGACGACAACCAGCATCGGGGCACCGCCAATCGGAAGCATGGACTCGTATCGGAACGGCTGGAATCCATCCCGCAGCAGGAAGGTCCCCGACACACCGACATCCAGCTCCACCGTGATCGGGAGGTCGAACCGCCCCGGATCGATCTCCAACCGCGCCTCAGTGATGGGCGCTGCGACTATCTCGCATCTCTCCCGCATCGTATCGTCGAGTTCGTTGGAGACTGAGTCCAGCCGGACACCGTCCGCATCGAGCGGAAAGGCTTCGTCGGCGCCGAGTCCACCGGCGGCGATCCACCACCCGTCCTTCACCTCCGTGCGCCCTTTCCAGGTGCAAACGAAGGAAGCCCCGGTCACGGTCCTACCGATGGTGGATTGCGAGAGCCAGCGCGGGCATTCGTCGCCGAAATTCGACACCGGACATGCGGGAGTCGTGAACCGCTTGCCGTACGGATCCGACGTTGGATCCGACACACAGAATTCATCTTCCAGGTAGCCGTACTCCGGCACGTGTTCGACGATGGTTACGCAGCCGCCCGTGCCGTATACGTCCACACTGACCCCGTCGGAATCCATCGACAACGACGCAGCCTCAGCGACTGGCGCCACGGAATCCACGAACGGCAGCGGCGTCGCATGCTCCTCATGGGTGCATGCGCCTGCAATGAGCGTCAGCACCGACACCACGATGATTCCGTGAATCTTCAGCACTACCTCAGTTTGGCAGGCTATCCCCTATATCCAGCGTTTGAGGCGAGACCGCGTGACTGATCCCCGGTACAGCCGACCTCGTCGTCCTACGAAGAACCCAATGCTACGACTTGTCAAGGCTATCGACCATCCGGACAGGATCGTGCATGGTGTCGTCCATAGCGGTCCCCGGCGGCACACCAAGCGTCGAATCGCCGTCGAGGAGGATTATCGACTCGTGACGAAGTTGTCCTTCTCCGTCGACGGTGATTGACAGGGTCGTTCGCTCCGGAGTGTCGTAGGTGATGGTGAACGTGGCGCCGCCGTCGGCAGTTCGCTCGGTGAGGGCGAGATCGAGATTCCCGATGACTCGAAGTGCGGCTGCACGCAGGCTCGGAGGCGTCGCCGGGTATCGGAGCAGGTCGAGGGCCGTATCGAGGATCTGGACAGTCAGCGGCCGATCGTCCGAGCCGGAGAGCATTCCGACGATGGAGTTCTTCAGCTCGTCGGGATCGGTTGGCCACTCGGCCTCGTCCAGGATCGAGGTTACGCCGGTGTAGGTCTGGGTCACGGCAACGCCGATGTTGTCAATCTCGTCGTAGCCTGCGGCGTGGTAGTCGGCTTCGTCCTGAGCGTCGAAGAACCGGGGGGTCCGAGCGGCTATGCGCAGCTGGACGGTGCCGTCATCACCGACCCACATTTCCCGGGTCTCGGGAAGCAGATAAGCAAGCGGACGGTCACGTAGCCCTTCGAAGGCCTCGACGGGTTCCACCGCCAGTGCGGTCTGCTCGGAGCTCACGTACGCGTATCGCTGGGGCGGGATAGTCAGCGGATCGGCAACCTCCGCCGCCCGCGCTATCTCTCCAAATGCCGCTTCCGCCGCGCTGGGACGCCCTATCTGCGACACCACAACGGCTGCGACGAGCGCCAGCACGGAAACAACACCGACCATCCCCAGCAACAACGGCCTCCGCCGGACCGTGCGGTGTTTGGCACCGCCGATCGCTGAGGCCAGGGCGCGTCGAGAAACCTCCCGATCGGCGTCTGTCGGTTCGGGATCGCCCGCAAGACGTCGCAATGCCTCGTCGAGTTGTCGATCGTTCATACGTCGCGCCTAGGTGTCATCATGTTATTTGTGCCAACCCCGGTAACAGTTCTCGCAGCTTCTGTCGCGCCCGAGACAGTCGGGACCGGACCGTGCCGATAGGGATCCCCAACGCCTCAGCGATCTCCCTGTACTCGATCCCCGCAACGGCGTACAACAGCAGCACGTCACGGTCACCCTTGCGCAGCGAGCCGAGAGCCATGTTCAGCTCGCCACTGACCGCCGCAGCCATCAGCCGGTCATCGGCATCCTCATGCGCATGGTCGGTGGGTGGGTTGAGCCCGACAAAAGCTAGATACTTGCGTGTGCGACGTCGTGTCCGTCGCAACTCATCGCCGATCACGTTGGTGGCAATCCCGTACAGCCATGGGAGGCACGAATTCCTGGTTGTGTCATAGCGGCTGCGGATCCTGAACGCGGTCAAGAAGACGTCTGCCGTCAGGTCCGGCGCCCTGTCCACACCGGCCCGCCTGGCCACATAGCGGAAGATGGCGTCGTGGTGCCGCTCGTAAACCACCGAGAACTGCTCGGGATCATCAACCGACCGGGATATCGCCTCTGCGTCGCTTGCTGGCATCGCCAGAGCGACGTTAGTGGAAGATCACACCAAGAGCCGACCGCTGGAGCTGGCGAAGGGATTCGAACCCATGACCTGCTGATTACAAATCAAAGCGAAGGGGTATCGGCGATTGCACTGATTCGCCGAAATGCTTTGTGCAATAGACGTTTTCGGCGATCAACGGTTGTCGTCATTTGTGGCGGTTCTTCATCGTCTCGCGGACCAAATGCGGACCAACTGGCGAAACGGTTGCCGTTTCACGTGTCGGACGGGGCACCATCCTCACGGGTTGCTGCCGGTTTCGGTGGTGAGGAGTTCGCGTTCAACGTTTGCGAGTACTTCGTTTCGTTTCTGGTTGCATGGGAGTGTGGCTAGTGCTGCTTCGATCTCTTTTGTTTGAAATGCAGCTACCTCGGGTGAGTTGAGGTCAGCGTCCGGGTTGGCCGGTCCGGCGATGGTTTGGAATTCCTGTACGAACTCGTTGACGAACTCGAGCATTGTCGTGGCGTTGGTGTCGAAGCCTTCTGCACGTACGCAGGCGACCCAATCCTGTTCGGCTCCAACCATCCGCGGATCGGACTCCACCTTTTCGTAGAAGTCGGCGCCCGTTGCTGCTACCAGATCTGCGATACCGAGATGTTCCATTGCTTGTTGCTCGGCCATCCCGACACAACCGTCGTCGGGGACGTACGGATCCCCATCCATTGCGTCGCCGTAGGCTTGCTGTGCGGCCGGGTCGAGAGCCATCAGGTACTCGTCGTTCTCATTCGGCGGAATCGGCATAGCCGCTTCTCGGGCGGCGGCGACGATGCCGAACCCGTGGGCGCGCGCTTCTTCCTCCGTGGTGAAACTAAAGGTTGTCCCGTGCACTGATTCGATACCAACGGCAGGGTGATACGTGAAGCCTTCCGCTTTCATGCATGCCGCTATGGAGTTTTGGATCTCGTTGAAGAGCCGTTGCTCGACTTGTGCTGCTTCGTCTGTGTCAGCCGTGCCGAGGGTGTAGGCAAGGTAGCGCTCGGCGAATGACGCTGGCGCAGAATCGTTGACCGACTCGGGTTCCGATGATGAGCTGCAACCCGTGGCCATCAGCGATGCCACCAGCCACACCACCGCGGCTGCATAGACCCGGATGGCCCCTCGCTGCGGGCGGAAGCGACGCCGGGTCTCCCTTTTGGCTTGCGTTGGGTCGCCTGTGGTGACCAGTTGTTTGTTGGACATGCCCACCTCGGTGGATAGCAGCGACTCGGCCAGCGAAGGCGGGCCGCCTCCGGTGTCGTTGAGCGTTCTCAGCCTCCAGGGTTTGTTGCTGTCGTGGTCGGTGCGTCCGGTCCGATCCCGTCGGTCCCTACGGCGGCGGGTTCCTCGGAGGTGGCAGTGACCTCCGTCGTTGTCGTGGATGGGGCTTCCGGTCCCTCTGAGCTGTAGCGGCGACGCCATTCCGTCTCAGATTCGAACTCGAGGCCCTCGGCGATGGCCAGGAGCTCGCTTTCCGGGTAGTTCCCGAAGACGGACACCGTTACACCCGGAGACTCCACCCACCAGATCCCAACACCGGTGTCGTTCTCGGTTCGGTAGCCATCGTGCCCGCGCACCTCCAGAGCGTTCCCATACCCGCTGGGTCCGATTCCGTATTCGATGCTGTCAAGCCACACCTCGATAGAAACGAACCGGATCGTCGCCGGCTCGCTGATTGGGGGACCCTCGATGGTCACATCGGGACGAGACTCGGTCGAAAGCAGCCGTGGCTGCGCAAAGGTCGAGTATCCGTCCGGCAGGTCCCCGATGGAAAGGGCGCTGCTTCCAAATGGCTCGGCACCCGTGGCATTCACCGCGGCTGCGATCGCAAGTGTGTCTTCTCGACTCCCGCGAGCGGCGTAGATGTAGACGGTTTTTTCGTCTTGAACCCAGCTCATTTGCACACCGTTCTCGTTCTCAACCACCACCGCGGCGTGTTCGCCGACGTCGATGCGCTCGCCGGGCCCGACGATGCCGAGGTCTGGCGAGTCGTACACCGTAACCACGACAGCGTTCTCGAAACCTTCATCGGTGGTGCGGGCGATCACCGCCCCCACCGAAGCAGGGCTGTCAGGATCCATGACCGCATAGTTGCCGTAGACGAGCTCAGTATCAGCGGGGACATACTCGGGCACCGGGAACCGCTCAGGAACCACACCCGGCGACGCCAACTCTCCGCCGCCTCCACCGAGGTTGGTGACCAGCAGCAGCGACCCACCCAACACGACAAACACAGCGACCAGCGCCGCAACCGCCACCGCGGGCCCCCGCCACCGCGACACCGGCGGCTCTGCAGCAACCGCCCGGACGGTCGTTTCTTCGGGCAGCAAAACGGCTGCGGCATGCAGACTGCCATGAATCCGTTCTTCCAACCTATTCATCGTGTTTCTCCCAATTCCATGGCAAGACGACCCAGCGCCCGCGACAGCCGGCTCTTGATCGTCCCCTCCGGCACCTGCAACGCCTCAGCCGTCTCCGCCGTCGACCAATCGAGGTAGTAACGAGCAACAACAACCGCACGCAGCCGGAGCGATAGCCGCCCCACCGCTGCGATCACATCCGAATCAGGAAGAGACATCTCCGCGGATGACGAGTCTGGTTCAATCTGAGTCAAGATCTCGTAGCGGCGTTTGCGATAGAGGCCGCGAGCCCAATTCAGCCCGACCCGATACACCCACCCTTCAGGATTCTCATAGCCACGGATCTTCTCCCAAGAGGCGAGTGCTCTGGTCATGGCTTCATCCACGGCCTCATCTGCAGCCGCAACATCACCAATAGTCAACGCCAGCGCACGACGAATCGCGTCGCGACTAGCGTCGTAGAAACTCGCGAAGTCTGGTGGCTGCACCGGATTGATCATCACGCTTTGCCGCTGTCCTCCCACACCGAACCTCCTACCGTGTCTCCCCCCATACACGCGTCAAAGAGCCATCCGGTTCCATACCAAATCCCACCAACGGTATCACCACCCGCAGTAGCCACCACACCGAGCGGAGACGTGCCGATATCGGACGCTCGACGAAGTGATCGTTATCGAGCGAGAATCGTTGATCTGCGTACTGAGGGTGCGCTCAACGTGACTGTCGCTGAACCTAATCCACGTGCGAGAGCTGAGTCGTATCCGTTCGACTGTCTCAGCGGCTTCATCGAGGGGTGCGTTCAGCAAAGCGCTGCCAATTCCCATATCAAACCGCACGAATCCCTGTCGGCGGCGGACGCATCTGCCATGAACAGGTTCGCTATGTAATTGCCTTGGTAGCCGAGCTGGCCGTGACCGGCGACAAGTGCTCTCTATTCACCCGTCGTCGACAGTTCTTGGTATTATTCCTTGTCGGTTGACGCTCGTCTTATGCTGGTGAGTTATTTGCTTTTGGGGGGTTCCGTGGTTACGCCAAAGCCGTCTGAACTAATCGCCGTAGTAGACCGAGACACCCCCTTCAGCGCCGGTCTCAAGTCGGTGCTTGGCGCAGCCGGGTTCCCAGTCAGTTTGACAAGTAATCCTGATGCATGGCTTCCCGACCCGGGTACCACGGCGGTAGTGGTGTCGTTGGATGACGCGGAAACGAGTCAGAGGGTTATCGGTTACGCGTTTCAACTGGGCCTTCGGGTGATAGCGGTGGCCGAACGAGGTAACGAGTCCGAGCTACAGTCGGCGCTGGAGCATGGTGCCAGCGCTGCCGTGTTACGAGACGCCGACGCGGACATATTCGTGGCGGCGTTGCGTGCCGTCGCCGCCGGTTACTACCTCGCCCCCATGGGACTGTCTTGGAACCGTTTGCCCCGCAATTCATCGTTGGCGATCGAGAAGCTGTCGCGCGACGAGAACCTGCTACTGGACTGTGTGTTTGATGGGGCAACGGTTCGTTCCATCGCCCTGCAGAAAGGTTGGTCCTTGCGTACCACGCACCGGAGGCTACGACTGCTTTACCAACATCTCGGGGTGTCTAGCAGGTCAGAGCTCCTCTGCTGCCAGGCACGAGTCGACAACGAATCGAGCCTCGAGCGGCCGGTGGCCGACTCTGACTCTCCCTTGATGCCAGCTGGCACCAACCTAAAGACGACACTCACATACCTCGGTCGGTGAGCGAAGACGGGGTTCGGTCTGTCGAGGTGGACGGCCGTTGGAACGCTGCGTCACGGCTCAATTCGCTGAGCGACACTCCGTCCAGGCCAAATGCGCTCGTGATCTGTTGAGGTTGCCTCATAGAAGAGAACTACATAGTCCTGGCCGGTCGTGCTCTGCGCTGATCGGATAGACTGACCGAGTGAAACCCCGACGGTCGGCGCCGGATTGTACTCCGCGGTCCTGTCGCCCGCGGTCAACCGCGCGTCTATCGCTCGTATTCCAGAACGCGTACCTCGCCTTGGGCGAAATCGAAGCTCCCATATCCGGCAACTAGTTCATAGGTACCGGGAGCGATCGGGTGTCTTGTACCGAATTGGTCGCCCGTCTCGGTGACCTGGAGCTCGGCGGGGTACTCGCCCAGCCAGCAGAACGTACCATCGGCCTCTGTCGTGACCTCGGAGTCAGTGCTGTCGGGCCAGATGTCTCCGTTACTTCCGACTAGGTAAATCACGATGATCTCGTCGGCCTTGCCCAAGGATCCGCAGATGCTCAGCCTGTCTCCAGGCTGGCCCTCCTCCGGTGTTGCCACCAGACGCGAGGACTGGCGCAGCGTAGGCTCGGACGCTGTGGTCGTTGTCGCAACTTGCGGTATGGACGACGCACCGGCGGGAGATGCCTGAGTCGTAGTGGAGTCAATGGGGACCGTCACCAGCGTCGCTGTTGAGTCGTCGCTGCCCTCACACCCGACCGCGAGCATTATCGTACACGCTGCAACGGCCACAACCCGAGCGACCCCTGTGGTTTTCAGCATCGTGAGTTGTACCTCCGGCGAACGTAGCCACCCAGATCACCCCATGAACGAAACCAATTCACCACTCGATTGCTGCTGCCCGTGGTCGACTCCCAGCACTTCACGCCTGAGACGTCGGATTCGTAATCAACCAGTATCACATGGTAGTTCGTCTTCAGGAAGACATCGCCACGAAGGGCCTCTCCAACGCTGAACGATATGTCGCCGAGGTAGTAGTCAGAGCCTGATTTAGTTGAGTACCTGCGCGTTAGCTGCCAGCACCGTGACACAAACCCGGCACAGTCGACACCCGACGCGCAAGGCTTCACGTAGCAATTGCAGTTGATGTCACCCGCTCTCTTCGAGTTATTCGTCATGTTTGTCGTGTAATCGGAAACCTTGTCGAAGCCACCCCACTGGTAAGGCACTGAGTAGTAGGTCTTGGGTGTTGTGAGATAGGGCGGTTTCGTCCGGTAGTAGGTGACCCCATCGCAGCTTGTGGAACAACTAGGTCCGTTGATGTCGGTGTCGTCCAGGTATTTTGCACAGGCGATGTATCCGTTTGCGGTGCTAGCCATCGTCGCGTTGGGGACACACGCCGCGAGTGCGCCGGTCACGCCGACATCCCCGAGACACCCGTCAATGCAGTAGTCACCCTCATCGGGAGGTCGGAGAACAGCCGCCCGGATTGCAGACCAGGGGGGCTCGCCTACATCCAGCGTCCAGTCGAGCCGTCGGATCTGGGCGGAACCGGGCGTCGGGACAAGCGCAACCGCCATACCGTCGGGCGCGATCGCCACCGGAGAATACGGCACGTAGAGGGCATCCTCGACGGGGTATCGAGCGACGCCGACGAGTTGCCCAACGCGATCGAATGCCATGGCAGTAGGTTGGACGAGGATTGTTCCGTCCCAGTCGGTTATAACCTGATGAGCGAGCAGATAGACAACGCCGCTGGGGAATGATGTGATGGGTCGGATTTCTCGAATTGGCGCTATTCGAGGAAGTGTCGCCGGGAACCCGTTCACCTCAACTTGCGCTCCCGTCACTTCGTCGTGACCAACAACGATGTCAAACCCATAGGGCAGCTCGAACAACCGAACGTCTGATCGCGGCGCCAGCCGATCGCCCAGTCCCGCGGTGCCATACTCGGTCAGGTACTCTGGGCCGCTACGGCCCTGGACGAGTCCGATGGCTGACCCAGAATCGGATCTCAGGAGGGGAACTCGGTCGAGTTCCCTGCCGCCGCCAAAGTAGTACACTCCAGGCTGTTCTTGATTGACGACGAGGACGGCCACTACATCGTCACTATCCGGGACTCCAACGAAGTCCACAGCGGACAGCTCAACTGGAATATCCTCGGTGCGCGCAATCTTCCCGTCGTCAACCCACAAGAGTCTGCTGTTGACAGCATCCGCGACAACCAGATGATCGCCGCAGTACTTGAGCGCCGTCGGGCCCCACGCCGGCAACTCGGCGGCAGCAGGACTGAAGCCGATGCTCTCAGCACCAGATCCCCAACCACATTCCCAGAGCACCGAGCGAGCGTCGAGAGCCAGGTTGTGAGCAGCCGCCACCGCGCCGACCGACGAGTCCTGCCATATTACGGCCGGTGGAGCTCCCGCCAGAAGCCTCGAAGAGAGCAATGTCACGCCCGACGCCGCAACGCCAGATGCCGCCAGTTTTAGGAAATCCCTCCGGTCCATTCGCTTCTTCCCTTCAACCAGAAATAGCCGGAATCGACTAGGACAGGCGACACGGTCCAAAGGAGCGATCGTCGTCGTCCATACGATCTTGCCCGTCGCTACACGCGTACCGACAGAAGTCATTGTCGGCTCTTCGCTCGCCCGAAGACAGAGCCATCCGTCGCTTGTTGACCTCGTCAGGTGGCAGAGGCGTGCCAAGCGCAGCGGGACCCTGACCACCTGCTTCTCGAAAGCGGCACCCGCCCATAACAACACCGCCGACACCGGTTATCGCGCACCGCAAACCGCCCGGGAACCGGCAGGGAGGATTGGTTTGTGCGCTGATCGTTGTGGATGGCTGTCACCAGCGGCTTGAGTCTACGGTTGGTTAGTTCCCGGGGTTGGGTCTGACTCACGAACCGGCTGACACCTCGATGGTTGTCTTTCGAATGACGGGTCGACGAGCCCTGGGAACGGCACTCACCGGTCGGGCGGGAGACCCGATTCCGGTCCTGCTGAAACCAGGTCCGGTGGTCTCTGGTCCACCCTCCCGGCAAGTGCGTGCCACCCCTATCCGTCTAGCGAGGAGGGATGGCTATGACCATCGTAGGAACCGACCCGGATGCTGTGATCGGCGGTGTCGACACTCATGCCGACACCCATGTCGCCGCGGTGGTGAACCATGTCGGCGGTGTGCTCGGTATCGAATCGTTTCGGACAACCAAGATCGGGTATCGCCAGTTGGTGTCATGGCTCCAATCTCATGGCGAGCTCACCCTGGTCGGTGTTGAGGGCACCGGCTCATACGGTGTCGGTCTGGCCCGCTATTTACAGCGGGCCGGTATCTCGGTTGTGGAGGTCGACAGGCCGAACCGGCAAACTCGTCATCGCAAGGGCAAGTCGGATCCGGTTGACGCGGTTGCTGCAGCTCGGGCAGCACTGTCGGGCACCGCTTCGGGGCTACCGAAACGCCGTGACGGCAATGTCGAAGCGATCCGGGTGTTGATGATCGCTCGCCGGTCCGCGGTCGATACCCGTATCGAAACGTTGAACCAGCTCCGCCATGTCGTGTTCACCGCCACCCCCGAGATTCGAGCCAAGTTCACTGGATTGACTGCAATTTCGGTGGCTAACAAGGCCTCAGCGCTCAAGCCCCGCCACAACGATCCTGATTCGGTGCGACATATGACTTTGGTGACGATCAAGATCCTGGGACAACGAATCCAATACTTACGGGCAGAACTCAAACGTCTCAACCGGCTGATCCGACCGTTGATCCGCCAAACCGCACCAGGACTGCTCGAGGTCTATGGCGTCGGGTTCAACACCGCAGCCAAGCTTCTAGTCGCCGCTGGCGATAACCCGCAACGGATCCGCACAGAGGCAGCCTGGGCACACTTGTGTGGTGTTGCCCCGATCCCAGCATCATCGGGCAAGACCACCCGGCACCGGTTGAACCGCGGCGGAAACCGGCAAGCTAACTCGGCGCTCTATCACATCGTGCTCACCCGGATGAAACACGACCAGCGGACCCGCGAGTATGTCGCCAGACGTCTTGCCGAGGGCAAAACCATGGGTGAGATCGCCCGTGTCCTGAAACGCTACGCAGCCCGAGAGGTCTTCAAACACCTCCCCCGCCCAGCCTGAGATTCTGGTCGGGTTCTGGCCCGATAGAACCGGCCACACCACCTACCGGTTGTGCATCGAATGATCTGCCGATCCCGGCCACCCACATAGCCGGAACGGCCGCGGTGTGACCTCCTACGAGCGTGTCCCCACCAACAACGGGTGACTCATCCCTGTCGTGTCCACCAAGCCATATCCGGAAACCCACCGGCAACCGCCGGCCCGCTCAACGCGCCCAAACACCGACCAACAGAAACCCCCTTGACAAACATACGAGCTTCAATCCCGATCGCCATATCGTTATCTGGTAACCACGTTCGGTGGCCGACCCGTGAGACCGTGGCAGTACTTGTACTTGAGGCCCGAGCCGCACGGGCATCGCTCGTTGCGACCGATCTTCGGCCCGTCGTCCCTACGCTGTGCGGCCAGCTTCGATGTCAGCTCGACTCGCTGCGCCAATGTCTGAAGCTCGGCTTCCCAATGACGGAGGTGCTCGCCTCTGCTCCGAAGCCTCTCCTCGGCCGACGCTACTGTCTGTTCCCGACTCGCAACCTCGGCCTCTCGGTTGGCCAGTTGCTCACGTGCTCGCTGCGCCAACACCGGGGAATCGTCGCCCGGGACATCAGCCGCGCTTGCCAGCTCCCGGTCGATCAACGCGACGATGGCTCTACCCATCGAGATCCCGGCTGCGCCGCAGTAACGTTTCCACGTCGACCACTTCGCCGGCGACACCGGCAGGCGCACCATGTGGAACCGCTCATCTCGGTCGGACTCGGCCAGCAGCCGCCGATCGAGATTCGCCAAGGCGCCGCGATCGAGCCCCATCATGCCCACCGGTGTCTACGTGTATACATCAGCAACTGCGTTGCATGTGCGTGTGGTGTTGACAGGGGTACGGCGCGAATCGCGATCGCGGTTGCGTCTCCGTGGTCGACGTCCCTTGCCCTTGGATCTGCCGTCTTTGGTTCTGTCATGAGGTCTCCTTTCTCGGTTGCTCAGCAGGCGAGTTGTTCTCTGCATCGTGGCCCGGTAGGCGGATTGCGGTGGTCTGAATTAGCCCGAGATGCCCCCACATCGGACCAGGTGACCCTGTCACTCCGCTGTCAACGTCAACCATCAACGTCGGTTCTGCCCCGAACACGGGCACCCGTATCGAATCGTCGCCGGCATCGAAAGAGCGACACGGCGGCGATGCTCTCCCGCAGGGGAGGACGGTCATGGACCCTGTCATCAGACTGTCATAGACCCTGTCAACAGGTTGTCATCAGCCCTCCAACACAGCCTGCAGAGACGGGGCGCCCTATCGGGATCGTGATCGTCCGTTGACCGGTCTACTGACAGTCTCGCGACAGGGTCCCGTCGCAGAGTTGGTGTATGAATCAGCTCGAACCCCTCCTGTCGGCGCAGGATCTCGCCAGATTCCTCGGTGTGCCGCTGGCTACGGTGTATGCCTGGCGCTGCCGCAGCGAAGGCCCGCAGGGATTCCGGGTCGGCCGGTACATCCGGTACCGACGCCGAGACGTCGAACAATGGATCGCCACGCAACTGCGACAAGGCACCTGAACGTGGCACACATCCAGCATCGACCGGGTCGGCGCCGCCCGTGGCAGGTGCGGTACCGGGACCCCACGGGTAGGGAACGCGCCAGGAGCTTCTACAAGAAGGCCGACGCCGACCGGTTCGCCGCCACCGTCGAAACCGACATACTGCGGGGCGAGTGGACGGACCCGCGCCTGTCGAAAACCAGCGTCGCCGAATGGTCCCAGCGGTGGCTGCGCACCAAGAGCCACCTGAAACCCAAGACCAT
Source organism: uncultured bacterium (assembly GCA_963777645.1). Taxonomy (GTDB): domain Bacteria; phylum Actinomycetota; class Acidimicrobiia; order Spongiisociales; family UBA5794; genus JAAETI01. Next base: position 239,740 of record CAVZRA010000005.1, on the reverse strand, counting down.
CGCCGGCTACGAGTCCAACCTCAGGGTCCACGTCCTCCCCGCGTTCGGGGACCTGCAACTCCGTCACCTCGACCGCATGGCCGTTGAGGAATGGATGGCCGACCTCCAGGAATCCGGGGCAGGCCCGTCGGTGATCCGCCAGGCTCGCCAGGTGCTCGACAGCATGATGAAACTCGCCGTACAAGCCGGATACCTCACCGCCAACCCCGTCACCGGTGTCAAAGCCCCCCGCCAACCACACCGAGAGATGCTCTTCCTCTCCGCCGAGCAAGTGGAACGTCTCGCCGCCACCATCGAACAGCCATATGGAACCCTCGTCTACCTGCTCGCCTACAGCGGACTGCGCTGGGGCGAAGCCGCCGCGCTCCGCCGCAAACGCTGCCAACTCCAGAAATCCCAGATCGAAGTCGCCGAGTCACTCGCCGAAGTGCGCGGCACCCTCCACTTCGGCACCACCAAAACCCACCGAAGCCGAATGGTCACCATCCCCCACTTCCTCAACGACCTCCTCACCCGGCACCTCGCCCAACACGTCCCCGACCAACCCGACGCTCTCGTGTTCACCTCCGCCGAAGGTCTCCCCCTCCGCAACTCCAACTTCCGACACCGGATCTGGGCCCCCGCCGTGCAACAAGCCGAACTACCCAAAGAACTCCGGATCCACGACATGCGCCACACGTGCGCCGCGCTGCTGATCGCCCAAGGAGCCCACCCCAAAGCCGCACAACTCCACCTCGGCCACTCATCGATCACCATCACCATGGACCGCTACGGACACCTCTTCCCATCAGAAACCGACGCCCTCGCCGCCAAACTCGACCGGGCACGCGCCCAAGCCGTGACGGACCAAATACGGACCAAACCCAGATCAGACGGCATCGGCCTCAACGGCCCATAAACAGAAATCCCCCGTAAATACGGGGGATTCCACTGGAGCTGGCGAAGGGATTCGAACCCATGACCTGCTGATTACAAATCAGCTGCTCTGCCAGGCTGAGCTACGCCAGCGGGCCGCCGAGTTTAGTGCCTCGCATGCGGCTTACTTCGTACAAAGCTAGCGAGGCGGCGACGGAAGCATTCAGACTCTCCACCTCGGAGCTAATCGGTATGTGAACAAGTACGTCGCAGAGATCTCTGGCGAGCTGGGTCATGCCCTTTCCTTCGGCACCGATGACGAGGGCAACCGGCTCCCGCAGCAGTTCGTGGCGGAATAGCGACTGCTCCCCTTCTCCATCGAGGCCGACCAGCCAGATGCCCATGTCGCGGAGACGCCGTAGCCCATCTGCCGTCGACTTCACCTCGCAAACCAGCAGATGCTCGAACGCCCCGGCAGCTGCCTTGAATGCAGTGGCGCCCAGCGGCGCCGAACGGCGCTGTGGCAGCACGAGTGAACGCCACCCGGCGGCGACCATGCTCCTGGCAATAGCCCCGATATTGCGTGGATCCTCGAGATGATCGAGCACCAGCACCGCAGAGGGGTGCGAAGCCGCGGCCGCTCTCTGGATCGAGACAAACGGGATGGGCTCGGCACGGGCGATCACACCTTGCGGCGAGGCGGTGACTGCCATCGGGAGAACATCCTCGACCTGTTTGATCGACACGCCGGCGGCGGCAGCATCGGTGATCAGGCGGGCGTACTCGGGGCGTTTGACCCGATGCGCCTCGACTCGAAGACTGGTCACCCGACCCGCGTCGAGCGCAGCTCGAACCGCATGGAAGCCTTCGAGGCTATCCCCGATGCCAGCGGACGCCATCGGCCGTGTCCTCCAGAATGATCCCGATGCCGGCAAGACCGTGGCGAATACGATCGGCAGTTGCCCATTCACGAGCGGCGCGGGCTTCTGCCCGGCGCTCGATGAGGGCGTCGACCGCTGCTTCGCCTGTCAAGCCGTCGAGACCCATGTCGGCAGCAAACGCCGCAACATCATCACCAATCTCGTCGAGGTCTGCCTGCGGTTCGTCGAGCCCGAGGACTCCGGTGATCTCATCGTATGCGGCCACCCACGGCCCGGCATCCTCACCGGTGTCGAGCCTGCGGTTGCCCTCCCGAATTACATCGAACAGCACGGCGAGCGCGCCGGCGTTGTCGAGGTCGTTCTCCATCGCTTCCTTGAAGGAGACCATCGCCGACTCGAGTGGTGGATCCTCGACCGGCCCGGATGCACGCCGTCGAAATGCCCAGATCCGATCGAGCGAGGCCTTGGCGTCCAGCAACGCTTCCTCGCTGAAGTCGACCGGTTTGCGGTAGTGGGTGCGCAGGTAGAAGAGGCGCACCGCCCCAGGCGTGTACTTCTCGATGCCTTCTACGAGATCGACGACGTGGCCGGTTGACTTGGACATCTTCTCCCCGGCCAGGTTGAGCAGCCCGTTGTGCATCCAGTAGCGGGCGAACGGCACATACCCGGCGCCCTCGGCCTGGGTGATCTCGTTCTCGTGATGCGGGAAGATGAGGTCGTGACCACCGCCGTGGATGTCGAAACCGGTGCCGAGATACTTGTGCGACATGGCGGAGCACTCGATGTGCCAGCCGGGGCGGCCGGGCCCCCACGGCGAATCCCAGCTCGGCTCACCGGGCTTGGCGGCCTTCCACAGTGCGAAGTCCAGAGGATCCCGCTTCTGCTCCCCGGGCTCGATCCGCTCCCCGCTGCGCAACTCGTCGATGTTGCGCCCCGACAGCTTCCCGTATTCACGGAAGCTGCGCACCGCAAAGTACACATCGCCGTCTGCTTCGTAGGCGTGGTCACGCTCGATGAGCGCTTCGATCATCCCGATCATCTCGGGAATGTGCTCGGTTGCTCGCGGCTCGATATCCGGTGGTCGCACCCGCAGCGCCTCGTAGGCCAACTTGAACGCGGTGTCCGCCATCTCGACGACATCCTCGATGGTCACGCCCATCTCATTGGCCGCCGCAATGATCTTGTCGTCGACATCTGTGATGTTGCGCACATATGTGACCTCGTAGCCGAGCCACTCGAAGTAGCGGCGCACCACGTCGAATACCACGGCGTAGCGGCCGTGACCAACATGAGGCTTCGACTGGACGGTCGCTCCACAGACGTACATCCCGACTTTGCCCGCATCGCGCGGCTCGAAGTCCTGGAGAGTCCGTCCGAGGGTGTTGAAGATGCGCATGGCGGGGATGGTATCAGCCTGAGGTAGCGTTGCATCGAACGAAGGGAACACGCCATGCAGCCGCTCGTGCTCGGCCATCGGGGCGCATCCGCGTATGCGACGGACAACTCAATCGAGGCCTTCGAGCTTGCCGTCGCCCAGGGAGCCGATGGTGTCGAGCTCGACGTCCGTTTCACCGCCGACGGCGCTGTGGTGCTCCACCACGATCCCGACATCGGGGAAATGGGGCCGCTGGTACATCACGACTTCGTCACCGTCCGTGCCACCCATCCCGAGCTCGCCACCCTCGATGAGGCGCTCGAGGTTCTCGGCGATCTCATCATCAACGTCGAGATCAAGAATTCGCCGGTCGACCCCGACTTCGATCCCGATCAAGACATGGCAGAGGCAGTCGCCCACTGGGTGGCTCGACACGACATCCACGAGCGGGTGCTGGTGACCTCATTCAACCCCGCAGCGGTGGCCGCGGTCCGCCGCTCCGATCCGGACATCGTCACCGGCCAGCTGTTCGATGCGGGTTTCGACTTCGACCGGGACCTGGACCGGGTGAGAGCTGAGGGACATTCCTGGGTCGCCCCCATCGTCGATGATGTCATGACGGACGCGGCGGGGTGCATGACCGCCGCCCACAAGGCGGGTCTGCGTGTCGTGGTGTGGACGGTCGATGACGCCGAGGCGATCCGCACCCTCACAGCCGCAGGTACCGACGCCATCATCACCAACGACCCGGCAGAGACACTCCGTGTTCTGAGGAGTTCACCGATCTAGCGAGACGACGGCAGTCGCTGCGATGCCTTCGTCACGGCCGAGAAACCCCATGCCGTCGGTCGTCGTGGCCTTCACCGAAACCGAGCCGATTGGAGCGAGCGTGATCGCAGCCAACTGTTGCCGCATCGCGGCGCGGTGCGGACCGATCCGGACGGTCTCTGCAACGATGGTCACGTCGACGTGGCCAATGGCAAAACCCCGATCGGCGATCATCCTCACCACATGGCGGAGCAAGTCGGCAGAATCGGCACCTTCCCATTTCGGGTCATCGGAAGGAAAAAACATCCCTATGTCTCCCATGGCGGCGGCCCCGAGCGCAGCGTCGGTGATGGCATGAAGGGCCACATCGCCATCGGAAGTACCCACGAGCCCCCGGGTTTCGTCGACTACGACACCACAGATGGTCATCGGGCCTTCGCCACCGATGCGGTGTGCGTCGAAGCCCCAACCGACCCTCAATCGCTGCTCTCTTCAACGGCGACGAGCGCCCGCACAACGGCGAGATCTTCCGGAAAGGTGACCTTCAGATTGCGTGGGTCTCCTGGGACAACAATCACCCTGCCGCCGTTCTGCTCGACCATGCCGGCATCGTCTGTGAAGCTGCCCTCGAGAGCGGCATGCGCCTCCCGCAGCCGTGATGTCACAAAGCCTTGCGGGGTTTGCACCGCGACCACATGGTCGCGCGGCAGGGTCCCCGACACGATGTCCTTGTCGTCCACCTCTTTCAAGGTGTCGCGCACCGGTACCGCGGGGACGACGCCGTCAACATCGCGGGTCAACAGCGTTTCGATGATCTTTGCCACGATCTTGGGAGTGGCGAGGGGCCTTGCCGCGTCGTGGACAATCACGTAGTCGACATCTTCGGGTACCTCGGCGAGACCGGCAGCCACCGAGTCCCGGCGCCGGTTTCCGCCTGGGATGCCTCCGGGGACAGGTCCAACCACGATCACGTGACTCAATCCGGCCTCAACGAGCATGTCCCGTCCCCAGGCCCACAACGGCCTGCCGCCTAGCTCCATCGAGTGCTTCGGACCGCCAAAACGCGAGCCAATGCCTCCGGCGACGACAATCCCCCAGATTGATGCGCTTTCGGGGGTGACGTTCACTCTTCCTCCGGTACCTCGACCTTGGGCAATGCTCTATCGAGCTTCTTGACTGCCTCTTCCTCATCGAGATCGAGGGCGAAGCGGAGCTCGGAGATGATGATGAGACGGGCCTTTGCCAGCATCCTCTTCAGCGCAGGTGAGATACCCTTGATTTGCTGGGCATAGGTGAGGTCTCTCACTACCTCGGCTACCTGGAAGATGTCGCCAGAATTGATCTTCTCGGTGAGCAGCTTGTACCAGCGGCTCCAATTCTTGCCGGCTTCCTGCGGTTCTTCCTTGAAGGTGCGGAACACCTGTCGGGCCTTGTTTTGTGAGATGACCGGGCGCACCCCGAGGTCGACTGCTTTGCCAACCGGGACACGCACCGTGAGCTGGTCGGTGGCGATCTCCAGAACGAAGTACTCCTGTTTCTCGCCGTCGAACTCGATCTTCTCTCGCTTGATGATCGTCGCCGCACCGTGGTGCGGATAGACAACATAATCGCCGACGGTGAAAGGGCTCTCCACCTTGGGTGCGGCCGAGGCCTTGGTCGACACCGACTTCTCGGCTGCCGAGGCCTTCCTCGTCGTCGTAGCCTTTTTCGCAGGCGCCTTTACCGCAGCCTTCTTGGCCGGTGCCTTCTTGGCAGGCGCCTTTTTGACCGCAGCCTTCTTGGCCGCAGCTGTCGTCTTCTTGGCCGGAGTCTTCTTCACAGGCGCCTTCTTAGCCGTAGCCTTCTTAGCCGTAGCCTTCTTAGCCGTAGCCTTCGTGGCCGGTGCCTTCGTGGCCGTAGCCTTTTTGGCCGCGGCTGTCGTATTCTTGGCCGGTGTCTTTTTGGCCGGGGCCTTCTTCGCAGGCGCCCTCTTGGCCGGAGTCTTCTTACTAGTCACACATCTTCCAGGTTGCTCGTTCGCGCATTGTAACTAGTCGTGCACCGCAGTGACGCAGCCGCCTGGGCCAACTACCCGTCGCCAAGCTCCAGCAAGCGATCGAAGAAGCGACGCAACTGTTGCGCTCGTGCCCTCCCGACACCTTCTACCTGCTCGAAGTCGGCGACACTGGCGTGCAACATCCTCTGGAATCCGCGCAGATGCCCGACCAGGCTCTGTCGCACCGACTCGGGCAATCTCGGAACCCGGGACAGAGCCCGCAGTCCACGTGGCTCGAGCCCCTCTTCGATGTCGGAGAAACCGAGGGCAGTTGCCAACGGGACCATGTCGTGTAGCTCATCGGTCGGCACCGCCACCAGCCGCTCGAACACCGAGCGCTTACCGCTGCGCTTGCGGTAGTCAGCGAACACGTTCTCGGCAAGGTCTGGAACGCCCTCCACGAGGTCGGATGCCTGGATCTTGATCAAGCCAGCCTCCCCGCCGAGAGCCATCAGAGTGCGCTCAATCTCGGCGTACATGCGGCTCACCAGCGTCGCTCGTGCCAGCACGGTGAGCACGTCACGCACCACGACCACGTCATCCACCTCGGCGCGGGTCAATCGATCCTCAGCGGATTGGAGCCGGCGTCGCAGCCGCTCGAGCGAGTTGAGTGAGTTGTTCGCCTCGGCCAGCAGATCGGCGGGGCTTGACAGCTCGTGGCGCTGCCCGTTTCGATAGACAACGGCGGTGCGCCAACCCTCTTCGCTGACGGCAAGCACGTCGTTCCCGGTCTGGACGGCGAGCCGCTCCGCGGTACGGAAACGGGTGCCCGTCTCATCGGTCTCGATGGTCGGATCGGGGATGAAATGGACGTTGGCTCGCGTGATCAGGTTCCGCTCGTCGTCGATGACGATGCCACCATCCATCTTCGAGAGCTCTGCGATGCGCTGAGCCGTGAACGATGCGCCGTTCAAATGGAAACCCCCGCTGCACAGCTCTTCGAGAGCATTACCAGAGCCGATCAGAATCAGCGCACCGGTGCCCTGGGCGTGGATCAGCTCGACGGCAACGCGCAGCGGTGTCCCCGGAGCGAACCGGCGAAGTACTTCATGGGAATCAGGTGCACGCGGAGCCATCAGCGCAGGCTACCTCAAAAAACCACTATCGGGTTGGATCCCGGGCGAATCGGGTGACAGTCCTCCCCGCCGACAGCCCCGCCATTAACAGCGCTTCCTGGATGGTTCGGATCCCATCCTTGCCCGGACGGATGACAAGCTCGGGTTCGAACCGGGAGGCTTCCTCGAGCCTACGCTCGCTGTGGGACGCGGCCCGGATCTCACCGGTGAGACCTATCTCGCCCCATGCGGCTGCAAGCGGCAATGGGCGATCGAGCACGGAAGAAGCAATCGCAAGCGCCACGGCCAGGTCGACGGCCGGGTCACGCAACCGGACGCCCCCGACCACATTGACGTGGACATCGGACTTGCCAGTCGCCAGGTGGACATGACGCTCCAGGATCGCAAGCAACTGATGAACCCGGGCCGAGTCGAGACCTTTGACGCTGCGACGCGGTTGGGGCAGCACTGTCGGCACCACCAACGCCTGCACCTCGCACAGCATCGCCCTCCGCCCTTCGACCATCGGGAACAAGACGGTGCCGGAGGCACCCGAGCGATGTGCCTCGACCAGCACCCCGGACGGATCAGGCACCTCGGTCATCCCGGCATCTCCCATCGTGAAGACGCCAACCTGGTTTATGGACCCGTACCGGTTCTTCAGCGAGCGGAGCAACCGCAACCCCGCGTCGCTCTCCCCTTCCAGGTACATGACGACATCGACCATGTGCTCCAGGGTCTTCGGCCCTGCAATCGACCCGTCCTTGGTGACATGGCCCACCAGCGCAACCACAGTGCCCGACTGCTTGGCATATTCGATGAATCTGGCCGCGGACTCTCGCACCTGGACCACACCACCGGCGCTTCCGTCGACGTTGGCGACCGTTACTGTCTGGATCGAGTCGACGATCAGCAGCGAAGGTGCCTCTTCGACACAGGCACTGAGGATGGCCTCGACCCTGCCGTCGGCAACGATCCTCAGCCCGGCGGCGTCGAGCCCCAACCGCTCGGCACGCAACGCCACCTGAGTAATCGATTCCTCGGCAGATGCGAGCAAGACAGGGCCCGATGCCGCCACCCGTGCCGCCATCTGCAGCAACAGCGTGGATTTCCCGACACCGGGCTCGCCACCGACCAGCACCACCGACCCGCGCACCAGGCCGCCGCCGAGCACACGGTCAATCTCGACAATCCCCGTAGGGGTTCGTGGTTTGTCGCCGACCGGAATGTCGGTGAGCGCCCGACTCTGCGCCGCGGCCGCTCGTGGCGCGATCGACTCGACGAGCGCGCCCTCGGTGCGGCATTGCGGACAGAATCCCATCCACTTCCCGGTGGAGAATCCACAGTTCGTGCATCGGTATTCGGGTTGGCGAGACTTGCTGTTCCGCGAGGTCATGTTGCCAACATAGAGTCCATCACTGACAAGAAAGACACGACTAGCGTGGACCGCTCATGAAGCGCCTGATCCGCCTCACCAGGAAGCCGACAAGCACCACCAGGAGCAGGATTCCAAGCACAATCGAAGCTCCTGACCAGGCTTCAGTCTGACGTATCGCGCTAATTACGGGCATCCGTGGCACAATAGCCCGGGCGGACCGACTTACGGAGACGTGACGTGGCGAAAGACAAGGACCCATTCGACGATCTGTTCGAGCCCTTCGAGCTCGAGGATGGTCCACCACCTCCTGGGAGTGAGCCACCACCGCCACCGCCACGGTCCCGTGAGGAACAGCCTCCGCAGGCCCAGGCTCCGGTAGAGCAGATCGCATGCCCGTCTTGTGGTGCGTTCAATCCTGCCTACAACCGGCACTGTGAGCAGTGTGGTGCCAGGCTCACCAAAGACCCTCTGCCGGTGGCTCCTGCCCCGATGGTGCGGGCCACGCCGGGCGGCAGAGCCCTCAGTGTGCTTGCCGCCGCAGTCCTTGTTGTCGCGCTCGTGGCGCTGCTCGTCAATGTCTTCCGCGGCGGCGGAACCGATGAAACAACAACAACCACCACCTCGTCGACGACTACCACCCTCGCCGACCTGACTGAAATCACCCCGACCGAAGCAAGCGCAAGCTCACAACTCGCCGCCAGCTATGGCCCGGACAACCTCATAGACGGGAACCTCGACACCGAGTGGCAAGCCACCCACGGTGATGGGCTAACCCTCACGTTCCGGTGGGCGCAGCCGGTGAATATTCAGTATCTGGAGATCTACAACATCGCCGATGAGAATCGGTTCTTCAAGAACTACCGAATCCAGGGCTACAACATCACTGTCGATGATCTGCCGGGTGTCACCTATAGAAATACGCTCAAGGATCAAGCAGGGGGCCCGCAGCAGATCGATATCGCCAGCATCGAGACGACGACGCTGACCCTCGAGATCTTGAGCGAGTACGCCTCACAGGCGATCGACGGTCAAGCCTTCGATGAGATCGCACTGGCCGAGGTCAAATTCTGGGGAAGCCCTGCGAACTAGCTGCTCCGTATTGGCTCAGGCCACCAGACCGTTGCGAACCATCGAGATGATGTGTTCGATGACGGCTTGCTCGTCGTCGAACAACGGGAACCCGTGCTTGCGTTTGTCGAGCAGCACCATCACTGCACCGTGGGTGGTCGCCCACAGCGACACCGCCGTTGCCATCGGGTCGAGGTCCGGGCGGAGCTCACCGGCTGCGATACCGTCGACTACCGCTCCGGCGACCATCGTCAATGCCTGCGCCCCCGGCATCTCGAGCGCCTCCTCGGGGCCGAGGGTAACGGGATGCTTGCCGAGCAGCATCACCTCGTACTGCTCACCGCGGGACAGTCCGAATTCGATGTAGGAGCGGCCCATCGCCTCGATCCGAGCCATCGCTGAGCCTTGTTGCGCCGCGGCGGCCCGCATCCGCTCGCCCATTTCGGTGAAACGGCGGTTACAGCACTCGAAGAAGAGTTCGTCTTTGTCTTCGAAATGCAAGTAGATCGCCGGTGGCGAGACCCCGACCCGATCGGCGATGGCTCGCATCGAGACCTGATCGGGTGAGCCCTTCTCGGCAAGTAGCTGCTCGGCAGCGTCGAGAATGTCCAGCCGTAGCAAGTCGCCTTCCCCCTTCCGGGAGCGCCGCCGGTGCCGGACAGGCGCGCCTGTTCCCGGCGCCGCCTGGCGCCGGGAACTCGACTGGAAGTGCTCCGATGGGGACACGTGACCTCTTCTACGCTTCATTCGGTCTGGGCTCGATGATAGGGGGAACGGACAGATCGGCACGTTCACTGATGCCGAAGCGCCGGTAGATGCCACGCATCCACCGGGGCGCCCACCAGTTGGCATCCCCCGCCAGACGCATGAATGCCGGCACGAGCGTGGCACGAACTATGAATGCGTCGACGAGCACCGCCAGGGTCATGCCAACACCGAACATCTTCATGAACGAGACGTTTGAAGTAGCGAAGGCGATGAACACCACGGCGATCAAGACCGCTGCGGCAGTAACGATCCGCCCGGTCCGCTCCAGCCCGGTGGCCACCGAGTCGACGTTGCTGCGACCGGCATCGTGCTCTTCCTTGATCCGGCTGAGCAGGAACACCTCGTAGTCCATCGAGAGCCCGAAGGCTATCGCAAACATGAGGATCGGCATCGTGATCTGGAGCGTGCCGGTTGCGGTGAACCCGAGCAGATCGGCAAAGTGCCCGTCCTGGAAGATCCACACCATTGCCCCGAACGTCGCAGACAGCGACAGCATGTTGAGCACAAAGGCCTTGGCGGGCACCACAATCGATCCGAACATCAAGAACAGGAGCACGAACGTCACCAGCCCGATGATCCCGATTGCATACGGCAACGACCCGAACAGCGATGCCTTGGTGTCGACCAGCCCGGCCGAGCCGCCCGTGACCAGCACGTCGAATGGGGCATCCATTGCCCTGATGCTGTTGACCAGTGTCTCTCCCTCGGGTGAGATGGGCTCGACGGTCGGGACGACAGATAGGTAGCTACCACCAGCCGGGGATTGAAAGCGGGGACTTGCCGGGGTGGGTCCGCTGACGGCGACTCCGCCAGCGTATGTCCCGGTGGATGCCTCCACATGGGAGACCCCGTCGAGAAGCGAAAGCGCCGCGGCATAGCGGTCGATCGATGCCGGGTCGTCGCCGGTCGATCCGACGGAGACGACGCTGAGCGGAGCCGTCTCGAATGAGTCGAAGTCGCTGCGGAGAATGTCGCCTGCCTGGCGGGCGTGGGCCGTCGCAGGCAACACTCGATCGTCACCTTCGCCGAGCCGGACTCCGAGAAACGGTGCTCCGAGCACGACGAGAAGCAGCACCGCAGCGGTGGCAATCGGCCAAGGCCGGTGCATCACGGTGGTGGCAACACGATGCCAGATTCCCTCACCGGTGCCCGCCGGCTTCACGTTGCGGATCCGCAACCGATCGACACGGTGGCCGAGCAGAGCGAGGATCGCAGGCAACACCACAACCGCACCGAGGGCGGCGATGGCAACAACAGCAATCCCGGCGTATCCGAACGAGCGCAGGAACGCCAGGTTGAACACCAGCATTGAAGCAAGCGAGGCGGCGACGGTTCCTGCCGAGAACAGCACGGTGCGCCCTGCCGTCTGGACCGTGCGCCTCACCGCTTCCTTCGGTTCGAAACCGGCGTTCAGCTCCTCCCGGTACCGGGATACCACGAATAGCGAATAGTCGATGGCAAGGCCGAGACCGAGGGCGGTGGTGAGGTTGAGAGCGAAGATCGAAACCTCGGTGAACGAGGTCAACACCTGGAGCACCAGGAAAGTGCCGACGATGGAGAGACCACCGATGAAAAGCGGCAATGATGCCGCCACCAGGGACCCGAAGATCAGCACGAGCAGCACGGCGGTGATCGGAAACGCGATCGTCTCGGCTCGAATCAGATCGCTTTCGATGGTGTCCTGGACCTCGGAGAAGAGTGGGCCGGGACCGGCAACTGCGATATCGAGCCCACCGTGGCTGCCGCGATACTCCTCTGCGAGCTGGCCAGATCGGGTGAGCACCTCACCCTGGTCACCTGCAACCGTTGCGAATACCAGAGCGCGGTCCCCGTCGATGGAGCGGAGCGGCGCAGGGCCACCGAGCGTCCAGTACGACGATGCCGACGTGACTCCGTCCTCCGCCCCCAGCTGCGAGGTGAGCGCAAGACCGGCTTCGGCAACAGTGGGCTCGTCGACCGAGCCGTCGGGAGCAGTGACGATGAGCACTACGGCGGGATCGGCGACCCCGAACTGCGACTCGAGTAGATCGGCGGCCCGAACCGATTCGGCACCCGGATCCTCAAATCCACCGTTGGAGAGCGAGTCGGCAACACCGCCACCCAGGATGCCGGCGGCAATGAGCCCGACCAACCCGGCAACGAGAACGACGACCCGGAATCGAACAACGAAATCACCCAGACGTTTCATGATGTTTCCCCTTCCTCGTGGGTGAACAGTGTTAAGTTAGTACCGTTAACTTAACAATGTTCACCAGTTTGTCAAGGGGAAATTCAACGACTCATCGGGTCCAGTACCTCGAGCGTGATCGTGTACTCCTCCGTGTAGTTGACCGTGCCGATAGGGCTGGAGGCGGCACTCGCAGTCGAGCTGACCTCCTTGACGACGAGTGGTTCACCGACACGGATCCACCGATCGGTCTCGCTTCCGCCGGTGCTATCTCCCGAGAGAGTGTCCACGTAATGGATGTGGATGGTGTCGACCTGGTCTCCGCCGACCTCGAGTGCCTCGGTCCCCACAACCTGCGCCGTCGTCTCCTGCCGGATACCGTCGGTCGAGCACGAGAACGTCCAGGTACCCGTCCCGGAGGATGGGGGTAGATACGACACCGAATCGTCACAGCGATATCGCTGGAGGTCTTGCACTCCGAGCCATTCGTTGAACGAGTCGAAGCCGGCAACGGTCAGGTCCTGAGGGTCGCACACCTCCCATGCCGACCACCGCTCCTCGATCCCCTGCCAGCGCCACACCTCTCCGCACCCTGCGGACCGAATGGTGAGGTACGTCTCCGCCGGGTACTCGTGCCGGGCACCGGTGAAGGCGTCGATCTCCTCGTGCCCCGACATGGCATACACGTAGACGACAACGTCGCCGCCCGTCGGTGGGATGGTGGGTGTCCCCTCGGGGAACGTTGTCGGGGTGACGGTCGAGGTCGCCGCGGCGCGGGCCTGGTCGATGTCGATCTCCGTCGTGTCGTTCGCCATCAGTCTCGCCACAACGGCGACGACCCCGACGACCAAGGCCACGCCGACAAGCACAACGACCATGATCCGTCTACTCATCCCGAGTCCCATCTGGATTCGCCTCGGTTGACTGTACTGCGCCGCGGCTCAACTAAGAGAGCCGGCGGAATGCTCCGCCGGCTCTCGAATGGTCCATCTTGGTACCTACTCGACCTCGTCTGCCATCTCGAGCGGCGGCTGATCCGGTGTCTCGAATGATGCGAACGAGAGCCGCTCGGGGTCCTCGGTGTCGATGTCGACAAGGACCGTGGCTCCGGCGGGGAACTCGTTGTAGAGCACCTTCTCGGAGAGTGGGTCCTCGAGCATGCGCTGGATGGCTCGACGCAGAGGCCGGGCACCGAGTTGCGGATCGTAGCCCCTCTTGGCCATGAGCTCCTTGGCAGCTTCGGTGAGCGCAAGGTCGAGCGCCTGCGACTCGAGCTGCTCACGAACCCGGCGAAGGAACAGATCGACGATCTGCTTGACCTCATCCATCGTCAGCTCGTGGAACACGATGACATCATCGATGCGGTTCAAGAACTCAGGGCGGAAGTGCGTCTTCAACGCATCGATGACCTTGTCCTTCATCTGCTGGTAGTTGAGCTCCTCGCCTCCGGCGCTGAATCCGATGGACTGCTTGCGCATGTCCTTCGTGCCAAGGTTGGAGGTCATGATGATGACCGTGTTCTTGAAGTCGACAGAGCGACCCTGCGAATCTGTGAGACGTCCGTCTTCGAGGATCTGGAGCAAGATGTTGAACACATCCGGATGCGCCTTCTCGATCTCGTCGAAGAGCACAACTGAGAACGGCTTGCGACGCACCGCTTCGGTGAGCTGGCCACCCTCGTCGTAGCCGACGTATCCGGGAGGCGAGCCGACGAGACGGCTGACCGCGTGCTTCTCCATGTACTCGGACATGTCGATCTGGATCAACGAATCCTCATCCCCGAACAAGAACTCCGCCAGCGCCTTGGCGGACTCGGTCTTGCCGACACCCGAAGGCCCGAGGAAGATGAACGATCCTGCGGGTCGCTTGGGATCCTTCAAACCGGCACGGGTACGCCGAATCGCCCTGGACACTGCCTCGATGGCGCCCCGCTGACCGATGATCCGCCGGTGCAGCTCGTCTTCCATGTTGAGCAGACGTGACGTCTCCTCCTCGGTGAGACGATGCACCGGGATCCCGGTCCATTGGGCGAGCACCTGAGCGATCTCCTCATCGTCGATGACCGACGTGTAGTCGACTCCGGCTGCGACTGCTTCTTGTTCCTTCTCGGAGCGGTCGCTGAGCAGCGTGCGCTCCTTGTCCCGGAGCTGGGCGGCCCGCTCGAACTGCTGAGCACGAACCGCGTCCCGCTTGTCGGAGCGGACCTTGGTGATTTCGTCGTCGAGCTCCTGCACTTCAGGCGGAAGATGACCACGACGCAGCCGCATCCGGCTCCCGGCCTCGTCGATGAGGTCGATGGCCTTGTCCGGCAGGAAACGATCTGCGATGTACCGGTCGGCGAGGTTGGCGGCGTTCACTAATGCCTGGTCTGTGAACCGCACCCGATGATGCTCCTCATAGCTGGGCCGGAGTCCCTCGAGGATGCGAATGGTGTCGGCCACCGAAGGCTCCTCGACCTGGATCGGCTGGAAACGCCGCTCCAGAGCAGAGTCCTTCTCGAGGTACTTGCGGTACTCCTCGAGAGTGGTGGCGCCCACCGTCTGCAGCTCACCACGAGCCAGCATCGGCTTCAGGATGCTGGCGGCGTCGATAGCTCCTTCAGCTGCACCGGCTCCAACCAGGGTGTGAATCTCGTCGATGAACAGGATGATGTCGCCACGGGTGCGAATCTCCTTCAAGACCTTCTTGAGACGCTCTTCGAAATCACCGCGATAGCGGGAGCCAGCCACCAGAGCGCCGAGGTCGAGCGTATACAACTGCCGGTTGGTGAGCGTGTCGGGAACCTCGCCGGCGACGATACGCTGAGCGAGCCCCTCGACGATCGCCGTCTTGCCAACGCCGGGCTCACCAATGAGCACCGGATTGTTCTTGGTGCGGCGCGAGAGAACCTGCATCACGCGCTCGATCTCCTTGGTCCTACCGATGACGGGATCGAGCTTGTGATCACGTGCCTGCTGGGTGAGGTTTCGGCCAAACTGGTCGAGCACGGTTGAGCCGCCCGGGGAAGCTTCGCCGCCCTTGCTGGTACGACCTGAGCCACCCGGATGGGCCGATTGCGACGGGGTAACGTCTTCACCCTGGACACCCGAGAGGAGCTGGATGACCGTCTGGCGCACCTTGTGCAGCTCGGCGCCGAGCTTCTGGAGCACCTGAGCGGCAACACCCTCGCCTTCCCGGATCAGTCCGAGCAGAATGTGCTCGGTGCCGATGTAGTTGTGACCCAACTGGAGCGCCTCGCGCAGAGACAGCTCGAGAACCTTCTTGGCACGCGGGGTGAAGGGGATGTGCCCACTGGGAGCCTGCGAGCCCTGGCCAATGATCTCGACGACCTGGGAACGCACCGATTCGAGGCTGATCCCGAGGCTCTCGAGACCGTGGGCAGCTACACCCTCGCCCTCGTGGATGAGACCGAGGAGAATATGCTCGGTACCTATGTAATTGTGATTGAGTAACCGGGCTTCCTCTTGGGCAAGCACAACGACCCGCCTGGCCCGGTCGGTGAACCGTTCGAACACTTTTCACCTCTACATGTCGGCGCCCGGTTTTCCGTGCGCCTCTCGGATTATAGCTGGGACCGGTTCCGAACCCCTGGCCCCGCAGCCGACGACGTTAGGTCAATCGGCATTTTCATGTTCACTATTAGTGCAACAACTCGATTACCGACTGTAATCCGGATATATGTCATTCGGCGACGCCGGGAGAATGGATGTGACCAGCCGAAAGCCATTGGCGATGTTAGGACTACCATCGCGCTACGCATGGATAGCCCCATTCTTCAGGATCTAGTACCACTACCACGGGTGTGGCAACGCATGGCCGACGTCGAACGTCGGCTACGCGAAGCGACCACATCCGATGACCCATTCCTGACCAGGATCGCCCAGCACGGCCTTGCCGCCGGCGGCAAGCGATACCGGCCGCTCCTCGCCCAGGTCGCCGCCGAGCTTGGCGGGCATGACGGGCCGGAGCCGATCGAGGCAGGTGTCGCCGTGGAATTGGTCCATCTCGGGTCGCTGTACCACGACGATGTCATCGATGAGGCCGAGACCAGACGCGGCGAGGTCTCGGTCAACGAGAATTGGAGCAACACCATCGCCATCCTCGCCGGTGACTTCCTCCTGGCGAGGGCATCGGAGGTGGCCGCTCCCCTGGGCACCGAGGCAGTGGCTCTGATCGCACGAACCTATGCCACCCTTTGCGAGGGCCAGGTGATGGAGCTCCAGCTGGCCAACGACCTCGACCACGGGCCCGATGAGTACTACCGGGTGATCGGTGGCAAGACCGCAAGCCTGATCCGCACCTCGGCTCGGCTGGGGGCGATGACCGGTGGCGCCAACCGGGAAACGATCGAGGCAATCAGCGATTGGGCATGGGAGATGGGTCTCGTCTTCCAACTCGCCGACGATGTCCTGGACTTTGTCGCAGACGAACAGTGGCTCGGCAAGCCGGCGGGAAGCGACATCGGCGAGGGCACATTCACACTGCCACTGCTCTATGCCGCAGACGGCCCGGACGGCGCCGAGATCCGTCGCCTGCTCGCCGGCTCGGCCCCGTACCAGCAGGACAAGATCGACAGGGTGATCCAACTCGTCGTCAAGGGCGGTTTCGCCGACCTGGTCCTCGATGAGGCAACCGAGCGAATGCGGGCCTCGGAGAAGGCGGCGGCGCGGATACCCGAGAATGACCTCACACCGATCATCCGCAACCTGGACCGCTACCTCCTCGACCGGGTCGAAGTCGCCCGTTCCCGCCGCTGAGGTCGCTCGTTTCGCCGGACACAGTCGATCCCTATGATCGGAATGACGCGAGAGGATGGTTGATATGGCCCATGAACGTGCCGGTACGCCCGCCCTACCCGAGGATCTGGTGGACGTCCCCCAACTCATCACCGCCTACTACACACTCACCCCGGATGTCGAGGATCCCAATCAGCGGGTGGTCTTCGGCACTTCCGGTCACCGCGGCTCGAGTTTGGACGGGGCGTTCAACGAGGCTCACATCGCTGCCACCACGCAGGCAATCTGCGAGTACCGGGCGGGGCAGGGCATCGCAGGGCCGTTGTTCATCGGCCGGGACACACACGGGCTGTCGGAGCCTGCATGGGCGACGGCGCTCGAGGTGCTCGCGGCGAACGATGTGACCGTGTTCGTCGACGCCGACGGCCGCTACACGCCGACACCTGCCGTGAGCCACGCCATCCTCACCCACAATCGGGTACATGCAGGCTCGGGGGTGGGAGGCATAGCAGACGGGATCGTGGTGACCCCCTCGCACAACCCACCGCGTGACGGGGGCTTCAAGTACAACCCACCGCACGGGGGACCTGCGGATACAGATGCCACGAGTTGGATCGCCAATCGGGCCAACGAGCTGCTGGCGAGCGGCAACAGGGAGGTACGCCGGGTGCCGCTCATGCAGGCGCTGGCGGCGGAGACCACCCTGATGTACGACTACACGGACGGGTATGTGGCCGATTTGATCTCGGTGCTCAACATCGACGCCATTCGAGATGCCGGCATCCATCTGGGCGCCGATCCGCTCGGTGGTGCGAGCGTCGACTACTGGGGCAGGATTGCCGAGACCCACAACCTCGATCTCACGGTCATCAACCCTCTGGTTGACCCGACCTGGCGGTTCATGACGCTCGATTGGGACGGCAAGATCCGGATGGACTGCTCGTCCCCGAATGCGATGGCATCGCTGATCGCCAACCGGGACGAGTTCCAGATCTCGACGGGGAATGATGCGGACTCGGATCGGCATGGGATCGTCACCCCCGACGGTGGGCTGATGAACCCCAACCACTTCCTCGCCGTTGCCATCGAGTACTTGTATTCGCATCGCCGCGGCTGGGGTGATGACACCGCCATCGGCAAGACGCTGGTGTCTTCGTCGATGATCGACAGGGTGGCCGAAGGGCTGGGGCGGCGTCTGATCGAGGTGCCCGTGGGGTTCAAGTGGTTCGTGCCCGGGCTGCTCGACGGTTCCATCGGTTTTGGTGGCGAGGAATCGGCAGGCGCTTCGTTCCTGCGCAAGGACGGATCGGTGTGGACCACGGACAAGGACGGGATTCTGCTGGCGCTGCTGGCATCCGAGATCCTGGCGGTGACCGGGTCGAGCCCGTCCGAGCTGTACCGGGGGTTGACCGAGCGATACGGCGAGCCTGCGTATGCCAGGATCGACGCCCCGGCCTCCCGGGAACAAAAGGCGGTGCTGGCCAGGCTCTCCCCCGATCAGGTGACGGCGTCGGATCTGGCGGGAGAGCGGATCACGAACGTGCTGACGGCAGCTCCGGGCAACGGTGCGGCCATCGGGGGGCTCAAGGTGACCACCGAGAGCGCCTGGTTTGCTGCCCGCCCGTCCGGGACGGAGGACGTGTACAAGATCTATGCCGAGAGCTTCAAGGGACCCGAGCATCTCACCGAGGTGCAGTCGGCGGCGAAGGATCTCGTCTCGAGCGTGCTCGGAGGGTGACGCAGAGGCGGCGCGATGGGGCCCGTCTTTGCTAAGTTCCCGTCTCAGCTTTTGCGAGAGGGAGTGGGCATGGTCGACTGGAAGAAGAAGATCGAGAAGTCGGTCGGCGGGGACCTCCAGGCCGATGAACAGCTCGAAGCGGGTCTGTTCGTACAGCCGGCCGGGGCGATAGGACGAAGCCTGGGGGTGCAGCTCGGCGGTATCGGTGGCCTTGTTGCGGTGACGCGGAGCCAGGAGAAGAAACGTGACGCCATGGATATCGTCACCGACTCGGGCATCGGCGTCGCAACTCGGTGACAAACGTCACGTGGTCGGGCTCACCTCGAAGCGAGTCCTGATCTGGGGCCACTCCTCTCTGAGCGGCAAGCCGAAGGGTCTCGACCTGACCATCCCCCTGGACGATCTCGTCTCGATCAGCCACGAGAAAGGCAAGATCGTCACCAAAATGGTGTTCGAATTCTCCGACGGCTCCGGAGCACTCATGGAGGCGTCGAACATCGGCAACCCCGACGACTTCATCGCGGCGTATCAGCGTCTCTCCGGGTGACCGTCGCGGACGCTATCGCCGGTAGGACAGCATCAGTATGGCGGGCTGCCCATCCTCGATTCGTTTCCAGTTGACGTAGGCCGCAGCTTCGTTCAACGCCTCGAACACCTCACGGGGTATGTCGCCGGCGTTGTAGAGATGTAGGACCACCGGGTCCTCAGCGCTGCCGTGGATCTTGGTCATCTTCGACATCGGATCGTCGAGCTCGGACATGCAGTCGATCCAGGCATCCATGTTGTGACCGTAGATCTCGGGGAAGCCGAGCTCGCGCTGGAAAGCCTCGTGGAATGAGGCGAAATCGGTGATCACTGCGGCGTCAATAGCTACAACAGGCATACTTTGATGGTAGGGCGGGCATCGTCCCTATTCGACGGGTTATTTCGGTGTGCGGTGGTGTTTGCCAGCGCCTTGGTGGGGTGGTTGGTTATGGGGGCTGAGCAACGGGGGCGGGTTTACCACTGGTGGTGTAGCAGTGACCGAACGGGCTGGTGAAGATGAAGTCGCCACCGTCAACCAGGTCATAGCTCCACCCGTACTTATGACGGATCACATGATGATGCCGACACATCGGCCCGAGCTCACAAGTGCAAGTAACCGGCTGGTCACTGAACAAGATGCGATGGTCGATGTCACAATCGACCGAAGGCTGCCGGCAACCGGGATGGATACAGGTCGGATGCATGTATCTCGGCTCTGCGACGCTGCGCCACTGTGGGCCTACGTCGGGTGATACCACCGTCGATGGGCTGCCCGGTGTCGGGATCGATCAACGCCCACCGCCGCTCGGCATGTTCTTGATGCTCAACTATTTGTCGGGCAATATCAGCATGCACAGGCCCGAACCCGTTGAACTCTGCCGACTCGTCCGATGCCCCGGCGAACGTCTCGAACGTACCGGTGACAGTCAGATTCCCGAAGTCCGACCCGTGTGGCCTTCTTACCCTTGTAACGGCGCTTCAACAGGTCGACGAAGATGTCGCAACGCAACTGATCCATGCTTCGCTGGTCACCGTTGTTCCTGAGCTTGAGTGCCTCCCGATGAAGGAAGCGCTTGATCGAGACTGCATCCTGAGGAGCGATATCGAGACCACACAGGTTGGCCGTCCCGGAATCGTTTGCCTGAACAACGACCCGACGATCCCCAATCGATGACACATACCGATCCAAGGCAGCATCGGGATCGGCATCGATGATGATCTTCCGGGTCTTTGCTCTTGAGCTGGCTGGTAGTGAGGGTGGCCGCGGTGTCCAGCAACTCGTCGATCATCGCCTCGGCGACTGGTTCGGAGACCTGGAGGGTCGCCTCGACCAGGATCCGGGCTCGACGTGTATCGATACGGCCAAACAACATTGCCTCGAATACTTTCGGCCGCCACCGCACTAGAGCGACCGAGAACCCGGTCTCCGACTCGGCAGCACGCCGTGTCAGATGCAGCGCACAACCAATCTCGGCAGCTGCGCCCTGCTGGGCCTCATGGAAATCGAACGAGTCCTCCCGATAGGGACGCTGGTACCGCTGGGTGACCTCGTTCATGGACCAGCTCAGCCCGGCCTGGTAGTGGGAGATCTGTCGCTGCTGCGCCTGCATGGCCCGGATCAGATCGTGATCCGACAGCTGACTCCAATCGAGCGAATCCAACACCGACGCCAGCTCGGCACCCGGTGGGATCTCCTCAAAGTCAGAAGGCAACATGCAAAAACCTATCGAACATATGTTCGATCGTATCAGGCACCAGTGACAGAAACTAGAGGTCCGAAACGCACCGCGGGAAGGTCACAGGCGCTGAGACCCTCGGCTTTGCCTTCCCGTTGCTGCTAGTCGTTTGGAGGCGGGTGCAATCCCTCGCCAAACGAGACCGTCACTTTGGGATCTGGTGGGTAGTCATTGGTCAGGTATTGATGGCCCGGTCGGCCATCCAAGACGGCTCCAGCATCATCCCAGCGGTCTCCCACTCGTAGTCCGTGTTCCGCCACTCGAAGGCTCGGTTCCCATTCTGTTGGAGGTGACGAGAGGGGATCTCTTTCGTGACACGGAGATTCACCTCCGAGACCGAGGCTCGCAACGACACACCGGCTTCGCGATGAAGCGGAAGGACGGTCCCGACTGGTGCGGCAGCAAGACGATCGAAGCAACACGACGTGAGCGTCGCGTCTTGCCAGTGCGACCGCGGCACCGCCCCCAACGTTCCCGGTCGCGCCTGCGATGAGCACGGTCTGGCTGTTTGTCACGCTGAAATCTCCAAGCAGTGACGACCAGAGCGGCGATTCCGCCGATCCGGCATCAAAGAAGAATACGATATTGGGCGACAGGTATGTAGGGCCACGATCCACTGCGCACTGTGCAGCTTCCCCGATTGCGATGGTGCGCTCCGTCAACAGAGAGTGGTGTCCCGATGACCTCAGACCCAAACGGAACGATCGAGATCAGGCAACTCGGGGCAGATGGCATCGAGCTCATCCGAGAGATCGATCGATCCGAGCACGTCGACCTGCAATACGCCGTCAGGGACGGTCGACTCCACAGCGAGCGTGTCGACATCGATGTCCCGCAATGGGATCCCGAGGGTGACGGAGGCCACAGCTCCGCACGCCGGATCGCCGAGTTTCGACCGGTCGTCGAGCGCGGGGCGACATTGCTGGGGGCGTTCGTCGACGATCTCTTCGCAGGTATCGCCATCGTGGATCCCACGTTCGAAGATGGGACCGCCTGGTTTGCCTTCCTCCACGTGAGCCGGGCGCACCGACGCCGGGGCGTTGCCGCAGCACTGTGGGCCGAAGGCACAAGGATCGCCGCCGACGCCGGCGCAGCCTCGATGTACGTGTCGGCGACGCCGAGCGGCTCAGCCGTCGGGTTCTACACCAGCCGCGGATGCCGGCTCGCCGCGCCACCCCATCCGGCGCTGCTCGCCAAGGAACCCGAAGACATTCACCTGATCTGCCCGATCACCTAGCAGCGATTCTCACAACGAGACCGTGGACGGTCACGCCGAGGCCCCACCCGAGCAGCGCCCAAACCGACCACCACGCCCACCATTCGCCGGTCAGATCGGCGGCTGCGTTGAGGGCCGCGTTCACGATGAAGATGACCAGCATCGACAATGCGAACACACTCGCATGGAGGTGGAAGGCACGGCGCTGCTGTGCGCGCAGCCGAGCGTCTTCTCTGCGCTGATCGGTGACTGTCCCGGCAGATGTTGGAGCATGGGTCGACATGTTTGTTCCTTTCAGAGATTGACTCGTACTTAGTACGGTGATTGTTCGACTCAACACTAGTCGTACTTAGTACGGTTCGTCAAGACCCTCGCCACCCGGATAGCTCAGAGCTCATCGAGCACCTTCGGGTCGACGCGGGGCCTGCACTTCCAGTTGATCCACACCTCCGAGGCCGCAGAAGAACACCGCCTTCGAGGCTCGCCGACGTGCTGGTCAACGGCGTTCACCCAGAAAGCCGGGACTTCTCAGCAGACCCCGAAAGCGCCACAATGTCGCCGAGGAGGAGCCATGACCACACGCACCCAGTCCCCCGGCGTCGGAGTCGCTGCCGCCCTCGAGGGCGCAGGCCTCATCGCCTGGAACCTCGTTGCCACCCCATTCGTAGGGAAGAAGCGGCTCCGCTGGGGAACGCAGGGCACCGAGGCCACCGATCCACTTCCAGGCGACGACCTGGTCCCGTCCCCGAAATGGACCTACACGCTCGGCGTTGACATTGCCGCGTCACCGGAGGCGATATGGCCGTGGATCGCCCAAATCGGACAGCGACGGGGAGGCTTCTACACCTACCAGACGCTCGAGAACATGGTCGGGTGCAAGATCACCAACACCACCGAGATCCTCCCCGAGCATCAGCACCCGCAGGTGGGCGATCAGATATACCTGCATCCGACTGCTCCGCCGATGCGTGTCGAGATCGTTGACCCACCACACGCGCTCGTCCTCTTCGGCTCCCCTGCCGACATCGCCGCCGAGAAGAGCTGGGGCATGTCCACGTGGCAATTCGCCATCCAGGCCGCGATCGGATGGGAGGAGCCGCCTCCTCACCCGTGGCCGCAGCGACTACTCCCCCGGCTGGGCTGCCCGGCTTGCGTTCGGGCGCTTCCCCATCGAGTCGATCACGTTCGTGATGAGCCGCAAGATGATGCTTGAGATCAAGCGCTTGGCAGAGCTGAGCCGGGACAAGGTGTAGCCCGCCGACACTGCTTAAGAAGGATCGATGGGGAGCGAGCTAGCCGCAGCGATGGAAGACCTCATCTGGGTGGCAGCCCTCGCTGCGATCGCGAGCACAGCCATAGTCGTGACCTCGAGACGGCACGATGTGGACGGTCGAACGATGATGGCACGCGTCGCCTCCGTGTGGCTCACCGCCGCGCTCGTGGGCGTGTGGCATGCGACACTGACTCCGGTCGGCGATATCCATTCCCACCCCGGGTCGAACGTCAATATCTTTGCCCCGATCGATCTACGCAATGCCGTCGCCAACACGGCGCTGCTCATGCCTGTCGGATTCCTGGCACGGATCTCCTCGTCGAGATCCAGCCATCCCAATGCCGAGGCGCTTGCGCTCTGCGTTGCGGTCTCGTTGATCGTCGAGGGCACACAACTCGTAGTGGGCCTCGGCCGTAGTGCGGACGTCCAGGATCTCGCCCTGAACATGCTGGGAGGCCTGGCAGGAGTCCTGGTGGCGAGCGCGGTGCTTCACCTTGTACCTTGGCCACGAGCTGGGACACACTGACCGAGGAGGATCCATGCGACGCCGTTCCTATGAGAGCGAAGCCGATGTCGATCTGCTGCAGGCATTCACCTCAGCCGCCGTAGCCGCCACCGAAGGATGCGGGTACGTGCACCCCGGGGACATCCCGCATCGCCTCTTCAACGGCAACAAGTTCTACGACCCGGCCGAGGTGATGACCATCTGGGAGGACGATTCCGGTGTCGCCGCATGGGTGCTCGTCAGCCCACGTTTCCGTGGCTTCGACGCACAGGTGCGGCCCGATCTGCGTGGCGGCGAGCTCGAGCGCGAGGCGCTGGAGTACGCAGATGCGCGTACCCCGGAGTTGATGCGGCGCTACGGCATCGAGAGCGACAAGATGATCTGTGACGCCTTCCGCTGCGATCAGACCCGCATCGATCTTCTCGCCGAGCTCGGGTGGGTACCAGACGAGGAGCCGCCGTACGTGATCAACCGGGCACGGATCGCCGACGTGCCCGAACCGTCGATCCCACCCGGCTACACGATCCGGCCGGTGATCGGTGTCGAGGAAGCCGCCGCGGTGGCCGCTCTGCACGGCGCCGCGTTCCCCGGGGCAGGTTGGACGCCTGAGCTGTACCGGCATGTGATGGAGTCCCCCGGATACGACCCGGGGCGTGAGCTGGTTGCTGAATCAGCCGATGGCGAGCTCGCCGCATTTGCCGTCACCTGGTACGACCAGGTCAACCGGACCGGTCTGCTGGAGGCGGTCGGCACCCATCCCGAGCACCAGCAACGTGGCCTGGGGCGCGCCGTCGTCAGGTATGCGGCACATCACATGGCCGGCGCCGGGATGGAGTACGCCATCGTGGCCAACTTCGAGTCGAACACGGCTTCGAGTGCTCTCTACCGCAGTGCCGGGTTCCGCCCCTGGCACGTGCTCGACGACTACGTCAAACCGATCGCCTGACCGCCAGCAACTCTTCGAAGACGTCTGCTGCCGCACGTTCACCACCTGCCTCAGCAAATGCCTGAGCCACCGCTTGCGCACCGGCCCCAAAGGAGCGGGCTCGACGTACTGCCGCAGCAAGATTGGCCGGATTGAGCTTCTTGGGTGACAGCCGCACCCCGGCACTCGCCGCCTCGACTCGACGGGCAACTTCGAGCTGATCCCGCCCGAAGGGAACTACGACCACAGGGACTCCCCGGCCGAGAGCACGCTGGGTGATGCCCATCCCCCCATGACACGCCACAGCCGCAGCCCGGGGAAGAATCGCGTCATGGGGAATGAACTGCTCCACTCGGGTGTGCGGCCGATCCGGAACGCCGAGCTCGTCGAGCGTGAAAGCGGCACTGGTGGCGACCACGAAGAATCCATCCCCCGGCAGACCATCCAGAGCCGCCTTCAGGATCGCCACGTCCTCCTGCCGCTCTGTCGAGCATGTGACCAGGACGATCGGGCGATCCACGCCGGCGAGCCACTCCGGCTCCTCACTCTGCGGGCCCCAGGACACCGGCCCCACCAGCCGAAAGCTATCCGGCCAGGTCAATCGTGGATACTCGAGCGCGGCTGCGGTCAGGTAGAGGACCCGCGGCGGATTAGTGAAGAACTCCCCCATCGTCTCCAGAGGTGCCAGACCGAGCCTGCTTCGTGGTGCATTGATCCCGGGCAGGGCGATGGCCGACATCTTGCCAAACACGAGCTTTCCCACTGCGCCGTCTCGTAGCCGCCCGAGGAGACCGGTGGCACGCTTGAATCCGGGGCCGAACGGTGGCACGCCCTTCCCGGGCAGCGGCGTGAAGTAGGGCTGGAACGTCGCCCACGGCAACCCGGATGCCTCCGCCGCTGCTTGCGCCCCCCAGCTATTTGTATCCACCAGCAATGCCTCTGCAGAGGTCTCAGCCACCGCACGTTTGAGATCATCGACTTCCCGGTCCGCCCTATCGGCAAAGGTCCTCATCGTCAGTTCGAGAGCTTTCAGTGGATTTCTCGCTCGCCAGTCGTCGAGCGTCCTCGCCTCGATGGCAGGGTCGATGGCGCCTGCTTCGAGCCCGAGTGCCTCGACCCGCTCGACCTCATCTGCGAGTGTGCGCACGTGAACGTCATGGCCACGGCGACGCAGCTCCAGGCTGATTCCGAGCGCCGGGAACAGGTGCCCGCGGGCCGGAGATGTGTATACGAGTATCGAGGCCATCAGGTTGTCTCCAGTCCGTTCAACAGCTTGGTCATGATCGCTACCACTTCCTCACGCTCGAGGTTGAGATCACGTCGCAGCAGCTTCCACGTGTACAGATCGGTAGCGACGATGGCGGCGTTGATCCGCTGCTCACGATCATGTCCCCGGCTGCCGGCCAGCATCTCCCCGCAGTGCCGTTCCACCCACTCTCGATGCACCCGGCGACCCTCGGCAACCACCTCGGCGATCTGCCCCCAATGGGCCTCTTGGGCAGTCAGGTGCAGAACGAGATCGCCATCCTGTTCGTAGTGCTCCAGCAGAGCCTCGAGTGCGGCCGCGAGATCGGCCCCATCCACAACGGCTCGCGTTGCCATGATCCGCTCCCCTTCGCGCTCGGCAACCGCTTCGAATAGCTCTTCCTTGGAACCGAAGCGCCTGATCACCGTCTGCACCGTGACACCGCTCTGGGCGGCGACATCGTTCAGTGTCACACGGTCGAAAGGAAGGCTTCCGAACGCTGCGAGAGCCGCATCGAGGATCGCCTCTGCTGTTGCCTCAGCCGCGGCCGCCCGAGCGGACATTCGATAGGAACGAGTAGCACTCTGCTCTACTTTCATGTTAAAGAGATTAACACGAAATTGGTTTCGATGTCACACGCGGTAGGCTCTCAGAGCCGTGCCGTCCAGGAAAGGTGGTGACGATATGGCCGACAAGACATCCAGGGGGGAGAGGACCGAGCAACAGATTCGGGTGGAGCTCGGCAATGTTTTGGACCAGCTCGGCCATCTCCCGTCCGATGCGATTGCCGATCGCGCCCGGCTGCGGGAACGCCAGGAAGAGCTCAGTCGCATGCTCCGGGAGATCGATATCGAGGGGGCCGACGAGATCAAGGACCGCTGGTCCAGGCTCGCTGGCTCCAAGACAGCAGAAGAGACCAAGCCCGTTATCGTTTCACCAAACGAGAGCGGCGGATTCACTTAGCACCGGCTACCAGCGAATAGATTGGCCAGCGAAATCAGCCAGCTCCGAGGTGAACACATGGATCGCAAAGAGAAGATTCGCCAGTACAAGGAAACACCTCGCCCGGCGGGGGTGTACCAGGTACTCCATCGCACCACCGGCCGTATGTTGCTTGGCGCCAGCGTCGACGCTCCGGCGATGCTCAATCGGATCAGGGCGCAGCTGGATTTCGGCAGCTTCCCCGAAAAGCAGCTACAGGCGGACTGGGACGTCGAGGGTGAGACTGGGTTCGAATTCGACGTGGTCGACCTGCTGCCGCCTCCCGAAGATCCCAGCCGCGACATTCATGCCGACCTCGACACGCTCCTCGCCCTGTGGAAAGACAAGGTGAAGGAAGAAGGCGGCCTGCTCTACTGACTCTCCCATTTTGACAACATGTTGTCGTTTCGGTAATATGTTGTCAATCTACAAGGCGAGGGAACAATGCAGGAAACAATCCACGTTGCCATCTACGACACGTGGGCCGACTGGGAAGCGGGGTTCGCTCTCGCCCACCTCGGCTCGGGCGACTGGCAGCCAGAAGGCAAGAGCTACCGCATCGTCACGGTCGGTGAGACCCTCGATCCGATCAGGACCAAGGGCGGGCTGACCCTTCATCCGGACATGACCGTGAGCGAGCTAGACCCTGCAGACAGCGCCATGCTCATTCTGCCGGGAGCGGACAGTTGGCTGAGCGGCGCCAACATGGCATTCGTCTCGGCAGCTGGCCGATTCCTCGAAGCAGGTGTGCCGGTAGCGGCCATATGCGGTGCAACCACGGGCCTGGCGAGGGCCGGTCTGCTCAACGACATCGACCACACATCCAACGCTCCTCAGGTGTTGGAGTCGCCTGCGTACACGGGCCAGGCCCACTACCGCTACGACCTGGCGGTGCACGATGGCAACCTGATCACCGCCAACGGAATCGCTCCAGTCGAGTTCGCCCGGGCAATCTTCGATGCCCTCGAGTTCTATCCGGAACCAACCAGCGAAAACTGGTACCTGCTCTACGGCAAGCAAGAAGCGGCAGGCTTCTTCGGCCTCATGGAGGGAATGACAAATGCCGGATGAATCGAAGCTCGGCGGTGATTTCACCCTGGCACTCTTCAAACTGAACGGCCAGATGCTGGCCGCCGGAGACAAGCTGGCGGAGCCCGCCGGCATCACAGTGGCCTGGTGGCAAGTGCTCGGAGCTGTCCTGCGACAGGCCCGAACCGTGCCGGGCGTCGCCTACGAGATGGGCATCACTCGCCAGGCGGTCCAGAGGATCGCCAATCGGCTGATGCGGTGAAGGGCTGCTGGAGACGACGCCAAATCCGACGCACAAGAGATCACCTTTGCTGTCCCCAACCCCGGCAGGCCGGGAGGCCATCGAGCAGATCCGCCCCGGGCAAACCGCATTCTCGGAGCGCCTGATCGAGACATTCGGTCGGGACGAGTTCGAACACCTCATCGCCGAACTGGAGCGCATGTCCATCGTCGTCGACGAGGTCGCCCCGGAGTGACCCGACGAGCTCCTACCCCGCGGTGACCAGCGGGACCTGGGGGAAATCGTCCGGGCCCAGATCTGCCACCGACTGGGCGGGCGGGTACTCCCCCAACATCTGCTCCTGCACACCGTCATCGGGGTAGAGCAGGTCGTAGATACGGGTGTGGTTGGCGTCGTCTGGAGCGCCGCCGCCGAGCCACTGCTCGGCGGTTGTGCCGATGTCACGCACCCGACGCACTCCTGCCGACGGATAGCCCTCTTGCGACATGACCGCGACGGCGTATCCCCACGTGGTCGGGTCGCCGCCGCCGAGTAGCTCGAGCGGGATCCGGGCCGTCACCCGGCCCTCCGAGTCTGCGATCACCCGGAACGTCGGGTTGGTCTCCTCGGTCGTGCCGTCGGCCGATGCGACAAAGATCGCCGGGTACCAGCCCTCGAGCGTGATCCCGTACTCCCACCCGTTGCCCTCCTCGAGGGCGGCGTTGCGTCCCGGAAGCAGCAGTCGGGCACCGGTGCCGGCACCCGGATCGGTGTCGATGTACAGGTCAAACGTCTGCACCGAGTAGCCGGCCGGGCTCCCCCACGGGTTGACGATCGACGAATCCACGTCGAAGGTGAACACGGCATTGTCGCCTGAGATGCCCACGGTGAAGCCGGTCAGATCGTACGAGCCCGGCGTGAATACGCCATCGGTGGGATAGGTGTAGCTGCCGGGGCCGTGATCGTCGCCCGTCGGGTCCGTCACCTCGAACACCACCGCAACGTTGGCGATGTCGGGCACCTGGATGTACCCGGGACCGGCGAGCGGCAGCATCGCCGCCTCAGGGCCGCCGCTCGTCTCGACCACCCGGAAGGTGATGCGATCTCCCGACTCGACCGCGGGCAAGGTCTCGAGTGGCAGGGCGAACTCGATGCGTTCCCCGTCGTAGCCTGCGGGAGTCACCACGTCAGTTTCCGTCGCCTGCTCGCTGTTCACGACCGGCCCCTGGAGCTGCACGGGATCACGACTGGTCCAGGACAGCCGATGGGTCGCGTCGAACCCGAGCACGTTCCCGCCTGTGGTCAGGCCCCAGCTCCGCACTGCGTTCGGGAAATCCAGGTACAGATCGAACGAGGCATTTGGGTCGTCCAGCACCTGCCTGCTGCAGTCGACACGCAGATACAGGTTGTCCTTGTCGAAGGCATAGTCGACCGCATCCACCAGATCGCCCGCCAACTCGTAGTGCCCGCCCTGGTCCCATTCGGGGGTGTCGACCTCGTTGTCGATGGGGATCGTCACCAGCTCACCGATGCTGCGTGCCGCGTCGACCGTTGGCTCGGGCACGATCGGGATGGAAACGAACTGCGGCCGCTCCAGTCCCAACTCGTCGTACACCTGGCCGAGCAGCTCGCGATAGGCGCTGTCGAAGTACCCATCATCCCCTGAGTCCTGGTCGGCTCCATACCACCAAAACCAGTCGGAGCCCTCGGCGTAGAGCATCTTCTCGTATGCAGCCTCGATCTGCGCATCGGTGTACTCGCCGCTGCGCTCGGCGGCTCCAAAATCGTCACGCACCCGGTACAGGTAGTCCCAGGCGTTCGCTTCTTCCGCTTCGCCGATCCAGGTGGCGAAGTTCGGCTGGAACCACGATGCCGGGAAGATGTCGGGAAGCGGGGTCACCGCGTCCGGGAACTCACCGAGCAGCTCGCTCGGTGTCACCGTCTCGACGAAGTCCGACGTGGTGAGCCTCGTGTAGAGAGCATTGAGGAAGTCGATACCGTCGTTCGGGTAGTTCTCCCAGGCGTTCTCCCCATCGACGACGACCGTGACCACCTTGGGCCCGTCCACGGCGGCGGCATCGAGCGCATCGTTGATGTCCGAGAGACGGCTCATGAAGTCGTCCGCTGCGCTCTCCGCGTCGGTGCCCGAGTACTCGAATCCGATACGGTCGGCCAGCACGACATCCCTGAAGAACATGGCGACACCGTCGCCAGAGGTTTGCGCCCGATACATCGAGTACAGCGTCTCGGCTGTTGCACCAGGTCGTTCTCGTCTCGGGTGAAGCTGCCGATGTCGAGGGTCTTGGCGAGCACGTCCTCGCCGGTTGCGACCCACTGCACTCCCCCGTCCTCGATGATCTTCATCATGAGCTGGGCGACCGCGCCCTCGCCCGGCCACATGCCGACAGGTCGCCGTCCCAGGAGCCGCTCGGCAACCTCGAGGCCACGGTTCACCTGCTCCACCGCATCCGGAAATTGGCGGAATCGGTTGCTTGCGGCA
Organism: uncultured bacterium; assembly: GCA_963777645.1. Taxonomy (GTDB): domain Bacteria; phylum Actinomycetota; class Acidimicrobiia; order Spongiisociales; family UBA5794; genus JAAETI01. The sequence continues at coordinate 208,760 of CAVZRA010000005.1, read as the reverse complement.
GGATCGCGGTGGGATCGCCGACGGTCGCCAGCGAGGTGTCGCCGATCAACGGCAGGATCGGATGCGCCAGCGGCGTCGTCGTCACCTCGATCTGACCGCTGTTCCACAGCTGCGCGTACAGCGGCAGCACCTCAGAGATGATGCGCTTGTGCTCGTCGAGCACGGTCGCCTTGTCCTCCTCGGTGAAGCCCCGGCCCTTCGCCACCAGCGAGGCGAGCGGCTCCTTCGCGAGGAACGACGGATCGGTCCATGCCAGGTTGAACAGCACCTGGAGATCCCGCAGATCGGCGGTGGAGAAGCTCCCCGGCCGTCCCGGCGCTGCGATCAGCTCCTGGTAGCGGGGGAACCGGGCGACGATCTCGGCGTTGGTGTCGAAGAACCGGGTCGATGATGAAAGACTTCTGCGTCGGCGGTGAGCTCATCGGCGGGCACCTCGGTCATCGTCCAGTAGATGTCCTTGGTCCCGTTAGCCAACTGCTCGAGTTGGAGCATCAGCACGGGGGTCAGGTTGAAGGTGACGTGGAGATCGGGGTATTGCGCAACCAATGCCGCCATGTCGTAGTAGTCCTTGGTGGCATGGACGCCGGGTCCACGGCCGGCTAACGACACCGTTTGCGTCCTTCGGGTAGAGCGGCTGGTGGTTGTGCCACATCAGCACCAGCTTCAGCTTGTCGTTGGGCGGCTGCGTTGTCGTCACCGGCGCAGCCGAGGTCGTGACGGCCGTTGTGGTCGTCGCCTCGTCACCCGACGAGGTACATGCGGCGGCGAGCAGAGTGACCACGACGACCAATGCGGCAAAACGTCGAGAATGCATCGGGGAAACGTACCACTTCCCGCGGGCAAAGGCCCCGGCTTGCCGCGACGGCACCGACCACGACCTCTAGCGATCTGAGTGAGGGAACCTGTCGAGGCCGAGAGTTGCGATGATGGCGCCGTAAGTCTTCCGTCGGCGCTCGCCACCGGCAACCCGGTGCCGTCGACGATGCGGTTGTACAGCTCGAACGCTCCCGGCAACCGCCGCAGCACGCACGGCGGAACCCTCCCCGATCACCCCGGCGAGTGAGCAGTTGGCCCGGCGTCAACAGCCGTGCCGACCGCGGCACGCCCCAATGCAGCGAGCTCCGCCCCGCCTGGGACCCCGACGGGGGCTCCCGGGGTAACAATGCGCGCCAGATCGATCTCCCTGCCGGTGGATTGGGCGCTCCAACTGAGCATCCCTGCATGCGCCAGAGTTCAGTAGAAACAGTTGTTGGCGTACGAAACGGCACTGGCGACCACCTCGATCTGGGTCCGATGCAGCCCGTCGATCGTCGTGTCGGGATCATCCATCTGGGCATCGGTCATGTACAGCGTCTCAGCGGTGAGATTCGTCGCCTGCTGTGCTGGAGGGACCAGAGAGAGCACGTTGGGCGGGATCGGCAAACCGGTCATCGCCACCCACGTCTTGCCCTTCCTGGCAGGCCCCGTCGGTGACACCGGTACGGGCTCGCCCGGTTCCGGGTCGGGCAACGCCTCCGGGGCCACCCCGACGAGACGGCTGAATGTATCGATCGCCACCACGCGGGCCACGAGGCCGATCAGCTCGACATAGGCGGGCTCGCCCACCGTGGAGACACAGGCGTCGACGAAGGACTCCGATGTCTCCGACGGCGCCGTGGCGAGCGTGCGAACAGTCTCCTTCACTTCGGGGCTCGAGCCCTTCGTCCCCTTCGTCGCTGCCGAGCCGTGCGCTCCGGGCGAGACGCGCGACCGCCACTCGATCCTGCCCGGACCAGGCGCTTCCCGGCGTCGCGATCTCCTCCCAGGTTTCCCGGCACATCGACACGATGGTCGGTGGAATGGTGAAGGGGCTCTCGGTGAACACGAACATCTAAAGGGCGTCCTCGTGGGCGATCTGCCACAGGCTCGAGCTCGTCTGCAGGGCTCAAACCCGAAAACCCGGGAGTAGAAGTAGAACTCGGCCTCGCGGGCTCGCTCGATGTTCTCACCCTTGCGAAAACCGTGGCCCTCCCCCGGGAACGGCACGTAGGCGTAGGGGATCCCTTTCGCATCGAGCGCGGCGACGATCTCCTCTGCCTGTGCCGGCAGCACAACCCTATCATCGAGACCCTGCAACAGGATCACCGGGCAGGACAACCCATCGACGTGCGCCAAGGGCGAACGTGCCTCGTACACATCGGCTGCCTCGGGGTACGGACCGATCATGCTGTCGAGATAGCGCGATTCGAACTTGTGAGTGTCGGTGGCGAGCGCGGCAAGGTCACCGACGCCAAAGTACGACGCCCCCGCGGCGAAGACGTCGGCGAATGCCAGGGCGCACAGGGTCGTATACCCCCCTGCGCTGCCCCCGCGAATCGCCAGCCGGTCGCCATCTACATGGCCCCCGTCGACCAGATAGAGAGCGGCATTGATGCAGTCGTCCAGATCGACAACACCCCACTGCCCCCGCAGCACGTTCCGATACGCCCTGCCGTAGCCAGTCGAGCCGCGGTAGTTGACGTCGACGACGGCGAAGCCGCGCGTCGTCCAGAACTGAATGCCCAGGTCGAGCTCGGAAGTCGTGGCACTGGTCGGCCCACCGTGGCTGATGACCAGCAGCGGGGGCTTCTCACCGTCCGGAGCGACGAAGCCGGGGTTGCAGGGTGGGTAGTAGAAGGCATGAGCCACCTCACCATCGGTAGTCTCGAAATCGATCGGCTCCGATTGGCTGATGAAAGCCGGGTCGAGATCGATCTCGAGGCTCGGTTTGATCGTGGTGGTGGCTTCAGTGGCGACATCGATGCGTACAACAGCCATCGGCTCGGTGCCGCTGCCGGCGACGGTGTAGACATCGTCGCCACAGACCGACAACGAACCGAAGGTATCGAACGGCGTGTGCACCGGCCGCAGAGTCTCGCCATCGAGCAGCCCGATCTGATCGAATCCATTCTCCGTGTAGATGGCGACCACTCCACCGTCGAGCACGAACCCGTACCGATGAATCCCGAACACCCACTGGGGCACTCCGAACTCAGCATCCATGAGATGCAGCGCCTGGGCGTGACCGTCAACACGGCGGAAGAGGTTCCACCAACCGGTCCGATCGGATACGTAGTGGAGCGTTCCCGACGGTGACCATTCCGGTTGGAATACAGACTCGTCAGGCCCTCCGGCGACCAACTCCGGCTCGGAGATCGATCCGGCCGCCCCGAACGGGGCACACCAGAGCTCGGTCCCATCCCACGGCATGTTGGGATGATCCCACGACAACCAGACAAGCCAGTTGCCGTCGGGACTAACCCGTGGCGAAGAGTAGAAATCGTGACCCTTGGTGATCACACGGGGACGATCCGACCCGTCGAGGGGGAACGAAACAAGCGAGTTCACCGGCTCACGATTCTCCCGATGACGCTCCCGCACACAGACGACACGGTCCCCGGCGAAGAAAAAATCGGCGTACCGGTCACCGCCGGGCAACTTCGGCTCGGGTGTGATCGGTGTCGCCACACCGTCTTCGAAGCGGTAGACACGCTGATCCTCGAACTTGCTTGCGATCAATACCCCATCCCGGACCGCATACGAGCCACCGCCGTACTCGTGGGCCCGGGTGCGAGCGTTGAAGCCGGCCGGAGTCACATCGGCGGTGACCCCGTGCCGGTCGTAGCGGACGATCGCCTGGCGTCCACCTTCAGTGGCGCGGGATTCGATCCAGTACAGATCACCGCCGTCGGTGGCGACCTCCCGCAACGGTGTGCCCGCTGCGCTCAGCATCGGAATCGTGATCGGAGATTCCCAGGACCCATAGGGAGCAGTGACCGTCATGACACCCTTTCATGCGTTCCCGACAGGCTACCAAGACGCGTCACCACAACAGCCTTTGCATCAGCAGATGGATCTCACTTCCTGAAACATCGGCGCAGCCGGGTAAGCTCCCAATGTGCCTGATCCGGTTGTAGTAGTCGACCACCTTCAGAAGTGTTATGGCGCGTTCACCGCGGTTTCCGATGTCTCATTCCATGTAGACGAAGGCGAGATCTTTGGCATCCTCGGACCCAACGGCGCCGGAAAGACAACGACCGTCGAAAGCCTGCAGGGGCTGCGCTCCATCGACGGTGGCAAGGTTTCCGTACTCGGGTTCGACCCGACCGGCCAGGCTGTCGAAATCCGCCGCCGCATCGGATCCCAACTCCAGGAGTCGGCGCTGCCGGACCGCATGAAGGTGTGGGAGGCGCTGGACCTTTTCGGTTCATTGCGAACCGGCGGTCGCGACTGGCGTCAACTCCTCGCAGAGTGGGGACTCGCCGACAAGCGCGATTCCAAGTTCGGGAGCCTCTCCGGAGGCCAACAGCAGCGTTTGTTTGTTGCGCTGGCATTAGCCAACAACCCGCAACTCGTATTCCTCGATGAGATGACTACAGGGCTCGATCCGGCATCTCGCCGGGTCGCCTGGGAACTAATCCGGCAGATCCGGGACCGGGGCACGACGGTCGTGCTCGTTACTCACTTCATGGATGAGGCAGAGACTCTGTGTGATCGGCTCATCGTGATCGACTCGGGGACGGTCGTCGCCGCAGGATCTCCGCAGGGATTGATCGACAAGCACGGCGGCGGAGTGCGGGTCCGGTTCACCCACGGCAGCGACGACCTCGAGTGGCTGCGAGATGTCCGCCACGTAGCCGATGTGCGGCGCGACCGGGATCGCTACGAAATCCGCGGTGAAGGACCGGTGCTCGCCTACGTTGCCGCGGCGCTGGTCGATCGTGGGATCGCACCGGCTGATCTGCGCCAGGAGCGGGCAACGCTCGAAGACGTGTTCCTCGCCTTGACCGGTGAAGCGACATGAGGCTTCTCGCCAAGATGTCGTGGCTCGAACTCAAGCTGTTCGTGCGCGAGCCGCTAACCGTCCTCTTCGCTCTGGTGCTTCCGCTGATGGTTCTTTTTGTGATGGGCGGCGTCTTCGGCAATGAGGCGGACCCGGAGTTCTACCGCGGCACCGGGGCGATGGATTATTACGTGCCCGCCTACATTGCTCTCGTCACAGCGTCGGTCGGTCTGATCAGCCTGCCCGTCCATATCGCGGGCAACCGGGAACTGGGAGTGCTCAAGCGATACCACGCCTCGTCGATGCCAACCTGGATCGTGGTCGGCTCTTCTGTGATCACCACATTTGTCGTCGCATTGGTGAGCTCGGCATTGCTGGTTCTAGCCGCCATGGTTGCCTACGACGTCAGGGCGCCTGATTCAATCGCATGGGTTGTCACGGCATTCACTCTGTCGGCGCTCATGTTCGCCTCGCTGGGGGTACTGCTGGGAGCCGTGTTGCCTAACGCTAGGGCTGCGCAATCGCTCGGGGTTCTGTTGTGGTTTGTCATGCTGATGCTCGGCGGCGCCGGTCCCCCTCCGGAGGTACTCAGCGGGGTCATGGAACCCGTCGGTGTGGCCACGCCAATGCGCCACGCCATCAGGGCCATCCAGGATGGCTGGCTGAACCTCGATGCCGGGCTCTCGTGGGCCATCGTCGCACTTATCCTCGTTTCCGCCACCGCAGTCTCTCTCCGCTCTTTCAAGTGGGAGTAGCCACCGGGGGCAACCGCCCGACTCGAAACCCGAGCTTTCTGGCGCTACCCCTCGGGGCGGAGGGTCGGGAAGAGGATCACCTCGCGGATGTGGTGCTGGTCGGTGAGCAACATGACCAGACGGTCAACGCCTATGCCGAGACCACCGGTCGGTGGCAACCCGTACTCGAGCGCCAGGATGTAGTCCTCATCGATGGGGTGGGCCTCTTCATCTCCCTCGGCACGGGCAGCAGCTTGCGTCTCGAAGCGGCGGCGCTGATCGAGCGGGTCGTTCAATTCGGAGAAGGCGTTGGCGTACTCGGCGCCTGCGATGAACAGCTCGAAACGCTCGGTGAGATTCGGGTCACTCCGGTTCTCCCGCGCCAGCGGCGACACCTCTTTGGGATGATCCAACACGTACGTTGGCTCCCACAGGTTGTCGGCGATGAGCTCCTCGAATATGGCATCGATGATCTTGCCGTGGCCCCACGATCCGTCTAGATCGACGCCGTGTCTGACCGCGATGGAACGCAGCTCATCGAGCGGCCGGTCGAAACTGATCTCCTCCCCCGTTGCCTCGGCGACCAGGTCGACCATCCTGGCCCGATGGAACGGCTTGCCGAGATCGACGGGCCTGCCCTGATATGTGATCTCCGTTGAGCCGGTGGCAACAACCGCACACGCCCGAACCATCTCCTCGACCATGTCCATGATGTCGTGATAGTCGGCGAATGCCTCATACGACTCGAGCATGGTGAACTCGGGGTTGTGGGTGGAGTCGATGCCCTCATTGCGGAAGATGCGGCCGATCTCGAACACCTTCTCCAGACCGCCGACAACCAGCCGTTTGAGGAACAGCTCGGTGGCGATCCGGAGGTACATGTCCATGTCGAGAGCGTGATGGTGGGTCTCGAACGGTCGGGCCAGCGCCCCGGTCGCCTGGCTGAGCAGTACCGGCGTCTCCACCTCGATGTAGCCGCGAGCCTCGAATTGGCGACGCAGTTCGCTGACGATATTGGCCCGCATGATGGCGATGGCCCGTGATTGCTCGTTGACCATGAGATCTATGTAGCGACGGCGGCTGCGCATCTCGACGTCCTGAAGACCGTGCCACTTGTCCGGCAGCGGCCGGAGCGCCCGTGACAGCAGCTCGAACTCGTCGATGCGGACGCTCACCTCACCCTTCTTGGTGGTGATGACGACCCCGGAGGCGCCAACCCAGTCCCCGAGGTCGAGGTCGTCGAATGCGTCGAAGCCCTCATCGCCGAGAGTCCTCTTGTCGGCGAACAATTGGATCCGACCGCTACGGTCCTGGAGCACGGCGAACGTCAATTTGCCCATGCGACGCATCGCCATCAGCCGCCCGGCCACCGAGACCCGGTCCGCGGTCTCCGATCCAGGGTCGAGCGATGCGTACTGCTGCTGCAAATCCGCTGCCTCGCGGGTCCGCTCGAATCGGTAGGGATAGCCGGCGCCTGCCAGCGATTCCTCATGCTTGGCGAGACGCTGAGCCGTCAGCGGGTGGTCGGCAAGCCCTCCCTCTGGGGAAGGCTCCGCAATGTCTGATTCTTCGCTCATATTGTTCAGCTCGTAGATTCGGCGGAGTCCCTCGAGCGTCAGGAACTCATCGATCGTCGAGACGCTCGAGCAATGGGGCACGATGGTAGAGGCCAGCCCGCCGGTGGCAACACGGGTCACGTCGCCCCCCATCTCGGTGACGAGCCGCCCCATCACCCCGTCGACCAGCCCGGCATGCCCATAGAGCGCCCCGCTCTGGATGGCTTCGACCGTGCCCTTGCCGATGGGCGACCGCGGCGGCACGTACTCCACACGACGAAGTGCCGCCGTACCTGAGATCAATGCGTTGGTGGCGATGTTGAGCCCGGGGGCAATAACGCCTCCGAGGTACTCGCCATCTGCGCTGACGACATCGAAGTTGGTCGAAGTCCCGAAGTCGACAACCACGACAGGCGTTCCGTACCTCCCCCTGGCCGCTACCGCGTTGGCGATTCGGTCTGCGCCCACCTCGCTGGGGATTGTCGATGAGGATCGGCATACCCGTCTTGATCCCGGGGCCAACGACAACGACCGGTCGGTCGGTGATGTGCTCACCGACGGCGCGGAAAGCCGCCGTCAGTGCGGGCACCACACTGGAGACGGCAACGCCGTCAACGTCCTTCCATCTGAATCCGTCCAGATCGAACAGCGCCTTGATCGAAATGCGCAGCTCGTCCTCGGTCTGCTCAGGCGTAGTGGTGAGTCTCCAATGGCCGATCACCTCCTCACCTTCGAGGAGGCCGACGGCGGTCTGGGTGTTTCCGATGTCGATGGCGAGCAGCATCAGCTTTCTCCTGTCCGGTACAGCACACTCTTGTCGATGAGCCGGGTGCCCCTATCGGCGACAAAACCTCCATCGACCTCATCGAAATGAACATTGTCGATGAGCCGCGTCTTTCCCGACCAGGCCGCGAGCGCCAGGAAGGCGGGACGATCCAACACCGTGAGCGGCTGGACCAGATCCTGTCCGGCCAGACTCACGTACTCGATGTCTAGCCCCTCTCGCACCTCGCCGCGGACCGCAGCCGCGATGGATCCGGCATCCGTCTCCCCCGCCTCTACGAGATCGGCGGCAGCCATCAGACCCCGGTTCAATTGGAGTGCGGCTTGCCGCTCGGTGGCCGAGAGGAAGATGTTGCGGCTCGACAGCGCCAATCCGTCGCTCTCCCTGACAATCGGCACCCCGTTTACATGCACTGGCATCGAGAGGTCCAAAGCCATTCGCTTTACGATCGCAAGTTGTTGAGCATCTTTACGGCCGAAGTATGCGGCGTGCGGCTGGATCCCTGCGAACAGCTTGGCAACCACGGTCGCCACGCCCTCGAAATGCCCGGGCCGATTCGGACCCTCCAGCTCCTCGCTCAATCTATTGACCATCACCCGGGTCAGCTGCTCGGACGGATACATCTCCTCGACATCGGGAGCAAAGACAACGTTGGCGCCCGCCGCTGTCGCCAAGTCCACATCACGCTCCAGATCGCGCGGGTACCGGGCTAGATCGTCCTCCCGATCGAACTGGAGCGGGTTGACGAACAGTGACATGACCACGGTGTCGCTGTGGCGCCGGGCGACCTCGATCAGCGACAGGTGGCCCTCGTGGAGGAAACCCATGGTCGGGACGAGGCCGACTGCCCCTTCCCCGGCAACCCGGGTTTCGGTGAATGTCTTGGTGATTCTCATTCTTCCTCGTTGTCGAGCACAGGTTCGAACTCTTCAGATCTCCCGGTCAGCGCTGCCAGCGAAGCGACGAATCGGGCAAACGTGACCCGCCACTCCGGGTTCGATGCGGCAACGGCCTGCAACTGAGCCGCCACCGTCGTGACATCACCGCGCGGCCACCGGCCCGGTCAATGCCGCCCGGGGGCCGAGGTCGAATGCGTTGGCGACGACCGCCTCAACGAGCGGGCGGGCCGCATCCCAGGACACGCCGGCAGATTCAAACAGATCGGAAGCCATCGCAAACGCCGCAAGCGGGAAGTTGGCGGCAGCAGCGGCAGCAGCGTGATAGAGCGGCTTGTCGTCATCGGCGAGGGAAAACGGGATCGCCCCGAGGCTGGTCGCAAGCTCCTCCAGACGGGGACGAAGCACCTCACCGGCGGTGATGGCGATGTAGGCACCGGCCAGCCGGACGGACCCGGCCTCGGGGTTTGGCAGGGTCTGGAGCGGATGGAACGACCCGGTATCAAGCCCATACGCCGCCAGCGAGTCGAGCGCACGGACTGAGGTGAGGCCCGAGAGATGCACTGCAGCGGGGATAGACATCGCACCACCCGCCAGCCGGGCGGCTACCGGCTCGATGGCAGCGTCGCGGGTTGCGATCACCAGTAGGTCGGCGGCGGGCAAATCGGCGCCGATGACGAGTGGCTCACCATCAACCATGGCAGCACCGCGCCCGGCCGACTCCGGAGTTCGCCCCACCACCGCAGCGATCCCATGACCTGCGGATACGGCGGCCAGCGCCAGTGACATCCCGGCCCTTCCCGGGCCGACCAACACGATCTCCATATGCGGATTGTAAGAGAACGGAAACCTCCCGCGCCCTATCCCGTGTCTGCAAGGCCTGTGAGTCGATGCAGCCGCATACTGCAACCGACAGTCGTGACGGTGCCAAATCAGATCGGCCTTGTGCCCATCCTCCAGCTTCTCGATGACAGACTCCCCGGGAGCCACAAGATACGAGGAACCCGTACACCCGATAACTACACTGACACGCATGAGGATCGACGCTTCGAGCGAGTGGCCCCTGCTACTGGCCACTGCGCTGCTGTTGCTCGGCGGCTGCGGTTCCGCAGAGACCGCCACCACAACCACAGCCGGCGTCGCACCCGGGTCCACTGTCTCCACAGCCACCGGGGCCTCCGCTTCCACGGAAGTCGCCAACCAGGCCGAATCCACGCTGACCGCTGCTGAGCTGGTCAACTCGGGCACACACACTTACAGCTCCGGGGTCGAGGTGCTCGAGTGCGGTGCGCAACCTCCGCCATCACTCTCCGAGAACCGGGTGTTCGAGGTAGTAGTCGGCGCCGACCAGATGTCCTACGACAACCTCAACGACGACAATCCTCCACTCGTCTGGGATCGGGCAGGCCCCAACGTGTTCACCCGAGAATTCACCACCGATGACGGCGAGCACCTCGCCTACACGCTCACGCTCGACGAGACCGGCATGGTGTACTACTACGACATCGACACCGTTCCCTGCCGCCGCGTCACCTGGACCATGATCGACCGTTGACCGCCGGGTCAACCGACACGATCCTCATGCGACTCCTCCGGACAGACTTTGTATTGCGGTGAGCTTCGCACCCCCCTACCAAATGGGGGTGAACCCCCCTGGTCGCTGTGATCGGCCACCGGCACACTGGCGTCATGATCAAGAAAGTCACCATGAAACCGGGAACGCCGATCCTCATCGGAATCTGCGTGTTTGTGGCTATCGCTCTCGTAGTGGCTCTGGCGCTGGCCGGATCGAACGTACGCACTTACGCGCCCGATACCCCCGAAGCCGTCGCCCAGGCATATTTCCAGGCGCTGTTTGACGAGAACACGAATGCCGCTCACGACTACTTGTCTGCGGACCTCAAAGCCGAATGTGGACCAAACGACCTCGACGTGTGGTGGATTCACGATGCACAATCGGTCTCATTCGACGAGGTCCGGACAACCGGCAACCACGCTGCGATCGAGTTGCGGTTGTTCTCGACCGATTTCGACATGGGGATATTCCCCTTTGAGGACTACGAGTATTCGCTGGAGACCGAGCTCGAACTCGACTGGATCGACGGCGAATGGGAGATATCCGACGCGACCTGGCCGCTTGCTGGCTGTACCTGGAGGTAATCCCATGTTCATTATTATTGGTTTGATCGTCCAACTGGCCATCATCGGCGGCATCACCTACGCCATCGTGAGCGCCGTCCGCGGTCGCAGCGAACGAAGCCCTGTCGCTCCGGGAGGGGCGATCACAATTCGCCGCCTGTTTCAATATGCCTTGTTGCTGGCTGCCCTGGTTGTGGCCGCATTTGGTGTCGGTGGTCTCCTCAGCCGGGCGATTTCCGATGCCGCGGTTCGTCGTAGCGGCGAACTAGCCGGACCGCTCGCGCTCACGGTCACCGGAGTCCCGGTGTTCTGGCTCCTGGGGCGATGGATCTGGCAACACCTGAAGACCGATCCCGAAGAACAAGACAGCGTCGGCTGGGGCCTCTACATCAATGTGGTGCTGCTCGGCTCGCTGATCACCGCGGTGAGCTCGGCCTTTGCGATTGCCGACGGAATTATCAACGGAAACAGGGATGACACGGCGGTCGCCACGTTCTTGGTGGTGACCGCGGTGTGGCTCGGACACTGGGTGGCGTGGCGTCGCATCCCGCCAACGGTCCTCGAGATCTTCCATCTCATGGCCGGATCGGCAATCGGACTTGGCTCAATGGCGGGTGGTGCCGGATTCGTCATTGGCTCCACAATCCATACCGCCTTCGAGCAAACGCGTGGAGTTGCCGCGACGAGGCTTCTCGATAACAACCTCAAGATGGCCCTGGTAGCTATCGGGATCGGCGGTGTGGTTTGGTCCTGGCACTGGCTTCGAAACGGTCTTCATGCCGAGCGAACAACACTGTGGCACGCCTACGTGATCTTGTTCGGGGTTCTTGGAGGTCTGGTTGCCGCAGTGACCGGTGGCGCCTTCACACTGTTCCTCATTCTGACATGGGTATTCGGCGACCCCGACGCCACAACGGCCGCTGCGCACTTTCAGGACTCCGCTACCAGCATTGCCGCCGGCATCATTGGCGTGGCGGTCTGGTTCTATCACAGAGCGATCCTGGGATTCGATCGGGCCAAGGTACGCACCGACATCGATCGGATCTACGACTACCTGGTCTCAGGAGTCGCCTTAGCGACGGTGGCCGGGGCCTTGACGACGCTCATCGTTGCGGTCATGTCCGTGTTCGAATCCAGCGACGCGGTCTCTCGCGGCGGTTCCGATGTCAACATCGTCATCGCCGCCATAACCCTTCTGCTGGTTGGTGGACCGATCTGGGCAATCGCCTGGCGCCGGGCCCAGACAGCCCTTGCGGCGAATCCCGACGAGGAGAGCTCATCGTCGAGTCGACGGATCTACTTGTTCGCCGTCTTCGGCATCGGCGGCGCCATCGCCTTCGGCGCACTCATCAGACTGGTATTTGTGTTGTTTGAGGCGATGCTCGGAGAACGCTCCGGAGGCACATTGCTCGCCGACATCGAGATCCCCATTGCGCTGCTGGCGACCACAAGTGGCGTAGCGGCATATCACTGGTCGGTCTACAAGGCAGAAAGAAGAACCGTCCAGGAGCCCGCTACACGGAGGAATGTGACCATGGTGTGGGCAGGCGGTGATGTCCGCCAGCTAGAAGACCGGTCTCACGTGAGAATCCGGTCCATCCTCAGGACCGATATCGCAGACACCCCATCCCAGGATGCCATCGTGGCCGCGATTGATGACGCAGAGGGCGACGTACTGATGGTGGTTGTCGGTGCCGCCGGTGTCGAAGTGATCCCGGTCGCTCCGAGTTAGCGGGGGCGCGTCTCGTAGTCAGGGAGCCGGCGAAATCTCGTGTGCTCGAAGATGATCGATGTTTCGATGTGCGCAACCTCGGGTTGGGCCGTGAACGCTCCCATGGCGATATCACGCAGATGATCGGAGTCGCGAACGATGACATGGACCAGGAAGTCGTTGTTACCAGCCATGTGATAGAACGCCACAACCTCGGGCAGTTGCTCTGCGTATGCCCGGAACCGGGCCACCTGGGTGGTCTCGTGACGGTGGAGACGGACGGCGATCATCGCCTGCAACCCGGCGCCGACTATTGCGGGGTCGACCTCGGCGTGGAAGCCACGGAACACCCCTGTGCTCTCCAGACGCTTGATCCGCTCCGAACAGGTCGATTGAGCGATCCCCACCCGGCCCGCAATCTCCTTGTTGGAAAGGCGCGCATTGTGCTGGAGCAGGGCCACGATGGCGCGATCCGTGCGGTCGAGTGTCGGCAATTGAGCCACCATCCGAATACCTTTCAGGTCCTATTGACGAACCCCGCAGAAAACATAGTATCAGAGCAAGAAACACCGAAGAATACACCGTCAAAAGGATGGTGGATCGAAAGGCAATCACATGAGCCGACGCAGCTGGGCAGAGCCGTGGAAAATAAAGGTCGTCGAGCCCATCAAGATGACAACCCCCCAGGAGCGTGAGTCCGCAATCGTGGAAGCCGGGTACAACACCTTCCTGCTCCGCTCCGATGACGTTTACATCGACCTGCTCACCGACTCCGGCACCTCTGCAATGTCGGACTCGCAGTGGGCGGGCATGATGATTGGCGACGAGGCCTATGCGGGCTCCAGGAGCTTCTACCACCTCGTCGATGCCGTCCACGATGTGTACGGCTACGAGGAGCTCGTTCCCACTCATCAGGGCAGGGGCGCCGAGCATATCCTCAGCCAGATCCTGATCGAGGAAGGCGACTACATCCCCGGCAACATGTACTTCACGACCACCCGCTTCCACCAGGAGCACGCAGGTGGCAAGTTCGTCGACGTCATCATCGATGAGGCACACGATCCGGCCAGCCTTCACCCGTTCAAGGGCAACGTCGATCTCAACAAGCTGCAGAGCCTGATCGACGAGGTCGGTGCCGACAGGATCCCGTACATCTCGGTCGAGACCAACGTCAATATGGCAGGTGGCCAGCCGTTGTCGTTGGCGAACCTGAAGGCCACATACGAGCTGTGCCACAAGCACAACATCCTGGTGATGCTCGACGCCACTCGTGCGGTCGAGAATGCCTGGTTCATCAAGCAACGTGAAGCAGGCTACGCAGACAAGAGCGTCGCCGAGATCATGCGCGAGATCTGCTCGTACTCTGACGGTGCCACCGTCTCGTCAAAGAAGGACAACCTGGTCAACATCGGCGGATTCCTCGCACTGCGCGACCCCGAGCTGGCCAGGAAGGCCCGGGCGCTGCTCGTTGCCTTCGAGGGTCTCCACACCTACGGCGGTATGTCGGGCCGGGACATGGAGGCGCTCGCTCGGGGTATCAGGGAAATGGTCGCAACCGACGACCATGTCCAGGCCAGGGTGGGACAAGTTGAGTACCTCGGTGACCAGCTCATCAAGGCCGACGTCCCCATCATCCGGCCGGTGGGCGGCCACGGCGTGTTCCTCGACGCCATGGCAATCCTGCCGCACATCCCCCACAACCAGTTCCCCGCTCAGGCCTTGACCGCTGCCATCTACATCGAGTCCGGGGTACGCGGCATGGAGCGTGGGGTCGTGTCCGCCGGCCGGGACAAGAAGACAGGCGATCACCACTACCCCAAGCTGGAGCTGGTGCGGCTCGCCATCCCGCGCCGGGTTTACACCCAGGCACACATGGACGTGACCGCCGAGTCGGTGATCGACGTTGTCGAGAACCGCGACCACGTTGGCGGGCTCCGCTTCACATATGAGCCAGAGTCGCTTCGCTTCTTCCAGGCGAGGTTCGAGCCGGTCGACTGATTGGCACTAATACCCAGAGTGCGGAAAAATCCACTGTTTACTTGGGTTTCCGGTGTAGCTTGGACATCTGCAAAGCGGGGAAGTACATCCCGAAGTTCGTCAAGATAGGGAGTTCCATAGTGAACAAGACGGAAATGGCAAAGAAGCTTGCCAAGAAGACCGATCTGAGCCAGGCGAAGGCCGCCGAGGTCATCGACGTCATCTTCAGCTCGGAATCCGGCAACGGCATCATCGCCGTCGAGCTCGATGCCGACCGCGAAGTCAGCATCAGCGGCTTCGGCAAGTTCTACACCAGCCGCTCCAAGGCTCGCACCGGCCGCAACCCGGCTACCGGTGAGCCGCTCCAGATCCCGGCCAAGAAGCATGCCAAGTTCAAGGCGGCCAAGGGTCTCAAGGACCGCGTAGAGGTCTGACAGCGAGACGGCAACCCAACAAACAAAAAGCCCCGCCGTTGCGGGGCTTTTTCCATGTCTGGGTCTTGCGGCTACTCAACCCGCTGCTTGTGGATGCGCCCTTCCTCACCACGCAACGAGACGCCTGACCCCTTCCCGTACCGGGCACGGACGATCTCAGCGAGAATCGAAATCCCCATCTCGGCGGGGGTGACGGCACCGATGTCGAGACCGATCGGGCCAAAGATCGTGTCCAGCTCCACCTGCGACCAGCCGGCCGCAGCGAGTCGCTCCAGCCGGGCAGCATGAGTTCTTCTACTCCCGATGGCACCCAGATAGCGGATCGGCCTTCCGTGAACCTCGGCGAACACCGGATCCTCGAACCGCTGGTCGTGGCTCAGCAGTACGACGTAGGTGCGGCGGTCCGGTGTGAACCTGGTAAACACCTCATCCGGCCAACCAACCACGACTTCGTCCGCATCAGGGAAGCGATCGTCGGTCGCCCACATCGGTCGGGCGTCGGCAATAATGACACGAAACCCGAGCAACTTGGCCATTGTCGAAAGTGGCTGGGCGTTGTGGCCGGCTCCGAAGATCATCATCACGGGCTGGGGCGCCACCGTCTCGATGAACACAAGCATCTCACCGTAGCTGAGCGACTTGCTTTGCTCCCTGCTCATTAGCTCGGCGGCATCGGCGACTATGTCGGAACGCAGGTCCTCTGGCAATTCCCCTGCTATCAACCCGTCTTCGTGGTCCAGAACGCCTTTCATACCGATGTTCGGGCCACCGATCACCGTGACTACCGCTCCCAGGCGCTCGTTGTCCATGAGCTGCCGGGTTGCCTCGATGGTGTTCATTGCCACTTCTCGATGAAGACGTTGATCGTCCCGCCACAAGTGAGACCGACCTCGAAAGCGTCATCGTCTGCAATCCCGTAGGTCACCAATCGTGGCTCTCCGGTCTCGAGCACCTCTTTGGCGTGATAGAACACATCGTTCTCGACGCAGCCCCCGCTCACCGAGCCCTCCATCTCACCTGCCGACGAGACGAGGAACTTCGATCCTTCCGGCCGCGGCGCCGAGCCCTTCACCCCGACGACGGTCGCAACGGCGACTTCTTTGCCCTCGCTCTTCCAGCGTTCATAGATCTCGATGTCACTTTTCATGTCGGCCGGGCTCCCATCGCAGACTTCTATCGTCACATTATCGCTGAGTCACCGCGCCGATGGCAGCGTCCCGGGATACAAGCACCTACGCCCTGAGCCGGACCGGGATCAGAGTGGTCGCGTATTGAGCAACCTGATGCGCACCATGCGGGCCACGCGATGCCGACTCTTCGTCCAGCTCCCGTTGCGCCTCGAGGTCCATGGCTCGGGCCACGAACGACGCCGTCTGGCTGCGGCTGGCAACAGCATCGGGACAGAACAGCCCTACCCCGCAGCCTGAGGTCAGCCCTGCTTCGGCAAGGGCATTGACGTCAGCGAGGAACGGCGACCCGGAAACATCACTGAAGTGGCCACCACTCGCCGGTGGCAGATCGAGGGCGCGGCTGAGGAAAGCGGCCACCTGAGCACGGCTCATCACCGCATCGGGGCAGAACAGGCCATCGCCACAGCCGTTGGTGACAGCGAGTGCCGCAAGCGAGTTGATGGCAGCTTCGTACTGGGAACCGTTGTCGTCTGTGAAGAAGTCCTCATCTGTGGCAGGCAGGTCGAGGGCACGTACCAGGATCTTGGCCATCTGACCCCGGGTCACCGGGTCATCCGGGCAGAAGGCGGTCCCGTTGGCGCTACACCCGTTGATGACCCCGGCAGCAAGCAGCGATTCGATGTCACCCTCATGCACCGATCCCTCGTCGTCGAAGAATCCACCCGTGAAGCCCCTTTCGGACCAATCATCACAACCAAGCCGCTCCTGGCCGAAGGCGAGCGAGTCGAAGTCTATGTTGAGATCAACCGGCGTCACCTCCTTCCCGCCGAAATACACGTCGAACCAGAAGCTGTCCACCGCGACGTATGGCTCGGCTCGACCGGCGCAACCGCAGATCATCACGGCTGAACGCCTCCACCCCATCCACCCACCCGGTGAGGATGCCGTCGGCCTCGCCAGGCGTATTCATCTGCACGTGGCCCTCGACGCAATACCAGTTGCCATGCTCGAGGGTGGCAGCCTGCTCATCCCACAGCAGGAGATCGCCGTGGTCCTGTCCTTGATCGAGGTGGTAGAGGTAGTAGCCGATCCGGGTGTGATCGACGTCCTGATCGTCATAGGTCGGAGAAAAAAGCATGCGCGCCGACCACCCCGGCCGGGACGGAGAAGACGGGATGTTGCCCCGGGCACTCGATGAGTAGAGCCCCGCTGGCCCGGGCAGCTTCCCCTTGCCGACGCTGGCGAAGCCCTCAGGGAACCGGAGGTAGTAGCGGAACCAGAGCTGCTCCGGCTCCTCGAACCCGTTGTCCTCGAACCGCCACCGCATCGTGGTACCAAAATGCTCGCCGGCATCGATGGAAACCCGGACCCCGGAACCAACGTGGCCGTCGACAGCCGAGACATTGTTGCGCTGGCCCGAAGCTGGAGTCTTGCCAGGGGTCGCTCCAATTGTGAGGATCATCCTGGTAGACGTTGCTCAGGTACGTGTCCGAATCGTCCGCATGAGCCGCCGGAGCGAGCAGCCAGAGGACAATAACTACCGTAATTGCGATGCGGCGACCTCGGATCACGTCAGCATTATCGGCGGGATGGGGATCTACTTGAATCACCCCAACCACACTCCCAGCTCAACCCAGGATCCAGTCCCCGAGCCACCAGATGATAACGCCAGCGACGGCGACGACGAGGAAGAGGATCAACGAAGTCCTCCTGTCGGCAATGAGCGCCTCCAGCCTGCGCACCTTCTGCTCGCCGACGGCTGCGAGATAGCCACGCAACGGAGTCCCATCGGGCAATGTGGCATCTGGCCAAGCTTCGACGAGCGGCTCGAGCACGAACCGTCGCTCGGTCATCCTCGGATGCGGAACCGTCAGGTCGCTGTCCTCGATGGTCTCATCACCGTACAACAGGATGTCGATATCGAGTGTGCGAGGGCCCCAGCGTTCCCGGCGTTCCCTGCCGTGCTCTCTTTCGATATCGAGACACAGGTCGAGCAATTCGTGTGCCGGCAGGTCCGTGTCGAAGACGGCGACCGCATTCAGGTACTTGCCCTGTTTCGGGCCTCCCACAGGCGCCGTCTCGTACATCGAGGAAACCCGCACCAGAGCGCCGGCGGCTGCGAGCGCCCTGACGGCTTCTGCAATGTGCCTGGCACGATCGCCGAGGTTGGAGCCGAGGCCGACGGCGACACGAACCGACACTCAGGCTGGGTTCCGGGATCAGGCGGCGTCCCTCAGGACCGAGCGGCCTGCCGGAGATCTCCTGAATCACCGAGGTGGCGACAATCGGATCCTCTAATCAGTCCGGCATGCACCAGGTAACCACCCATCAGCCCAACCAGCAGGTCTCCGATCAGCTCCCGGTGGACGAGCACCGAGGCGCCGGGCTCACCGAGGGCCTCGTCGAGCACCGCAAACACCCTGTCGCGCTGACTGGGCTCGAGGTCATCCTCGATGGGGTAATGGAAGAACCGCAGGGTCGCACCTTCGTATGCGGCCTGGTTCTGGTTTCCGGCCATGAGCGAGACGACGGTGTTGATACCCTGCTCGGTGACCCAGATGATCTCTTCTTCCCGGCGCACCCGGCGGTGTTGGAACCCGTAACCACCGATGCGCTCTGAGATCGCCAGACGGCCGGCGATCACCCATTTGAAACCTCTCGGCTCCAGACCTGCCAATTCTCCTTACCTCCGTAGCGGTGCCCGCACGATAGCGTCGGCGGTGCGGGCCGCCTGCACTCCATGGCTCACATTGTGTACCCGGACTATTGCCGCTCCCCGGGCGATCGCCAGCGCCACCGTAGACGCGGTGGCGGCATCGCGATCCGCGGCGACGACTTCAAAACCGGCATCATGCAGGATCAGGCCGAGGAATCCCTTCCGTGAAGTTCCGATCAGCACCGGGAACCCGGTATCGGCGAGGCGCTCGATGCCGTCGAGTAGGTCGAGATTGTGGTGGAACTCCTTGCCAAAGCCGATCCCGGGATCAACAACGATGTTCTCCACACCGATACCGTTCTCGATGGCATACCGGGCTCTCTTCACGAGATAGTCGAGGACCTCGGCGACGCACATTCTCATAGCTCGGGTTCTCCTGCATTGTCTGTGGTGTTCCCTGCATGTGCATCAGGACCACCCCGACACCACTCTCGGCGCAGACGGCCGTCATTTCGGGATCCCCGAGGGCGGTGATGTCGTTGACGATGTGAGCCCCGGCTGCGATGGCGGCAGATGCCACCGGTGCCTTCATAGTATCGATGCTGACCACGACACCACGGGCGGCGAGGCCGGCGACCACAGGCACCACCCGTTCGATCTCATCATCAACAGGCACCGGGACCGCCCCGGGACGGGTCGACTCCCCGCCAACGTCGACGATGTCTGCGCCCTGGTCCCATAGGTAGAGGCCATGGGCGATAGCGTCACGATTGGCGTCGTACAAACCACCATCAGAAAACGAGTCGGGAGTGGTGTTGACGATGCCCATGACCAGCGTGTGATCTTCGGTCGAGAGCAATCGGTCCCGGATCCGCCAGGTCCGTAGGGAGACAGTGCCGGTCACGCCGACCTCAGGGGCGTGTCGGATGCGGGTCGTCGGTCGGAGAAGACGAGGCAACCCGACCCTCACCCACCGCTGACGGCTCCGGCAGCCTGATTCGCAACGCACCGACCTCGGTGTGCTCCCACTTGGGAACATCGGAGAACACCTCGGCGATCTCTTGGCGTCGACCGTCTCTTTGTCGAGCAGCACGGCGGCGATTCGGTCGAGTGCCGGCCGGTGTGTGCTGATGATCGACCGTGCCTCCTCGTGCGCCTGGTTGATCAGCATCCGGATCTCGTCATCGATGGCGGCTGCCACCTCATCGGACATCTCGTTGCCCCGGGTGTAGTCGCGACCGAGGAACACCTGCGAGTCGGGGCGCCCGTAGCGGAGTGGGCCGAGTCGATCGCTCATGCCGTACTCCATGACCATCTTCCTGGCCAGGTCGGTCGCCTTCTCGATGTCGTTGGAAGCGCCGGTGCTCGGATCCCCGAAGACCGCCTCTTCTGCCGTACGGCCACCAAGGGCATATGCGAGCTGATCGACGAGCTCGCTCCGCCTGGCATAGCTCTTGTCCTCAACGGGGAGCGCCAGGGTGTACCCGCCGGCTCGCCCTCTGGGGATGATCGTCACCTTGTGAATCGGATCCAGATTGGGGAGGGCATATCCGACCAGAGCATGGCCACCTTCGTGGTATGCGGTGATCTTCCGCTCTTCCTCCGACATGATCCGGCTCTTGCGCTCCGGGCCGGCGATGACTCGGTCGATGGCTTCTTCCAACTCGGACATCGAGATCAGCTTCTTGTCGCGGCGGGCGGAGAGCAGCGCGGCCTCGTTTATCAGGTTCGCCAGGTCGGCCCCGGTGAACCCCGGGGTTTGCCTTGCCAGCGCTGAGAGGTCGATGCCCTCAGCGAACGGCTTACCTTTGGCGTGCACCTGGAGGATCGCCTCCCGTCCCTTGAGATCCGGGCGATCGACAACAACCTGGCGGTCAAAACGACCGGGTCGGAGCAACGCAGGATCGAGGATGTCGGGACGGTTGGTGGCGGCGATCACGATCACGCCGGTGTTGACGTCAAAGCCGTCTAGCTCGACGAGCAGCTGGTTGAGGGTCTGCTCCCGTTCATCGTGGCCACCACCAAGACCGGCGCCACGATGCCTGCCCACTGCGTCGATCTCGTCGATGAAGACAATCGCGGGCCCATTCTGCTTGGCCTGCTCGAAAAGGTCACGTACCCGGGAAGCACCGACACCGACGAACATCTCGACGAAGTCGGACCCGGAGATGGAGAAGAACGGCACACCTGCCTCACCGGCAACCGCTCTCGCCAGCAGGGTCTTACCCGTGCCGGGAGGGCCGAACAGCAACACGCCGCGGGGGATCTTGGCTCCGATGGCACGGAACCTGCCCGGGCTTGCGAGGAAGTCCTTGATCTCTTCGAGCTCCTCAACCGCCTCCTCGGCCCCTGCGACATCCTTGAAGGTGACTTTTGGGGCATCCTTGTTGACCTGTTTGGTCTTCGCCTTGCCAAACTGCATGACGCGGTTGCCACCGCCCTGCATTTGCGACAGGAAGAAGATGAACACACCGAATATCAGCAGATACGGGAAGATGGTCGTGAAGAACCAGGTGAGGGCGGATGGGTTCTCTGCGTTGACCTCGAAGTCCTCAACACCCGCTGCGGTGATCATCGTTGGTGAGCTCGTCTTCGTACTCGGGCGGATAGACCGTGCGGAAAGAGGTATTCGCCCCCGAGATGACGGCATCGGCTTTGAACTCGCCGACGATCTCGTCGGACCGGGTCTTCATCTCGAGGCTGGCGATGTCACCTGCGTTGAGCTTGGTCTCGAACTGCGGGGAAGGCCAGATCCTCGGGCTCGTTGGCACCCTGGAGGAACGCGTTGACCGCCATCATCACCAGAATGGCGACGACCATGTACACGAGAATGGTGCGAGCGGTTCGGTTCAATGTCTTTCCTTGATTTCAGTCCTCGTCGCCCCGTGACGATGCCATCGGGGCGCCCATGATATGCGAACGCCCAGCCTATTTCGGCAACCGCGCTCCCATCAGCCAGTTTGCTCAGTCGATCAGCTCGAAACCTTCCTGCACGTCGGTGGGGGAAGACGTCGAGTTGGTGTCCATCACGCCGATGTATGGCAGATTGCGGTACTGCTCGTTGTAGTCGAGACCGTAGCCGACCACGAATTCGTTTGGAATGTGAAATCCCTCGTACTGGATGTCGAAATGGGGTCGTTCCACATCATCCTTGATGAGCAGCGCGGCCAACGAAAGCGTGCTCGGCTTGCGGACTGCAAGCGTCCGCAAGAGGTATTTCAGGGTATGCCCCGTATCGATGATGTCCTCGACAATGAGGATGTTGCGACCCTCGATCTCCTGGTCGAGGTCCTTGAGGATCCGGACAACACCGGAGCTGTGAGTGCCACCGTGATACGACGAAACGGCCATGAAGTCGGTTTCGACGGGAAGCCGGACATGCCTGGCGAGATCGGCAAGCACGACAAAAGCACCTTTGAGGATGCCGATCATCAGGAGATCCTTGCCCTCGTAGTCCCGAGTTATGGCGGCGCCCATCTCAGCCAGCTTGGCATCGATCTCTTCGGCCGTGATGAGAATCCTGGCAACCTTCACGTCTGCCTGCCTTTCGAGCTCAACCCATGTTGTTCAGGGGTGACTCGACCCGCGCCCAGGCGGCAACACGGACACCCGCTATCCATGCGATTCTGCCACGGGACTCGATCACCGGCCAAGCCGATCGCTTTCCGAGCGGGATCCCGGCCTCGCCAAGTGCATCGCTCGCCTTCTTGCTGCCCGTGCCGATGTCGATACGATCTCCCGTCTCAACGGCTCTCACGATGATCGGAGCACGGTGGCAGAGCCAACCGGCACCAATCGTGGGACATGCGCACCGTTTGGCCCGAAGCTGCAGCCGGGTTAGCCCGGATCAGATGCCGCCCAAAACGCACCCGCCCCGGCACGGCAAGCTCAATCGGCTCGGGGATCACAGGCTGGCCGGGCGGTAGAGGCGACATAAGGGCCTTCCCGCTCTGCAATGTAGCCGCTCGCCGAGGTCACGCCGCGGCACCGTGCCCATCGTCACTGCCAGCACCGCATCAACCTCCTGGCTTGTCCCCGGGTATGGGGGATGCACGACACGCAGAGCACTGCGAATTGCGCGCTTGGCGAGGACCGCGGACGTCGTTACCAGCGGAGCGATGGCAAGCCGGATCACTTCGCCGTCCTTGGATACCATCCCGGGTGGAGCGACCGTGTCGAGATACGCATCTTCCTCTGCCAGATGCCTGGCACTGCGACCCACCACTTCGACGAGCTCACCATCGAGATGCTTATCGAGGTGAGGAATGATCTCGTGACGGATCAGATTGCGTCGGATGGTGGTGTCCTGGTTCGTCGGGTCATCGAAGAAGGGGAGGCCTAGCTCGGCAGCGAGACGCCGCAGCTCGGAGCGCCGCAGTTCGAGCAATGGGCGCACGAAGGGATGTCGCTCCGGACTGATCCCGCTGAGACCGGTCGCGCCGGCTCCCCGCAGCAGATTGCCGACAACGGTCTCGGCGGCGTCATCGGCATGATGACCCATGACGATCAGCTCACCGCTCGTCGCTGTGACAAGAGCGTCGAGCCGGGCAGTACCCGCGCCGCTCCCTCCCGGGACGCTCCGGGTGCGGGAGTCACTGTGATCACTTCGAGAGGCAGCCCGACGTACTCGGCAACGTCCTCCGCCGCGGACTCGAGTTCCACCGAGGCTTGCCAGCCGTGGTTGATGTGAATCGCCCGCACCGTGCCTTCGGGACGGGCAACCGAGCACGCCCAGGCGGCGACCGCCGAATCGGCGCCGCCTGAAAGCGCGACGATCAGCGGCCCGCCTTCGATGCCGGCTACCGCGGCGCAGACCGCCGCTCCGATCGGGCTCAGCCCACCCGGTAAAGCCACGAGACAGGATCCTCGATCTCCTCGAGCGTCGGCAGGTTGGAAGGCCGCTCCCAGGCCGCCGAGAGCGCAGACCAGCCGGCACGTTTCTCGACTCCTGTGATGAAGCTGGCGCCCATCTCGTACTGTCTCATCTTCATCTCGAGCCCGATGAGACGCATGAACATGGCGGTACGTGGGTCGTTGCGACGCGCCGCCAGGATACGCGACATGCGGGCCTGACTGACCAGCTCCCGCTCCCCGATTCGATCCATCACAACATGGCCGTGGCCTTCGAGTAATGCCATTAGCGCCTGCACCCTGTCGATGACCTCACGCTGACCTGGCGAGGCAAGCAATCCGAACAGCCCTCTCTCGTCAACGAGCGGTCGGCCTTGCTCGGCGGCGGTGCGCAGCTCCTCGGCGAGCCTGCTCATCCGACCCGGCTCCGGCTTGGACGCTGCCACAAGCTCCTCGACCAGACCCAGGAAATAGGACCGCAACCACGGGACGCCCTGGAACTGGAGCCGATGGGTCGACTCGTGAAGAGCGACCCAGAACCGGAACTCGGCGGGCCGAAACTCGAAACGACGCTCCAAAGCCAGCACATTGGCACCGACGAACATGACTGTGTCACCATCGCCTCCGTCTGTGGTTGGCAGCACCAGCTCGTATTGGCCCAGGACCCGCCGGGAAAGGAACCCGAGCATCGCCCCGAGCTCTGCCGACATGATCCGGTTGGCTATCCCTCTGCCCACCTTGCGGTCCTCGCCGAGCCGATCGGTCACAGGAGCCATCAGCTCGGAGAACGAGGCTATGTTGTTCTCTACCCACTCGCTGCGGCTGACCACAGCAACGTCGGGGATTACCGGGTGCCACCAGCCCCGTCTCCGCCGAGACCAGCGCGGTGGCACGCTCCACAAGCAGCGGTGCCTGCCGGGCGAACCTCGCCTCGTGATAGGTGCCCTCGAGCGGGTATTTGCCCGCCAAACGACGGGCGACACCGACTGCAGAATCCCAGGTGGTAGTGGCCATGACAAGCAAAGTACTACGCCACCGGCCTCTTCATGCCGGAAAGCCTCGTCTCAGCCGACCCGATAGCGGCCCCGGATCCTCACCACGTAGTAGAAGAGGGACGCTCCGATTGCGATCACAGCGATCACTACCACCGCGGGCCCGAGGAACCGCGCGGTCCACGGATCTTGGGTCGCCTCCGGGTGGTGACCGGCACCTCCACCGCCGGCTGGGCGGCGACAACCGTGCGCAGGCTCTGCCATGGCAGGCTGCGTATTGATCACACCGAGCGGTGCAGGCACGAACAGCAACAGCACGGCGAGTGCACGAACGAAATTGACGACTGTCTGCTTCATCGGCCAGACGATAGCCCGGCACACATGGGCGTGCGGTCTCCATTCCTCGAAAGCCAGCTACCGGCTCAATCGCGACGTGGCGATACCTGATCGGTATTGCCCCGTCTTCAGTCGGGAGCCGATATGACATCCCGGGCTATCGACAAACCGGCGTATCAACGTCGACACCGGCAGGTGGCAACGCCACCGGCAACAGCCGCGGACCTCGATGACAGACGAATCAGCTCTCCGGAACGACCCGCCCGCGGAGCCGGGGAAACTTGGTGGGTGCATGGGCGTAGCAGAACTCACGCTTGTTGTAGCGCGATAGCGTCGTCTCGCACCCCGGCTTGGCGCAGGTTCGCACTTCGCTGCTCGCCTTTGGGGGACGCGCCGTCTCCAGGATTCTCTTTCCTTTGAGTGTGTTTTCAGCCATTGATATTTCCTTTTGGTGTCAATCCGTCACCATCGGATTGGTTGACGCCACCAGTTACCCGTCCTGGCTACCGGTGGCCTCTCTCTTCAATCAACGCACGGATACGATCGAAAAGTTCCTGGGGAGGTTCGTCGTTCCCACACTCTTTGATCCGCGCCTTGAGCGAGATCTCGAACTGGTAGGCGTCCATACACCGACCGCAACGTTGCAGGTGCCATCGGATACGGAGACGGCTTGACCATGTCAATTCCTGGTCTATGTATTGGTAGAGGTAGTCAACAGCGTGGTCGCATTCAGCTTTCATTTACCCGGTCCTGTTAGTCCGCGTTGCTCAGCTAATGACCACAACTTCTTTTGCAGCGCTTTTCTTCCCCGATGTAGTCGCGACATCACAGTCCCGATCGGAACGTCGAGGATCTCTGCGATCTCTTTGTACGAGAATTCCTCGACATCGGCGAGCAGAACGGGCATCCGAAACTTCTCGGGCAGCGACTCGAGCGCCTCCTTGATATCGGAGTCCACCATTGTCTCGAGCACCGAGTCCTCTGTGCTCCGCTCTGCACCCGACTCCTCACCGAGCCGCTTGAAGAGGTACAGATCCTGGAGCTCACCCAGCTCGACCTCGGAAGGTCGACGCTGCTGTTTTCGATATCGGTTGATATAGGTGTTGGTGAGGATCCGGTACAGCCACGCCTTGAGATTGGTTCCCTCCTTGAAGGTGTCGTAACCGCGATACGCCTTGAGGAATGTCTCCTGAACGATGTCCTCGGCATCCGCCGGGTTGCGAGTCATTCGAAGCGCGGCCGAGTAGAGCTGCGGTGCGTATCCCATTGCGTCGCGCTCAAAATTGGCCGTGTCAGCCACGGAGACTCCTCAAGTGAATGGTATAGAAACTAGCGGGAGATTATGAAGATCCTATTAACGGGCCGGAGACGGGAAACGAGCCCGTGACCGGCCCCAGGAATACCGGCCCGCAAGGCCGGTACCACAGAGAGCTGTCTTCGAGACCGGGCAGGGCTCGAAAACGGCTCGACCGCCGCCTGCAGGCGGCCAAGGACATTTCTGTCCGGAGCCGGAGACGGGAATCGAACCCGTGACCTACGCATTACGAGTGCGTCGCTCTACCGACTGAGCTACCCCGGCGGAAGGCACGCAATGGTAGCGCCGGGTTGTGAGAATACCCACTTCGACATAGCCCAAACCATCAACCCAGCACCGCCCGGAGCGCCGTCTCCATCTCGGGTGCTGAAAATCGAATCCGGTGCTCTCCAGTTCGCAGGAAGCACCCGGGCCGATGTGAACAGCAGCGCCCGGGCAAGCTCGCTGCCGAGCAGCAGTCGAGTGCGAACTTTGGCACGGGAACGAGCGTGGGGCGGTGCAGCACCTTCCCGAGTGCCTTGATGAATCGTGCGTTCGTGACCGGGTTCGGGGAGGTGAGGTTCACCGGGCCGGAAACCGGCTTGTCGATGATGTGGCGGATAGCCCGGATGTGATCGTCGAATGGAGATCCAGCTCCACCACGTGCCCCGGATCCCAGCCTTCCCCCGAACCCTAGTTTGAACGGGAGCAGCATCTTGGCGAGTGCACCTCCCTCATCGGCTGCGAGCACGAGGCCGGTCCGGACCATGGCGGTACGGATGCCTGCAGCTGCCGCAGGTACCGTTGGCCGCCTCCCAGTCGACACATACGCTGGAGAGGAAGTCGGATGGGGGCTGCCGGACCGTCGGTCTCGGTGACGGGCAGTTCCCGTCGCCATAGAACCCGATAGCCGAGGCGATACCAACACCTCCGGTCGCTCCTTTGCGGCAACGAGCCTGCTGAACGAGCAGGGCTGTCGAGTTGATCCGTGAGTCGTAAATCAATTGTTTGCGGCTATCCGACCAGCGTTTGTCGCCGATACCAGCGCCGGCAAGGTTCACCACGACATCGAAACCTTCAACGACGGCAGGTTCGAGCTCGCCGGCGGTCGGATCCCAATAATCGCTCATCGGCGGCGCTTGGCTGGCGCCGCACCAGGCGAACAATTTCAGCACCGTCAGCAGCGAGAGATCGACACAGCGCATCGCCGATCAGGCCACTCGAACCGGACATCAGGCACGCGCATCTTCACTCCTCGTGAACCCAGGGACCTAGCTGCTCATCCATCACGGCTGCCCAATCGTCCATCATTGCTCCAATTGGATCCTCTCTCTCAGAATACGGATCAGGTTCGATCATTGGATGAAACGTGATCCGTACCGACGGAATCCGGGTCCGGGGCTCGATCAGACTGAGCGTCGCCTCGGTGCCGGTCACGGCACAAGGGACGATCGGCGCACCGGTCGCCAACGACAGCCAGGCGGCGCCGTGCTTTATTGGCCGTTCGCCCCAGTAGCGGGACCGCGCACCTTCGGGGAAGATGCCGACGTTCAGATCGGCCTCCAGGAGACGAAGCGCCTGCTGCATGGCACCGAACGGCGGCCTTTCCCGGGACATGGGAACGGCGCCGAAGTAGAGCATGAACCGGTCGAGCAGCCTCGACTGCCCGAACAGCTCGTCGAGAGCGAGAAAGCGGATGAGCCCTCCAGTCGCAAGGGAGACGAGCACCGGGTCTATCAGTGACAAATGGTTGGCGGTAACGATGTAGGGACCATCCGCCGGCAGGTTCTCACGACCGTCAATCTCACCATCGAGCAACCAGCGATAAAGGAGACCGAGCGGCCACCGCAACATCCGGGCGACCTGGTACGCACCTGGGCCCGCATCCACCAGCACGTCACTCCTCACCGATCTCAACGAAAAGGGCGGCGAGCGCCAAACGGGGACGCTGGTTGGCTTCGATCGCCTCGATTGCCTCCAGGATCCGCCCGGCGTTGCGCACTGCCCGCCGTGGGGTGATGCGGGCAAGGGCCGGGACCGGGATGTCCGGATTGCGGACCGGAGCACCCAGCTGAGCGGCGGCAGCATCCCGGTAGAACCCGGAGAGGATCTCCAGGCCGGAGACATGGAGTGCGATCTCCGCCCGCTTCAGCTCGCGAACCTGCCGCTGCTCCACTGTCTTGCTGAGCCCGCCCTCCTTCTCGAGACTGGCAGCTTCCTCGGCCTGTCTCGCTTCGAGCGCGGCCAGCAGCGGCCTTGTGGCCTCCGCAAGCTCGTCGGCGAGTCTGTAGCCATCACCGGGATGAGCAGACAAACGCATCGGCACACTCATCCACACGTCACGAAAGTCGGCCACGTCGGCACGGGTGGCAAGAGATATGGCCAGGCCGGGTCTCCCACCCGAGATGTGAGCAGCCTGGGTAGCGCGATCTGCATCGACACCACGCTCGACCAACCCGGCGACGATGTCGTCCTCAGTCACCCTGCCGAAGACGACTGTGCGGCAGCGGCTGGCAACCGTCTCGGGTAGATCGTCCTCGGACTCGGAGACAATGATGAACACTGTTGATGCGGTCGGTTCTTCGAGAGTCTTGAGCAGCGCATTGGCTGCTTCGTCGTTCATCGCCCCGCCCTCTTCGAATACGAAGACCTTGCGAGCCCCTTCCACGGGGGCGAGGTTTGCCAGTGCCACAGTGTTGCGCGCTTGCTCGACAGTGATGGCCGAACGCCCCTCCGGCTCGACCAGCACCAGATCCGGGTGGAAGCCACGGATCACCCTGCCGACGCATCGCTCGTTGTCGCCACACAGGATCCTCGCCGCAAAGCTGCGAGCCACCGCCGCCTTGCCGATTCCCGAGCGGACCGACGAACAGGTAGGCGTGCGCCGGGTTTTCGACGTCACGCTCGAGGACTCCAAGCACGGAACGATGACCGATCACTCCTGCGAAGATATCGCCCATCGGCCCTCCACCAGATCTCGTACTTGCCGCCACACCCGTTCTATATCGCCCGTCGCGTCGACTCTGACGAACCGGTCGGCTCTGATTCGGCAAGGGCTGAGAACGTGTTCGCCAACGGCGTCTGAAAAGCGGTTCCTTCTGCACCGATCCGGTCAGGATCGAGCTGCCGCTCCAGACCGGCCACGGCGTCCAGCTCCAGCAACACCACCAACTCCGGCCAGACTTCGCCGAGCCCGGGCTCATTGATCGCCCGCACCGCATCGACACCGAGCCCGCGGCCCCCACCCTGGTACGCCAGCGACGAGTAGACGGAGCGGTCGCTCACCACCCAGCGCCCCCCTTGTAGCGCCGGTCCGACGACCTCGTGCGCCAGTTGTGCACGAGCGGCGGCGAACAACAACGCTTCAGCCCACGGAGCCACCGTACCGCCCGGGTCGAGGAGAACCCTCCTGATCCGCTCCCCGGTGGCAGTGCCTCCCGGCTCCCTGACGAAAAGAACGTCGACACCCTCAGTCTCGAGATGCATCGGCGAGCCGCGCCGCCAGAGTCGTCTTGCCGGTTCCCTCAATGCCTTCGAACGCTATGTAAGGGGCGGTCACTCGTCTACCTCCCCGCCCTCCGTTCTGATCGGCTTTGGCATGCCGTCGCTCCATATGAGTGCGACGAGCCCGGTTGGCAGCGGCGATGATGTCCTGCGTCTCCCTGCCGAGGATCGGTCGATGAAAGAGGACCGCAGGCTGATGATGACGAAGACCCCCGACAAGAAGATCGTGACGCCGCCCAGGGCCAGTACCACCCGGGTCGAATTGTCCAGCCGCCAGAAGTTGACCCAGCGGAATGCATCGTCGAGGGGCACCGCCAGTGCCATCGCGACAAAGAGCCCGATCCGCATCAAACCGAACAACGCTGCAAAAACACGGCCACGCAGTTCGTCGTCGACGTGCTCGTGGAGGTGGGTGAGGCCCATGAGATAGGCGGCGCCTGCTCCCATCCCCATCACCAGCATCCACGGCGGCCGCACCGGGAACGGTCGTCACCAGGAGCCGCCGCAGTCAGACCGATGCCGGTGACGGCAGTGGCAATCCCGAACGCGAGGTCCAGGTGCACGAGCCGATGCTCGTTGGCGGACAGAACGACCAGGCCGATCACCGCACCGACGCCCAGCATGGTGATGATGGCGAAGAAGCCGGCGTCGTCGGCCTGCAGAACGTTCCTTGCGAAACCGCGTCCGAGGACGATGATCGTCCCGCCACCGAACAGAGCCGTCGTCATGCCGATGATCACCCGAAACACCGACGGATCTCTGACCAGGAAGGTGATGCCCTCCTTGAAGTCCACCCAGGTGCTCCTGTTGTTGGCAGAAGCGTCCTCCTGTGCAAGCGGGGCCAGCATTTTCGGCAACGACGCAATCATCGAACCGGAGATAAAGAACGTCAACGAGTCGACGCGAAAGCAAGGGCGAGGCCTCTCATTGCCGGCCGGGATGAATCCAGAAGGTCACACCGGGCAGCCCCTGGATCATGAACAGCAACAAAGTCCCGAGCGGAATCGTCCCATACGCCGCGGCCAGCATCATGCTGTTGGCGGAAACCAGGTTCGCCGGTCTTCACCAGCCGGGGCACCATCGCGGTTCGAGGTGGCTGACCGACCAGACTCAGCAGCTCGAGGACAAGGGTTATCGCCACCAACGTCGGCATCGAGTTGACGATCGCCAGGAAGGGAACGATGACGCCGCGGCCCACGTCGGCAAGCACCACCAGCTTGCGCCGATCCATACGATCGCTGATGACCCCGACGACTCCGCCGAGAAGCAAACCGGGCAGGATACGTGCCATCAGCGCAATCAGAATGCCCTGTTGCGAACCGATGTTGTCGGCCAGGG
This sequence comes from uncultured bacterium, assembly GCA_963777645.1. Taxonomy (GTDB): domain Bacteria; phylum Actinomycetota; class Acidimicrobiia; order Spongiisociales; family UBA5794; genus JAAETI01. Next base: position 177,627 of record CAVZRA010000005.1, on the reverse strand, counting down.
TGATCATGGCGAAGACTGTGATCCAGTCACCGGTCGAGCCGATCACGGCAGCCCAGAAGAACCGGGCAAACGATCCGGACGTGATCAACGATCTGGTGCTCTTGGGAGCGCCTTCCTCGGGAAGCATCGCGGGAAACCCTACCCCAATCTACGCAAGCGGACCCCGCACGGGTGATGCCGGATTCAGCCCGCCTGCTCGACGGCCGTGGTCAGGTTGACGATGAAGTTGGACCAGTACTCCTCGGCCGACGCCGCCTGGCCACCGTCAACGTGTGTGCCGTTGACCAGCACCGTAGGCGTGCCGCTGATCTGCGCATCCTCGCCAAGACGCTCGACCCGGTCGACCCATCCTCCGAAGGTGTCATTCTTCAGACACTCCTCGAACCGTCCCATGTCGGGAACGCCTGCGTTCTCTCCAAAAGTGAGCAGTTGCTCATCGGTGTAGCCGTCACCCTCAGTTGCGGGTTGGTTCTCGAAGACCTGCTTGTGGTAGTCGACGAACGCACCTTGATCCTGAGCACAGCCTGCTGCGTTCGTCGCGCGAACCGAGGAGTCGTTCCGCAGATTGGTATCGAGGAACGACATGATGTGATAGACGACCTTCGCCTGACCGCCGTCGGCCAGCTGCTGGATCGTGGGGCCAACGTTTTCCTCCAGCATCTTGCAGATCGGGCACTGGAAATCCTCGTAGATGTCGATCACCGGGGATGTTGCAGAGCCGACGGGAACACCGAGATCGTCCTCGACGCCGGCGGGCACCGCAGCGGTGTCGCTCGTGCCGCTCGTGTCGTCCGACTTGGAGGCGAGCACAGCGATCCCGGCCGCGATGACGATCAAGACCACCACGGCAATCAGGGTGACCCGCGTCGTTCGCCTGCTTCTCGCCACTTCCCCGGCGGCACGCCGGCCCTGTGCGGACTTGCCATTACTCATTGTGGAAGCTCCTCATGTTTCTCATTGCGGTCGCCGCCATCCTCGCCCATATCCTCGGCTACGTCACCTACCAGCTGGTCGACGGCGAGACGGCTCGTCGGGAACCAGACCAACCAGATCGCCATAGCCAGCAACCCGAGGTCACGGATGATCTCGAACGTATAGCGCCAGCTCTTGCTGGCGGAGGGCACATCGCCGCCTCCCCCGAAGCAGCCACAGTCGATGGAGAGGCCCCGTATCCATGCCGATGCCACTCCGGCGATGAACACCACCATGAGGCCGCCGGTGACAAAGGCAGCGAGCCTTGTCCCCAGACCGAGCACAAGCAACAGCCCGACTGCGACCTCGAGGATGGGCAACCCGAAGGCGACGATGTCATCGAGCGATGCGGGCAAAATGCGATATGCCTGCACGGCTCGCAGAGCCTGGCGAGGCTCGAGCAGCTTGACAGTGCCCGCATAGATCATGACGACGCCGAGCCCGATACGGGCAACGGTGGATATCCATTGCTGGCGGGGTGAGCTGGTAACCATGCTGATCACCGGCGTCAGGCTAGCCGGGCTATTTCTTCTTGGATTTCTTCGCTCCGCCCTGGGCGGCCAATTTCTCCCTGCGGAGCTGCAGTAGCTCGGCAGCACGCTCGATAGTGATCCCCTCGATAGTGTCGGCGACCCGCAACGAGGCGTTCGCCTCGCCGTCTGTGACGTACGGGCCGAAGCGACCTTCCTTGACCACGACCGGCTTGCCCGAGTTGGGATCCTCACCGAGCTCCTTGAGCGGAGGAGCGGCAGCAGCCCTCTGGCCACGCCGCTTCGGTTCCTTGAGCCGGCGCACGGCGTCTTCGAGGTCGACTGTGAACAGCTGCTCCTCCCCTTCGAGGCTCCTCGTCTCCTTGCCCCACTTGATGAAAGGCCCATACCGGCCATTCTGAGCAACTATGTCCGCTCCATCCTCGGGATGCCGTCCCACCACCCGGGGCAGGCTCAACAGGCGCAGTGCCTCGTCGAGGCCGATCTCGTCCTCGTTCATCGTCTTGAACAGCGAGGAACGTTTTGGCTTGTCCTTGCTGTCGGGCTCCGGCTCGCCGAGCTGGACGTACGCCCCGAACCGGCCGTTGCGCACCGAGACTTCGAGACCCGTCTCCGGATCGGTTCCCAGAATCCGGTCGCCGCTCGGTGCTTCCAGGAACTCAATGGCCTTCTCCACCGAGAGCTCGTCGGGGGGCAGATCCGGTGGGATGCTCGCCGTTTCCTCACCGCGTTGCACGTACGGGCCGAACTTCCCGGAACGGGCAACGATCGCCGTCCCATTTGCGTCGATACCGATGGGGATGGCGTTGATCTCCCTGGCGTCGATCTCCTCGATATTCGCCGAGACGAGGTTCTTCAACCCGGCGTGACCGTTACCGAAGTAGAAGGTCTTCAGCCATGGGGTTGCTTCCATGTCCCCGTTTGCGATCTGATCGAGGTCGTCCTCCATGCGGGCGGTGAACTCGAGATCCACCAGGTTGGAGAAGTGCTGCTCCATCAGGGCGACCACCGCAAAGGCGGTGAACGTTGGCACAAGCGCGGTCCCCTTCTTGTACACATAGCCGCGATCCTGGATGGTGCTGATGATCGAGGCATAGGTGGAAGGACGCCCGATCTCCAGCTCTTCGAGACGCTTCACCAGCGAAGCCTCGGTGTACCGGGCGGGCGGCTTGGTCTCGTGGCCTCTTGGCTCGATTGCCAGCGGTGTGACCTGCTCTCCTTCGGTGACGGTGGGGAGATGAGTCTCCTGGTCGTCGAGGGCGGCTTCGGGATCGTCGCTGCCCTCGACGTACGCCCGCAGAAAGCCGGGAAACAAGATGGTCTTGCCGGTTGCGCTGAATTCGGTGACGACACCGTCGTCGGTGGTGGCATTGACCATCACCTTGACACTCTCACCCATGACGTCCTTCATCTGCGAGGCCACGGTACGTTTCCAGATGAGGTCGTAGAGCCTGGCCTCATCGGACTTGGCACCGAAGTGGGCGGCAATTGTCTTTGGTGATTGGAAGCTGTCGCCTGCGGGACGGATTGCCTCGTGTGCTTCCTGGGCGTTCTTGACGGTTGACTTGTAGGTACGGGGTTCGTCCGGCAGGTATTCGGGACCGTAGCGGTCGGCGACGAGATTGCGCGCCGCCGAGATAGCCGCATCCGAGAGCGTCAATGAATCGGTGCGCATGTAGGTGATATGCCCGGCCTCGTAGAGGCGCTGAGCGGCAGACATGGTGCGTCTGGCGCCGAACCTCAGCTTGCGACCTGCCTCTTGTTGCAGCGTCGAAGTGCGGAACGGTGGGTACGGCTTTCTGGTGTACGGCTTCGCCTCGATCGATGCGATCTTCGCCGTGCCGTCGACCAGTTCCCTGGCGAGGGTCGTGGCCGTCTCCTCATCGAGGATCAGCCTGTCATCTGTGGTAGCGGTACCTGTCTCATCGAAGTCCCGGCCGCTGGCCACCTGGGTACCGTCGACGGTGACCAGCGTCGCCTCGAGCGACCCGTTGCCCGTTGCGAAAGTGCCGACGAGATCCCAATAGGAGGCTGCGACAAAAGCCATCCGCTCTCGTTCCCGATCGACGATGATGCGGATCGCCGGTGACTGCACCCGCCCTGCAGAAAGCCCGCGCTTGATCTTTCGCCACAGCACCGGGGACACCTCGTAGCCGTAGAGACGGTCGAGTATCCGTCTGGCCTCCTGGGCATCAACGAGACCGCGGTCGAGTTCCCTCGGGATTGGCGGCGGCTTGTGTGATCGCACTCTTGGTGATCTCGTGAAAGACCATGCGATGCACCGGCACCTTCGGCTTGAGAGTCTCGATGAGGTGCCAGGCGATCGCCTCGCCTTCACGATCCTCATCGGTGGCGAGCAACAGCTCGTCGGCGTCCTTCAGCAGCCGCCTGAGCTTGGTCACCTGCTGTTTCTTGTCGGGGGTGACCACATAAAGCGCCTTGAAGTCGTTGTCGACGTCGACGCCGTACCGGGTCCGTCGCCACTCGGCGCGCAGGCTCTCGGGGGCGTCGGCTGCCTTGGCCGGAATATCACGAATATGACCAATGGAGGATTCCACGACATAACCCTCTCCGAGATAGCCGGAGATGGTGGAGGCTTTCGCCGGGGATTCAACTATGACGAGTTTTCGTGACATCTTCTCTTTGCGGGACGCGGTCCCGTGGCCGGTTGGAACGTGGGACGGGGACGATACTTACGGACTATCCCGGCTTCTGTCAAGACCGGAACCCGCTCTCGAGCGTGGCGACCACGCTCTCCCAGACATATTCCGAGAGCACACGGGCCCGCCCCGCCACACCCATTTCATGAGCTCTGGCGCGGTCCGACAGAAGCACCTCGATACCTTCGACGATGTCGTCAACCGAGTTGACAACAAATCCTGTTTCCCCGGGAGCAACGGTCTCAGGGGAGCCGCCCGATGAGCCTGCAAGCACCGGTAGCCCGGCGGCAGCCGCTTCGAGGAAGACAAGACCGAGACCCTCGATCTCGAGCCCCGCCCACCGGCTCCGACAAGGCATGCAGAAGATGTCCATGGATCGGTAAACGTCGGGGAGCTGCTGCCAGGGAACCGCGATCTCAAACCGCACCGGGACCCCGCTGCGGGCGGCGAGTTTGCGCAGCTTTTGCTCGGTTCGCCCTGCCCCGACGATCAGCAACGCGACATCGGTACCTTGCGCCTTGAGCTTGGTGGCGGCAGCGATGAGACGGTGCTGACCTTTGCGGGGTACCAAACGGCTCACACAGCCGACAATCGGCGGATCATTGGCTGATGGTGATGCTGCCGGGGTGAAGATGTCGACGGCGACTCCTGCCCCGATCTTGATCACGTCATGCCCAGTCAGTCGACTCACCTTTCCCTGGGTAAACCTGCTCACGGCAAACAGGACGTCGGCGTGACGCAGGGCTCGTCTCAACCACCCGCGGAGACCGGGCACGACGGCGGGCACAGTCACCTCGGCGCCATGACACAGGACCCCGACGGGGACATTCAGCTCGGCTTGCAGCCTGGGAATCGCATGAGTGAGCGGGTGTGGCGCTCCGAAAAGGATCGCATCGGGCCCAAACGAGCGGGCCTCGGCAACCATCCAATCCACGGTCTTTCTGGTCGGCCACATGAACCTCCGCGACGCCACGGCGGACGATCGCTTCTCCCTTGGCGGTGCCGTCGGCGGGGCCGTCGGCAGGAGCGAGCACCCGTAGCGGCCCCGGGTAGGCGTCGACGAGATTGGCGAGATATGTCTGGATGCCACCACTCTTCGGCGAGTAGTCATTCGTGATGATCAGGAGACGCATCGCTGTCATGGGTCAAAATGCCTCGAGGTGTGGGGTCAGGTTCCAAGAGACGACGCTCGGGCCTTGCCTACCATAGGAAATGCGAGCATATCCGGTGTTGCCCATGATCGACAGACGGTTGCGGTAGTGGTACGGCAGGCCGAGTACTTCGGTGATCCAGGCGCGGGTTGCCCCGCCATGGGAAACAAGAGCGACCCTCTCCCCACGATGGCGGCGGACGATCTCTTCGAGCGACGCCCGGAACCGGCTTCTCACCTGGTCGAAGGTCTCCCCGTTACCGCCTCTAGCCACATCCTTACCGGCGAAGAAATCGGCCGAGTCCGGGAAACGTTTCATGATCTCGGCACTGGTTAGACCCTCCCATGCCCCGAAGGAGATCTCTTTGAGGCGCTCGTCGAATCTGACCTGGAGTTGCTGCTGGCCGGCGATGGCCTCTGCGGTGGTGGCCGCTCGGAGCAGTGGCGACGAATAGAGGGCTGCCACGCTCGGGAAGGTGCGTGCCAGCAGTTTGATCTGCCGGTGCCCTTCATCGGTGAGATCCCCGTCCTGCTGTCCCTGCCAGCGGCCCGCGATATTGGCCTCGGTCTGGCCGTGGCGCACCACGATCAGCTCGGTGGCGTCCGGGTCGTGCCCGTAGTGGAGATGGGAAACATCGCCGAGGTGGGTGTCGTCGTTGTAGCGGGGCATCCACATCGCATCGCCGTCGACCACCAACTCGGCGATCGAAGTGTTGCCGAGCAGTCGGAGCGGTGTAGGCAACACCGTCTCCAGCAACGCACTCAACAGGGTCAGCAACGTCAGCCCGTGGCTCACGATGGCAACCGAGCCGTTGCCTTCAACGCGGCGCAATCGCATCGTCGAGGGCAGGCCGCGCCCTGGCATACACTTCCGAGAGACGCTCGCCACCCCCGAGTGCGATGTCCTCACCGCCAAGCAGGGCACGCAACGCGCCACCCGACTGCCGCACGATCTCGTCAGTGGTCAGGTCTTCCCAGGTGCCAAAAAACGGCTCACGCCAGCGGGGATCGGTGTGGAACTCCCGCCCCAGCGCCGCTGCGGTCTGCACGGTGCGATCGAGGTCGCTGGAGACGATGAGATCGAAATGCCTATCGGCGAGACGGGCACCAAGCGTCTCTGCCTGCTCGCGCCCGGCCGCGGTGAGCGACGAGTTGGTGTGACCCTGCCAGCGACCAGCCGCATTGCCCGCGGTTTGCCCGTGGCGGATGAAGGTGATCTGAACCGGCAACGAATGCTCCTTGGAACGGGACCCCGTAGGCTAGGCGTCATGTTGTACCCGTTGATCGGCCTCAGTGACACGATCGTGCCGGAGGACACATCGGCCCGGATCATCTGGGCGGTGGTTGCCGTCGTCATCCTCGTTCTCTACTACTTGATGAAACGAGCTCGGAAGAACGCCACCCGCGAGTACTGGGAGCGCCGCAAGGCCGAGGAGGAGCGGATCGCCAACGACCCGGATATGCGGAAGGATTGAAGTGGAAACCGACCCGGATCTCGTCAGCCACTATGAGGAACGCTATGACGAGGACACCCGGTTGCAGCGCGACCCCGTCAACCGGCTCGAGCTGATCCGCACCCGGCTGCTGTTGGACCGCTATCTTCCTGACCCACCCGCCTCGATTGTCGATGTGGGTGGCGGCACCGGCGTCTATGCGGTCGCACTCTCCCGGGCCGGCTATGACGTCGAGTTGATCGACCTCGTGCCCCGCCATATCCGCCTTGCCACCGAGCGTGGCATCAGGGCTCAGCTCGGCGATGCCAGGAACCTCCCCATCGGTACTAAGACCCAGGATGTCGTGCTGCTTCTGGGGCCGCTCTACCACCTGGTCGAGAGGGAGCAGCGGCTTGCGGCGCTCGGTGAGGCGATCCGTGTCGGCAAGTCACGAGCCCCCGTCTTTGTCGCCGCCATCTCCCGGTACGCTTCTGCCATCGACGCCCTCGATTCGGCATATTGGGACGACCCGGCGTTTGCCGAGATAGTCGTCGCCGACCTGGCAACCGGGCAACATGTCAACACAACCGGCAACCCTGCCTACTTCACCACCGCCTACTTCCACCGCCCCGAGGAGCTCGGCGACGAGATGAGAGAGGCCGGCTTGCAGGACGTTGAGGTTCTCCCCATCGAGGGCATCGGTTGGGCTGCGAGTGATCTGGGTGAGCGGCTCGACGACGAATCACGCTTGGCCGAATTGCTCAACCTTCTCGAGCTGCTGGAGAGAGAGGATTCGATCCTCGGTGCCAGCGCTCACCTGCTCGGTATCGGCTGGAATCCGTAGCCGGAGCAATCCGTGTTGGTCAGTTTCGAGCAAAACACCACCGCCCCCGGTCTCTTCAGAGACCGGGGGCGGTGGTCCTCCTCCGTAAACTCGTATCCCGTCCGCTAGACGAACGCAGAGGCGAAGATCAAGCTGACGATGGTCATCACCTTGATAACGATGTTCATTGCCGGGCCAGACGTATCCTTGAACGGGTCGCCGATGGTGTCGCCGACGACCGCAGCCTTGTGGGCGTCGGAGCCCTTGCCTCCGTAGGCGCCTGCCTCGATGAACTTCTTGGCGTTGTCCCATGCACCACCGGCATTCGCCATGAAGATGGCGAGTAGGAAACCGGTGACGAGTGCCCCGGCGAGCAAACCACCGAGGGCCCGGACACTGACGAACCCGACGACGAGAGGCAGCGCAACGGCCATCGACCCGGGCAGAATCATCTCCCGCAATGCCGAAGTAGTCGAGATGTCGACGCACTTCGCATAGTCGGCACGAACACCTTCGCGGCCCTCGCGTAGACCAGCGATCTCACGGAACTGGCGACGTACCTCGTCGATCATCTGGTTGGCGGCCCGCCCTACCGCCTTGATCGTCATCGAGGCAAACAGGAACGGGAACATCGCCCCGATGAACAGCCCGACGACGACGGGAATGTCGAGGATGTTGAGCGTCCCCAGATCTCCACCCGCGTCGATCACCGCCTGCCGGAAGGTGAAGAACAGAGCCAGAGCGGTGACGGCCGCTGATGCGATGGCGAAACCCTTGGCGATGGCAGCCGTTGTGTTCCCGAGCGAGTCGAGAGCATCGGTTGCCTCACGGACCTCGGGGGGAAGGTGCGCCATCTCAGCGATACCACCTGCGTTGTCTGCTATCGGACCGTAGGCATCCACCGAGACCGTGATCCCGAGCGTTGCCAGCACCCCAATGGCTGCGATGGCGATGCCGTAGATGCCGGCAAGCGGGACGTCGAAAGCGACCACACCGCCGTTGACCGTGAACTGGCCCGCCTCAAAGGCAATGCTTCCGCCCCAATAGGCACCGAGCATGCCGAATGCGACCACCACAACGGAGAAGGCCGATGAGCGCATGCCCTCGGCAATACCTTCGAGGACAACCGTGGCCGGGCCGGTCTGCGCCTGTCTGGCGATTTCTTTGACAACCTTGTGATGGTCACTGGTGAACCACTCGGAAATCTGACCGATGAACCAACCCACGAAGAGCCCGATGACGACCGAAGCGAACAGACCCCATGTGTTTCCGACACCGGGCACATCGCCGAAGAAGAAGGGAGTCGCGATGCCGACACCGACAATGGTGATCCCCATCGCGGCATAGGTTCCCCGGTGCAGAGCCGAGGCCAGGCTCCCCTTTCCCGGCTTGACCAGGAAGGAACCAATGATCGATGCCACCATGCCGATTGCCGCAATCATCAACGGGTAGAAGAACGCGTTCTCCTGGAACGGCAAGCCGACACGGTCCCCGCCGACCTCAACAGTGAATGCAAACGCGGCGAAAACGATCGGTGCGATCAAGGAACCCATGTAGCTCTCGAAGAGGTCGGCCCCCATCCCTGCGACATCGCCCACGTTGTCACCGACATTGTCTGCGATGGTCGCCGGGTTGCGGGCATCGTCCTCGGGGATCCCCGCTTCGACCTTGCCGACCAGATCGGCGCCCACATCCGCAGCCTTGGTGTAGATACCGCCCCCGACACGGGAGAACAGTGCGATCGAGGAGGCCCCCAGACCGATGGCAGTGATGATCTGAAAGGCTTGTGGGTCGTCGAGGATTACCTTGAAGAACAGATAGCCGAGGCTCAGGCCGAGCAGCCCGAGGCCGGCAACGGTGAACCCCATGACCCCGCCACCACGGAAGGCCAACGGGAGCGCTTTTTCGATCCCGCCCACACGGGCTGCTTCTGTAGTCCTGGCGTTGGCAGCAGTGGCGATCCTCATCCCGATGAAACCTGCAGACGCAGACAGGATCGCACCAAAGATGTATGCAATGGCACCCCACGGCCTACCCCAGTCCAGCAGGACGAAGATGAGGATGGCCATCACCAGTACGAATACTGCGACCGCAGTGTATTCGCGCCGGATGAATGCCATAGCTCCTTCCCTGATGGCGCCCATCAACTCCTGCATCCGTTCATTGCCGGGGCTGGATTCGTTGACGTTGCGAGCAAAGGTCACGGCGAGGCCGAGGGCGGCGATCGCCGCCACCATGGCTAGATAGAGCCAGATCTCCACAGAGTATCTCCCGCGGTTTGACGACCGAACGTAGCGATTGTACCCGGCGCCGCGTCAGCTCCTAATTAGCGCGCACGCATGCCCGGTCCTGTCAGCTTCTGCCCAGGATTCGTCCCCGTCGCAGCAGCGCAGCAACGGCGATCAGGACGACACCGGCGGCCATGATCCAGTAGTCGGGGTGCTCCACCAGGCCGCGACCCGGCTCCAGGACATCGACCGTTGCGACATCGATGTATGACTCGCCACCCCGGTCCGGATCGTGATACTCCCACTGCCCTGCCACCCTCACCAACGGGCCACGTACTCGATACCCGCCGGGTCTGTCCAGCTGCAACGCGATCTCAGCCGGGATCCTCACCGCAACCCCGACGTTGCCTCCGGCAAGCCTGCCACCGTCGAGAATTGGGTCGTAGGCATAGTTGTCGCCGTTGAGTTGTGTCCACATCGACCCGTCGCTGCGGAAGCCGTAGTCGCCGATCAACTCGCCCACAACGACGATGCTTCCCTCGACGGTGGCCGCGTTGTTGAGCAATTCGCTGACACTGAGGGGTTCACCCTGCTGCGCGGCCGCAGGGGTCGCTACTGCCAGAAGAAAAGCAATCGACAATAGGAAGACGCGTCTCATTTGCCCCTCCATGTCGACCAGATGAAGCCGAACAGGGCAAAGCAGGCAACGAACTCGAGCCTCCCCAACCACATCTGAGCAATGTAGGTGACCTTGAGCAGTGCCGGCATTGCAGGATCGGTGACACCAACGGAGAGACCCACGTTGGCGCCCGCCGAAATCGCCTCGAACAGTGCCTCGCGGAGACCGTACCCGTAAGCGATGGCAACGGCGGCGCCGAGGAGGTACATGGCCACGTACAACAGCGAGATGGTCATCGCACCCTCAGAGAGCTCGGGGGTCAACTTCATCTTCGTGTTCTGGTAGTACGAGCGTGCCACCAGTGCCCCTTCCGGCACGAGAACCTTTTTGATCTGGGTGACGATGGTCCGCACCGTGATCCCGATACGCAGCGCCTTGACACCACCGGCCGTTGACGATCCCATGCCTCCGAGGGCCATGGCGATGGTGACACCGCCATACGCCAGGCCGCTCCACCCGGCCAACTCCGGCACCGAGACGGTGGCGAAGCCGGTACCGGTGTGCGCCGAGAGCACCTGGAAGAATCCGTAGCGGGTCACCCCGAGTGTGTGGGTGAATTGCCCGGTGGCAACAAGACCGAGGATGGCGGCAGCAACGGTCGCACCGAACGTCAGCAGGATGGTCCTTGTCTCCAGGTTGAGCATCACCGACGAGTAGCGCTTCTTCCACAGGGCGTAATGGACACCAAACGACATCGCGCCTGCCACCATCAGAACCGATGCGGTGAACTCGAAAATGACTGAGTGGTAATAGCCGAGACTGGTGGATTGGGGTGCGAACCCGCCGGTGTCGAACGCTGCGAAGAACACCATGAGCCCGTGGAACAATGATCGGGGCAGCTGGAATCCGAGCACCAGCCAGGCAACCAGGGTGAGCGCGGCGACTCCCGCCACCAGATGGACAATTGCAGCAGCCCAGATGAATCGTGCCGTGGAACGCACCGAGGGCAGGATCCGCTCGTCACGTGCCTCGCCGAGATACAGGGTGACCGCACCACCCCCGGCAAAGATGGAGAGAGCGGCGATGATGATGCCCTGGCCACCGAGGAAGTGCAGCAAATGCCGCCAGAAGTTCAAGGAAGAGGCGAGATGGTCGAGATCCTGAACCAGCGCCAGCCCGGTTGTAGTCAGACCGGACATAGCGTCGAACAGGGAGTCGAGGTAGCTGGCGTAATGCCCGGACAGCACCAGCGGGATAGCGGCAAGCGCGGGGACAAGCAACCAGGCGAGTGCAACCACCACCATCCCATGCGACCAGTCGAGCCGGTGCCTCTGCACCCGGATCCGGGCTGCGAGCGACCCGAGCATCAGGAAGACACCGATCATGAGCAAGAACGATGATGCGGGTGCCCACTCCCTGCCGATGACGGCCCATAACAGCGGGATCATGCCTGCGAAGCCAACGAGCGTCGAGATCCTGCCGAGGCTGGAGGCGACTACCCGGAAGTCCTCACCGGTTGGCTTGACCAGCATTCACACCACCGTCACGACAATGAACGCCACCACGATCGCAAAGATGATGAGCGCCGCCACAATGAGGGCCTCGAGAAGGATCTCGTTGATACCGCCCATGGCGTCCTCGATCCAGGACGTGCGGCGACGATCACCAGAGCGGCCGCTCACTTCTGCGCCTCGTAGTTGTCGAACGAAGCCGCAAATTCCTTCTCATTCTCGATGGGGACCACCCCGAGCACCTTGTCCCCGGCCTTGAGCACAGTGTTTGGTCCCGGGACCGAGGCCCTGCCCTCGCGGATGAGGGTGATGATCAACGAAGGTCGGGGCAACTCGAGCTCGGTGATGAGTGTCGATGGGAAATCGTCGGGAAGCTCGCGTTCGACCAGGCTGACGTCTCCGCCTTCGATCACCGCAAGCCGGCTCAAGTCGATTAGCTCCACCTCGCGGGAGATCACTTGTGCGATCAGGTCGGTGACTCCGACAACCGGGACGCCGAGCGCCTCGAAGGTGGGGCGGTTGAGCGGATTGTTCAGCCTGGCGAGGATGTTCTTCGCTCCAAGGGTTCGTGCCAGCTCGCAGGCAACCAGGTTGTCCTCATCGTGACCCGTGACGGCTACCGCCCAGTCGACCCGTTCGATGTCGGCGGCACGGAGCAGCTCGACGTCAGACCCATCACCCTGGAACACCATGTAGTCGGCGTTCTCGATGAGTGTTTCCGCTCGCTCGGTGTTGATCTCGATGAGCGAGACAATATGACCGGCGGCCTCGAGCATGCGGCTCAAGTTGGCCCCGACCTTGCCACCGCCGACGATGAGAATCCTCACAGCTCGGTCCCCTTGCAATACCTGCGGACCTTGCGTCTGATACCTTCCACCGCGGCGGCGACCACGATGTCGTCTTCCTCGAGGACGAGTCGGCGAGATGCCACCATGACCTCGAGCCCACGCCGCACCGCAGCGACTCGCAGCCTTCCGTTCAGCTCCAACTCGGCAACGGTGATTCCATCAGCGTCGGCGGACATGATCATCTCGATGAGCTCGACATTCTCACCGAGGGAGGCGAGATGGCTCTGATGCTCTCCCTCGACGATCTGCTCCCTCACCGCACGTGAGATCAATTTCCCTGCGGTGACGTGCCGGATATTGAGGGCCCGATAAGCGTCGGTGCGTCGCGGGTCATCGAGGCGGGCAACCGTCTTGGGCACACCGAATACCTGATTTGCCACCTGCACCGCCATCAGATTGACGTTGTCGAAGCTGGTCACTGCCGCAAAGGCATCGGCAAACTCGATCCCTGCATCTCGCATTACCCGGATGTCGTACGCCTGTCCTTCGTGAGTCGTTCCGTTGAAGGCACTCCCAAGACGGCGGAAGGACCATGCATCGACATCGACGACCGATACGTCGTGACCCGAGTCGGAGAGGCTCAACGCGAGGTCACTGCCAACCCGGCCACATCCAGCGATGACGATGCGCACTCCGACTCCTTCTCTCCTGCAGCACGCAAGAGTAATCGGTGGGAAGGGCACTAGCCCTCGGGCACGGCTAACATCGCCCGCCGTGCGTTATTCAACTACTACTCGCCTCCCGTTCCTGCTCGTCTTCGCCCTAGTCGCCGCCGCATGCAGCGGTGGCTCCGATGGGGTCGCGGACACGACGTCAACAGTTCCTACAACCGCAGCGACCACGACTACCCAGAAAACGACGACGACCGAAGCCGGCCCGAAGACGGTCACGCTCGGCTTCGAAATGCCTGATGAGATCGCCGCACCGCTCGACGAGTTCTACTCCTGGCTCGTCGACGATCGCAACCCGAAACCGAAGGCACCTGCCGACCTGCTGAGCCATGTGACCGGGCTCAACCGCAGCGACGCGGGAGCCACGGGCGATGTCACTTCAGCAGACCTCGAGAGCGGGGATCGCGTCGCTATCGCACGGGTCGACGCGGACGTGCTTGCTCTGGTAGACGACGGCAGCGGATGGCGCATCGTGGGTGCGGCGATGGATGGAACAACTCCGTGGTTCGGCTCCGAGCCACGCATGGTGCTTGTGATCGGATCCGATGCGAGACCCGGAGAGAACCAACAGACTTTCCGCGCCGACAGCGTCCACATTGTCACCGTCGTCCCCAGCAAGGGTGCCGGGGCAATCCTCGGGTTCCCGCGCGATAGCTGGGTCGAGGGACCGGACGGGATGAACAAGCTCACCAATCACATGGCGGGAGTGGGCCCGACGGTCATCTACGACATCATCACAGGGCTCACCGACCTCCCTCTCGAGGGGTACTTTGTCACCGGTTTCCGCGGATTCGACAATCTCGTCACCGCCCTCGGCGGTCTCACCATCGACCTGCCGACGAAGATGCGGAGCGGGAACAATTGGGACAACTTCCCGGCTGGTGAGCAAACACTCAACCCGACCCGGGCTCTGCAGCTGGCCAGAATTCGTAAAGGCCTACCCCGTGGCGACTTCGACCGATCGGTGAATCAGGGCAGGATCATGCAGGCCGCGATGACGATGATCCAGGATGCCGGTGTCGCGATGCTGCCGCAGTGGACCAAGACGCTCCTCGACAATGTGTGGACCGATCTCTCGACCGAGGATGTCCTCACCCTGGCGGCATCGATCTACTTCTTCAACGCCGACCAGTTGGCCAACACCGTGGTACCGGGGACTGTCGGTACGGCCGGGTCGGCAAGCGTCGTGTATATCAGCGACTCCGCAGAGGAGATCTATCGGGATCTCGACGACGGTCTGCTGGACACAACCTCGACCGACCAGTAGCGGTCATCAGCCTGCGCATGTAGGGGGCTCCTGGATGCCCGATGTCAGCTGGCTGCAGGTGCGTTCCTGGCTCGTCACAGCCCCGGTTGCGTCGACGCTGTATGCGATGAGCGCTATCGGCGCCTCCGCCTGTACCCGGATGATGACGCCTTCGATGCCGCCCGTGCCGTCCCGGCCCCAGTATGCGTATTGGGACGGGGTGCCCGATGCGATCGCATCGTTGAGACAGGTGAGCGTCGTCTCCGGATTGAAGACAGTAGTCGTCGGCCAGCCGCTGGTGAGCACGGTGGTCCCACAATCGGCGTAGCCGTCCGGCATGCTGACGATGAAGACCTCGTTGGCTGCGAGCGCCGCTCCAGTCGGCACGCCGGGATCTACCTGCTCGGTCGTCGAGGATGCCGCCTGGTCTGTCCCGCAGCCGGCAAGGAGCGCTGCGACGATGAACAGAGTGGCAGCAGGTTTCACAGCGTGCTTCCGGTCGCCACCAATTCCAGGTTCTTGTCGCCGAAGCTGCCCTCACCGGCGGCCGCTTCGAATGCTTCGAACGGGACGAGCCCCGAGTCCTTGATGGCTTTGGCAGCCAACGCCAGGGCCATCGATGCCCTCGGAATGCGCACCGCGGCATTGGCAACGTCGACCGTGATGACCCTGGCGACGGTCGGGGGGAGCACGAGGCCCGCAGCGACGAACACGATCCCGTCACCATCCATGTTCTCGAGATAGGGCCCTGCCTTGCCGACACCATCCTCGCTGGCCACCACCAGGACGTCGGGCTTGTCGACCCCGCTGTAATGGATCTCCTCAGGCGAGATGATGACCTCGGAGACCGAGTGGCCGCTCTTAACGGTGATCGGGTAGTCATCTCTCTGGGCGCTCCACCATCCGGAACGCATCGCCGCCAGCGAGACCAGTCTTGCCGCAGACCGCACCCGCCCCCCTGCAGAACCGGCGAGCACGAAGTGACGACGTCTGTCGAGAGGGACTGCTTCGCCGGCCTGGACGGTCTTGACCCGCAGCCCCTCGTGCTGGCCTTCCGCCAGTTTGCGGTAGGCAACCGCAAACTCGGGCTTTTCATTTCTATAGAGCACACCGGACTCGAGGCCGAGAGCCTCCATGGTGGTGTCGAGCTGACGACGGGAGAACTTGTTGTTCCGCACAAAGTATGCGGTGCACAGGTCCCAAACGTCGAGCATCGAAAAGCCTGCGGTGGTGATGCCTTCGGCAATGCGGTCGGCGAGATCGGCGTCGAAACTCGTGCCCCGATAGGAGTAGGCGGCACCGTTGACCCCGACGGTGGCGCAAATGTCGAGTGGGTGCTCGAGGTTGCCTGCCGGAGTGGTGGGAGTGCGGAAACCTTCGGGTGTTGTCGTGGAGTGCTGGCCACCCGTCATCCCGAAGTTGAAGTTGTTGAGGACCAGCACGGTGATCCCGATGTTGCGGCGAGCCGCCGACAGTAGATGGGCGCCGCCGATCCCGGTGCCGCCGTCGCCCATGATGACAACAACGGTGAGGTCGGGGCGCATCAGCTTGATTCCGGTGGCGTATGTGATCGATCGGCCGTGGAGTCCGTGAAATGCGCTCGTGGTGAAATACTGGTCGGAGAGACCGGAGCATCCGATGTCGGAAACGATGACGACCTCATGCGGTTTCAGTTCCAGCTTCACCAGAGCGTCGTTCAGGGCGTCGAGGACTGGCCCGTGCCCGCAGCCGGGACAGAAGGGGTAGTCGGCTTCGGTGCGGAGGGTGGGCTGAGGGAGAAGCTCGAGACTCATATGATCACCTCTTGGAGCTGATGGGGGCTGATCAGGACTCCATCGGTGCGGGCGATGGACAGGATCTCTACGTGTGGCAGCACCCGCTCGATCTCTCGTGTATATAGACCGGGATTCAGTTCGGCGACGACTACACGGCTCACTCCGATCGCTGCGGACATGATGTGTGGCTCGGGGACGGGCCACAGGCTCTGGATGGTGAGCGCCGACACTTTGGTGCCCTCCGCCCTGGCAGCCGCAACCGCCTCTCGCATGCTTCCCGCGGTGACTCCGTAACTGATGAGAAGCGTCTCAGCGTCCTGTTCGATGTCGGCATCCACTATGGAGATCTCGTCCAGGTTGTCGGTGATCTTGCAGCTGAGGTGCTCATTGAGCGCACCGACGATGGATGGCTTCTTGGTGATGAAAGCATCTTCGGTGTGAGTGCTGCCGGTGAACCGAACACGGTGCGACCCACCGTATAGCTGCATCGGGACAACATCCTCGGCCGGTTCGTAGCGATACTCCGGCGGGGGGTTCGTGTCGGCGGGGTCGACAACGGCGCGGTCACGCACCGCCACCGGGGTGTAGTCGGAAGGATCAACCGAGCGCATCGTAAGGGCCAGTTCCTTGTCTGCCATGAGGAACACGGGGCAGCGGAACCGCTCGGCGAGGTCGAAGGCTTTCATGGTGAGCGTGTAGCACTCGGCCACCGAGGAGGGGGCCAGTGCGATGATGGGGAAGCCACCCGCGGTCCCCCAGCGCACAAACTGAACGTCACCCTGGGCAGTGGTGGTGGCGGCACCGGTGGACGGGCCCAGCCTTTGCACGTCGACGATGACGAGCGGGACTTCGCCCATGATCGCCATGCCGATGTTCTCGCTGTACAGACTGATGCCGGGACCAGCGGTTGCGGTCATGACACGGGCTCCGGTCATGGCGGCACCGATGCACATCCCGATCGAAGCGATCTCATCCTCGCCTTGCATGCCGATGCCGCCCCGCGCCGGCAGGTCGCGCAGCATCATCATCAGGATCGGCGAAGCGGGGGTTATCGGATAGCCCGCAAAGAAGTTGCATCCTGCGTCGAGAGCACCTCGCACGATGGCCGTTGCCCCGTCGGTGAACTCGCGCTGGATCGTTGCTGTTTCGGTGATGTTGGCCTCCTGTGGAGTCCTCCAATTTACCGGGGCGTGGGGCTACAAGTTGCGCATTCGCGGTTGGCCGCGCTCCCCACCGGCACCCGATCGCGAACGGTCGGCACGGTGGGGCTGGGGGCGTCGATTGGCTCAACGGAAATCCGGATTGCGGACACCGACCGTCCTGAATCACCTCTAGAGTCGCCGTCATGGACATCATCCTCATTGCCGGTCTCTGGCTCCCCCGTTCGATCTGGGACGAAGTATGCGGTGAACTCGAGCAGTGCGGGCATCATCCGATCCCCGTGGCTCTGCCCGGAGTCGATGACGGGTCGACAACTGCCACGCTCACCGATCAGATCACTGCCGTGCTCGAAGCGGTAGACGCTACCGACCGACCGATGGTTGTCGGGCACTCGGCTGCCTGCACGCTCGCCTGGATAGTCGCCGACCGCAGACCCGCCACGATCGCCAGTGTCGCCCTCATCGGCGGCTTCCCGACCTCGGCCGGCGAGGCGTATGCGGACTTCTTCCCGACGGCTGACGGAGTGATGCCGTTCCCGGGGTGGGATCCGTTTGAGGGTCCCGATGCCGCCGACCTCGATCACGCGGCTCGGGAGGAGCTTGAATCCATGACCGTTGCCGTGCCTGAGGGTGTCTCGAAGGGTGTCGTGACCTTGACCGACGAACGAAGGTTTGACGTTCCACTGCTGCTGGTCTGCCCCGAGTACAACCCCGATCAGGCTAGGAGTTGGATCGAAGGAGGAGATGTTCCCGAGCTCAGCCGGGTCACGGACATGTCATATGTCGACATCGACACGGGACACTGGCCGATGGTCACCAGACCATCGGAGCTTGCCCGAATCATCGACGAGGCAGCCAGGGAGTCCTGAGCTTCGGCAAGTGCAACGGATCCGGGCAGCCCGGGGTTAGAACCAGCATGACCAACATTGCCATCTCCACAACGGATCGTGCCGCATTCGAGCCTCGCGACTGGATCCTTTTCACATCCCCTATCGCTCATCTGGGGAGCATCATTCCTGTTCATCGCCGTAGGGCTCGAGGCCTTCCACCCCGGGTTGATCACCTGGGCCAGGGTGGGTCTCGGTGCCGCCGCTCTTGCGACGCTGCCACAGGTTCGGACCCGCATCTCCCGGGAGGATTGGCCGAGGTTGCTGGCGCTATCGGTCATCTGGGTCGGGGTGCCGTTCACTCTCTTCCCCCTTGCAGAACAACACATCAACTCTGCCATCGCCGGCCTGTTGAACGGTGCAACCCCGATCTTCGCCGGAGCCTTTGCGGCCTTGCTGTTCGGCCGGGTTCCCAGAGGACCCCAGCGCATGGGGCTTGCGGTCGGCTTCATCGGCGTGACGCTGGTGAGCCTCGGTTCGGCAGCCGAAGGCGGAACTGCCTTTGTCGGCGTACTCATGGTGCTGGCGGCGACCCTCTGCTACGGCCTGGCACTCAACATCGCAGGCCCCCTCCAGCAGAGATACGGCTCGGTGGCGGTCATGGGAAAGATGCTCATGCTGGCCACCGTCTGGACCGCCCCGTTCGGCCTGTTCGGGCTCACCCGGAGCCATTTTGCCGCCGGATCAATGGCGGCGGTCGCGGTGCTCGGCGTTGCGGGAACAGGTCTGGCGTTTGCCATCATGGCAACACTGATCGGCCGGGTCGGCGGACCCCGCGCCTCCTTCATCACCTATCTGATCCCTGCCGTCTCCCTCGTGCTGGGGGTCGTCTTTCGGGGGGATCGGGTCACCGCGCTTGCTCTGGCAGGCGTCGCGCTCACCATCGCAGGCCCGATCCTGGCCGCCCGTCGCGAGGCGTGAAGCCCCGGCATTGACATGTCGCAGGACAACTGTTACGTTTCACGTAATACGTCAAACGTAGGAGTGATGTATGGTGCGTCGCAAAGACAAGGTCAACTGGGCCGACCCGACATTGCTGATTCTCGGAAGCCTCAGCGAGGGCCCGAAGCATGGCTATGCCATGTCGAGCGACATAGCGGCAACCGTCGGTGTCGACCTCGGACCGGGAACCCTCTACGGCGCCATCTCCCGCCTCGAAGATCAGGGTCTCATCGAAGCCGTCTCTGCAGAGGGCCCGCGGCGGCCTTATCGGATCACAGCTGAAGGCGAGGCGTTGCTTCGGACCCGGCTGGCGTCGATGCGTACCTTCACCAGGGTCGCTAGTGCAAGACTCGAAGGAGCGACCTCATGAGCGAGCGCTCTATAAGACTTGCGCTCGCGTGCTACCCACCATCGTTCCGGGAGCGGTACGGCGAGGAGATGACGGCCCTGGTGAGCGATCGGGGAACGTCCGCTCACACCGTATCGAACCTCCTCGCCGGCGCAGCCCGCGCCTGGGCGAGACCGGTGCTTGCGGGCGGCCCCGAGGAGCGAGGACGCCGTCGCTTGCAGGCCACAGTCACGACTGTCTGGGTCACCGTCATCGCCGGTTTCCTCGTGGCCCCCGCCACCGATCGAGCCCTGCTCGACCCTGCCCCTGCATACATTCCCACGGGAACGGTCGTGTTGTTCACTATCGGGGCCGGCGCCGCAGCTCTCGCCTGCCTACTGGCGGCCTCGCCCTGTCTTCTTTTGTTCCTTCACACGATCAGAGCGCACCACGGCGAGCAGCGTCGCCGCAGTACTGCGCCCGCTCGCACCTGGTGTTGCACTTGCTGTCGTCGATCTGCTGGGCCTCGGCTTGATCATGTGGTGGCGAGGGACATACCCGCCGCTCAGCGCCAATCCGCACTTTCCCGTCATATTCACCGGTGCTTTGCTCCTCTGGGGAGTGCTCTTCGCTTCGACACTGATCGCAGCGGGGTTCGGGCCCGCGATCGCTCTGACTCGCGCCACCCCCCCGGCCGACTGGCTTCGACCGGGTGCCCGCCTTGCAGTTCCGATCGCAGGGCTGGTCGCCATAGCAGCAACTACCTCGACGATCGCCTCAGCGATGCTCGTATCTCACAACAACTATGACTGGTTCGCACGGCTGTTCGCCTTCGGCTCGCTGTCGATAGCGACCGGGGCATCGGTGGTCGCCCTAGTTACTGCCGGACGGGGCATGCGAGTGGCGTTCGTGCGCTAAGTCGTATCAAGGTACCGGCACCAGAAGGACGGGACTGAACTCAGCTGCGGCCGCTGCCTCGAGATGGCGGGAACCGAGCAACGTCAGATCCACATCCGAGGCAACAACCACACGAACCATCCGTGTCACCCAGCTTCGGTCGACCTCGCAGTCGCAATCCACGAGTTGTGCGCTGTTCGCTCGCGCCATTTCGGCAGCTGACCTGTGGGGGTCGGCACCCGCACCAAGATCCGCAAATGTGGCAGGCGCAGCAGCGAGTGCCGCGGCGTCGGCGGCGGCGGTGAGCCGGGCCCTGGCTGCTGTGACCCTGGAAACGTCGACAAGCAGCAATGCAAGCACCGTCCCCATCACCAACAACCCGGCGACCACGACTGTCGCCGCTCCCCGCTGCCCGGTCACTGCTCGACTCGCATCACCGACGTCGCAGAAAGCGGCACCCGGATCCAGTCAAAGAGGGGGATCGAGACCCGGTGCTCGAGCGTGACAGTGACGCTTGCCTCGGCGCCCATCACATGAGGCCGATGCACATTGATCCTGGCGTCGGAGCCCCGGGCGCCCAGCGCTCCTGCGACAGCGTTGAGTGCCGCTGCCGGATCCGGTGTTGTGGCCGCCACCCGGGCGCCTTCCCGGGCCGCGGCCACAACCTCGATCTGGAGCCGGCCCGCCAATGCCACCTCGACGATCATCGCCATGATGAGGATGATCAGAGGCACCAGCAGGGCCAGCTCCACGGTTGCGCTCCCCCGCTCACTCACACCAGACTCGACACAGCGGTTGATGACCGCGTTGAACAGATCCCCGAGCGCACCGGTGCTCGAAGCCCAGACGATCAACGCCCCGGCAATAGCGGCGGCCGCAACCACCACGAGTGCATACTCGGCAGTTGCCTGACCGGATTCATCGTGTATCAGCTGTCTCATTTGCTTCTCCTGTTCCGGCTTCCGGCCGGTGCGGTGGGAAGTCAGATCATCCGGAGCGCAGAGATCCAATGCAGTCCCGGTTCAATGTCCTCACCAATCTCCGAGAGTCGCAAAGGCATCGAGCAGCGCCGGGGCAATCGTCAGCAACAAGAAACCGGGGAGGATCAGTAGCGTCAGCGGGAACAACATGGCAACAGGGACCCGCCGCACTTTCTGCAGCCGCTCTGCACCGAGGTCGGCGTGAAGGTCGTCGGCGACCCGGGTCACCTGATCGAGCAGCGCCGAGCCGGTTGCTACCGCTCTGCCGATCACCCGATACAGCTCTCCACCCGCTCCGCCGGCACCTGTCATCGTCGTCGCCAATCCTGCGACCTGTGCCCGCCGTAACAACACGTCGACTTCGTCTGCGACCGGGCCGCCGACCGCACCGGCGGCGGTCTCGAGTGCCGGCTGGATACCGAGCCCCCCGGTGAGCGCAAGCGCGGTTAGATCAGCAAGCAACGCCGCATCCTCGCGGAGTTGCTTGCGGGCAAGCGTGCGCTTTCGGAGCAATCGCCGCAGCACGCACCAAACACCGGTGATGGCTGCGGGGATGATCAGCACCGGGGCCGCCATGGCTAGGCCTGCCGTTGCGCCGATCAGTGCGACTACCCGCAACGGCAATGCGGTGAGCGTCGAGAAGCAGCGCGATGAACAGCCAGCCGGTCATGAGGACGCCAGCCTCCATACGAGGGCGACACCGCCGATCTCCATTGCCAGCCCGATCACAGCAACGATGCCCGCCCCCCCGGCAACCAGCGAGCGGATACGACCGGCTCCGCCAAACATCATCCAGACCACCGGTATTCCGGCCACGATGGCCGCCGAGAGGCGCGCCTGGGTGGTGAGCACCCGCTGTTGCCTCATCAGATCGGCATCGGCGGCAGCCCGATCAGCGAGACGCTGGAATACTGCGGCGGCGCGACCCCCGGACCGGGCAGCAACCTCAACAGAGGCACCGAGGCGCCTGTCCGGACCGAGGGCGTCGGCGACCATGGCCATCGGCGCACCTGCCATGGCGAGCCGCCGCACCGTGGCGAGATCGGGCCTTCCTATGCCTGCCGTGGCGATGGCCTGGCGCAACGAGCCACCTGCACTGAGCTCGGCATGGATGGCTGCCGGCAGCAGCGCCGGGCCGGGCCGTCGCTTTCGATACCGCAACCGCCACTGCCCTGGGCCGGGAACAAGCAGGATCCCGAGCACCACAAGCGCGGTCAGCAGCATGTGTACACCTCCTCGTCACCAGCGACGATCGACCTGACCAGCCGCTGCCCTTCCTGTCTGCCGACCACAACGACGGCATCGACGACACGTTGCACCTGGCGGCGGACACTCCCGGCCGTTGCGGTCGATTCCAGCAGCGCCAGCGTCTCGAGACGCCACAGGGCTTCCGCACTATTGCGGGCATGGATCGTCGACATCGAGCCGTCGTGGCCGGTGGACAGCGCCTGCAGCATGTCGAAGGCCTCTGCGCCACGGATCTCACCGACAACGATCCGGTCCGGGCGAAGCCGGAGAGCATGTCTGAGCAGTGTCCGTTGCGTGATTGCCCCCGCCCCTTCGCTGTTGCCGGGACGGCCCTCGAGTCGCACGACATGACCGACCGGTTTCAACTCGGCAGCATCCTCGATGGTCACTACCCGCTCCCCCGGCGGCAGCTCGTGGAGTAGCACGTTGAGCAGGGTCGTCTTGCCTGCGCCAGTGGGACCGCACACGAGGATGTTGGCGCGCTCTGCGACGAGCCGGCGCAACCACCCGGCACCGGACGAGGAGACGCCGCCAGCGACGATGAGCTCATCGAGATCGCCGACGGCCTCGCTGAATCGCCGCACCGCCAGCACAGGGCCGTCGGGGGAAGCCGGCGGCACGATGGCGTGGAGTCGCGACCCGTCGGGCAGCCTGGCGTCGACCGCGGGGCTTGCCGGGTCGAGACGGAGCCCGAGCGGAGCAATGATCCGTTCGATGGCCGCAATCAGTTGCCCCGGGCCACCAAAGTCGAGGTCCTCCCGTTGTAGCCGTCCATCGCGTTCCACCCAGACTGAACCATCCCCGTTCACCAAGACGTCACTGACCGCGGGATCCCTGAGCAGCTGCTCCAGGGGACCGAGCCCGAGCACCGCATCGACGACCGCGCCAGTGTCGCGATGATCGAAAAGCGGCGCCTCCATCGGGAGTATCCGGCTCAGATGTGCGGCGACCGCGCTACGTTCGAGCGCGACCCGGTCGGCAACCACCTGCTGCGCCAGCCGATCGACTACGCCCACGACATCTCCCACACCGGTCGCCAGGAGCGAACCCAGCGGCTACGGGCAGGCAGCCTGCCCTCGAGCAGAGCCGACACCGTCGACCTGGCCGGAGTGTTCAGGGTGAGCGCAGGCCCCGGTGCTTTCTCGTGCCAGCCAACCTGCTGGTAGACGGCGGGACGATCGCACGGTGGGGTCATCCCTCCCGGCAGCAACGGCACCACCGGTACCACGGGACCGCTCTCGACGTCAGCCGCGCCGGCCCGAAGCACCAGCCGGGGCCAGCCCCTCGCCAGTGCGATGATCACCTCTCGCGCCGTCGTCGTGTCGACACCACCGTTGCGAAGCACCGCAATTCCCTTGCGGGCAGGTCGGAGGTCGGCAAGCCGGGGACCCTGTTCCACCAGCTCCGCCAACGAACTCGATCCGGGGTAGGCCGGGCCGTTCGGATCGAGGTCGACTACGAGCGCCGTCCCGGCCGCAGCGGCAAGCGCCAGCGGGGCGACGATGCTCAGTACCCCTTCGGCGGCACAGTTAATCGCCAGAGTCGTCATCGTTTGCTTCCCCTTCTGCTCGACTGCGGCGGGGAAGCACCACCGAACGTATGCGCGATTCGAGAGCGATTCAAGAGGTCTGTGCCCAAGGCAGACCTCAATCTTTGCGCCTAAGCCGCCGTAGTCGCCTCGCCTCCGGCGAGGATCGAGTTCCGCTACGCAGAACATCGGCGCTACCGACCCAAAGCAGACCTCAATCTTTGCGCCTAAGCCGCCGTAGTCGCCTCGCCTCCGGCGAGGATCGAGTTCCGCTACGCAGAACATCGGCGCTACCGACCCAAAGCAGACCTCAATCTTTGCGCCTAAGCCGCCGTAGTATCTGGATATGGACGCTGCATTCTTCGACCTGGACAAGACGGTCATCGCCAAGTCCTCGACTCTCGCCTTTGGGAAGCCCTTCTACAAGGCCGGTTTTGTTGGTCGCCGCGCCCTGATGAAGATGGGATTCGCACAGCTGTTCTACGTGCTGTTCGGCGCCGACGCAGACCAGCTGGAACGAGCCCGTGACCAGTTGCTGTTGCTCACATCTGGATGGCACAGGGCCGAGATCGAACAACTCGTCGAAGAGACTCTCGAAGAAGTCGCCGACCCGATCGTATACGCAGAGGCGTTGACGCTGATCGACCAGCACAAGCGGGAGGGCCGAAAGGTGGTGATCGTGTCGGCGAGCCCGGAGCAGATCGTCCGTCCGCTCGGCCGGTATATCGGCGTCACCGATTTCATCGTGACCCGGGTCAAGACCGACGCGGCCGGCTTCTTCCTCCCGGAGATCGAGCTGTATGCGATGGGCGAGGGCAAGGTCAAGGCGATACAAGAGCTGGCATCGAGAGAAGACATCGACCTAGCCGCCTCTTACGCCTACTCGGACAGTGCCACCGACCTACCCATGATGGAGATGGTGGGCAACCCGGTGGCCGTCAATCCCGACAAGGAACTGCGCAAAGCCGCTGAGGAGCGGGAATGGCCCATCCTCGAGTTCGAGCGTCAGGTCAGCTTGCGCACCCGTCTACCGCGACCGAATCCGTGGTGGTCGGGCGCCACCGTGGCCGGCGTCGCCGCCGCGGTCGCCGCCGCCATCCTGCTGCGCAAGAGGGATCTCTAGCCGAGACGCTCGTATAGGCCCCGCACGTAGGCCGCCTGGCCGAGATGCTGCATGTCGTCGCCGATCACACTCACCAGCCGCACCCCTGCGGTCACCGGCGGGTCCCAGCGGGTGTCGACGATCCGGCTGAGCTCTTCGGCGTCGACCGTCTCCAGATATTCGAGCGTCCTCGCATGGACGACATCCGCGTAGTCGCAAAGGATCTCGGGATCGGAGATGTGGACGCCCGCTACCTGCTCACTCGTGTGCCCGTAGCCGACATTCTGCGAGTCGGCCGGCATCCCGAATCGATCCGCCCAGCCCTCGTCGATCCACGCCTGCCCGCGTTGCGCAACATCCGAGACGTGGTGGTCCTGCACCCGGATCAGATGCCACACCAGCCAGCCGATCGAATTGGCGTCGGCGTCAGGTCGGTATGTCAGTGCCGCCTCGTCGAGACCCTTCGTCACCCGGCGCACCCCCTCGACGATCCGCCGGTACGCGTCCACGAGGATGTCTCTGGTGTTCACAGCTGCTCCCTGGGTTGCCTTGACCGAATCGTAGGAGCGACGCGACCGACTCAGCAACGGTCTGCAACGTGCCATCCTGGTAACCGTGCACAAAGTCCTTGAGTGGCTCTCGTCGCCAGCGAATCCGCCGGTCCGATACCTGGTCGCCCGCGACCTTGGCACAACCGACGGCGCCGATCCGGCAGATCTGCGCGGCCGCATCTTCGAATGGCCACCGATAGTCGAGGTACTCGCACTGCAGCGCGACGACGGTGTGTTCGATGGTCGAGAGAAACCTAGAAGCGCCCGGGCAACGTTCTGGGCGTGCTGCGACTCATGGCCAGGTGCGGATTGGCTATCAGCGACGATCCGGTGTCACGGGCGATCGAGTGTCTCGAGAATCACCACCATCACGAGGCACTGTCATATTCCGGCGGCCCCTCCGGTGTGCTGTCGTGCTATCTGGGTGTTACCACCGAAGCCCTCATCCCACTCGGCGCTCTCGAATCACCGGTCGTTCAGGACTCGCTCTCCTGGCTCGTTGATCATCAGCGCTTCGACCATGGACCGGTGCGGGCGGGCGGCACATCGGAGTGGCCGTACCGGGCACCGATCAACTTCGGGTGTTGGAAAAGCGTCTCGTGCTACCACGGCGTTGCCGGTGCATTTCGGGCCATGGCGGCCGTGCCCGCCTCAGAGAGAACGCCCCAGATCGAGCAGCGCCTGGGAGAAGCTATCGAGTACTTGCGTATCCACCATCTCTACAAGAAGAGCACGAGCGATCAACCGCTCTTCCGACACATGACCCAGTTCGCGCTCGTCGCCGACTATCGGTCCGACCTGCTCGACGTACTCGGCGGCATCGCAGATGCCGACCCATCTCTCGCCGGCGAACCGTGGGTGGACGCGGCTATCGAGGACATGAACGACCTCACCGTCGACGGTCGGGTGTCGCTGATGAAGAACTACGGCAAGACGATCATGGACCCGATCCCGCTCGAACCGGTCGGTCGTTCACGCTTCAGGGGCGCGATTCACCGCCCTCAACGGTGGACCGCAGCACGAGTTCAACGAAGCCATCTCGCTTGTCGTCGAATGCATCGATCAGGCCGAGATCAACCGGCTGTGGGACGCCCTCATCGCCGACGGGGGACACAAGTCACAGTGCGGGTGGCTCGTTGACAGGTTCGGCGTCTCATGGCAGGTCATTCCTGCCAACCTGTCCGAGATGCTGGCCGTCCCTGGTGCAGTCACCGCGATGCTGCAGAGACCAGACTGGACATCGCCGCGCTCGAGGCCGCAGGAACTGCCTGAGCGCCGTCAACCGGCGTGGACGAGCTCGACGACGGGCCGCATCGCCTCGATCGCGGCCGCTGACTTGGGGAAGACGTCACATCGGACTTCATCGAAGCCCAGCTCGCCGATGGCGAGAATGTGCGCGGCGATCTCTTCTGACGTCCCGGTGATCGGGTTGTCCATCTCAAAGCCGTCGTCGTGCGCGGCTACCGCGCCAAAGCCTTCCGGGACGACCGTGTACATGTCGAATGTTCGGCCCAGCGTCGCCGGGTCTCGCTCCTCCGACTCACATGCCTGGTCCAGCTGATCAATGAGAGGCTGCATTCGTTCGGACATCTGCCCGAGAGTCTCGTCCCAGCCCCACCAATTCCAGGCATCCCCGTAGCGGGCGGCGAGATGCAGCATCTTTGGCCCACCCGCGGCGATGTTGATCGGTGGGCCATCGGGGCGGGGACCCCGCAGTACCAACTCGGCCTGCTTTGCCGAGTAGAACTCGCCCTCGAAATCGATCGTGCCCGTCTTTAGGAGACCGTGGATTATCTCGATCGCCTCGGCAAACCGGGAGTATCGCTTGTCCTTGGGAAGGCCGAACGCCTCATAGTCAGAATCCGGGGTGTTGCCCGCCCCTATGCCGAGCACGTAGCGTCCTTGCGAGATCTCATCGAGAGTCTCCGCGATCTTGGCGGTCATCGCAGGCGACCGATACGGCGAGTTCATCACCGACTGCCCGAAGTGGATGCGATTGGTCGTCGCGGCTACCGCACCTGCGATCGATACCGACTCCCACACGCCGTACGAGACCTCCTTGCCGCGGTACAAGAGCGCATCCTCGAACACGAATATGTCGAAGCCGGCAGCTTCGGCGGCGCTCGCCCGCTCGCTGGTTGTTCGCCAGGAAGGTGCCCGCAACTCGCCTTCCGGTAGTCCCTGCAGCTGTGCGATCAGTCCGATTCTCATGCGTACGACCATAGCGGGTCACCCTCGGTCGCGAACTCAACACCCAAACCCTCTTCTTGCCGAATACTCCTGCCTTCGCCTATTCCTACGCGCTTGCGGCCGCCCCGGGGGCGGCCGCAATGCGTATCGGACTCGATTGTGGCTTGGGAAGTACCTCAGTCCGAATTCTCTTCCAGGGGTGGCGGAGCACCGGCAACACCCGCCTCACTGATGGCTTCGCTGGCGACCTCACCGTCATCCGGAATCTCGCCGGCCGCCTTCTTTGCGGCAATACCCTCGGCGCGTGCCGCCTCTATCTTTTCCGTGGTCAGCTTCGGTGCGGCATAGGCAAACAACAACAGCCACGCCGCCGACACGACGAACCACGGCAATCGCAACGACATCTCCCTTCCCAACGAAGCCTCGGCTCCGACCTGTAGGAGACCACCGATTGCCGAGCCGATCGGGATCATCCCCCAGGCAAAGAACCGGTAGACGCTGTTGACCCTGCCCAACAGCCGATCGGGGATGATCGTCTGTCGCAGCGAGACCGTGATCACATTCCACACCACCCCGACGAAGGTGCCCAGGGCGAACATCGCCCAGACGATGGACCAATGCGACGCCACCCCGGTGACCAGCGACGTCACGCCGCTGCCGATCATGGTGAGGTAGAGCGCAGGCCCGCTGCCGATCCTCTGAGAAACCCGGCTGGCCAGGAAAGTAGCCAGCAGACCGCCGATGGCACCGCCTGTGCCGAGAATGGCAAAGGTGAAGGCGCTCACATGGAGCACCTCCTGGGCAAACAGGACGAAGGTAGCCATGGTTACTGCGAACATCGCGTTCATCAGCCCGAGAATGATCGCCATGGGCCGGAGCAAAGGATGCGCCCACAGCCAGTTCCATCCCTCCTTGATCTCGTCAACCCACTCGATCTTCTTCGGCGCTTCGTCGCCCTTGTGGGTCCGGTAGTCGCCTGTGATGAGAAACACCAACCCGGCGGCGACGGCAAAAGTACCGCCGTCGAAGAAGAACGGGAGGGCAAACCCGATCGCAAGCAATGCACTCCCGAGCGGCGGGCCCACAAAGCTGTTCGCCACCATCTCGACGCCCCACATCTGGCCGTTGGCCTTCTCGAGGGCCTCCGGTTTGACGATCGCAGGGAGGATCGTCTGCGCCGAGTTGTCACGAAGCACCTCTGCGAACCCCATCAGCAGCGCAGCCAGTAACAGCACCGTGTACATCACGGGCTCGGTGGCGATCTCGAGACCAGACTCGATCGCATCAGGTGCGGGCAGGACACCGGCTCGGGCGAGCACAAACAACGCAACCATGCCGGTGATCACGGTTCGAATCGTGTCCATACCGACCATGAGTTTGCGCCGGTCGACCCGGTCGGTAATCACCCCGGCGGGCAAGGTGAACACGAGCCAGGGAAGCCGCTGAGCTATCGCAATCAGCGCAATCAGCAAGCCATTGCGGGTGACCGCGGACGCCAACCACGGATACGCGATCTGGGCAACCCCGTCACCAAGATTCGAGATGACGCTCGCCGTCCACAGCTTCCAGTAGTGGGCGCCGAGCTTGACCTTCTGCTTGGCCTCGGTCATTGTCCCTCCCCGTTGTTGGGCAATACCGGCAGATGTGTCGGATAGATGGCGCCGAGGAATCCGTAGACCCGCTCCCCGCCGCGTGGCGCTTTGGCGAACTCAACTGCCAGCTCGAGCACCCGATCCCAGAAGGCGACGGCCTGATCCTCGCTCATACGAACGTGTCGCAGCGTCGACGCCGCCAGCGCCGAGTCGTCGTCGACCACGGCCTCGGCTATCGCTTCTTGGAGCATGAACATCTTGTCGCCGGGATCGGGTGAGCCGTGGAAGATGATGGTGTGTGCGGTGCGCCCATAGAGCTTCTCGGTCATCGCCCGCACCTGACGGGTACGCACCACCCGGATGAAACCAGCGTCCTCCAGAACCTTGACGTGGTATCCGACCGTACCCTTGGGCCGCCCGACGGCATCGGCCAACTCGGTGATTGATGCAGCCCGCTCGTTGAGCAGATCGAGAAGGGACATCCGCAACTGGTTGCCAAGCGCCTTCAGCTGTTCCGGGGTCTCGGCGTGGACATACTCATCGGCCTCGTAATCGAGACCGGTCTTCGGGTGGTGCGGGAGAGGGTCGGTCGACATTTTTCGAATTGTCGAGGAAAGTCGAACGTTTGTCAATAGTCGACTGGCAGTTCTCCTTCACCGTCATCGACTACGTCTTCATCATCCTCGAGATTGCTCTCATCGCCCTCCTCACGGCGGCCCTGCAGCGAGCCGATCGCCCAGAACGCGATCAACGTCAACGCAGCAGCGCCTGCGGCCAGCCCGAGCCAGCCCCAGCGCCGCCCCTCGGGCGAGACCAACGGCTCGTTCTGGTCCGGAGTCGTCGTAGTGGGGCGTGCACTCTCGAAAACCGCTCGGTCGACACCGAGATCGGTGAGAGCATGCAGCTCGGAGACTGTGGCCGGGCCCAAGGTGGGGATGTACTCAAAGCCGACCTGGATGTTCTCAACCACAGGAAGCTGGACGATGCCGGCCCAGGTTCCGTCCCCCTGATCACCGAGGGCGACCGGTGGCAGCTCGCTGGCTCCGGGCCCGATCCCTCTGACCAGAACCGCAACCGGGCTCCCCTGCACCTCAACCGACACCTCGAATCGAAGACCGCCATCGGTCGATGTGGCGGTCGCAGAAGCCTCCCCGAATGGTGAGGACAGCGGCAGGAGCACTAGAAGCAACGCAAGCAGCGTGGTCATACCAGCCAGCGTACTCAGCGCACGGCCTCGTACGGGACTTCATGGCGGGGCAGGCCCCACCGCTGGATCGAAGCAACCGCAACCACCACCATCAAACCGCCGACGATCTGAAGCGCGCCCAGCCGTTGCTCGAGCAGGATCCAAGCCGCAGTGGCCCCGATCACCGGCTCCGCAGTCGCCACCACACCCACGATGCCTGAGGCGGCCCGCTTCAACGCAGCGATCTCGAGCAGGAACGGAATGGCAGTTCCCGCAATCCCAACCCATACGAGCTTGACCCACACGTCGCCGGACAGATGGATCGGGAAGCTCCACCACGGCTGGACGACGGCCCAGAAGACCGAGGCGACCAGAAAACCCCACGCCATGACCGTCACGGCAGGCAACGTCCTTCCCAGGTGCTCACCGATGAGCAGATAGGAGGCAAATGCAAGGGCGGAGGCCAGGCCTGCAGCCACACCGAGCCAGTCTGCATTGGCAACGTCCCATGCCTCGCTGACGAGTGCAACCCCGACGACCGCCAGCACAGCGGCGACCCAGGCAACCGTTGTGACCTGCCGGTGCTGGACGACCACCATCCACCCGAGCACGAGGATCGGCCCGAGGAACTGGATGGTCGCCCCCGGTCCGACCCCGAGCCGTTCTAGCGCCCAATAGAACGTGACATTCACCACCGCCAGATTGACCCCGATAGCGATCAACCAACCCAGTTTCCCGGCAGGTCGCAGCAGGCCACGCCACATCGCCCAGGGAACAAGAATCAAAGCCGCCTGGAGAGCACGAGCCTGGGCCACCCTGGCCGGTGTGATATCGGCGAACGCACCTGCCGCCACCGCCCCACTGACGCCCCAGAGGAGGGCAGCGGTCAGCGCGATCGCAATTCCGAGCCGTTGTGTCCTTGCGTCGTCCATGAACCCGGGAGCGTAACGGGCCGGGCGTCACAGACCGAGTTGTGCCAGCCTGGTCTTGACGAGTAGGCGCAGCAGTTCCTCCGGGAGAGCCCGGTCAGAGGGGAATTGGAGGGCGCCCTTTGACCACTTGTATCCGTCCAGCTCATCAGCCAGTTCGGATAGCACCGATCCCGAGTGTGGGAAATAGCTGCAGTGATTCTTGAAGTATGCGTACCCGGCAACCAGCTTCCCGTGCATCTCGAGTGCGGGCGCCCCGTAGGAGATCGTCTCCTGCGCGTCGGGCAATATCGAGCGCAATGCCTCACGGACGTGCCCGAGAGTGGTTTGCTCCGGCTCAGGAGCTTGTGCGAGATACTCGTCGACTGTTGACTCTGCCATGGCGCCTCCCCTGGTAGGAACGACAATACCGCCGGCCCGCACCCGGGGCAGGGCCCTCGCCGGATCAGCACAGCGACTTGACTACAGTTTCCGGTCATAGCGAGGAGACACCAGTGGCACCAAGAACGATGTACGAGAAGATATGGGACGACCATGTCGTCCGCTCCGGAGGCGGCTCCGAGCCTGATCTTCTCTACATCGACCTGCACCTCGTTCATGAAGTCACTTCTCCGCAGGCGTTCGAGTCACTCGAGCTCACCAACCGCAAGGTGCGGCGACCCGATCTGACGTTGGCGACCGTCGACCACGGAGTCCCCACCGAGGGCCGTGCGCTCGGGATCAAGGACCCGCTGTCGAAGAAGCAGATCGACACGCTTGTGGCCAACTGCAAGAAGCACAACATCGAGTTGTACGACATAAGCGACATCCGCCAGGGAATCGTCCATGTCATCGGCCCCGAGCAGGGCATCACACAGCCGGGGATGACCATCGTGTGCGGCGATTCGCACACCTCCACCCATGGCGCGTTTGGTGCGCTTGCGTTCGGAATCGGAACGTCGGAAGTCGAGCACGTCCTCGCCACCCAGACACTCCCTCAATCCCGACCCAGGTCCATGGCGGTCAACGTCAACGGCGAGCTCCCCACCGGGGTTACGGCCAAGGACATCATCCTCGGCATCATCAACCGGATCGGCGTAGCCGGTGGCACCGGGTATGTCATCGAATACCGCGGCTCGACAATCGAGTCGCTGTCGATGGCAGGCCGTATGACCATCTGCAACATGTCCATTGAAGGTGGCGCCAGGGCCGGCATGATCGCCCCCGACGAGACCACATTCGCATACCTGAAGGGCCGCAACTACGCCCCGAAGGGTGACGAGTGGGACAGGGCCGTCGAGTACTGGGAATCGGTGCGCACGGATCCGGGTGCGGTATTCGATGTCGAAATCGATATCGACGCTGCCGACCTCGATCCGTACGTCTCGTGGGGCACCAACCCGGCACAGACCGTTCCGGTGACCGGTGCCGTGCCGGATCCCAGGCAGTTCACGAACCCGCTCGAACGTGATGCCGCCGAGCGCGCCCTCGTCTACATGGATCTCCAGCCCGGCACGCCGATGACTGAGATTCCCCTCGATCGGGTCTTCTTCGGATCATGCACCAACGGTCGCATCGAGGACCTGCGAGCAGGCGCCGCACTCCTCGAAGGCAAGAAAGTGCATCCGGAGGTGGCGGCGATGGTCGTGCCCGGGTCCGGTCTGGTCAAGATGCAGGCCGAGGAAGAAGGCCTGGATCTGATCTTCAAGGAAGCCGGGTTCGAGTGGCGGGAACCAGGCTGCTCGATGTGCCTGGGCATGAACCCCGACATCCTCATGCCGGGTGAGCGTTGCGCTTCCACATCGAACCGAAACTTCGAGGGCAGACAGGGTCGCAACGGACGCACCCATCTGGTCAGCCCGGAGATGGCGGTTGCTGCCGCCGTGGCGGGTCACTTTGTCGACGTCAGGAAGTGGGCGTAATGGAACCGATCGCTGTCATAACCGGTCAGATGGCGCCGCTCCCCCGTGCCAACGTCGACACCGACGCCATCATCCCCAAGCAGTTCCTCAAGCGCGTCGAGCGAAGCGGCTTCGGCCCGTTCCTCTTCTACGAGTGGGCATACGACACCGAGGGCGAGCCCATTGCCGGCTTCATCCTCAACCAACCCGAATACGCCGCCGCCGAGGTGCTGGTCAGCGGGCCCAACTTTGGCTCCGGGTCGTCCCGGGAGCATGCACCGTGGTCGATCGAGGACCGCGGGTTCAAAGCAGTCATCGCCCCCTCGTTTGCCGATATCTTCTACAACAACTGCATCAACATCGGGCTGCTGCCTGTCGTGCTCACCGACGACGAGGTTGCCACACTCACTGAGATCGCAAAAGACCCGGACAACCTGGTCACCATCGACCTCGAAGAGCAGCAGGTGACCACCATCGGATTCGAAGCTCACTTCGATATCGACGCGTTCGCCAAGCATCGTCTCCGCAAAGGTCTCGACAACATCGCCCTGACGCTCAGTCACGCCGACGAGATCGACGAGTATGAGCAGATTCGACTCAGCTTCAAGCCGGCTCTCTCCTAGTCGGCGCCGGCGAGCGCTGAAACACTCCCGTTACCAAAGCGAAACCCGATGTTCACCCCTGGTTTTCAGTGGGGAAACTTTCGCGATCTAGCTTCGCCCCGACCTGATCCCAGGTATGCCGCGGGCACGCCTGGGAATCGGGCGCTAAGAGCCGGAAGGCAAGGGAGACAAACAAATGAAGCGGAGACTGCTGTTCATAGGCACAGGAGCGATGTTGGCAACACTGTTGCTGGCCGCTCCGGCGTTGGCGCAGGAGGGAATGACTGCCGAAGTCGTCCAGGCGACTCTGGACAACATCTGGGTTCTGATCGCAGCGGTGCTGGTCATCTTCATGCAGGCGGGTTTCGCCCTGGTTGAAGCCGGACTCACCCGGGCCAAGAGCGTGGCCAACATCATGATGAAGAACCTGATGGACTTTGCGGCAGGAGTGTTGGCTTTCGCCTTCACCGGATTCGCCATCGCCTTCGGGGCGGGCAACGGCTTCATGGGGACGGAAGGGTGGTTCCTCAACACGAACCACTTCAATTCCGCCTACTTTGCCGATCTGGGCATCAACCTGACCCTGCCGACGTTCTTCATCTTCCAGGTGGCATTCGCCGCAACTGCGGCAACCATCGTCTCGGGTGCGATGGCGGAACGTACCAAGTTCAAGAGCTACTTCGTATACAGCTTCGTCATCACTGCACTCATCTACCCGATCGTCGTCCACTGGGTGTGGGGCGGCGGCTGGCTCTCGACGCTGAGCACGCCGATGACCGATTTCGCAGGCTCGACCGTTGTGCACAGCGTCGGCGGCTGGGCTGCCTTGATGGGTGCCATCATCCTCGGGCCCCGTATCGGTAAGTACGACAAGGACGGCAAGCCGAGGGCCATACCGGGTCACTCGATCCCCTTTGCCATCATCGGTGTGTTCATCCTGTTCATCGGCTGGTTCGGGTTCAACCCCGGCTCGGAGCTCGCCGCCGACTCGGCAGTCTCCGCTATCGCGCTGACCACGCTGATTGCAGGCGCAGCAGGAGCGGTGAGCGCAACGATCACGGTGTGGCTCAAGACCGGCTTCCCGGATGTCGCCATGGCAGGCAACGGCGTGCTCGCCGGTCTTGTCGGAATTACTGCCGGCACGGCTGCCGTGTCCCCTTGGGGCGCCTTCATAATCGGAACACTTGCCGGGATCTTGGTTGTCTTCTCGGTGTTCTTCATCGACCGAATGGGTGTCGACGATCCGGTCGGTGCAATCTCGGTCCACGGAGTGTGCGGTGCGTTCGGGACACTGATGGTCGGGCTCCTGGCAACCAAGGGCGGTCTCTTCTATGGAGATGGCTTCGCTCTGTTGGGTTCTCAGATACTCGGTGTCGTCTCAGTGTTCGTATTCGTGACGATCACCACCGGGGCGTTGTTCTACGCGCTCAAGGCAACCATCGGTCTACGGGTGCCTGCCGAAGAAGAGATCGAGGGCCTCGACGTGGTCGAGCACGGCGCCCCCGGGTACGGTATCGACGTCACGGCTTTGGCCTAGCCAACTGCTGAGAGGAGTAGACGAACATGAAACTCGTTACAGCGGTTATCAAGCCGCACAAAGTCGACGAAGTCAAGGATGCGCTTCGCGCCATCGGAGTCAAGGGCATCACGCTTACCGAGGTAAAAGGGTTCGGGCGCCAGGGTGGGCACACCGAGACCTATCGGGGGGCCGAGTACACGGTCGAGTTCACCCCGAAGGTGAAGGTCGAGGTCATCGTCGATGCGGCCGAGGCAGCTGCCGTCGCCGATGTCATCCAGAGCACAGCAAGCACAGGCCAGATCGGAGATGGCAAGATATGGGTGTCACCCGTTGAGAGCCTGGTCCGGGTCCGCACCGGGGAACAGGGGAAGGACGCTATCTAGCCGGCCCGGTTGCCTGGCTACCCATACGAGCTCAGGGGCTGAGTTGCACTGGCGCACTCAGCCCCTGAGTCTGTCTGTGAGCCTGCCGCGCAGCAAAGCCAGTTCCGACTCATCCCGGATCGGGATACCACCGGCACGTCGCACATAGAAGAGATCCCTGGCCACCCCACCCATCGTGTCGACCCTGGCGAGGTGGATGTCAAGACCGTCACCGTATAGCGCCTCGACGATATCGGCCAACAAACCAATCCGGTCGGGGGCTCGTACTTCGACCACCGTGCGCCGATCCACCAGCCGGGTACGCACCTCGACATCGTCGTCACCGTGACGTCGGTATGCGGCAACGCGCTCTCTGACGGCGGGTCGCAGATCGCCGCCCTCGGAGAGGGCCACCCGCAGATCGGCTGCGATCGAACCCCAGCGGTCACCGGGGACCGGTTCTCCGGTCCTGTCGGTGAGCACGTGGAACGTGTCGAGAGCGATCCCATCGGATCGGGTGCTCAATCTGGCATCGAGCACGCCGACGCCGTTCTTGGTGAAGGCCCTCGTCACCGCCAGCAGGAACCCGGTCCGATCCGTCCCGATCACCAACACCCGTCCAGGATCGGCGGGGTCCACCGAGATCGCAGCCGTGTCCTCGAGACCCTCGATGACGTCGATATGCCACAGGATCTCAGCCGGCGTTGTCGTACCAAGGTAGTCATCGGGCATGGCTGCTACGTGCTCTTCTACGACTCTTCTGTCGTACGCTCCACCGGCTGCGGCCACCACCGTGGCGACATCCGGGGTGGCGGGTCTGGCGCCGCCCTCTTCGATGGCTGTGCGTACCTTGGCGTAGAGACGCCTGATCAGTGATGATCGCCACGAGTTGAACATCGTGGTCCCCGTCGCCTTCAGATCGGAAATGGTCAGCAGGTACAGCACATCGAGAAGATGAACCGCGCCCACCCGGTCGGCGACATCATTGATGACATCCAGATTGGCGATATCACGGCGGGTCGCCGTCTCCGATAGCAACAGATGGAGCCGGACCGCATCGACAACGATCCCGCTTGTGGCTGCTCCGAAGCCGACTCGCCTGAGGAACTTGGCGGCAACTGCAGCACCGACGTCTGCGTGGTTGCCCCCACGCGCCTTGCCTATGTCGTGGAGGAAAGCGGCTAGAAGCAACTCCTCGGTCGAGCCGACGGCCTCGACGACATCGCCGATCTCTCCCCCACTATCGATCAGCTTCTCCATTTCGTCGGCAGCGCGCCATAGATGTGACCCCACCGGGTGGTCGTGAAACGGGGCTAGTTGGGGTGCCGTGGCGACCGGCAACCATTCGGGGAACTCGCGCTCGACCCAGCCGAGCACTTCCAGGCGGCCAAATATGGCACGGCCTCTCGCCCCGGCCGAGAGCAACTTGACATAGTCGGCACGGTCGGCGGCAGTCCATCTCACCGCCTCCGCTGCGGCGATCGCCGCCTCTTCCTCGACGGTAAACCAGGCACCATCTCTTCTGGCAGCAGCGGTGACCGCCATCGCCAGCGGACGGTTGTCATCCTCGACAGGCTCAGGATCCCCGGCAAAACGGCTCTTGATGACACCGAAGATGCGTCTGCCGAGCCCGATCATCGGATCTTGCTCGGCATGGAGGTCGGGCCATCGTTTGTCGGCAAGCAGGTCGCCGGCGTGCATGGCCGACGTGAACATCGCGGCCAGAGACTTGACGTCGGTGCCGAGCCAGGCTGCCGCCGGGGCGCGCAGATCCACGATGAACCTGTCGACGGCCTTGCCCGCGGCTGCATGCAGAGCGTTGCGAATGGCGAGCAAGTGCTCTTGTGCCTCGAGTTCCATGGTGCCGGCCTGATCGTCAGGCAACCCGAGCAACTCGGCTCGGCGACGCTCCCACCAGAACCCGTGGTGGGTGCGCAGGCCACCTCGTCCTGTCTTCACGTCACCGGTCATCGTCGGGTACGGGTCGACGACTCGCCGTTCCCGCTCGGCGGCCACCAGCGGTGGCGCCAGCGGGCGCTTGCGGATGAGCTCGGTGAGCATATCCATGAACTCGCCAAACAATGTCTCATCCCCTGCCACCAGCCTCGCCGATAGCAACGAGGTCAACGACTCGAAGTCCTCTGCGGCGTGCAGTCGATTCTCCTCAATGGTGCGCACAGCATGGCCCACCTTGAGACCGGCGTCCCAGAGCGGGTAGAGCGCCGCCTTGATGAGCGGCTCTGTGTCCCTGCCGTCGTGGAGCAACATGACGTCGACGTCCGACCAGATGCATTGCTCCCGGCGGCCATAGCCGCCGATGGCAACGACAGCGGCACCGGACCTCAATCCGCCACCGAGCGAGGCAAGAGCACTATCGAGGTGTGCGGTGAGAGCATCACAAACGTCCGTGCCACCGTTGCCGACCCGCTCGCTGATCAGCCCCCGGCGAAGGTCGAGAAAGTCCTGGAGTGCAGTCACGTTGCGGGACGATAGCCCGGCGGCGTTTGGCACGTGTCTCGAAGCGGCATGCTGGCGGCCTTTGCGCTACCCGGCCACAGCAGCGAGGTCGACCACGCTCTTCCCGGGGACCGGAGGAGGGAGCCCCCGGGAAGGTGGCCGGCTGGTTTGGGTTAGCTGCGCCGTTGTCCGGCGAGCGGGCGCTGCTGGGGCCTGGTTCGTCTCATTGCGGCGGCCTGTCGTGCGGAGCGAGCCACCACCGGCTGCGGTCGGCGCGGGCTCACCGATCTCTTGCCGATGAGGATCCGGTACAGGGTGAGTGCCAGCACCACGACGATGCTGATCACAGAGCCGAACACGTACCAGGTGTTGCCCGCATCGGTGCCTGCTGTCGCCCCATGGATGGCCACCATCCAGAACACGACGTAGCTGGTGAGATGGATACCATGCCAGATCCGACGCGGTAGATGCTTCATCATCAGTGACGTGAGCTCGACCGCGATCAACCCGTAGAAGGCGACAACACCCCAGGCAACCGGCCCCGGCTTCCACTCTGACGCCATCGGCACGAGAACGCCAACGAAGTCGAAGTGCGTGTAGGTGTCCGCGACCAGACCGGCGATATGGAACCCGACGAAGATGACCGCTAGCCCACCGAGATAACGATGCAGGTCGAGCAGCCACTTCGGGCTTGGCCGCCGCTCCAGGAGACGGGTCGACAGCAAGAGGCCCCAAATGACCGATGCTGCCAGCAACGCCGAAGCAACGATCCCCGTAGAGCGAGCGACGTACCACCAGAATTGGGAGCTCACGCTGCCACCTCCTCGAACCCCGGACTCTGATAGCGGCGCCCTTGGGCGTCCACAATCAGTGCAGCAGCGTTCTCGAGCACCTGGTCGGCGCGCACGGCACCGGCGGCAAAGACGGCCTTGGTCATGACCTCGGCCCACCATCCACTGCCCGCAACGACCGTCACAGCAACGACGTCGCCCGTGAATGGCAGACCCGTGTTCGGATCGATGAGATGGTGATACTCGTCGCCGTTGCGTTCCCAGCGCCGCTCCAGTCTGCTGCTGGTAGCAACGGCACCGTCGTTGATGTGAATCGTGGCCAGCTCGGAAGACGGCTCGAGCGGATCCTCGATCACGATCGCCCACCCGTCGCCGTCGGGCGATTCGCCGGCGACCCTGACGTCACCACCGAGGTTGACCATCGCTCCGCTCGCTCCCGCAGCAAGTAGCTCACCGGCGACGATATCGGCGCCGAGGCCTTTGCCGATGCCGCCCGGGTCGATGGTGACTCCGTTGGGCAGCGTGATAGCGAGATTCGCCGGGTCGAGAGCGATGCCGCGACACCCGGGTGCACTGTGATGACGACCGGGCGACCCCACAGCCGGGATCGTGTCGAAACTGCGGTCGTAGCCGATTGCAGCAAGAGATTCGAGGATGGTCGGGTCGAAGCGACCCCTCGTCTGCTTCCATGCGAAAACGGCCTTGTCAACGAGCTCGTATGTCTCGTGCGACACGACCACGGGCATCCCGGGCATGGCATTGAGCATTGAGACTTCACTGTCCATGCGGAAACGACTCCACCGTGCCTCGAGGTCGGCGATGCGGTCGACGGCGGCATCAGCCAGCCCTTCGGTACCGCCGTACACCAGGACGTGGGCCTCGCCGCCCATGGCGTGAAAGCGACGCTCAGCGGCTGCCATGGCTTCTCGTCACAGGGATAGGCGTGCGGGTGATGGGAGTCGGGGTGACGGCCTGGCTGGGAACCTGCTTCGTCGGCGTCGGCGTCGTTGCGCTCGAGCCCAACGAACTCGATCCGGAACTCGACGAGGGGCGAGTCACCACCAGATAGACGATGTGGTCGGGCTGGCCGTTGCTTCCGGGTACGACAACCGGCTGCAAGGCAGTGTTGGTCGCCTGTGTGCTGTTCGCCGAAGTGCTGCTTGCCGAAGGAGCGATCGCAGGCTCGGCATTCGCAACCGCTGCCTGCGCCCACATACCCGAGACCATGCCCGAAACGGCGGCGACGCTCAGGCCGAGCGTCAGAGCCCTGCTCTTGCTAGCCCTGTGGGACTTGCGGGTGACGGTACCTGCGGCCCCGCCCGCGGAACGGCGGCTATTGAGCTGGGCAACTCTGCGTGCCTGGTCATCAGTCATCGTTCTCAGCTCCTTCATATTGCTCGTGCTCGTAATTGGGCGTTGCCGGCAGGGCGGCAACAACTTGGCTAGACGTCGACTGAGCCGACTGATCAAGCGCTGTCACCGCTTGCGAAGGCCCATCGACGTATACAGTCACATACCGGGTTGTTGGCTGCGACGGGTCGAAGGCCGCGCTGGTGATCGTGTCGAGGTTCCCTACGCCGGGGTCGGCCTGCTGGCTCATGATCCCCAGGTTGACCCCGATGGCCGTCCCGGCTGCGATCAGCGTCAGTGCTGCTGCACCAAGCGTTGTCGTTACCGGCTTTGCGAGTTTCATCAAGTCCTCCTGGACTGTGTTATCGAATCAATGCCGACACCGTATGCTTGGCCGGTACAGCAGCCGCCAAGGCCAAGGTAAAGAGAAGGCAAAGATTCCGGAGGGACCGGAAAAAAGAGGGCAGATCTCATGCAAATCCTGGTCGTCGAGGACGACGATTCCATAGCCGAGCCGCTGCTCGACGGGTTGCAGCGCGACGGATTCGCGACAACGAGGGCAGCTACCGGGGCCGAAGCACTTGCGGCAAGCCCTCACGACCTGATCCTGTTGGATCTAGGGCTTCCCGACATCGACGGCAAGGATGTGTGTCGGCAGATTCGCGAGCACTCCGATGTGCCAATCATCGTCGTCACCGCCCGTGGGGACGAGATCGACCGGGTCGTGCTCCTCGAGCTCGGCGCCGACGACTACGTGGTCAAGCCCTTTGGTTTGCGCGAGCTCGTCGCCAGGATCAGGGCAGTCGCCAGACGGGCCGGCGGCGGCAACGATCAGACACTGAATCTCCAGGAGATCGGCAAGCTCGCCATCGATCGGCGGTCGTGGCGTGTCTCCGTTGCCGGGGTCGAGGTCCCGCTCACCCCGAAGGAATTCGATCTGCTGGCCATGCTCGCAGAGGATCCCGGAGCGGTGCGCTCTCGTGAAGACATCATGGATGAGGTGTGGGACCCGCACTGGTACGGGCCGACCAAAACCCTCGACGTGCACATGGCGGCGCTGCGCAAGAAGCTGGGTAACCCGGATTGGATCACCACGATCCGGGGTGTCGGTTTCCGCCTCGAGGTACCGGAGTGACCCGCCGACTGCTGGGAACGTATCTGCTGATCACCGGTTTCGTTTTGCTGGTGCTGATCATCCCGCTCGGCCGATCGTTTGCGGCGCGCCAGGAGACCAACCTGCTCAACGCCATCGACCGTGACGCCACTGTGGTCTCGAGCCTCGTTGAGGACGACCTGGAAGCGGGTCGACCGATCCAGCTCGATGCCATACTCGCCGGCTACAACCAAAGCCTCGGCGGGAGGATCATCGTCGTGAACACCGCAGGGATCAGTGTCGCCGACTCGAACAACATCGGTGGGACACCGCTGGACTTCTCGACCCGACCCGAGATCCGGCTCGCCCTCGCCGGGGAGAACACAACCGGTCGCCGCCCTTCCGAGACAGCAGGTGGCGACCTTCTCTACGTAGCCAAGCCCATCGGCTCAAGCGGGCGGATACTGGGTGCCGTGCGCATAACCTATCCGGCAGCAGACCTCAACGACGAAGTGCTCGATAACTGGCTCCGCCTGGCATTCTTGTCGCTCGCCGTGCTGGCGGCGGTAGCCGCCGTCGGCATTATGCTGGCCAGACAGGTCACCCGGCCGGTGCGCAGCCTGGAGGAGGCGGCACGGGCACTCGCCGCGGGTGACCTGAAGAGCCGGGTTCCCGGCCAGAACGGCACGCCGGAATTGACTTCTCTCGGCGACACATTCAACGAAATGGCAGCCCGGATCGAGTCGCTGGTCGACGCACAGAGGTCTTTTGTCGCCGATGCATCCCACCAGCTGCGCACCCCGCTCACCGCCATGCGACTCCGGCTCGAGAACCTTGCAGACACCGCCTCCGCAGAGGACAAACCCGGGGTGGAGGCCGCCATCACCGAGATACATCGATTATCCCGCCTCGTCGACGGGCTGCTTGCCATCGCCAGGGCCGAGGCGGGGACTACCCACGCCGAAGCCATCGATCTCGCCGCGATCGCAATCGAACGAACCGACGCGTGGGAAGCGCTTGCTACCGAATCAGGAGTCGAGCTCACGCTCACCACACCGGCGACGGCCCCGGCCAGGGCGGTCCCTGGGGCCGTGGAGCAGATTCTCGACAACCTGCTCGCCAACGCACTCGATGCCACCCCGGCAGGGCGCGCAGTCGCAGTTGTGGTGACCGATCAGGAGAACGTCTGGGAGCTCCATGTTCGCGACGAGGGTCACGGGATGGCAAAGGAGAATCTGGAGCGAGCATTCGACAGGTTCTACTCGAGAGGGAAGCCCGGCAAGGGATCGGGCCTTGGGTTGGCCATCGTCCGCCAACTCACCGTGGCGGGTGGCGGTGAGGTGGAGCTACGTACCGCCCCGGGTGGAGGTGTCGACGCCGTCGTCACCCTCGCCCACGGCTGAG
This sequence comes from uncultured bacterium, assembly GCA_963777645.1. Taxonomy (GTDB): domain Bacteria; phylum Actinomycetota; class Acidimicrobiia; order Spongiisociales; family UBA5794; genus JAAETI01. The sequence goes on along the minus strand of CAVZRA010000005.1, from coordinate 134,222 downwards.
AGGTCGGTGCCGCCGACTAACGTCGCAATCCCATGGAGCGACCAACCCGACAAGAACAGGCTCAGGCCATCCTCAGCCTGAAGGCGCAGCGTATCGCGTCGCAGGTTCTCGGCAGGCGCGCCAACAATGCGGGCGACTACGCAGAGGCGTTCAACCTGGAATGGATCGACCTCATCGCCGAGATCCCCAACGCGGCGGCGCTGCTGGCGCTCGGGCGCAACATCGTCGGGCCGAAAGACGGGCTCTACGTCCTCGACGACCACGGCACCTACCGGGTCTATCTCCAGGAGCGTGGGGAGAGCCGGTATGAGGTCACGAACGCCGACTTCGACGCGGCGCGGAATGCTGCCATCCATCGGCTCATTCAGCTCCAGGGTATGCCCTATACCCCGCCGGGTATCTGACCCCTCTCACGCAGCACCTCGTTGAGGATGTCGGGGCGGTCGGAGACGATACCGTCTACGCCGAGGTCGAGCAGGCGATGCATGTCGGCCGCTTCGTTGACGGTCCAGGTGTGAAGATGCGCACCGGCTTGGTGTATCGCCCGGATCAGCTTTGTGTCGATGGGGATGAGCCTGTAGTCGAAAGGAAGCTGGAACGCCTGCACGGGACGGTGCAGTGTGCGGCCGGCACGGGAAGCGGCAACCATCCCGACGACCGTCGCGGGCCCGGCGGAGACCGCGATCTGACCTCGGGTGATGCGCCGGAAGCGGGCGATCCGGTGGTCTACGAATGACCCGACCATCGTCTGACGCTCCATACCGAGCCGTTTGATCACGTCGGCGACCCTCCACTCCATACCTGGCCCCTTGAGATCGATGTTGAAGTAGGCGTCTGGCCACATATCGAACACCTCGGCGAGCGACCGGATCTTCACGCCGGTCCCCCGTAACGGGTACTCGTTGGCCTCGTCGAACCAGTAGCCGGCGTCGAGCAGTTCCAGATCGGCGAGATCCCACCGGGCAACCGGTCCCGTGCCGTTGGTGGTTCGCTCCAGAGTCTCATCGTGGAAAACGATGACGGTCCCGTCCCTGGTTGCACGCACATCGGTCTCGATGTACCTGTAACCGAGGTCGATTGCGCCCTGAAATGCCTCGGCCGTGTTCTCCGGCCATAAGACCCGACTGCCCCGATGGGCGAAACGCAGCGGGTACTCGGCGTCGAGATAGGGAACGGACATGCGCCCAGTTTGCCACGACGGGTTCAGATACCGCGGCTTGCACCCGATAGATCCCCCATGGCCAGCAGTAGACGTGCGCCAGCCGCGAGCAGCTTCATCACCATCCTGGGCATCGGTGCCATCGCCGCTGCCGTCGTTGCCATCGCGGTCACGTTCTCCGCATCGGCGGCACAGCGGATCCAGGAAGCCGAACGATCCCGCGCCGCGGTCGATCTCCTCGAGCAACGATTCACCGTCGCCGACCTGATCGCCGCCGAGCAGGCAGCAGAAGTGCTCGACCAGATCAACGGTGCCGAGTCGATGATGGCGGCACCGATCACATCCCAGCGCATCACCGCAACCGAGAACGCCATCGACCGCGTCGCCGACGTGGAAGATCGGGCAGATTCGGTCGGCAACGAGACCCAACGCTGGTTGGTCGCCATCCGCTCGACAACCGATCCGGCAGCCATCACCGACCCGTACGAGCGACTGGTCGGCTACAGCACCACGCTCGAAACGGCGTGCTGTGCCGGGGTAGTCCCATCAGACCCGCACCACGACACCCTGGTCGGGCAACTGGAGCAGGCAGCAGCCCTCCCCCGCTCGGTATGGCAATACTTCTACGTCGACGTCGAGCGGGCTACTCATCAGGGCCCGGGGATTCCCGCGGCCGTCAGCCAGTTCATGGGAAGGCTCGGTATCCCGGCGTTGCTGAGCACCGATACCCGGCTTCCCAGTGATGCGCTCGCTGTCGGGCTCGATGAGCTCGCCCCACTCGGGGTACCACAGCAAGCGATCACCACCCTGCGCACTAGTGAGGCAGCACACACCCTCGACCAGGTGATGCTGAACGCCACGGACCGTAGCTCGATCGTGGTGACGACGGACGAGGCATATGCCGCAGCCGACGCCACACGGCGCTCGGTGGCGGAGCTCGTCGCCGGTGCCATGGAGTCCACTCGACTGGAGTTAGCGAACCAGATCCAGACTTCGGAGCAGATCCGGCTGGTTACCAGGATCCTCGCCCCGCTGCTGCTGGCGATCCTGGCAGCTTTCGCCTTCATCGCCTACCGGTTCGACCGCAATCGCCATCAGGCCGCTGCCAGGGAGCAGGCGCTTCTCGACGCCCGCAACCGATTCATGAGGATGGTGTCTCATGAGCTGCGCACTCCTGCGACAGCCATCTCTGGCTTTGCAGAAATGTTGGGCACCGACTGGACCGCACTCACCGATGCCGAGATCAGCGAGTTCCTTGCCATCATCAACCGCCAGTCGACCCATCTCTCGCTCATCGTTGATGATCTGCTCACCCTCTCGCATCTCGAGACCGGCAGGCTCCGTCTCCATCTCGGTGTCGTCAACCTGAAACAGGCGGCCCAGGATGCCATCTCGCTGGTCGACGATCGCTACGGCATCGATGTCGAGACGACCATCGACCCGTCACTCACGGTGCTCGCCGACTCGGACCGGCTCGTCCAGGTGCTCCGCAACCTGGTCGAGAACGCCGCCAAATACGGCAAGGTCGGCGTCGCAGTCACCGCCGCGGTGGTCGGTGGCAACTGCGAGATAGTCGTCTCAGACAACGGCCCTGGCATTCCGCCCGAGATGTCGACCCGGGTATTCAAGTTCTGGGACCGGGGCGAAAAGGATGGCAGCCGGATACGTGGCTACGGGATGGGACTAGCCATAGCCCGCCATCTCGCAAGGGCCATGGTGGGCGACCTGATCTACAAACCACATCACCCTGTCGGTAGCGAGTTCGTGCTCAGCCTCCCGCTCGGCCCTCCCGACGTCAACCGTGGGGTGACCCGGGCCACTGCCGCATCCCCCGTTTGACCACACCTGCAACGTGCCGGGCATCGGGTCGGTAGATCAGGTGGACATAGGACCGGTGTGCCAGGATCACTGCATCACCCTGCGCACCTGGAGCCAACATGCCGCGATCCTCGAGGCCCAATGCCAACGCCCCGCCCCTGGTCGAGCTCCACACCGCCTGCTCGGGGGTGAGGCCCATCTCGAGACAGGCGAGCGCGGCCACGTATGGCATCGTCTCTATGTTCGATGTGCCGGGATTGCAGTCGGTGCCAAGGGCAACAGTGACCCCGGCGTCCCACAGATCGCACCCCCGCGCCTGGGGCAGCTGCAACGAGAACGAAACGCCCGGTAGTAGCACGGCGACGGTGCCCGCCTCCTTCATCGAGTCGATGTCGTCGTCGGAGAGATGGTCGAGATGGTCTGCGCTGCGTGCGCCCACCTCGGCGGCCAGCTCCACCCCACCCGATGCAGCGAGTTGATTTGCGTGCAGCCGCGGCTCCAACCCATGGTCCTTGCCTGCGACGAGCACCCGACGAGCCTGGGCGACGGTGAAGACACCCTCGTCACAAAACACATCGCAAAACCGCGCCAGCGGGGCACACTCGGGGAGCATCTCCTCGATGACGTAGTCGACGTAGCCGTCGGAGTCACCGGCGAACTCACCAGGGATGGCGTGTGCCCCAAGGAAAGTGGGCACCACGTCGAGCGCCACCGCCGCACCCGCGGCAGCGGCGACCGCCAGGATTCGTTTCTCATGCTCTACCTCGAGCCCGTATCCGGACTTGATCTCGACGGTAGTGGTCCCAGCAGCTTGCATCCGGCGTACCCGCTCCATCGCACTGTGGGTGAGCTCCTGTAGCGACGAGTTGCGGGTGGCGGAAACGGTTGCCTGGATCCCACCGCCTGCCGCCATGATCTCCTCATATGTCTCACCACTCAGCCTGCGGGCGAACTCGCCGGCTCGATCACCGGCGAAGACGGCGTGAGTGTGTGGGTCGACAAAACCAGGGAGCACGGCATTGCCCCTGCAATCGATCACGTCGGGGACCTCGGGCATGTCGTGCTCGGCACCCACCCAGGCAACCTTGCCAGACTCGATGACGATGGCGGCTTCGCTGATGAGACCCAGCAGCCCGCCCCGTGCCGGGTCATTGGTCACCAGCTGCCCGATGTTGGTGAGCGCCACCGAACCGGTCTGCATCCGCTACTCCTGCATGGGGATTATCACGCCACGCTCGGCGGCGGCATGCTCGGCTTCCTCGTAACCGGCATCTACGTGACGGATGATCCCGGTGCCCGGATCGTTGGTGAGCACCCGCTCCAACCGGAAAGCGCCTTGCTCCGTCCCGTCGGCGACCACTTGAGCACCGGCATGAATCGACTTACCGATCCCGACGCCACCGCCGTGGTGGATGGCAACCCAGGCGGCGCCCGATGCGGTGTTGAGCAGCGCGTTGAGCAACGGCCAGTCGGCAACAGCATCCGAACCGTCCTTCATCCCCTCGGTCTCCCGATAAGGAGAGGCCACCGAGCCGGAATCGAGATGGTCCCGGCCGATCACAATGGGCGCTTTGACCTTCCCCGATGCCACCAGATCGTTGAAGGCGAGACCCGCACGATGCCGCTCGCCGTAGCCGAGCCAGCAAATCCGGGCGGGCAAACCCTGGAAGTGCACCCGCTCGGCCGCCATCTCGAGCCACCGTGCCAGAGCCCTGTTCTCCGGGAACAGCTGGAGGATCGCCTGATCGGTTGCAGCAATATCGGCAGGATCGCCCGAAAGGGCCACCCACCGGAACGGCCCCATGCCCTCACAGAAGAGTGGACGAATGTACGCGGGGACGAAACCGGGATAGGCAAAGGCGTCCATGAACCCGCCCAGTTTCGCCTCGCCACGCAGGTTGTTGCCGTAGTCGAATACCTCGGCACCGGCTCGCTGGAATCCGACCATCGACTCGCAATGCACCGCCATCGACTCGCGCGCCGCCTTGATGTAGGCGTCGGGATCCTTGTCCCTGAGGTCGTCCGCCTCATCAAGCGAGTATCCGGCTGGCACATAGCCGTTGAGCGGATCGTGGGCAGAGGTCTGGTCTGTGACGATGTCGATCTCGACTCCACGGCGCAGCAACTCGGGGAAAACCGTCGCCGCGTTACCGACCACCCCCACCGATAGCGGCTTCCGCTCCCGCTTGGCAACGACAACGAGCTCGATTGCCTCGTCCAGCGAGCCTGCGAAGACATCCAGATAGCCGTGGTCGACCCTCCGCTGGATATGGAGCGGATCCACGTCGACACAAAGGGCTACCCCATCACACATCGTGATCGCCATGGGCTGGGCCCCGCCCATGCCACCAAGACCACCGGTGAGGGTGAGGGTCCCTGCGAGCGACCCACCGAATCGCTTCTCGGCAAGCGCAACAAACGTCTGATAGGTCCCTTGCAGGATGCCCTGGGTCCCGATGTAGATCCACGACCCGGCGGTCATCTGCCCGTACATCATCAACCCGGCGTCTTCCAGCTCCCAGAAGTGCTCCCAGGTCGCCCAGTCGGGCACGAGGTTGCTGTTGGCGATGAGCACCCGGGGAGCCATCTCGTGGGTGCGGAACCTCCCCACCGGCTTCCCCGATTGCACCAGGAGGGTCTCGTCATTGTCGAGCGTCTCCAGGTTGCGGACGATGGCATCGAAGGCATCCCAGTTACGTGCTGCCTTACCTCTGCCGCCGTAGACGACCAGCTCGTCGGGATTCTCCGCTACCTCAGGGTCGAGGTTGTTCATCAGGCAGCGCAGCGCAGCCTCCTGAAGCCATCCCCTGGTGTGCAGCTGTGTTCCCCGGGGTGCGCTCACCGGACGTGGCCCTGACATTCGAACTCCTTGCTGCCGGATATCGCCAAGCCTACCGACCGGAGCCGGTGTCTTGCCGCTGCCGATGCCGAGGTGATGCGAAGTAGTCCTCACGCTGAAGCGTGAAAACGACCGAAAACCTGGATGAAGGAGTTGGCGCAAGAGGGTCGGCAGTGTCGGGAAACACATCGAGAATCGACGGGCGCACCGCGGCGCTCTTTGCGCTCGCCGTCGCAATGATGGTGGCGCTCGTCGTCGCATGGCGCATCGATGCCGAAGCGAGCGCCGCTCCCCCCGGCCAGGTCTTTGTGCTGACCGTCGTCGATGAGCGCGACGCCCCGGTGACGGGTGCCACTGTCGAGTACAGCGATCTGGTCGCGACCACAGACGAGAACGGCTCCGTCGCGATCAGCCTCAACGCTCCCGAGCTGGCCATCGTCAGGGCAACCGGGATGCTGCCCGATGCCGTGGTCGTCGGCGACAGGGAAGCGAAGACTCTCGAGCTGCTTGCGACAACCGGGCCCGGCGGCGACCGCACCGTGATGAGCTTCGCCGGCGACTTCATGATGGGACGCAGGTTCCTCGCCCCGGAAACAGGAGATCCCCTGGTCACCGACGACGAGTCTGCCAGGGCCGTGGTCGAGGACATCGCCCCGCTCTTTGCGCTCGCCGACCTCTCCACGGTCAATCTGGAGAGCGTCATCGGAACCCTCGCCACGGGTGACGCCGCGGCCGGGAAGCGCTACTTGCTGGAGAGCTCCCCAGCCACGATCGCCGCCCTCGACGAGCTCGGCGTCGACCTGGTGACACTCGGCAACAACCATCTCAACGATTGGCTCGGGCCGGGACTCGACTCGACACTGCGCTACTTGGACGAGGCCGGTATCGCCCACGCCGGAGCAGGAGCCGACGCGGCGGAGGCCGCCAACCCCACGCTGCTGAGCGCCGGGAATCTGACCGTCGGTGTCGTCTCGATGACCACGGTCAATGGCGACTATGTCAACGACAATCTGCCGGGCGCCACCGACCCGGAGCCGGCAACGATCGACGACGAGGACCGCTGGCAATACGAGACCCGCAAGTTCGGATTCGGCACACCGGGCAACGCCTCGTATGTGGCTACCGAGTTGAGACGACCCGGTGAAATGTGGCGGATCTTCGACGACATGGAGCCCGATCTCAGCAACGGCGACGCCGCAGACCTGTGGCGGGCGATGGCCCGCGTCTACCCGGAGCTCCAGGATTGGGGCGCCAGACGGGGCCATGGTGGCGCGGCATTGTTCACCCGCGACAATGTGGCAACCTCCATAGCCGCAGCTCGCGCCGCAGGAGCCGATCTGGTCGTCGTCCAGCTCCACGGTGGCTACCAGTTCGCCGAGGTGAGCTCCGACTACTTCGGGGAAGCAACCCGCACCGCCGTCGACGCAGGAGCCGATCTGGTGATAGGACACCACCCGCACGTCTTGCAGGGCTTCGAGATCTACCACGACACGCTCATTGCCTACAGCCTCGGGAACTTCGTCTTCGACCAGGAGTTCCTGGCAACCCATCCTTCAGTTGTGCTGCGCACCGTCTTCGAGGGCAGCGAGATGGTCGATGCCACGCTCTACCCGGTGATCATCGATGGCTACCGGCCGGTGGCTGCGACAGGCGATGTTGCCGATCGCATCCTCCGCCAACTCAACGAGGCAAGTCTCCAGGATGCGGAGTCGCTGCGGCTCCCCGACGCGTGGATTGGCTCGACCAGAACCGATGCCCCGGTAACGGCCGTGGTGGTCAACAACCAGGGCAGGGGCTCTGTTGAGCCAATCGAAGCGACACGTACGCTCCCGGTTGCAGTCTCGGCGTCTGTGCCGGTTGCCGTGGGAGCGCTGGTTGAGATCGGCACCGCAACCGACGAGCTGGTGCTGGGACGAGACGTGTTCGGCTACGGAGACCTGGAGGATGCCCAGGCCGATGGCGCCGCTGCGGGAGGGCTGGAATGGTCGGTTCCCCCGGAGAGTCTGACGATCGACCTCACCAGCCCGGAGGGGCCGTGGGTGGTGCGCCTCGACCGTACCTCGCAGCACCTAGACGACATCGTCGCCAGGACCGAGGCCCGGGTTTCGCTTCCCGAACATCGGTGGTTCAACGAAGACGGCAGCGCGGCCGACGGGCCCGCCACCCATTCGGTTCGGGTCTGGGGGAAGCGGGTTGGTGCGGGGATCCCCTTCGTACGCGTGTACTTCTACGAATTCGATGACACCGACCCCACCCGTGAGCCCGACTCGACGCCGTTGGGATCTGTCGATGTGCAGCTACCGCTGGTCAATGATGGCCAATGGCATGAGTTGTGGGTGGAATTGCCTGAGCCACCGGTTGAAGCGAACGCTGCCCTGGTCGGTGTCGGGCTCGCCCCGCCCGAGTCGCAATCCGGTACCGTGTGGATCGATGGTCTCCGGGTGATCGAGTGGCGTCAGGCCAACGACATACCGGAAGGCACCTGGGTGCCGGTCGACTACGTGATGGGCCCCGAGTACGGCGACCGGACTCTGGTGACGGCACCGGGCTGAAATCAAAAGAAGGCCGCCGACGATCGCCGGCGGCCTCTCTGACTGACTACTCGGTGGGCGCTTCTTCTACTTCTTCGTCGTCGCCGTCGAACTTGTCTTTGATGTCCCCTGCAACGTCCTTGGTCTTGTCCCAGGCCTTCTCGACCATGGGCGCGGCCTTCTCCTTGACGTCGCCCGCTACCTCTTTGGTTTTGTCCCAGGCGCCCTCGGCAACGTCACCGGCTTTCTCGACCATCGGCGCAGCCTTCTCCTTGACGTCGCCCGCGGTGTCCTTGGCCTTGGAGAACCAGCCCTTGACCGTATCCATGAAACTCATTACTCAGCTCCCTTTTTGTTGGTGAGTCCCATCTTACGCTGTGACCTCCCGACGAAGGTCATTCGACAAATAGGTTCAACTCACCTGAGTTGATCATGGAAGCGATGGTCTCGATGTCCGGCCCGATCGGACGATCGTCCTCGAGTGGGGCCACATGCCTGCGGACCAGCGCACAAGCTGCCGCGGTGCGTGGAGCCGGTTGGAGCGGAGCCCTGTACTCGATCCCGGCCACGGCGCACATGATCTCAACAGCAAGAACATTTGCGGTGTTGTCGAGCACATCGTGCAGCTTGCGACCGGCGCCCCAACCCATCGAAACGTGGTCCTCCTGCAGCCCGGACGTGGGAATCGACTCCACAGACGCAGGATGTGACAGCACCCGGTTCTCGGCCACGAGCGCAGCCGCTGTGTACTGGGCAAGCATCAAACCCGAATTGATACCGGGATTCGGCGCCAGGAAGGCGGGGAGACCGGCCGACCGGTCGGGGTCGAGCAGGCGATCGGTCCTCCGCTCCGAGATAGAGGCGAGCTCGGTGGCGGCAATGGCGAGGAAGTCGAGCACGACTGCCAGCGGTTGACCGTGGAAGTTGCCTCCCGAAACCACGATCCCGTCTTCGGCGAACACGATGGGGTTATCGACCACCGAACCGAGCTCACGGGTGAACACGGCCTCGGCATGGCTGAGGCTGTCCCGGCTGGCGCCGTGTACCTGGGGTGCGCAGCGCAGGCTGTATGCATCCTGAACGGCGTGCACCATGTCCTCGGCGTGACTAGCAACGATCTCGGAGCCATCGAGCAGCATGGCGATATTGGCGGCGGATTGGATCTGACCGGGATGGGGCCGCAGCTCGTGGATCCTCGATTGGAAAGGTTTCGATGACCCGAGCAACCCCTCTACCGACAAAGCGCACGCAAGGTCGGCGGCGTTGGCGAGGGTACGGGTGCGGTCGACGGCGAGCACACCAAGCGAAGACATGCCTTCAGTCCCGTTCAGCAGGCTCAATCCCTCTTTGGCTGCAAGCGCGATCGGCTCCAGTCCTGCAGCTGCGAGCGCTCCCGCTGTTTCTTGTTCCACACCGTCTATACGGACCATCCCCTCACCGATGAGGGGAAGCGCCAGATGAGCGAATGGTGCCAGATCACCCGAGGCGCCGACAGAGCCCTGCCCGGGCACGACCGGCAGCAACCCTCGATTCAGCATCTCGATGAGCCGCTCGACGATAAGGGGCCGCACCCCCGAGTATCCCTGGGCGAGGGTTCGCGCCCGGAGCAGCAACATCGCCCTCACCACCCGATCGCTGAGCCGCTCCCCGACCCCGGACGCATGGCTGCGCAGCAAGCCCACCTGGAGACGAGCCGCCTGATCCGGCTCGATGTGGGTAGTTGCCAGCCGCCCGAATCCGGTGGTGATGCCGTAGACGGTTCGGTTCTCTGCGACGACCTGCTCGACGAGGTCGCGGGCCGGGCGCATCCGCTCCGCAACGTTGGCACCGACTTCGACGGTCGCCACCCCCTCGGCTACGGCAACGACGTCGTCGATTGCCAGCGGTCCTCCATCGATCGTGACCACCCGCAAGGTTCCTCCTCTGTCGTGTCGAGAACCCTACCCTCCGGCCTGCACGTGGTATTCGACACCGACGTCGGGCCACGAACATCGCCTTTCTTCGGAATCGTGTTGCATCCTGCCTCGCTGTGGCGTTGTTATCTGTGAAGGCCCGGAACCGGGAGAGCGGGTGAACCAGACATCCCAGATGACCGCCGAGGACGAGGACCTGATTCGCGCCCTCTATCCGTCGTTGCGCCGGTTCGCAGCCGTCGTCGGATCGCCGGCTTTGGAACCGGACGATCTAGTGCAGGAGGCTCTGGTACGAGCCTTTCGCACCGTCAGGCTTCTCGACCTCGAGGATCCTGCCGCCTACTTGCGCCGCACCGTCGTCAACCTGGCATCGTCGGGATGGCGGAGACGGGCACGGGAGCGGCGGGCCGTGCACCGGCTCACGGCCGAGATCAGCCACACGAACCCGACAATCTACCCGTCGGACATAGCCGACCTGCTCGGGGTGGAACCGCGGGGTAGAGCAGTGCTGTACCTGCACGACGTTGAGGGCCTCGACTTCACAGAGGTCGCCAGGATGACGGACATGACCGAGGGAGCAGCCCGCATGCTCGCGTCGAGGTCTCGCCGCAGATTGCGGAAGTTGCTCGAAAGTGAGGCAGCCCGATGAGCCGCTATCAGGACACCTTTGCAGCGTTGGCCGAGCGTGGTGACGCTGCCGGAGCGACCGCCGTCCTCGACCGGGTCCGCCACCAACTGGAGGAAAGCCAGACAATCATCAGCCCGCCCCGTGCGCGGCGTCGGCTCACGGGCCCGGTGCTGACGGCCGCGGTCTTCGCAGCAGTTCTCGCGGTCGTCGGAGCCGGCTGGGCGCTACGTATCGCCGGCGATCATGCGGGCGACGCCACCGGGACCACGTGGGTCACTGCCGGGACGACCGCAGCCAACGAGAGATTCTTCGCCATTGCGGGCGGATCGGGTGGCTTCGTCGCCGACACCCTTCTACCTGTGGTCCGCTTCTCGGCTGACGGGGTCACCTGGGAAGACGTGGATCTCTCCGAGACGACGGGCGCCTGGACTCCTGAACGCCTATTGAGCGGAACCGACGGATGGGCGCTGGTAGGCGTCGATATCGATAACCGAGCCATGATCCTGACGTCGCCGGACGGCCGAGAATGGACCAGGGGCGCATTCCCCGATGCGCTCAGCCGCTCGCTCGCATCGGTCGCATTAGGTACCGGCAGCTATCTCGCCTGGACCGCGGCCCCGTTTGCCGACAGCACGGCCGAGCTGTGGTGGTCGGCCGACGCCGCCACCTGGCAGCGTGTCGATCTGGCCGTTTTCGCCGACGGGCCGCCCGACAACATCGTCGGGCACGACAACGGGTACGTCGCCTGGAACGGTGATCTCGCCCCCGCCGGCGCCGCCCCCTACCCGATCTACACCTCCGGAGACGGCGCCACCTGGCGGGAGACACAGCTCGAGATTGACCCTGATCTCGCCGCCGTGGTGACCAGCTGGGAGCCGACCCTCGCGCAGACGGTCGGTGACCAGTGGATCGTCCTCGGTGTCGGCCACGGCCCTGGGATCGAGCCAACCACCCTGGTGTGGACGTCCGCCGACGGAGCCTCCTGGCAGGCACAGCCAACCCCACCGTTCGATGTCGAGGACGGGCTGGCGAACCATGCCGGTAGGCTGCTACCGGCCGGTGAGAACCTGATCGCCATCGTCTCCGATGCAGAGCTGGTCGAGGGGGAAGACCGGGTGCGCACCGCATATTGGGATGAAGGCTCCGCCCAGGCATGGGCGACGAGCGACGGGGTGACCTGGATTGCCGGGCAACGGTTCGAGCCCTCGGTCAGCAGGGCCGCCGTGGCCGTCGTCGCCGGCAATGCGATCGGATGGTGGGAGCCGGGAGGCCGCCCCCAATTCGCATCGGTACCCGTGACCACGGTCACCATTCCCCCGGAATCCTATCTCGACCCTGCCGGCATTGCCCTCCAGGACGAGATCCTCGCCGACGGCGAGGTAACCCGCGCCGAGTTCGAGTCTGCGGTCGCCGCCATGGCACAGTGTCTCACCGACCACGGCCTCGAGGACGTGCACTGGTCGGTGGATGATGATGGCGGCTTCAGCCTCGGTCACAGGTCTGAAGACGACGCAGCCGAGAGCCTGATCGACAACTACTGCGAGGCGAGCTACGTCGACCGGCTGTCCGCCGCGTTGCGGTAGGAGGTGGTGGACCAGCGGGCGCTACCCTCCGCAACGATGAGCGAGGTCAGACAACGGCTGCGGTTGGTCGCAGGAGCATTTGCCGTAGGGACCGTTACGGTTGTCGCGGTGCTACCGATGGTCAGCTTCGAGGCGGAGAGCCCCGAGCTGAAGGACGCCACCGCCGTGACTGCGGCAGTGTTCGGTGTAATCGGGTTGATCGTCGCGTTTCGTTGGTGGACCAGCGTCGGTGAGCGCACGAACGAGCTGTCGCGACTGCAGGTCGGCTTCATCGTCCGGGTCGCCATCGCCGAAGTAGGCCTGCTCATGGGGATCCTCGGCTTTGTGATGAGCGGATCGATGCTCGCCCCCCTCATCGGAGGCGCGCTGTTCCTCGGCGCTCTAGCCGCCATGACCCTTGGCCTTGGCGCTATCGACTAGCTGAGCGCGTCGTAGCGAGCCAGTGCGTCTGCGGCCCCATAACGCCATAGCTCGACGAACTCGGTGGCAGATGTCACCCCATCTACCATCTGGCTCATGTCAACGGAGGGTGCACGAAACCAGTCGATCTCGGGACGATTCATGTAGTCCGTGATGAGGTCGAGATACTCGCCGAGCAACATGAGCTCGTGCACACGCAGCTCAGGAAGGAAGGCGGTCGCGTTGGCTCGCAGCCACTCCGCGTCCTCTTCATGCCCCGCTATCGCCGCATCGGCCGCCGTCCACTCGGTCGCGAATAGAACGCACAACAACTCTCGTACACCCTCGAGCTCGGCGGACGACCCCTCGAGCGCAACGACACCACGGGGCTCGGCAAGCATCGGACGCAAGCCTTGCAGCCATTCGTCGACCTGGAAGCGAGCCAGGTCGGCCGCGGCGTCTCCAACGGCGGCATCGCGGTTGAGAGCTGGACTCATGTCGAATGGCGACAACGCGCTTTCTTCACCGTCGGCAAACGAGACCGTGGAGCCGTCCCAGGCGGCAACCAACGACCCATCCTCTTCGGGAGATAGCAGGGTTGGCCGTGACTGAAACTCCACCTGGAGGCCCGCGAGCTGGTAGGCGGCAGCCAACTCGTATGTTCGAAGGTGGTTGAAGAGCAGCATCGCGTGGATATCCGCGAGATGATCATCCTGAATCAAGGTGAACGCGACAGACCCGCCCCTACTATCGAACAGCTGACCGGTCATCAAGATTGTGTCGACGGATCCGGTTCCTCCGGTGGCAACTGCCATGTCGTCAACACCGAGGTCCCCTTCCACGGCGTCGACCAGTGTCGCTGCGGCATTCCAGGTCACGCAACCACCACCGTGGGCAAGCTGCCGGGCAGCAGCAAGCTCCGCTGCCGGGTCGATCGCGGCCGGATCATGCACCGTGCTTGTCGTCGTCGCCGTCGTCGAGGTGCTAGTTGCTGCCGAAGGATTTGATGACGAGGTTGCCACCGTTGTCGTCGCCTCGTCCGGTGGCGCGGCGTCGTTGCCAGAACACCCGACGAGCAGGACCGCAACGCTGAGCGCTGCGGCGACAGGGCCTGGGACACTGCGCAATTGATCAGCTCTTTCTGAGCGTATCGCCGAGCCGCTCGGCTTCGCGCTGCCGCAACCCGACCCGCACCCTGAGACGCTCCATCTGCTGCTCGGTGAACTTGGCTGCGCCACCGATCGGGTTCTCGGCAAGCCACGCCTCGATGTCGGTTGCGATCTCAGGCTCCGACCGATACATGATCAGATCCAGCATCCGACGCCGGTTTTGCGGTGGCATCGTATCCAGGATCGCCCTCCAATTCGCCTTGACCAGCTCCCAGACCAGCGGACCGGTCTCCCGGTGCCCGAGCAGAAGTGCAAGCAACCAGTTGGCGTCCTGGCTGCGCACCTCACCTGCAAGCACCATCTCGACGAGACGGGCGGCGGTCTCCTCGTCCGGGACCGCAGCAGCGGCCCTGAGGTACCTGACCTCGTCTTGGGGGCTGTCGGCATCGTCACGAAGCCGGAGGAACCGCTCGAATTCCTCGCCGCTCCCGTTAGCAGCAACGACCCCGATGGCGGCGTCTGCGACGTCGGCGTCGACGGAGTCACGATCCTCGAGCGACCGGCTGAATACCTTGCGCGCCTGGTCCTGCGTGGCGGTGTCGTTCCCGAGATTGCCCAGGACGCGCAGCAGTAGGCCACGGAGTTTGCGCGTGAGATCGCTCTCGTCTTCAGCCGGCTCCCAACCCATCGCCTCAGCCTTGGGAAGGACGAGGTCACGGACCAGGGTCTGTAACGCGGGGCGGTCCTCGGGCACGATCACCCGATTCAGCTCACCGAGCCCACCGATGGCGACCCCCCACACACCGGGCTCGTCCTCATCCTCCAGGGCCGCGACAAGCGCGATGAAGTTGGCGGCGGGCGCCTCTCCGGCAAGAACGTTCGCCCAGGTGTCGGCAATCAAGGTGTAGCGCTCGGCGGCATCGAGGTCATCGAAGCCCTCAGCGAGGTCCTGCAGAGTTTCGGTTGGGTATTTGACGCGATAGAAACCGTCACCACCCCGGTTGAGCAGCAGACCGCCCGTGCCGGGCAACTCGACGGGTTTGTCACCGATGACGATCCTTCCTTCGGCGATGTCGGTCCGGTAGAGCGCGGGCACCCGCCAGGTGGCATCGCCACCGTCGAGGAATCGGAACTGCTGCTGGGAAAGGCGGTACCCCGACTCCGTCTCGGTGACCTCGATCTGCGGATATCCACCCTGATAGATCCACCCGCTCATGATCTCACCGACCGGCTCACCCGACTCGGCCTCGAGGGCCGCCCACAGGTCGTCCGTCTCGGTGTTGGAATACGCGTGGCTCTTGAGATAACGCCTGATGCCGTTGCGGAACGTTTCCTCGCCAAGGTACTGTTCGAGCATCCGCAGCACCGCCGATCCCTTGCCGTAGGTGAGGGTGTCAAACATTGCGTTTGCATCCTCGGGTGAAGCCACCGGGAACTCGACCGGTCGGGTTGCGGTGAGACCGTCAACGTCCATCGACTGAGAGCGGAACGTGGCGAAGTCGAGCCAGCGGTTCCAATCGGGGCGGTAGGAGTCGACGCACTTCATCTCCATGAAGGTGGCGAACGCCTCGTTGAGCCAGATCCCGTTCCACCACTTCATAGTCACCAGATCGCCGAACCACATATGGGCAAGCTCGTGGGCAATCACATCCGACACCCGCTCGAGCTCGGACTGCGTGGCCCGTTTCTTGTCGACCAGCAGCGCCGTCTCCCGGAAGGTGACCGCACCGAGGTTCTCCATGGCCCCCCAGGCGAAATCGGGTACGGCGATCATGTCCAGCTTGTCGCCCGGGTAGGGGATGTCGTAGTAGTCGGCCAGGTAGTCGAGTGCGTAGGCACCCACCTCGAGAGCAAACTCGGTGAGATGGCCCTTACCCGGCGTGTGCAATACCCGCACCGGCACACTGCCGGCAGCGACCGGACCACTGATCTCGAGGTCGCCGACGATGAATGCCACCAGGTAGGTGGCCATCTTCATCGTCTCGGCAAACTCATGAGCCATCATGCCGTCATCGGTAGGGGCCGCAGATACCTCGGATGTGTTCGAGACGGCCGTCAGATTCTCGTCGACGACGAGGGTCACCTTGAAGGTGGCTTTGAGGTCTGGCTCATCCCAGCAGGGAAAAGCGCGACGGGCATCGGTTGCCTCGAATTGCGTGGTGGCGATGATCTGATCGTTGCCGTCGGAGTCTTTGTAGTCGGAGCGGTAGAACCCGTGGAGCTTGTCGTTGAGGATCCCCGAGAAGGAGGCGTGAAGGCGCCACTCGCCGGGGGCAAGCTCCTGGTCAAAGCTCAGCGTCGCCCGCTCTGTCTCTTCGTCGTATGCGATAGCGGCGGCTTCAAGACGCGCCCCGGAGCCATCGGTCATGGCGGCATCGTGGATCTCGAGCTCAATGGCGTTGAGCACAATCTCGGTGACGGGTTCGAGAACCTCGACTTCGACCGTTTCCGATCCCGTGAATGAAGCGGTACCGAGATCCGGGGACAGTGTCAGCTCGTACCGTGACGGGATCACTGACCTCGGGAGGCGGTATTCGGCTTCACTGGTCATGCTGGCTCCTCACAACGCTCGTCCGAGAGATGCTAGATGGAGATGCAGGCCCCAAAGTTGGTGTGGGTCACGACACGGCCGTGGTCACCGGGATCCCGCTATCTTCCGGGGTGACCCGCTCCCAGCCTCGCGCCGTCTGGCGAAACTGATAGGTGTCCTGTCGGAACCCGTCGTGTGCGGTGGCGACACCGACGTCAACTGCGGCGATTCCCTCACCGAGTTCAACGACAGGGCCTACGTACACGACCGCGGCCAGCGGCTCAGTGAGAACTCCGCCGTCAAATAGGGCATGGCTTTCCTCCAATGAGATCAGCTCGGCCCTATCGACGCGAGCGACTATCGCATCAGCGACGTCGGCGGGCATCGGCTCCTCGTCGCCCTCCCGGGTGGTCAGCGTCATGATCTCATCGACAACGTAGATGCTGGACTCGCCGCAATGCAGCTCACAAGCCCGTGCCACGGCCTCACCGCTGAGCTCTGCCGTATCGGCGTGGCCGATACCATCAGAAGCAGCCTGCCGGGCGCTCCCGCATCCACCGGTCACGACGAGGGCCAGGAGCAATGCTGCAGCTTTCTTCATTGGGCCCTCCTGCGAGACAACGGTACGACGTTGCTGCGCTGGAGTGGGGTTCCCGCACCATCCTCTGAGCCGCCGGGCGACAGCGATGCGCCTGCAACTCGCCATAGCCAAACTGGACTTTGTGGTATATGGCATTCGTTTGAGGTGTGTTGGATGGTTTTGCGTCACAGGTGGTTGATATGTTGTTTTCATGTTGGGAAACACGACTGTTGATCATCTGGAAGCCACAGTGTTGGCCGCCGAGGCTGAGACCTCTCGCCTCCGGGTCATCCAACTGGGTGCACTGCGGGGGTTGCAGAACCGACCCTTCGATCGTATCTGCGCGTCTGCCCTGGGTGGAATCTCACCCGGGCTTGCGGGCAAGCGCTTCGAACTCGTGACGATCCTCGACGGACCAACCTTCGCGGGCGATCACCAATTCCCAACCCTCGAGCAACTCCCAGCCCTCTCCCTCGCGGAGCAGGTACGGGCTCGGGGGACGGTCGTGGCGCTCCAGGTTCTTGACGGTCGCCCGGCAGAACACGAGGTAGCCACCGGGTCTGAGCATGTCCAGGAAGACGGGAAACAGAGATCGATTGATGAAATGGAAGTCGAGCAGGACATCCCACGGCCCATCCGGCATCGGGTCCGTATCGAAGTCGACGTGGATCGTCGCCACCTTCACACCGGCGTCGGCGGCCGCCTGCCTGGCGAGATCGAGCCCTGTATCGGAGACGTCGGCGATGGTGACATCGTGCCCCCTGGCGGCGAGCCAGATGGCGTTGCGCCCCGTCCCGCCTGCAACATCGAGTATGCGTGATCCAGGCGGGAGATACGACGCAGCCTCAACCACGAAGGCGGCGGGCTCCGTCCTCCATCCCTCGTCCTGGTACCGCTGATTCCAGTATTCGCGCTCTGCTTGTGACATGTAGGGTCATCTTATGTGCAGATCAATCAAACGTCTCCGCGACGGTGCCGTCCCGGCCACCCCTGAAGAGATCGAAGCGGCCGCATTGCAGTTCGTCCGCAAGATCAGCGGCTTCCAGAAGACCCGGCCGCCACAACCACGGATGTCTTCGACAGGGCCGTGCCGAGATCGCTGCGTCATCGACAGACGAGTCTCGCTCAGACGGCCTGGTATCCGCGGGAGCAGTGGCGATGCTCCCCTGAATCGGGGCCCCTCCGTCTCCGGAGAGGCCCATCCATTTCCTACGCCTCCAGCCTGCTGCCCTGGCAACCAGGTCGTAGAACTCGTCTGCGGCCTGGTCGTCGAGGTGTCGCCACGGCAGAGACTCCATCTCGTCGAGCGATGTCTCCCGACATCGAGCCCGCGCACCCAGCGGCTGTCCCGCAGTACCTCGGCATATGCCGCCACGGAGCTGACCAACTGGAATTGAGCGAAGTCGTCCTCGAATCGATCTGACCAACAGACCCGAACTGATGTCGCCCTGGATCTCCTCGATACGTCCCGTCTCCTCGTCCTCCCAGCGCAGATGCACCGTGGCAAACGGATCATCACGTCCGATAGGCATCTCTGGCAAGTTCAAGCTCATACAGGCGGTCACCGTTGACCCGCGTTGATCTCCCCGGCGTCGACGCTGTCGTCCCTGAAGTCGTCGTCGCTGATCGCCCGATTCTCGAAGCCGATCAACCGATAGCCGTCGACAGACTCCGGGTCGAACTCCACCTGGACCTTGACGTCACGGGCCACCGTCTCCAGGCTCGTGGTGAGCTGATCACGGAAGAGCCGCTCCGCCTCGTCCTGGGTATCTACGTATGCGTACCAGCCGTTGCCCTGGTCGGCGAGTTGCTCGAGCAACACATCGTTGTACGTGGAGATACCGACGCCGATGGTCACCAGGTCGATCCCGTCTCAGTTGCCCGTTCGCCGATCTCCTCGAGGATCGAACCGGGGCCGGTGTTGCCGACATTGGCGACACCGTCCGACAACAGCACGACCCGGTTCACTGCATCACGCTGGTACGAGTCGTCTGCCATGTCGTAGCCGAGCTGCAGACCGGCCTCGGCATTGGTGCTGCCGCTGGCATACAGGTCGTAGATGGCATCGAGAATCTCTTCGGCATCGGTTACCGATGTTGGCTCGAGCACGACGTGGGCCTTGTGTTGTACGCCACGATCCCGACGGTGTCGTACCTGTCCAGTTCGTCGATGAGCACGGCGAGGGCGTCCTGCACCATCTCCAGCTTGTTCTGGTCCCCCATAGAGCCGGATACGTCGACGACGAGCGTCAGGTTCATGTCCTGCCGCTGTCGCTCGCTCACTTCACGGGCCTTGATCCCGATTCGCAGGATGTCGTTTGCCGGATCCCAGTACGGGGTCGGGCCCCCGTCGGCGTAGATGGCGAATGTCGAATCCTCGGGTGCCGCATACCCGCCATCGAAGTAATTGACGTACTCCTCCACCCGCACCGAGTCCGGGTCGGGCAGATATCCGTCGTTCACCCAGGCCCGCATCAATGTGTACGAGCCGGTGTCGACATCGACTGCAAATGTCGACAACGAATCCTCGATCGTGATCCTCGAACGGATTTGCTCCGTAGTCCTCGAACCTGGTGTCCGCCGGCTTGGATGCTGCTGCGGCGGTCGTGGTCGTCTCCGCCGCCGCCGTGGTCGTTGCAGTGGCCCGGTTCTTGTCTCCGCCTGCGATGGCGGTCGGCCCGCCGGCCTGCGGTGGTCTCACTTGCTGCCATAGTGGTGGTGGTCGGTCGATTCTCCCACTCGTGGTCTCGGACGAATCGAGTCGCTCCCCCCACAGGCGGTGAGGAGCAGCGCCAGCGCCAGCAATGGCAATTGTGGTCTTCCTCATCATGGTATGCCTCCAAGTTGATCGCACGATCACTCATACGATGTAGCTAGGACGCACCCAGAGCTTGCCAGGGTTCCCGAACATGCTCTAGACATTCTCCGTGAAGGCTCGCAATCCGGGGCCATGCCGCAGGTGCATACCACGCCATCGAGCCTGAACCGGAGATGTGTAGAGCGTGTTCCCGAACATGCTCTAGACATTCTCCGTGAAGGCTCGCAATCCGGGGCCATGCCGCAGGTGCATACCACGCCATCGAGCCTGAAGGCTCGCAACCCGGGAGAGGGCTCAGCGGTTCTGCACGTCGTCGGTGACCACCGCAGGGTCGACGTACTCGCCCAGCAGCAGAGCATCGAGTGTCTGCTGGAGCAATCCGAGCTCACCGGGCCACTCACCTTGGCACGGACGATTCCCTCGTTGTCCACAAAGAAGGTCTCCGGCAGGCCCACAACACCGAATTCGACGGCGACGCTGGATCCTTCGTCGAACCCGTAGACGTAGGGTCCCCGCGGCCCATCTCGTCGAGGAAACTGAGGCTGTCGGACTTCCTGTCGAGATAGGCAACACCGACAAAATCGACACCGAGATCCTTGTATGCCGCATGCCGCCCGCAGCAGCGCCTCGTGCTCCACCCGGCAATTGGTGCACCACGAAGACCAGAAGTTGACCACGACGATGTCCCCGGTGAAATCGGTGAGGCGGAATTCGCCGTCCGAGTCGAGGTACGGGATCGCCACATCCGGGACCGGCTTTGTCTGCAAGCGGCGTCGCAGCAAGGGTGATGTCGGAGCCGATCCGA
This sequence comes from uncultured bacterium, assembly GCA_963777645.1. Taxonomy (GTDB): domain Bacteria; phylum Actinomycetota; class Acidimicrobiia; order Spongiisociales; family UBA5794; genus JAAETI01. Next base: position 113,511 of record CAVZRA010000005.1, on the reverse strand, counting down.
CGCACGAAGACAATCCCGAAGATCATCACCGCCACCCCGCCGGCAATCGCCAACCAGAAGACCCAACCCGTGTATCTCTTCACTGCATCGGCCTCGGCATCGGCGAGCATGCTCTCGGCCTCGGCCCGGATCTCATCCGGGAAGCTCCTCGTATCGAGGAGCTTCTGCAGCGGCTCGATCGCGCCCACCGGGTCGTTCAACCCGTAGAAACGGATCGCGGCGAGGTACCAGAAAGCAATCCCACCGTCGGGTTGGATCGCAAGGCTCTCTTCAACAAACGACTCGGCCATGTCAGAAACACCGGATTGATAGGTCATCCAACCCACGTTCGCCAGAGCAGTAGGATCCTTGACCCCCTGGTATCGAGAACATACATGTAGTGGCGGAGTGCATTGGGAAAGTCGCCCGTCGACGAAATAGCGCTCGGCAAGCGCAAGACGCATCGGGACGATGTCGGGGTTCTGGGCGACCACCGCTTCCATCTGCTCGTTGGTGACGTCGTCCAGATTCATCGCCTCACCAGTGATTACGTCCTGGGCGACACCTTCGACACCCTGATGTGGCGGCACCATTGGAAGACAACAGCCAGAGACCGATCCCGATAACGGCAATGACCACTGCGCCGATACCTATCAGTCGGGCGCCGGTCAGTGCACCCGCGGCTTCCACCTCATCGCGGTGTCTCCTTCCGACGGTCTGTCGCAAGCTGCTCGAGCAACGTCGTGTCGCTCCGCCTCGTACCTCTCGCGCAAAGCCCGTCTGCCGTCTCGGCGTCGATCTCGCCAGCACGCGACCTGTTCGGCAAGCTCGGTGATGTCACGCTCCGCCTGGTCGATCCGCTCCCGGATCAGCGCTGCTTTCCCTATCTCATGAAACATCCGCTGCCGGGTCCAGACGACCCATCCGCCGACGCAGAGGGCCAGCAACGGTGCCGCCCACAGCGCAATCCCCCAGCCGAGCAGGGGTGGCTCGAGCACGATGTGCTCGCCGTAGCGGGCCGCAAAGAAATCGAAGATCTGGCCTGTCGGTCATGCCCTCATCGATCTTGTCTGACTGAAGATGACCTTGAGGTCCTCCGCCACCTGGGAATCGGACTCCGCAAGAGACTGCCCCTGGCACAACGGACAGGCGAGCCGCTGCTCGAGACCGACCGCTCGCTGTTCGGGTCGGCCGTGACTCTCCCGGGCAGCAGACCGATCACCATCGACCACGATCGCGGCAATCGCAATACCCCAACCTGCCATACGGCGAATGTCGCTACGCATCGACTTTACCTTCTGACCACACGAAGTCGGTCCGGTTTCCTTGCGTAGACGGCCCAGATCCCGCCTCCGACCGCGATCAGGCCACCCGTCCACAGAAGCCACATCAGGGGGAACATCATGACTTTGAGGGACGATCTCGTCTCCCGGCACATCGGCCAGAGCAACAAAGAATCCTCGGTGAGCCCGGTGTGCACCGACGGCGTCGCCACCGAGGGGGGCCGGGCGTAACTGTTGAACACGGGCTCGAGCGTTCCGATCTCGCGCTCACAGTAGGCATCCCGCAGACGACAGGATCGCACCGATCACCTGGCGGTTTGGCTCCGTGTGCGAGTTTGGACTGAGTAGACCAGGCAATAATCACCGACGGTGGCCCTCCCGCCCTTGGCCAGACTGTACCTGTTCGCGAACCGCCATCCCGCTTGAAGCGGCGATGGCGATGGCGAGCACCGCAACGCCGATGTGGGAGATCTGGCCTCCCCAGTAGCCGGGATCGCGCCGCAACAGCCGATTGATCGCCTGCAGTCCTCTGCCCTCTACCTTGCCGAGTTGACGCATGAACTCGCCGACGACGGTGGCGATGACAAAGACGCCGAGCACCACGAGCAGAACGACCGGGATCGATTGCACTCCCACCAACACCGCAACGGCGCCGGCAACCAGCCCGACCACGATCGGGGGTGGAGATCCGACGCCAGACCACCGACGCCCGAGCGAGCCGATACGGGGTGACCGGGCCAATCCCCATCGCCAGCAGCAAGACGAACGCAACCGGCAGCATCAACCGGTTGTAGTAGGGAGCGCTCACCGAGACCCTGGCGCGCCCCATGGCCTCGAGGATCACCGGATACATGGTGCCCATCATCACTGCGAGTGCAAACACCGTCAGTACCAGGTTGTTGAGCAGGAAGACACCCTCCCGGCTGGCCATCGAGTCGAGCCGTGGCGCCGAGCTGACCAGATGGGACCGCCAGGCGAACAGGGCGAGCGAGCTGATCACGACCACAAGCAAGAAGCCGAGCAGGATCGGCCCGACCGCCGATTGGGTGAACGAATGCACCGAGATGATCGGTGCCGGATCGGGTGAGGAACGTCCCAACGATCGTCAGTGAGAAGGTGGCAATCACCAGGATCAGGTTCCACGCCTGGAGCATGCCACGCCGCCGCTGTACCACCGCCGAGTGGATGAACGCCGTCGCCACCAGCCAGGGCAACAGCGCCGCGTTCTCCACGGGGTCCCATCCCCAGTAGCCGCCCCATCCCAGCACCTCATACGACCACCAGGCGCCGAGCAGCATCCCGAAGCCGAGGAACGCCCATGCGATGACCGACCAGCGGCGGGTGCGCTCCAGCCACACACTTCCCTGCTCGCCACGGATCATCGCCGCGATAGCGAAGGCGAATGGGGCGGTGAACCCCACATAGCCGATATACAGCATTGGGGGATGGATCGCCATCAGGATGTGGTTCTGCAGCAGCGGGTTGGCGCCGATCCCGTTGGCGGGTGCGACCGTGTGGACGAACGGCAACCAGCTGGTTTGCGCACAAGTCCCGCCTACCACGCCGGTGCACACTTCGAACGGGTTGGCGGCCGTTGCCATCAAACCGAACCAGAACAGCGAGACGACGCCCATCACCGCAAGTGCGGTCAGGCCAAGCCGGTCCCCCCTCGATAGCGAGCGGGATACGAAGTAGACGAGTACGGCGAGCACGAGGCCCCACAGCACGATGGAGCCCTCGAGGGCGGCCCACGCCCCGGCGAATTTGAAGATGAGCGGTGTGGTCGTGCTCGAGTTCTTTGCGACGTAGCCAAGCGAGAAGTTGTCCTGGAGGATCGCTGCCTCCAGCATCAAGAAGGCGATTGCGGCACCGGCGAGCAAGACCAGCACCGGTGTCCGGATCTTCGAGATGTCGGGATCGGGGCTCACAGCTTGTTTCCAGGCGCGCCCGATCAGCACCACCGCGGCTGCGGTCGCAGAGAGAATGGCGAGGAGGCCGAGCGTTGCCGTCACGACTGTTGTTGGACTGTTCTGAGGACCGGCACGCTCATCATTGGTCACTCTCTAGTTCGTGGTCGATCGAGTCGTAGATCTGGTTGTCTTCAGTGCGGTACTGCTCGTCATGTCGGATCAGCATCGTATCGGAGTGGAACGTGGAACCGTCCCACGTACCCTCGACGATTACCCCTTGCCCCTCCTTGAAGAGTTGCGGCACGACACCGTTGTGGATGACCTCGAGATTCTCCCTGCCATCGGTGAGCCTGAGCAGCATCGTGTCACCCTCGTTGACGACCGTGCCTGCAACCACCTGGCCGCCGAGCCGGAGCCGTTCGCTCGAAGGGGCCACGTCGTGATGCAGCTCGGTCGGGGTGTGAAAATATACGAGATTGCTCGACAGGTTGATCAGCAGGACAACGATCACTCCGAGGATGAGCACCGCAGGCACGAGGAACTTCCAGTAGCGCCGGATCATGCCCGCTCGCTCGCTTGCCGGCGCGCCACCCAGAGCCGTCTCGCCAGCCAGGCGATGTAGCCAACCAGGGTGCCGTAGGTGAGCACGTAGCCGATTAGCACGTAGCGCATCAGCTACCCGATTCGAACGTAGGGGCAGTGACCGCGTCGCCTGCCACCGGGCCTTCGACGGCAACCGCAGCTTCCATGGCTTCCAGGTGGAGGCGGGCGAGCTGGTATCGGTGCCGGAGCAACGCCGTGTAGACAATGGTGAAGGCGGCAACCGATACCAGCAGCGCCGCCAGGATTGGCCCGTCCATCTGGATGTCGCGGGGACGGAACGTGTTGGTTTGATGCAAGGTCCGCCACCAGGTGACCGAGAAGTGCACCGGGATGAGCTGCACCAGACCGAGGATTCCGAGCACTGCAGAGCGTCGGGCACGGACCACCGGATCGGGGATGGCGCGACGCAATGCCAGGTAGCCGATGTAGACAAAGAGCATGATGGCCGTCAGGGTGAGCCGGGCATCCCAGGTCCAGTAAACGTCCCAGGTCGCCTTGCCCCAGATCATGCCTCCGATCACTGCAACGGAGGTGAACATGACCCCGATCTCGGCAGAGGACCCGGCGATGAGATCCCAATGCATTCTCCTGGTCACGAGATAGACGATGCTTGCGACGAAGGTCACGCTGAACGAGAGATATGCGAGCCATATGGTCGGAACGTGGATGAACAGCATCCGGGCGGCGTCACCCTGGTTGGCAATCCGGGGACTGGCCAGCGAGAACACCAATGCCACGATGACGGCAACCAGGGCCGTCGCATCTAGCCAGTTACGGCGAATAGCGGATGTCATCGTGTCTCCTGCAGGGGCCTCGCCGTCACCACGCCGACGATTGCCAGAACAAGCACGACGGCGACCATCAACAGCAACCAGGACAGATTACCGCCATCACGGCCTAGTTCGACGGTCTGGGTGGCGCCGAGCAGAAGGGGGATCGAGAGCGGGGTCACCAGCAACGGGACCAGGGCCGGGCCTGCATCGATGCTGCTGGCAATGGCCCCGGAGATGGTGCCGAGCTCGGCAAGCCCGATGGCGGTGAGTGGCATGACAAGGCCCATCCATCCCCACTCTCCGATGTCGAGGCCGTAAAGGGTCAGCGCCACAACTCCCATGGCGATCTCGAAGCCGAGCAGCAGCACGGTCGATGCCAGGGACTTCCCCGCAAACTCCGCAACCGGATCGACACCGAGCAAAGCAATCGCATCGCGCTGCTCGGGTGTCTCCAGGTTGGTGTGTCGGATCGACGTGAGCACCCCGAAGAGCATCACGACAACGAACAGCATCCCGGTACCGATATCGACGAGGACGTCCTGGTTGATCCCAACCGCAAGCGGCACCAGCAACAATGCGATCGCACCAAAAGGGATTGTCACCCAGACCACTTCACCGGAGCGGCGCTCCCTATCGAGATCCCGTTTGGCGATGGCGATGGCCTGATGCCAGAAGCGGTCATTCATGGAGCGTCCCCCCGGCCAACTCTGCGGTTCTCATCACCATCGAGGCCACCCGGTCAACGTCGTGAGAGACGAGCACAACTGCCCCCGAACGCGCCAAGACTCCCGCAACGATGTGCTCGACCAACTCAACCGCGTTCGGGTCGAGCGCTGAGTGGGGCTCATCGAGCAGCAAAAGATCCGGTTGCAGCATGAGCCCCCTGGCAAACTCGACGCGTCGCTGCATCCCGTACGAGGCCGCACCGGCCAGCCGATCCGAGGCGGCTCCGAGCCCGACTGCCACCAGCGCTTCGCGGGCGGCAGCAGGTGGGATCCCGGTGATCCTTGCGGAGAACTCGAGGTTGCCGAGCAGGCTCAGCTCCGGGTAGAGGGCCGTGTTGTGGCCGATCAACCCGATGCGACGCCGGATCGTGAACCGGGCGTCGGACGCCAGATCGGCTCCGAGCACCTGCGACGTGCCGGCACTGGGGCGAAGCAGGGTGGCCAGCACCCGCAGCAGGGTCGTCTTCCCCGCCCCGTTCGCCCCGAACAGGCCGACGGCCTCACCGGGGCCGACAGTGAGGTCGACGTCGCGCAGGATCGTGGTCATCCCGATACGAGCGGCGACGCCATCTAGTTTGACGAGAGACTTGGAGCCAGGCACAGCGCGGCGCAGTCTAGGAGGAGGGTCGCCACCGGTCGCCACCGGCTCCGCCGCGAGCGACCATGGGTCGACAGAGGCAACCCTTGAAAATGGGCGAATCACGACCGGGGTAGGTTTTCGACACCTCCAGGGATGATGCCCGGGGCGGGCCACGTAGCTCGAGGACGGCAGATGCGCAGGAATGAAATGAGACTCGAGCCACTTGACCTCGTGGAGATCGCCCACGCCGACCACATACCTCCTTTCGCCTACGCCCACCTGGAACTCGGTGGACATCTCGAGGTAGATCGGCTGACCGGTGCTGTGGCGAAGATCGCCGAAATCATCCCTGAGACGCTCTACCGGGTGGACACGCGTCGGGCTCGTTTCGTAGAGGCCAACGTTCCCGCCGACCGTTGTGTGACCGAGATCGACGGGAGGATCAGCGTCGGGCCGCAGTGGGATCCAGCTCACGACGGTCAGGTGCGGATCCTGGTCGGCCACGGCTCCACCCACGACTCGGTAGTCATCGGGATCGGCCACGTTCTATCTGATGGGCATGGCTTGCTGCAGTATCTGTCGCTCCTGCAGGCAGCCTACGGAGGGGACCACTTGTCCGGCCACAACGTCCGAGATATCGGACCGCTCCTGGCGAATCTGCGAGTGCGGGCCCGCACTGCTGCCGAGAGGATCGGGCGCCGGCTGCCCCGGCTGCAGCTGGATGTTGCCGGCGACGGATCTGCACGCTCCTGTCGCACAGTCGTCCTCCCCGACACCGTGATGAAGCCACTACACGAGAAGGCGAGACGCCACGGCGTCAGCCTCAATGACGCCTTCCTGGCCGCCTACGCCAGGGTTGTCTGCTCCCTCTTGGGAGTGAAGACGGTGTCTCTGCCTTGCCCCGCCGACCTGAGGCGATTCGGTGACATCGGGCCGATGAGCATCGCCAACCTGACCGGCATGTTCCGAGTTACCGTTTCCGTGGGGTCCCGAGACAGCTTCACCGACACAGCGAAACAGGTCCATGGCGAGATGAGGGAGTTGCGAGCGCGTAACCGCTGCTTCGCCGGCGTCGCCAACCTCCGGCGAGTATCTCGGGTGACACCTCCCGGTCTAACGGCGGCAATCATCAGACGGACGTACACGATCATGGCCATCTCCTACACGAACCTGGGAATGATGGATCGCGCCAAGACCAGGTTCGCAGACACCCCGGTGATCTCGGCGTTCCTCACCGGCACCTACCGCATGACGCCGGAATTCCAGCTGAGCGTGAGCAGCTTCGGCGACACGACGACGTTCGCCTGCACCCTCGTTGGTGACGAGCGAAGGGCCCAAGCGGGCGAGCAGGTACTGCGGTTGGTCGCAGAGGAGTGCTCGGGCTGGCTACTTGCTGAGGACTGAGTCACCAGACCGGCAACGAGGGCAACAACCTCCCCCAAGAAAATCTCCCGACACGGAATATTCCGCGATCTATATGCGTTTTTGCCTGCGACCCCTAGAAATCCCATCGGAGTGGAAAATGGCAACTGTCAACTTGACCAAGGACAACTTCGAGGACACGATCCTCAACAACGACATCGTTCTCGTGGACTTCTGGGCCGATTGGTGCGGCCCATGCAAGATGTTTGCCCCCACCTACGAGAAGGTCTCCGCGGAGCACGACGGTGTGGTCTTCGCCAAGGTCGATACCGAAGCCGAGCAAGAGCTCGCCGCGTACTTTCAGATTCGCTCGATCCCGACCCTGATGATCTTCCGCGATCAAATCGGCATCTTCTCCCAGCCGGGTGCCCTGCCCGAGACCGCACTCCAGGACCTGATCACGCAGACGAAGGCTCTCGACATGGAGGCCGTCCGCAGGGAGATCGAGGATCAGTCAGATCACGAGCACGACCATGACCACGACCATGACCACGACCATGAGCACGCCTGAGCTTCTCCCCCAGACTTCCCCCTCGGTAACAGCAGAAGGGCCCGACCGAATGGTCGGGCCCTTCTACATGAGGCCGTCTCAGTTCTTCTTCACCAGGTAGGCGATCAGCTGCTGCGCGGTCGGCACGTTTGGTCGCTCAACCTCGACCCGATGCAGCACCGGGCCGCCAAAGGGCGCAGGTTCGGTGAGCACATTGGCCGGGATGCCAGCGTCCTCGAGGACACCCCATGCCGTCTCCGCACTCTCACGATCGGGAAACGCCGCGATCGGCACCAGCTTGTCCTTGTTCCACATCGCCACTTACCCGGACGCTCCACCGGTGAAGTTCCAGCGCTCGAGATGCAAGCTGGGCACGTGCATCATCCCCGGTCCGAACTCCGAATCGGCAAAGCGCGCATCATCGCCAAGGTCTTCGACCCGGCCCTGTCCGAGTGCCTCGACAAAGGATTGGGTGAAGCGCATGTTGGTGACGGCGCCTGTGATCTTGCCGTTCTCGATCATGAAGGTCCCGTTTCTGGTGAGACCTGTCACCGTCAATGCCTTCGGATCGAGCACGCGGCAATAGTTGAACGTCGCAACATACAGGCCACGTTCGATCGAAGCGATCATCTCATCGACGGGTGTTGTCCCGCCGTCGAGGAAGATGTGGGTGGCGACCGGGCCGTACTGCTCCGAACCAGGATCACCATGCCCCGTCGACTGGGTGCCAGCTTTCTTCGCAGTGCGCCGGTCGTGGGTGATCGCCTCGCATACACCGTTGCGCACCAGATCCAGCCGCTGTCGTGGAGAGCCCTCGGCGTCAAAACCAACCCCGAGCGCACGGGGATCTGTCGCATCCTCAAAGAGATTGATCGAAGCATCGAGCTGTCTCTTGCCGAGCTCTACGAACGATTGTCCCTCGGCGTGCTGCTTACCATTGAATCCATAGAAGGCGAGGAAGATGGCGATGGTGCCGACACACTCCGGAGCCAGGATCACTTCGTACTCACCCGGCTTGATGTCGTAGGCATCGAGGCCACGCCGGGCTCGATCGGCAGCCAATGTTCCAACGGCGGTGCCGTCGATTCCGGCGAAGTGCTTCGAGGTCGCATGCCCCGAACCGGCAGCACCATCGATCTGTTGAATGCCGTCGAGTGTTGCCACGCTGTATCTACCGACTGTCCGGTGTCCGGCGGTGTTGACAAACGCAACCGATTGCCCCACTGTCTCGCAGAAGCCTGCCGCACGCATCCCGGGCCCTGCAGCAACGAAATCGGCGACCTTGGCCGCCCGCTCGCCCGGTGTCGCCTCCGCCGTCTGCTCGTCGTAATGGTTGGGGTCGGTCACGTCAAGCGGTGGGGTGATCCCCGGCCAGTTCTCATCAACCTGCTGGAGCTCTGCGATCTCGATGGTTCTATCGACAAACTCGTCGAGGTTGTCGAGGCTGGTTGTTGTCGACGAGTTGACCCGTCCATCCACGGCAACCCGCAGCGAAACGCTATAACCCTCCTCGGCAACGTTCTGGTGGATAAACGAGTTGGCGAACCGGGTGAGGGCAGAGACCCCTCCCATCACGACGATCTCGGCCTCGGCCCGATCGTCGATCTTCTCCAGAACCTGACCGGCCAGTTCGATGGTCCGTCTCATGCGCTCACCCCCACTCTCACATTGGCAAACCTGCCGGGCGCCGCCGAGTGGCCGGTGTGGGCCACCTGAATCGGCTGACCTTTGCCACAGTTGGGCGTCCCCCAATGCACCCACTCGTCACCCCCGGCGAGTTTGTCGAGCTGGCCCCAGAACTGCGGCGTGATCCCCGTATATGTGGGGTTCTTCACCATGCGCCCCAGTTTGCCGTCCTTGACCTCCCACGCAATCTCGCACCCGAACTGGAAGTTGAGCCGTCTGTCATCGATCGACCACGACCGGTTTGTTGCCATGTAGACACCATCTTTGGTGTCGGCAATGATCTCGTCGAGGGTCGAGTCTCCGGGAAGGATGCCGACGTTCGTCATCCGGACCATGGGCAGCCGGCTATACCCGTCGCCTCTGACCATGCCACCCGGTGGAAGCCCGGCAACCGAGGCCGAGTCTCTCCCGGAGAGGACACCCACCCAGATTCCGTCCTTGACGATGTCGACCCGTTGTGCCGCGGTGCCCTCATCGTCGTACCCGAAGGTACCGAGCGCCCCGGGCAAGGTTGCGTCCGCGGTGATGTTCATCAACGGTGAGCCATACCTGTGGGAGTTCAGCTTGTCGAGCTCGAGGTGGGAGGTCCCGGCGAACGCTGCCTCCCAGCCAAGGATCCGATCCAGCTCGATCGCATGCCCCACCGACTCGTGGATCTGGAGTGCGAGCTGGGAGCCCTCGAGGATCAGCTGTTTCTCCCCCTCTTCTAGTCGGGGCGCCGACAGGAGGGCGGCCGCCTCCCCGGCGATCCTCCCTGCGTTTGCCCGGTAGTCCCACCTCTGGACATTCTCGTATCCGCCGGTCTCGAATTGTCCGAAGGATTGGGGATAGGACCGACGTTGGATCTCGCCTTCCCCGATCGCGGTTGCGTCAAAGCCACCACCGGATTCGAGGAGATGCTGATGGATCTGGTGGCCTTGCGACGAGACAAACCACTTGTTGGTGTCCCAGAAAGACATGGTTCCGGTGGTGATGGCAACCCCATCGACTTCGAGCATCGTCCTTGTGACGTCGATGAGCAGATCGACCTTGTCGGAGATCGGCACCGAGAAGGGGTCGATCTCGTGTGGTGTTTCGTAGGAGGCATCGACAACGGCCACGTCGGCGAGCGGCATCACCGGGCCTGGCACCGAAGCGGATGCCCGGGCGATGGCTGCGCTACGTTCTCCTGCGAGACGGGCCGCCGCCGAGGTCAGATCCGACGTGGCGAAAAAGCCCCAACCCGACCCGATCAGAGCCCGCACCCCCACACCGGCGCGCTCAACCTGATCAATCGACTGCGGTTCCGCATTGTGCACCGCAATCGACTGGTTCCTGGAAATGACAACCCTGGCATCGGCATATTGCGCGCCGGCGGCCAATGCACCCTCGACAGCCGCCCTGGCGAGATCAAACACTTCGCAGCCCTCCAGATCGATTCCTGCAATCGATGGTAGCTGCCAGCCCGATCGACGGATTGGCTAGCTCGCGGCAGGGGTGAAGCGGACGAGCACGTCGTCGATGGCCTTGCGATCGATCACCGGAACCCGGCAGTTCTGGCTCGGGTAGCCGATCGGGAACATCACAAACGGCCGCTCGCTCTCCGGTCTCTCCAGGACCCGGGAAAGGAACGCCATCGGGCTCGGCGTGTGTGGCAGGGTGGCGAGGCCCATGTTGTGCAGCGCGGCAATGAATATCCCGGCCGCGATGCCGACACTCTCCTTGACGTAGTAGTGCTTCCGGGTTGACCCATCTGGTGCAACCGAGTAGCGCTGCTCGAACAGAACGACAATCCAGGGGACGGTCTCGAGATAGGCTTTGTCTGATGTAGTCCCGAGCGGCTCGATGGCGGCTCGCCACTCTTCGGGAAGCCTGCCACCCTCGTAGTTCTCCCGCTCCTCCTGCTCGGCGGCTTCGCGAATCCGTGACTTCATGATCGGGTCGTCGATCATGACGAATGTCCAGGGCTGCCGGTTTGCCCCCGAGGGAGCCGTGGCCGCGGTCCGGATCGCGGTCTCGATCAACCCAGCAGGCACCGGCTCCGCTGAGAAGTCTCTGACGCTGCGGCGATGCCGCATCAGGTCGTAGAAGTCGCAGGCGCGTCGGCGCATCTCCTCACTCTCACGCCGTTGTACCCGGTAGTGCACCGATGTTGCCTTCACTATCAAACCCCTCGTCCAAACCCCTCGTCGTCTCCGGGACCCTACCCGGCTCCCAGCCCATCAAACCGTTGGCAGATATGCCTGCGGCCGGGCACGTGCCCGGCCGGGTTGCGTCATTCTCCTCGACATCATCCCCTGTCGAGACTCGTGGACCCTTCGATTGTCGCGACCTCGATGACATGGCCGCCGACGCTGCGAACTGAAAGCGTCCATGAGGGACCGGCAATGGTCTCTTCAGCAACGGCCGCGCCGCTCTGGTCGGCGGGTGCCGCATTGGCCGTCCAGCTGTTGCCGATCATGGCGAACGACAGGGAAACAGCAAGGGCGGCGGCCGCGATCAGAGCCAGGATCCGCCTGTCGCGCAGCCAGGGCAAAATACTCGTGCTCAGCATCCGTGCAACCTCCAGGTCTGTGAGAGTGTTCTGCATTCGGATCGGCAATACCGAAGCCTGTCCTTGAGAGCCAAAAACACGGGTCTCATAGGAACTAGTGCGAACTAGACATCACCACAGCACCGAGAATGGCATCAAGTTCCACCACCACCCGTGCCGAAGAGTTGGCAGTAGTGAGCATCACAGACTGGGAGGTCAGAAGGTGAGCGCACCTCCGACTCTCGAGCCGGCTGAGAGTCCGATCTCGATCACCGATGCAGCGATCGGGCCTGCTTCTGCACCCCCAGCCGGGACTCGAGAGAGCCGCCCTTCGACCGCAATCGAGGAAGTCGCAGAGACGACAAGGCCACGGCGTGCCGTGTGGGCAGTCCCGTTCATAACGATCGGGATGATCCTGACAACATTTGCCGGGTTCGAGGTCTTGTTGCGCCTCGAGACACCAATGGGTGACCCGGGCTATCCGACATGGTGGATGCTCGCCATGGGCTTCATCGTGGCAGAGAGCCTCTTCGTGCATCTCCCCGTTCGCCGTGACTCGCACACCATCTCGATGAGCGAGATCCCACTCGTCATCGGGTTAGCGATGGCGTCGCCCCCTGCAGTGCTCTTCGGCCGCATCATTGCCGGCACGGTCGTGCTCATCCTGCGCAGACAACCTCTGGTCAAGCTCACCTTCAATCTGTCACTGTTCACGCTCGAGACCACGGTCGCCCTGATCGTCTATCGGTACATCCTCGGCACCGCAGAGCCGTGGGCACCCATTGGATGGGTCGCCGCCATGGTGGCGATCGTGATCGCAGTCACCGTTTCGGCAGGCCTGGTCGACGTCGTGATAGCACTCAACGACCGCAGGCGAAAGCTGCCTGAGATCATGCGGTCGTTTGCCGTCGGCTCGCTGATCAGCGTGGCGGTTGGACTTCTCGGCACCATCACTGTTGTGATCATCCACTACGAGCCGCTGGCCTCGATCTTGCTTGCCGTGACAATGACGTTCTTCTTCATACTCTTCCGTTCTTTTGGGAGACTGAGCCTGCGCCACGATGATCTGAGATCGCTCTACTCATTCACCAATCAGGTGGATGGAACTCTCGGAGCCCGCGACATCGCCGTTGTGACCCTGCGCGAGGCCGTTTCCATCCTCAGGGCGGAGCATGGTGAGATCGTCCTCTCCGACCCCGCCCAGCTTCACGCCAGCTATCTCGGGTTCTCCGCAGGAGAGAATCCGTCACAGCGTCGGCTGCCGATCGACGATGTCGCCGAGCTGTACCAAATTGCAGTGGGGCCGCGGGCAGACCGCCGCTTTGGCCCGGAAACCCGGGACAGCAAGCTCAGGATCGCCCTGGGCACCGATACCACATGCGGGATGGTGGCTCCGGTGCGGCACGGCGACGGCAGCGTTGGCATGCTGATCGTGACCGGGCGAACCGGAGTCGCTAAACGCTTCTCCTCCACCGAGCTCGAGCTGCTCGACACCATCGCCAACCACGCCAGCCTCACCCTGGAAAGAGCCCGGGTCATCGAACAGCTCAAGACCGAAATCGAGGCCAAGCAAGAGCTGATCCGCTCCAAGGACCAGTTGATCGCTGCAGTCAGCCACGAGCTCAGGACCCCACTCACCGGGGTACTCGGTTTCGCCGAGATGCTGCGCGACCACAGGCAAGACTTCACCGCAGAGGACGAAGACGCAATGCTGCGGTCCATCGCAGCGGAAGCCGGTGACCTCACCAATCTCGTCGAGGACCTGCTCACCGCGGCGCGTGCCCGGATGGGCTCGCTGACGATCGTCACCGCTCCGGTGATGCTGAAGCCCTTGATCACAAGGGTCGTCGAGACAACGGCCGGAGCAGTCCACCATATCGTCGTCACCGGAGACGACACCGTCGTGCTCGCCGATGAGGGCCGGGTCCGCCAGATCCTGCGCAACCTGATCACGAACGCCCAGCGCTACGGAGGGCACCAGGTGCACATCGCTACCCAGGTGGCACACGGGATCGTCCACGTCCGGGTATCCGACAACGGTAACGGGATCCCGGAGGACGATCAGGAGCGTATCTTCGCCCCGTATGAGAGCGCCCACGATCCGGGCACCCAACCGGGCTCGCTTGGCCTGGGCCTTGCGATCTCCCGTTCCCTCGCCCAGTTGATGGACGGCGACCTGTCTTATGCCCGCCATGACGGCTGGACGACATTCGACTTCCGGCTCCCCGTGTATCACCCAGCCGACGACCGGGAAGGGCCCACCGCCATCGAGTTGGAGCGGGTCTGACCGGCTCGACCGGCTCCCAAATCGTCTAGATCTGCGACACTGTCGCTATGCATACCCACGAATGGCCGGGTGAGTTCACCTTCTGCCCGCATTGCGCCACCCGACTTGAAAACCGGGTGGTGGCGGGCAGATCGCGAAAGGCGTGTCCCTCGTGCGGATTTATTCATTTCCGCAATCCCGGAGTGGGAGCCGCCGTAGTTGTGTGGGATGACGATCATCGTTTGCTCTTGATCAAACGGTCACCGAGCTCGACCAGACCGGGGTATTGGGCCATCCCTGCCGGCTACGTCGACTACGGCGAAGAGGTCCGCGCCGCCGCAGCCCGCGAGCTGCAGGAAGAGACAGGGCTCGTCGCCGACGTTGGCGATGTCGTATGGGTGGCGTCCAACTTCCACGACCCGGCCAAGCTCACGGTTGGGGTGTGGTTCAACGGGACGGTGACCGGGGGAAAGCTGCGAGCCGGCGATGACGCGACCGAGGCAGCGTTCTTCGCTATCGACGACCTCCCGCCGCTTGCGTTCGACACCGATGTGGCTTTCCTGGGTTCCCTCGGCTACGAGGTAGAGCTGGCCTGAGCTCGTCGGCAGGCGTCGCATCGAAGCGTGCGACGCTCTACAGACCCAGCTCGCGCTCCATACGGGCAACCCGTTCCCTGAGCTCGTCGAGTTCGGCCTCCAGCTCGGAGATCCGGTCGTCACCGCCCACTGCACTCGCCATGTCGTCCGGCACGAACTCGCCTGCCACCCCGAGTAGCTGGCAATAGCGGGGCTCCTTCTCCCCGGGGCGACGCTCGAGCCGCATCGCCAGTGGTGTCTCCAACACGCTCAAGGCCGCCAGCTCACCTGCCACGCCATCGAGATCGTCGAACTCGACATACCGCTCGGTACGGCTGCGCAGCTCCCCGAGGGTCTGCTCGCCACGCAGCATCAACACCGCAAGCAGAGCCGCCTGACGTTCGTCGACCTCGAGTTGCTCGTTGGCGACGTGCCGGTATTTGAGGGCCCTGTCCCCTTTGCCGTGGACGGTGCGAGCCAGGCCACGATCACGCAGAGAATCGATCGCGTCGAGAACCTCGGTGTCGGTGAATTCCACAACGGGGTCCCGATTCGATTTCTGGTTGCAGGCGGCAACGAGCGAATTCAGCGTCATCGGGTAATAGTCGGGTGTCGTCATCTCTTTCTCGATGAGACAGCCGAGCACCCGCAACTCCGGTGCGGTCAAGTTGAGATCCATGTCCCGAATAGTACGCAGTCAGTCCCGCAGCACCAGCCACAGGTCGCCAACATTGGTTCCCGTCGGCCCGGTGACGATCTGTTCGCCCAATCCGCAAAGAAACCACCGGAATCGTCGTGTTCGAGGGCGCGATGAGGATCGAGACCGACGGCCATCGCCCGGGAAACGGTCCCACCATCGACGATTGCCCCGGCAGCGTTGTCATACCGTCGATACCATCCGTGCCTGCAGCAAGGAACCAGATGCCGGAGCGCCCCTCGATCAGGGTGGCAGCGATCAGCGCGGCTTGCTGATTGCGACCACCGGTGCCGCTGCCGGTCACTTCCACCGTCGTCTCCCCGGCAAAGACGGACACCCCGAACCGTGACCGCTGCAACACCTCCCCCGCCGCCTGCCCCGCCGCACCAACCATGCGGGTGTCGAGCACCCGGCGGGGAATCCGCGTTGCTCCGCTTCGGCTGCCGCCGCATGTGCCGCCGTCGCACCATCTGCAACTATCTCCATCTCCTGGCGCCAGTCGATCCGCCGAGGTTGACGGGGAGCGGTGAGCGCATCCACCACGGGCCGCCGGCAGCGCGTCGCGAGCCCCAGGTCCGTGATGACGGCAAGAGCCGCATCCCGGTCGTCGGCCGCGGCGACGGTCGGCCCCGATGCGATGGTCGCCGGATCGTCGCCAACCACGTCGGACACCACGAGGGTGACAATCCTCGCCGGCGCAAGCACCGCGGCCAGCCCCCCTCCCTTGATGAGTGAGAGCCGGCGACGCACCGAATTGACGGCGCCGATATCTGCCCCACAGCGCAATAGCGCCCGGTTGGTCGCAATCAGGTCGGCGAGATCAATGCCAGGTATCGGCGCCTCAACAAGCGCAGAGCCACCACCGGAAACCAGCACGAGAGCGGTGTCGTCGGGCCCGAGCGAGGCAGCCAGGCTGAGCAGCGCGTATCCCGGCACGCAGACTGTTGTCATCTGGGATGGGATGCCCGCCCAGCATGAGCTCGATGCCTTCGGGTACTTCGTCTTCGTGGTCGGCTACCACGAGACCCTCGAGCCGGTCTCTGTGGAGCGAGCGAGCCGCCCCGCGGGCCATCGCAGGAGCCGCCTTACCGATGGCGAACACGACCACTCTCGCCCGGAAGACGCCCGAGGCGATGCTCCACCGCAACCTCAGGGTCGACGGCGGCAACACCCGCATGGAAACAAGCGATCAGCAACTCACGAGCAGTGCCATCATCTGTCATGCGAGTCTCCCCGCTCCCGAGACACGTCCGGACAGGAACCGCACCACTCGCTCCCTATCCGAGGTGCGCAGCAACCGGGGCAGCGACCGGAGGATTCGCTGCCCGTACCGCATTGAGGTGAGCCTGCGATCGAGGACCGCAACAACGCCCCGGTCGAGCTCGTTGCGGATCAGCCGACCAGAGCCCTGTGCCAGCAGCATGGTCGCATGAGGGAGATCCACCGCGTCGAACGCGCTACGCCCCGATGCGGTAACCGCCTCCCTGCGGGCCTGCATCAGAGGATCATCGGGTCTAGGAAATGGGATTCGATCGATGATCACGACCGAGAGCGAGGGTCCCGGCACGTCGATGCCTTCCCAATAGCCCATCGTGGCGACGAGGGTTGCCGTCTCTACCGCTGCGAAACGAGCGATCAGTTTCCGCTTCGGAATCTCGCCCTGCACCAGTACTTCGAATGGGATGTCATCCAACGCCGCCGCGATCAGCTCCATCATGCGGTAGCTGGTGGTCAACACCAACGCCCGACCCCCCGCCGCCTCCACGAACGCTCTCGCCTCAGCGGCCGCTTCTTCGGCCATGCATCCTCGCGTGGGTCGGGTAGATGCGAGCCGACATAGAGCAGACCCTGTCGCGAGAAGTCGAAGCTGCCTTCTACCCGGACACCGTCGTAGGTCCGGGAGATGGGATCCTCGACGTCGAGCGCTGCCGGGTCGTCCGGGATCTCGGCCGAGGCAAGGCCGAGCCTGCGGGCCAGCGGGGCAAACGAGCCACCGGTGGTGAGAGTTGCACTTGTGAAGATCGCAGGATGGTGAACGAGCAGATTCGTCGCCATCGAGACGTCGACAGAAATCGGAGCAACCCGCACCAGGCCAAGCTCCGGCTCGGCCCATGCGACATAGCCGGCGGGCATATCCAGCGCCATCCCGAAGTCGGCCTGGACGTGGCCACCCTGGGCACGGACCCGGGCCACCGCCCCGGCGATCGGGCTCCCCTCGTCGACCCTTGGCAGTGTCTTGACCACAGCGGCAACCGACCGGATGGATCCGAGCACCACCTCTCCCAACTCGCCTTCGCCCGGTTCGAGCCTGGCGTGTTCGAGACCCCCAATCGTCTCGCGCGAATCGGCCCGCGTAGGACCGCACCGCACCTATCAGCTCGTCGCGACGCGCCGGGTTGACTAGACGCCTGGCATTGCTGGCAAAAGCATTGAGCCTGCCCCCGCTGACATCGACGCTGAATGCCGCAGACGAAGCAGCCTCCAGCTTGTGTGCCTCGTCGAAGATGATGACGTCGTGCGCAGGAAGGATCCGGCGACCCGATGCCATGTGGAGAGCGTACAGATGGTGGTTGGTGATGGTGATCTGTGCCCGCCGTGGCGGCATCAAGCGCGGCTTCAGCGAAGCAGACCCCGCCTGCGGGCATTGCGCCTTGCCAGGGCATTCCATGCCGGAGACCGATACCTGGCCCCACAGTTCGTCCTGGACCGATTCGGGTAGATCGTCCCGATCACCGCTGCCACCAGATCGCACCCATTCCCCCATCGGCTCAGATCATCGCCATCTCCGATCCGCGAACAGCCGGCCGCTTCGGCCGTCGAGATCTGGCCCGAGCGCTTCGACGAGTTTGGCCATGCACACGTACGACCGACGCCCCTTCACCACCGACCAGGTCACCGGCACACCCAGATGCTCGGCGAGAAAGGGAAGGTCGGCATCGGCGAGCTGGTTCTGCAGGGATTTGGTAGCGGTTGCGATGGTCGATGCGCTCACCCGACAGCACGGCCGGTACCAAATAAGCCAGCGACTTCCCCGTCCCGGTTCCCGCCTCAACAACGAGGTGGGAGCGAGTCTCCATGGCCCTGGCTACGGCTTCGACCATTTGT
This sequence comes from uncultured bacterium, assembly GCA_963777645.1. Lineage (GTDB taxonomy): Bacteria > Actinomycetota > Acidimicrobiia > Spongiisociales > UBA5794 > JAAETI01. Next base: position 94,905 of record CAVZRA010000005.1, on the reverse strand, counting down.
ACTTGGCCGGCTCGCTCCACCGCATCCGGTTTGGCAGCCAGCACGTCGATGAGAGCAATAACGGCGTCGGAGCCGAGAGAATCCACGAGGCAACGGTAACCGGTTCAGACGCCTCGCCGGCTCCCTGCCGGCATCGGCGTCCTCGTCTTCGCCCAGCACGGGACTGCGAATCCCACGACCGCCCCGGCGACGGAGTCACTGACGAATACACGGCCTCCGTGTTCCTCGGCAACCTTGGCGACGATGCTCAACCCCAGACCGGACCCGGGTGTCGATCTGGCTGCGGTCGCTCGATAGAAACGATTGAAGACAAACGGCCGATCCTCTGCATCGATACCGGGCCCGTTGTCGGTGACGGTGACGGTGCCCCCGGCAACGTTCACTTCGACCGGCTGATCGAGCGGGCTCCACTTGAGAGCATTATCGACCAGGTTGCTGACGGCCCGTTCCAGCGTCGCCGACCGACCACATACGACCGACTCGTCGGTCACGACCTCAATGGTGTGCCCGGTACGACGACGGAACCTCTCGGCAACCCTGTCGACGATCTCACCGAGATTCACCGGCTCGGTAGCCTCGCTTGCCGTCGGCGGCTCGGCGGCGAAATCGACCAGTTCGGTCACAAGACCGCTCAGTTCTTGTATCTCATTGTCCATGTCATCGATCATCTGCCTGCGATCCTCCGCCGGGATGTTGTCCATCCGGGTGAGCATCTCGATGTTGGTGCGGATGGCGGTCAGCGGAGTACGCAACTCATGGCCGGCATCGTGAACGAGCCTGCGCTGCTGCTCCCGGGAGTTCTCCAAAGCCGCAAGCATTGCATTGAAGCTCTCGGCGAGACGGCCAACCTCGTCGGCCCGGTTGACGTCGATGCGCGAGGCCAACTCTTGAGTCATCGCCACATGCTCGGCGGCCTGTGCCAGCTGCCGGATCGGTCTGGCCGCGTCCCGTGCCACCACGTAGCCAATCGCCGCCGCGATGAGCACTCCCACCACGGCCGCCATCTTGAGGACCGCCGCCAAGCCATGGAGTGAGCTGTCGACCTCAGCGAGCGAGCGGGCAATCTGGACCACCCCGGTCGGGATGGTGGCTGTGAGCATGCGCAGGTTGTCCCCGGTAACCCCCGGGACGGTGCGGAGAACCGAGGCGACCTGACCGTCGTAGACGGCCTGCTCTTGCGCCCCGATCGGCAGCCCACCTTCTACCGGATAGGTGTGCACGAGAGTCGTGGAGCCTTCTGGATTGAACTGATAGAAGATCTTATCGAACCCCGACGTGCCGTGACCAAACGCCTCGGAATCGCCGTCGGAACGGAGCGCAGTTATCAGGGCAGGGAGATCCTCGATCTCTTGAAGGGTATCGAGGCGCTGCTGCAGACTGCCATCGACCTCTGCGAGCAGCTCGTGCCGGGTCGTGGTGTACGTGATCAGCGCGGCAAGAGCGATGGCGATGGCGACTGCGGTCGCCGAGATGAGGGCGATGCGGGCGCGGAAACTCATCCAGCCTCGCGAACCACGTAACCGACCCCGCGAACAGTCTGGATCAAGCGGCGGTGCCCCCTCGATCTCGGTCTTGCGACGCAGATACCCGATGTAGACATCGAGCGAGTTCGAGGAAGTGGCGAAATCGTACCCCCAGATTCTGATCGTATATGGTGTCGCGGTCGATGACGATGCCGGGGTTGCTCATGAGCAGTTCCAGCAAATCGAACTCGGTCTTGGTCAGATCGAGGACCACATCGCCCCGCCGCACCTCACGGGAACCGGTATCCATTACGAGGTCGCCGACCTTCATCACCTCTGCCACCGAGCCCGCCGAGCGCCTCAGCAAAGCACGGAGCCTGGCAAGAAGCTCCTCGAGGGCAAACGGCTTGATCAGGTAGTCGTCTGCGCCTGCGTCCAGACCGGCGACCCGATCGCTGATCTCGGTGCGCGCCGTCAGGATCAGAATCGGCGTCGTGTCTCCCCGAGCGCGGATACGGCGACAGGCTTCGAGCCCGTCGATGATGGGCATCATTACATCGAGGACGATGGCGTCGATTTCTTCGTTGAGCACGATAGCGAGCGCTTCGGCACCGTCATGGGCGGTCAGCACGCTGTAACCCTCGAATGTGAGCGCCCGCTCAACGGCTCTGCGCACCGCCCCATCGTCTTCGACGACGAGCACTCTGTTACTCGGTTTCTCTGCCACCTGGGCTCCTTGACTGATCAGAGCCCGCCGGGAACGGGACTCCTCTCAGCGGACTCCTGATATTTTTAGCAGGCGGACATGAGAGCAGTATGAAAACCTGCCCCGGCACAGACAGCCGTGGTTAAGAAGGTCTCAAGAATGCCCGGGGGGTGTGATAGCACGGCCCCGGCTATTGCGCTCAGGCCTCCGCAGACTCCATGATGCGGCCTCTGACCCTCGGGTAGCGCTTCGGGGCGTGAGTGTGACAGTACTCCTTGGCGTTGTAGCGGGAGATGAGGGTCTCACACCCCTCATGGGAGCACACTCTGTTCGATGCGTATTGCTTGGGTCTTCTGGAGCGGGGGCGGATGGAGCGCCCCTTTATGGTGTCGCTTCTCATGTTGCCCACTATCGTCAGCAGAGCTATCGACGGCGCTAAGGCGAATTCCAGGTTTCTTTAAGAATCAACGACAATCCGGCCACACCACTGACTAGTGCCAGGGGTACCAGACTTGACCGATCGACTCGAAGCCAGGCTCGGCCTCTACGGTGTCGTCGCGGTGAGTGTCGGGGCGATGATCGGAAGCGGGATCTTCGTGCTTCCGGGCCTTGCGGCCAAGCTCGCCGGACCGGCTGTCATCGTCGCCTATGCGCTCGCAGGAGTCATTGTCTTTCCCGCGGCCCTCTCCAAATCGGAGATGGCAACGGCGATGCCCGAGTCCGGAGGCATCTATCTCTACATCGATCGCGCCATGGGTCCGCTGCTCGGCACGATCGCCGGATTCGGTGTCTGGTTCTCGATGGTCTTCAAATCCGCGTTCGCCCTGGTGGGTCTCGGTGCGTACCTTCAGATCTTCGAGGAGCTCCCAGCCCGACCGGTGGCGCTGGCACTTGCAGTCGGGATCATCGTTCTCAACATCGCAGGCGCGCAGACGACGACGCGCTTCCAGTCAATCCTGATCGCAGTCGTCATGGCCGTGCTCGCCGTATTCGTATTCAGAGGCGCCGGATCGGTATCGACAGCCGAGTTCGAGCCCTTCCTGAGCAAGGGATTCAAAGGCCTCTTGTCTGCGACCGGGCTCGTGTTCGTCTCGTTCATCGGTGTCACCAAAGTTGCATCGATTGCCGAGGAGGTTCGCAACCCGGATCGGAACATCCCGGCCGGCATCCTGCTCTCGGTGGTGCTGATGATTCTTGTCTACCCGGTGGTTGCGTGGATCATGGTGGGCACCGTCGGTATCGACTCGCTCGCCAAGACGGTCACCCCGGTGAGTGCGGCTGCCGAGCAATTCATGGGCACTTTCGGCACAGACGTCATGATCGTCGTCGCCATCATCGCCTTGATCTCGATGGCCAATGCCGGCGTGCTCGCATCCTCTCGCTACCCGTTTGCGATGGCGCGCCATGCGCTGGCGCCACCATTCCTGGCGAGAGTGAGCCCCCGGTCAACGCCGACATACTCGATCTTGGTCACCGGAGCCATGTTGCTGGGCTTGATCGCTTTTGTCCCACTGCTCGACCTGGCCAAGCTGGCATCGGCCTTCCAGCTGATCGTTTTCTCGCTTGTCAACGTCGCAGTGATCGCGTTCCGGGAGAGCCATCTCGCCTGGTACCGGCCCAGCTTCCGCTCACCGCTATATCCCTGGCTGCAAATCTTCGGCATCACCGGGTCTCTCATCCTGCTCACCCAAATGGGCATCATCCCGATCATCGGTGCGGTGCTCATCGTCGCCGGTGGTGTCGCCTGGTACCGGGTGTTCGGTAGCTCCCGGGCAAGCCGAGAGAGCGCCTCGCTTGACGCGCTCCGGATCCGAGACACCCAACGGCTGGTGACGATGACCGAGGCAGAGCTCGCCCAACCGGGAGCCGCCCATGTACTGGTGCTGAGCTGGCGAGGCATGACCAGGACCCGGCTGCGTGAAATCCTCCAGATCGCAGCCGACCTCACCCAGGATGGGGGCACAATCGAAATCAGCCGGCTCGACCGCGGTGGTCCGGAGACGCCAGGGAAGAACAGGCATGGGCTATGGAGATCCAGGCGATCTCGATGAAGGCGGGTGTCGTTGTTGATCGGGTGATCCCGTCTGCGATGCGTGAAGACCACCAGACCTGGATCGACGAGAACGACATCGACCTGCTTCTTGCCGAGATGCCGAGCGAGCTACAAGCGAACAAACCATTTGTTCGTGACCTCCGCTGGCTTCGCGACAACTCCGAATGCGACACGATCCTCTTCCGCAACCGCGGGCTCGAGGAGATCGACACCATCGTCATCCTGGGCTCGGGAGGGCCGTATGACGTGCTCAAGATCAGCCTTGCCGATCGGATCGCCCAGCGCGAGCAAGCAGCGATTCGTTTCGTACATGTCGTCAACGAGGAAGCGACCGAGGCTCAGATATCATCCATCGCCGACTACCACGAGCGATCTGCACGAGATGATCGCGTGCCGACGGAGAGCAGGATCGAGCCGGCCGAGGAGCTACTCGGCACGTTCGCCAGACTCTCTCGTGGCGCCAATCTCGTGATCATGGGCGCCGTCGCCAGTCGTTTCAGCTTCATGACCGATCTGGCCGACCGTATTGCTGAGATGGTCGATGCACCGGCTCTGCTCGTCTACGCCAAGAGTCTCGGCACGCAAGTCCCGGCTTGCCAGACTCGTTGAATACTTCATCTATTGAGATCGACCCGTAGTCGGGTAACCAGATCGGGCGACAGATACCATCCCACCATGGTCAATAGAATCCGACGCAATGATCGAGTCTCACCTGTTTCATCATCTACGGAGGCACCGGCGATTTGAGCAAGTCGCAAGTTGCTTCCGTCGATGTATCAGAACATGGTCGATTCCGGCATCGCCGACAAGTCGGTATTGCTCGGTGTGTCTTCCAGCGATCTTCGATGATCAACGGCTATCGCAATTTTGCGAGGAAGGCGCTCAGCGAAGCCGGCATCGACGATGCAGGGCCATGGTGTGACGAGCGCGTCTATTTCCAGCAGGTCGAGCGCTCGGAGGGGCTTGGTGGCCTCGCCGACAAGATCGCCGCTATCGAGACATCGCACCGACTGCCCGGTAATCGGGTGTTCTATCTCGCCCTGCCGCCAATCGCGGTGCCTGCGGTCATAACCGCGCTCAGCAAAGCGGGCTTGAACCAGAGCCAGGGATGGACCCGGGTAGTCATCGAGAAGCCTTTTGGCCACGACCTCGCATCGGCACAATCACTGAATCGGCTGGTACACCGCCACTTCAAGGAGAGCCAGATCTACCGCATCGACCACTATCTCGGCAAGGAGACGGTCAGGAACCTGCTGGCATTCCGCTTCGCCAACATGCTCTTCGAGTCGAGCTGGAACCGCGATCGGGTAGACGCCATCGAGATCACAGTTGCTGAGTCGCTTGGGATCGGCAACCGAGCCGCCTACTACGACCGCTCCGGCGTGATCCGGGACATGCTCCAGAACCATCTGACCCAGCTGCTGGCCCTGGTGGCAATGGACGCACCTCATTCCTTCGAGCCCGAAGCCATCAGGGACGCCAAGGTGCAGCTGCTGAATGCGGTACGGCACATAGATCTCGCCGAGCTCACCCTCGGCCAATACGGACCGGGACAGCTCAACGGCGATCCGATCCCGGGGTACCAGGAGGAGGAACAGGTACCCGACGACTCGACGACGCCGACCTACGCCAGCCTTCGGATCGATATCGACAACTGGCGATGGCAGGGCGTTCCCTTCTATCTGCGCACGGGCAAACGCTTGCCTTCGAAGAGCTCACAAATCGTCATCCGGTTCCGACCACCACCGATCTGCCTGTTTCACGGCAAGCGCGACCTGTGCGTCGAGCACCAGAACAGCATCAAGCTGATCCTGCAACCAAACGAGGGGTTTGAGGTCTCCTTCGACGTCAAGACCCCGGGTGATGCGCTCCATCTGGTCGAAAAGCAGCTCCGCTTCATGTATGCCGACGAGTTCGACCGGCTCCCGGACGCATATCAGACTCTGCTGCTCGACATCATCCAGGGAGACCAGACCTTGTTCGTGCGTGCCGATGAGGTCGAGGCATCGTGGCGACTGTACGACCCGTTGGTTGAAGCCGCAGCAAGCGGACATCCGTTGCTGCCATACCCCGCCGGGACATGGGGACCTTCGGGCCGTCACACCCCGATTCAATCGGCGGCAGGCCCGATCCGGGCGGAGATCAGGACCAGCCCGCTGGCAACGGCTACTGATCCTCCTGAGACTGGCGAAGATCGATGACGATGTTGGTGCGATCCTCGCCGGACATCGGCACCGCACCGGAGGGAAGGTTCGCCGTCCTCCGTTGATAGCGGGTCAACCCCTGGTTCAGAACGGCCGGGACCTCCGCGGTATCAACCCGTCCGGGATCTCCCTTGGTGGCGGTCGCGATCCGATCAGCAAACCCGGTTGTCTGCTTCCCGCCGTCACCACCGTGACTCCGTGATCGCCGTCGCGCCATCCGACTACCTCCGAGCTGTTGTTGACCTCGTAGTGAACATTACCCGTGGCAGCGGTGACTAGCCGCCGCTTGCACAATCGGGCCACCCGCCAGACTGGTCAGAAGCGGTCACGGACCGCAGGCATCGGCATACGCATCGGCTCGGGGCTCTCCCTGATCTCGGAGTACCAGCGGTACAGCTCGTGGTCGCCGCCACGATGCTCGGCGAGCGCCTGCATGTAAGCTTCCTCTGCGGCCGATACGCCGGGGAGCCTTCTCCCCGAGCGTGCGCGCGAGTCCGTCGACCGCAAGGCCCCAGCCACGCAAGACGAAAAGGTTGTGCGAGTTGACCGCAAAGCCATCGCGGAAAGCGTCGCATGCCATGAGATAGGCCCCGGCTGCCTCCTCGCCGTCGAGACGGTGGCCGCGCTCGAGATTGGCCCATCCCCGCCCAACGTACGTGTCGACTACGCCCCTCTTGGTGTCGGCGGCAGTGGCGAAGAATCCAGCAGCCTGTTCCAGCAGCTCGATGGCTCGGACCGGACCGGCGAGTTGCGCCCGTTTCACCGCAATCTCACCTGATATCAAGTTTGCGTCGAAAGAGGCGGGTCGCAGTTTCACCGCGTCGGCCGACTTCTCTGCGGCTTCTGTGAGCATGCCCTCGGTGAAGAGGCCCGCTCCACGCGCCGACATGAGCAGCTCGTCTGCCTCCTCGAGGACGCGGTCGTGGAACATCTTGTTGGTTGAGAGCTGAGTCTCGGCATCGATCGGCAACACCGCCTCGCGATCGACTCCCGGGAGAGTCGTCAGCGGCTGGTCGGGACGTCGCGCCGCTCGCCTGCCCGCCCAACGAGGAATCACCTTCGTAAGCAAGAACCAGCCGCCCGTCACCAAAATCGTCGCCAGGATGCTTCCAAACAGCCAATCACCCACGGTCAACTCCTGATCGCGCCATCAGGTATACCTCGATCAGCGGCCATCCGGTCTTTAGGTTCGCGTTGCGATCGGCGCAAAGCGTCGATGCCAGCGGCTTATGCTCGCCCCATGCACGATCTACATGACCAGGTCGACCGGCTGATGCCGGATCTGACCAAAACCCTAGAGCACATTCGTCCGCATCCCGTCGGTGAGCGCACCCGGCTACGACCCGGCGCAGGTGCGTCGATCTGCTGAATTCGCCGCAGATATGTTCCGCGAAGCCGGATGTGAGGAGGTGCGTCTTCTCGAGCTGGCGGGCGCCCACCCCGCCGTGTTCGCCCACATCGAGGCACCGGAAGGCGCCCCAACGGTGCTGTTGTATGCGCACCACGATGTGCAACCGCCTGGCCCAGATGATGAGTGGGACGCCGCACCGTTCGAGCCCTTCACCCGGGACGGGCGCATCTTCGGTCGTGGCACCAGCGACGACAAGGCAGGCGTCATCGTCCACGTCGGGGTGCTACGTGCACTGCAAGGTGCAGTTCCGGTGGGCGTGAAAGTGCTGGTCGAGGGCGAAGAGGAGATCGGCTCGGCCCACCTCGGCGACTTCCTCGAAGACATATCAGGAATTGCTCGCCGCCGACATCATCGTGATCCTGGATTCGGCGAACTGGGCGGTCGGCGTACCAACGTTGACAACCTCGCTCCGCGGTCTGGTTGACTGCACGGTCGAGGTCAGAACGCTTCGCCACGCGGTACACAGCGGCATGTTCGGCGGCGTCGTTCCCGACGCCGTCACCGTACTGGCCCGCCTGCTCGGCACACTCCACGACACGCAACGGCGAGGTTGCGATCGCAGGGCTGACTCGGAGAAGACGCGACAACCCTCGATCTCACCGAACAGGAGCTGCGCGCCCAGGCCGAGCCGGTGGATGGGATCAGGCTGATCGGCAGCGGCTCGATCACGTCGCGTATCTGGACCAAGCCGTCGATCTCGGTGCTCGCAATCGATGCCCCACCGCTCGGAGAGGCGATCAACCAGCTGGTCCCGGTGGCCCGCGCCAAGGTGAGTATGCGGATCGCCCCCGGTGAAGATCCGGCCCGAGCGATGGAGGCACTGGTCACCCATCTCGAGAGCCATGTCGAGTGGGGTGCGGAGTGACGGTGACCCCGGGCGCGACGGGTGAGGCCTTCGCCGGGAAACCGAGGGGGTCGCGTACAACGTATTCCGGACGGCCTTCGCCGAAGCGTGGGGATCGCGACACCGTCGAGATGGGCGTGGCGTGGCTCCATCCCGTTCGTCGCCGACTTCTCGGGGCGCTACCCGGCGAGCCACCATCCTGCTCACCGGGGTTGCCGACCCGACGAGTCGCGCCCACGGGCCGAACGAGAGCCAGGACCTCAACGAGATCAGGAACGCCATCGTTGCCGAGGCGGTGGCGCTCCGACTGCTCGGGGAGAGCTGGCACCAACCCATAGCCGTGATCTCGTCGTAGGCTCGCTCCGATGAAGCTGCCCACTTGCCCTTCTTATGCTGCTCGCTGCCGGGCTGTCGGCGTGCGCCGGGCTTACCCCATCACCACGGGCCCGCGATAGCCACACACGACACTGATCACCGACCGGGACCTGAGCACTCGACGACAACGGCATCACGGTCCCACCGACGCTGCCCCCTACGGCGCCTTCCGGCTAGTGCCGGTCCTACGGGACCCCGATCGTTTCAGGGACGATCGCAACGCAGGAAGCCACAGAGATCTCCGGCGTCGTCTCCTCACGGGCCTTCCCCGATGTGCTCTGGATGCACAACGACTCTGGGGGCGGGCCCTTTATCTACGCAGCATCAATCTACCGGGGAGTACCTCGGAACATTCGAGCTCGATACCAGCACGTTCGATTGGGAGGACATGGCGATTGGGCCAGGGCCCGAACCACGACCTCGACTATCTCTATCTCGGTGACATCGGAGACAACCTGCATTTCCGACCGTATGTGACCGTCCAACGCATTGCCGAGCCGACGCCGGACGCCGGCGGTGGTTTCGTGACCGGGGTCGAGGTGTTCAACCTGGTCTACCCGGAGCCCGGCCCCGACGCTGAAGCGATGTTCGTCGACCCAGTGACCGGCGACCTGATCATTGCTACCAAACCGAACGGCGGCGGCGGCGAGTCTGACATATACAGAGTCGGCGCCGATCAACTGGTCGACGGCGCCACCATCGATCTCACCCTCATCGCATCCTTCCCCCTGGACGATGGCGTGTTCGTCACCGCGGCCGACATCGATGCGACCGGTGCCGCCATCGCCTTCCGCGGCTACAACGAGGTCTGGGTGTGGCGGCGCACCGACCTGATCTCGAGCAAGACCTTCGCCACCGAGCCGTGCCGTGCGCCGTCAACGGCTGAAGTCCAGGGAGAGGCGATCACGTTCGCTGCAGATGGCCTCTCCTACTACACGATCTCGGAGGGCAGCTCCCCGGACATCAACTACGTGGTCAGCATCTTCGACTGACCGGACAGATATCGTTTCATGCGCAGCTTGCGGCGCGCCGAGCTCGACGACATGTAACGAACCATGCCGAATATCTCCCTCTCCGGCCCCCACGGACGGTCGTAGCGACCCATGACCCAGTGGATGCCCGAGACGGAGTTCGGGTCCCGTCCGTCGAGTGCGTACCGGTTGTTCAATTCGAACATGATGTCGTGGGCCTGCTCGGGATGGGCCGTCCACTCGAGGATCTTCTTGCCCCACAGCATCCTCATGTAGTTGTGGATAGTCCCCTCGTCACGAAGCTGTCGCTGTGCCGCATTCCACAGCTCGTCGTGGGTCTCTGCAGCTTCGAGCTCGTCGATTGTGTACAGGTGCTCACGCTCATCGGCTGGCGTGTTGTTCGAGAGTCGCTCGCGCCCAGTTCGGCAGCGCCTGGTACGACCCGTTGTCCGGCACGTACCTGGCGGCGCGATAGCCGAGCTCGCGCCATGTCACCAGCTGGTCGAGGAATCCTTCTGCAGGTCTTGCTCATCCCCCACCAACCGGATCTCGCCCCGCTCGCACCGTCGCCGAGCCTTCCCGGGTCCCAGCGCTCGGCAGCCGCAACCGCGGCAAAGACCTGATGGGGTGAGACGTTGCCGAAGTGCAGATACGGCGAGAGGCCGCTCGTGACTTCTTCGTCTGGATGGCTGCGCATGTCATAGCGTCCCAACCCGACTTCGATGAACCTGCGCCAGAACGCCGAAGGCTTCCTCCTGCCCTCCCGGCATTGCGACGGCAGGAACGCCCGTTTCCAGGTCGAGGTGTGCCATCGCGCTCCGATCGGGGTCGGGCGACGGCCAACGCTCATGGATCTCATCCAGCAAGGAAGACGGCGCCGGTGGCAAGTTGGAGAGCGGGTCATCTTCGGGAAACTCGTCGAGGTGCGGGGCGAGCTCGGCCTGTAGATAGCGGCGCAGGTCATAGGCTCGTTTGAAGACCCGGTCGGTTGCGGCGAGTGGCATCAAGCCGTTGTGGTCGACACCCTCCATCAGGACATCGACCTGCTCCGCGGCAGCCGCGGTCGCCGCGGGGAGAAAGAAGATGGGGGCATCGTCTACGACGATCACGGCGGCCCGGCCGGCTAGCGCTGCGACCAGCCCTTTGCCGGCGCCCTCCTCCGTCTCGACGTAGGTGAAGACAAGGCTCGGGTTGCGGCGGCTGCACCCGCGACATCGGCCATGGAGTCGAGGACGAAGGCGTGGGATCGCTCGGATGCCCACCGGTAGTCGATTCGCAGGGCAGAGAGAATCACAAGCGGCACATTGAGATGACGTGCCCATTCACCAGCCCGCTGCAGCGCAAAATTGGATCTTGTCCGCCGATACGCGGTCATCCAATAGAGGACGAAGTCACCATCAGGGCGCACTTGCCTGTGATTGAGACGCGCACACGCAACGGGGGCACAGCGGATTTCAAGTCGGACATCAGTAGTTCCTTCGAGACCGGGCGTCGGAGCGGATGGCAAGCCATCTCGATGAGACTGGCCCACTTTGGCCAGGGCAGCATCGAGGCCCTACATCGCGGTAGTACGCTCGCGTCATAACCGGGAAGAGAATGTAGCGATGACCGATGATGCGCCGAAGGTTCGACCGATAAGCGAGGACGGCCTTGCTCCTCAGACGGCACCGCCCCGGCCCGGTCTGTTCCTCGTCATCATGGCAATCGGTGCGTTGCTCGGATGGGGGTTTTCTGCACTTGCTTCCGTGACGCCGACGGTAATCGGTGATGATCTGGCGAGCGAACGTGCCCTCACTGCCGACACGGATGAGATGGCCGACAGTGACGTGGCTGACGGCAACTGACGTTCCGGAGTTTCCTTCCGGGTACGACTACGCAGGTGCAACAAATCCGGTCGAGCTCGACGGCACCTCTATCTCGCGGTCCAGTTCCTCAACCATCGGACGGGCCTGACCCGAAGCGAGCTGTGGAGCTCCCCGGATGGGTCGTCCTGGAACAGCGACCTGATCGAGCTCGGCGAGTCGGTCTCCATCATCGAAGTCGCCGCCACAAGCGATGGCCTCATCCTGTCCGGGAACTGGAGACGACGGATTCACGATGTGGCGATCGGTTCCCGGGCACGTCAGTCGACGGCAGCTCATGGCTTCCGATCGACGTCGATGTGCCCGACGATTTCGACATCGACGATCACGCCATCGTGGTCAACGACATGGGCGAGGTGGCTACCGTGGTCATAGGAGAGATCCCGATATGGCGCGACGTGATCGCCCCACTCGTCCCCGAAGACGTCGATGCATACGATCCTCATCTGGACCTCTCGGAGGATTCGGTGTCCATCCCCGATGGGGGTTACTCGGTCAAGCTGTTCGAGGAAGCTCCCGAGGTTCTGACGACCGGGGATTCGGTTTGGGTCCGGTTGACCACAGTCGAAGGCGAGGAGCTGATGCGTTCCTACAACGTCCCGGCCGGATCGCATCCGATCGAGGAGGCGCCTGATCTCAGACACATCCGGGTCATTATGGCCTGGTCCTCGGTCGATGGAATCGATTTCTTGCCGGTCCTGGACAGAAACCAGCTCCCCGACGGCTATTTCACGCCTCGGGCCTGGCGAAAGACGGCTTCATCGCGGCAAGCTACGAGCTGCAAGATGGTTATGCCGGGTTCGAGAGCGTGCGGCTGTGGGAGACCCGCTCGGGCCGAGCCTGGGAACCGGTTCGTGGTCAGCCACCTTCTGCGTGCACCCGATTCTCGATCGCGGTCAGCGGGAGCCGGGTATTGCTGACCGACGAAGACGGCACCCGCTGTCTGGGCACGAGTGAAGGCAATTGGGAGGTGCTAGAGGAGCCATGCAAGCTCTGCTACACGGTAGGCGGGCCCGCCGGCTTCATCGGGTACCCGAAGGGATTCGACTACACCACCGCGATGTTCTCGCCGGATGGTGCGAATTGGTCGGACGTGTCGATACCGGCGACTGAGCCGTACCCGACAATGATCCCGCTCGAAGATCGCATTCTCATGTTCTCGGTGACCCAGCCCCTGGTGGGAAAAAAGCACATGGATATCTGGATCGGTGAAATCCGGTGAGAGCCGCGGCTGCGGTATCGGCTACGCTCGATGGCATTGAAGAAGGGTGACATGGACGAAGAACGCATCGGGCTATTCATCGACTACGAGAACCTGGCCATTGGTGCCAGAGACGACCTCGGAATCCAATTCGACTTCAAGCCGGTTGCGGAGTCTCTAGCGGAACGAGGGCGGGTTGTGGTCCGGCGCGCCTACGCCGACTGGTCGTCCTTCAGCTGTGGACCGGCAGATGCTGGCCGACAATCAGGTAGAGCTCATCGAGATCCCGCAGCGGAGGGGCCGGGTCCGCAAGAACGCCGCCGACATCAAGATGGCGGTGGATGCAGTCGAGCTTGCCTTCGAGCGTGACTATGTGACCACGTTTGTGATCTGCACCGGCGATAGTGATTTCACCCCGCTCGTCCAAAAGCTGCGGGAGCTGAACAAGCGCGTGATCGGAGTCGGTCTCAAGGCATCGACATCCGCAATGCTGCCACCTGCATGCGATGAGTTTCTGTTCTATGAGAGGCTGAGCGGCGTCGAGCTCCCCAAGCGGAAGAAGCCGACTTCCAAGCCGGACCGGAAGCCGGACAAGGAGGACAAGGAGCGACAACGATCGAGCCAAGCCTTCACCCACCGACGACGTGGTATCGCTCGTTACCACCACTCTCGCCGGGCTGCAGCAATCCACAGACGGCTCGGTACGCTCTTCATCGTTGAAGCGGGCACTGCTCAGGAAGGACCCGACCTTCAGTGAGACCGACTGGGGTTTTCGGGGTTTTGGTGAGCTGATCCGCCATCTGGCTTCCAACTCGATCGTCGCTCTGAACGAAGAGGGTGCCAAGGGAGACCCGCTCGTGGACTTCCCCGGTGACGATGCTCACAAGAAGGAGTTCCGGCTCCTCGTCGATGCTATCGGTACCGGCAATGCCCAGCCGCTGTCCGGTCTGAAGGATCAGATGCGAAAGCGGCAGACCGACTTCAACGAGCGGCGCCTGGGCTACTCAGGATTCCTCCGCTTCGTCCAGGCCGCCAGTGCTCGTGGTGTCGTCGACCTGAAATGGAACGATGAGGCAGGCGACTACATGGTGTCGGTAGCCGACTAGCAGCTCCCGGCCCAGGTCATAGCTCTCGCTTGCTCCGCCCACCGCACGGCGACCATGAGCGCGGCGATGGTCAGCCCGATGGTGACAATCGCGGCGCGGATGTAGTCGCCAAATCCCTCGTTTCTGACCAACCCGTCGAGAGCACCGACAAGATGGCTGGGCAGCCACTTCGCTGAGTGCGGGTACCACACCGATGATCGGGCATCAGCAGCAGGACGGCGACACTCGCCACCAGAGTCAGCATCACTGATTTCGCCCGCGCCGCCACCATGGCAACAAGCGCGACGGCAAAGACCAGATAGAGCGATCCCGAGCAGGGTTCCGAGTAAGCCAGCCGCCGAACGGCAGGGCTCCGATGAGGACGACCGATTCGTAGAGTGCGGCAATCGAGCCGAGCACGAAGCTGCCGACGACGGCCAGTGACATGACGGCGAACCGGGGCATAATGATGTCTCTGCATCCTCGTGTACCCGGGTGCGCAGGAATATGCCCATCTGCGGCTTGGCGTCGAAGGCCAGCGCCGCCGCGGCTATGCCGACCGCATACCAGCAGGCCGAGCTGAAGCGCGTTGGATACGTACTGGGTGATGCCGTCGGCGGGTACCGGGCTCGGAACGACGACCTGGATGTCACCGCCGAAGTTGCTTAGGATCTGCTCGATATACCGGGCAGTGATCGGGCCCAGGAAGCCGAAGAACAGGTAGACGCCGAGCAGCCCGATCCATCGTCTTGTGCGAACCAGACGCAGCCATTCCAGCCTCCATAGATTCACTTCACCACCTCCAGGAAGACATCCTCGAGGGAAGGGCGCATCCGGGCCCATCGAGACGACCCTGGCCCCGGCGGACGCCAATGCCGGCAGCCAGGTTGGTCTTCCAGGACGTCGAGATCCTCGGGCACCGACCTCTGATCTGCTCCGGGTCGACCGAGGATCACCTCCTCGACCCATGGAGCCTGGCGCAGCGCCTCGAGCACCGGGCCAACCGGGGGACGAAGCCGAACCAGGTACTGAGGCCGAGCCTTGCCGACCAGCAGATCCCGGAGCGGCCCTTCGAAAACCAGACTGCCGCTACGAAGAATGCCGACTGTGTCACATACCTCCTGGACGTCGGCCAGGATGTGACTCGAGAACACAACGGTGGCATCGCCACGGAGCCGTGCGATCAGGTCCAGCACCTCGCGCCTTCCCAGCGGATCGAGCGCCGAGCAGGGCTCGTCGAGCAGGATCAACTCGGGACGAGACACCAGGGTCGCGGCCACACCGAGACGTTGCAGCATGCCACGGGAGAAGCCGCCGACCGCACGATCCGCAGAATCGGCGATGCCTGCTTCGAACGAGCATCTCCGTGACTCGCATTCGGGATCATGGCTCCCCGGTGCTGTCATGTTGAGCGATAGCTCCACGACTTCCCGGGCAGTCAACCAACTGTCGAAAAGCGGCGTGTCGGGAAGAACACCTACTTGCTGGGCGCGATCTGTCACCGATCCCCCGGTTGCCCTACGCAACCCGGAGAGCACGCCGAGCAGCGTTGTCTTACCTGCACCGTTTGGGCCCACCAGACCCGTAGACCGAACCATTGGCGACGTTGATGTTGATGTTGTCGAGGGCAAGCATCGTCGCCCGGGTATTCCTTGGTCAGGTTGCGTCGTCGAGATCATCGGATGGGGGCCGATTCCCTGCCAACCAGCAGATAGATGATGCCGCCCATCGGGACGGATAGGGTGACGATTATCGCCCACAGCCACTTCGGCAGATACCGGACCTCCTGTTTTGCGATGTCGACCCAGCACCAGACGACAAAAGCGAGGGCAACAATGATGATCGGCGCCCACGCAGCCCAGTTGAAAGCAAGGATCATGAGGTTCCCTTTCAAGTTTGTTCTAATAGTTATATAACAATCTTGACGGCATCGTCAAGGTACATTTTGCGCTAGGCGCTATGGAGCGCCTCGGTCGGAGAGAGACGCGCCGCCCGTATCGCCGGATAGAGACCGGCGACGGCGCCGATAAGAAGGGCCGCAACGATTCCACCGACAATCGCAACCGAGGGAACCAGGGTGCTCCAACCCCTGATCCGGCATAGATCCAAGTAACCACCCACCCGAGCACGACACCACCGGCGCCGCCGACCACCGACAGCAGCAGCGCCTCGCCGAGGAACTGGACCGCAACGTGACGCTTGGTAGCTCCCAGCGCCCGCCGTAGCCCGATCTCGGCCGCGCCGCTCCAACACCGAGATGACCATCACGTTGGCGATCCCCACCCCGCCCACCAACAGAGCGACGGCACCGAGGCCAAGCAATAGCGCGGTGAAGGCATCGTTGGCCGCTTCCTTGGCCTCGAGCGCATCCGAGGGACGGGCGACCTCGACCTCCTCAGGATTCTGCGGATTGGCCGTCGCCGCCAGGACCGTCGTGACCTGATCGATGTAGTCCGGGTTCACCCGCACCAGGATGGATGTCGGCACGTTGTCGTGATCCAGGTATGTCGCGCCGCAGTCTGACCCGATGAGAGCGGCTCGGTCGAGATCCGGGTTCAGCTCGAATTCGTTGAGCATCCCGATAACGGTGAACCACTGATCGCCCAGCCAGATCTGCTGGGTGCCGGTGACGGTGCCGATGCCGAGCCGTTGCGCCGCCACCGACCCGAGCACTGCCGTGGGATAGGAGCGGTCGCCTCATCGAGGAACTTCCCGTCGGCAACGCTCCCGGCGAGGGTGTCGAGAAGGTTGATATCCACGGCCTGCACCGTGATCCCGCCGGTCTGACCTTCCGAGGGATGAGTCGTTCTTGTAAACGTTGGCGTCGACGGACTGAGATGCTGCTCGTCTGTCTCGACCGGTCCGATCCTTGCAATCATCCCCGCCGCTTCGTCCGGCAACTCGCCGCTGCCAATGCCGATTCCGGCTCCTGCCTGGACTGTGAGGAGATTGGTCCCCAGCCTGTCCAGCTGCGCCAGCAACTCGGATTTCGAGGATTCGGAGAGCCCGAGCACACCGACCATGGCGGCGATCCCGATCATGATGCCGAGCGCCGAGAGACCGGCCCGCAACCGGCGGTTACGAAGACCGACGCTGGCCGTGCGCAGACGTCGACCACATGCAACTTCGACGGCTCCCAGACGGGTCGTCATCGCTCCCCTCCCGTGTCATATTCGATGGCTCCGTCCCGCAACCCGAGGGTGCGTGGGAACGCTCGGCGATCTCCTGGTTGTGGGTGATCACGACGAAGGTGACCCCTTCGGCGTTTATCTGCCGGATGAGCTCAACGATGGCGTCGCTGTTCTTGGTATCGAGATTGCCCGTCGGCTCGTCGGCGAGGACTATCGAAGGCGTGCCGACCAGCGCCCTGGCCACGGCGACCCGCTGCCGTTCCCCACCCGACATCTGGGTGGCGACATGGTTGAGCCGGTGACCGAGACCGACCCGCTCTAGGGCGACGCTCCGCCAACTCACGGCGTGTCGCCAGGTTGGCGCCCGTGTAGAGCAAACCGTCGGCAACATTGTCGAGAGCGGTATACCCGCTGAGCAGGTGGAATTGCTGGAACACAAAACCGATGTGGCGGGAACGCAGCGCCGACAGGTCCTTGTCGCTGAGACTGGCCACGTCGTAGCCGGCGACGGTCACCTCTCCAGAAGTGGGCCGATCGAGCGTTCCCATGATATGAAGAAGCGTTGACTTCCCGCTCCCCGAAGGACCGACGACACCGACCAGCTCGCCATCGGGACACCGAGAAGTCGACACCCCGCAGTGCCCTCACCGGCGGCGTCGTCGGATATTCCTTGCTGACACCGCTCAGCGAGAGGACTACGTCCGGTCCGCGCGGCAGGCGCCACCTGGTCCCCGGTAGCGGTCACGGTCACGGCACAACCACTTGGTCGCCGACGCTCAGACCATCGGACTCGACCTCGACCATGCCGTCCGCATACAAACCGGGCTCGACGGCAACCAGCCGGGTACTGCCGCCGCCGGCGTCGCACCTCCACGGCGTAGCCTCCCTCCTTGAGCGCTACCAGCGCCGAAACGGGCACAGCAATCACATTGCTCACCGAATCGGACAAGATTCGACGTGACGGGAGCCTCATCGAGCCCTACCGCCACGACTGGGATCGTCCAGGTCGATGTCGACCTCGAATGTGGCATCGACCCCCTGGCCACCCGTGGCGACCGATGCGACCTCGGTAACCGTTCCGGAGGTATCGGTACCGTCCGGCATCTCGATGGTCACCGCCTCACCAACCGCAAGCAGGCCCTGGTTGCGTGCGGGAAGATCTGAAGGTCACGTACTGCCCGGCTGAGGAAACACCCAACACAGGAGTGCCCTGGCTGACTCCCGTGCCAACGGAGGCGAGATGACCTCATTTACCCGCACCGGCCCCGGGAGGTAGACGACCTCACCCAGGTCGATGACACCATCGGCCTCGAACCCACGTCCGCTTGCCAGGCGGTAACGGCCCTCTTGGTGCCATCGTCCCACACACCATCGACGACCGGCCCCTCGTAGCCCAGATCCGTCAGATCCTGCTCGAGCTGGCGCACATCGTCACCACTAGCGGATCACCGGATGTGATCGTGGCGACAGCTTGGCCGGCGCCCACCGACTGGCCGATCTCGGCCGTAACGGTGAGCACTTCGGCAGGACCGGGGATGAAGATGACGTCGCCGAGGGCGACGACACCGGTGTCTTTCGACACCGAGATCCTCTTGCCACCGTTCCACCATCGTGGCGGTGTAGCTGGTGAACTCTTCGTCGACAGAGGCAAGACCGTCGGGGTCGTAGCCGAGGGCGACCAGATTCTGCTCGAGCTCGAGCACGTCGTCGCCGGTCATGTTGTCGCTGAGATCACGGAGTGTGCGGTATGCGGGCACGTCCCCGTACATGACCACTACCGGTTCTCCGTTGATCCGATAGAGGACGTCACCCTGTTGGATCGTGTCCCCGGCGGCGACGGCATCGGTCAGCACCCCCGTCTTGTTGCCGATCGCGGTCGAATCTATCCGCGGTCGGGGCGAGCGCTCGATAGGCGGGCAGCTTTCCGTAGAGCAGCACAACCGGCTGGTTGTCGACGGTGAGGAAGACATCGCCCTGCTCGATGGTCGTGCCCGGACTCGGCGGTTGTGGTCACTACCCCGGATATGGGGCTGGTGACGGGGTCGCCGTCCTCGGTGCCCAGTGTGCCGTCGAATGAGTCTGTCTGAACCAGGTCGGTACGGACGACGTCGGCAAACGACAGCGCCGTAGGCTCGCTATCGCCTGCATCGCCACGGTTCCCCAGCAGCAAGTAGGTGACACCCGCAGCGGCCGCCACGACAACGACGGCGAGGATCCGCCACCAGCGACGGTTACGGTGAGGAGGGACTGGGGCGGTGTCTGCTTCATTGTTGGGGTTGGCGCTCACGTGGGTTTCCTCGACTCTCGCATTCACCGTTGATTCTCCCATCGCCGGGTCAACCGTTGTTTGTCTGCGGTGGGCCACCGCCGTCATCAGCGCCGCCTCGACCAAAGCCGCCCCCACCAGGCCCGAAGCCGGAGAGAATGTCCTGGCAAGCGGTCTGAGCCTTGGTGAAATTGGGGTCTTGCGGGTCGATGTTGGCAAATGGGCCGCCGCCGCCGCCGTCGCCGGGCGCGCCGTCTCCCTGGCCGGGCCCGAAGGAGGTGAAGTCGGGGTCGGGCATGTCATAGCCGTTGTCACGCATACAGGCGGCGTATTGGAGCATTGTGTCCTCGAGCTGCGTGGAGTCGAAGTTGCCCCCGCCCCGTCCGAGCGACAGCCCGCCGAGCAGATCCTGGCAGGCGTCCATGGCGGTGCGGATGCTCTCCCTGTCGGCGTCGCTTGACGCGTCGCCTGACGTTGGGCCACCCCCGAAACCCCCGAACTGGACGTTGCCGTCGGCGTCGACGGTGGGGTCCTGCATGTCAACCCCGTTGTCGCGCATACAGGCGGCAAAGGCGAGCATCTGCTGCTCCTGGTCGACGGTGCCTGCCGGAGCCGTCGTGGCGTTGGCGTCGGTTGTCACCGTCTCCGCCCCCTCCAACGAAGCCACTCCCTCAGTCGAACTATCACCCCCGCGGCACGCTGCCGTTGCGAGAACGAGAACAAGACCAACAGTGAACAAACGCGCTGTCATCAGACCCTTCTACCGAGATTTAAGGACGATCATCACACCGACGCCTGCGAACTTCCTGGGACAACGTTAAAGAATCTATGAGAACCGCCTCAGTTGGCGATCCCGGGGATGCCGGGCAATGTGTCGCGGCACGCATCAAACGCAGCCTCGAAGTCGGGATCGTCGAGATTGAGCTGTGGGTACAGGGGCTTGCCTTCGGCCAGACCGGTGAAGTCGGGGTCGGGTATGTCGAAACCGTTGGCCCGCATACATTCAGAGAAAGCGACAAGGTCATCCTGGAATTCGGCGTCGAAGATCCTGTCGAAGCCGAAGTCGACGCCTTCGAGGAACGGTGCACACGGCTCGAATGCCTTCTCCAGCTCGTCCCGGTCGACGTCGACGAGCTTCTGAAGCATCGTGAGGTCGAACCCCACGTTTCCATCAGAATCAACTACTGGATCGGGGAAATCGATGCCCTGCTCCCGCATACATGCGGCGAACTCGAGAACCTTCTCTTCATCAGTGGCCGGATCGTCTCCGGCAGATGGTGAGGCTGTTGTTGCCGTGGTCTCGGTAGAGAGGTCGTCGATCGATGCAACACCTCGATTGCTGTCATTGCCACCACCACAGGATGCCGCCAGCAGGACAAGGACCATCGTCGGCAGCATGGTTCGCATCGCTCTCACACCGCCAGCCTAAGCCGATCTCCCGGATAAGAATCCGCTCTGCGTCGGGCCTATCCTCACTACATGCCGCATTTGACGATCAGCAGTGAGGTCGCCGCCGCGCTCGCCGACGGGCGACCGGTCGTGGGGCTGGAGAGCACGATATTCAGCCATCTGGGGCTGCCCTCTCCAGCCAACCAGGAGGCGCTGGAGCGATGCATTGCCGCCATCCGGAGCCAGGGTGCCGTGCCTGCAGTGACCGCCATCATCGACGGGCGAGCCCGCATCGGTCTCGAGCCTGACGAGCATGAGCGCATCCTCGGCCCTGCCCGCAAGACCGCCGAACGCGACATCCCCGTTGCGGTGGCGCAGCGTTGGGACGTCGGAGCCACCACAGTCTCCGCATCGCTTGCCCTTTGCGCCGCCGCAGAGATCCACGTGTTCGCAACCGGTGGTATCGGTGGGGTGCACATCGGCTCGGAGACTTCGGGGGATATCAGTTCTGATCTGGGCGCTATCGCGCTCCATCCGGTACTCACGGTGTGCGCAGGCGCCAAGGCGTTTCTCGACATTGCCAAGACGCTCGAGTTCCTCGAGATGGAGTCGGTGCCCGTGCTCGGTTACCAGACAGACGAGTTCCCCATGTTCTATGCACGGGAGAGCGGCTTGAAGGTAGCGGTGCGGGTAGACACGGCCGCTGAGGTGGCTGCCATCCTCTCCCAGCGCCTGTCCTGGGACCAGGGCGGAGTGCTGCTTGCGGTGCCGGTGCCAGAGACCGACGCCATCCCCGCCGACGATGTGTGGGATGCAATCGGGACTGCATTGGCCAAAGCGAGCACCGTCAGAGGTGCGGCTGTGACCCCGTTCGTCCTCGAGCAGATCGCAGAGGCAACCGACGGTCGCAGCATCCCGGCCAATCTCGCCCTCGCCGAGAACAACGCTGCGGTGGCGGCACAGGTTGCGCTGCAGTTGGCGGAGTTGCACGGCTAGGTGCCGGTCGCCTCCAGTGATGAATGCTCACCCGGATGGCGGTTGTTCGCATGCCGGCGATTCCGCAGGCCACAAATCGTTCGGTCGCAGCGCGTCGAAGCACTCCCCACTGACCTCGGTGTCGACGAGCACTATGGTCTCGCCGGTCGCTGCGGTACCGGAGCCGGCGACGACGCCTTCGATAGGCACGTCGGTCTCACACCCGGAGGCCGACACCGGCCATGGATCACCATCTCCAATCGACGTCGCGCACTCCGCTGGTGCGTAGAACTGGACACCGACGAGGTAATGCGTCCGCACGCTGATCAACCCCAGAAGAGTTGTCTCATTGTCCTCGCGCATCGAAGCCACAACCGCAACCGGGGTCCCGGTAGGGCCGACATCCCCGGGTGGGGGCAACTGATAGTCCGGTTGGACCACGATCTCTGTCGTGCCACCTTTCAAGAGGAGGAAGGCGAGCACGACGACCAACGCAGCAAAGACGATGGCGACGATCGGCTTCAGCTCTTTCATGACACCTGCTATTCGTTGTCTTGGACCGCGTGGCGTGGTCTTGCCGGTTGGACGTTGCTGCACGGCAGAAACGTTCCAGAAGCGTACGGGAACAGCGGCGGCGCCGCTATGCGGCTTCGCCACCTACCTTCCATAGCATGCTGATCCCACCAGGTCGGCGGTATTGCCTATTCTGCGGACGATGCAGGGCGAAGCGAACTGGGCTGTTACGGCTGGGAGTACTGGTGTCTATTTCGTGCTCGGTCCCGGCAACCGGGCCCCGGCTCCGCCGGATGTCGACATCAGAGCTGTCCTGCCAAATGGATCTGAGGCGACCTGGGTCTTGCAGCCGGCAAGCGAGGACGAAGACGTCGGTGGCTATGTCTTCGATCCGCCACTGCCTGACGGTTCGGTCGTGTATATGAACGGTACGGCGCTTCTCACGGTCGGTCCGCCCAAGCAATAGCGGGTGCTCGGGCTTCGGAAGCTGGGCAACGGGGAGGCCCGGGAGCCCGACGGCTTGTTTTGCGGACGATCGGCGCAAGTGCCGATTCCGGCTAGCGACCGAGCGCGTGCTCCAGGACCAGGCGCAGCGGTCGGGGTATCTCGACCGCAGCCATTGCCCGGACGAGAAGCGGCGCATACCTGACCTTGCGTTTGCTACCGCTGCCGAACCACCTCCGCAACTGATCCTCGACCATGCGTCCTCGCCACTCGGGCATTTGTTGCAGCGAGTGGAATCGCCGGATGTCGTCGCCCTGGGTCTCGATCACACTGATGACGCGAGCGGCTCCAAGCGCCCCGATCAGCTCTGCCTCCAGGTCGCGGTCGCACGCAAAGAACCCCCGGCTTTCCAGAGCTGTCGGATCGCGGCCATCCGTCAGACCGGCCTCGGCCAGGGCTCGCACGATGTGGGCCTCCTCGGCTACGTCGTAAAGGCCCGCAACCCGGGCGCCGCTCGGAACCGTCTCAGCGAGCAACCTGACCACGTTGGTGGCGCCGTTCATCACCACGATCGATGTTGAGGTCAGGTCGAACCCGAGCACACCCGCAGCCACCTCGAGCGCCGCCTTGTCGCTCTCGCCTTCAACCAAGATGACCGAGCTGTCCATAGCCACCAGCCTTGCAGACGGTCACGTTCTACCGCGACATTCCCGGATCCAACAACTCCGGGCAGCTAGACAGCCCACAACCTCGACCTGGAAACATATGTAGGGAACGGTGTCGAGAGCGCCCCGCTTCCGGCGGACCTGGTGCCCACATGTGGGCATGGCGTACGCAAGAAGCTGCTTGGGGTACGCAGGAAGCGGCTTGGCGTCAGTCGATCCAGGTGTCGTGGGGCAGGTCAAGACGGGAGGCACGCAGTAGGGCGAACGGGCTGGCGTGGAGGAAGTTGCCGACCCGCGACGTGTAGCAATCGGCGTACTTCTCCACCTGGCGGGCAAAAAGGCTCTTGTCGATACCGGCCCGCATCAACGGCCCCCATGCCTTGTTGCGCAGTTGTGATGCGGCAACGGCGAGCGGGGTGATCTCCGCGTCGATGGCTGGCGATCTGTGACCGCAACTCCTCCAGCCTGCCCCGGTCCAGTGTGACACCGGGGGGAGGGGGTGCATAGCCAAGCCGTTCCCGCTGCAAGGCCAACCGGACCGCAGACGACTCCGCCTCAAGGGCTGCCTTCCTCCCCATCAGTGTCTCCAGCATCACCTCATCGGGTCGGAAGGCACGCAACCCGGCAACCTCGCTTTCCAGCTCCCGCAGGATCAGCGCAGTGCGCCACCGCAGCAACGCCTTCGAGAAATGGACATCGCCAAAAAGATGGTCGCCGACGTAGAGGATCTCGTCTCCGGAGACATCGAGCGAGCTCTCGACCTGGCTGGCGCACCCACCGAAGAACACGCTGCCCGGCTCGATCTTGCCGATGTGCGGCCGCAGCAGCGACTCGTCCTCATCGACAACCTTGTACAGGGGCTTGTCTGCGGTGAAGAAGGCAGGCTTGTCCGCCGAGACGATGATCGCCTCGAACAAGTCTCGCCACCTCATCCCTTTCGGTAGGTATGGATCAAAGGCGTGCTCCATGATCCGAACCGTGTACTCCCACTCGGAGTTGGTGATCAGCATGAGCCGCTTGCCGGCCTCCAACTGGTCGACGAGCGCAAGCACGCCGTCAGGGTCCGGGTCGATAAACCGCTCCGGCTCTGCAACGATGCTTCGCTTGAGCTTGCCCTCGCGATGCGACCCGTCGAGCGATGTCACAACAGCCTGATAGAGCCCGGCATAGCCAACACCCTTCTCGATGCGACCGGCATCGAGAAGATCGACCAACTGGGCGTAGAGGCTCGCCTCCGAAAGGGAGAACAACGTGTTGATGAACACGAACCGATCCTCGGCGAGGTCGACAAAGGTCCCTGCGTAGGTGGTGCGCAGCTCCTCGTATTCGAGGAACCTCGTGCCGTGCGCCGCCCGGATCGGATACCCGAACCGGGTCGCTTTCACCAGATTGCCGAGCTCGAGGTCGATGGCAAGCCCGCGTATCACCATTGCCGGATCGAACACGATCTCCTCGACCGGATACCCCATCGCAAGCAGGTGTTCTCTTGCATGGGAAAAGGCAGCGGCCTCCCACTCACCGACGTGGTAGTGGACCAGCGTGTAATCCATGTCGTACCCGATGGCCTTTATCGACCTCAGGTTGATGGTGCGGTTGATGAAGATGCCGTGCTCCGGCTCGATACGGGGAGGGCTCATGTCACATCGGACGGTACGGCAAATACTCGGGAAACCACATTTCCTCCGCGATGCGCTGGTCGATATCCGGCATCGGATCGGCGACACCGTCTGCGATCGCTTGCCCGGCGACAGCCCGGGCAACGGCAAGCGAGGTCGCCCGCACCTCGGTGATCGATGGGTACAGCTGACCGACATCGGCCTGCTCGGAGGTGACACGATCGGCGAGAGCCTTGGAGGCGGCCAAGAACATGCGATCCGTGACCTCACGCGCCCCGGCGGCGAGTACCCCGAGCCCGATGCCCGGGAAGACGAAGACATTGTTCGCCTGCCCGATCTTGTGCGTCCTTCCCTCATAGGTGACATCGGGGAACGGGCTGCCTGTGGCGACGATGGCACGACCGTGAGTCCACTCGATGGCACTCGAGGGGGTGACCTCGGCGTGGCTGGTCGGATTGGATAGCGGCAGGACGATGGGGCGTTTCGCATGTCCCCCGAGCATCTTGATCACTTCCTCGGTGAACATGCCCGGTACGCCGCTGACACCGATCAACACGGAGGCCCTTGCGTTGCGGACGACGTCGGCGAGACCGATCGAGTCGCCTGCGACCGCCCAGTCGTTGACAGCCTCGATAGGCAGCGCCAGCTTCTGTTTGCCCGGGGGGAGATCGAGGCGTCCCTCGACGATCAAGCCGCGACTGTCGAGGGTCATGATCCTGGCCTCAGCCTCCCGACGGGCCGAGCCCTCATCGATCATCGCAGTGGCGAGTTGGTCCCTGATCCCGATGCCTGCGGAGCCTGCGCCAACTATGACGATCCGTTGATCGCTTATCTTCGATCCGCTCTCTCGGGTGGCAACCTTCAGCCCGGCGACGACCATGGCCGCGGTACCCTGGATATCGTCGTTGAAAGACGGCAGCTGCTGGCGGTAGGTGGAGAGGTTCTCAAAACTGGTTCGATTCGAGAAGTCCTCCCATTGCAGCAGGGCATCGGGATACACCTCCTCGACCGCAGCAACGAACTCGGCAATGAACTCCCGATACTCGTCACCGGTGAGCCTCGGTTTGCGATACCCGATGTAAACCGGGTCCGCCAGCAGCTCGGGGTTGTTGGTGCCGACGTCTAGAGAAATAGGGATGCAGCGAGTGGGGTGAATGCCGGCTCCGGCTGCGTAAAGCGCCAGTTTCCCGATCGGGATGCCCATGCCGCCCGCACCCTGGTCGCCGATGCCGAGGATTCGCTCGTTGTCGGTGACAACGATGACGGGTCGCTCGGCGCTGGGGCCGGCACCGCAACACGTCCGCCATGCGCCCCCTGTCCCGCGGGGTCACATAGATGCCTCTCGCCCGACGGAAGATCTTGCTCCAATGACGGCACGCCGTGGCCACCGTCGGTGTGTAGATGAGCGGGACCATCGTCTCCAGGTTCTCGACAAGCACCCGGTAGAACAGCGTCTCGTTGCGGTCCATGAGACCGTTGAGATAGATGTTCTTGTCCATGTCGGTGGCCTTGTACTGGATCTGGTTGGCCACCCGCTCTACCTGCTCCTCGATCGAGGCCAACCCGGTCGGGCAGCATCCCGACCAGGCCAAATGCCTCCCGCTCCTCCCTGGTAAATGCCACGTTCCCTTGTTGAGGATCGGGTTCTTGAGCAAATCGGTCCCACGCTCGGCAACTGCCAGATATCTCACGCCCGTATCCGGGTCGACCATTACCTTGACTACGGCGTATGCCGATGCATTATCCCAGCCTAGGCCACGGGCGATGCCGGTAAAGCTCAAGATCGTTGCGGGCAATCTGTGACAGCAGGAAGAAACACCGCACCGGCCGCGGCACCGAGTACGCCGCCGCCTGGGCCGTGCTCAAGCATTACCTCTGAGCGCTCCATGCGTCACCTTGCCCGCCGATCAACACCCCTACCCGGCTGTCGCTGAGTGTCGCCTCGCATCGCCACCATTGGCGAATCCGTCCTCGTCATCTCGACCGAGCCACCGACCAACATGTTGCCGGCACCGGCCTGCGTCATGCTCGCGTCTCCACCGGCAATACAAAGCCCTGTGCCTGCCTGTTTGAGCGTGGCATTGCCGCCTGCGACGATGGCGAATGCACCCGCCTCACGAATCAACGATCGTCCCCTCGGCTCGAACCGAAGCCACGAAGCCGCTCCGTGAAATTGCTTTCCGTGGTCTCATCCATTGTGATCTTCTCCTGAATCCATCTCGTGAACGACCGTTTCCACCTCGGCAGCCGCGGCGTCGATACGGGTTCGGCACAGGCGAATCAGCTCGGCCGACCGCTTCACCTTCACCGCCAGCTCATCCACATCGACCTGCTCTTCTTCGATAGCGGCCAGAATCTCTTCGAGTTCCTCGAGCGCTTCCCCGTATGTGATCTCATCGGCCATTGTCAGTCTCCTCGGTAACAACACTCGTGATGTCCCCACCCGCGACGGTGGTGCGCAGCACGTTCCCGGACCCGCCGTCTCCGGCGTCGTCACCAGCTCACCAGCAGCGGTTCTGGTGATCGACCAGCCCCTAGCAAGCAACCGCTGCGGGTCGAGCAATTCCATCCTGTGTTGCAGGTCGTCTACATGGGCACGAGTCACTCTCGACGCTGCGCAGCTGCTGTGCTCCGACCACCGTCGCAATCCTATCGAGTGACCCAGTCGCCGCATCGAGCTGGACCGTCCCGGCGCGATGCAGCCTCCGCTCCAGCCGCTGAGATTCGATCCGTCTCCCGGCGCCGCAACAGGCGCGGCCCGCCCGCATCGTCTCCCGCTCGATCGCCGCCAGCTGCCCCCCGGCACGGCCCGAGCGCCGCGCGCCGCCCGACGCAACCGGGCGGTGGCGCTATCGATGTTGCCGGTCGCGGCTGCGGAGCCGCCCGGCGGCCACCCGCTGGGTTGCCACCGCCAGATGGTCCAGCCTGTCGTGAACTCCGTCACCCGGCCATCAGGTGCCCCGGCACAAGCAGTTGGCGTCTTGTGACTACGGGCCACCAGGTCGGCGATGGAGACATCGATCTCATGGCCGATGCCGGTGAGGACGGGGATGGGGCACCCGGCGATGGCAACAGCGATCTCCTCGGAGTCGAATGCGGCAAGGTCTGTTTGCGCCCCGCCGCCCCTGACGATGGCGATCGCATCGATGCCTGCGCTCCCGCCAGCTGGTTATGGCGGCTACGACGTCACCGCACCGCGGCGGCCCCCTGCACTCTGGCATCCACCCGGCTGGAGCTCCCATGCATACCGCTCGCTCCAGTTCATGAGTGAAATCTGCGTCTGCGGCGCTACCTGCACTCGTGATCAAACCAACCCGCAACGGCACCAACGGCAACGGCAGTGCCCGGTTCTTCTCCAGCAATCCCCGTTCCTCGAGGCTCGCTAACCACCCGCTCCCGCTCCGCGGCGAACTTGCCGAGGGTGTACTCGGGGTCGATCCACGTCATCCGCAGCTGTACGATCCCCCTCGCCGCATAGTGGCCGACCTGGCCCCGGATCCTGACCGAAACGCCGTCTGTCATACGCACTGCACCCGATCGGTGCAGCACCCGATTCACCGCGTACTTCTCAGAGGCAAACAGGGTCACCGGCAGGATCGGGGACGGGGTCTCCCCGGCGTCGGCGTCGACGAGGGTGAAATACACATGACCGCTGGGGGCCCTACTCAGATCCCTGATCTCTCCCTGGACCCAGATCTCATCGGGAAAGGCACGGCCGATAGAGG
Organism: uncultured bacterium; assembly: GCA_963777645.1. GTDB lineage: Bacteria > Actinomycetota > Acidimicrobiia > Spongiisociales > UBA5794 > JAAETI01. Next base: position 66,006 of record CAVZRA010000005.1, on the reverse strand, counting down.
CCGCCACCATCGGGTGACCTCTCCAACGCGGTAGGTAGTCATGGTGGGGACGCTACACAAAGTCACCGACGAATTACCCGTTCGGCACCGAGCGAATGGGCTCGTTGAATTTGCCAACCGGCGCTAATTTGGGGGCCAATGGGAACCCTGCGCTCAAAACTACGGCAAATCGCCAACTCCCGTGGCCAGACTGCGTTCATGACCGCAGCGATTGTGGTCGGTTTCATCGTCGGTCTCGCTGTGGTGCTGCTGGTGAAGTCAGTGGAAGCCGGTAGGGCAATCTCCAGCTGGCTACATGCCGCCTCGGGATCGGGCCGGAATGCCTTCTTCATCACCATTCCGATCGGGTTGCTGCTCGCGTGGGCGCTTGCCACGGCATTTTGGTGACTCCATCGAAAGTGGCGGTGTCACCGAGACTATCTCGGCAGTGGGGCTCCGCGCCGGTTACATCTCGACAAGGACCATCCTCCCGAAGATAGTCAGCACCGGCTCCACGCTCGGCGTCGGTGGTAGTGGCGGCCGCGAGGGCCCGAGCGTCATGATCGGTGCCGCCATCGGCTCATCGCTCTCTCGCTATACACGTTTCAGCGAAGACCGCATCCGGAGTCTCGTTGCCGCAGGCGCAGGCGCAGGCATCGGAGCTACATTCAATGCACCGATTGCGGGGATGCTCTTCGCCATGGAAGTGATCCTCGGCAACCTGGCTATCCGCCACCTGAATGCGGTAGTGGTCACTTCTGTAGTTGCGGCGGTGACAGCCCACACATTGGTCGGCGACGAGCAGATCCTCTCCTCCCCCGGTGGCAGTTTCGACGATCCCCGTGAGCTCATCCTGTATCTTGCGCTCGGGTTGATCGCAGTCGGGGCCGCACTCCTGTTCCTGCGGATCCTCAACTGGGTCAACGATCTGAAGATCAACTACAGGTATCCCGACTGGACAAGGCCCGTGGCGGCAGGCCTGGCGATTGCTGCGGCCGGATTGATCGACAAACGCACTCTCGGTACCGGGCAAGACTTCCTCGCCGGCTTGATGCGGATGACAAGCGCCACCGGCACGGGCCTCGTGCTTTGGACGTTGCCGATATTGGCCCTCCTCAAGATGGTCACCAACGCATTCACCCGCTCCGGGGGCGGTTCTGCGGGAACCTTCATGCCCAGCCTGTTCATCGGGGGGACGCTCGGCACGGCACGTGGCGATTACCGCACAACACCTATGGTTCACCGACATCCAGCCTGCCTCGTATGCCCTGGTCGGGATGGCGGCGACATTCGCTGCGGTCGCCAGGGCACCGTTGACGTCGATCATCATGGTGTTCGAGATCACAGGAAACTATGCGCTTGTGCTCCCCCTCATGCTGGCCGCATCGATTGCATCCTTCCTTGCCGATCGGATCCACCCCGACAGCGTCTACACGATGCCACTGACCAGACGAGGGGTGCATCTCGTCCAGAACGAAGACGTCGACCTGCTGGATACGGTCACCGTCGGCGAGGTGATGACCGTTCTCGACGAGGCTCTCTCCCCGTCGATGACCATCTCTGAGGCGGCCCGGTTCCTCGACGAGTCGCGGCATCACGGCTTGCCGGTGGTCGAGAGCAACGGCAAGCTCGCCGGAGTGATCACCCTGCTCGATATCGCACTCGCCGAGGGCGACCCTGACGAGACGCTGGTACGCGACACCATGACCGATCGACCGATCACAGTGACCCCGAGCATGCCTGTCTCAGCAGCCCTTGCCCGGATGGCTGCTCTAGGTGTCGGCAGGCTGCCTGTGGTCGATGACATCGACCCGAACCGGCTAGTTGGCATGTTCCGCCGCAACAGCGTTGTGGCCGCCTACCACCATGCTCTAGGGGCGGTAACGGATCGGCAACTCTACCGGCAGCGACTCAGGCAGCGGGTACAGCCGGGTGCGACCTTCTATGAGGTGCCTGTGTTGTCCGGATCGGCGGCTGCCGGGCAGCGGGTGAGAGATCTCGACTGGCCCGAGGAAGCAGTGCTGGTGTCGATCCGCAGAGATGACTCGGTCATCATCCCGCACGGCGACACGGTGCTGCGGGTGAACGATACGATCACCGCGTTCGGACATGGCGATTCCCGGGTCGCAGTCGCCTATCTGCTCGAGAGCAGAGCAAAACCCGAAGGGTCGACAGGAGCCCGCTTGACCCCGGCCGGGGCGAAGGTCCTTTGGTTGTGGGCCGATGAACCGATACATTGCGCATCGTGACTGTGCAACCCAAGCTCGTACCTGTCTTGATGTCCGGCGGGGCCGGTACTCGACTCTGGCCGGCATCCCGATCAGATCGCCCAAAACAGTTTCTGCCTCTCGTTGACGAGAGGACCATGGTCAGGGCGACCCTCGATCGGCTCGAAGGGCTGGAGTTCGCAAGCCCGCTGATCGTGGCAAACGTCGCCCACCATGACCTCGTCACAGAGGAGCTGGCCGGGGCGGGGTTCGACCCGAACCGTGTCATCCTCGAGCCATTCGGCCGCAACACCGCCCCTGCTGCTGCGGTAGCGGCTCTAGAACTGACCGCAAACGGTGATGATCCCTTGATGCTGCTGTTGCCCGCCGACCACGTCATCAAAGACCTTGCGGCGTTCCACGAAGCGGTGGCACATGCAGCCGGCCTCGCCACCGCGGGCGACCTGGTCACCTTCGGCATCGTGCCCACCAGCCCGGAGACCGGATATGGCTACATCAAGACGGGTGCTCCAGTCGATGCAACCGCTCATGCGGTAGCCCGGTTCGTGGAGAAACCCGATCTGGAAACGGCACGCGCATACCTGGCAGGTCGGCAACTACCTATGGAACAGCGGGATGTTCGTCTTCCGCTGCAGCGCCTACCTGGAAGCCCTCGAGGAGTTCGCTCCCGAGATCAGTGCCGGTTGTGCAGAGACGATGAGCAGGGCGGTTCGTAGCGACGGCATCCATCTCGATGCCGAGCAGTTCGCGGTGACACCCGCAGACTCGATCGACTATGCCGTGATGGAGAAGACCGCCCGTGCGGTGGTGGTCCCCCTCGATGCAGGATGGAGCGACGTGGGGTCCTGGACGGCGCTGTGGAACATCGGTAGAAGGGACGAGGACGGAAACGTCACCGTTGGGGACACCATCACCTTTGCCACCACCGATTCCTACGTCAGGGCGGAGCATCGACTGGTCGCGGTCGCAGGCCTCGACAACGTGGTCGTCGTGGAAACTGCCGATGCCGTCCTCGTGACATCGCTCGAAGACGCGCAGAAGGTCAAGAGCATCGTAGAGTTGTTGAACCAAGCAGATCGCCAGGAGGCGACCAGGCGAACGCAAGCTGATTGACATGGACAATATGTTGGACATCATCATCGTTCTGATCGCAATGCTCGGCTCGATCATCCTGGCTGTCGTGCTACTGGCCCGCACCCGCCAACGCGTCAAGCCGGAGGACGCCTCTGCAGCCCCACAGATCCCGGTTTCTGCAAGCCGGAGGCAGCGCAGGATCCTCGACACGCTGGAGCCACCCCCCGCCATCCCTACATTGATGGACCTCGTTCGTGAGGAGATCCAGGACCTCGGCATCAACGACATTCCAGGCAGCGAGGAGATTTCGGGCCCGGTCCTACTGAAGGTGTATCGCCGGGATGCCGCCGTCAGGGAGCAGTGCCCACACGGCACGTACGGATTCGTAGTCGCCGAAGGCGTCGCCAAGAACGAGGCTGGAGACAACGACGTTCGGCTCTTCTGCCCTGAGTGTGCGGGAACCGACGCGGAAGCGGATACGTTGTCTGAATGACTTCTCTCACACGAAGCCTCTCAACGTCGCCCCCGGCCGAGCCGGGGGCGATTGTCGCTGCGGCGCTCACCGCCGTGGTCACACGGCCCAGGCCCATCTGCGATTATCGTGGCGCTGGAGCATGACTACCTGTCCTTACTGCGGCGCAACCACCGATACTCACCTGGATTCCTGCGAGACCTGTGGCCGTGCGCTGCTAACCATCAACACAACAACGGACGAGACGATGACACAACCCGGGGATACTGCCCCGCAGGTCGAGCTGATCAGCCGGGGGTGGAGTGTTGTCGACGTCGATGCCCAGGAGCTTGCGTCTGACCCCCTGGATGGGAACGATATCTCCACAGCATCGCTGGCACCGGGCAGCATCGAGATCGCCGTTGACAACATCTCGGTGGTCACCGGTGGTGACGAGGACGCAGAGGCGGCTGGGACACAAGAGTCGCAGCCGGCCACTGCCGCCTCCGACCCCTGGGAACACCTCAGACCGAAAGGGGAGATGCCAAGGATGGCACGGAGGGTCGGTGTTCCGGCCCGCATCGTCGAGATCACGGCGACCCTGACCGCGGTCATGGCCGTGATTGCCGGTGCGGCGTTCTTCTTCCTGAACACCCGCCTGCAGGCTGTTGATGAGGGCCGCATCGCGTTGGGCAGCGTCTCGGGTCTCGAGCTCGCCACAACAATCGGGCTCATCATCGTCGCTGTAGCCGCAGCAACCACCGCGCTCAGCTGGCTCGTGTGGCGACGCACTATCTCAGGCACCGGAGCGATACGTGATAGCCGGATGGGGACTGTCACCCTCATCGGCTGTCTCGGGACCGCCATCGCCGCCGGGAGCTACTTTCTACTCGGTGATGAAGCCGCGACTGTGAAGATCGCTTCGAACACGATCATCATCCTGGGGCTCGGGCTGGTGGCGACAGCGGCCGCGCTCACGATCCGGATCGTGAGCGGAATCGAACACAGGATGCATATATGAATCCCACAGACCGCCGCGTGATTGCGGTATTCGGATCGTCGGCTTCGAAACCGGGTAGCCCCGAATACGAAGACGGAATGCGGTGCGGCCGCTTGCTGGCTGAAGCCGGTCTCGCTGTTGCCACCGGCGGCTACTTCGGCCTGATGGAAGCGGTGTGCCGCGGAGCCGCCGAGGCGGGCGGGCCCACCATCGGGGTGACTGCCCCCGCCGTGTTCCCGGACCGCTCCGGTGCAAACGAATGGGTACAGCACGAGTTGATCGCCGATGATCTGGCAAACAGGATCGCTCTGCTCAACAACCTCGCCGACGGTTGTATCGCCCTGCCGGGCAGCATCGGTACGCTTGCCGAACTTGTCGTCGCCTGGAATCTCGCCTTCGTCGCCCCGTTCGCCGGAACCCGCTTCGGGCCTATCGCAACCGTCGGCCCGACCTGGCTCGAGCTGGTGCCGCTGCTCACCGAGCGGCTGGCCAGCAACTCAGAGGGCATCGCAATGTGTAGAACCGTCGACGACGCGGTCCGTCACGTCACCGGGGCGCTCAGCTAGCGACGATGTCGCGCCTTGGGTGGACATGCCTCTGCCGATGCCCAACCCTCAGCATCTATTGTCTGTCTGTGCCGCCGAGACGAAGGAATACCGATGGCAAAAGACGGCTTCTTTCTAGGGGGATTGATCGACGGGTCTACCGGCGAGCGGACCGGTGACCTGGTCGAGTACGACCCGGCAGATCTGACGACACACGGAGTGATCGTCGGCATGACCGGCTCCGGGAAGACCGGGCTTGGCATCATCTATCTGGAAGAAGCGCTGCTTGCGGGCATCCCGACTCTGATCCTCGACCCGAAGGGCGACATGACCAACCTCATGCTGACCTTCCCGGATTTGCGACCCGCCGATTTCGAGCCCTGGATCGATGAGGGGGAGGCCCGCAAAGAGGACAAGACCGTCGCTGAGCTTGCCGCGGAGAAGGCCGAGCTGTGGAGCAAGGGCCTCGGCTCGTGGGATGAGGACGGTTCCAGGATCCAGCAGCTCCGCGATGGTGCAGGTTTCACCATCTACACCCCCGGCTCCACAGCGGGAGTCCCGGTCAACATCATCGGGTCGCTCGCCAGCCCGGAGTTGAGCTGGGAGACCGAGACAGAGACCCTCCGGGACGAGATCGAGGGATTTGTCTCCGGTCTACTCGGGCTGGTCGGGATCGAGGCCGACCCCATCTCATCACGAGAGCACATTCTGATCGCCAACCTCATCGAGAACGCATGGCGGTCGGGGCGTGATCTGGACATGGCAACGCTCCTCGCCGAGATCCAGCGGCCACCGCTGCGCAAGCTCGGGGTATTCGATCTCGACACCTTCTTCCCCGAGAAGGACCGGCTCGCGCTTGCAATGAAGCTGAACGGGCTGGTCGCCTCCCCCTCATTCTCGAGCTGGGTCGAAGGCCCGGATCTCGACATCGAAGCGTTGTTGTGGAAGGCCGACAAGCCACAGGCAGCCATCATCTATCTGGCACACCTGAGCGACGAAGAGCGCCAGTTCATCGTCACCCTGATCATGTCGAAGGTGATCACCTGGATGAGGGCACAAGCAGGCACAGGCGATCTGCGGGCGCTTGTGTACATGGATGAGGTCTTCGGGTTCGTGCCCCCTACGGCACAGCCACCGGCTAAGAAGCCGATCCTCACGATGCTGAAACAGGCACGCGCCTTCGGAGTCGGGATGCTGCTCTCCACCCAGAACCCGGTCGATCTCGACTACAAGGCAATGTCGAATGCGGGCACCTGGTGCATAGGGCGGCTGCAAACCGAGCGCGACAAGGCGCGCATCCTCGAAGCACTCCAGTCGGCACGTGGCGACAGCGACGTTGCCGGGCTTGACCGGACCATCTCCGGGTTGGACAAACGCCAGTTCCTGCTGCACAACACCCATACGCCGGAACCGGTGCTGTTTACCACCCGCTGGGCCCTCTCGTATCTTCGCGGACCACTCACCCGCGAGCAGATCTCCCGGCTTAGTAGCTACGAGCCGCCGGCAGCAGCGGCCGTCTCTCCCGGAACCGGGACGCCTGAACCGGAGCTCAGCAACAACGAGACCGCGGTGATGCCGCAGGCCCCCGATTCGGTGCCGGTATACCATCTCGCCGCCGATGCCCCCTGGGCGAGTCGATTCGATGTGAAAACAGGCTCCGCCAGGTTCACCGCGGCGATGGCAGCGCGAGTGCATCTGACCTACGACGATCGAGCAGCCGATCTGGTTCATGAGGAGGAATGGGAAGCGATTATCACCCCGCTGGAGCCCCATTTCGACCCGGAACGTGCGGTCCATCTCGACTACGACGACCGTGACTTTGTCGAGACTGCGCCCGCAGGGGCGACCTACGTGATTCCTGAGGCCGATATCGGTAAGTCGACATTCTGGCGGGATGCGGGCCGTGCGCTCCAGGAGCTCCTCTATCGCGGGCAGAGGATAACCATCTTCAGGAACCAGGAGTTGAAGCTCTACTCGCGAGTCGAGGAAACACAGGAGGCATTTGCTGCGAGATGTGACGCCACCGCCCAGGGGCTCGCCGACGACGAGACCGCCACGCTCAGGGACAAATACGAGCGACGGTTCAAGACGCTGCAAAATCAAGCGGCCACAGCCGAGCGCAGGGCCGATGAGATTGCGGTCGATCTCCAGGGAGCGCGCCAACAGGAGATCGTCGACGGCGCATCGTCCGTGATCAACATCTTGCTAGGGCGTCGCAGCACACGATCGGTCACCGGCTCGGCACGCAGCCGCAGCGCACGGCGCTCCAAGGAAGCCCGGCTTGACACCGCGACCGCCAAGGCACAAGACAAGTATGCGGAGCTGAACGACCTCGAAGCCGAGCTGACCGAAGAGCTCCAGGGAATCAACGACAAATGGGAGGAAAAGGCCGCCGGCATCGAGCCTCTGGAAGTTGGGCTCGAGAAGAACGACATCCAGGTCGTCGAGACCGCACTGCTGTGGATGCCCCTCGAGTAAGAGGCGTCGCCGCTGGTGAAGTCGTACACTCCCGGACACTGGAGAGAACAGGGGAACATGAGCAATCGCCCAGCAATCGTCCAAATAGACGAGCACACAACAGACGCCGAAACAACGGTGACCATCTCGCTGAACTGGCAGGATGAGCACTTCTTCGGCAGTGCCACGGGCCGGCCCGACGAGACATCGCACGCACGGCTGGTCGGTGAGGCAACCCTGCGAGCCGTCGAGGCGGTCGCCGAGGGCCGCATCTCACTTCAGCTCGAGGCAGTCGCCACCACAGAACTGGGAGAGACCCAGATTGCCATGGCACAGGTAATGATGGATGGAGTACCCGTCCCGCTGGTAGGCAGCGCTCTGCTCGGCGAGCACGACGCCACCACCGCAACCGTCAAAGCGGTGCTGGACGCGATCAACCGGCAGCTGGTTCAGATCCTCTGAGCCTGGAGGGGCTCACGATTCCTTGACGAGCGCCCACATCAGGTCACGGATGGTGACGACACCGAGCAGCTCATCATCGGCGATCACCGGGAGATGCCGGTATCCGGTCTCGAGCAGCCAGGCGACCGCCTCCTTGACCCGGACATCCGGCCCAAAGGTGTCGGGAGCCTCGCTCATCCACTCCTCGACGAGCTCGGCACCGAGATCGACACCATCGGCAACAGCCAGCACGAGGTCCCGTTCGGTGAGTATGCCGACGAGTTCACGGTTATTGATGACAATGACGTAGTCGACCTCGTGGTCGGCCATCGCCTCGGCCGCGTCCATGAGGGTGCCTTCCGGCCCGACTATCTCTGTAGCTCCACCGACCAGCGCTTCAAGGCGCATTGATCCCTCCGGCTCTTGTTACATCGACACTACCTGATTGGGGCGGGTCAGAGCTAGGCCAGAAAGTCACCCTGGCAATCTCGGTCGATCGAAACTAGTCGATCGAAATTCAGAGGAGGTCTTGCTCGCGGATCCCGAAAGATGGGTGACGGAGACGACACAGCGCCAGCTTCTCCAACTGGCGGATGCGCTCCCGGGTGAGCTGGAACTCATCACCGATCTCCTCGAGAGTGCGGGGCACCCCGTCGTAGAAGCCGTAGCGCAGCGCCAGGATCCTGCCCTCCCGCTCGGGAAGACGCTCAATCGACTTGCGCAGGCTGTTGGCGATATCCAGCTCTTCGGTGACCCGCATCGGATCGACGGCGTCCTCATCCTCGATGAAGTCGCCGAGCTGAGCGCCGTCTTCACCAACGGGCTGCTCGAGCGAGACGGTGTCGGCGACGCTCAAGGCCAATTCGACCTTGTCAACGTTGACGCCTGCTTCTTCTGCGATCTCGTCTGGCCGCGGCTCACGGCCGAGCTCGGCCTTCAGGCTCGCCTGAGCAGCACGTACTGCGGCCAGCGTGTCGTGCAGGTGCACCGGGATGCGCACAGTGCGGGACTTGTCGGCTATGGCACGAGTGATCGCCTGCCGGATCCACCATGTGGCGTATGTGGAGAACTTGAAGCCCTTTCTCCAGTCGAACTTCTCGACGGCACGAATCAAGCCGAGGTTGCCTTCCTGGATCAAGTCGAGAAAGTCGATGCCTGAGGTATTTGCATAGCGCCGGGCGTTGGCAACGACCAGCCTCAGGTTGGCGGTGAGGAATGCATCCTTCGCCTCGCGGCCCCGTCGGATATGGCGACGCAACACCATTTCTTCAGACTTGTTGCCGAACTGACCCTTATCGAACTTCTCCTGGGCGTTCTGCCCGGCCTCGATCTTCTGGGCGTATTCGACTTCCTTCTCCGCAGTCAGCAGCTCATACTCGCCGATCGCGGTGAGGTACTGGCTGACGAGATCGGTAGTGAGGCGACCCCGATCGTCGGTCAGCTTGTTCCTGTCGAGATCCTTGCGGGAACGCGACAGCGTGTCTCGATCGAGGCGCTCTTTGGCTTCCTCGCGTTCGAGCCTTGCCCGATCGAGCACCTTTTCTTTTGTCTTGCTGGTCTTCGTCATTGAAAAGGTCCTCCGAGACCGTTTCTCTTCCGTTGCTCAAGCCGCGCGCGATGGCGGCAGTCACCTATTCCGGGGTGCCCCACTATCACACACGTGCTCATGTTTGTGAACCCCCCAAATACCGGTTCCGAGAGCTTCGACCCACGATGGTGAATGAAGTTCTCCGCAGCAGCCCATACATCTGACCGTATCGTCCGAACCGCATATCGTAAAGGCCTAATCCTCGTAGGCACATAATGAGTAACACGATGCGACCCGTTCGTATTCCGAGAAACGCTGCCGCTCAGGTGCTCTCGAGGTCCAGGACACCGACCGATGGACGCACCCCGAATCGCATCTGTGGTGAATATCCCCGCTCGCGACCAACCCCCGTGGACACATATAGGTAGTGGCCGTCAACGCGGTGCAGACCACCCGCTGCAACCGACCTAGGCACCGAAGAGAACGTCATCAGAGGGCCAAGCAACGGCAACGAAACCTGGCCCCCATGGGTATGGCCTGCCACCAGCAAGTCAACCGGGTCGCCAGCGTCAAACCGGTAGATCTCATCGGGCTGGTGGGCGAGCACCACCCGGATCGGGTCGGGGGCCGATGGCTCGAAAAACGCCGCCTTCGCCGCCGCAAACCGCTCCTTGCTGCCGTTGTAGGTGACACCGAGGACGCGCACCGGAACCCCGTCAATGAACACGTCGACCACCTCGTCGTCGAGGACAACTGCACCGGTTCCCGCCGTGATCTTCCGCAGCCCGGGAAGCCGGTCGGTATTGCCGTTGACCACGAACACGTGGTCAACCCGGGCACACATCTCCCGGAAGAGATCCGCAAACTCGCCGATGCGGTCCGGGAACAGATCCGGATCCATTTGCCACACGTCCCCGGCCACAAACACGATGTCCGGGCTCTGCTCGAGCAGTGTCGTAATCACGTCCCGCTCGTAGTCGCCGACGTGCTCCGCCTGGAGATCCGAGATGACTCCTATCCGGACCTCGAACTGGTCTCCCGCGGCCAGCGGGACCGTCACCTGATCGACACGGAGCCAGAAGGGCTCGATGTGAGTTGCATAGAGCCCGAGCGGAGCCGGCAACACCAACACAACGAGCAACCACCGCATTGCAGGCGGATTGGTGCGGACGCTGGCGAGGGCAACGAGTGCCGCAAGCGGGATGGCAACGGTGACAACGAGATAGCCGAGATGGATGACCGCAAACGGATCGAGCCCTGTGAAAACGGCAACCACGACAAGCGCAACGGCCGACAAAGCCGCTCCCGTGAGTGCCCCAACCCCGAGCGCTGCCAACAGGGTGCGGCGCGGCAATGCCCGCACTATGGCGACGCCACCGACAACGCCTATGAGCAACGCCGTACCGAGAACAAAGTAATTGAAACCCACCCGGCTCCTTCCCTGGCGGAGGCACCATAACCGGCAGTGGACATTCCGGACATCGTCAGGAACCGACCTGCGACCCCCTTAGGCTCGGCACATGCCAAACCGCCTCAGCAATGCAACAAGCCCCTACCTGCTCCAACACGCCGACAACCCGGTCGATTGGTACGAATGGGGTGAAGACGCGTTCTCGGCCGCCCGGGAAGAGGATCGCCCCGTGCTGCTGTCGATCGGATACTCGGCGTGCCACTGGTGCCACGTCATGGCGCACGAGTCCTTCGAGGATGAGACGACGGCGGCATACCTCAACGAGCATTTTGTCTGTATCAAGGTCGATCGTGAAGAGCGCCCCGATGTCGACCGAATCTATATGGACGCCGTCCAGGCGATGACCGGTCGCGGCGGGTGGCCGATGACCATGTTCCTGACAACATCGGGTGAACCGTTCTACGCAGGCACGTATTACCCGAAGGAGCAACGTGGGAACATGCCGTCGTTCCGGCAGATCCTCGAGGCAGTCGTTGACGCGTGGGGGACCAAGCGAGATCAGTTGCTCGACCAGGCCGGCAAGCTCACCACCGCCATCGACGCCGGGATGCCAGCGGGTGTCGCCCCGCCCACCGATCTGGCGGTGGAGAAGGCTCTGGCAGCCCTCACCGAGAGCTTCGACGCAACCTGGGGAGGGTTTGGGGCGGCACCCAAGTTCCCGCAGGCTCCTGTGCTCGAGTTCCTGGTCAAGATCGAGGCACTCGAGCCGGGTCGGTTCCCCATCGAACCGATGATGCGCAGGACTCTCGACGCCATGCGCGCAGGCGGCATCTACGACCAGATCGGTGGCGGGTTCGCCCGCTACTCGGTCGACGGCGAATGGTTGATTCCCCACTTCGAGAAGATGCTCTACGACAACGCTCTGCTGGCCGGGGTGTACCTGCATGCCGGTCAGATCTTCGCAGAGGCCCGCTATCTGGAGACCGCCCGGGGTGTCCTCGATTACCTCGCAGGCACCATGCGTGACGATGCAGGGGGCATTCATGCCGCCGAGGATGCGGACTCCGAGGGCCTGGAAGGCAAGTATTACGTATGGGGCTACAACGAGTTTCGCCGGGTGGCAGGTGACGACGCCGACCTCATCGGTGAGCTGTACGGCGTCACCCCGCACGGCAACTTCGAGGGGCTCAACAACCTGCACCAGGCGAAGACGGTTGCCGAGCTCGCCGGAGTGCACGGCGTCTCCGCGGCAACTGTGGCGGAGGCCAAATCACGAGTCGATTCGGCTTTGTTGGCCGCACGCGGCAAGCGGGTGCCACCTGGTCGAGACGACAAAGTCATCGCCGCATGGAACGGATTGGCGATGCGCTCGTTTGCCGAAGCCGCCGCTGTCTTCGCAGATGCCGCGTACCTCGCAATGGCCACCGGTATCGCCGAGTTCATAACAAATGAGATGATCGATTCGAACGGCCGGCTGGCGCGTTCGTGGCGGGGAGGCCGGACCTCGGGCCATGGATTCTGCGTCGACTACGCAGCGGTGGCCGTCGGGTTGCTCGCCCTGTACCAGTCCACCGGCGACGAACGCTGGTACCGCCGGGCCGCCAATCTCACTGAGTCGATGATCGAGTTGTTTGGTGGCGACACCGGCTTCTTCACACCCGAAAAGGGCTCGAGCAGCCTGATCACACGACCAAGGGACTTCATGGACAACCCGCTGCCCTCTGCCAATTCCCTGGCGGCCGAAGCCGTTGCGAGCCTTGCTGCTTTTCGTGGAGAGGGCGGTGATGAGCTGTTCGGCATCAGGCGCGGGGCAGCCCGGCTTCTCGAGCAGGCGCCCCATGCAGTCGCTCATCTCCTCGGCATCTTGTACGTCGAGGAGGTGGGCCGTCGTGAAGTGGCGATCGTCGGTGCCACCGGACCAGTCGCCGATCTACGGCGGGTCTATTGGGAAACGTACCGGCCGGACTGTGTCGTCGCCGTAGGCACCGGTGACTCCGGTACCGATCCCGCTGCTCCGGGACCGCCCGGCACCGCCAGGTGGGGCGGCCGCCCACGTTTGCCGGAATCTCGCATGTGATCTCCCCGTCTCTACCCCGGCAGAGCTCCGGGAAAAACTTGCCTGAGCGCCGAGAAAGCCACCCGGTAGTCTCCGGCGACCGTAAGCTACGGCCTCGTGAGTCAAAACAAACCAGTTCGCAAGGGCCGTTGTCCTTACTGCGGGACCGAGCGCCCGGTCACCAAGCCGATCTGCCCTACATGCGGTCGGCCCTGGATCGACACGATGGTCGATGAGGAGCTCCCCCCACTCACCCCTGAGATAGTTGCCGCCGCGATCGAGGACCGAAAGGCTGCAATCCCTGCTGATCTGGCGCCCCCTCCCGATGCGCCGCCGGCACGATCGTGGGGGTTGGTCGTCGGGGTCGGCATCGGGCTCGTTTTGCTCTACCTGCTCTTCTTCGTCGTGCTCAAGGGCGGCGGCGGCGATGACACCGCCTCCTCTTCGCCGGGCACGAGCACCACACCCACAACTGAGGCGACCCAAACGTCGACCCCGGCCGCGACCACAACCAGCGAGACGGCGACATCGACCACCGAGTCGTCGACAACGACAACGACGACAACAACGACAACAACCCTGGCCCCGATTGAGGCGGCAGGAGACCCGGTTCCCGTGAGCGACCTGACCCTCGGCGCCTTTGCGCTCGGGCCATTCACCTTCAGCGATAACGTGCCTGCACTCGGCAGGCTCGTCGCCAGCCTCGGTCAGCCGGATGCGATGACGGTCGCAGGCACCGAGCTCGGCCTTTGCGAAGGCGACGAGGGAGTCGCATACACCTGGGACGGGCTAACCGCCATTTTCCGGATCGACGGGGACACACCGATGCTCGCCGGCTACCGCCTCGATGCAACGGCCAACGAAGGCTCTGCCCAGTCCATTACCACCAGGTCCGGCCTGGCGTTGGGCAACACGATCGAGAAGCTCGAAGCCATCTATCTCCAATCGGGTATAGCATTCGAGGAGATTGACGGATCCGGGTACTTCCTCTTGCTGCGGTCCACCGACAACAGGACGCTGCTGTGGGGACCGGTCTCGAGCACCGATCCGAGCGGGATCGTCGAGGGAATCTATTCGCCACGTCCGTGTGACGGAGGGCCGACCATAACGCAGTAGGGTCGGCATCAGTGGAGAGCGGCGGCAATCAGGTCAGTCTGGAGATCACACCGGGCAGGCTCCGGACCGGTCGACTTCGCACACCGCTGGCGAGTAAGATGCCAAACGCCTCTAACATTGCGCAATTGCACCCCGAGGTCGAGGCAACGCGCCATGAGCAACGAACCACAACAGAATCAAGAAGGCTTCTGGCACCATGTCCTGACGATCCCGAACCTCGTCTCGGTTCTCGTCGGGCTGCTTGTGTTCTGGATGATTGCCGACAACTGGCAATCAAGACCGGCACCCTCGGCGCCGCCATTGTCGGGAGCCTGTCACTGCAATCGTCTGGATCGCATGGATGAGGGTCGGCTGCGGCCCCCCGACTCGACAAGGTAATGGATGAGCCGGTGCTCGCCTATGTGCCGACCACCGAGGGCTCCCCGACCCCGATGCTCGGGACCCCGAGTCGGAGGCGGGCAGTGTATACATCGATGCGGTGCGCTCACTGGAGCAAGCCACCAAGGGGCAGGTCATCATGGTTACCGGCTCCAGCCCCGGCCTAGGAGCAACAACGGTCGCCATCAATCTCGCCATCGCAGCGACGCGGATGGGCAGGCGCGCCGTGCTCATCGATGCCGACCCCGGCGGGGGGCTTTCGGAGTATGGGCGATCCTACTCGGTCCCCGGGTGGGTCGATCTCGCCATCGGTGAGGCCGATTTGAGGGGCGCTACCCGCTTCTGGAAGATCGATGATGCCAACACTCTGCCCGTCATTCCGGTTGGCTCGACGGTTGACGATCGCAAGGACATTCTTACCAGCTTGCGACTGGCAGACGCGATCGACAAGCTCACCGAACAAGCCGACCTGCTGATCATCAATACGGCACCGGTCGATTGGGACGAGAGCCTCGATGCCCTGGCGACTCATGCCGATGGCACGCTGCTGGTCGTCACGCCACAGGTAGACCCTCGCGGGCTGGCCAAGCTCAGGGAACAACTCGCTGAGATGGCGGCGCCCATCATCGGGTATGTGGTCAACCATGCCGATACGGTCACCCGACAGTCGCCCTCTGTGGCAGCGGTCGACCAAACGCATGGTCAGCACGTTCGTGCTTCTCCTGCTCGTCTACTCGAGCTGGAACCTCTATTCGGCCTGGGATTCCTGGAACTCGGTGGAACGGCACTGATTCGATGAAGTCGCGCTCGACAAACTGCCTGCCGTCCCCCCTCCCGAGGACAGCGGCGAGACTTTCACCCCGGAGGCGGCCACGGCGGTGACGGCGACACCGAGTGAGACCGGCCGCTATCCAGTCCTTCATGGTCGTCGGCTCCGACATCGGGGACTACCGGGCCGACGTGATCATTCTGGTCCTGCTCCCCACCGATGGCAGCGACCCGATCATGGTCTCGCTACCCCGTGACCTCTATCTGCCAAACCGATGCACCCAGACCTACACCAGGCTCAATGCCAATTTCAATGGTTGCGGCGACGACATCAACGGCGCCACGCTGCTCTCCGGCGGCCGTCAAGGACTTCACTGGCATCGAGGTCGACCACTTTGCCCTGTTCGACTTCGACGGCTTCAAAGAGATCATCGACGAAGTCGGCGGTGTGGAGATCTGCGTGCATTATCGCAGTGCGCGACCGGAAATCACAGCCTCAACCTCCCCGCAGGGTGCACCAACGCCATCCGGCGCACAGGCACTGTCCTGGGTTCGCTCCCGCACCACGCTCGAATTCGTCGATGGGCCTGGCGCACCATGCCAAACGTCAGCGATCTCACCCGCAACCAGCGCCAACAGGACATGATCCTCAGCATGCTCGAGAAGGCGGCCGAGTTTGACAGCCCCCAGGAGCTCGCAGGCGTCATCCGCTCTGTGGGCAATGCGTTCACCCTGGACGACAACTGAGTCTGACCGACGCGATCAATCTTGCCTGGGATCTACGCGGACTCAACCGGGAATGACATCATCCAGCTGTCAGATCCCGGTCGAGAACTACAGGACGCGCAGACGGGGCGCAAGTGCTACTCGCCACCGAGCCGTTCCACACGCTTCTCGAAGAATACCTGGCCGTCCCCCGGGCGACGACTACGCCGAAGTAACACCGGTTTGCGCGATACCGGCAATATGATGTCCTGATGGCAAGAACCGAGGCGATGTGAGCGACCGATACGATCCCCCGGAGCCTCCGCCGCACGATCCATACGAAGACTTGATGGATCTCACCGGCGAGGAGCCTCTGCCCCAGCTAGAAGATCCCCTGCTGCCTCCGGCGACTCCGCCGCGCAGCCCTCTGCTCACCGGGCTGATCCTGGGTCTTGCTGCTCGTCGTCCTCTCGATCGCCATCTTCAACCTCACCAGAGACAACGGTGAGCACCGACCGCAGGCGACGAAACCACGACCACGGCCGGCCAGGAGGGCACCACCACTTCAGGGGACACCGAGACAACACGGCCGGCGGTGACCCGTCCGGAACTGACGAGTCGACTACAACCACTACAACACGCCCCGGCTGACTTCGACCCATACCAGGCGGTGGGCCAGGAGCTCTGTCTCTCGACAATCTCAAACTGGAGACCGGCGGCATGGGAGACATTGCGCTCGGTGATGATGCTGCAGATGCGATCGGGCGACTGGTGGCCACCTTTGGTGACCCGACCAGCGACACGGGCCCGATTGTCTCGACCGGCGAATACGGCGCGTGTGAGGGGGGCACGGTGCGCATCGTCAAATGGGGAGCGCTCGCAGCGGTGGTGATCATCGACAACGACGGCACGGAGACGTTTGCCGGATATCGGCTCGATCTCACCTATGACGGAGCGCGACAACTCCGAAGGCGGTCGACATCGAGACCATGAGTGGTCTGAAGCTCGGCTACTCGGTGGCCCAGCTCCGTGACATCTACTCCGGACTTCGACGTCGAGATCGTCAACGACCCGGCATACGGACAGGTCTTCGAGCTGCGTGGTGGCTCCGGCAACCTGCTGCTGTGGGGACCGGTGAGCGATAGCGGAGACGAGGGAACCGACATCGTCATGGGCATATACTCGGCCGATCCCGCCGGCACCTTCTGCTAGCGCCTGTACCGCCGGGCGTGCCTCGGGCGAATCTGCGTAGCAACGCCGAGACCGGACCGAATCCTGACCGAAGGTCAGGCCGAGACGGAGTGATCTTTGAAGAACCGTGCAACAGTCATCTTGACGGGCGGGTTTGCCGGTGGGCTGCTCGGGATCGTCCTGCTGGTGCTCCTTGCCGGTCGCTTCTCCATGAACGCCGTTGGCATGACCGACAACGGCGACGCACAGCTCGCCGTGACCGGAGGAGCCCTGTATCTCGCCACTGTCATCGTCGCCTTGATCGGTGGCGCTGTCGTCTCGGCCATCGCATACGGAGCCAGTTCCGAGTGCCGACGAGAACACAACCCGATTCGAGTTCGTTCACATCCTGCCGTTCGGGCTCGTCGCCGCTGTTGCTGCCGGTTATAGCGTGCTGAGGGCCGGTGTCGGCCTCGCAGGTGATGCAGGCGCAGGAGTGGTCACCATCCGCGGTCGCTCCGCTCGCCATGACCGATTCTCCTTGCCGGTTTCGTGGCGGGAATAGTGGTCTCGTCGATCGTCTCCACGCTTGCCGCCAAGAGCATCGTCGGTCTGGAAGGTCAAGCCGCCCCGGCGAGCACGGCAGCCATGATGAAGGCTGCGGCCCGCGCCGTGAGTTGGCCGATGCTGGCAATCGTGGTTATCGCTGCATTGGCAATAGGCCTGTCACAGCTTCTGCTGGCGGCAGAAGGTGTCGCCGCGATCGCCATCTTTGGCGGTGCTGCTGCGATCGTCCTGCTCGGTGCCGCAGCGGCCGCATACCTGGGGTGGTTCGCGGGACGGCAACGAGACCGCCGGTTAGCCCGGACGCGCCCGCCAGAGTGGTCGGGGTGGGTCGCTGTAGCGCTGCTCGTCGTTCCACCAGCTGAACCAGATCCAGGCGATGTAGCCCCAAAGCAGAAAGCCGCCGCCAAGCTTCATCAACAGACCGGCACGACCTGATCATTGAGCACCGGGATCCCCCACAAGCGGGGAAAGGTCTCGTAGATGGGGTACAACGGCTGCTGTCCGAAGGTCAGAAACGCCGACGGGATCGTCGGCACCAGCGACTGGAGGAACACGTACCCCATCCGCATGAGCGGCGACAGCTGAGGGATATCGGGGATCGGCCCGAGCACCGGCCACCACATGAAGATCCCGAAGATGAACAGCGCGACGTGCAAACCGAAGTGGGCCAGGTCGTTCTCCAGCATCAGGTTGAGCACCGCCGGGACGTGGATGAGCCCGAGCATTCCGTTGAACAGCGCCAAGGCGACGAACGGTTTGGTGACTATCCGCAGCACAGGCAGCACCGGTTTGACCATGAGGCGGATCAGCCACCACGGCGTACCTGAGATCAGCAGAGGCGGGGCGACAACCCGAACACCAGATGCTCACCCATATGGAACACGAACAGGCTGTTCTCACCGATGTCGTGGAACGGCCACGACGACACCAGGTACAGCGACAAGATGCCCGGAGTAGAACAGCCAGCGTTGTCTGCCTGGTGACGGCTATCTCACCACGCGGGGCGTACAGCGGCGCCAGCCGTCTCAGCGCCGTACTCGTAGAGAACGGCAATCGCCGCCAATGCCCCGATGACGTCGAAGTGCATATGGAAAGGAACTACTCGAGAGAATCCGGGATTAGCGGCAAGCAAGATCATACGAAGGCGTGCATCGAGAGCAGCACGACGATGAAGAGCGGGAAGACTCCGATCGCGCCGAACATGAACAGGTTCCGATACAGCTTCTTGTCGTAGCGCAGATGCATGAAGAAGCTAACCACCGTGATGAACTTGATGGCACCGAGCACGAGCAGCAGAGGGACCTTGACCGGCTCGAGCGCCGAGATGTAGGGAACGCTGACCTCGAGACCGGTGACGGCGGCGAGAAAGAGGGCGATCCCCCAATAGGCGGCGGGAGTGGGCTGGATACGTGCTGTCTGGGCCATGGGTCACACCTGCAACAGGTAGACGACGGTGAAGATGACAATCCAAACGATGTCGACGAAGTGCCAGTAGAGCCCGACCAATTCGACGTTGAGGCCGCGATCGTCACGCAGGCGGCCTTCCGTGGAGAGGAAGAACATGGCCAACAGCAACATGACACCGATAGCGACGTGGCCGCCGTGGAATCCGGTGAGCAGGTAGAACGATGACCGCGAATGAGCTCGACGAGAGCGTCAGGCCCTTCGTGGACAAATTCGGTGAACTCGATAGATCTGACCGGCGAGGAACGTGATACCGAGCAGTGCGGTCGCCGCCAGCCAGATTCGTGTCCCCCGGGCATCCTCCCTCTCGAACGCAGTGTGGGCGAGCACCATCGTCAGCGAGCTCATCAGCAGCACGAACGAGCTAGCCGAGGTAAACCCGATATTGAAGATCTCTGACCCGAGCCCGCCACCGGTTTGATTGCGATACAGCAGGAACGTGGCGATCATCGATCCGAAGAACATGCACTCCGAACCGAGGAACACCCACATCGCAGCCTTGCGAGTCGGACGTACGTCGTGATGTTGAGGCGCCTCTAGCGGCGCGGCCTGGCTAGTCATGATCCCCATTCCTCGTCACGGGCTCGAGCGACCACCCGAAGAATCCCCACAGTGTCACCAGCACACCGGCTCCTACCGCCACCCAGCCGCCGGGCAGATAGACCAGTCCGTAGCCTGTGACCATGATCCCGAAGGCGGACACGATCGGGTAGTACGACGGTGATGGCATGTGCATGTCGACGGACGGCTTGCCACCTTCGTCCCCCGTCGTGGTCTCGGTGGCGATGGCGCCACCGGTGACGTCGGGCATCCGCACCGACCTGCCTTGCTTCGTCGGTCGCGTATTTACGATGCCAGAACTCGTCGAGATGGGTGACCACCGGGATCTCATCGAAGTTGTGTACCGGGGTGGGTGACGGGATCGACCACTCGAGGGTGCGCGCATCCCAGGGATCGTCGCCTGCTATCTCACCGTGCTTGCGACTCCGGATCAGATTCCAGGCGAAGATCAAGAACGAGATACCGATGACGAAGGCACCCACGGTCGCCACCTGATTCCAGAACTCCCAGCCGAGACCCTCCGGGTACCGATAGGTGCGTCTTGGCATCCCGTTCAGACCGAGAATGTGCATCGGGGCAAAAGTCAGGTTGAACCCGATCAACATCAGCCAGAAGTGCCAGAGCCCGAGCCGCTTGTTCAGCATCCGCCCGGTCCACTTGGGAAACCAGTAGTAGGCGCCTGCGACATAACCGAACACGCCACCACCAAACAACACGTAGTGGAAATGGGCGACAACGAAGTACGAGTCGTGCTGCTGGTAGTCGGAGGGCACCACCGAGTGGAGCACGCCCGAGAGCCCACCGACGACGAATAGCGAGACGAACCCGATGGCAAACAGCATCGGCAACTCGAACCGCAATTTTCCGCCCCACATCGTTCCGATCCAGTTGAAGATCTTCACCCCGGTGGGAATGGCAATCAGCATCGTGGCAATGCCGAAACCGGCTTCTGCTACAGGCCCGAGACCTGCCGTATACATGTGGTGGGCCCACACACCGAATCCCATGAAACCGATGGCGATGCCGGAGAAGACGACAAAGGGATACCCGAAGAGCGGCTTGCGGCTGAACACCGGGAAGACCTCCGAGACAATGCCCATCGCCGGCAAGATCAGAACGTAGACCTCGGGATGCCCGAACAGCCAGAACAGGTGCTGCCAGAGCAACGGATCACCGCCTCCGCTGAAGAAGTGGGTGCCGAAATTGCGGTCGAAGAACATCTCCCACAGCCCGACACCGAAGATCGGCAACGAGAAGATGAGGAGGAAGGAGACGACTACGGCCATCCAGGTGAACACCGGGATTCGCATCAAGGTCATCCCCGGCGCTCGCATCGTGAAGACGGTGGCAATGAAATTCGCCGATGCCATTATCGAGGCGACACCTAGGAGCTGAGCGCCGATGGCGTAGAAGTCCATGCGAACCAGCTCGTGGATCTCTGTCGAAAGCGGTGCGTATCCGAACCAGCCTCCGTCCGGTGCACCACCGAGCACGAAGGACGAGAGCAGCATCACGGCGGCGAACAGGAACAGCCAGAAACTGAATGCGTTCGCCCTCGGGAAGGCGACGTCCCTCGCCCCGATGTGCAGCGGGATGAAGTAGTTCATGAACGCAGCGCCCACCGGCATCACCACGACGAGGAGCATGGTGAGACCGTGCATCGTGAACAGCTGATCGTAGGCATCGGCGCTGAGCAGCGTCCCGTTGGCATTGGCGAGCTGGAGACGGATCAGGAGTGCCTCGAAGCCGGCGATGAAGAACGCACAGAAGGCGGCGACACCGTACATCAGGCCGATCCGCTTGTGATCGACTGTCGTGATCCAGCTCCAGATACCCCGCGGGGGTGCTGCGGCTAGATCCTTGGTGGTGTCGAGCACCATGTCACTTCCATCCTTCCAGCATCGCAATCAGATTCGATATCTCATCTGACGACAGGTTGTAGTTGGGCATGCCGAGGATGCGACCACCCTCGATGTCGTTGAGATCCGGGCGCATCGGCTTGATAGCTGCTGGATCGGCCAGCCACTGGGCCACATGGTCGGCGTTGTTCTCGAAGGTGCCGCCGCCAAAAGTCGTCCGTGAGCCGAAGTGGGTGAGGTTGGGAGCAAGCGACGAGGTGAAGGTGATTCCGTCGACCTCGATGGTTCGAACCGGACCGAGATCCTTCGGCCCAGAATCTCCCACAGCGGTTGCGTTGTGACACGCGACACAGGTGCCGGAGAAGGTCTCGATAACCGGTGCGGCTGCGCCATCGGTTGGAATCTCCGCTGGTGTCAGCTGCTCCGCTACCCAGGCATCGAAATCGGCCTGGGTGCGGACATGCACTTTGAAGCGCATGTCGGCGTGGGCCATACCACAGAACTCGGCGCATTGGCCGGGGAGCGGTTCGTCGGGCGGGGTTGGATTATCGGCCTCGATGGTGAGGTTAGAGATCCGCCCCGGCACCACGTCGCGCTTGCCGGCCAGCGACGGGATCCAAAAACTGTGGATGACGTCTGCCGAGGTCATAGTGAGGTTGACCCTGGTGTCTGCGGGGATGACTAGCTCGTTTGCGGTGACCAGAGATCGACCTGTGTCATCCTTGAGGTCCACATACTCGAACTCCCACCACCACTGATGGCCCGTCACCTGCACCTGGAGCACGTCGCTGCCCTGGGCGATCGCTCTCACGTCAAAGATGCCTTTGATGATCGGGTACCCGATGCTGGCGAGGATCACTGCCGGGATGATGGTCCAAATGATCTCGAGCCGGGTGTTGCCGTGCACCTGCACCGGCTCAGAATCGTCGCCTTTGCGGGAGCGGAATCTGACGAGGGTGTAAATGAGAGCCGTCTCGACGATCACGAATACGATCGTCGCCATCACAAAAACCAGTTGCCAGAGGTTGTCGATGCTGCGGGCAACCGGGCCTTCGGGATTTAGCGCGGTCTGTGGTCCGGAGCCGGAACAGGCAGAAAGCACCATGGCCAGAATGGCAATTGCACCGATCACATGCCCTCTCGGGCGGCTCATCCCCGAGGACTTCTTGTGCTTTTTGTGAACCACTTATCCCTACTAACCCACTGCAGACGGCTGGCCTGCGGCATCGTAATCAACGTTCCGAGAGCTTGGCAAGGGTCTATATATGCGAGGACGCGCATATTTAAGTGCAGTATCGCACTGCCATTTTCATGCCATACTCCGCAGATTCCCCTCCCGGAGCCCCGATGCCGATCTCCCTGACGCAGCTGACCATAGCCCTTGGGGTCACGTTGGCCGGCGCACTCATCCAGGGCACCGTCGGCCTTGGCTTCGCCGTCGTATCGGTGCCCATCCTCTCTCTGGTGAATCCGGTGCTGGCCCCTGTCCCCCAGCTATTGCTTGCGGCGCCGCTCGCCTTTGCGATGACCTGGCGGGAGCGAACCGCAATTGACAGTCGGGGGGTTGCCTGGCTGCTGGTGGGCAGGGTGCCCGGTGCGCTCATCGGGCTATGGATACTCGGGCTTGCCGCACAGCGGAGCATCGACATCGGGATTGCCGTATCGGTGCTGGTCGCCGTCACCATCCTCGGCACCGGTCTCTCGGTACCGAGGAATCCAGGATCCGAGGTCGGCACCGGCGTCGTCGCAGGGATCACTGGGATGGTCGCCTCGATGGCTGGGCCTCCTGCGGCACTGCTCTTCAAGGACTCCGATGGCCCAACGGTCCGCGCCAGCCTCTCCTTGTTCTTCTCAGGTGGTCTCATCGTGACTCTGCTGTTCCGGATCTTTGCGCACCGGATCACAGGGGATGACGTCTTGATTGCCGTGCTGCTCCTGCCCGGGATGATCGCCGGGTATCTGCTCAGCTCCCGGCTGCGAAGTCGCATCGATGGTCGCACGGTTCTACCGGCAATCCTGGGGGTCTCAACTCTCGCTGCGGTGGGACTGCTGATCAGGGCGTTCGGGTAATGGATGGTGCCCTATCAGCCGACGATTCCCTGCGCTGGGCCCAGGTGTGGTGGCCTCTAGAGGAGCCCAATCAGACCAAGGGCGTTGAGGTCGTCGGGATTGGAGACAGCCGGCTTGATCGTATCGAGCAGCTCACCGATGGCATCGAGCAGGTTGCTCAGCTGTGCGAACAGGATGGCTGCAAAGATGACAAGGACGATCACCGTCAACCCAGCCCTGATCCAGTAGAGATAACGCTGGTGCGGGTCGAATAGCACCTTCACCGGCTCCAGGTAGCGCAGCAATCCCGCCTCCTGGTCGGAGGGCTCGTATCGCGGTAGCGGGGGTGGCTCTTCGAGAACGGCTGCGGCGCGGCTCGCCCTGGCTGCAGCCGCGGTGTCTGTGATCACGGGGACCGGGACAGGCTCCGTCGGGGCGTCGAGCAGATCCTGATGTGGCTGTGCTGCGGCAACCGGCTCCAGGGGGACATCCTCCACGACCGGTGGTGGCGGAGTAAACGGGTCCTCGACCGCAAAACCGGGGAGATCGTCCGCTTCGACATCTTGCTCGGGCTCCGCAACGGGAGCTTCTTTTGGAGGCTCGGACGGTGCGGTCTTGTCGGGGAAGATGGCCGCAGCCTCGGGCGGGTTCTCTTCTGCCTCAGCCGCTCGCTGCTGTGAAGCGGCTGCCTCGGCGGCGGCCTTGCGCTCGGCTTCGAGCGCCTTCCTGCCGGCATCGAGACGCTTCTTGATCTCACCGAGGTCGATCTCGAGTGTCGAGGCGAGCCGCTCGATGATCCCGTGCTCCGGCAATTCCGAGTCACGTTCCCAGGCGCGCACTTCTGCGGCCGTCTTGCCGACCTTGGAGGCCAGCTGGCCCAGCGAGTATCCAGATTCGAGCCGGCGCTTCCTGACGAGGCTGCCGAGGGTATTGGGGTCACTCATGAGATGCCCGCAGCTTATCCCATGGCTGGATCAACGTAGTGCTTCTGGATGTGCTCGTGCTTAGTGCTAAATCATCCAGTTCGGTCCGCCACTCCGAATTCGGGTTGAGAAGGCGGATATGAATCCGCCGCAAGAAGGAGGACCTCATGAAACGACGTTCGATGCTCTTGGTCGCATTGCTGACGATCGCATCGCTGATCACGGCTGCACCTGCGCTGGCCGAAGACTCCCCGACCGCACATCTCACAGTGGTGCACGGGGTGCCCGGAGTCACCGTCGACGTGTATGTCGACGGCGCCAAAGCCCTAGCCGACTTCGCCCCCGACACCGTCACCGACCCGATCGAGCTGCCGGCAGGCGCACACCAGGTCGATATTTACGCGGCCGGCGAGGGCCCGGCTGTGATTGCGACGCCGGTTCTCTCGGGCGAGATCAATCTCCCACCGGGAGGAAACGTTTCGGCTGTTGCCCATCTCAGCGAGGGTGGCGGTCTCGCTTTGACTGCGTTCCTGAACGACACGACCCAAACCGATCCCAACAATGCTCGACTGGTGGTCCGCCACCTCGCCGATGCCCCGGCGGTTGACATCGTCGCCAACGGCTCGCTCCCATTGTTCGAGAACGTCACCAACCCGATGGAAGGCCAGATCGACGTAGCCGCCGGCACCTACGGAGTCACCATCAACGCCGCAGGCACAGACACCGTCGCATTCGACGCAGGCGACGTCACCCTCCCCGAGGGTCAGAGCACCATCGTCTACGCAGTCGGTGACCTCACCGGCGGCACCTTCGGACTGCTCGTCCAGACGATCGAGCTTCCCAGCCCCGGCGCCAAAGGGATGGCGACCGTGGTTCACGGCGTGCCGGGACTCACCGTTGATGTGTATCTCAACGGCAATCTCACACTGGCGGGATTTGCACCGGATACCGTCCTAGGACCGATCTTGCTTCCCGCCACCGACTACGACATCGCCATCTATCCCGAGGGATCGGACCCGCTGGCCACAGCCCCGGCGATCAGCGGCTCGGCGACACTGCCTGCTGGGGCCAACGCTTCGATCGTCGCTCATCTGGATGGTGCAGGCACACCTACCCTGAGTGTGTTCGTCAACGACGTGAGTGAGATCGCGTCTGGTGAAGCGAGGCTCGTCGTTCGACACACTGCAGCCGCCCCGGCGGTTGACATCGTCGCCAACGGCTCGCTCCCATTGTTCGAGAACGTCACCAACCCGATGGAAGGCCAGATCGACGTAGCCGCAGGCACCTACGGCGTCACCATCAACGCCGCAGGCACCGACACCGTCGCATTCGACGCAGGTGACGTCACCCTCCCCGAGGGACAAAGCACCATCGTCTACGCCATCGGTGACCTCACCGGCGGCACCTTCGGACTACTCGTCCAGGCGATACCGAATCTCGGGCCCGACGGATGGTTCGCCGACGACAACAACAATGTGCATCAGGGCAACATCAACCTGATCGCATCGCTCGGGATCACCACCGGCACCGGGCCGGACACGTTCGGTCCCGATGAGTCGATTACGCGGGGTCAGATGGCAGCGTTCCTGAATCGTGCGCTCAATCTGCCAGCCGCAAGCGCCGACTTCTTCACCGACGACGATTCGTCGATCTTCGAGGGAGACATCAACGCCGTCGCTGCGGTCGGTATCACCAAGGGCACGAGCGCAACGACCTACAGCCCCAACGATCCGGTGACGCGAGGCCAGATGGCAGCGCTCCTGGTGCGTGCCTTCGACATCCCCACCAGCACTGTCGACGCATTCAGTGACGACGATGCATCGATCTTCGAGGGAGACATCAACGCCGTCGCGGCCGCCGGCATCACCGTCGGCACCGGCCCCGACAGCTACAGCCCGAATGACCCCGTCACCCGGGCGCAGATGGCAACCTTCCTAGCAAGGGCGCTTGGCATCGGCAGCTGACCAGCAAGCACCTGGCGAGAACGGACCCGAGCCCACTGTTGGGCTCGGGTCCTTCGCTGTGACAGGCGGGAACTCGAGGACGGCATCGGGACGTCCAACCCGCAGTAGCAATGAAGGGATCGCCGACGGTGAAACTCGTGATCACTGCGCTACTCGGGTTCGCGGTCGTTACTGCCGGGTGCAGCACGCCTGATGCCAGCGAACGTGTCACCGCGCCGATGGGTCGACAAGCGTTGCACCGACGACCAGCGCGGTGGTGATATCGACACATCCGGACCTCTTGCCGTCACCCGAGTCGGGGGTTGTCGACAGCGATCAAGGGGAAGGCGTTCTGCTTGGGCCCTGGCTATTGGTCTCAGGCTCCGTAGACGACCAGCCAATCCCGACGGATCCCGTCATGGATCTGCGCTTCGACGGAACGCACCTCTTCTTTCCTTTGTCGTGCAACTCAGGTTCAGTCCCCTATGAGATCAGCGGCACATCGATCGAGTTCGACCTCGATTTCTTCGCAACGACGGAAAAGCGATGCGCCACCGACCCGACGTACCCACCAGATGTGCAAGCGCACTTGTTCGAGACCGGTCTGCGTCGAGTCGAGACGGCAACGATCAGCGACAACAAACGACAACTCGAACTCGCAGGCGACGGCGTGACGATGCGGTTCTTCGCCCGGGGCATCGGTGGCTGATCGTGCTCGACAGGCCAGCCGAGGGCCGGCGGATTTCGACCACTCATCATGTCCGGTTGTTTTGCGTCGTTCTCCGGCGCCCCCAACGCGCCCCGGGATGCTGCAGGCTGCTCGTCACCCTCATGCCGAGCGTCGGTCGTGATCATCTGCCAACCTTCCAACCGTGTATCACGCGTGATACACTCGTCTCATGTCAGACGTATCGATCCGCGAGCTACGCAACCACGGCGGCGCCGTCGTCGACCGCGCCGCCAAAGGTGAGCGGCTCACCATCACCCGATCCGGAAGACCTGTCGCCGAACTGCGACCCCTCGGTCGGAAACCAGTTCAACTCGACGTGATCATTGCTCGGCGCCAGCATCTGCCGCACCTCGACCCAGTCCAACTACGCGACGACCTAGATCGGGTCCTCGACCCGTCCGTGTGATCTCGTGGCCCGTGGCATTCTCGACACCAGCACCCTCATCCTCCTGGGGCGTCTCCGAGAAACCGACGCTCTCCCCGACGAACCACAGATCACCGCGATCACCCTCGCCGAACTCACGGTCGGACCGCTGGTCGCCACCACCGACCACGAACGCGCCGCCCGCCAAGCTCACCTGCAACAGGCCGAAGCCGACTTCGATGCGCTCCCGTTCGACGCAGCGGCCGCCCGTAGCTTCGGTCAAGTCGCCGCCTCCCTGCGACGAGCCGGACGCAAGCCGGCAGCACGCGCCTACGACGCCATGATCGCTGCGATCGCCCTTGCCAATGACCTACCCATCCACACGTGCAACCCAGGCGACTTCACCGGCATCGAAGGGCTAACCGTCGTCGCCGTTGCCCACCCCGACCACTAACCACACTCGGTAGCCCGCCGGCCTGGTAAGACATCATCCGGATCGGGCCAATAATGGGGTGCTCCGCCCCCAGCGCGCCCCGAAGGGCTCCGGGGCCGTCGTCGCACTCGACGGCAGCACCCGGAATACCCTTGACGGCGAGGATCTCCGCCAACCGACGGGGCTCCTCGCAGCGGAGGCGGACGGGAATCGAACCTGCCCCGCTCACACCACATCCACCTGTACCAGGCCACCGATCCACCACACGGTCTGACCCGCCGGGCATAGACAAAGGCTTCCCGTCACGTAGCAAGACTGGAGCCCACTGTTGGGCTCCAGTCGCAGCGGAGGCGGACGGGAATCGAACCCGCCAGGGGGCTCTCACCCCCTCAACGGTTTTGAAGACCGTTCGGGGCGTTTCTCGGAAGTCACCGACTCACGAGGGATTCTGCCGAAAACCCTTATCGCACAATGGTTTCTGACTACTCATTGTCTTTCGTCATCTCCCAGTGGCTTGCATCGTTTTTCGTTCTCCCGCGCCCCGAGCGCGCCCCGAGATACGGAAGTGAACAACGGATGGAAAAAAACTCGAACACTTGCCATGCACTACGGCGCCCGTATCCCAACACGTCAATCGACTGTCAATGGACCCACGTCATTTACACAACGAAAGAGAGAGTCCCCGTCGGGTACCATCGACGCCGACTAGCCACCGACTCCCCTGGCGCAAACCCAGACAGAAGAGACCCCGCGGTAACAAACAGGGCCTCTTCTCGTTTTGGTTTGCAATGGTTTGCGGGAAACCGGATACACGGTGATTTCATACGCTTGGCTTAGTCTGCCAGGGTTCCCATCTACGCCACCCTCGCGTGCTGTCAGGAAGCTGCTCACCGCGCTTTCGTCGGCGCTTGCTGGCTCGACGATGCCCGTCGAGAAGCGCGAACTCGTAGCTGTGCCACCTCCTCGTCAATCCCTCACGGAACCCACCCAATGTGACCGCATCCAGATAGAGCCTGAGCTCATCACAGAGATCGTCCACCTGCTCGTTGCAGAGATCACAACCGCAGTCAGGGAACATCAGCTCAACGTTCGGTCCGACGCGCATCGCCACGCCAGGAAGATCGGTGAACCCCAACACCAACGGCACGCCCGTCGAGGGAGTCAAATGGATGGTTGGACCGTCCGCGTTACCAGCGAGTCTCGGAAAGTCATCCGCCCATTCGCCTTCCAACCGCGCGACGTCAAACACCGCCGTCAGTTCGTCGATGACGGCACGGGCGCAATCGACCACCGCTGCGAACCGATCCGAGTTCGTGTTCGGCGGGTGCGGCGGATCGTGGCGGCGTTCAGAACTCATAGGACTAGCATGCCGGTAGATCCAGCAGATGGCAAGCCGCGGGGGTCCGGGAGACGCACCGAATCAGCTACTGATGCTCAACGCTGAAGAGCCACGTTGCCCAGACCGTCTCGCCTGAGACGTCGGATTCGGCGACGTCTTGCCAGTGTATGTTCACCGCCAACCGCGAGACACCGCTGTTGATGCGAACACCCGTTAGGTATAGGTAACCGTCTCTCTGCAGGAGGCTGCATGGGCTTCCGGTCGCAAGTAGATCCGCGCTTGCACAGTCGACTATGAACGTTGGCTCGCCCATCGGTTCTCCACCGGGACCCAAGTCGCTTCCGTACACCTGTACGGTGAGGAAGGCGGGAACCGCCTCGGACGGGAGCCGGACAGACAGCTCCTCAAGGCCGAAACCATCAACAGCTGGCGGCCAGGCAACGATGTCAGATGTCGACGACAGATCGACCGTCTGGCTACCCGTCCTCCAGCGTCCGTTGTAGACGGTCCCGAACTGAAGCGGGTCATCCAGATCGCTAGCTGTAACAGCGATCTCCGGCGGCTGGTTGGGTGGAGCAATGACACGTGTCAGCACGCCCCTCGATTCAGCGCTGGCAGGGCCGTCTTGCTCTTCCGCCTGCCGAACGACCAAGACAAACAGGCCAATGACGATCGCGACCACAAAGGCGACAACAAGGCCAATGACTATCTTCGGAGGTCTAGACATATCAAGTAGGCTCCTGCCGGTTGCCCCAAAGGGGCGTCCCGGCAGGAGCTGAGCTCTCCTAGCAGTTCACTTCCGCGTTCTTGAGGGTGGATAGGTAGTAGGTGGTGGTGCCTTCAAGCGACCAATGCTCCCCGGACGTCCTGTACCAGTTGGTCTCACACGCGGTGTCTCCGAAGCCGCTCGCCTTAACCTGATCGTCCCACGGGTTCGTGTTGTCGCCTTTGATCCCGATCTTCTCGTAGCCCCACCAGCGATGACGCCACACCTGGGCCGTGGTCCTGAGTGAGTTGACCGCCCAGTTGCAGTCGATCTGGGTTACGCCCTTAACCTCCCACCCGGATTGGTGCGGGTTGTTTGACTTTCCAATACAGCCAGCCGGGGAGAGGGCCCGGGTACCCTCGGTGGGGCCAACCTCGCGAGTGCCTTCACCAACAATGGGTTGAAGGGGTCCCTCAGGTCGCTCAGCAGTGTTCGGCCCGACCTGGTCCATGGGCTGAGCTTCCGAGATGTCAATCCGGGCTGGCGCCTCAACCTCCGCAGCCGCGTACGTGCTCCCGAACGCGACGAACGCCAGAGCGATCACAAACAGACGACTCAATCTTATTCGCATTCTGATTCCTTCCGATAGCGTGCCAACACACGCCGGACAGGAGCTGGAATATCGGTCGGCTGCCCCGGAGCACCGAAGTGACCAAGCGATTCTGATGGCAGGTATGAACCAACCCCCCTTCCGACAATGCGCAGATACTTGATCTGCTCCTCCCTTCTCGTCACAGAGACGGCCTCGCCGTTCCGCATGTTCACCAAATGCCACCCCATGCTGAGTCATCGACCTTGCCGAGAATAGAGCCGATCGACCCGAAACATCCCAATTTCTGGGCACTAGTTACCTAGTTATGGGCTAGCTCTTGGCGTGCGATGCAGGCGGTTTCTGAGAGGCCACGAGGGTCCTAGTGATCCAAGGGATTGACGAGAGCCTGCAAGCGTTCTGTCGTATCCCTCGTGTAGATCGCCGCCGTCTCCACGCGGGCGTGCCGAGCAAACGAGACATTATCTGGATCGGGTTAAGCCTGGAGTGCTGGCATGTCAGCGGACGATGCCGCGGGTGTGTCGGTTCCGGGCGCGCTCCACGGCGCGACGTTGCCTGGCGGCTTCGATGCTCCGGTTGATTGTTTGCCATGTCTGCTGGTCGTCGGAGCCGAGAGCTGGCCCGTCGACGTCGTGATCGGGTGGGTGCAATGCTTCTTGCTGATCGTCTCCGAGTTGGCTGCGTCCGAGGGTGGGGTTCAACACCCTGTCGGCTTCGAGGCGGGTTCGTTGGGTGATGGCGGGTTGGTCGATCCAGTCCCGGGCGATCGCTTGGGTGAGGACGTCGGCTGCCGTTTCGTTTTCGCTGGTGACGACGTAGGCGTGGTTGGAGCTTCGGCCGCGGGTCAGCGGCGTGTAGAGGCCGCGGCCGTCGATAGGGCCGTCGACGAGGAGGAGACCGGTGTCAACGGTGCGGCCTTGGGTGGCATGGCTGGTCTGGGCATAGCCAAGTTCGAGATCCTCGATGGCGTAGTCGGCCGGGAGACGCACCTTGCCCGCCTTTCCGGTGACGGTGACGGCGCCGTCGGTGTGGATAGCTTCGATGGTCCAGTGGTCCCGGTTCTTCACCATGACACCGCGGTCGGTGCGGAGGGTGCGCTGGTTACGGCGGGTAACGACCTCGTCGCCGACGAGCAGCCGCTCTCTGGCAACGTCGAGGGTGGGCCCGTTCGGGTCGAGCTCACCGGTGCCGATGCGTCTTTGCTGCGCGAGCTGGTTGAGACGGTTGACGGTTTGGTTGGTGTTAGCCATCAAAGCCACCGACTCGCCCCGCCACCGCGCCTGACTCCACGCCTCCACGATCGCTGTTTCCATGGCGTCGGGGGTGCCGTCGTGGAGGCGACCGTGACGCTGATACTCGCCGATCACACCGATGTCGCCTTGGCGGAGAAGCCGGGTGGCGTCGGCTTCCCATTGGTGGGTGAAGCGGTGGATGTGGTCGAGTTCGATGGCGCCACAGGTGTCGATGAGGTGGGCGAACATGCCGCCCCGACCAACGGCGGAGAACTGGCGGGGATCACCCACCATCACCACCCGCCACGCCTTGTCGTCGGCGAGACGGGTAAGGGCGGCGAGTTTCGGGGTTGACACGGTGCCGGCTTCATCGACGATCACCGTCGACCCCCTCGGCAAGTCGTACACCGGTTGTGGTGGCCGGTCGGGCCGGGAGTGTTCGTAGAGGAGCTTGTCCAACGTGTCGGCCACCATGGTGGTTTCGGTGGCAAGCACCTCGGCCGCTGCTGCAGTCGGGGCCACCCCGAACACCGTCTCGCCGCGGTCTTGTAGGTAGGCGACGGCGGGTGTGAGGGCGGTTGTCTTGCCGGATCCGGCTGGTCCAACGATCAGCTCCAACGGTACGCTACCGGCTGCTGCCCGGCACGCTTCGGCCTGACCCCCACTCAAACCGGCCGTGTCGAGGTCCCGTGGTGTGGTGTTGATGATGTCGGCGAAGCGGCGTTGCCGCTGCGCCCATTCCACTATCCGTTCCTCCTCCTCAAGGATCCCTTGGGTGGTGAGGGCCCGGTCGACTGCGGCTTCGCTGATCGGACGACGGTCACGACGGAACACGCCACCTTCGGGGATCGGTGGGGACAGGTCGACACAGCGGTCCGCCGCGACATGGTTGGCGAGATCCTGCAGGAAACCACACAGACGATCCGGTTCGGCGGTGACATTGGTGGGGACCTGGGCGGCGAGCTCACGCACCAGCTCGGCGGAACGCCACGTCGACTGCCGCTCCCCCAAAGCCTCCAACGCACCCTCCACCATTCCGGTCATCGTCGCCTGGTCGATGCCGGCCGCCCGCCGGACCCGACCCACCGTGCCCACGGCGATGTCTCGTGGTTCGAAACCGAGCCCTCTCAATCTACTGCGCCACTCGGCATGCAACTCGCCCGCAGCGTGACCGTGAGTCTTAGCGGGGCGACTATCCAACACGGCCTCGCGTTCCAGACGCCACCGCTCCCGTAGTGTCGGCTCCCGCCCAAGGTCGCTACGGAACCGGTCCAGCTTCTCACCCACCCGGTCTTCCATTTCACGGCTGCGTTGCGAGAACTCGGCCAGCACCTCCGGGTCGACACCGACCATCTCGGCAATCCCATTTTCGGGTTGGTGCCATTGGACGCCGAGGCGGCGAGTCAGCTCGGCCCGCAACCCGGCGTGATACAACCCCGACAAGGTCCGCTGATCCATCTTCAACGTTCGGGCATCCAATGCCAACCAACGCCCGTCCGGAGCCTTGACCCGGTTGGCGATCACCGCATGAGTATGCAACTGCGGGTCGAGACGGCGGCTCGTGTGCTGACGAAACACCCCCACCATGATCCCTTCGGCATCGACACACACCACATGACCCCGCCACCGAAACCTCGTATGAGCATGCGACTCGACCCAGTCGAGCACCGCGTCGACAGCTGCGTCGTGCGCCTCGGTCACCTCTCGGCGCAACTGTTGGTCGCCTACGGCGAACAGAACCGACACCGACTTCGGCGCCGAAAACGTCGCATCGAACCCCCGCACCGATGTCTCCCCGAAGCGGCGACCCAGCCACTCCCCTGTCGTCGGATGCAGACCGGCCATCACCGCCAAGAACGCCCCGCCGTCGACGACACCATCAAGACCCAACTCGGCGGCGCCGCCTCCGAACCAGCGACCAGGCGGCTCACCCGCATCCAAGTAGTACGACGGGAGCTGCTCGGTGTAATAGCGACCAGCCTCGGCACCTTTCAACGTCGTCACCCGCACCGTCACAATGCCACCTCCACCCTGTCACCGCAGGTGTGCACCCGTCTGTCCTCAGAGACTCTGAGGGGTCGCTGCAGGTTGGTAGCTGGAGTCATGATCAGATTCCCGGTGCGGGTGTCCGTTCCTTCGACTATCATAACCCTTATACAACACTGATAGCGTATAAACATTGATAACTAATGGGAGATGATGAGCAATGATGAGAGACGTGAACTCGCCGTTATACCGCCTCAGAGTTTGGCCGGCAATGGGGTTGACAGCCCGCCACACCGGATTCCGTGTTATGGATACGAGTAGATGCCGCATCGAGACGTAGGGAGGGAGAACAGTATGAGACGCTCCGGATGGATCGAAGACCGGCAAGGACGGACCGGTAAAAGGTGGCGAGCTCGATATCGAGGACCCGACGGACGCATCCGCTCAAGAAGCTTCGACCGGAAAGTCGACGCCGACCGCTGGCTGGTCGCCAGACTCGGATCAATCGACCGTGGCGATTGGATCGCCCCCGAAGCCGGAGACATCCCACTCACCGAAGCCGCCGACGCCTGGCTCGCCGGACTCGACATCAAACCCAAAACCCGCGCCGGATACGAATCGCTGCTCCGCTCACGCGTACTACCCGCATTCGGGGATCTGCCAGTCAACCGCATCTCGCCGGCCATGGTGCGGGAATGGATCGCCGACATGACCACCGGAGGGCTCTCCGCGTCACGGATCAAACAAGCCAAACAAGTCCTATCAGCACCACTCCAGCTGGCCGTCAACGACGGGATCCTGGCCCGCGACCCAACATCCGGGGTGAAGGTCCCGACGGTGCGGCGACGCGAACAGCGGTTCCTCACCGCCGAACAAGTCACAGTCCTCGCCACAGCCGCCGAGAACGCTCAAACCGGAACCGGGCTCATCATCGAGACACTGGCATGGGTCGGGATGCGATGGGGCGAACTCGTCGCACTGAAACGACCACGCATCCACCTGCTGCGGCGCCGCATCGAGATCGCCGAATCAGCAACCGAACTCGGCTCCGGTCTGTCATGGGGAACACCCAAAACCCACGAACGGCGACTCGTCACCATGCCCGCATTCCTCGCCGACCGTCTCGCCGCCCACCTCGGCACCATCACCGACGACGGGCTCGTCTTCACCGCACCAAAAGGAGGGCCGCTCCGATCCTCCCCCTTCCGCCAAACCGTCTGGAAACCAGCCATCGAAGCAGCAGACCTCGAGCAACTCCGCATCCACGACCTACGCGGCACCGCCGCCTCACTCATGATCTCCACCGGAGCCAACATCAAAGCAGTACAACGCCAACTCGGCCACGCCTCAGCAGCAATGACACTCGACCTATACGGACACCTCTACGAAGACGACCTCGACACCCTCTCCGACGCACTCGACCGCCGCTACATCGCCGCCACCACACCGCCCCAGACACGCCCCCAACGAGGCTCGAGTGTTTCTCCCGCGCCCCTATCGCGCCCCGAGCGCGCCCCGAAGGGCTCCGGGGCCGTCGTCGAACTCGACGGCAGCGCCCGGAATACCCTTATTTGACGGGCTTAGCGGAGGCGGACGGGAATCGAACCCGCCAGGGGACTTTCGCCCCCTCAACGGTTTTGAAGACCGCGGGACCCACCAGGCATCCTGACACCTCCACCGGGCAGGTTACTGCCGACTAACCTGACCGCAGATTCCTCAGTGACAAGGTGAACAATGGCTGACGAGACCAAACTGATGGTATGGATCGACCAGGATCTCTGCACCGGCGACGGCATCTGCGAGGAGATCGCTCCAGATGTCTTCCTGGGCAGGGACGATGGACCTGTGGACCGTCAAAGAAGAGGCTTCCAACTTCGGCAAGACCATCTACTTCGATGGCGGCGAAGGTGACGACCATGGCCCAGACGGGTCTCGTGGTGTTGCGCGTGTGCCGGACAACTACATCGAGACGGTGGTAGAGGCTGCCGAGGAATGCCCTGGCGAGTGCATCATGATCGAGCCCTATGACGCGTCGATCATGGCAGACCGCGGCATCTGATCACACCGCCAACGAGGTCTCTTACCCCGGGGGTTGCTCGCTAGCCTGTGATGTATTGGTGAAGCTGCTCGATCAGGAATGCCTGCTCGGCCATGACGGCCTTGACCACGTCGCCGACTGAGATGACCCCGACCAATGCCTCGTCTTCAACAACCGGGAGGTGACGGATGTGGTAGTCCGTCATCATCTCCATACAGTCGGTGACGTCCTGATCACGCGTGACCGTTCTGACATTGGGCGTCATGATCGCACGCACCGGCGTTTCCCGGGAGTCGCGGTCCAGCAGCCTGATCTTGCGCGCATAGTCGCGTTCCGAGAGAATCCCGCACACCTTGCCATCGTCGACGACGATGACGGCGCCGATGTTCTTGTCGGCAAGGAGGTTGAGCGCATCGAACACGGTTTCATCCGGGCCGATCGTCCAGGTTTCGATCCCCTTTGCCTCGAGCAGCTGCCCGACGGTCTTTTGCATGATCATCCCTCTCTGGTTCATCTCAAGATACCAATTAGAACGAAACGAAGTCCACACATCCCCGGGATCTGCTTTCATGGCCCCAATGGCAGAACAATCCCGCACGGGAAGAAGCCGCACCCGCCTCACCGCGACCGTTACCGACCTCGAAGTCGTCGAGCAGCGAGCTTTCCTGATCGCAGTTGCACAGAGCAAGGACGCGATTCCCGAAGCAGAAACAAGCCTTGAAGAGCTGGCGCTCCTCACAGACACAGCCGGATCAGATCCGGTCGACCAGGAGTTGGTACGACGCGACCGCTTCGACGCGGCGACGCTGATCGGCAGAGGCAAGGTCGAGGAGCTCGTCTCGCTCACCAGAGCGCAGGACATAGACGTCGTCATCTTCGACAACGAGCTCTCCCCCGCCCAGCAGCGCAACCTGCAGAAGCTGTTCCAGTGCGACGTCGTCGACCGGGTTGCCCTGATCCTCGACATCTTCGCCCAGCACGCTTCCAGCAAGGAGGGCATGCTCCAGGTTGAACTGGCCCAACTCCGCTACCGGCTTCCGAGGCTACGTGGCCGCGGTGTCGAGATGAGCCGGCTCGGTGGCGGCATTGGCACCCGTGGCCCTGGTGAGACCCAGCTGGAGACGGACAGGAGACGAATCCTCGACCGGATCGGAAAGCTGGAGCGGGAGCTGAAGCACCTGGCCCAATCCCGGGACACCCGCACCAAGGCGCGTCGCAAATCGAGGCTACCGCTGGTGTCCCTGGTTGGTTACACCAACGCCGGCAAATCCACCATGTTCAACCGGCTCACCGATGCGGGCGTACTGGTCGAGGACCGGTTGTTTGCCACGCTCGACTCAACGATCCGACGGGTCGAGCTCGAGGGCGGGTCCCCGATACTGATTTCGGATACGGTCGGGTTCCTGCGCAACCTGCCACACCAACTGGTCGAGGCGTTCCGATCCACCCTCGAAGAAGTCAACCAGGCAGATCTGCTGCTGCACATCATCGACGCGGCAGACCCGGACCCGGACCGCCAAATCGCTGCGGTCCGCACCGTGCTCGATGAGATCGGCGCCGCAGACATCCCGGAGCTCCTCGTCATCAACAAGACCGATATCGCAGACCCCGTTGCAGTCAAACGCCTCCGGGAGCTGCATCCTGGTGCAGTGGCAACGTCGGCGGTCACAGGGAGTGGCATCGAAAGCCTCGCCGTAGCCATCGCGGCCCGTCTCGCCGACACCACCGACGATATCGAGCTGGTAGTGCCCTACGAGCGTGGCGACGTCGTCGCTCTCCTCCACGAGATCGGACGGGTATCCGCCACCGTGCACACCGATGCAGGGAGCAGGATCTCCGCACAGGTGCCAAGCACGGAGCTCCACAGGTTTGCCGACTTCATGGAGCCATAATCCCTGGCTACATGAGATCGAGCACATTCCCTTTTGATGACTGCTGACCCTGCTGGCGGGCGATCGCCGCGGCCGCGGCGCGGCGGTCCTGGACAACCGGGACCAGCACCGCACTGATATACGTCACCTGGATGGCAAGTGCACTCACCCCGGCGATCGACAATCCCAGCGAAACCGGGACGACGGGGACCACCGGTATCAACGCACCGACAACCCATGCGATCTGGAAGAACGTCTCGGCGTTGGTGAAGGCACGACCCCTCCCCTCCTCGGGGACTGTTGCCTGGAGCAACCCGTCGAAGCCGAACTTCGCCGTTCCCCAGGCAAACCCCGCTGCCGCCGCCAGGAACGCCGCCGCTGGCAAACCAAAGACTTGTGCGGCGACGAAGGCGGCACCTGCTTCGATGGCAAGACCGGTAACCACCATCGGCTCCTCAGAGATCTTCTTGTGCATGATCGGAGTCACAAATGCTGCGATGAAGAACCCCATGCCGGCCGCACTGAGCAGAGCAGAGAAATCGGCGATCCCGGCGTCCTTGTCGCGAAAGGCGAACGCGACCAGGAGCAGGAGGAACCCGTTGAGAAATCTCACCCCGGCAGTGGCAAACCGGGCCAACCGCACCGACCGTGGCGCAGACGCCCGCTTCCGCTCTTGCCGTGCTTCCCGGCTGCGATCACGCTCCACCCGGATCGGGGGCAACCCTGCCGCAGAGAGCGCCGACCAGACGTATACCAGCACAGCGAGGATCAGCGTCACCGTCGGGTGCCCGAAGCCAACCCCGAGCAGACCGAAAGGCACGATGATGGCGCTGCCGACCACCCCGATCCTGGCGAGCTGTGCATTGCCTGCGACGAGCTCGGCCGGATCGTCCAGGACTATGGGCACCACGCTGGAACGGCTGATGCCGTGGAAACGAGATAGCACTAGCAAGAAGAACGCAAGGGGAAACAACAGAAAACTGTTGAGCCAGAAGGCGAGGGCGACGGCGACCGCTGCCCGCAACGCCGAGGCGACCACGAGCCCACCGCGGTACGCCCCGGGGAATCGAGCGAAGAACCCGCCGAGGAAAGGCCCGATCAAGCCAAACGGGGCGAGCGTGATCAACAGGTAAAGAGCAACGTTCTCCCTCGCCTGGGTCGATGGAACGGAAAAGAACAACGTGCTTCCGAGCGCCATCGCCACCAGCGTGTCCCCTGCGGTGCCGCCCGCATGGCTCTGGGCAAGACGACGGAACCCGGGCCCACGGGACGTGAACATCAACCCGACGCGGCGAACGAGCGCGCCCATGATCTTCCCGGCACGCCCCTGCTTCTGCTCGGCCGGCTCTGGTTGCGAAGTCACATCTTGAAGTTAGCGCAGAGACGCCCCCGTCGTAATTCACCCGGGATCGAGGTCTATGGTTCGTTCCCAGATGATCACTCTCACCGATGTCACCAAAGTGTTCCCAGGGACCGAGCACCCTGCGGTTGATCGGCTTTCCCTCGACATCGACGAGGGTGAGGTGATCGTCCTCGTCGGCCCCTCCGGGTGTGGCAAGACCACAACGCTCAAGATGATCAACCGCCTCGTCGAGCCGACGGGAGGGACGATCACTGTGGCCGGGCAGAACGTGCTCAACATGCCGGCGTCCGAGTTGCGACGCAGCATTGGCTACGTGATCCAGCAGATCGGTCTCTTCCCGCACAAGACGATCAGGGACAACATCGCCACCGTGCCGCGGCTGCTCGGTTGGGACAAGGCGAGAACGACGTCGCGGGTGGAAGAGCTGGTCGAACTGGTTGAGCTCACCCACGAGATGCTCGAGCGCTATCCCGGTGAGCTCTCCGGCGGCCAGCGCCAGCGGGTGGGCGTTGCCAGAGCACTCGCTGCCGATCCCCCCGTACTGCTGATGGACGAGCCTTTCGGTGCGGTCGACCCCATCGTTCGTGCCAACCTCCAGGAGGAACTGCTCCGGCTCCAGCAACGTCTCCACAAGACGATCGTGCTGGTGACCCACGACATCGACGAGGCCATCAGGTTGGGAGACCGCGTTGCCATCCTCAGTGAAGGCGGCCGAATCGAGCAGTACGACACACCGGGCGAGATCCTTCGCGACCCGGCCAACGAGTTTGTTGCTGATTTTCTCGGCACCGATCGTGGGATCAAACGCCTCTCGCTGATCCCGATCTCCGCCATCGAGCTCGACCCCGGCCCGGTCGTGCCACGCTCGGCGTCGATCGCCGTGGCAAGAGACGTGATGGCTCGGTATCGGATCGACTGGGCCCTGATCGGCGAAGGGAAGAGCATCGAGGGCTGGTTCGAGGCTCGCGATCTCGATGGTCAACCCGATCTGAAGACCGTGCCGGTGCGCCGCTACCACGACCGGATCGGCCCCGATGCCAGCCTCAAGGAGGCGCTCGACACTGTGGTCAGCTCGCACACCGCCGTCGCAGCCGTCTTCGACGGAGAGCGGTATCTGGGAATCGCCACCATCGACCAGATCAGCCGGGAGATCGTCCAGTGATCGGCGCGGTCGTGTTCGCCCAATCCAATGAACCATTCGTCCGCTGGGATTGGGTAGGCAGGAACCTGGACAACCTGTGGGCCGCCACCAGGGAGCACATCGTCCTCACGGTGATCGCGGTCGGTGTCGGTTTGGTGCTCAGCCTCGGGCTCTCGCTCATCGCGTTGCACTGGCGGAGGACGCTCGCTCCGATCACGTGGACCGCCGGGATCCTCTACTCGATCCCCAGTCTCGCCCTGTTCGCCTTCCTGGTCCCGATCACCGGCCTGTCCCTGTGGACCGCCGAGATCGGCTTGATCTCGTATACGTTGCTCATCCTGATTCGCAACATCGTTGCCGGTATCGACGGGGTACCTGCCCCGATCATCGAAGCGGCAAGGGGCATGGGCTATACCGAGCGCCGTCTCTTCACCGACATCCAGCTGCCGCTTGCGCTTCCCGTCATCATCGCCGGCATCCGCATCGCCACCGTGACCACCATCGGTCTGGTTACCATCACCGCGCTCATCGGCCACGGCGGTCTCGGCTTTTTCATCCTGCGCGGCCTGCAGCTGTTCTCGGCGGTTGGCACGACCCAGATTCTCGCCGGGACGGTGCTCTCGGTAGTGCTGGCGGTCGCCGCCGATCTGGCTCTGCTCGGCCTGGAAAAGCTATTGACCCCATGGGCGCGACACCGGGCGGTTGATTGACATGGACTTCCTCGGCAACGTCGTCTCCTGGTTCTTGTCTCCGGACAATTGGTCGGGCCCCACCGGCATCCCGAGCCGGCTTTGGGAGCACGTGCAGATCTCGGTCATCGCCACCGTGGTCGCAGCCGTGCTCGCGCTCCCACCGGCAATGTGGCTGGGCCACAGACGTCGTGGCGGTTTCCTGGCCGCCGCCGTGGTCAATGTCGGTCGTGCCATCCCCTCGTTTGCCATCATGGTGCTGTTCGTTCCGATTTCGATCCGGCTCGGTCTCGGGCTCGGGTTCTGGCCGGCGGTGCTTGCCCTTTTCGCCCTGGCACTCCCGCCCATCTTCACCAACACCTTCACGGCGGTGCGCGACGTCGACCCTGCTCTCGTGGAGGCGGGACGTGGCATGGGAATGACCGAGACACAGATCCTCGGTGACATCGAAGCTCCCATGGCATCCCCGGTGGTGCTGGCGGCGCTCCGCGTTTCTGCGGTCCAGGTAGTGGGAACAGCGCCGCTGGCCGCATTGGTGGGTTGGGGTGGTCTCGGCAGGTACATCGTCGACGGGTTTGCCGTCCAGGACAATGTCCGGGTCTTTGCAGGAGGGATCCTGGTCGCGCTCCTTGCGGTCGGCACCGAGCTGGGGCTGGGAGCCCTCGAGAAAAGGATCGTGCCCCACGGTCTCAACACCCCCGTCGCACAGGTCGTGCCGCCTGCGCACGGGTGATCGTCACTTCATGTCACAGGCTTGCAGTAGCGTTCACGCATTCCCAACAGATAGAGAGGGTGAGACCCATGCGGAAAAACCGCAATGGTTTCCTCGGGGCGATTCTCGTGCTGGCGCTGGCGCTGTTGCTGGCGGCGTGTGGATCGGGTGAGGAGACCGGAAACAACGACGGCACGGAGACCACCTCCGGTGACCAGACAGCAACGAGTGCGGCGATCGCCGATGGCCCCACCATCACCATCGGCTCGGCCAACTTCAGCGAGAACGCGCTGGTGGCCGAGATCTACGCCCAGGCGCTTGAGAACGCTGGTTATCCGGTGAAGCGCAACCTGAATGTGGGCACACGTGAGATCTACGCCGCCGCCCTCGAAGACGGTGGCCTCGATCTGGTCCCCGAGTACATCGGCTCGGCACTCTCCTATCTCAAAGGCACCCCGACCAGCGATTCTGCGGCGACCGCCCAGGCGCTTGCCGACGCCTGGAAGGATGCCGGGATCGCCGTGCTGGAACCGGCACCCGCTCAGGACAAGAACGGTGTTGTCGTACGTCAGGACACTGCATCTGAGCTCGGTCTCGCCAAGGTGAGCGATCTCGCCGGGCATGACGATCTCATCCTCGGCGGGCCACCGGAGTGCCCGGAGCGTGACTTCTGCCTCAAGGGGCTCCAGGATGTATACGGCTTGCAGTTCAAAGAGTTCAAACCACTCGACGCTGGTGGCGCTCTGACAGTTGCGGCGCTGGAAGGTGACGAGGTGCAGGTCGCCATCTTGTTCACGTCAGACGGTGTCATCTCTGCCAAGAACTTCGTGCTCCTCGAAGACGACAAGGGCCTACAACCGGCTGAGAATCTGACTCCTGTCATCCGGCAAGAGGTACTCGACGCCTACGGGGATGGCCTCGCCGCAACGCTCAACTCGGTGAGTGCCAAGCTAACGACTGCCGACCTCAGCGACATGAACCGTCGCATCGGCATCGATGGCGAGGACCCCGAGCAGGTCGCCGCCGACTGGATCGCACAGAACCTGTAGCCCGCAACGAACAGAGGGGCGTCTGCACCGCCAGACGCCCCTCTGTTTGTCTTCACACAAGCTTCACACCACCACTAGTTAGCCCTTCATCGACATCTGCTCTCATGAGGTCATCACCTCGAAAGGAGAAAAGATGACGAGGAACAAGATAATGGTGGCAGCATTCGCCGCAGCGCTCACGGTTGGTGGGACGGCAGCGGTGGCGATGGCCGAGACTTCGGTCCCCGATGACAGTGCGACCACCCCGGTGGTGTTGCAGACACAGACCCGCGACCGGCTGCAGATCCACGACCCCGAATTGGCAGCCACCGAGGACGCCATCCAGCTGCAGACGCAGACCCGCGACCGCTTGCAGATTCAGGATCCGGCGCTGGCCGGCGAAGATGCGCTCCAGGTAAGAGAGCAAATCCGTACCGAGGCTCGGGCCGAGACCGGAACCGCCGCCCAAAACGGCACAATGGCCCAGACCAGGACCCAGACCCAGGATCCGGGCAACGGTCTCTGCGACGCAGAATGTGACGGAGACGGCCCCGGCGACGGGATCGCTCCCAAAGACGGCACCGGCTACGGAGCCAGCGAGGACCGCGGCTACGGCGATCGGGACGGTGAATGTGACGGAGACGGCCCCGGCGACGGGATCGCTCCCGAAGACGGCACCGGCTATCAGAACGGCAACGCCGGTGGCAACGCCGGTGGCAACGGTCGCTGAGCGACTGGAGGCCCGACCTGGAATCGTCCTGCACACGAATGAGGAGATCCCGGGCAGCTGCAAGCAAGGGGACCCGCCCCGGCGGGTCCCCTTGCTGTGTTCGCCAAGCACCGCCCCTCGCTTAACATCCGCCCATGAGCAAGATCCTGGTCGTCGACGACGAAGCATCCATCCGCAAGCTGGTTCGCTCCTACCTCGAGGCCGACGGACATGAGGTTCTCGAAGGAGCGAACGGGGAGCAGGCGGTTTCGCTCACCCGTTCTTCGAGCCCCGATCTGGTCGTGCTCGATGTCGGCATGCCCGTGCTCGACGGGGTTGAGGCGCTACGTTCCATCCGCACCTTCTCAGACGTGTACGTCGTCATGTTGACAGCCCGCTCCGACGAGATCGACAAGCTGATCGGCCTCTCGGTCGGCGCAGATGACTACCTGACCAAGCCGTTCAGCCCACGGGAGCTAATGGCCAGGATCAAGGCGGTACTTCGGCGGAGCAGGGGCGCCCCAACCGGCGGGGACGCCGACCGGCTCGATTTCGGCGACCTCGTCATCGATCTCGCCCGCCGTCAGGTCATCGTCACAGACACTTCCGCCGAGCTGACCACGCTCGAATTCGACTTACTGGCAGCGCTGGCGGCGCAGCCGGGACGGGTCTTCTCGAGGAGACAGCTCATCGAAGCCATCTGGGGATGGGACTACTACGGCGACGAGCGGGTGGTCGATGTGCACATCCGCAAGCTGCGCAAAGCGCTCGGCGACGACGCAGTTGAGCCCCGATTCGTCGGCACGGTGCGTGGTATCGGCTACAAGTTCATCCCCGAGTCCTGATGCCAGGCAGACCCACCCTTCGCAGACGGCTCATCGTGTCGTACCTGGTCGTCGTGATCGCCGTCACTGCGAGCGCCTTTGTCACCGTTCAGGTACTCGTGCCGCGCTTCTTCGAGCAAGCCGTGCAACAACGTGTCGGGCCGGGACCCCAGAACAGCGACACCGGCACAACCTCACCGGG
The DNA here is from genome assembly GCA_963777645.1 of uncultured bacterium. Taxonomy (GTDB): domain Bacteria; phylum Actinomycetota; class Acidimicrobiia; order Spongiisociales; family UBA5794; genus JAAETI01. Next base: position 21,356 of record CAVZRA010000005.1, on the reverse strand, counting down.
CCAGGGTCAGGGCAACCGGCGGGGCACAACGACAACAACCACCGGGACGCCAACGACAGCAACCACCGCACCGGCGACACCGACAACGGGCGCAGAACCGACTCCGACAACCAGCACCGGCCCCACCGGCTCGACCATCGGGCCGGGAACCGGCACGTCAAGCCCCGGCACGTCAAGCCCCGGCACGTCGAGCCCTGGCGGTCAGAACAGCGATGGCCAGGGCAACCAGAATCAGGGCAGCGGGAACAACGTGCCACATGGCTCGACGACCACCACCGTCACGACCACCACCGTCGAGTCGTTCACGCCGTATTCCCCTGGGATCTACGCCTCGGGTGTGCTCGCCCAGCAAACCGAGCAGAGCCCCATCCCAATCGAGATCCAACAGGACTACGACCGGGCTCTGACCCTGGCTCTCCTCGTCGCCATCGGTATCGGCCTCGTGATCGCACTGGGTCTCGGATGGTGGCTCACACGCAGGCTGCTGCGCACCTTCACCGAGATCAAGGAGGGCGCAAGCCGTCTCGCCGACGGGCACTACTCGGAGCGGGTCACAGTGCCACCCGAGTTGGAATTGGCCGACCTCGCCGAATCGGTCAATACCCTCGCCGACTCGCTGGAGCGAACCGAACAGACCAGGGCTCGCCTTGTCTCCGACCTCGCCCACGAGATCAGGAACCCGCTCTCCACCATCGAGGGATACATGGAGGGTCTCATCGATGGTGTGCTCCCGGCGTCACGGGAGACCTATGAGGCGGTCGCCGCCGAGGCACACCGTCTCAAGCGGCTCACCTGGGATCTTTCGACGCTGTCCAAGGCACAAGAGGGTGCTATCGAGTTCAACATGGCCGTTGACGACCTCCGCAGCATCGTTGCCAGGGTCGTGGAGACTCTCGGCCCGCAATACGATCTCAACGAAGTAGGGCTCAATGTCTCGGTCGACGAAGCGATGCCCGTCCACGTTGACGGCGACCGCATCGCTCAGACGCTCACCAATCTGCTCGGCAATGCCCTCGGCCACACTCCGCCGGGCGGGCAGGTGACCGTGTCCGGCGGTGCGGACAATCGCTGGTGCTGGGTAGCTGTCTCCGACACCGGGCCCGGGATCCCCGAGACGGAGCTCGAGACCATCTTCGAGCGCTTCACCCGTCTCGACAGCACACACTCCGGGACGGGGATCGGGCTCAACATCGCTCGCACCCTGGCCCGCAGCCATGGTGGCGACGTCACGGCGTCATCGCCGCCCGACCATCCCGGAGCCCGTTTCGAGTTGAAGCTGCCCCGCTACCAGAGCTAGTCGGACACCTCTGAGTACTCGAGTGCACGCAACGCCGCACGGACTCGATCGGCGGCGGCGTCGAGAGCATCCGGGTTTGGGGCCAGGTCGGCATTGTCGGCATCGAGGTCGTGCATTCCTTCTACCGGGATCACATGAATATGCGCATGCGGCACCTCGAGGCCTGCGATCATCATGGCGACCTTGTTCGGTTTGAAACCGAGGTCGAGCGCCTTTCCGATACTCTTGCTGACCCCCATCAGGTGTTGGTACAGATCATCGTCGAGATCGATCCAATGATCTATCTCCTGGCGGGGCACAACGAGGATGTGGCCGGTCGCAAACGGGTTGATCGACAAGAATGCCACGCAACGGTCGTCCTTCCAGACGAAACGAGCCGGCAGTTCGCCGTTGATAATCATGGTGAATACGGAAGCCATGTCCGGAGCGTAGCCGACCCGAGCTGGGCCGTCGTCTCCGGCTGCAGTCCCCCTACAGGACGCTCGCAGCGAGCTCGGCGAGCGGGCTACGCACCGACTTCTCGAGCGTGATGTGACCGAAGAGCGAATGACCTTTGAGCTTCTCGATGAGCGCCGCCAACCCGCCGAACGGTGATATGTACGGGTTATCGACCTGGCTCAGGTCACCGCAGAACACGACCTTCGAGCCGGAGGCGATCCGGGTCAGGATCACCTTTAGGGTCGGGTACTCGAGGTTCTGTGCCTCATCGATGATGACGAGCTCATCGGTGATAGAACGACCCCGCAGATAGGTCACCGCTGCCATCTCGATGACATTGCGCTCGAGCAACTCGTCGATGGCTCCCTTCGCTGCAAGCGGATCCCCGCTGAAGAGGGCATAGAGATTGTCGTGCACCGCAGCCATCCACGGCGCCAGCTTCTCATCCAGATCCCCCGGGAGGAACCCGACCTCCTGCCGACCGACGGCCACCAGCGGCCGGTACACCGAGATCCGGCGATAACGTCCGGCTTCGATGGTCTGCTCGAGAGCCGCGGCAAGAGCGAGAAACGTCTTACCGGTCCCGGCGACGCCCATCATGCTGACTGCTGTGATGTCAGGATCCATCAACAAATCGAGGGCAAATGCCTGGCGCACATTCTTCGACTCGACCCCAAAAGCTTGCCGCGAGCCCGAAACTCTCACGACAGTGGTGCCGCCGATGGTATCGATGACCTTTCCGACCGCAGATTGCGACCCGACAGTCTTGAGGATCACGTACTCGTTCACCATGAGCTCATCAGACGAAATGGCGATCTTGCCTTCTGCATAGAGTTGGTCGATCGTTGCGGAGTCGACATCGATCTCAGCCACGCCCGAGTAGGACTCGTCGACCGGCACCGTATCGGCGCGGTAATCCTCCACCTCAACGCCGAGTTGAGCGCCCTTGATCCGCAGCGAAGCGTCCTTGGTGACGAGAACGGTGTCCGACCCACCATCGACCAGATTGAGGCAGGTGGCGAGAATACGGTGATCCGCCGTCGAAGGATCGAGAACCTTGGGAAGCCGATCAGAGTGGGTGCCGTTCAATTCGATCCGCAGCGATCCGCCGCTGTCGAGTCGGGTGGGATTGCGCAGACCTCCCGCTTCCGATGCCCCCAGTTGCTCCAACGTACGGATGGCACGACGTGCATTTGCTCCGACCTCGTCGGGCCGTGTCTTCTGACGGTCGAGTTCCTCGACCACGACGAGCGGAATGACAACATCATGTTCATCGAATCGGAGCAGTGAGAGGGGGTCGGCGAGTAGTACGCAAGTGTCAAGGACGTAGGTTTTGCTCGTCACCCTGGCCTCTTCTGTCGTCAGTTGCGACCCCAAGATTTCTCGTCTTTGGGTCCAAAAGCAAGGACCACCTGTTTCCTATCGGCAAAAAGCCTACGCTTGGTTAGCCGGACTACGTGGAGGCTCAATGCGGATTGCTGTCATCGGAGCGGGCTCCTGGGGCACTGCGGTTGCCGATATCGTGGCGCAGAAACAGCCGGTGGCGCTATGGGCACGCCGACCCGAGCTCGCCGATGCAATCAATTCCGGGCACTCCAATCCTGACTACCTTCCGGATCACGTTCTCTCAACGTACGTACATGCTGCCAGCGATCTCACCACGATCCTGGCCGGAGCGGAGGCAATCGTGATGGCTGTGCCGTCGCACGGATTCCGCTCCGTGCTGGAGGCAGGCCGCGATCACATCAACCCGGAAACGCCCATCCTCAGCCTGGCAAAAGGGGTGGAGCAACAGACGCTGATGAGAATGACCGAGGTAGCCGCCGACGTCTTGCCCGCGCATCGCCGCGATCGAATCGGCGTCCTCACCGGCCCCAATCTCGCCAAGGAGATCGTCGCCGGCCAGCCCGCCGCAACCGTGATCGCCATGGCCGACGGTGACGCCGCCAGAGCGCTGCAACAGGTCTTCATGAATCCGCGTTTCCGGGTATACACAAACGATGATGTCATCGGCAGCGAGGCGGCGGGCGCACTCAAGAACGTTATGGCGATCGCAGCCGGAATGGCTCACGGGCTCGGCTTTGGCGACAACACCATGGCGACTCTGATCACCAGAGCCCTCGCCGAGTTGACCCGTCTCGGCACGGCCATGGGCGGCCGCCCATTGACCTTTGCCGGTCTTGCCGGGATGGGTGACCTCATAGCAACGTGCATGAGCTCGAAGAGCCGCAATCACACCGTCGGGTACGGGCTTGGCAAAGGCAAGAACCTCGACGAGATCATCGCTGAGATGAACCAGGTCGCGGAAGGCGTCAAGTCCACACCGGGGATCCTCGCCCTCGCCGACCGCCACGGTATCGAGATGCCGATCGCCACCCAGGTGGCCCGCGTCCTGTACCAAGGGGTAACCCCCGTTGAGGCGGTCACCACCCTCATGGCGCGAGAAGCCAAACCCGAGATGCACGGCATCGCCTGACCGGGCCGGGACCCGTTTGAGCTCCGCATGCGCAGAACTCAGCCTGCCGGTCGCACAAAGCGCCTCCGTGCCTCGTCAACGGTCTCCCACACGTGACAATTGGGGAGGTGATCGTTGACAATGCCCATTGCCTGCATAAAGGCATAGACCGTGGTCGGGCCGACGAAGCTGAACCCTCGCTTCTTCAGATCCTTGGCCAGTGCCTTCGACTCCGGTGTCACCGACTCAGACACCGTGGTCGGGCGGTCCGGCTCGTACGACCACACCAGCGCCCCAAGCGAGCCGAGCTCGTCACGCACCTCCTGGGCGCGTTGCGAGCATTGTTGATGGTTGATTCGATCTTGCCTCGATGCCGGATGATCCCGGTGTCGTGGAGCAACCGGGAGACATCCGCCTCCCCCATGGACGCCACGCGGTCGATATCGAAGTCGTGGAATGCCGCCCGGAAGCCTTCGCGTCGCTTCAGGATGGTGAGCCAGCTGAGCCCCGCCTGGAAACCCTCCAGACATAGCTTCTCGAACAGCACGTGGTCGTCGTCAACCGGGAGCCCCCACTCGTCGTCGTGATAGGCACGATAGATGGCGGGGCCATCACCCCACCAGCAGCGGGGTATCTCGTCGTCACCGATCGCTACCTCGAACACAACGCCAGGCTACCGGGATTCCTCGATGGCTTGCTGTTGTGCGGCCCTGCTGTGGTCGAGCACCGTGGTCATCAGCTGCTCGATGTAGTCGCGGGCTGACGCCAAAGGACTCGCCGTCGCTGCACCGCCTCTTCGATGAGCTCCGCTTCCCGGTCAGGAGAACGCATGTCGAGACCCTTGGCAGCCTTGATCCTGGCAATCTCCACCGAGCTGTGGAGACGGCGAGCGATCAGTTTGATCAACTCCCGGTCGACCCGATCGATCTCGTCGCGCAATGACGGGATGCCGAGCTGATCCATCAGCAGGGCAAACGCCTCGAGGTTGAGCTGGCTTCCATTGCCGGCCCTCGAGGCGCCCGGGTCGACATGAGAGGCAACCATCAGACCGTCGGCACCGACCGATCTGCCGGCCAAGGCCAGGGGGGCAAGGATGTCGGCATCGCCGTTGGCAGGGGCGGGGTCGATGACGACAGGCAGATGGGAAAGCCGCTGCACCACCGGCACCGCCGAGATGTCGATTGTATCCGAGGTGCGGGGATCGAAGCCTCTGCTCCCCCGCTCACATAGCACTACGTTGCCGTTGTCCTCGTTGAGGATGTACTCGGCGGCCATCAACCACTCGTCGATCGTCGCCGAAGGCCCCGGTGCAACAGCACCGGCTTCTGGGTCTTGCCGGCATCACGCAGCAGCACGAAGTTCTGCATGTTGTCGGGGCCGATTTCGAGCATGTCGGCATGGTCTGCGACCAACTCGACATGGCCGGGCTCGATCACCTCGGTAACAGTTGGGAGATCGGCCTCATACCCTGCCTTCTCCAGCAGCCAGAGCCCCTCCTTGCCAAGCCCCTTGAAGGTGTAGGGCGAGTGCTCGGCCCGGAAGGTCCCCGACCGCAGCATCGAAGCACCAGACTCGGCGAGGGCGAGACGGCAGTCCTCATGATCTGCTCTTCGCTCTCTACTGCCGCGGGACCGGCGATTACCGGATAGGAGCCGTCCCCGAACCTGATGTTTCCCACCGGGATGATGCTGGTCTGCACCTCGGGTCGGCGGTGGCTCTTGAGAATCGGTTTGTCGCTCATGGTTGTCTCCTGTGCCGGTTGGCTCCAGGCATGAGAAAACCCGAAGCCTTTCCCGGCTTCGGGCGGTCGGTTGGTTTCGCCTTGCTTCTAGCGCGCAACCTCTGCCCGGGCCGAGAACCCGGTAAAGAAGTAAGCGAAATAGAAGTAGGTACGCTTCATTGCCGGAAACCATACCCCCACCTCGCCACCCGGGCAAGTGGGTGCGGAACCATCGGCAGATGGCGGGCGTTTGCCTAGCGTGGGAATGAGTCCCACAATCGGTGTATGACAGAGGGGACAATGAGCAGCGACGCTGACCAACCTGCGGTACGCATTCTCGACCCGGCCGATTCGAGACCAGTAGGAATGCCGCCGCCCCCGGCCCATCCGCCATGGTGGCTGGTGCCGATTGTGATCCTGCTTGGACTGTTCGGGCTGTTCTATCTCACCACTGGGCCCAAAGACCCAATTGCCGCCGAGACAACAGCAAGCACACTCGCTCCACCGATGGCTGTGGTAGAACCCGAGACTCTCGATCTCCGAACTGCTGAGGTAGCAAGGACGACAGAGGAGTGGCAATCGGAATCACTTGACCCGGCGGCGGAGATCGAGGACCTCATCTTCACCGATGGCAAATACGTCATCGGTGGCGCCATCGCCGATGACGCCCGGATCTGGTGGTCACTTGGTGGCGCGCGCTGGGAACGCTCCAGGCTCCAGTTGCCATACGGCAGATCGCGTATCCAGCGCATCACGGCATGGCAGGGCGGATTGGTGGCCCTCGGCGACACAAATGGTCGGGTAGGGGTCTGGACCAGCACAGATCCGTCGGTGGACTGGTCTTTCCGAGGAGAGCTCGGCACCGACGACGGCACCGTTGTTGGTATCGCAGTGGCAGGCCGGCTGCTCGCCATCACCAGGAGCGACGAGGACTACATGGTATGGACATCCGACGACGGTGTCGTATGGAACCAGATCGAATCACCCCGGGGACTGGAGCCTTCCCTGCTGGGAGGAGTCACGTCCGATGGACAGTCGTTCCTCGCCTACGGGACGTTGCCCGGGGATTCGGCGAGCGCACCAGCGATATTCCGCTCAGAGAACGGTGCAGAGTGGGTATCGGTCACGCTCGGGGACTCGCCCGGATACATAAACGACGTGGAAATCGCAGGCGATCAGCTCTTTGCGGTGGGACGAGACTTCGCCCCCAGCACCGCAGCAGTGTCACCGCGGCTCAGCGTCTGGACATCGCCAGACGGCGTCGACTGGGAGCGGATCGCCACCGACGAGCCGCTTTTCATCCCACCCGAGGTCTCGCTTTCCGTGACCGAAACAAGACCGGGAGACAATCCGACCGCGTTGCTCCGCGTCGACGACACCGCCGTCACGGTCACCACGGGAACGGAGATCGAGACCGACCTTGGCACTTTTGCCATCGCCGACATCAGCGAGAGCGGAGTGAGGTTCACGGGTGGGACATCCTCGGGTTATCTACCGACCGGCGCAGGCACGGTCTATCCGGGCGCATACGAACCAGTGGAGATCGTCGCAGAAGGGGCTCGACTGGCGATTGTCGGCTACAGCCTCGGGATCGACCGGGGCCCGATCGTATGGACCTCTATCGACGGCGGTACAACCTGGGACCGGAAGCAGCTGGGGCGAAGCCTGACCTCACACACCCGGATCACCACCAACAGTGCAGTGCTGACTGTGGTGGACTCGACTGAGGATGGCGCCCTGGTGTGGCATGCCCGATGGAACACGGACACGGTCGCGGCAACTGCCCTCGACAGAGTCGACACATACATACGGGCGCTTGCGAACCAAGACACCGCGGCGCTTCTTGATATCCTCCCGGCCACCACACCCGCCCCGATGACTATGTTCGAGGTGCCATCGCTTGCCCACCTGGATCCTGGTTGGTGGGACCGCACCGGCCGGCTCGATGGAGACCGCGTCGCCGGGACCGTCGCATACCTCGCCGCCGCCAACACGACAATCTCCCTCGACGCTTGCAGCACACAGGTAACCCTGGCCGCTTCGATCCTGGCGACGGTGGACTGCACCTATACGGTCGGCTCGGATCTGATGTCGCGGTACGGTATCGACACTGGGGAAGGGCGTCTCAAGGCGACAGTCCGCGACGGGGCGCTCCAGGATGTCGTGATATCCGCCTCCCCCGCCGAGGCAATGTGGGTGTCGCTATCGGGGCAAATCCCAAGCGGGACCGAGCCGATCGAGCTCACCGCAGACTCCGCCCGGGAACACCTCGATACCGCAAACCGGTACCTCTCCGGGCTCATCCAACCCGGCCAAACCAAACAAGTCGAGACGGTGCTCGGCGCCATGGAGTGGAGTTGGACCGAGCCTCCCGATCTCAGTTCAGTTTCGCCGTCCCAAATCGTGTACTCGTCGCTCGGGTTCGTGCTGGCCGGAAGTGATACTGCCAACGGCTACCGCCCCGCCATGTACCTGTCCCCGGACGGGGCAACATGGGCGCAAGTTCAACTGCCGGAGTCAATGACGGACATCCAGCAGATTGCCGCATTCGACGACGGCATCGTCATCAGCGAGTGGGGCCAGACTGGTCCGGGCCTTCTCTACTTCGACGGGGATAGCTGGGCGCCGATCGAGATACCGGACGACGGCGCATTCGACAACTACACGATGGCGGCGCAAGCAGACAAGGTGCTGGTGGCGGGTTGGCGGTGGGGCGATGAGGGGTTTGCTATCACGCTTCTTCTCGTCGATGAGCATCACAACGCGGTCGCGGTCACTTCCCCTGAGCTACCAAGCGACCCGGACACAACATACGATCTGGCAACTTCCGGTGACGGTTTTGCCCTATTTGCGACCGAGATCGGTTCTGGTTCCCTTTCCGTCTGGACGACAACCGACGCGGTGACCTGGACGCTGGTGGAGGAGAAACTTCCCCTCGACGAGGTCGCCTATTTCTGGAGCCCAAAGGAGAGCAACGGTCGCTACTTCGTGGTGGGGCAGAGTCTCCAATACGAATGCAACAACACCTCCACCGATCAAGAGTGCTACTGGGCCAGTATCTGGGTTTCGGATGACGGCACGGTGTGGCGCCAACTCCGGACTCAATCGAACGGTGTCGTTGCGGCAACCGATATCGCCATGGGGCCGCTCGGCTTGGCTGCGTTCGGGCCCAACGGTTCGCGGGGAGTACCGACGTCGGTGTATCTGTCTGCCGGTGGCGACCAATGGGAGGACGTGGATGGCATCGCCCTGCTCAGCGTCGATGACGAATCGTGGTGGATAGCGAATCCGGCCGTTGGCACCGACAGGATCGTTGCCGCGGGCTCCGCATATCGATCGATCGTCGGGTTGCCCCCGGTGGGTCTCGACACTGTCGAAGGCGAGGAGCACCCATTCATCCTCATCGGCCGGCTAGTCGACCAGTAGCTCGAGTGCGGCCGCGGCAAGCACAGGGGTTATCGGCTCGAACCGGGCAAATCGCTTGTCGGCCGTCAGTTTCCGGACATAGCGGGCATAAATCTGCTCGACGATGACCGCGATCCGGAACAGGGCAAGACCTTCGTAGAAGCGGAGGTGCGCAAGATCGAAGCCGGTTGCCCTCGCGTAGCGCTCCACAACTTCAGCCTTGGTCATGACCGGCGACAGGGGCACCGAGAAATCCCGAAAGACCGGAAATGTCGGAGTGCCGGGGTCGGGCCAGTACGCCAGCAACGTGCCCAGGTCCACGAGAGCGTCGCCGCGGGTCGCCATGTCCCAATCGAAAACGGCGACGATCGTACCGTCGGCCGACGCCATGGTGTTGTCCAGCTTGTAGTCGTTGTGGAGCAGGGTCGCCTGGCCCTGCTCCGGCAGCCGGGACCCGAGGACGGAAGCGACAGCCTCCATGTCCGGCACCTCCCGTGTCTTCGCCGCCTTCCAACGGCGGGTCCAACCTGCCACCTGCCGAGCTAAGAATCCTTCCGGCTTGCCGAGATCATCCAGACCCACCGAGGCGGGGTCGATCAAATGCAGCTCAGCGAGAGTGTCGACCAGGCTCTCCGCCAACCGTCGCTGTAAGCCGGGAGACCCGTCGTAGTGCTCCGGCCAACGGTTCCGGATCACCCAGCCCTGCCGCCGCTCCATGACGAAGAATGGCTTGCCCATGACGTCTGGATCGTCGCAATAGTGAAAGGAGCGTGGAGCCTTGGGGTAGACGCGCCACAACCGAGAAAGGACGTGGTGCTCGCGTTCCATGTCGTGGCCACCCTCTGCTACCGGTCCGTGCGGCGCACGTCTCAGCACCAACTCGACCTCCCCGGCCCTGGCCCGATAGGTGAGATTAGCTGCCCCACCGGGAAACTGGTCGAAGCTGATCTGCTCGTCGCCGACGAGCTCGCCCAGGTGCCTGCGGAGATAGGCGGCCACCTTTGCCTCGTCGAAGTGCTCATCGTCCCGGATCGGTGCAGTGTCCCTTTCCATGTCGCCAAGCTAGCCTGCCATCGTGTGAGTGGTTTCTGGATCGAAGCAGTCGGGTACGCCGGTTCGGCACTGGTGATCCTGTCGCTACTTCAGAAGTCGATCCTCCGGCTCAGGGCCGTCGGCACGGTTGCCTCGATCACGTTTCTGGTCTATAGCCTCGCCATCGGGGCTTATCCGATCGCCGTCGTCAACGTGGTAGCAGCAGTCATTCACCTGTACTATCTGCGCAAACTGGTCAAGAAGAAGGACGAGGTGTTCCGACTCCTTCGGGTCAGCCAGGATTCCCGCTACGTCGAGTACTTCCTCGACTTCTATCGAGACGACATCGCCGCCGGGCACAACGCAGGCTTCCATTTCGAGCCAGGACCAAACACCTTTGCGGTGCTGCTGCTGCGCGACCTCGTCCCTGCCGGATTACTCGTAGCCAACGCCCACGGTGACAGCTCGTTTGAGATCCTGCTCGACTACGTCATCCCGCAATACCGGGACTTCAAGCTGGCAGACTGGCTCTATTCGAGTCACTCGGGACTCTTCGACACGGTGAGCTGCGACTGCGTATGGACCCGGGTCACCTCCGCCGAGAAAGAGCGGTACTACTCCCGGGTGGGTTTCAAGCCCGATCGCACCCCGGCGGTTCAGGACCGCTACTCGTTCATCCTGGGCGGCTGAGCACAATCGGGACCTTGGCCCCTTGAATTCCCACCGCCTCCAGCAGAGATTGTCCGAAGGAAAGAAAGGGGGATCGCATGCGCGTGCACCGTGTGCTCCTCATTGCAGTTGTGCTGATGCTTGCTGCAGGATGCAAGAGCGGCGAAGAGGCGACCACAAGCGACGGAGGCTCCGTCACACCGATCGGCGCGGGCGAGGTCAACAGGTATGAGCTCGAGTTCAGCGGCGGCATATCCATGGCCAATACCGGAGGCCTGATATGCAAGGTCGAGGAAGGTGACCTGGTCATGGATTTCTCGGTCGACGCATCAGACGGGACCTATGAGTACACGGCGGTCGCTCCAGGGTTTGATGCAACCGCGACGAGCTTCAACGCTGATTTCGAGTTGGATTCATCCGGCTCGATCGTGGGAAACGGAGAGGTTCAGGTCACATTCGGCTACGGGCCCGCACCCGCGGAGTACCCGGGAGTTGTGCGAGCTGCGGGAACGATCGACGGCACGCTCACGACGAGCGACGGGGACACCGACGTTGCCGGCTCGTACGCCTGCTTCCTCCAGGAGGCCGAGGTGAACGGATAGGGCTACAGCCGCACCCTGCTCACACGGCGAGTCTCACACGCCCTGTCGCGCCGCCCATACCCAGATAACGAGCGCGATCGAGGCGATAACCGGCAGCAGCACCTCGATCGTGTCCCGCACGGCACCGACCTTGCGGCGCTCGGCGGCACTGGTGAGTTCGCGCGATAGGATCATGACGAGCCCGACCCCGGCAAGCACCGTCCCGGCAATCAACACGGCATGTCTCATCCCAGCACCAGCACGTCGACGGCAATTGCGATGAAGATGACACTCAGGTACACATTCGAGTAGATGAAATACCGCATCGCGGCGTCACGGTGATCGCGCAACGCCCAGGTGCCGATGAAGAACCCGATCCCCGCTGTCACCGCAAAGAAGAGGTAGATCCCACCGACCGGGCCTGTGGCGTAGAGCAGCAACGTCATCCCGAGCAGGGCAACGGTATACGCGACCATGTGATCCATGGCTCTTCGCTCCCCGACTACAACCGGCAGCATGGGAACACCGGCCTTCGCATAGTCATCTCGGTAGCGGACGGCCAGCGACCAGAAATGGGGAGGGGTCCAGAAAAACACGATGGCAAACATGATCCAGGCAGGCAGCGCGACCGTGTTGTTGACGGCAGCCCACCCGACGAGTGTCGGGACCGCCCCGGCGGCGCCACCGATGACGATGTTCTGTGTCGTGGTCCGCTTCAGCACAAGCGAGTAGACGAACACGTAGCCGAGCAGCCCGATAGTGGAGAGGATGGCGGCGAGCAAGTTCGTCGTCGCCCACAGCCATAGGAATCCGGCGACCCCCAATACCGACCCGAACACGACGACCTCCCGGCGTGACACCCGATCCGTTGGCAGTGGCCTACCCCGGGTGCGCCGCATCACACCATCGATGTCGTAGTCGATCGCCTGGTTGATGGCGTTTGCCCCGGCCGCCGACAGGGTCCCACCGAACAGGGTGGCGAACACGAGCCACCACCCGGGCCAGCCTCCCTTGGCGGCAACCATCGAAGGCAGAGTCGTGATCAGCAACAGCTCGATGATGCGGAGCTTCATCAGCTCGACATAGGTCTTGAGTACCGACGTGTCGGTGCGCGGGTTTGTGATCCGGATGGCGGGGCTGGTCATGCGCTCTCAGCTCGACTCAGGGCACCTTGCTCCACCTCAACTTCGCCGCCGAGCAGGTTGAACGCGATCAGAACCGAGAGGATCCACAACACATCTGCAACAAAGAGGTGGACCAACTGGATCTCGAGCGGTACTTCGAGGGCGATGTTGAGCAAACCGAGGATGAACTGGATCCAGATGATTCCCTGCACGCCGATCCCCAGGTAGCGGACCTTGCGACCGGCGTTTGCCGTCAGATAACGGACCAGCATGAAGACGGTCAACCCGCCGATGATGGCGATGAAGGGGTGAATGGTACGCACCTGGCGCAACACGGCCTCGGAGACGAGCAGCTCACCGGGGGCGGGCTCGCGGAGGTGACCCGACAAGATGAGAGTATCCGCAAGCGCGTTGAGCGCCCCGGAGGCACCGATGATGAGGATGGTCCCGAGGGTGACGGCAATGATCTTGTTGCGGGTGCTGCTGAGGTCCACCCGGAACGCGCTTCCACCGCTGGCGAAGTAAGCAACGAGCGCCATCGAACCCACCAGCAGGAACGTGTTGACCAGATGGATGGGGACCACGATGAGCCGGGCAATCGAAGCGTCATACTCGACCCAGCCGAAGATGACAAGCGAAGCGCCAAGCAGCGATTCGACGATCAACAGCATCCCGGCGCCGAAGATGGCCCGACGGAGATGGTGTGTCTTCGGGTATTGGAGGCGCACCAGGAGGAAGAGCGAGACGAGCACGATCCCGAGCAGTCCGGTCGTGAGCCGGTGGGTGACCTCTATGGCGGTGTGATGGGTACCGATGTCCGGGATGAGTTGCCCGCCGCAGATCGGCCAGGTCTCGCCACACCCTGCCCCGGAATCGGTGGCTCGCACCAACGCCCCGCCGACAACGACGGCGACGGTGAGCCACAGCATGGACCACGCCAATACTCGAATGCGGCCATCGGGTTGTGCCACGGGAGATGCCATAGCATCAGATCGTAACTGACTCGGGAGAACGGGAATCCGAAGGCCGGGCCGCTACAGGTTCTGCTTGCCTGCCAGCCCTTCGACAGCCGCGAACAGATCCTGGGGGCGATAGGGCTTGGTGAGATGACCGTCCATCCCGGCGTCGAGACAGACCTGGGCATCGTGGTAGGCGGTGAGCCCGATAATCGGCAGGCGCTTCCCCCGGGCTCCCTCCTCGGCACGGATCACCTTGGTGGCTTCGATGCCGTCCATCACCGGCATTTGGAGATCCATGAGCACGACGTCGAAGTCCTGCTGCCGGAGTGCGTCCAAAGCGAGTTTCCCGTTCTCGACGGCGATCACCGTGTGATCACGATTCTCCAGCATGCGAGTGGTGAGCCTCAGGTTGGTGGGACTGTCGTCAACGATCAACACCTTGAGGCTGTATGATGTGGATCACCAGGCCGGTGTCGACCTCGGGGACGGGCGCCGCCATGGCCCGCTCGGCCGGCCCCATCAGGTAGTACCGCCGCCGGAACTTCTCCATGCGGCGCGGGCGCCAGATCGCGGCGTACTTCGCGTGGCGGTAGGCGGCCAGCTGCAGGGCGACGACCTCGGGATAGGGCCGCGTCGGGTTCCCCCGACTGTCGACCACCTTCTCCTCGGATTTGTAGTCGCCGATGTAGCGGACGGTGTCGGTCCCCGGCAGGGTCGGCGACCCGTGGCCGCCGATGGTCAGCAGCGCGTCCAGCGTGCCGGCGTAGCCCAGGGCCGGGTGATAGACCGCCACTTCGACGGCCTGGTATGACGGGCTGAACCGCTGCAGCCAGCGATCGAACTGGTCCAGGTAGGGCCGGATCTCGGCGTCGACCGCCGGCCGGACGCCGGTCAGGGCGAACTCCTCGGCGGCGGTGTGGACCGCCTTCCCACGGTCGGCCGCTGTCCGCTTGCCCTTCGGCTTGCGGAACCGCGCGTCGCCCAGGTACTTCACGACCGGACAGCTGCTGTCCAGGTGGGGACACGTCGGTTCGTCGCGCTCGTGGTCGGCCTGGATCCCGTGCCAGCTCGCCTGGCTGTGGATGGCCGCCTTCGCGGTCTCGGTGGCGGCCCAGTACACCAGGCCTTCCTTCCCCAGCGCGCCGATGATGGTGGTCACGGACCACAGCTGCAGGTCGTCGTCTGCAGCTGTGGCGTCGTCGATCGCGGGCTGGCCCAGGCCGACGGTGGGGGTGGCGGTGGTCACAGCTCCTCCCCCTGGCGCAGCTCGCGGACCCTGGTCTCGGCCTCGGCCGCCTGGGACTCGCGCCAGCGTCGCAGCTCGTGGATGACGGCCATCACCGGGCCGGGTCCAGCGACCCGGGACCAGCTGCCGTCCAGTTCCTGGAACTCGCCGACCATGGCCTGGGACTGCTGGGCGGCCGGACGGCCGGCCCAGCTGGTTCGTGACCTGGTCATCGCAGCGCCTCGGCCGCCAGCTGGCGGGTCCGATGGCATCCGGCCCAGCCGCCGGCCAGCCGCGCGCTGGTCCAGCAGGTGTGTGCCGGGTACACGCCTCGGTGACGCCGGCGTCGGACGGCGCCCAGGGTCTCGCCTGTCTCCGCATCGGCGACCCAGTAGATGCTGGCGGCGTCGCCGATCGTCCTGGTGAACATCATCATCGGACTGCCCTGGATGTGTGGCCGGCATAGACTCCGACAGCCCGCCAGTAGGCGGCCATGGGTCCCTTGTGCTGGCGCCAGGACTTCTCGGCCCTGGCCATGGCGTCGCGCCGAATCTCCAGCAGCAGCGCCGACAGCTCGGCCCGACATTCGGGTGGCATCGCCTGGAGGCGCTGGACGGCCTCCAGACCTAGCAGCGGGTTCCGTGTCGCTGCCAGGGTGGATCGTGGCGCCTGGGCCGGCTGGGCCGGCCGTGGCGCGTTGTCGCTGGGGTCCGCCCAGGCGGACCGGTCGGCTGCGGATCCGCAGCCCTCGCAGTAGCGATCGCCGGGTGCAGCCGCCAGGATCTCGCAGGCGGGACAGGTTCGGGTGGCGGTGGTCATCGGACGACCATCCACTCGCGCATCCCGTGGCCGATGGTCTCCCCGATGCCCTGGGCCAGCGCCCAGGCGCCGATCAGGGCGACGACGATCAGCAGTCCCAGGGCGAACCGTTCGATGGCGGTCATCGGTCGGCGCTCTCGCGACTGGTCACGGGGACCTCGCCGCGGTCCTCCAGGTCGCGCCACAGGCGGACCGGTGTTCGATCCATTCGTCCAGCTGCGGGTCGGCCAGGGCGCGTCGATTCTCGGCGGCGATCGCCAGGTCGACGGCGCGTTCTAGCGTCATGCGCCTGGTCATCGGTCGCCGTCCAGCTGGCGCGCCAGCAGCGGGTCGCCGGCGTCCTCGGCGGCCTGACGTGGATCGGCCGGCGGCCAGTCGCCGAAGGCGTAGGCGGTGCGGACACTGACGCTGCGGGCCAGCTTCACGTCGAAGGCGGGACCCGGGCATTCGCCCGCGGGTGGGACGATGGCGGCGTGTTCGTCGCAGGTCCAGCCGTAGGCCTGACCGTCGACGCGAACGACCGCGCGGTAGGTGGTCATCGTGTCGCCAGCCCGTCGCCGTTGCGTAGGGTCAGGTTCCCGGTGGCCTCGTCGAAGGTGATGCTGGTCCCAGCCGGCAGGTCGGCCAGCTGGCGGGCCAGACCGGCCTCGGCCTCGTTCAGGATCCCCCGCTCGACGCGCTCGTCGATCAGGATCTCGACTGCATCCCGCTGCGACATGCCGGCCGGCGCGGTCGCGCGGGCCTCCTCGACGATCTGCTCCAGGACGTAGGCGGCGGTCCGGGTCTGTGCGACTCGGACGCCTTCCGCTCGCGCGGCGGCGGCGGTGGCGCCGAAGGGGTCGGCGCGTCGACCGTGGATTGTGGATGCCATTCGGAAGTCCTCCATTGTCCGGGCGTAGGCCCGGGGTGTTCGGGGTGGTTACTCGACGAGGGTCCCCGCCGGCTGCTGGGGGTCGATCACGACCTGGCGGACGATGCGGATCCCGTAGGCCCGCATCACTTCGTGCAGGTAGGCCCGGGACAGGCCCAGCGATCGCGCGGCCTCGGCCACGTTGCCATCGCTGGCGATCAGCGCCTGGCGGATGCGTTCGGCTGTCGGGTTCATCGTGATGTCCATCAGGCCCCGAACCCTACACCTGTCAGCTGACACCCGTCAACAGACTTTCGACACCCCCCGGACATGACGAACGACCCACCCCCGAAGGGGTGGGCCTCGTCGCTGGGATCGAAGTCAGGCGATCAGGACAGCGCACCGCGCAGGGCGGCATACAGGCGGTCCAGCTCCCACTTCGCCAGGGCGCGATCGAACACGATCACATCAGCGACGGTGATCGCGCACGGGTCCGTGTCGTCGAACTCAGCCGCGACGTGGAAGTTGTTGGCGCTCGACGTGTTCAGGTTCGTCCCGCCAGTGGAGTTCGTCCACAGCTGGCCGTCCTGATAGATCGAGATCATCTGGGACCCGGCGCCGAAGTGTTCGGCGGCGGTGATGTGCCACAGCGCGTCGCCGAAGGGGACGATCGCCGTCACGGACGACACGTTGCACGACAGCCGCAGGTCGCTGATGGCCGTGCTGTATAGCTCCCACAGCTGGCGCGACGCGTTCGCGCCGTAGGACAGGAGCGGGACGACCGACCCGCCCGTCACGCTGTTCCGCTTCCAGACGATCAGGGTCGTCCGCGCCGCGTCACCGACCGGGATCGACCCCAGGCCGCTCGACTCCGCATAGCCGCCGGTAAACTGCGCGGCGTCCCCGATCGGGCTGGCGGCGCTGTAGCTGATCGACCCGTTCGCGATCAGGTCCAGCGTGCTGATCTCGTCCGCGAAGTCGCCGGATGCCTCCTCGAACTTCCAGCGGTGGACCTTGCCGGACAGATCCGCGACAGCTGTCTCCCACGACTCGGCGGACCCGCCCGCCTGATCCTGATATTCGTGCGTGCTCGAAGATGCGACCCAGACGGGCACGCGCCCATCGGATCGGTCGGTCGTATCCACGTCCACTAGCCGCTTCGTCGTCATCGTTCTAGCTCCTCCAGGTCGATCAGTTGTACGCGATCAGGGCGTAGACCAGGGCTTCGGGATCCCACACCAGGGCCGCCTCCTCGCCGGCAGCCGCCCCGCCGCTGTCGTAGTACGGCCCATCGGCGTCGATCCCGTAGACGGTGTCGATCGTCAGGACCAGGTCGTCGCCGGTATCGTCGGGGGTGTAGCTGCCAGGGTCGATCGTGACGATCCCGCCGGCCCCCACGCCCGGGATCCCTTCGTGGTCCGTCGCCGCATGTCTGGCGGCGTTCAGATACTGGGTGTGGTCATCATCGCCCAGGCCGGTCAGCGCGCCGTGGTCGGTGATCCCGCCGCTGATCCCGATCAGCCCTTGCAGGATCAGGATCGCCGCGTCCAGATCATTCGTCCCGAAGGTACGAACCCCATTGTCGAAGGCATTCGTTAGCGGCGCCGTCTCGTCGCTGCCGTAGCTGCCGATCAGCATCCCGTCGGCGACCATCAGTGGCGCGTAGGCCAGGACGTCGGCTCGCGATGTCGTGGCGCGGTCGACGACGTACTGGACGTCCGCATCCGCCGCGTCGGACGTGATCGCGATCGCCTGGCTGACCGCCCGGATCGCGGCGATGTTTGTCGAACTGCTCGCGATGCCGAAAATCACATGCCGCTCGGCGTGCAGCGAAACGACTAGCTCGGCCAGCGACGTAAAGTCGGCCGCCGTCGTGATCTTCGACTCGATGTTCAGGATCCCGCCGTGCTGGATCGCCGCCTCGATGACGGCCTGCAGCGTCGGCGGGTGCAGGCTCGTCCCGTGCCGGCCCGAATCGTAGCCGTAGCCGCCGTCGATGGTCAGGGCCGCGAAGGTGGCCGCCGTCATGCCACTGACCGATCCCGACCCGGACGTGGTCCGGGTCACGGTGCTGTCGTGCATGACCACCCAGACTCCGTCGCTGGTCTTTCGAACATCGACGTCGGCCAGCGCGCCGCCTGGCACGGCGCCGCCCTTCAGCCAGGCCTGGACCTGGGCTTCCAGCGTTCCCTCGGGATACGAATCGGCGCTGCCCATATCGCCGCGATGGGCGATCAGGACGAACGGGTGGCCGGTCTGCAGGTCGATCAGGTCGCGACTGGACGCGGCCAGCTCGTCGATCGCGTCCTGGACGTTGCCGGCGTCCAGGCCCGACGCCAGGTGGTCGTAGGTAATGTCCGCCGCTGGGTGTCGGTGGTTACAGCGCGCAGCCGTGGCAGACGTCCCGGCGTAGGGGTTGTGCCAGAGTTCCAGGACGCCCAGGTCCCACCCGTCGGCGACCGCCCCGCCCGACACGGCCCTGAACAGCCAGTACCGATACGATGTCGACGCGGCCAGCTGCTGGATTCCGGTGTCGCCCATCGGCGCTGGACCGGCGCCGCTGGTATCGGTGGCCACCAGGGTCCAGCCGTTCGACGCGGGATCCGCCGACAGTTTTGTGTCGGTCGGCAGCCAGGACCAGGCGGCGGCGTCGTCGGACCCGTAGATTCGAATCTCGGTCGCGGTCGTGTCCGGGTTCGGGATGCCGCTGTAGGCCGCGGAGGCATATACGCCCTGGACGATGCGGTAGGCGTCGACCGACAGGCCGCCGCCGGTGTCGGCGGCCCAGTAGCCCTCGGGCGGCGCCGTGCTGTCAGGCTCGGACCAGTGGACCAGAATGTCGCCGTTGTTCGCGTTCTCACGCGGCCACGGATGCGAGTGCTCGCCGGACGACTTCAGCGCCGTGTCGGTTAGGTCCAGCAGGACGTCGACCGCCGGGCCGCACAGGCGCAGACAGACGGACAGCCGCCGCGCCCCACGCCACCCAGCCGGCGATCCAGGGCTGCAGCTGCGGCGCTGGTGAACTTCGACCCCAGCTCGGGCCAGGGAACGAACAGCCCGTCGATGCCCATCACCCAGTTCACGGCGGCGACCTGGATGGTCTGCTCGTCGTAGTCGCCGGGATCCGACCCGGTGTGGAGGGTCACATAGTCGCCTGGCGCGTAGTGGCCGGTTCCGCCCAGGTCGCCGGGGATGTATAGGCCGGTCGACTCGCTGTTGCCATACAGGACCGGGAACGTGGCCTCGTCGGTCTGCAGCTTGCGGGCCTCGATCTCGGCCAGTCCGGCGATGATCAGGTCGGCCGACTGGACGTCGACGGTGTCCAGGGTCAGCTCGCCATATCGAATCGGGTCGCCGGCTGACCAGTCGGGATCCTCCACGACCTCCACCGTCAGGCGGTCGCTGCTGTGGACGATCATGTGACTGACATAGGTGGTCTGGTGGACGGCCCGCTTCAGGTCGGCCGCGATGTTCGACCCGCCGGCGAACCGGACGACGCCGGCGCCGAAGGCCGCGCCCGTGCGGGTCGTGGCCAGGTCGTCGAAGTCGACGATCCGGGTCAGGAACGTGTCGGGGTCGATCCAGATGTCCAGCCCGCCCTCGGCCAGCATCCGCAGGATCTCGTCGTACAGGTTCGCGCCGACCGGGCTGTCGTAGTACCCATCGGGTGCGTTCGCCGATTCGGCGGTGACCTGGGTGTCGGCCCCGCGGTCCCGATCCCAGGGCGTCGAACACAGCCGGGATCGGATTGTCGGGCAGCAGCCAGGCCTCGACGATGATCCGCCTGATTATGTTGTCGTACCCCTGGCGCAGGCCGGGACCCCACCAGACGCGCGTCCCGGTCGTGTCGATCCAGTTCTGGTCCCCTGGCCCGCCAGACGGCGACCGGGTGACGTTGTCCAGGTGGGCGCGGCGGTAGTACGCCAGGGTCCCCGGGCCGCCGATGCTGTAGGCCTCGGTCATCTTGTCGGATAGCACGACCTCCTCGCCCTCGTCCAGGAAAAACCCGCCGTCGACCTCCTCGCCGCCACCGGTCGCCGCCAGGTTCACCGCCCGGACATAGTTCCACGGTTCAGGTACTGTCGGGCGCTGTGCGATCGCTTCAGGACCAGCCGGCCGGATCCGGTGGCGCGGTAGGCGTGGCGGTAGCTGGTGCCCTCCAGGACGTCGGCCTTCGTCAGGCGCACCAGCTTCGTGCCGTGGATGTCCTCGCCGTCGTAGACGTCCCAGGCGCGGTCGGCGTAGGTGATCGTCGGCAGGCTGGTCATGCCACCGCCCAGGCGACCGGGTCGGACATGCACAGCAGCTCGATCACCAGCTCGGCGACCTCGTCACCGATCGCCGGCGTGGGCTGGACGAACCGCTGGAACTGGGCGGTCAGGGTTCCGACCTCGGACCCCGTCAGGCCCAGCGTGGGCGCCGTGGCGGTCAGGGTGACCAGGGTCCCGGACCCGACCACCTGGGCCTTCAGCGCGGCCCGCTGCGCCCGGTAGGACGCGACCCGCAGGGTGTGGGTCGCCCCGATCCCGGCGATGTAGCCGGCCACCCGCACGACCATGCTGTCGTCGACCGGCGCGCCCGATGGCGCCTGGCCGGTGGCGCCCGGGACGACGGTGTTCACGACCCGCGCGATCGGGATCCCGTGCAGGTCGCCCTCGACGACTTCGAACCAGCGGTCCAGCGACTGATCCTGCAGCGCGAAGGCGGTCCCGCCGGTGGCCTTTTTGATTGGTCAGCGCCATGTCCTAGCCTCCTCCCGAATACGCCCAGGCGGCGCAGCTC
>CAVZRA010000004.1:0-363215 GCA_963777645.1 uncultured bacterium | reverse complement strand
CCCATTGCAGGCGCTCTCGGCTTTGCGCTGATTTGGGCGGTCGCCGCCGTCGTTTCCCCGACAACCACGTTCCATCTCGGGCCCTGTCATCGTCGCCGTGTCGCCGGTGCTGTTCAGCGACCATCGACCCGCAACGCGAGTGATCCCGGCCGGTCTCGGCATCGCGGTAGCGACTTCATTGGCACTGGCCGCAAGCGGTTCACTCCAGGGGCCCACGCTCCTCCCCTGGGGCGGAGCACTTGCCGAATCGCTTGTCTTTGCCGCAGTAGGTGCCATCGTCACCCTTGCCATCGACACCAGGCGCAGCGCGCCCGTTCCTACCTGAGGCCGGCACGGATGTTTACCCGCCCCGGCGTCATCATCGGAGTATTCGCCCTTCTCATTGCGGCCTGCGGCGGCGGCGCCGACCCGGGACCGACGACCGCCGCGAACACGACACCCGATCCGTCGGAATCGGTCGCCCAGTCCACCACCGGTCCGGCACAACTCCCCGAGGGTCCTTCTGCACTCGCCGACATGAGTGATCCGGCGTTTCCGGAGCCGCTCATCGATCCCTCTGAGATCATCTCCGGGGGGCCGCCGCCCGATGGGATACCACCGATCGATGATCCTCAGTTCGTCTCCGTCTCTGCGGCCGATGCCTGGCTCACAGATGCGGACCCAGTGGTCTATCTCGCCGTTGGCGACGAGGTGCATGCCTACCCGGTTCAGATCTTGATCTGGCACGAGATCGTCAACGACACCGTTGATGGACAGCCGGTGGTCGTTTCGTACTGCCCGCTCTGCAACAGTGCTGTCAGCTATCGCCGGGTCATCGACGGGACCGAGACGACATTTGGAACGTCGGGCCGGTTGTTTGCCTCCGCTCTGGTGATGTACGACCGGGCGACCGAGTCACTGTGGACTCACTACGACGGACGGGCGGT
Organism: uncultured bacterium; assembly: GCA_963777645.1. Classification (GTDB taxonomy): domain Bacteria; phylum Actinomycetota; class Acidimicrobiia; order Spongiisociales; family UBA5794; genus JAAETI01. The sequence goes on along the minus strand of CAVZRA010000004.1, from coordinate 362,289 downwards.
GGTTGGGACGCTCACGGGTGCGACACTCGAGCCGATCTCGTCGCCGCTGCTGGCCTGGTCGGACTTTGCGGCGGCCTTTCCGGATGGGCTAGTTCTCGATAAGGACGCCACCGGCTTCGAGCGGCCATACGGAGAGAACCCATACGCCGGTTACGACAACCCGGACTCGACACCATTCCTGTTCCGAGGCGACGTCGACGAGCGGGCGCTCGCCAAACAACGAGTGGTCGGCATCGAGGTCGACGGTGTCGCCAGAGCATGGACGCTGGAGGCGGTCTCGGCGGGAACAGCCGAGGCTACGAATGGCGGGGTCGGCGACACAGCAGTTGTCATCCTGTGGAAGGCCGGTCAGGTGAGCGCACTCGAGACGGCACGGATCGTCAGCGGGCGCGACGTCGGATCGGTCGGCGTTTTCTCTCCAATAGTCGATGGGCAGCAGCTCACATTCCGTGCGGCCGGGGAGAGTTTCACCGATGAAGAGACCGCCACTGAATGGGACATCACCGGCAGAGCGGTAGCCGGACCTCTGGCCGGCACACAGCTCAAACCGATCCACCACCTCGATACCTTCTGGTTCGCCTGGTCCACCTACCAGCCGGGCACCGACCTGGTGGAGGAATGAACTTCCGCGCAGTAGACGGTCTCTCCGGCGATGAGACCTAGCCCGTTCCCGCCATCGTCTGTTCGTGGTAGCTCTCATCGAGAGTCTGGTAGAGCTCTTCCTCCTGGGCGAAGTGGAGCCGCAGGACCGCATCGAGGCTGTACATCACCCGCCGGGCGTCGAACAGGGTGTCGTCAAGATCCCCGGTGCTGGTCGCATCCTCGACCATGCGGTGCAGCGTGCCGGCAAGCTTGAAGATCTCCCCGTGGGTGAGGCTCATTGCCGCCATCGGATCCTCGCCTCCGATCAGCTTGGACAGCACGGGGTAAATCTCCCGGTCGTCCTGCCGCTCGTGTGGAAGCACCTCTTCCTGGACGAACACGTCGATGCGTTGCAGCTCGGCGAGTGCATCGGGATTGTCGAGGCTGCCGAGGCGGTCGGCCAACCGGCCGATGTCCTCTAGCTTCGGTATCAACTCATCATGCTCGGCCTTGAGCCGGGCTGACAGGTCGCTGGGGAGCCGGACCTGGGATCCCCAGCCTGATCGATCGCGCAAGGCGCGAAGGGCACTGAGGATGGCGAGCACATCGATCGCCTCCTGAAGCATGGCCCCGGCCACCGGCCCAAAAAGGCCGAACGTAGCCGCCACCATCGCCAACAGGGCCAGACCCATCCCGAGGAACGCACTCTGCGAGGCGATGCTGCGGGACCGTTGCGCCAGGCGCATTGCCACTGCGAGCCGGTCGAGGCGATCAACCACCAAGACGATATCGGCCGCCTCCGACGAGGACGTCGCGCCCCGCGCACCCATTGCCACCCCGACGTCGGCTGCAGCCAGCGCCGGAGCATCGTTGACTCCATCGCCGACCATGATTGTGACGCCATCGGCGGTCGCCGCGCGCACTGCTTCCAGCTTCTCGACGGGGGTGCACTGTGCCAGCACCCGGTCGGCGCCGATCGCAGCGCCCACCGACTCGGCCACAACCGGATGATCCCCGGTCGCCATCACCACAGATCGAATCCCGCGCTGCCGGAGCAACCGGATGGTGCGTGGCGTATCAGCCCTGACCTCGTCCACCAGCCGGAACGCCCCGACCACGGCTCCATCGACGGCAATCGAAATGTCGATACTCGGTGACCGCGCCGCCCGGGCCTGATAGGCCGCGGCGGCAGCCGGAAGCTCGCGTCCCCGGGCAACGAATGATGCGCTCCCCAATGCAACATCGTGACCGGCAACCGTCCCCACGATCCCACCGCCGGCCGTTTCCTCGACATCGCCCGGTAGATCGAGTTCGATGCCCTGGCCTCGCGCCGCCTGGACCAGCGCAGTAGCGAGGATGTGATTGGACATCTGATCGAGTGACGCTCCCAGCCAGAGCAAGTCGCGCTCGTCGAAATCCTCCCTGAACGCGGTGACTGCGGCCACCGAAGCCTCGCCAACCGTGAGGGTCCCTGTCTTGTCGATGATGAGGATCTCCGCGTCCGCCAGACGCTCGAGCACGCCGCCACCCTTGATGACAACACCACGGTTCGCGGCTCGCGAGACCCCCGAGACAATGGCGATCGGTACCGCGAGCAGCAACGGGCATGGGGTGGCGACCACGAGCACCGAGAGCCCGCGCACTGGGTCTCCAGATGTCGCCCATGCCACGGCCGCGATCGCAAGTGCTAACGGGACGAACCCGAATGCATATCGGTCGGCCAGCCGCGAGATCGGAGCCTTGGCGGACTGGGCTTCCGCGACGAGCTTGACGATGCCCGCGTAGGTGGAATCTGCCGCCCCCTGAAGCGCCACCACGTGGAAACTGTCACCAGCGTTGACGGTACCGCTGGCGACATGGTCACCAGGGGGATGCACCACCGGTGCCACCTCACCGGTGAGCGAGGACTCGTCGAGGACCGCGCTGCCAACGGTCACCAACCCGTCGACCGGCACTACCTCACCGGCCTTCACAATGAGGTGATCTCCCTGTTGCACCTCATCGACGCCCACCGTCGTTATCTCGTCACCGACCACAATGTGGGCCTCGCGTGGAGCTCGCTGCAGCAGAGCAGTGAGCTCGTGCTTTGCCCTTGCCGCGGCATAAGAATCAAGCGCATCGCCCGTGGCGAGCATCACCCCGATGATGGCTGCCGCCAGATACTCACCGAGCACAATCGAGCCGGCAACCGCAAGAACGGCGATGATGTCCAGACCCCACTCTCGGTGCCGGATGCTGTCGACGAACCCGACGACCAGGGGAACGGCGGCGATCAGACCGGTGAGCGCCCAGGCGATGTCGGCGACTACCGACTGATCGGCTATGGCGGCGATGACACCGACCAGCAACCCGCTTGCCGTTGCCACCACGAGCGCGACAGTCTTGCGGTCGAGTCTCACCTGACCACCTTTCCATGATCATCGAAGGGTCGTAGCGTCAGTGTCCAGGAAGATGAGGGTCGACGTGAGGGGCGATTGCCTCATTCAACAGGGCCGGACGGCCATCGACGGACAAGGTGTTTGGGATATCTCCAGGTTCCGTCCGCTCGACAGACCATCTCCAACCAGGAACTGCCCGACCACAATGGCAACCGGGAAACCGATAGTACAAGCTCCGTGGAATTTGCGGGCGACGTCTGACGTTGCCGGAACATACGCACTCGTAAGGAACCAGCCATGGCGAGCATCACCCTGCCCCGTCTCCTCTCCACCTATGAACCAACACGGGCAAGTCTGCACGCATACGCAAAAGCCGTCGGTGCGGTTGCCAGGGCCCATGCGATCCCGCATCCGAAGTGGTGGCACGTCAGCCTCGAGGTCCGTCCTGAAGGTCTCGCTAGTGACCCGATTCCCCTTCCCGATGGTGGTGCGATGGCAATCACCATTGACCCCGGCAATCACGAGATCCGCCTCCGTAGCAGCCACGGAACCGATCATCGGATCGATCTGAGCGCCAACCCGACTGCGACGGAGGTGGGTGACTCCCTCATTGCCGTTGCGTCCCGGCTCGGTCTGGACGACCGCTACGAGCGTGACCGCTTCGAGGATGATGCTCCGAGGGAATACGACGTCGCAGCCGCCGGTGCCTATTTCGATTCCTTCGTCGCCGTCGACACCGTGTTCAACCGGCGCCGCGTCACGCTTGGCGAACGCGTCGGCCCTGTCCAACTATGGCCACACGGCTTCGATGTTTCCTTCGAGTGGTTCGGCACGAAGACGGTCGCAAGCGAAGGCGAGCCGGCGCCGGCACAGATCAACCTCGGTTTCTACCCCGGTGGGGACCAGCCCTATTTCTATTCCTCTCCCTGGCCGTTCGATACCGGCCTCACCGGGACTGCATTGCCCGATGGTGCACAGTGGAACACCGAAGGTTGGCAAGGAGCGTCGCTGCGGTACGAAGTGGCGCGCACCGCACCCGACCCGGCACGAGCGATCAGCGATTTCGCCGCCGCAGTCTTCGATCTGGCCCGACCCGCCCTGGAAGCGCCCTAGGCATGTCATCCCGGCTCGGAGAGGAACAGGACCGGGGACTGCAACGCCATGCCTGGTTGGCCCGGTCGCTCGGGCCTACTGACTACCTGCTGCCGACGCTCGAAGATCTCGCCGCCATCGCCGGAGCCGGGTCCTACGTGTCCAAATACCCGGGGACTCATCTGTTCCGCGAGGGCGAGCCGTCCACTACGGCATTCATCATCAAGACCGGCAAGGTGGAACTCTATCGGGGCGACGACAGCCAGATCGTCACAAGGGTGGGGCCGGGTTCCGTCATCGGTGACATCGCTATGTTCCGGGGAGAGGCATATCTGCAGTCGGCACGGGCCATCGATCGCGTCACCGGGCTCAGCCTCGATCGGGACCGGCTCGTTCCGGTATTGCTGCAGCGACCGGTCGTTGCTCTCCGCTGGCTCGTTGCCGGGCTCGCCCAGCTCGACGCGACGCAACGCAGGGTGCTCGGGTTGATGCGTAGGTCTGTGCTCGATCAGGTGATCGGCCTGCTGCACGAGGAAGCCGACACTCGTCACGAGATCCATCTGTCCCAGGCCGCCATCGCCCGGCTGCTCGGGGCGAGCCGCCAGAGTGTGAACGAAGCCATCGCCGAGCTGCGCACCCGGCAACTGGTCGAAACGGGTTACCGAGTGATCCGGCTCACCGAAAAGTGGCCTCCGGAGCTCAGCTGAGTGTCTTGATCGGTTCGACTCCACAGAGCTTGTTCCAAACCCGAATGACCCTTTGCTCACGCTCCCAGCCGAGAACTGAGACGCTGGCCGTGTCAAAGGTAAACAGACGCCCGGCGAGGGGTGGCAGCTCGATCCACCTGGCGGCGAGTATCCGCAACACGTGAGCGTGAGCAAAGAGCGCCACCGGCCCATCGATGGTGAGCGCTTGATCGATCACCCGGTCCACTCGCTCCCCCACCTGGGTCAGCGACTCGCCACCTTCGATCGGGTGGGTCCACACCGACCAGCCCGGGGTCTCCTCACGGACATCAACGGTGCGGGTGCCCTCGTAAATGCCGTAATCCCACTCGAGCAGATCATCGTCAGCAACCCCTTCTAACCCGGCGAGCTCCATCGTCTCCCAGGCGCGGCTCAGCGGGCTGGAGTACACCGCAGCGAAGTCCATACCAAGCAACATCTCACCGAGCGCTTCTGCATGCTTGCGACCCAGATCGGTCAAGGGCACATCGGTGCGCCCGGTGTGCTTTCTTTGTTCACTCCACTCGGTCTGGCCGTGACGGACCAGCACGACGTCGTGGCGAGTAGCGGGATCAACCATGGTGGCCTCAGCCTACGACGATCGAAAGCAGACGCAGACAACATCGTGCGACCCGTCGGCGCAACACGATGCAGCGGGTATCGTGCCGAAAGATGACTCCATCTACTCGAACATCACGGCTCTCATTGGTCGTGGTCTCGCTTGCATTGACCGCAGCGGCCTGCTCCGGATCCCCCACCGAGACAACCTCGAACTCAACTGCGCCGACCACAGCGACAACCGTCACGAGCACAACGACGACCACGACCACGGTCGCATCGGATGAGCTTGCGGGTCCGGCGAGCGACGTGTGCAGCGTGTTTGCATCGTCACCATTCCCGGAACGTCGCGGACTCCTCGAAACCGCCGCCGGGGTGGCGGGAGCGACGAGCGACCAGCTCCTCAGCGCGATGAAGGGCATCTGTGCAGATGCGGTAGCGACGTTCAGTGATCTCGAGAAGATCACCACCACGTCGGCAGGGCTCACCGACGCAGCCGGCAACTATCTCGTCGGATCGAGTGTGAGCTGCGGAAACCAGATCTCGGCCGTTCTCACCAATGAGACCAGCTACACGATCGGTCTTGTTGTCGGCATGTACCGCGGGACCGACTCGTCGGGTCTCGACGCGGCGGCCATCGTCGTTGTGCCTTCGCTCGACGCTGGTGAGCAGATCGAGATCGACAGGGCAATCGGCTCTCCCGACACGGGATGTCTCGTCGTCTCCCGCCCGTTCGTGGCCGCACGGTCCGAAGCCACCGACACTTGGGATCCACCGAGCGACGCCAGGCCCCTCCCGGCGACCACCGGCGACGACTGGTTGACCATGTTGCAGGCGCTGATCGAGACGGAGCAGATCACCGGCAGGCAGGGCCCGACCGCCGAGTTCGGCATGACCGAGGACGTGCGTTCCGCCGAGTACCCCCGCCTGGTGAGCAGCTCCCCTGAGCCCGATGCCGGCGCCGTCACCGAGATCACGGAGATATGCGACGCAACATCGATAAACGACAGCCTGGTCAACATCACCTATGTCGCTACCCGCGACGGCGAGCCGTACACAGCATCCGGCCTGTTCAGGAAGTCGCCACAAGACGGCCGATGGCGGTGGCTGCAACTGGCCTTCTACCTCAGCGACGGCAACGCCTGCTCGGCCCTGACCGGCGTTTCCGTCGCATCAACCGGCCAATCCGCTTAAACCGCGGAACCTCCCGGCGCCGCCCGGGTCTCAATCAAGCCCTGGAGCGCGTGCGGGCCGGGTAGCTGGTGAGGGGCCGGTGGTTCGCCGGCCCCCGGCTATTTCAGACCTGCTTGGGCATCTTGCCGATAAGCGACAGAACACCCTTCATCATCTTGTGACCGACGTCGGCGGTCGGGGCAAACATCAACGGGCACCCGCCCTCGATCACGGCGATGCCCTTGGCCCGCCCGAGTTCCGCAGCTTCATGTGAGACACTGCCCGCACCGATCCCCCGGTGCATCCACACCTGCGTGATCCCGAGTGAGACGCATTCCTCCATGACATCGCCTGCAACATCGGGATGGGTGGCGATGACCACTGCCTCGACACCACCGGGAATCGCCGCCAGGTTTGGATAGGCAATGTCACCCTCGACCTCGCCGGCGCCCGGGTTGACCGCGTACACCTCATAGCCGCGGCTCGCGGAGCCGCACGTACACCGGATTGCCCCCGTGCCCTCCGCCTGCCTCACGTGAGACCCCTGCCACCGCAATGCGCTTGTTTGCCAGGAATTCAGCCGCCGCTTCTTTGAGCGTCGTTGCCATCCGTACCTCCCGGAATCTCGACAACTCAGGTCAACGTATTGCTTGATCGCGGCGCCGGGTAGGGGCCGTAGGTCCCGGCCCGTCAGCGACGACTAGCGGCGGGGGTTAGCCCCCACCGGGAACGGTGGGGGCTGGCCGGCTGCTGGCGAACCCCAATTCCCCATACGGTGACACCAGAAGAGACACCACAGGAGGGACACTGATGATCCGAGCCAGGGCGCTTACCAAACACTTCGGCGATGTCAGAGCAGTCGATGAGGTCGATTTCGGACTGGAGCCGGGTCACATCACCGGGTTCCTGGGGCCCAACGGGTCCGGAAAGTCCACGACGATGCGGCTGATCCTCGGCCTCGACCACCCAACCCGGGGAGAGGCGCTGGTCAATGGGAGGCCATACGCCAAGCTTCGCCGGCCGCTCCGCACAGTCGGAAGCCTGCTCGAGACACGGTCATTCCATCCCGGGAGACGAGCCCGCGACCACCTGGCAGCGCTCGCCCGCTCGAACGCGATACCAGGCGCTCGCGTCGACGAGGTCCTCGACCTCGTCGACCTGTCGGGTGCGGCCAACCGACGTCTGGGGACGTTCTCGCTGGGGATGGCACAGCGCATCGGCCTGGCCGCGGCCCTGCTCGGCGAGCCGGAGATCCTCATACTCGACGAGCCCGTGAACGGGCTGGACCCCGACGGCATCATCTGGCTACGGGCCCTGCTCACCGATCTCGCCGCCCAGGGCCGGACAATCTTCGTGTCCAGCCACCTGATCGATGAGGTCGCCAGGGTGGCGGACCGCGTGATCGTCATCGCCGGTGGAAGGCTCCTCGCCGACACCACCGTGCGCGAGTTGGCGAATCAGGGCTCGGGGGACAGCGTCCAACTTCGTACGCCCGCGGCATCGACCCTGCAACGCGAGCTCCTCGGTGCTGGTGCGACTGTGCGAGCGATAGCGAGCGACTGCCTCGAGGTAGGAAACATGAATTCGGCCGAGATCGCTGCTGTCGCGTCCGCAGCCGGCATCCCGCTGCACGAGCTGACGACCATACCCGCAACACTCGAAGCTGCGTACCACAAGCTGACCGGCTCCTCGCGAGATGACGGAGACGAGATGGTCGAAATGGATCGGAGGCCGCGGTGACTTTGACACATGCCGGCGGCGGTGGATTCGGCGATGTAGTGCGAAGCGAATGGATCAAGCTCAGCTCGCTTCGCTCATCGAGGTGGGCTCTCGTCATCTTCCCAATCACGAGCATCATCTTCGGCATCGTCATCGGCCAGCAGAGCAGTGCCGAGTGGATCAACCCGACCGCGGAGACAATCGCCACCTGGGATCCGACGAACTACGCCCTCGCCGGGCTCATCCCGGGCTACCTGGTCCTACCCGTGATGGGTTTGATGATGATGACGAGCGAGTTCGTCTACGGCGAGATCAAGGTCACTTTGACCGCGGTGCCACGGCGGGCAGTAGTGCTCGCCGCCAAAGCAGTGGTGGTCGCAGCATCCGCCTTCGCTCTCTCAGTGACAACAGCCTTCGCTACGTTCTTCCCGGCGCAAATGGCAATGAACAGCGCGGCGCCCCACGCCACGCTCGGCCAGCCTGGCGTGCTGCGGGCTCTGGTGCTTTCCGGCGCCTTCCTGGCGCTGCTGGCCTTGATCGGTCTCGCGACCGGAACAGTCATCCGCCACACCGGAGGGGCAGTCGCCGTGTACTTTGCTTTCGTACTCGTCGTACCCGATTTACTGCTCGCCCTCCCCGGCCAGATATGGCGTTTCGGGGCAGTTGCCATCCTGGGCAACTCGGTGTCGGCCACCAACCTGCAGCCGGAGTTCCTGTCCCCATGGGGCGGCTTTGCCGTCGGCGCCGGCTACGCCGCGGCGGCGATGCTGCTGGCTCTGTCACTCCTGCGACGGCGCGATGCCTGAAAAGGACAGGCCCACGTCGAAGTTGGACTGGAATAATGATTCGGTGACCCGACACCTGCGCGACGTCTTCCGTGAGCCCTTCAGTGAACGCGCCGTACGGGAGCTGCTCTGGGGCATCGTGTCGGTCCTGACTGCGGTGGCGGGTGCATACGCTCTGGTTCTGACTCTTGTGGTCGGGTTCGTCACCACGGGTGCAGCCCGCACCACCGGAAGGTGGTACCGCTCGCTTGCCTCGACCACACTCGCCTTCCGCATCGGCGAGCCTGCACCGCTGGAGCCGGACCGTGCCCGGCGGCGGTTCAAGGACCCGGTCAGTTGGAGAGCATCTGCATATGTCCTGCTGAAGATCCCGTTCGCCGGTCTGTACGTCTACGCGGCCATCTTGTGGCTCGGGGCCGTCAATCTCACCTACCCGTTCTGGTGGGGCCTGTTCCGGAATCATCAACCGGGGGTCACCTTGAGCCCGGTCCCCGTATTCACACCCTTTGGCATCTTCCACATCTCGAGCCTCGCCGGAACGCTGGTCGCATTTTGCAGCGGCGCCGCAACCGTCCTGGCCGCCCCCTGGGTGACGCGGGCATTCGTTACTGCAGACCGCAAGCTGATGACCACATTGCTGGGGCCACAGAGCAAGAGCGAGCGGCTTCGCCAACTGGAGGCTTCCCGCAGCCACGTCGTCGAGGACTCGGCAGCCACCCTGCGTCGCGTCGAACGCGACCTCCACGACGGAGCCCAGGCCCAGCTGGCGACTCTCGCCATGAAGCTGGGCCAGGCGAAGGAGAAGCTCGAACGACCCGGGGAGACAAATGGAGATCGCGATGGGGCGCTCCATCTCGTCGATGCCGCACACCGTCACGCCAAGGATGCGTTGGTCGAGCTCCGCAACGTGGCACGCGGTATCCACCCTCCCGCCCTGGATCTAGGGCTCGAGCCTGCGGTGACAACTCTCGTCGCGCGCAGCGCGATTCCGACAACACTTTGCTTCGAAATGAGCTCCCGACCATCACAGGCGGCCGAGTCGATCACCTACTTCGTCATTGCTGAGCTTCTGGCCAACGTCGCCCGTCACAGCGGCGCTACACAAGCGTCTGTTTCGATCACCGGGACGCCGGATCGGCTCCGCATCGTCGTTACCGATGACGGACGAGGGGGAGCTGCCGTTGGCATGGGGAGCGGTTTGACCGGCCTTGCCGGACGGGTGGCTGCAGTCGACGGAAGCCTCAACGTCGCCAGCCCGCGGAACGGCCCCACCGTCGTGACCGTAGATCTCCCCAGGGAGGCGTGAGCACGATGCGTATCGTCATCGCCGAAGACACGGCCATCATGCGGAACGGGTTAGTAGCCCTGCTGGAGGAGCGGGGGCACGAAGTACCGGCCGCGGTTGAGGATGCCCCCGGCCTTTTGGAGGCGGTTGCAGCCCACCGGCCCGACGTCGCCATCGTCGACATCAGGATGGGCCCCACCTTCACCGACGACGGACTTCGAGCCGCGCTCACCCTGCGCCGGACTCATCCCGACACTGCGGTGCTGCTGTTCTCTCAGTACATCGAGACCACCCATGCCAGGGAGCTGCTCGCCGACACCCCGGCCGGTGTCGGCTACCTCCTCAAGGATCGCGTCGCAGACGTCGGCGAGTTCATGGACGCGCTCACACGGGTTGCCGCCGGCGGGACCGCACTCGACCCCGAGGTGGTAGCACAGCTGCTCGGTGCCAGCCGTCGCATCGAGAGTATCGCCACCAGCCTGACCGCAAGAGAGAACGATGTGCTCGAGTTGATCGCCGAAGGTCGGTCGAACTCCGCAATCGCGGCTCTGCTCGACATCGGCGGGGGAACGATCGAAAAGCACATCGCCAGCATCTTCATGAAGCTGGATCTGCCGGTTTCGGAGAGTGACAACCGCCGCGTGTTGGCAGTGCTCCGCTACCTCGGGGCGTAGGCAACGCGCTAGTTTGCCGGCAACGAGCGAATGAGGTGCAAAATGAAGATCGGGTATGCCGGCATGGGCATCATGGGTCGAGGAATGGCAGCCAACCTGCTCGAGGCGGGCTTCGACGTAACAGTCTGGAACCGCACCCCGGAGCGCACTGAACCTCTCGCCGCCGCCGGAGCCGCCGTCGCGGCCACTCCGGCCGAGCTTGCCGCCTCATGCGACATCATCATGCTCTGTGTCTCCGACACCCCGGACGTCGAGGAGGTGACCTTCGCCGACGGGGGGCTGCTGGAAGGTCTCGGCGCCGGGAAACTGGTGGTCGACCATTCGACGATCAGCGCCTCTGCAACAAGACGGTTGGCGGAGGCGGTTCGTGAGGTGGGCGCCTCCTGGGTGGACGCACCGGTGAGCGGCGGCAGCGAGGGTGCCGAGCGCGGAACACTGGCAATCATGGTCGGGGGTGATCCCACCGATGTCGAGCGGGCCAGGCCCTTCATGGAGGCATACGGGACCAGCATCACCCACGTCGGACCGGTCGGTGCCGGGCAGATGGTCAAACAGGTCAACCAGGTGCTGGTCGTGATCAACGGTCTCGCCGTCTCCGAGGCGTTGTTGCTGGCCAAGGCCGGCGGGCTCGACCTCGACGCAACCATCGAAGCGGTCAAAGGCGGTGGCGCAGGGTCGTGGATGCTGGCCAACCGGGGACCACAGATCGTCGACCGGGACTGGCGGCCCGGGTTCACCATCGACCTCCAGCAGAAGGATCTCCGTCTCGTCCTCGAGTCGGCCGACGAACTGGCGGTGCCACTACCCGCAACCAGCCTGGTCTTTCAGATGTACCGGGCGCTGCAGCGCCGCGGTCTCGGCGGCGAAGGCAACCACGCCCTGGTCAAAGCCCTCGAAGAGATGGCGGGCCTGGAGGTCACGAGGGACTGAGTCCATTTACCGTCGATCGTTCAAAACTGCAGTCGGAAAATCTCTGTCACAACTCGCTTTCGGCGCGCCACTAAACAGCTGATGGGGAAGACCAACTCACAAGAGAGCTACGGCAGCACGAGACGGCTGTGTTCACCTATTTCAGACGAATGGGAAGACAGCCGGCGGACGCCGCCGATCTCACCCAAGACACCTTTGTACGTGCGCTCGTCGGCGCCGACCGATTCCGGTTCGAATCCAGCTATCGGACATGGCTGCTTGGCATCGCCCGCAACATCCATCGCGAGTGGCTGCGGACGTCGTACCGGGCACCCGAGCTCGGAGCTGATCTGGACGGGATCCACCGCGATGACAACGACGACACAGCCGCCGTCGCCGATGCGTTGCGTCGGATGCCGTTGGACGAGCGAGAACTGCTCGTGCTCCATCACGTCGAAGGCTTACCGACCAAAGACATTGCGACCCTGCTCGGCATCAGTGATGCGGCGACCCGGCAACGGGTCTCGAGAGCGGCGGCAGCATCTAGAGAGCTGTGGGGTGAAAGATGACTGACCCAATTGACGCGTTGGAGGGATTGCCTCTCGAGTCACCGCCCCGCGACGCCCTGCTCGCGTCTCTGCGGCTGTTCCGATACCGGGCTCTCACCGTCATCACCGTCATCACAATCGTCGTGGCCGGGCTGACCTTTGTCGCCCTAGCAACCAGTCGGCAGGTAGACGCGCAAACGCCGGGAATCGTGAGCGATACGGCGGTCGAGTTCCTTCCCGCGACGGGAACAACACTCATCGGATCGATTCAGGTGACAGTCACCGAGGTCGCTATCTCACCGACCGAGAGCGCAGCTCGTCTGCTCTTTGTCGACACCGGTAGCCCTGGACCCGAGACCGACATCGAAATCCGCGAGATCCGCCAGGGATCGACCATGAACCAACAGCCGATCTCTGTCCCATCGATCGGAATCCGCAGCGAACGCACCAGCACCGCAATGTGGATTCCCCTCGATCCTGCCGCCGACCCATTCGGTGCGGTGATCGAGGTCTTTGTCCTACCGATCCCACAATCCATCCTCGACGAGGGTGGCGAATTGAACAGCGACGACGGCTTCACCGGCTTCGTCACCATTGAAAGGCTCGTCAGCCCATGACTACAGACAACTGGACCCTCGGAACCGATGCGTCGCTGCTCGACCGAGCCACCCTTCGGGTATTCCGGTGGTGGCGCAGGTTCGGGAGCGACTTCGTTCGAAGCTACTTCCTCACCCAGCTCACGCTGGCCGCTATCTTGACAGTGTTTCTCACACCTGTTCGTGTCTTCGGCGACTGGCCCATGATCGGCGCAGTTGCGGCTCTGGTGGCGCCCGTGGCGGCGTGGCTCGTGCATCGTCGGCGGTACGGCTGGAGAGCACCGATCGGCAACCAACGAGCCATCAAGCGGGGAATCACCCTCGGGATTCTGTTCTTCCTCGCAACCGGTGTCCTGCTGATGGTGGTGTTCTCATACGTCGCGGTCGTAATCGGCATGTTGTCACCACAGGGCCCGCTGGTGCTGATTCCAGCAGTCCTCACGGGTGCAGCCGGCTGGTTGGCGGCGACCCATCGGAAGAGACAGCTGGACAACCCGATCTATCCGGTGGATCTCCGGTAGGCGTGCCCTGCGCCGACCCGTCCTCACTCAGAGGGCCTGAATCCTTGTTCCGGATTTGGGCCCAGAGCGCCACAGGTTCAGCCAGGGTGACGACGACAACAACAGCGATTGCGGCGACAGCCCTGTCTCCACCGAGCCAACGTCCGGCCATGCTGAACATCGGGCCAGCCACAAGGCCGACGCCCGTCCACAGCAAAAAGAACCGGAACCCTCCGAGGGAGCCATACCCTGCAGGGCCCTGCTGACAACGCCGACTGTGAAGTAGCCGAGGTTTGCCATCGCCAGGGCAACTGCACCCAGACGAGCACCATTGCGGACGGAGCATGCAAATCGGCAGCCGACGAACACTGCGACCCAGATCCATGGAACCGCCATCTGCGCCAGTTTCGATCCGACCGGCCACGAGTTCGCGACCCCGCAGAAGAGGCCCCACACAAGACCGAGCAAGAGCGTTTGCCGCATTTGGGGCTCGTCAGCGGACTCGAGGAACGGGCTTGATCCAAGCCTGGCTCTGGCACGGGTAGGTGACTTCCTCCCAGGCGCCGCCGCGGTGGGAGTATGCCAGCGCCGTCTTGGCCGCATGCTCGGCGCACGGCTCGAACTCGACCCGGTCATAGTGGGAGTACTTCGCAAACACCGTGGGCGTCCCTCTCCCCATCAAGACAGCCGCGCGACAGCCGGCCGTGGACAGGTCTGAGGTAGCGGCATCACCGAGAAGGGCAGCGGCTTCAGCTGGAGAGATGAGAAGACCATCGATCTGGTTCGCCCCGGGCAACTCTACCGACCAGGACACGGGAGCGCCCTTCGCATTACAGTCCTTGCCGGGAGAGGAGGTCCTGTGGCTGACAATGGTGGCAAGGTCATCGCCGACGTTCTGGCGGCAGAGGGGGTCGGCAAAGTATTCGGGATACCGGACGGAACCTATCTCGGATTGCTGAACGCACTGGTGGCAAGAAACATCCCGGTGGTGACCCCCCGGCACGAGACCACCGCTCTGCACATGGCAGGCGCCTACGCAAGGCTCACCGGGAAACTCGGTGTAGCGATCGCTTCCAACGGGCCCGGCGTCGCAAACGCCCTGCCCGGGATCACCGTCGAGAACGCCGAGGGCAACCGGGTGCTGGTCATCACCAGCTCCCGCCGGGTGGGGATCACCTACCCGGACCGGGGCGGCACCTACCAATACTTCGATCAGGTAGCCGCCATCAGGCCAATCTCGAAATGGTCCGAGAGTGTGCCCTCCGTTGACCGCCTCCCCGAATTGCTGCGAGGTGCGCTCCGTGCTTGCTATCGGGGCCGCCCCGGCGTGGTGCATCTCGACGTGCCCGAGAGCGTCATAAACGGCAAGACCAGGGCGCCTGCCGTGATTCCTCCCGGCCGCACCCGCCGCATCATCCCGATCGCACCCGATCCCGCCCTTGTGGATCAAGCTGTGACCATGCTGACCACAGCCACACTGCCGATCATCCATGCCGGCGGTGGCGTCATCCACGCCAGGGCCTACGAGGCCCTGCAACAAGTCGCCGAGCGACTGCACGTACCCGTAACCACGTCGTGGTCGGGGCGCGGCGCCATGACTGAGACGTCCGAGTTGGTGTGGCCGATCACCGCCATCGAGCCGACCAACGGAGTCCGGCAGGCGGCTGATGTCGTTCTCGTGCTTGGCTCTCGCCTCGGGGAGACGGATTGGTGGGGCAGACAGCCCAACTGGCGTGACCCCGCAAACCAGAAAGTCATCCAGGTCGACATCGATGAAGCCAGCATCGGCCGCAACAAACCGGTCGACCTCGCCATCGTCGGCGACGTCGGCGTGTTCCTCCAACAACTGGCCAAGCATCTCGAAAGCGCCGCCATCGACGCACCGCAGTCGCGTCGCGATCATGTGAGGCGTCTCATCGAGAGCCGCAAGAAGGACGCCGCCAAGAACCTCGAGAAGCTCGAAGACACCTCGGCTCCGATGATCACCGCCCACGTGCCTGTGGTCTGTGAGGAGATGTTCGAGGACGACGCAATCGTCGTTGCAGACGGCGGCAACACGGCGGTGTGGGCGAACTTCTTCCACACCATCAAGGTACCTAACACCATGCTGGCCACGCCACACTTCGGCATGCTCGGCGCAGGTGTCGGCCAGGCGCTCGGGGCCGCAGAAGCCTTCCCCGACCGCCAGGTGTACTGCATCATCGGCGACGGTGCCTTCGGCATGCACCCTCAGGAGGTCGAGACCGCGGTTCGTAACGGAAATCGGGTCGTCTACCTCGTCGTCAGCGACCGGCAATGGGGCATGGTCAAGATGACCCAGTCGATCGCCAAGGCTCCGCTGAAGATGCTCATCAGGAAGTCGTTGCCACCGGGATCTACGGTCAACTCCGATCTCGGCGAGATCGGCTACGACCATCTGGCACGATCCATGGGAGCCCACGGGGAACGAGTGTCAGCCCCCGAAGAGCTACGCGGCGCCATCGAGCGCAGCCTGGCCAGCGGCACTTGCTCGGTGATCCACGTGGACGTCGACCCAACCAAACACATGTGGGCGCCGGGTCTGCTCCACTTCAAGAAGATGCATCAGGAGCCGGGCGCATGATCCTGCTGGCACAGAACATCGACAGCGCCAGGCTCAACTTCAACCAGGGCAGCCTACTGATCCTCAACATCCTCATCGGGTTGATGATGCTCGGCATGGCGCTCGACCTAGACGTCGAGGACTTCCGCCGTTTGCTGCGCAAACCCAAGCCACCGGCGATCGGGCTCATCGCCCAGTTCATCTTCCTACCTGCACTCACGTTCGTGCTCACCCTCGTGCTCAACATCCGCCCCTCGATCGCACTCGGCATGATCCTGGTGGCTTCGTGCCCGGGCGGGAATCTGTCCAATGTGATGACTTATCTGGCGGGCGGGAACGCACCGCTCTCGGTGGGGATGACCGCAGTGTCGACGGCGGCGGCGATCGTGATGACGCCACTCAACCTGTCCATCTGGGGCTCGCTCAACAAGAACACGGAACCGATCCTGCGTTCGGTCTCACTCAGCCCGCTTGACCTGTTCACGACGATCTTCGTGATCCTCGGTATCCCCCTGGTTGTCGGCATGCTCATCGCCCGCCGTTACCCCGGGATTGCCGAGAGGATACGTGGTCCGTTCAAGACCTTCTCGGTGGTGGTCTTCATGGCCTTCGTCGCGGTGGCGCTTGCGAACAACTGGAAGTACTTTGTCGACTACATCGGACTGGTCGTCTTCGTGGTCCTACTCCACAATGCGACTGCCTTCCTGATCGGCAACGTGGCTGGTCGTCTCGCCCGGCTGGAGCCGCGCGATGTGCGTGCCGTCACCATCGAGGTCGGGCTACAGAACTCGGCGCTGGCGCTCATCCTGGTGTTCAACTTCTTCGACGGGCTCGGCGGCATGGCGATCATCGCCGCCTGGTGGGGCATCTGGCACATCATTGCCGGCCTCATCGTCGCCGGGATCTGGTCACGCAGACCACTCGAAGTCGCAACGGCATGAGCCGGTCGGTATTGATCACAGGTGCCGGGGGCTATCTGGGTCGGCAGTTGGTGGCCTCGCTGGCGGCCGACCCCGGCGAGTCGGCAACGATCGTCGCCGCAGACTTGCGATTGCCCGAACATCCGCTCACCGGTATCAAATACGAGGCTTTCGATATTCGAGACCAATCACTCGCCTCGGTTCTGGAGAGACACGAGGTCGACACGGTGGTTCACCTTGCTGCGGTCGTCACCGCGGGCAAGAACCCCGATCGCGAACTGGAGCACTCGATCGATGTCGGCGGGACCCGCAATGTGCTCGAAGCCTCACTCGGGGCCGGCGTTACCAAGGTGATCGTCAGCTCGAGCGGTGCCGCCTACGGCTATCACGCCGATAATCCGGTCCCGCTCGTCGAGGATGACAGCCTCCGTGGCAACGTCGAATTCGCATACTCCGATCACAAGCGACAGGTCGAAGAAATGCTGGCCCGGTGGCGTCAGGACCACCCGGAACTGCAACAGCTGATCTTCCGACCCGGCACGATCCTCGGCGAGACCACCCACAACCAGATCACCGACCTATTCGACCGGCCGCTGATCCTCGGACTTCGTGGCTCCGCAACCCCTTTCGTGTTCATCTGGGACCAGGACATGGTTGCCATTTTGCGGCGTGGCATCGCAACGGACCTCACCGGTATCTACAACGTGTGCGGCGATGGTGTCATGACCATGGCCGAGATTGCCGGGAGACTCGGCAAACGCTACGTCGTGTTGCCTGCATCGCTGGTTCGTGGTGTGCTGTGGCTGCTGCGGCGGCTTCGCCTCACCCAATACGGGCCGGAGCAGGTCGACTTCCTGCGCTACCGTCCTGTGCTCGACAACACGAGGCTGCAAGAGCAATTCGGTTACACACCCCGGAAGACGACTGTGGAGGCTTTCACCATGTTTGTAAAGGGCCGGGATGGCTAGAGGCACCAAACGGGATCTGACCGGAAAGAACGTCGTCGTCACCGGTGGCGGGGGCGGATTGGGGGCAGCGTTGGGTCGCGAGTTCGGTCTTGCCGGATGCAATGTCGCCCTGCTCGACATCGACTATGAAGCTGCTGTGCTCGCCGCAGATCGGGTCGAGCACGGCGAGGCCACAGCCGTCGAATGCGACGTCACCGACTTCGAAAGCTGTGCCACCGCACTCGCCACCGCCGCCGTACGAATCGGTCCGGTGGATATCCTCGTCAACAATGCCGGGCTGTCACACCGCAGCGCCTTCGTCGAGACCGACCTCACCGTGATCCATCGCGTCATGGACATCAACTTCTGGGGTTCGGTCAACTGCACCAAGGCGGCGCTCCCGACGCTGCTCGAACAGCGTGGCACCATCGTTGTCATCAGCTCAACCGCCGGGTATGCCCCGCTGCTGGGCCGTACCGGGTACGCCGCATCGAAGCACGCGTTGCACGGGTTCTTCGGGACGCTGCGCACTGAGGTCTCCCCGGATTATGTCGATGTTCTCATCGCGGCACCGTCGTTCATCGACACCAATCTGCGGCACCACACCATCGGCGGGGACGGTGAGATCACCGCCCATCCCCAGTCCCGGGTCGGCAAGATGGCCAGCCCCGACGATGTCGCCGAGCGCATCGTATGGGCAGTGGAACGGCGGCGACAGAACATCGTCATCGGCAACGTCGGGAGAGTCACCCGGTACCTGAATGCAATCGCTCCCTCGGTATACGAGCGGATGATGGCCCGTTCGCTCCGCTCCGAACTAAACCGGTGAGCGTCGGGAGCAAGCACCGGCCACACCCTACAATCCCGCCCAAAGCTCGCTGAGGAACAATGCTCAACGACTCGATCATTCAACTCTCCGGAATAGTCGTTATCGCCTTCGCCGTAACCTGGCTCGGCGAACGCATGCGCGTGCCGATCATCCTCCCACTCCTCATCACCGGCTTCCTCATCGGGCCGGTGCTGGGGTGGATCAACCCGGATGAGCTTCTCGGCGATCTGCTGGCACCGACCGTCTCCATTGCTGTCGGCCTGATCCTCTTCGAGGGAGGCCTCAGCCTCAGGTTGCGGGAGATGGAGGGTCAACAGCGCGTGCTGTGGCTGTTGGTGACGGTCGGTGTGCTCATCACCTGGGTGGTCGGTGCGGTAGCCGCAGCGCTGACCACGGACCTGACCAGGGAAATGGTGATACTCACCGGCTCCATCCTGGTGGTCTCTGGGCCTACTGTGATCGGCCCGCTCCTGGCTGTTGTCAGACCGCGTCGATCGGTCGCGTCGATTCTAAAGTGGGAGAGCATCGTCATCGACCCGATCGGTGCATTACTCGCGGTCATCACGTTCGAGGTGATCCTGTTGGGCGGTGCCGGCGACACCACCCCCGGCGGTCTTCTCGGCAACATGATGCAATTCACCGTCTCCGGAGTGCTGGTCGGTGCTGTGATCGCGTACGGGGCCAGCATCGCCCTCCAGCGTCACCTGGTCACAGAGCATCTCCTGCCCCTGTTTGGATTGAGCCTTGCGTTGCTAGCGTTCATGGTTGCCGACACTCTCGCTGCCGAATCGGGGCTGCTCGCCACCACGACGCTCGGTTTCATCCTCACCAACCAGAGACAGCTCAGGACCGAGCAAATCATCCACTTCTCCGAGGTGATCAGGGTGTTGCTCATCGGTGTCCTGTTCATCGTGCTCAGCGCCCGGCTCAGCGCGGACCAACTGCGCGTCGACCTGCCCGCTGCGATTGTGCTGATCCTGGCACTGGTGCTCATCGCCCGACCCGCTGCGGTGGCGCTCTCAACCCTGAAGTCACGCCTGACGTGGCGGGAACGCGTCCTGCTCGCCGGGGTGGCACCCCGGGGGATCGTCGCTGCATCGGTAGCCTCGGTCTTCGCTCTAGAGCTCGAGCACGAGGGCGTCCCCGGAGCCGAGGCGCTCACTCCCTTGGTATTTGCCGTCATCGTCGGAACCGTGCTCATCTATGGGATCGGGATGGGGCCACTTGCCCGCAAGCTGGGTCTCGCCGAGAAGCATCAAGAGGGTGCGCTGGTTCTCGGTGCCGGCCGGGTGGAGCGGTCACTGGCGGACGCCCTCGCCGACTCCGGGGTTGCTGTTGTGCTTGCCACAACGAACCGGCAAGATCATTACGAGGCCCGGATGGCCGGTCGGCGCGCCTACTACGGGAACGTGCTCGCCCGCGATGTTGATCTCGACCTGGATCTGGCCGGGATCGGGCGTCTGCTCGCGCTCACCCCGAATGATGACGTGAACACACTGGCCACCAACAGGTTTGCCAACACCTTCGGGGGTGCCGAGACTTACCAGCTGCCGCCGCGGCGCACCGCGGCCGGCATCGAGTCGCACCCGGCAAGCGAGCTCGGGGGTCGCCAACTGTTCGGTGACGCTTGGAACTACCAGTCGCTCTATGACCTGCTCGAAGCAGGCGGTGAGGTGCGCCGGATCAAGATCGGCAGTGAGCCCGGCATCGCCCGTGAGCAACTGGCATCTCCCGAGACTCTGGCGATCTTGTTCGTGGTCAAGGCAAATGGGCGGGTGAACGTGATGACAGGCAGCAATCGTGACCCGGTGCGTGACATTGGACCGGGAGACACGGTGATCACACTGGCCGCGGCCGACTGACGATCTGTATCGGGCGCCCTCTCAGTAGGGTGGCCACGGTATTGCCGGCCGATCGCTCGGCGGCTCCGGATGAATCGGTGCGGCAAGCAGGGCTTCGACTCTTTGGACGAGGGCACTGAGCTCCTGATCGCCGAGCAGCCCGGCAACCCGCTCCCCCAACCCACCTTCGATTGCGGTCCTGAGCCGGGTTAGCGCATTGACTTCGGGCGCGGGGAATGGCATACCGGCGAACACCCACAACACAGTGCGCAGCTTGTCATCAGGATGAAATGTGAGCCCGTGGTCGATGCCGAGGAGCCTTTCGCCATCTGTGATGACATGACCGAGCTTCCGGTCGGCATTATTGGTCACCACATCGAGCAATGCGATCGGCCACAGCTCCGGGCTGGACACCTCGACCAGATCCAACGGGTTGAAGTGGGAATCGATGTCGATGAACCGCTGGATGGCGCCCGGCCCGTACGGGCCATCACCAAGGATGGTCTCGGGAACGATGTCGAAGCCAAGTGCGACGGACACCTCATAGGTGAGAACCTCTCGGGAGGCCAGCGTCTCGACCGCAAAGTCCCACAGCGGTTGCTCTCCCGCAGTCGGTTTGTAGACGACCCGATGGCCATCGGCGGTACCGGCAAGGAGAGTGGCATTGGAAGCGTTGACGAACCGTCCGATCACCTCGGTAATGACAGGCGACCAGCTCATACGCGCACTAGGCGTGTGCTGGACAATTCGAGTTCACCCTCAACGTGGTTGAGGCCCCGACAGTTGCTCGACAGCATTGATTTCTCGTGGCACTGCGAGCCATCACCGTGATCAATCACCATCCTCCTAGGGACGATGCCCGCGTAGATCCCCGTTGCCGCGGGGACAGTTGTGACCTTCCGGGTCCATCGGCAGGCCGCAGTGGGGACAGGCGGCTCTCCCGGCTGCGACAACAACGACCGCTTCTCTGGCGAAAGCATCGAGCTGTGGAAGTGTCAACTCGTATTGAGCCGGCGGATCCTCTTCAACAGAGAACAGCACCAATTCGGCAAGGTCTTGATCGTCCCCGAGGACCAGCTGGATCCCGCCCACCCGGAACGCCACCGACGTCTCCTCATGCACGACCCCCGGGTCGATGCCGAGACCGGTCCCGATCATGCCACGCTCCCGCAGCAGCAGCTTCGCCTCATCGGCGAGAGCGGCCACCTGCAGCTTCTCGATCACGTACGAGGTTGCGCTCCCGCCTTCCTCGACCTCGAGGAGGAACAGCCGGTCCCCCGGCTCACCGAGAGCCCCTGCCGCGAATCGATCGACTCTGCTCATCGCCATCTCCCGGTGTCTGCGGTGTAGTTCATGATGGAAACCCGCGGTGACCCCTTCCTGGGAATATCGAGCACCGACACACTGGCCGGGATCGGGTCGATTCTGTTCGAGAGGTCGAGGGGCATCCCCAGATAGTGGGCAACGATCACCTTGATGACATCACCGTGGCTGGCAACTGCTATCGAATCATCGGCGTGCCTGTCGGCCAGGTTCTCGATGCCTGCAACCGCACGGACCTGCACTTCCTGAAGTGTCTCTCCGTCGGGGAAGCGAAATCGTGAAGGCGAGGCCATGAGGTCCTGCCACGCTTTGAGCCGGTACAACGACTTCAGCGGCCTGCCGAGCCACTTGCCGTAGTCGGCCTCGACGAAGGCACGATCAACACGGGGCCTGATTCGCCGCCCTCTGGCGACGGCGGAGGCGGTCTCGACACATCGCCGATGAGGGCTCGTGTAGACCGCCGCCAATGTGATCTTATCGAGCGACCGACCCAACTCTTCTGCGAGCCGCTTCCCTTCTGACGACAGCGAGATGTCGGGGTCGAGGCTCGAGAGTCGTTTGCCGGTCTCGGGCGTGATTGAGTGACGGATCAGATGGACTCGCACCCGGGCAGCCTACCCCGGAGACCGGACGACGGTGACGGGAATTCAGACGGTGCGGGGCCCGCTCAGCACCCTGGCAGGGAGCCGGACAATCGCCTCGAGCAGCGAGAATGCCCCTCGCAGCGAGATGCCGACGAGCCGGAACGGGATGCTCAACACCCAGACCAGCGGGTACAAGACCAGTGCCAGCAGGGCGAGCGGCCACGCGACAACGGCCAGTATCAGCCACAACAGAAACAACATCAGATTCCCTTCGCGGATAGGTATCGCACCGGCACCGGCCTCCACCGCGGGAGGGTCGAACCGCCACCCGAGCTCTTCGTACCAGGCGAGCATGTGGCGACCCGGATCGGGCGCCAGGATGCAGGTGAGCGGTAGTCCGCCAACGAGCATGGCGCAGAGACCATCCCGGCGACGCCGCTCGACTCGATGAGGTGGACGAAGGGCTCCATGTAGTGATTATCTGTGACCGGCGCAGGCGCCTCTATCGGGTGTGCCCCTGATTCAACCCTGAGTGCCACCCAGGGGAAGTCGGGTCACTCGAATGACGGCCGACGGGGTCGGCCTACCCTTCCCGTTCACCCTTCACAAGAAGGTGCACATGGTCCATCATGAAGAGAAGCCGAGGAAAGGCGACTCTATGAGCCACGACAGCGGATTCCGGCGCGGTGATCACAACAGCACCCATGATCAGCGAATGAGGCGCCAGCTCCATGACAAGTCGTCGGATCAGTTCGAGGAGCGACTCCGCCGCAGACGCGAAGAGAGCGAACGGCTCCGGAGGCTGATCGATGCGAAGAGGTCAGATCAGTAGCTCCCGGCACGCCACTCGTCGAAATCACCCATCAACGTCGAGCAACTGCCCAGATTGTGAACGGACCACGATCAGGGGCTCCCCTGGACCTGCCGGCGGGCACAGGTCGCCCGGAACTTGTCTGCGACCTCGCTCCTTCCGGTGACGGCGACATCCCCGATCGGAGCGCGGCCCCACATCCACAGGAACACACGATCCGGGTCCCCTGTGATCACAGCATCCGGTGCGTCGTCCACCAACATCGTGGTTCTGACTGCGTAGTCGATGCCCCTTCTGGACCCAACGTACTTGCCGAGCCGAACGGTCCAGGACTCGTCACCGACTTCGACCCGGACGACATCTGCCGAAGGCTGAAAGTGCGCCCACGACGGACAGCCGGTGATAAACACATCGAACACCTCGGCGGCACCATCGAGGGCGAGCCCGGGATCGACGGCGCTCTCGTATCCGTGCGCCTGCTCTGCGTCGACCCGGTGTATCACCG
Source organism: uncultured bacterium (assembly GCA_963777645.1). Taxonomy (GTDB): domain Bacteria; phylum Actinomycetota; class Acidimicrobiia; order Spongiisociales; family UBA5794; genus JAAETI01. The sequence goes on along the minus strand of CAVZRA010000004.1, from coordinate 338,424 downwards.
TCTCGTGTGCCATTCTTCGGAACCAGAACCCCATCGTCCGGTCACGGCCAAACGTGTTCGCAGGCGCCTTTGGCTCGGCAACCGACAGCGCCTGGTACAACCGGTCCGCCTCTCGTCGATACCACTGCAACGGGTCAACGCCTTCGGGGATGCTCGGCCGTGGAGGTGAAGATTCGACCCAGCTACCGGCAATGAGGTCTGCCTTGTGACTGTGCACCTCGGCGATATGGATGACGAGGTCACGCACGGTCCAGCCGGGACAACAGGGCACCTCCGCCTCATAGCCCCTGGCCGCCGCAGCAGCAAGCAGATGGGCGTCGGCGTCGAAGTGGGCAAGGTACGAGTCAAACGGGAGCATGACCCGAGCCTACCCCTCGTGTGCCGTCACGATTGACCGCCCCGATTGGTGTGAGATCGAGAAAGACCTTGACACTTTGATACATCTATGCAAGATTATGGCCAGGCCGTGACACCCCTCTCTTGGGGCGTTGCGGCGTTTCAGTTTCAGGACTTCGAGGAGAAAGGAGACACGAGATGATCGCTCACACCTTCACTGCTGATTCCAGCTACCGGCTCGTGTCTCCGCGTCTGCGCGGCTCCGGCACGGTTGGTGCCTGGCTCATCAGCACTGCTCCTCGGAACACCGGGGTGACGACCAACTAGGGCTCGTCAACCCGCACATATCGTTCACGAGGAGCCGCCCGGGGGCGGCTTTCTTCTTTGTCCGCCCCGCTCATACACCGGGGCGGACCCCGCGGGGGTTCCTGAAGGTTCGACTCCTTCCCGCTCCACGACGGCAAAGCCGCCGGGACCTGTGGCCCTGCACACATACACGGCCCATCGCAGCCCGCAGTTCCCGGCAGCTTCCGTCACAGAAAGCAAGAAAGGAGGGGGATGGTGAAAGCACCAAACAACCGCATCAGCAACGCGATCGTGCGTCACAGCATCGATCCCGGTCGCAAGCCGCGCTGGGTCGAAGACGCCAGCGCTCGCCAGATCGCACGCATGAATGAAGCTGTCGCCGCAATCCGGGTGAGATGACCGGATGCCGCCAGTACGACACCCCCTTCAGGGGATCGAGGGGAAAGGAGAGATGCAAGATGATCATGTTCACACTCGCAGGACCGATTTGGAGCTCCCGGTGACAGATTCCTTGCCCTGAGCCTCGATCGTGACTGTGGATCAGATCGCTACTACCCGGCCCGCAGGCCGCGCACCGACACGATGCCGTCGGGAGCGGCCTGTGGGCGTGTAGCCTCTGATTCATGAGTGATCTACCGCCCCCGAATTGGTATCCCGACCCCTCCGGCAAGTATGAGAAGCGCTATTGGGACGGAACGAGATGGACCGCCCGGGTGATGAATGGCTCCGCCGAGACCGAAGACACCGGTGCCGGCACCGGCGCCGATGTCCCCGCCGGTCAGCAATCGTCCGCCACAGTGCAGCGCCAGGTGGAAGTGCAAGCCGGATTGCCCATCGCCCCATCGGGAGGTGGGACGATATTCACCGAGCCGATCCTGGTGGTGAATCAGCGTGCGAAGCTGATCGAGGTCAACAGCGAGTACGCCATCTACGACCAGCTCGGCAATCAGATCGGCGCGATCCGCGAGGTGGGGCAGAGTGGCTTCAAGAAGGCACTGCGATTTGTCAGTGATGTCGACAAGTTCCTCACCCACAAGTTCCAGATCGTGGACATGAAGGGCGTTGTGCATCTCGCCATCACTCGCCCGGCAAAGTTCGTCAAGTCGCGCCTCGACATCACAGACGGGGCAGGGAGACTGATCGGGTCAATCGTCCAGAAGAACGTGTTCGGCAAGATCAACTTCGGGCTCGAGGTGAACAAATCCGAGATCGGCGAGATCAAGGCCGAGAACTGGCGTGCCTGGAACTTCAGCATCCAGGACAGTTCCGGTTCCGAAGTCGCCAGGATCACCAAGACATGGGAAGGCCTTGCCAAGACCATGTTCACCACCGCAGACAACTACGTGCTCCAGATCCACCGCACCCTCGATGAGCCGTTGCGCTCGATGGTCATCGCCTCGGCATTGTCGGTCGACACCGCCCTCAAACAGGACAGCCGCGGCTTGAGCTGAGGCTCACCGATGTGCTCAGTCGACGAGCCGGGCCGCGATCCCGTCGACGAAGAGGACCTCGACAACCGTGGTCCCGGCGGCGATGTCGGGGGTTTCGCGATAGGCACCCACCGAGGTCGTCTCGCCGGAGAGCCGGGGCAGGCCAAGCAGATCCAGCGGAGCCAATCGGGACGTCACGTTTACAACACCCTGGCTGTTGAGCTCCGAGGACTCAACGAGTCGGTAATCACCACCCTCCCGATCGACAAAGTCACGGCGAACATCAGCCGCCTCGGCTCCGTCGGCGAGATAGTCAAACGGGTCGGGCTGCGGTACCTCCCGGTAGTTGGCGCTGAAGGTGTCTAGCTCGCCCCAGTTACCGAGGTAGTCCTCGATGCCACCCAGGTAGTTGCCGAGCACCAGGTTGTTGAGATAACTGCGACGGAAAGAATGAAAATCCCAGGTCGGGTAGTCCATCCGCTCGAAGTTCTCAGGACCACCGGCCCCCCAGGTGCCCACGTCGCCATACCAACCGGTTTCGATGCTCCACAGCCCGTCGATCGTGTTGTTGACTATCCAGGTTTGATCCGAGTCCCAGGTGAGGATCCCGGCCTTCATCCAGGCCGGGCCGGTCCGCAGGCCCGTGATCAGGTTGTTGGCGATCAAATTGGGGCCTGGATTGGCTTCGATCCCGATGCCCCATGCGTACGGGTCGCTGATGGTGTTGCCGTCGACACGAACCGCGTAGTTCTCGCCTCGCAGTGTGATCCCCGGCCCACCGTGGATGATCGTGTTGTAGGCAATGGTGCTTGCCGTCATTCTCTCGAATTCGATGCCGGAGACATCGGTGATCCGGTCATATCCTGCCCATCCGCTGTTGACCACGGTGTTGAAGTCGACTGTCACCATGGTTCGTCCGGGCGCCCAGTCATTCAGCGTCTTCTCCGTGAGTCGCTCGCTCAATCCAGTCACCGAGATGCCGACTGCGCCCGAATCAACCACCCAGTTGTTGCTGATCTCGATCGGGGCGACGCCCATGTCACCCGAGACGGCCGCACCGATCCCGGTGTGCTGGCTACCCGTTACGTAGTTTCCTTCGACAACGGCACCCTGGACGTAGGCATCGTCAACGCCGTCGTCGCTGTGGTGACCCACCTCGATCAGCGCTTCGCCTTCATGCTGGGCGCCGCCTCCCACCTCAAAGCCGTGTAGCTCGACAAAGTCACCCAGGATCGAGACGACCGGTCCGGAGCGGGCGGCGATGTCGGCACCGACGTCGTTGGGATCGGCACCGTCGGGCAACCGGACGAACACAGTCGGGTCGAAGGTGGATGGCACCGGCCCGAGAACCAGGTACTCAGAGACGTAACTCACTCCCTCGCCTGATGGACCGTAGCGGCTCGAGCGCGGCTTCTCCGCCGAGCTGATCGTGTTGCCGATGATCTCGGGAACCCCGAACCGGAAGACCGGGACCTGCTCGGTGGCACCGGGGGCGGTGGTTGTGTCCCACTGGAAAACGAAGTGGTGCCATCCCTGCTCCATCACAACGCCTTGCCACGTCTCGCCGTAGTCACCGATCCCGATATCGGGATGGGCCAGGTCTGCCTCGCCGTTGTCGGCTGTGGCAAACACGTTCGAGTCGAGCAGGATTCCATCGAGCCACACGCGGTATCGGTACGGCTGGGCAGAGACGGCCTCCCCGGAGACACCAGCGGAGCGAAAGGGGCCGGATACCTGCACGTCGAACCGGGATTCGTCGTGGTACCAGTCGTAATTGGACGCCTCGGAGGGCTTCCGCACATACACCCAGGATGACCCCCAATAGACGCCTCCACCAAAGCCATCCCCGAACTCGGACCCGAGATCGACAAACCCGCCACTGTCTGTTTCCGTGCGCTCCCAGATGTACTGACTCGACCCGAAGTCGTAGATCGCTCCCTCCCGCGCGTTGGAATCGCCATCAAAACGCGGATCGGTGTATGCATCGCCGCCACCGCTCACGGCATACTCCCCCGGCTGCAGATTCCACGGTGCGTCACGCTCGACCAGCGATTCGCCGCTGGCGGTCAGCGATCCCGACAGATCGGTGAAAGCAGAGGCTTCCCAGACACCCGATGACCCTTCGACCTCTTGCCAGGCGCCGACAGGAAAGGGATCGTTCCCCGTGATGACCGGCATCGACCCTGCTGCCCCGCGAATCCCCTCGATCGAGATCGGGGCTTCGGGGGTCCCATCGGTATCGACGACAACCCTCTCCCGGTAGATGCCCGGGTAGACGTGGATGACCGTGCCGGGTACCGCTCGCTCCACGGCAGCCGAGATGGTGAGGAGGGGATGGGCGGCGGAACCGTCGTTGTCATCGGAGGCTTCCGGGTCCCTGTTGTTGACGACGAGGTCGGGACCGGGAGTAACTGAGATCGGAGCCGGGCCTTTCTTCGCCGGCGGGGCAACCGATACACCACCTGCCGGAGCAGTGTAGAAGTAGTAGTTGGTCAGATCCTCAGCATCGTGCCCGGTGAGCAGCCTGGCGATCTCGTCGGTCCGGTAGAGGTCGAGACCCCGAATCCTGTCGAGCGGATAGTTGACCACCCACCACCCGGCGGGGTCCACCGTTAATCCCTCGTGCGGGTCATACGACACGGTTACCGACACCTCGCGTAGCAGTCGGCGCTCGCCGTCCTGGGTGACGACGAACGGTTCTGACGTTGGTGCACCCGGGAGCAACTCGGATGTCGGAAGCGGCAGCGGATCGACGGAGCTCAAAGCCTGTTGTGCGGCCCAGGTCAATGGAGGTGTTTCCGGATCTTCCGGTGCGCTCATCGGGGGAGCAGTTGTCGGGGTAGACGCAGGTGCCATCGCCAACGCTTCGCCTGCGGCCACCAGGCTGGCGGGATACACGTAGTCATCCACAGCCGCGGTGGACGACTCTCCCTCGGCACAGGCAGCAAGCGCCAGCGATAACGCCAGCGCCAGCGTCACTACGGTACGTGGAGCCTGCAACCGAACCTTCCTGGGTCAAACCAGGAGATCGGTTGATTTCACGGTGTTCTTGAGGCGTACCTTGGCTACGCCAAGGTACGTTTGAGTTTGGCGGAGCCAAGCTCCCGCTGGGTGGCACTACAGCAAACGCCAAGGTACGCGGGATCAGATCGGTTCGAAACGCGCCGTGAAGTGGCGCAGCCAGGGAGCCTGTTCGACGATGCGGTAGCCGCCTATGTCTCCGCCTCCCATGGCGACCTCGATGACCACCTCGGCAACGAAGTCGATGTGGCTCTGCGTATAGGTGCGACGCGGAATCGCCAATCGCACCAGCTCCATCGGGGCAGGCGTCTCGGTGCCATCTGTCTGTGGTTTGCCGAACATGACCGACCCGATCTCGACACCGCGCACACCGCCGTTTCGGTACAACTCGACTGCAAGGGCCTGCGCCGGGTACTGGTTCGGGGGCACATGTGGGAGCAGCGCCTTGGCATCGAGATAAACCGCATGCCCTCCAGCCGGTCGCACGATGGGAACCCCTGCTGCAAACACCTTCTCCGCCAGATACTCGGTGGATCGGATGCGGTAGCGGAGGTAGTTCTCATCGAGAACCTCGTTGAGCCCGACGGCGATCGCCTCGAGGTCGTACCCGGCAAGACCACCGTAGGTAGGGAACCCCTCGGTGAGGATGAGCATATTGCGGCACTCGGCTGCAAGGTCACCATCGTTGAGTGCCAGGAAGCCGCCGATGTTGGCCAACCCATCCTTCTTCGCCGACATCGTGCAACCGTCTGCGAGCGAGAACATCTCCCGTGCTATCTCCCTAGGAGTCTTGTCGGTGTATCCGTCCTCGCGCAGTTTGATGAACCAGGCGTTCTCGGCGAACCGGCACGCATCCAGAATCAGGGGAAGCCCGTGTTCGTCACAGACATGCCGAACCTCGCGCAGGTTGGCCAAGGACACCGGCTGTCCACCACCCGAGTTGTTGGTCACGGTGACCATCACCATGGGGACCCGGTCGGCCCCGACCTCGGCGATGGTTGCTTGCAGTGCATCGATGTCGACGTTTCCCTTGAACGGGAGCACCAACGACGGGTCCCTGCCCTCGGCGACGACCAGATCCCGAGCCTCCGCCCCCTGGTACTCGACGTTCGCTCTTGTCGTGTCGAAGTGTGTGTTGGAGGGGACTACATCTCCCTCCTTCACAGCAACCGAGAACAGGATCCGCTCCGCGGCCCGCCCCTGGTGAGTGGGGATGACATTCTCGAACCCGGTGATGTCCTTGACCGCCTTCTCGAACTTGTAGAACGATCGGCCACCCGCATAGGACTCGTCGCCGAGCATCATCCCGGCCCACTGTTGTGCCGACATGGCGCCGGTGCCGCTGTCGGTTAGAAGGTCGATGATCACTTCGTCGGCGTGTAGCCCGAACAGGTTGTACCCCGCTCTTTGCAGCGCCCTTTCCCGCTGCTGTGCCGAAGGCAGGTCGATGGCCTGGATGCTCTTGATGCGGAACGGCTCGATGATGGTGCGGTGCGGCATGGGGCTCCTCGGGGCTGGCTAGCGCAGAGTCTGCCACAAAGGCTCCCGGGTCGACTTGCATCGAGCACGTCGTCCAACCAGTATCCCCGCAGCGGCCGTTCGACTAGCACCGGCCGGCTACTGGAGGAGCAGTAGTGGGGTCTCAGGCACCGGCTGTCAGCGCACGCAGTCGTGAGTTGCCCGGCTGGGTCCGGGTCACGCTCGTAGTTGGGCTCCTCTACCTATTCCTCGTTGGCGTGAAGCTACTCGAGAACGGTATCGAGGGCCTCGGCTCGAGTTTCACCGACGAGCTGTTCCGTGGTGTATCGAACCCGCTGGCGAGCCTCTTCGTCGGAATCCTGGCGACCGTCCTCGTCCAATCCTCATCGGTGACCACGTCGACCATCGTCGGGCTGGTTGGCACCGGGCTCATCTCAGTTGAGCACGCTGTCCCGATGATCATGGGTGCCAACATTGGCACCACGGTCACCAACACGATCGTCGCACTCGCTCACATGCGTCGATCCGAGGAATTCAGGCGGGCATTCACCGCAGCAACGATGCACGACTTCTTCAACATCATCGCCGTCACCGTGCTGCTTCCTGTCGAAGTGACGACACACGCCGTCTCCGGGCTCGCTCGTGCGATCACCAAGGCAATCGCAGGCGGTGGCGTCGGCGGCAGTTTTGATAGCCCGATCAAGGGTGCCGTGACCTGGGGCGGGAAACAGGTCGAGTGGCTCCTCAGCTGGATCGGCAACGAGAAGGTTGCGTCAGTGATGATCATCGTCGTCGGAATCGCACTGATCTTCATCACTCTCGCCTTCATCACCAAGAACATGCGTGTGCTGGTTGCGGCCCGCATCGAGAGGTCCCTCAACGCCGCCCTATCCAAGAGCGGCATGGTTGGCATCATCGTCGGCATGCTGGTGACCGTCGCCGTGCAATCGTCGAGCATCACGACATCGATCCTGATCCCGCTGGTCGCCTCAGGCATACTGCTCGTACGGAACGCGTATCCGATAACCCTTGGTGCCAACATGGGCACCACCGTGACAGCCTTGCTGGCGGCACTCGGCACAGGCGAGATCGATGGGTTGACCATCGCAGTCACGCACACCGTGTTCAATCTCTTGGGAATCCTGCTCATCTATCCCTGGAAGCCGATCCGGTACCTGCCGGTCGTTATCGCCGAGAAGCTTGCCGACACCGCGCAGCGGCGAAAGTCAATAGCTCTCGGCTACACCATTGCCGTGTTCATCGTGATACCTCTCGTTGGTATCTTGATTCTCAGATAGGGGAGGTCCACATGGTCTTCGATTTCTTCAGAGGAGGCGGACGGTCGACGATCGACGAGGTCGAGAAGACACTCGTCGAAATGATGCAGAACGCACTCCGGAACTACGAGGACGCAATGGATGCCGTCTTTGGAGGCGGCAAGTCGAAATCAACCAAGAAAGGGCTGAAGAAGACCGATCGAGAGATCAACCTCGCCCAGCAGAAAGTGCGCCGCGACCTGATGATGCACGCATCGGTCAGCCCGAACCTCGACCTCGCGGAAACGCTGGCCTACATGAGCGTGGTCAAAGACGTTGAGCGAGTTGGCGACTATGCGAAGAACCTATACGACCTCGCCAAGTTCGGTGCGGACTTCTCAGCAGCAGCAGACTACGAGTACCTGGCCAGGTATCGGGACTGCATCGGCGACCTCATAGGCGACGCCATCGAGGTCTTCGAGACGCATAACGCCGACGCGGCGCGCGAGCTGATCGCAAAGGCCGACGAGTACTTCACGGCCTTCGACGACAACGTCAAGGCAGCGTTCCACTCGGATGGGCCCGCATCGGATGCGGTTGCCAGGACTCTCTACTTCCGCTTCCTCAAGCGGATCACAGCGCACGTGATGAACCTACTCACGTCGTTGGTGGCACCGATCGACCGCCTCGACTACTACGACGAAGACCCGGACGACCGGGTCAATCTCTGAGGCTCGGCCCTACAGGTCACCCGGCCCGCCGAGTTTGGTAAACAGATCTGGGCCACGGTTTCGCTCGATCTCGAACCCGACCGAAGGCCGATTCCGGTCAAGGTCAGGCGCTCTCGATCGCGGCGGCGTCCTGAAGCCCGAGGTCGCTGATTGCCATCTCGCGCATCTTGAACTTCTGAACCTTGCCGGTAACCGTCATCGGGAATTCAGGAACGAACCGGATGTAGCGAGGGATCTTGAAATGGGCGATCTTGCCCCTGCAGTGCTCCGTGAGCTCATCCTCGGTGAGGGTCGAGCCCTCACGCAGCTGGACCCACGCCATTATCTCTTCCCCGAACTTGATGTCCGGAATCCCGATGACCTGGGCGTCGATGACGTCGGGATGGGTGTATAGGAACTCTTCGATCTCGCGCGGATAGACATTCTCGCCACCACGGATGATCATGTCCTTGATCCGCCCCACGATGTTGACGTAACCGCCGCTATCCATGGTTGCCAGGTCGCCGGTGTGCATCCACCCTTCCTCATCGACGGCCTCAGCGGTCCGCTCCGCATCGTTCCAATAACCAATCATCACCGAATACCCCCGCGTACACAGCTCTCCCGATTCGCCACGCTCGACGGTGATACCGCTCTCCGGATCGACAATCTTCACCTCGACGTTGGGGTGGATGCGTCCGACCGTCGTGACCCGGCGCTCGAGATCATCATCCGGTGCGGTCTGTGTCGACACGGGCGACGTCTCGGTCATGCCATATGCAATCGTGACCTCGGACATGTTGAGGTTGGAGATCACCCGCTTCATCACCTCAACCGGGCACGGCGAACCCGCCATGATCCCGGTGCGTAGCGTTGAGAGGTCGTAGTCGGCGATGTCGGGATGTCCCAGCACGGCAATGAACATCGTCGGCACACCGTACAGGGAGGTGCAGCGTTCATCGCTGACGGTCTGGAGCACGGCGTCTGCCTGGAATCTGGGGCCGGGGACGACAATGGTTGCCCCGTGGCTGGTGCAGGCTAGATTGCCGAGCACCATGCCGAAACAGTGATAGAAGGGAACAGGGATGCAAACCCTGTCGGCACTGGTGTAGCGGCACATTTCCCCGGTGAAGAAGCCGTTGTTGAGTATGTTGACGTGGCTCAGCGTTGCGCCCTTGGGGAACCCGGTCGTGCCCGAAGTGTATTGGATGTTGATCGCATCGTCGGGATCCAGATTCGCCGCCACCTCTTCGAGCCGCGCTGCGGCGACGGTCGCGGCGCCTGCGAGCAGCTGTTCCCAGTCATCCGAATCGAGGAAGATGGTCCGCTCCAGGGAATGCACCGCAGGAGCCACCTCGGCAACCATCTTGCGATAGTCGCTGGTCAGGAACTCGGGCGCCGAGATCAGGAAACGACACCCGGATTGATTCAGGGCGTACTCCAGCTCGCTGGTCCGGTAGGCAGGGTTGATGTTGACCAGGATCGCTCCGATACGAGCCGTTGCGTATTGGACGAGGACCCACTCCGCGGTTGTTGGGGCTCCATATCCCGATGCGATCACCTTTGTCCAGCCCGAGTGCGAGCAAGCCGCGAGCAACTCGATCGACCTCGGCAACGAACTCGGCATATGTCAGCCTGACTCCCTGGTACGGAACTACCAGTGCTTCCTCGTCCGGGTAGCGGGTCGCAACCGCAAGCAGGTTGTCCCCGATGGTCTGATGAATCAACGGAACATGTGTCGGGCCTGCTTCGTGAGCAAGAGCCATTGCCACTCCTTCTACCGGCGCGAACCGGTATCGACCATCGCTACCTCAAAGCTACAAGACCCGACCCCCTTTTGCAGGGGTCGAGCAGGTCACCTGGTGGCAACAAAGAACACCCTGGGAAAGGGATATAGCGTCGATCCATCCGGTCCCGGAGGGTATGCGTCGGCGAGCGTGGATGTGTAGAGGTCCAGGAATCGTGCGACGTCGCCGCCATCCAAACCTTCGGTAATTGGACGCAGTGCCGAGCCCTTCACCCACTCCAGGACCGCGTCCTCGCCCTGAAGCTGCTGGTAGTAGGTCGTTTGCCACACGTTGAGCCGCGTAGCATCGCCGCTGAGGAGCTGGTGATAATGCCCTGGCGAAGCCACCGGTTGCCTGCCGATCCGCTCTCTTAGCTCATCCTGCCCGATAGGCCCCCGGCCACCGCCCTCTGCCAGCACCGTCCGCATGAGACGGTGTGACGGTTCATGCCAGCTCAGTGGCATCTGCACAGCCAGTATGCCCCCGGGTCGCAGCGAACGAAGCAACCGCAACAGCAGTTCGTCGTGGTCGGGCACCCAGTGCAGCACCGCGTTCGAGTAGATGATGTCGGGTGGGTCGGGTGGATCCCACATGCGGACGTCCCCCTCAACCCAGCGCACCCGTCCCGGGTTGGCGTGGGCATCGTCAAGCATCGTTGTCGACGTGTCTGTGCCGATCACTTCAGCGTCGGGCCAGTGGTCCGCCAACAGCATGGCCATGTGCCCCCGGCCGGTTCCCACGTCGTAGATCAGGCGCGGGCTCTCATGGTGAATCTGCCCGAGCAGATCGAGCGCGGGTCTCGAGCGAAGTCCATCAAAACGGGAGTAGACCTCCGGGTCCCAACCAAACGTCCAGCCGTCAGCGCCCGTGATGAATCTCGATGTCGTAGCTGCCGCAGGTGCGGCAACGCAGCTGTGGCCCCCCGGCAGGAGCGCGTGGCACCGTAGCAGGCGCGGGGGATTGTGTGAGCAGAGGGCTCTGCCGGGCGGGAGCCCCGCCTGCGGCATTCGCTTGTCCCGAAGCCACCCTGCCTCTTGCCGAGACATCGGCGCCGCAAGAGACGCACACCTCGACTGAATGGTGCTGAGTGACTCCACATCGAGGGCAATCAATCCACTCCTTGGCGTTCTCCTCGACAGGCCCGAACGGATTGACCGCTACCGCCTTCTTTTCCTCCTCCGGTGTCGGCGAGTGCAGAAACGCCGGCTCGAGCGGCTCGCTCGGTACGAGGCTCCTGGCATATGTGGTGTGCGGGTGGACATCGCCGATGGCATCAATGTCGAACAACCCGAACCCGCGACCCTCGCCAAGCGACATGGCGCCCTCAGTGAATCCGGTGACCGAGAAGAGCAGCCGCCGCACCGGTTCACCCTCGGTGGCTTTCAACATTGCCAGGATCGCCGAGGGGTCACCGCGGTGCGATCAAACTTGATCCGGGTCACCAAACCGGGGCTACGCAATTCGATGATCCCGTCTGCGGGCTCTGTGATCTGCTCTGGTACCGCGCCCAAAAAGGTCAGCCAGCGCTGAGCAACGTGATATGCCTCAGCGAGGCTGACGGTTGGTATGCGATATCGATCCATTGATTTCCTCAGAGCCTTCGTCCAGGTTATCGGATGGTACAGAGAACTAGTTGAGCCGTGGTCCGATCCAACGCATCGGGCCACGATCCCGAAGGCAATGATGCCAGACCGTCAGCGGGAGTTGTGCTTCCCACAACTCCAACGTGACCCGATCCAACGCATCGGGCCACGATCCCGAAGGCAATGATGCCAGACCGTCAGCGGGAGTTGTGCTTCCCACAACTCCAACGTGACCCGATCCAACGCATCGGGCCACGCCTTTACACCGGCTTTATGCCCGGTTGGGTAGAGGTATCTACCGAGAACCCAACCAGCGTGCACCCACCCGGGTGCGCCGCCGAGGAGGACCAAGTGTTCAAGTTGTTGAATCGTGCCGCGTTGTTCGCCCTCGGGGTAGCGGCCATGCTCGCACTCCCGGTAATGCCGGCAGGCGCTCAGGAAGCCACTACCGGCGTCACCCTGTCCACGCCTTATGCCGGTGTCGCCGTTGAGCCGGGTGAGACGGCGTCTTTTCCTCTCACCGTCACCGCCCCCGAGGGCGATCGAATCTCCTTCTCGATCACCGAGGCGCCGGACGGATGGCCGGTCAGCATCAGCGGCGGTGGATTTGTCGTCGACGAAGTCATCGCCAACTCGGCCAATTCGCCACATCTCAACCTCGAGGCCAAGGTGCCTGATGATGCGACGGCGGGCGACTACAAGATCACGGCTGTAGCCGACTCTTCGGCCGGGAGGTCAACGTTGAACCTCGATCTCCGTGTCGCCGAGGCCGTTGGTGGCAGCATGACCCTGGGCACCGACTTCCCGGCGCTGCGTGGTGCCTCGGACGCCAAGTTCTCGTTTGACCTCACGTTGGACAACCAGACACCAAAGGATGCGGAGTTCTCGCTCAGCGCAGACGGGCCGGCGGGATGGACCATCGACGTCAAGCCAACCGGTGAGTCACAGGCGGCAACCCTCACTGTTGCGGCGGGCCAATCAGGCCAGATGAAGGTCGACGTCACTCCCCGCACCGACGCACCCGCTGGCGAGTATCCGATTACGGTCAATGCGGTCAGCTCAACCACCACCGTCAGTGCCGATCTCAGCGTTGAGATCACCGGCAGCTATTCGGCAGTCCTCTCCACCCCGGACCAGCGGCTCAATGCAGACGTCGTTGCCGGAACCGACACCGTGGTACCACTCGTGCTGGTGAACAGCGGAACGGCGCCGCTCGAAAATGTACAACTCACCGCCACCGCCCCGTCGGGGTGGGACGTCACATTTGATCCCGCCGGTGTTGCCGCTGTCGCCCCCGGCAACTCGGCGCAGGTCAATGCCATCATCACCCCGGCGCAGGACGCCGTCACCGGCGACTACATAGTCACCATTCAGTCGTCGACACCTGAGGTCCAGGCGAGCCTCGACCTCAGGACCACGGTCAAGACGTCAATGCTGTGGGGTGGTGTGAGCCTTGGCCTCATCGTTGTGGTCGTTGCCGGTCTCGGTGTTGTCTTCCAGCGGTTTGGGCGCAGGTGACACCGTGGCAAGCAACCACGCCATAACCGCCACAGCCCTCACCAAGAACTATGGAGATCTGACCGCCGTTGACCATCTCGATCTCGAGATCGAGCGTGGCGAGGTATTCGGACTCCTCGGGCCAAACGGAGCGGGCAAGACTACAACAATCCTGATGCTGCTCGGGCTCGCCGAGCCGTCGGCGGGCAAGGTACGCGTCGCCGGTCTTGATCCGGTGCGACATCCGCTGGACGTCAAACGGGTGGTCGGCTACCTACCCGACTCTGTCGGCTTCTACGAATCCATGACCGGTCGCGAGAACCTGCGATACACAGCAAGGCTCAACGGATTGACACGGGAAATGGTCGAGCCCCGCCTCGCCGAGTTGCTGGCGCTTGTTGGGCTGGAGGATTCGGCGGACACACCCGCAGGAACCTACTCACGAGGCATGCTGCAACGACTCGGCCTGGCCGATGCCCTGGTCAAGGACCCTGAGATCCTCATCCTGGATGAGCCGACAATGGCCATCGACCCGGAAGGCGTCATCGAGATCCTGCAACTCATCCGTAGCCTCGCGGACGAGCGCGATGTCACCATTCTGCTCTCCAGCCACCTGCTCAACCAGGTCCAGGATGTCTGCGACCGGGTCGGCATCTTCGTCCGCGGTGAGCTCATCGCCTGCGGCCGCCCCGAGGACCTGGCAGGTAACGAAGGCCCGGCGACGGTCGAGATCGGTGCCGACGGTCCTGCCGAAGAGGTGCGCGCCGCGCTAGCGGGGGCACCAGGGGTCACCCAGGTGGTCGCACCCAACGGCAACGGCCACGGGCTGTGGCGGGTGGCGGCACCGGCCTCAGATATCCCGACCATCGTCCGCACCCTCACCGGGCGAGGTATCGACATCTGGCAGGTGCGTAGACGAGACGCCGATCTCACCGACATCTACCACCACTTCTTCGAACAGGAGAGTGCCCATGTCAGCAGCCACTGAATACCCAACCGCGGTGGTCACGAGACAACGGTCCCGCGGATGGAAGGTGGTGGCCCGCAAGGAGCTGTCAGATCATCTGCTATCGGCCCGGTTCATCGTGCTGCTGATCATCCTCTCGCTCGCCGCCGCCGGGGCCGTCTACTCGGCGGCCTCCGGGATCCGTGACGTGGCACCACAAGCTTCGGGCACGCCTTCGCTGTTCCTGCGCTTGTTCACCATCTCGGCCGATCCAATGCCGTTCTCCTTCTTCGCCATGATCGGGTTCCTGGCCCCCATCCTTGGCATCGCATTCGGGTTCGATGCCATAAACGGGGAACGGGCTCAAGGCACACTGCCACGGTTGGTCGCTCAACCGATCCATCGTGACGACGTGATCAACGGCAAGTTCGTCGGCGGATTGATCGTCATCGGGGTCATGTTGACGACTCTGGTGCTCATCGTCTCCGGTCTCGGCATGTTCCGGCTCGGCATCGTTCCCACCTTCAGCGAGGTCGTCAGGCTCCTCATCTGGTTGGCGGTAGCGATCCTCTACGTGGGCTTCTGGCTTGGCTTTGCGATGCTTTGCTCCGTAGCGATGCGCCGGGCTTCGTCCTCGGCGATGGTTGCGATCGCCACCTGGCTCGTCCTGGCACTGTTCGCCGCCCTGCTGGTGCACCTCCTGGCCGACATCATCGCTCCTGCTGCTGCCGACGCAACCGGGCCAGAACTGCTCCACAACGCCCAGGTGGAACAGAACCTGTCGCGCCTGTCGCCGATCACCCTCTACGACGATGCCACCAGTGCACTGCTCGACCCTGAGGTCAGGGCAGTAGGTGTCGTCACCGTCCAGCAACTCGACCGGGCAATCATCACCGACCTCTCGCTCGAGCAGAGCCTGCTACTGGTCTGGCCACAGATCGTCGGGTTGGTTGCCCTCACCATCGCCAGTTTTGCGGTCGCCTACGTGCTGTTCATGAAGCAGGAGATCCGGGCGTAGATCTGTTCGGCGACGGGCACGACTGAGTGATCCCCCGGGATCTTGTCGAACGCCAGGAGAAGCCTGAAGAGCGCGCTAACTTGAGAAACGTGCGGTTGTTGGTCGTTGAGGATGAAGCTGACCTGGCCGACGCCATTGCCAGGGGTTTGCGACGTGCCCGGTATGCCGTCGACGTCGTCTACAGCGGCCGGTCTGCCATCGATCGGCTCTGCGGCAATGACTACGACCTGGTCTGCCTCGACTGGAACCTTCCCGACATCGACGGTTGGTCAATATGCGGGATGATCCGGCGCGGCGAGGTCGCTGCCAAGACCGCACCACCGCCCCGGGTGCTGATGCTGACCGCCCGCGACGGCATCGCGGACCGAATCTCTGGACTCGATGCCGGGGCCGACGACTACCTCGTCAAGCCCTTCGCGTTCGGAGAGCTGGCTGCCCGGGTGAGGGCGCTGCTACGCCGCGACACGTCGGCGGGAGCAGCATCACTCCAGGTGGGTCGGCTGACTCTCGACGACGCAAAACACGAGGCCCGGTACGCCGGAGCCGACCTTGGTTTGACGCCAAAGGAGTTTGCGCTGCTGCGTTTCTTCATGACCCATCCCGGCGAGGTTCTGTCTCAGGAGACCCTGCTCGAACACGTTTGGGACGAGTTCGCCGATCCGTTCACCAACACAGTCCGGGTGACCATCGCCAACCTCCGCAGGAAGCTGAGTGCCTCGGGCGCAGGGCAGCCGGTTGATACCGTGGCCGGGATCGGATACCGGCTGCAGGAGCGACCGTGATTCGTCTGCACCGCCCACAATGGATGCAGTCAATCCGGTTCCGGTTGTCGCTTCTATATTCGGGTCTGCTGTTCGGAGCCAGCGCCCTCGTGGTCGGCGCCATCTACTTCGGGCTGCGCATCGCACTGGAGCGCCAACCGGTGTTCAACCAGCTGCTCGTCTCTCCCACCTATACCATCCGCAACGGACAGATAGTCACGCTGGCACAATTGCAGATGACCGAGGTAGAGAGTCTGGAGCGGTTGGTCAACGAGCAGACACTTGCTCGACTTTCGGCATACTCCTTTATCGCACTCATCGTCTTGTTCTGTATCAGCCTGTTGATCGGATGGTTCGTCGCAGGCAGGACTCTGCGCCCGATCCATCAGATCACCGACGTCGCTCGCGATATCCAGGCGACCGACCTGTCGCGCCGTATCGGTCTCAGCGGTCCCCCCGACGAGTTGCGAAGCCTCGCCGACACATTCGACCAGATGCTGGACAGGCTCGATCAGGGGTTCGAGCGGCAACGAGAGTTCATCGCCGACGTGTCCCACGATCTACGCAACCCGCTTGCAGTCATCCAGACCAACGTCGAGGTCGCACTCCAGGATTCGGAGGCAACCACATCTGATTGGCGTCACACCGGTGAGATCATCTCGCGTACTGCGGGCCGTATGTCGGGCCTTGTTGACGATCTGCTGGCGACGGCACGGCAACGGCAGCGGGTCGTAGCCCGGCAACTCGTCGATTTCGACGAGTTGGTCGCCGAGGTTGTGTCGGAGATGACGGCAGCCGCCGTCGCGGGGTCGGTCTCGATCACGGCCATCTCGGGAGACCCGGTGACACTGAATGGGGACAGAACCGCGCGAAACGGGCTTTGAGCAACCTCGTCGACAATGCGATCCGTCTCTCCCCGGCACAGGCCACCGTGAGAGTGGGCGCCGGCAGGCGAAACCGTTGGGCGTGGCTCGGAGTCTCGGACGAAGGGCCGGGGATCGACCCCGAGCTGGCCGACCGTGTCTTCGAGCGCTACCAGCGTGGCGCGGCGGCGACGGGGGATGACTCTCACCTCGGTCTCGGGCTCGCCATCGTCCAGGACGTTGCCGCCGCCCATGGCGGACGGGCACGGGTCGCCTCCCGGGATGCAGGTGGCACCACGTTCACGTTCTGGATCCCGCTGGATCCCAATCCACCCACCCCACCACCGGCCGGATTGCAGGAGTTCTGACACCGCCAGGAGGCCCGCTTGGGCGGGTCTTCGAGTTGTGTCGGACTCAGCCCGCGGTCAGAGACTTTCGGGGAATCGAATGCTCCCAGTCGGCGAGCAGTGTTCGCAGCGCTGCGACAAAGGCAAGCGGTTGGTCGAGGATCAAGTGGTGGTGTGCCTCGGGGATCGTCACCACCGGTGCGTTGCGGTCCATCAGCTCATACATGTACTCGGCGGTGTCTTCGGGGACGGTCACCGAATGCTGGCCACGGAACAATGCCACCCGGCACTTCACGCTGGCGAGTTGATCCCTCAGAGGGATGAGGGTGTGCTCGAACAGCTTCGAGTCGAATTTCCAGATCCAGCCTTCCCCGGTCTTGCGTAGCGAATGGCGGGCAATGTGATCGACAATGAAGTCGTTCTCACATGGCTGCGGCGGGATCAGTCGAAAGTGCTGGAGCGCCGTCTCCATGTCCGGGTAGGTCCCTGGTGTGACGAAAGAGCGCCCTCTGGCACCCTCTTCTGATTCGGGAGCGGGTCGTCGCACCGGGGTATCGACGATGACTGCCCCGCACAGCCGATCCCCGTAGTCCGCGGCCGTCTGAATGGTGACCATCCCGCCGAGACTGTGGCCGACCATCACCGGTGGCCCGGGGAAGCCTGCGGCGTCGGCAACTGTCATGACTTCGTGAGCCCACTTCTCGTGCGAGTAGCCGTCGCGACGCCCGCTGTCCCCATGCCCCGACAGGTCGGGTGCAACGACGTGCCAGTTCTCAGCGAACATCGGCGCAAGATGAGTCCACCAGTGTGCATGAGCCGCCCCACCATGTACCAGAACCAGGCCAGGGTCTTTCGTGTTCCCCCACTCGAGGTAGTGAATCGGAATTCCGTCGACGTCGACCCACTGGTCGTCGTACGGCGTTGCCATCGCCCGGTAGAACCATTCTGGGATCTTGTCGTCGCTCACTCTGACAACCTCACAACGCCACGCAGCTCATCGGGAAGTGGGAACCAGCGTAGATGCTCGAAGTCCGCGGTCACCTCCGGCGGTCCCAACGGCTCCGGTGGCTCCGCCTCTTCCAGCTCCGTGGCGATCTTGCGGGCTTCCTCGAGATAACCGACAAGATCCTCATCGGAGTGATACTTCGGTCGGCGCCGGAATGCCATCTCGCCCGATGTGTAGTCGATGTCATGCAGACTGAGCGGCGGCTCCGCCAGCGGCTTGCGGTGGCGCCACAGCGCCGTTTCGGGATCAAAGCGGTAGTACGGCAGGAACCGCCACCCTTCATCGGCAACGAAGTGCACTGCATCGAGGATGAAATCGCGCACCTGGTCGGAGATGAAATAGTTGAAGTTGACCCGGACCCAGCCCGGCTTGATTCCCTCACAACCTCTGGCGATCTCCCGCTCGAACTCATGCGATTTGTCGAGGTCGATACCGAGCAACCGGTGTCCGTAAGGCCCTGCGCAGGAGCAACCACCTCTGGACTGGATACCAAAGAGATCGTTGAGTAGAGCAACAACAAAGTTGTGGTGCAGGTAGCGGTCGCCGTATCGGACCACAAAAGAGACGATCGAGAGTCTGTTTGCCTTGGGGTTGCCCAGGATCTCAATATTGGAATTCACCGACCACGACGCAATCGCCCGGCCGGTCATATCCTCCTCACGGTCCTTGATCGTGTCGGTGCCCACCGCTCGTTTCAGCTGAAACACCATGCCGGCGCGAATCGATTCGATGATTGCTGGTGTCCCTCCTTCTTCGCGATGCTCGATATCGCTCAGGTAGCGATGGTCAACGGGGTTGACGTATGCAACGGTTCCACCACCAGGCACCACAGGAACCCGGTTGGTGAAGAGCTCCTTACGGGCAACCAGCAACCCGGGAGTCCCGGGGCCGCCGATGAACTTGTGCGGAGAGAGGAATATCGCATCCTTATACGCAAGGTGGGCGTCAGGACCGACAGCCGGTGGGGTCATATCGACATCAACGTACGGACCGGCCGCGGCAAAATCCCAGAATGAGAGCGCCCCATACCGGTGCAGCAGCACCGAAATCGACCGGACATCGGAGATGATCCCGGTCACGTTCGATGCTGCCGAGAACGACCCGATCTTCAGACTCCGATCGGAATATCGTTGCAACTCCTCCTCCAGGCGTGCCAGATCGATGAGACCGTCGGCGTCCTCGGGGATGGTCACTACATCTGCTATCGACTCACGCCACGGCAGCTCATTGGAATGGTGCTCGTATGGTCCGATGAAGACGACCGGCCGCTCTTCGAGTGGGATTTGCTCGGTGAGTCGATATCGATCGTCGAGGTTGCCGGGGATACGTATCCCGAGCACACCAATCATCCGGTCGATCGCTCCGGTCATTCCAGAACCACAGAAGAGGACCGTGTGCTGCTCGGTGGCACCCACACAGCGCCGAATCAGTTTGCGCGCCTCCTCCCGGAACCGCGAGGTCTGCAGCCCTGTGCCCGACGACTCGGTATGCGTGTTGGCATAGAGCGGCATCACCGCTTCCCTGATGTAGTCCTCGATGAAGGTCAGCGACCGCCCCGACGCCGTGTAATCAGCGTATGTGACCTTGCGCGGGCCAAATGGCCCATCGACAACCTCGTCCCTTCCGATGACCGAGTCCCGGATCGTTTCAATGAGCTGCTCTGAGTTCATGTGCCAAATCTAATCCCAATGGCCTGCTACAACCGGGTACTCTCCTAGCCATGAATGACAACGAAGATCACCCTGCGGCAAGCATGGCGCTCGGCGCAGCGATCGCCATCGGCGCCGGTGTCGGCACTGCCCTGTTTGCGGGATCCGACAATCCCGCTTGGATAGGTATCGGAGCGGGGATCGGAGTTCTCTTCGGGCTCATCTGGCAGCGGCGAAGCTGACGACTACCCGGGCCGGCACACCTTGCAGGCCCGGAACCCCGCCGCTCGTGCTCGCTGCGGATTGGCGAATTCGACCCTGTTCTTCTGAGCGACCCTGCGGGCGTGACGGCACGTGACAAAGCAGAAGATGCCGGTGGTGGTGCAGCCGGTGTATGCCTTCTTCGCAAACTCCGTCATGCCCTCGTGCTCGAGCAAGGTGCGTTTCAGTGGTGTGCCAAAGGCGTAGTTGCCGAGCTCACCATCGCTTCTCACCACCCGATGGCACGGGATGGCGATTGGGACCGGGTTCCTCGCAAGCGCCGACCCCACCGCGCGGACTGCTCTGTCATTGCCCATTTCTCTGGCGACCCATCCGTAAGGACGGACCTCACCGGGGGGGATCGATGCAGTCGTGTCGAGCACCTGCCGCTGGAATTCGGTCAACTGCCGCAAATCGACCGGCAGATTGCCGAGACGGCCGGTGTCGAATACCCGATTGAGACGGTCAGCAAGCTTGCCGGGTAGATCTCCCGGGTAGGCATCGCGCCCAACGCGGCGCTCATGATCGACCAGGAATCTCTCTTCGTCTTCGGTGGGCACGATCGAAGACACCCCGAGGGGCGTGAAACTGACATGCACCGGGCCGACCGGACCGTCGACGATGGTGTAGAGATCGGCAAGGGCCGTCCGCACCAGCACCTCACGGGTGATCGATTCGGGCGGTTGCTCCCGGGCACCGAGCAAGCGAGCGACCTGGTCTGAAGTAGTCATAGCAAAGCCTCCGTATCGATCATGGCGCGGAGCCGTTCCAGGCCGCGATGGACATCCGACTTGATCGTTCCTGCCGGCCTATCGAGAACTTCTCCGATCTCGTCGTAACTCATCTCGACGACATGCCTGAGCACGATGGCATCACGCTGGCGCGGGCTGAGTTTGGCGAGACGGTCACGCCATTCGTCAATGGCCAGCCCATCGAGAGCACGCTGCTCGGTCTTCTCTCCAGCCAGACCGTCGGCACCGCCCAGGGCAACCTGCACCGGACGACGGCTCCTGGTGCGGGCCTGGTTCCGACACAGATTGAGCGTTATGGCAAATAGCCATGGCCGGAGCCGTAGTGCCGTGATTCGCTCCGACGAGTACCCCTGGAGCGCCCGATAGGCACGGACGAATACCTCCTGGGTGACATCCTCGGCGTCCTGCCGGGTTGGCAGCCAGCGTCGCGCCCCATTGAAGACGGCGCCCTGCATCTCGGCTACGAAACCGGGAAACGCTCCGTCGAGATCGGCAGTGAGAAGCCGGTTCAGTGTCGTGGTGCTCATGGATGATCCCAAGTTCCGTACATACCCGATACAACCCCGGAATTGGCGATTGCGTTGCAGCCGCGGGCGCCTACAGGGCGACTTCCTTGCGGAGCAGGTCGAGACCAACCGGGCCGATCTCGAGTAGCCGGGCGTGGAACTCCTTGGTGTCGAACGCCGCCCCAAGACGTCGTCTGGCATCCTGCCGCATCTCGAGGATGGCTTTCTCCCCGACCTTGTATGCGATCGCCTGGCCGGGCCAGCCCAGATAGCGGGTCACCTCGGACTCGGCGTACGGCCTGGCGACGGCCGCATACTCGACCAGCATCGCTACCGCGGTTTCAAATGTCCACGGCTCACCGGGGTGGAAAGGCTGGCCCACCGGGATCAGCAACTCGAGATGGGACCCGATGTCGATGACCACCCGACACGCCCGCAGCATCTGCCCGGTTAGCCAGCCGAGCACGTAGTCGGGCTTCTCGAAGAAGCCGAGCTCGTTCATGAACCGCTCGGCGTACAAGGCCCATCCTTCACCTGCACCCGGCTTCCATACCCACAAGCGGTGTAACCGGGACAACTTGTCTGCCAGCGACACCTGCACGCCGATCTGAAGATGATGGCCGGGGAAACCTTCGTGGTACGCAGTCGAGACCTCATCGAACACCGGGTATGGACCACGCGGGGTCAAGGACCACCAGACACTCCCCGGTCGGGCGAAGTCCTCTGAAGGCCCCACGTAGTAGGCGCCAAGTGATCCACCGGGGGGAGCGATGTTGACGGTGAGCTCCCGAATCGGCTTGGGGACCTCGAAGTGAGTGCCGGCAAGCCGATCGAGCGCGTCATCGAGGCGATCCTGGATAAAGGTCACCAGCGCATCGGAATCAGGGACCGTTCGGGTCGGGTCGGTGCGCAACAGCGTATTGACCTCCGCCATCGAGCCACCCGGCATGATCTCGGCGGCTACCTTTTCCATCCGAGCGGACAACTCGGCAACCTGGTCCCAACCCCAGTGATAGGTGGCCACAGGGTCGATCTCGGTCCCGAGGAACTCATAGGCGGCCCTGACATATCGCTCCGAGCCAACGGCATCTCTCTCGGCGGCGTCGGTGGCGTATGTCTGTGCGAGATAGTCACCCAGCTCTCCGAAGGCGACCCGGGCATCCGTAACGGCATTCTCGAGTCGAATCTGCAGTGACCTCCCGCCATTGTGTCGCTCGTAGGCATCGAGAAGCTTGGTGAGCCGTGAGTTGCCTGACGCACTCACCCGGCATTGCTCGACGCCGGCACGTACCTGCCGCTCGGCAACGGCAAGGCCCTTACGCCGTCCTTCATCGAGGCTGGTGCGGTACCCCTCGATTGCTGCAGGCAGCCGTTCGAGGCGGTAGACGATGTTGGTCCAGTCGTCCTCCGTGTCGGTGCTCATGTGATCCCAGATCTCGCGCAGCGTCTGGAGAGCGGACGAGATCGGATTGAGGTTGCGAAGATGATCGTCGTGCTCGAAGAAGGAGGCTTCCTCGTCGAGAGTCTCCTTGGCCAGATCGATGGCGATCCGATCCCAGTCGTCCCCCGGCTCAGGCACTGCGTCGACGCGGCGGCGCAACACACGCAGTCTGCGCATGATCTCATCGGCGCCTTCGGGGCTCAGATCGGTCCAGCTGTCATCGTGCCCGCTGATGCCCAACTCGGTGGCGACGTCGGGAAACGACGAGGCCAATTCGTCAACGATGTCGCTGCTCAGCTTGTAGATCGGATGTTCTTGCACCGCGCATTCTCCTGAGGTCCCGGGTTGGTGCAGGCTACCCGATCAAGCGCAGAGATCAGGTTCCGCCTTCCTCACCGGGGCTTCGGATCAGTTGCTCGATACGGAGGCGAGCCTCCGGGTTCCCCGGAATCTCGACGAGCGCCTGAGTGAAGTCGTTCTCGGCGAGGATGAGCTCACCACGTGATTGGTGAACAGTGCCGCGCCCGATCAGTGCGAGTGCTTTGACCGCAGCCGCACGATTTGGGTACTCCAGCACTCTCGCGAACGTGGACAGTGCCTCATCGTTCCTGCCTAGTTCATGGAGAGCACGGCCCCGATAGGCCAACAGGAGCGCGGTTATGTCATCGTCGTTGACCACGGCCTCGGTGGCGGCGATGACCTCGTCGAAGCGACCCTGTAGGAGGTAGAGCTCGGCCTTGGAGAGCCTGACGTGCGTGGTTGCCTCTGCGCTCCCCAGGACTTGCAGCGAGTCATCGATCCGATCTCGGGACTGGTAGAGCTCGGCAAGCAGAAGCATGACGGCGGTACGGGACAGCGGGAGTCGCACCATCAATCCCTCGGCGATGACAACGCTCAGACCCGCTTCGGGGAGGTACTTGTGGACGAAGTGATCCTTCTCGATGTTGTCTCCACGGTCGACAATCCCCTGAAGGATCTCGATCCCGTAGCCCTCCATCGTCTCCAGGAAGAGCAGCCCGGCGATCACATTCCCTGCAGCCGCATACTTCGGATTCTGGCCGGCAACACGGACTATCTCGCTGGGATCACCGGTCGCAATCGCGTCGTGCAAGGCTTTCTCCGCTTTCGACGCGGTGAACCCCGGCTTCTGCTGCGCCACCAGGGCGGGATACTCGTCGGGCTCGGCGAAGTCCCAGGAGAGATCACGCAGCACCGTAGGTGTATCGTCCCGATCGATCCGCCAGCGAAAGGCATCGCGCCGCTGTGTCGATCCAAAGAAGAAGCCAAAGCCTGAACTCATCTCAACCTCCCGGATTGCACCCTATCTGACTCCACACGCGATCACATGATTAGCATCGGGAGACTGATCTAGTCCAGGAGTTACAAGCGCATGGAGTCGGACGAGTTCCTGCGAGGGCTTCCCAAAGCGGAATTGCACGTGCACATCGAGGGCACACTCGAGCCGGAGCTCATGTTCGAAATCGCCCTCCGCAACGGCGTCCCCACCAGCCATGGGTCTGTCGAGGAGCTTCGAGCCGCTTACGAGTTCAGCAACCTCCAGCAGTTCCTCGACATCTATTACGTGGGTGCCGCTGCCTTACAGACCGAACAGGACTTCTACGACATGACGCTGGCGTATCTGCGACGAGCAGCCGCCGACGGGGTGCGCCGAGCCGAGATCTTCTTCGACCCGCAGACCCACACCCAGCGTGGCCTCCCGTTCGAGGTATTCATGAACGGGATGGATGCCGCCCTTGCTACCGCCCGTCGGGAGCTGGGGATCTCAACGGATCTGATCATGTGCTTCCTCAGACATCTCCCCGCGGCGGCGGCAATGGAGACGCTGGAGGCGAGCCTTGCTTTCCGGGACAAATTCATCGGTGTCGGTCTCGACTCGTCCGAAGTCGGCTTCCCCCCATCGCTGTTTGCGGACGTGTTCGCACGGGCCAACTCAGAGCAGCTGCACCTCGTCGCTCATGCCGGCGAGGAGGGACCGCCCGCATATATCTGGGAGGCGCTCGACCTTCTCAACGTCGAGCGCATCGACCATGGGGTCCGTGCTCTCGAGGACGACCGGCTCGTTGCCCGCCTGGTTAGCGACCGTGTACCGCTCACGGTATGTCCGCTCTCCAATATCAAGCTTGGCGGGTTCGCCACATTGGAGGATCACACACTCCCCCACATGTTGGAGCTGGACCTGAACGTGACCATCAACTCCGACGACCCCGCCTACTTCGGCGGGTACGTCGGCGACAACTACATCAGGACCCGCGATGCGCTCAACATGTCGCTGGATGAGATGGCAACCATCGCCCGCAATTCGCTCGAGGCCACGTTCCTCCCCGACGCCGAGAAGACGGCTCTGCTCACAGCCCTCGAAGACTACGTGACCGTTTCCCGTCCCTAAACCCGTTCTGGCGTTGAATCTGGCCATATATGGCCAGATTCAACGCCAGAAGCGGTTTGGTAGGGCTATTGCTGCTCGAAGTTGGTACTGAGAGATGCGGGAGCCTCGGAAGCAAGGAACTTCCGCAGCGATACAAACCGGTCGCCAAGAGCCCGGAACCCTGGTCGGTTGATGACGACCAGAGTCAGGATCATCGTCGGGAATGGCAGGATCGGCAGCACCTGGGACAGGTTGGGGAACACCGGCTGCAGCTTCAGCGCCGTTACCTGGAGCGCACCGAACAGGTAGGCGCCCAGCGCCACCCGGATCGGATGCCAGCCACCAAAGATGACGATGGCTAGTGCGATCCACCCGATGTTCCTGACATGGCCTTCCGACCAGCCGAACTTCTGATCGAGGGAGAATGCCGCCCCGCCAAAACCCACCAGTGTCCCGCCGAGCGCGGTGTAGAAGTACCGGCTCGCCCTAACGCTGATACCGCGAGCAAACGCGGCCTCAGGCCGCTCTCCAACCGCCTGGAGCTCGAGTCCCCACCGGGTTCTGTAGAAGAACCAGTAGGTGACCGCAATCAGCACAATGCTGCCGTAGATAGACAGGTTGTGCTGGAACAGGGCCTTCCCGAAAAACGGGATGTCGGCCAGTAGCGGTATCGACAGCTTCGGAACGGAAGGCCCCGGCTGTCGCACATAGGGTGTACCGAGCAGAGATGAAAGCTCGGTCGTCAACAGGAACAAGACGAAGCCGACCGCAATCTGGTTGAGCTTCAGCTCGATACTGGCATAGGCGATGATCAGAGCTACCGCCGCGGACACTGCTCCTGCGAGAAGGAACCCGACAATGACACTGCCGGAGACATACGCTCCTGCGAAGCCTGCCATCGCCGACAGCAGCAGGCTGCCGTCCAGAGACAGGTTCACCACACCCGCTTTCTCCGTGATGGTCTCACCGATCGTGGCGTAGATGAGGGGTGCGGCGCCTGCGATGATCGTTCCCAGCGTGACATCGATATCGCCTCCGATGAACGCCAGAACGGCGGCAGGGATGAGGGCAATGACGTAGATCATGCGTCACCTCCCACCGCAGCAGCTGCTCTGCTCGCTCGCACCTGGATCCTCCTTCGCTGCCATCCGGTGGCAAGCAGAACGAACAACACCAACATGCCCTGGATCACCCCGCCGACCGATGAATCGAGTTCGAGGCGAAGCTCGAGCTGCGAAGCACCAACCGACAATGCGGCAAAGAACAGGGCAAGCGGTGCCACCGGTGCGGCCCGGTACGCCGCAAGTAGCACCACGAGAATTCCGAGGAACCCGAATCCGCCGGAGACGGAAGGGACCAGCTTGTGGTGGAAAGCCAGCGCCTGGGTAACGCCTGCGAGGCCTGCAATGCCGCCCGCCACCGCAAATGCTCCGAGCATGTACCGATTCGACGGTATCCCGAGACGGGCCGAGCTGGCCATGCTGTTTCCGATGGCCTTGAGCTTCAACCCGAACATGGTGCCTCGCATCAGGTAGTACACGCCGACGATCGACGCAGCAGCCAGGATCAGCGACAGCCAGGAGATCTCAAGCGGCGCTCCGTGGTAACTGATCCTGGGGAACCAGACATCGCGTTTGAACAAGTCTGTGCCGGAAGTGGAGGCGACGCCCTCACGAGCCCACGGGCCGATGACCAGATAGGTGGTGAGCCCCTGGGCGACGAATACGAGCCCGAGACCGCCGAAAATCTCATTGACACCGCCGTACGTCTTGAGCACGCCAACCAGCAAGCCCCACAGGACCCCGCCGATGATGCCGGACACGATCGCCAACAAGATCACTAACCATCCGGGACCGGGCAAGGTGCGAGCCGCCCAGGTGGCGAATATCGCTCCCATGATGATCTGGCCTTCGACACCGATATTCCACAGCCCTGCCGAGTAGGTGATCACCAGCGAAGCTGATGCGATAACGAGTGGTACCCATACGAGGAGGGTTGCCGACAGTTTGGACACAGACCCAAACGATCCCTGGAAGAGCAGCTTGAACGCCTCGATCGGGCTGGCCCCCAACGCGATCAGGAGCAGCGAGATGACGATCAATGCACCCAGTACTGCGATGGTCATGCTCTGGAGCGCTCGTCTCCGCTCGATCTTGCGTGTGTCGAAGTCGACGCTCACTGGCGCTCCTTTCCGCCGATCAGGTAACCCAGTTCCTCGGTGTCGGAGTTGGCGGCCACCACTTCCTTCATCACCCGTCCTGCAAAGAAGACGAGAATGCGATCCGAATAGCGGAGCAACTCGTCCAGATCAGCCGAGGAGAAGACAATGGCGGTACCGTCATTGCGTCTGGCCAGGATCTGGCGCCACACCCATTCGGCCGATTCGATGTCGAGACCGCGGGTTGGATGCTCCATCAGCAGCAGCTTGATCTCGTCCGGCATCATCGCCAGCAGAAGACGCTGCTGGTTGCCGCCGGAGAGCGACTCCGGGGTCGATGCCACCGTCCCCTTCACCGAGAAGTTGGTTATCTTGGCCTTCGCCTCTGCGGCAGCCCCGTCCCAATCGACGAGGATACCTTGCGGAGTGTCACCGGCGAGGGCGAAATGCTCGGTGATGGATAGACCCTCGACCAGCCCTTGACCGAGTCGATCCGCAGGCAGCCAATGCACACCCAGATCCATGTGACCGTTGTAGCTGACGTTGGTCACGTCGTTGCCGTCGAGAAATACGGATCCGGAATCGGGCTTGCGTTGGCCCGCACAAACCCGTAGCAGGGTCCGCTGCCCGCTGCCCGCCAAACCGGCGAGACCGATCACCTCGCCTGCTCCCACCTGCAGCGAAACGTCCTGCAACGTGACGAGACGCTCGGCAGCGGTGACGTTCCTCACCTCGAGGACCTGATCTCCAATCGGGACATCCGAGCGTTCCTCGGGGACGATGTTCTTCCCGAACATGAGCTCGACGAGTTGGGCGGCGGGCACCGGAAGCTCGACATCGCCGGTCACTTGCCCGGCTCGCAGGATGGTCGCACGGTCACAGATCTCCTCGACCTCCTCGAGCTTGTGAGAAACGAAGATCACGGTCAAACCGTCCTTGGCGAGTCTCCGGAGGGTTGCGAACAGCAGAGCCCGTTGACTCGCCGAGATCGCCGTCGTCGGTTCGTCCAGGATCAGGACCCGCACCCCCAGCGACAGGAGTCGCATGATCTCGAGCTGCTGACGCTCTCCGACCGTGAGTGACCTTGCCGTGGCATCAGCAGAGAATTGAAAGTCGAAGCTCTTCGCCATCTCCTCGAGCTCGGCGCGGGCGGAATCGGGGTCGAGCACAACTTTCTCGGGCCGACCCAGCATGAAATTCTCCAGCACCGAGAACGGTAGGCACAGCAGCGGATCCTGGTGAAGCAACCCGATGCCGGCCGCAACCGACTCTCTCGGATTACTGACCTCCAGCGGTTGATCGCCGAGGAGGATCTGGCCGCTGTCGGCGGAGATGAAGCCGGCAAGCACCTTCATCAGCGTCGACTTGCCCGCCCCATTCTCGCCAAGCAGACCGTGGATGGTTCCGGCCTCAACGCGCATGGTGACACCGTCGTTGGCACGCACCGGGCCGAAGTGCTTGTGGATATCAAGCAGCTCGAGCATCGATCTCCCTCTCCCGTGTGAGTGTGCTGAACAATTCGAGTTCAGGCTCGGTAGCTGCTCGACGACATTGATCTGTCGGAGCACCGGCAGCCTTCACCGTGATTGATCACCACCCTCCTAGCTTGTGAAGAGGGGGCGCCTCCCGGCGCCCCCTCAGCTCACTTCGATTGTCTACTCGCTGGCACCCTGCATGCCCTCGAGCAATTGAGGCAAATACCAGATCTGGGTATCGGTTGCCGTCTCTCCGTCGGCGAGGAACGCCGAGCCATCCTGGTAGTTGAGCGGACCGGACCAGAGGTTGATCGAACCATCACCGAGCCCGGCGATAAAGCTGTTGAGCTTATCAACATTGGCGGCCGACAGGCCATTGCCGTCCACCCAACCGACGATGCTCGTATCGGGGTTGTTGATGTCGGTCCAGTCGGGTGCGAGCCACTGGAACTGTGCCTGGTAGGTACCGTCGAGCACGGACTGTGCAATGTCGAGGTACGCCGGGCCCCAATTGAAGTACGGCACACCGAGACAGATGTCCTCGGCTTCCGAACAGCCGCCCTTGTAGTCGTATGGGATTGCCCAGACCTTGTCGCCGGCGGCGGCGCGCTGGCCGCCACGCACGATGGCCTGGGTGGTGTCGATGCCGGAGATAACAACGTCAGCGCCACCGTCATAGAACTCGTTGACTACGTCGGTCGGGTTGAGCGTCACGCCCGGGATCTCGAACCAGAAGCCGATCCACTTCACAGAGAACTGGAGGCTTGCCGGATCGTTGCCCTTCTCGCCCCAGCAGTACTTGGCGCCCAGGTATACCGAGGAAACCAACCGGCGGGTCTCATCGTTGATCAGCGGTCCCAGGTATCCGATCTCACCGGTCTCGGACTGGAGCGCCGCGGCGCATCCGGCAATCATCTTTCCATAAATCATCTTGCCCATGACGTTGCCGAGATTGGTCAGATCGCTCCGGTAGTCCTTGCCGTCGGCCCAGGCGCTGTCTCCTGAGGTCCAGATCATCGGGACATCAGGGTTCGCCTCTGCCGCCAACTCCACGCCATCTTTCATGTCGTCCGAGGTGGCGAATACCAGCTGAGCCCCCTGGGCGACCATGTCATTGATGACCTGGTCAACCGTGGTCTCCGGGCTGTCTGACGGGTTTATGGACTCGCGCACGATCATCTCCGCGCCGAGCTTGTCGACGAGATACTGACCGGCGTCGTAGTTGGCCTGCGACCAACCGTGGTCGTCTTTGGGGCCGACCAGCACCATGCCGAATACGAGCGGCTCGCCGCTCGGTGCAGCGGTGGTCTCTGTGCCCCCCGCGGCTGTTGTCTCGGAACCTGCGGCAGTCGTTTCCGACGCGCCGGTTGTCGTTGTCTCGTCGCTTCCGCTGCCACCGCACGCGGCAACGAATAGTGCGAATGCGAGCAGCAGTGCGGCCCACATTCTGCCATTGAAACTCTTCATAAAAACACTCTCCCTTTCAGAAAAGGTAAGACAGAAGTATACGGCTTCTGACATGGACCATACTTTGGCAGCAACTGGTTGGTGATGCTCCTACCCAGAGTTTCCCATCCTGTGCAACCGCGACGATGTTGTCGCATATCCCGGCGTTTGCGAGCTCGATGCTGGTCACCTCGACTGCTCCATGTTCGCCTGCGCACTTGGCCACACTTGAACGAAGTGTAAAGATGAAGATCGCGCCGTCGGGCGCATCACCTCGACAGGAGAATTGGCGTGAAGGTTCTGATTGCAGATAAGTTCTCTGAGACCCATGTGGCGAAGCTGAATGAGCTCGGCCACGATGTCACCCTCGAGCCGGCATTGTCCGCCGAAGACCTGCCCGGTGCGATCCCCGGATATGAGGTGCTGGTCGTTCGGTCAACCCGGGTCACCGAGGCAACCATCGATGCCGGGGACAAGCTGAATCTCGTCTTGCGCGCCGGAGCCGGCGTCAACACGATCGCCGCTGGTTATGCGGCCGAGAAGGGCATCTTCGTTTGCAACACCCCTGGCAAGAACTCGGTGGCCGTCGCCGAGCTTGCGATGGGATTGATCCTCGCCATCGATCGCAACATCCCCGACCAGGTACGAGACCTGCGCAACGGGGAGTGGCACAAGAAGCGTTACGGCAAGACCGCCGGTCTCTCCGGAAGGTCGATCGGAATCGTCGGATTGGGCGCCATCGGTCTCGAGGTGGCAAGGCGAGCCCATGCCTTCGCCATGGAGCTCGCGGTCATTGACCGGCCGGATCGAGACCCTGAGATCACCCATGAACTGCGCGGTATGGAGGCGCGCTTCGAACCCGATCTGGACGCGCTTGCCGCCTCGTGCGACATTCTCAGCTTCCACGTACCGGCAACATCACAGACCGAGGGTCTTGTATCCCGGGCGCTGCTGGAACAGGTGAGACCGGGGACGGTAATCATCAACACATCACGAGGCAACATCATCGACGAGGGAGCATTATTGGATGCCATCGACGCCAAGCACCTCCGGGTGGGCCTCGACGTGTATCGGGACGAGCCCGCCTCCGGCGACGCGCCGTTCGAGTCGACACTCGCCCGACATCCCGCCGTCTACGGAACCCACCACATCGGGGCTTCCACCGATCAGGCACAGACCGCGATTGCAGACGCGACAGTCGAGGTGTTGCGCGCTTTTGAGCACGGTGAGCTTCTCAACTGTGTGAACCTGAGTGATGGCACAGGCGAATCTGGGACTGTGACCGTTCGCCACCTCAATCGTGTCGGAGTGCTTGCCGCCGTGCTCAGCACCCTTCGGGAAGCCGGCCTCAACGTCGAGAACATGGAGAACTTCATCCTGTCGGGAGGTGCTGCCGCTTCTGCGCTCATCCACGTATCCGGTTCCCTTTCTACTGAGACAACGAGCAAGCTGGAGGCGATTGAAAACGTGATCGCGGTTTCGGTCGGCGAGCGATGACCGACCGGCCTCTCGTCCGACCCACCAGGCTCTACCTGCCGACCAGGGACTACGCCCCCCGGGTGGCGGTTGTCCCCAAGGGGTCGGTCCCGGTGGGCTACTGGCGGACCCTCGAGGCAACCAATCCCTTCTCGTTCGATCTCGCCATGCGAGACATCATCCCCATCGACGGGGATGAGCCCGATCTGGCAACCCCGGTCGGCCGTGACCGGATCGACATGATGATCGAGCGTGGCATCTACGAGTACCACGAGGAGCCCGCCTACTACGTGTACCGCGTGGCCGACGGGATCCACAGCCAAACGGGGATCGTTGGAGAGGTTGAGGCAGATGCATACGACCGCGGGGTGATCAAGCGCCACGAGCACACCCGCACCGAGATCGAGGAGAAACTGGCCGGAGCGCTGCGACGAATCCAGGCAAATTCCTATCCAATGTGCCTGACCTATCGGAGCGCAGGGATAAATGCGCTCATCGACAGGCTGCTGACGAGAGAGCCGATGCTCGACTTCCCCGGTCAAGATGGCGTTCAACAGACCGTCTGGAAGGTCGACTTGCCTGAGGACCTGGCACAACTCGAAAGCTGTCTCTCCCACATCGAAGCTCTCTACATCACAGACGGTCACCACCGGGCGGCCGCCGGGGCGGCGCTGGCGAGGTCAGCCGTGGCCGACCATCCGGAAGCAACCGGGACCGAGGCGTTCCACTACATGATGGGTGTCATCTATCCATCGCAGCAGCTTCGTCTGGTCGAGTACAACCGCCTTGTCTCCGATCTCGACGGGCTCACCGAGGTCGAGTTCGTCCAGAGGGTCAGCGATCAGATGCACGTAGAGCGCATCCACATCGACGACCCCGAAGAAGCCAGACCCGATCGGCCCGGCATTTTCGGGATGCATGTCGGAGACAAGTGGTACCGCCTCATTGCACCCCGCGAGCTCGTCGAGTCCGACGATCCGTACAACTCGCTCGACGTGGTCATCCTCAACAACTTGATCCTCGGCCCGATCCTCGGCATCAGTGACCCACGCACCAGTGAGCGACTCGAATACGTGCCGGGAACGGTTCCGCTCGAGTACATCGCGGGGAGGGAGGGCGGCGGAGCGTTCTTCCTGGTGCATCCGACCAGCATCGATCAGGTGGCAGCGATTGCCGACCGGGGCCTTGTGATGCCACCCAAGTCAACCTGGTTCCTCCCCAAGATCAGCAGCGGGCTATTCATCCGTCTGCTGGAGTGAGACCCGGCGGCATCCACCTAGGTGAGATGCGCGCCACCGTCGACACGGACGATCTCGCCGGTGACGAAGTCGTTGCGGATGAGGCTGAGACCGGCCTCGACAACCGGATCGGTGCCGCCTACACGTCGGAGCGGGAGAGTCTCTGCCAGGGCTGCTGCGTAACCGTCGTCCTCACCAGGCGGTGGGAGGATCACTCCCAGGGCAACCGCATTCACCCGGATCATCGGAGCCAACGCCAGCGCGGCGGCCCGGGTGAAGGCGTCGAGGCCTCCCTTGGCAACCACATACGAGAAATGCTTCAGGTAGGGATACATGGTCCTGGCATCGGTGATGTTCAGCACGGCTCCGCGAGTCGTGCCGCCGAGGAGAGCGGCAAACGCCTGGGTGAGGAAAACGGGTGCAACGAGGCTGACACTCTGGCTGTGCTGCCAGCCGTCGGGGGTCACATCGCCGAGCGTGTCGGTGGCGAAGCCCGATGCCGAGTTGACCAGAATCGTCACTTCGCCTAATACTTCGGCAGCCATCGCTGCGAGCCTGGGTAGCTGAGTCACATCCGACAGATCGACAGAACCGATCGCGGCCCGACCACCCATCGCCTCGATCTCACGTTGAACCGCGAGAGCCCCGTCTTGCGATCTCCCGTAGTGGATGAACACATCGGCGCCTGCCCCGGCCAGGCCGAGGGCGAGCGCACGCCCCAAACGGTGCCCGGCACCCGTGATCAGAGCGACACGACCATTGATATCCATGCCCGCAGGGTACCGGCAAAATGGACATGAAATGGCACAGATGCCGGGAAGGACTATCTTTGCGCCGGTGAGCAAGCAAGATCCCAAACACGGCCGCTGGATTCTCCCGCTGGTTGTTCTCTTCCTCGTAGCGTTCACTTATACGTTCGTGAACAACCTGCCGGCAGCCGAGACTCCGACGACGACGACAGAGGCGGCCGGTGGAACCACAACAACAACGCCGGAAGAGGAAACGACGACCACCACCAGCCTTGCGCCCGATGTAGTGGAGTTCGCCGCAACGGCCGATGCGCTCTCGGGTCAGGCGGAAGAGCTACGCAACCAGGCACAGTCGCTCAACGATGACTACGCCGATACCCAGGACTACACAACAATCCGGGAGGGGCTCAGCGGGCTTCGCGTTTCGACCAATGACTTCAACGACAGCGTGGCTGCCCTGTCGGACTCGGTGCCCACCGCGGCCACCGACAAGTGGACCGACGTCACCACGGCGGCACAGGCAATGAAAGCGGCAGCCGATGCGATGCTTGATGGTCTCGTCAACACCACCGGATCGGAAGCGCGTCTTGCAGCCCTCGACGACTACAAGATCGCTGCAGACTCGTTCAGCCAGGAGATCGAAGCGGCCAAGGAAGCCGCAATGGCGCCGACCAGTTCAGACCAATGACCATCCGGTTCGAATGTAGAGAAAGGGCGGAACCTTGCGGTTCCGCCCTTTCTCATCTCACCGGAGGAGAGCCGGCGTAGCTTGTCTCGGTCCTGGCTTGTCTCGGTCCTCGCTCAGGCGCTCGCCACGGCATCACCGCACACCGTCTCGGTGATCAATGCGGTGACGACGTAGGGATCCATGTTTGCGTTGGGGCGACGATCCTCGATGTATCCCTTGCCATCGCGGGCAACCTGCCAGGGGATGCGCACCGAGGCGCCCCGGTCTGAGACCCCGTAGTTGTACTCGGTCCATGGAGCCGTCTCATGGAGACCGGTGAGCCGGGTCTCGATACCCGCACCGTACTGCTTGATGTGGTGGTCGGCCTTCTTCCCGAGCGCCTCACAGGCAGCGATGATCGGGTCGTAGCTCGCCCGCATCTGCTTGGTGGAGAAGTTGGTGTGTGCCCCGGCACCGTTCCAGTCACCTGCCACCGGCTTGGGCATCAGGTGAGCCGAGATGTCGAAGTCCTCGGCGATCCGATACAGCAACCAGCGTGCCAACCAGATCTCGTCCGAGACGGCGAGAGCGTCGACGGGGCCAATCTGGAACTCCCACTGACCGATCATGACCTCGGCATTGGTGCCTGAGATGGCCAATCCTGCGGCGATGCAAGCCTCCGTATGGGCTTCAACAACGTCGCGGCCCCAGATCTCATCGGCGCCGACACCGCAGTAGTAGCCGCCCTGGGGAGCCGGGTACCCACCTGCCGGCCAGCCGTGCGGACGCCCATCTTTGAAGAAGGTGTACTCCTGCTCGATACCGAACAGCGGCTCGAATGATACGAACTTCTCGGCAACCTCGGCGCACCTGGCCCTGGTGTTGGACTCGTGCGGAGTCATGTCGGTGTTGAGCACCTCACACATCACGAGCTTGTTGTCGCCACCACGGATCGGATCCGGGACAACGCGCACCGGACGCAGCACACAATCCGAGGAACTTCCGACTGCTTGCTCAGTGCTCGAGCCGTCAAAACCCCAGATAGGTGGTTCTTCGCCGTCGGGGATGACCTTGGTCTTCGAGCGCAGCTTGGCAGTTGGCTGCTGCCCGTCGATCCAGATGTACTCGGCTCTATAAACCATTGCTGATCTCCTTGATCATGACAACGCACCGGGGGACCGGTGCTCGGCACAGAGTATGCCCGACGTGGGTTTCCTTCGAGTAACAGGAATGTGAACAGTGTGTTTCACGTTCGATTTCGGCTGTAAACACCTGCGGATCTCGCTTACCATCCTGGCGCGGAGGTTCACATGGCCAGGCAAGAGGACTATGTACTGAGGACTGTTGAAGAGCGCGGCGTGCGCTTCATCAGGCTCTGGTTCACCGACATACTCGGCTTGCTCAAGTCGTTTGCGATCACACCTGCGGAACTCGAGTCCGCATTTGCCCACGGCATGCGATTCGACGGATCCTCCATCGACGGGTTTTCCCGGGATCAGGAATCCGACATGCTCGCCAAGCCTGATGCCACCACATTTCAGATCCTGCCATGGCGTCACGGCGATGTCGGGGTCGCCAGGATGTTCTGCGACATCGTTCGACCCGACGGGAAGCCCTTCTCCGGTGACCCGCGATTGGTGCTGCGCCGCAACCTGAACCGGGCCCGGAATCTCGGATTCACTTTCTACGTCGGCCCTGAGGTCGAGTACTTCTACTTTGCCGACAGCGGTACCGAGCCGAAAATCCTCGACCGGGGAGGGTACTTCGACCTGACTCCCCTAGATGTTGCCCAGGAATACCGTCGCAGCACGATCATGGCGCTGGAGCGACTCGGCATCCCGGTCGAGTCTTCTCACCATGAGGTATCGCCGAGCCAACACGAGATCGACCTGCGCCACACCGATGCGCTGACAATGGCAGACAACTTGATGACAACGAGGCTCGCCATCAAAGAAGTGGCAATGGAGCACAACATCTATGCGACGTTCATGCCAAAGCCGCTGGAGGGGCACGATGGCTCGGGATTGCATCTGCATCTATCGCTGTTCCGGGGCGACGACAACGCGTTCTTCGACCCCAACCAGGCGGACAACCTGTCAGAAGCGGCGCGTGGGTTCGTCGCGGGTCTGATCCGGCACGGGCGTGAGATCACGGCGATCACCAATCAGTGGGTGAACTCGTACAAACGGCTCGTGAGCGGCTTCGATGCTCCGGTGCTCACGACCTGGGACCGCACCAATCAGGCTGCGGTGGTCAGGGTGCCGAGTACCGGTATCGATAGACCCGGGGCAACCCGCATCGAGTATCGGGCGCCGGACCCTGCCTGCAACCCATACCTGGCATTGTCGGTGATCCTCGCAGCCGGTCTGGAGGGGATCGAGAAGAAGTACAAGCTACGTGATGACGGCCATGGAGACCGCCTGCCCACCAGCCTCGCCGAGGCTCTCGACGCCATGGAGTCATCCTCGCTGGTCAAAGATGCCCTCGGCACCCACGTCTTCGACTGGTTCCTTCGCAACAAACGTCGCGAATGGCAGCGCTACGAACATCATGTTTCCCGTTTCGAGCTAGAGCAGTATCTTCCGGTGTTGTGATGTTCCTGGCCGTCTATCCCGCAACCCCGACGCAGCCCCTGATTGCGGGCCTGCTCGAAGCCGGGTACCAGCCGGTCCCGATCGAGAGCATCGCCGACATCGAGGAGCGCATCCCGAAGGGTGGCTGGACGGCCGCTGTGGTGGAGGTCACCTCGGACCTGGGTCGTTCCCTCGCCATGGCGGCGAAGATCACAGACGAATACGGTCTCCCAGTGCTGTTGCTGATCGACAGGACGATGACCTCCGACATCGTCGGAGAGACCGGGTTCACCGACTTCATCCTGTCTCCTGTCGATCGTGTTGAGTTGCGGGTGCGGCTGGGACGGCTGCACACCGTCAACCCAGCGATCACCGAAGAGGAGATCATTCGCTTCCGGGATCTCGAGCTGAACACGGCTACCTATCAGGCGACAGTTGGCGGCGAACCCCGCGACCTCACCTTCATGGAATACGAGCTACTGAGATTCCTGGTGGAGAACCCGGGTCGGGTGTGGAGCAGGGATCAGATCCTCAACCGGGTATGGGGATACGACTACTTCGGAGGCTCGAGAACCGTCGACGTCCACATCAGGCGCCTGCGCGCCAAGCTCGGCGAAGAGCGTGCGTCGTGGATCACAACCGTTCGTAGCGTCGGCTACCGCTTCGCCTAGACACCCAGTGCCCGCTCCGTTTGGGTATGGTTGCCCCGAACCAATGACAGGGAGTTGAGATGGCATATCCAGTGGATGTCGTCGTCGATTACGGCGATGGGAAGCGCAGCAAGGGGTTGGCTGTGCTTGGGATTCTGTTCCCGATAAAGGCGTTACTTGCCATCCCTCACTACATCGTCCTGTACTTCCTCGGAATCGGTGCCGCCATCGCTACCTGGGTGGGCTACTGGATCATTGCGTTCACCGGGAGCCTCAGCCCGGGGATCGCCCGATTCGTGCACAACTACATCGGCTGGACGGTGCGGATCACTGCATGGCTGGCATCGTGGACCGATGAGTACCCGGCGTTTGCGATGGAGGACTCGAGCTACCCGGCACGGGTGGTCATCACCGAGCCGACCCTGGAGCGAAGCCGGGGCTATGCGGTGCTCGGCATCATCTCATTCCTGAAGGCCATCCTCCTTCTCCCACACATCGTCGTTCTGTACTTCATCCAGATCGCTGCGGGGATTGCCGGTTGGGTTGCCTTCTGGATCGTCGCCTTCACCGGCGAGTATCCACGTGGCATCTTCGATTTCGCCACCGGTGCGATTCGGTGGGCGATGCGAACGACGGCGTGGTTGATGAGCATCACGGACGAGTACCCGCCGTTCACTCTCAGCGAGTAAGCCCTACTCGTCGACGGCGAGTAACACGGCGTCGCGCTGCTGCTCGAGCCTTGCGAGGCTCGGGATGATGTGGCGAACCCGGTAGACCAACATGGCGAGGAACCACACGGCGCTACCCGCCACCGCGGCACCCGCCACGGCCCAAGCCGTTGCGGAGAACGGCACCAGGATCAGCGTCGTGACAAACTCGAGGCTGATCAACGACACGAGCAGGACGATGATGTTGTCGCGGGTTGCCTTGGATGCGGCATACGCACCGAGCGGTGCTCCGAAAACGACAACCGGGATGGCGACAAGCCAGTACGAGAACGCGGCACTCACGTCGCCGGTGAGCCCGCGGAGCGCGAACCCGACGATGGAGTTGAGCGCCATGATGACCACGGTCGTCGGGGTGCTCACTTTCTCGTTGATGCCGATGGCGAGCGTGAGCACGATGAACGTGAGCATATCTATCCCGGAGCCGGTGTTGGCCGCAAACACCCCTCCTGCGATACCAACCGCGATGTAATACAGCCGATCGTTGAGACGCCACGTTGGCAGCCTCGTGATGGTCGGCAAGCGGTAGCCCCAGCGTGAGATGACCACCGCGGCTCCGAAAACGGAGGCTACAAACGTGAAGAGAATCTTGGACGCAGGGCTCCCGATGGCGACCCAGAACGTGCCGATGACCTGACCGGCGATTCCCCCGAGTGAGACCCACCCGATGACCCGCGGCAGAATCGGTACCCTCCTCGAGATGATCACGAGTGCGGCCATTGACATCCCGATCGCCTGGATCATCAGCCCGAAAGTGCGTGCCGTCGTCGGATCGATGTGGAGCACCTTGGTGAACACGGGAAACGCGACGGCGGCACCACCCTCAGCGGTGGCGCCTGCGATGAACGAGCCGAGAGTCATGGTCATCGTCACCGGCCAGTCTTCGGAGAAGAGGTGCCAGGAACGGGAAATGGCCATGTAGACGACCCAGGTCGTCAGCACCGTCACAAGGGCTAGCGGATAAGCACGTCGTCGCCAGGCATCCACGGACGAAGTCTATCCCGGGTAGCCGCGGCGGCTCGAATCACCACTCCGACCCAACAGAGACGCTCGACCGGTAGGAGTGCATCATTCGCAGCCGACGGTCGGGTCGGCGGTGAGGAGAAATGTCTCGCCACCGTGATCAACGAGTTCTGCAGGAGCGTCGCGGAGGGCCCGCTCCCACACGAGTGCGCCGGTGGCCGGCTCATAGGCGCGCAGCCATCCCCCCTCAGGATCATCAATGACGTCGACTGTATCGCCCGGGCTCACGCCGCCAACAAGGACCAGGCGACCCACGTACTCGATTGTGGTCGGCCTCCCCGGCAGTGGGGAATCCCACTGCAGCCGGTCCATGCTTTCCGGATCGATCATCGCTACCAGGAAAGAACTCGAAGTCTCGGTTCCCAGGTGGACGGTGA
This sequence comes from uncultured bacterium, assembly GCA_963777645.1. Lineage (GTDB taxonomy): Bacteria > Actinomycetota > Acidimicrobiia > Spongiisociales > UBA5794 > JAAETI01. The sequence continues at coordinate 298,526 of CAVZRA010000004.1, read as the reverse complement.
CAGCCACCTTCCCGTTTGCGGGCGCTGCCCCGATCATGTCACCGCTCTGCCCGAAGAATTGCCACTGCGTAGCACCGGTAAGGGCGTCGAGCGAGCGGATCCCTCGTGGGATGCCCGGAACGACAAGTGACCGATCAATCGCCGTTCCGTCACCCCAATCCCCGTCGTCACGCCAGACAACGGCTCCAGCATCCAGGGCAAGACCCACGATCGACTCCTCATCGGAGTAGACGGCGATTCCGTCTATGAGCGAGTGAACCCAATACGGGTGCCCGCCGACGACGTACTCCCTCAGGTCGCCCGCGGTATCGACGGTCACCATACGACCTTCCCAACCGGCGAGAACCGCCATGTCGCCAAACACCGCACCCGGCCCCGACGCCTCGTAGGGAAGCTCCCGGTCGAGCACAACAGCACCGGTGCCGGTGTCAAGCGTGAGCAGGGAATTGTCCTGGGTTGTCGTGACGATGGTACGACCGACGAGAAGCGGCCCGGAGAACAGGTACCTTTCGAGACTGGTTTCCCAAACCAGCTGACCCCTCATGTCGATGCGAAGCAGGTCGGCGCGGTCCTCGGCATAGGTACGCACCAGCAGGTCACCGTCGACAACGCCAAAGATCGTCGCCGAGCCAAGCGGAGTGACACTGCGCCACGTGGGTTGTCCTTTGTGGTCCACGGCTATCAAACCGGGTTGGTACTCCTTGGTTAACCCTGCCGCAACCACCAGATAGTCGTCGTCAACGTATAGACCGCGGTCGGTAAATGGGATATCAAGCGTCCACAGTACGTCACCAGAGCGCGGGTCTAGCTCCAGCAGTTGCGAGCGATAGTCGAGGTAGCACTCGCCGCCTGGATCCCGCGGCTCGGTATCAATCGTGGAGATTTCCTCGACTGAGTAATCTCGTGCCGGTTGAGCCAAGCTCGCACATCCTGCTAGAAGCAAGACAGCCAACCCGACGAGCCAGCTTTCTTTCATCCTCCCCCCGGCCTCCATTATCCGAACTCGATGCCCTGGGCCAATGGCAGCTCGTCGCTCCAGTTGATGGTTACCGTTTGGCGGCGCATGTAAGCCTTCCAGGCGTCGGAGCCAGATTCCCGGCCGCCGCCGGTCTCCTTCTCCCCGCCGAAAGCGCCACCGATTTCGGCACCGGATGTGCCGATATTGACGTTGGCAATACCACAGTCGGAGCCCTCGTGCGAAAGGAACCGCTCGGCCGACTTCATCGAGTCGGTGAAAATCGCAGAGGACAGGCCTTGCTTGACGCCGTTCTGGATAGCGATCGCCTCGGCGAGATCGTCGAACTCAATGATGTAGAGGATCGGAGCGAAGGTTTCGACCTGGAGAATCTGGGCATCGGCGGGCATCTTGATCAGTGTCGGCTCGACAAAGTAGCCGTCACGATCGAGCACGCTGCCACCAGAGAGAATCTCACCGCCCTGTTCCTGAGCGATGCCGACCGCGGCGGCGAAGTTGTCGACGGCACGCTGGTCAATCAGCGGTCCCATCAAGATGCCGTCTTCGAGCGGGTCACCGATGGGGACCCGGGAATACGCCTCCACCAGACGCTTGCTCACCTGGTCCGAGATGCCCCGCTGCATGATCAGCCGGCGCAAGGAGGTGCAACGCTGGCCAGCAGTGCCGACCGCAGCAAACAGTGCGGCCCTGGTGACCAGGTCGGGATCTGCATCATCCATCACGGTGATGGCGTTGTTGCCGCCGAGCTCTAGGAGCGATCGCCCGAGCCGTTTGGCAACCGCAGTGCCGACCTTCTCACCCATCCCGCATGATCCTGTTGCCGAGATGAGCGGCACCCTACGGTCGTTGATCATGTTGTCGCCCACGGAGGCACCGGAGCCGACAACGAGGTTGAAGACGCCTTCGAAGCCGGAGCCTTCCATGACCTGCGCAGCAATCCGGGTGACCGCAAGTGCTGTCAGCGGGGTAGAGCTCGACGGCTTCCAGATCATCGCGTCACCACAGACGGCACCAAGGCAGGCGTTCCAACTCCACACCGCCACCGGGAAGTTGAACGAAGTGATGAGACCTACCGGGCCCAGCGGATGCCATTGCTCGTACATGCGATGCCGTGACCGCTCGGAGGTCATGGTGAGGCCGTAGAGCTGCCGGGAAAGACCGACGGCGAAGTCGGCGATGTCGATCATCTCCTGGACCTCGCCTTCACCCTCTGCCTTGATCTTGCCCATTTCGTACGAGACCAGCGCACCGAGTGGCTCCTTGTACCGGCGTAGGGCGTTGCCGAGTTGACGGACGTATTGCCCTCGCTGCGGGGCGGGGAGCATCCGCCACTCGTTGAACACCCCCACCGAGCTGGCGACCACCTTCTCGTAGTCGTCGACGGTCGCTTGTCTGATCGATGCGATTGCCTCGCCGGTCGTCGGGTCGTAGCTGGTGAGCAGCTCGCCACCAGTGTCCATCCAACCAGCGGCATAGGCGCCGGGGTTGACGTCGTCCAGTCCGAGCGAGCGCAGAATCTGGTCGCGGTTCACGGTGAGACCTCCTCCAAGTGCTGTACCCCGAACGCTACTAGGGCGGTGGCCCACAGCAGACCCGGGTCACGGCGACAGGACTATCGGGCTGCGATGACCTCGATCTCGACGTTGATGCCGAGCGGGAGACGGGTGACCTCGACGGTCGATCGAGCCGGTTTGGCCTCTCCGACATACTCGCCGTATACGGCGTTGACCCTCGGGAAATTGCCCATGTCGGTGAGGAAGATGGTGGTCTTGACAATGTCGTCATAGCCGAGGCCCACGTCGTTGAGGATGGCGCCGATGTTCTTCATCACCTGCTCTGTTTCGGCGTCGATTCCACCCGTGACAATGGTTCCCGATGCGGGGTCCATGGGACCTTGTCCTGAGATGAAGACAAGCCCGCTGGCTTCGGTGACCACCGAGTATGGGCCGACGGGATTGGGACCATTTGGAGCGGCCAGGATCTTCTTTGGCATGGTGAACCTCCAGTTCCTTTAGTGCTGCCCAGGCTAATGGGGGATGATGACCTCGTAGTTGGTGGGGTCGCCCGGGTCGAATCTCACTTCGACCAGGTTCTCTCGCTGCATCAGTTCCAGGGTCGGGTCCTCGTCGAGCCAATCGCTCAGGAACCGGTAGGTGGTGTCACCGATCTCGGCACGGGCCCTCGCCCGATAGCGGATAAGCCCTTTCTCGTCCATCGGCGAGGCCTCGGTGCCCATGAACATGGCGGTGATGGTTTCCCGGCTCTCGGTCGCAGGAACATCCGGCCGTTGCCACGGCGGCTCACCGCCGGACCGGGCTCGAGGCACTGAGCTTCCTGCCGGCACCCGGCTCGATCGCCGGGTGATTCCCAGCACGATGCCGACGAGAATCAGCAGCGGGATCACGATAAGTAGACCCGGTAGCACCAGCAGCGTGAATGTGCTCTTGACCCTGGCATCGCTCGGGTTCTCGGGGTTATAGAGAAGGGTCCTCGTATCACCGAGATTCGGAACGAGCACCCCGCCCAGGCTGACCTTGGACTGGTAGCGGTATACGAGTCCATCGACCTCGTACTCGTATACGGGTGCGAATGTTGTGTCTCCGTCCGAGTCGACACTGGGGACGAGGTCGACGACAACTCCCTCAACCTCATCGTGGCTGAGCACCCGACCCAGATTCGCGGCAAACAGGGCGACCCCACCCAGGATCATGGGTATGAAGATCAGACCGAGAACAACCTTGAGACAACCGCCACGTTTCGCCATGGCGGCAAGGCTAACTGTGCGACGCTTCCCCCCGCAGTCCTATGTGACTCGAGATGTCGAGGTCCCGATCAACAGAAAGACTGGCCGCAGCCGCAAGAACGCTGCTCGTTGGGGTTGTTGATGGCGAAACCGGAGCCCTGTAGGCCGCTGTCGCGAAAGTCGATGGTGGCGCCATTGACCATGGTGGCGCTCTCCGGGTCGACCACTACCCGCACGCCGTCGGTCTCGTTGACGATGTCGGCGGCGTCTATCGCTGAGTCGAAGTACATGTCGTACGAGAAGCCTGAGCAACCACCGGGGCGCACTGCAAGTCGCAGCGACAGCGACGCGTCGCCTTCTGCCTGGATCAGCTCCTGGACCTTGGCGGCAGCGCTGCTGCTGAGGGTCACGCCCTGGAGGGCGGTTGTCTCGTCATTTGTGATCATGGTGCTCTCCACAGGTCGCTGGCAGGTGCGAGTGTATTACATAGTAAACACTACGACGATAGGTCATTTGGTGCCCGGTGGGCAGTCTACGCTTCTGCTCATGGTTCAGATGACGGAAATCGAAGCGGCGCTCCAGCGCGTCATGGACCCCGAGTTGGGTGCCGACATCGTCGATCTCGGAATGGTCAAGGACGTCCGCATCGACGGCGGTCATGTCACGGTGAAGGTCGCACTCACCATCGCCGCCTGTCCACTGCGCGACCAGATCGAAAAGGAAGTCGTGCGCAAACTGAAGGCAGTGCCGGGAGTCCAGGAAGTATCGATGGAAGTCGGGGCGATGAGCCAGGAGGAACGCTCCGCTTTGATGGATCGCGCCCGGATGCGAGCCCGAGATGAGGCAGAACCGACCATGGTCCATCCCAACACCAGGGTGGTTGCGGTCTCGAGTGGCAAGGGAGGTGTCGGCAAATCATCGCTGAGTGCCAACCTGGCACTCGCTCTGTCCGGGCAGGGTCACAACGTCGGCCTGCTCGATGCCGACATCTGGGGATTCTCGATCCCGCGGATCCTTGGCTTGGGTGGACAGCGTCTCGAGGCAGGAGCCGACCGCAAAATCGTCCCGATCGACCGCCGCGGTATCCAGGTCGTGTCGACAGGCCTGCTACTCGACGATGAGGACACGGCTCTGATGTGGCGCGGTTTGATGCTTTCCAAGGCCGTCGAACAGTTCCTCCGTGACGTGGCATGGAGCCAGGACCTCGACTATTTGCTACTCGACATGCCCCCGGGCACAGGTGATGTGCAAATGGCACTGGCCCGGCTGTTACCCCAGGCAGAAATGGTGGTGGTGACTACACCGCAGCTCGCTGCTCAGAAAGTGGCCGCCAGAGTCGCCGACATGGCCAGGCGGTCGCACATGCCGGTTATCGGAGTAATCGAGAACATGTCGGGCTTCACCGCCCCCGACGGTGAGCACTACCCGCTCTTTGGCTCAGGTGGCGGTCAGGCGCTGGCAGACGACCTCGGCGTCGAGTTGCTGGGACAGGTGCCGATCGATCCCCGGGTAGCCGAGGGTGGCGATGCCGGCAAGCCGGTGGTCGAGGCCCAGCCGGACTCGCCATCTGCCGTTGCCATCACCGCTGCCGCCAAAGCCCTCAGCGAGCTACTGCCTCCGATCCAGGACGACAGTTGTTCAGCCCGCCTCAACCTGGTCGCCGAACAACTCGCCCAACTGGGCTGACCCATCATCTTTGGCGTCGCAAAACGGAATATGTTCCGGTTAGCGACGCCAAAATGGGTCGTGCTCAGCGACAGAGGCTGGTGACGAGCGGGGTCGGGTTGGCTGCGGCGCCACCGCCCGGGTGATACTCGAAGTGCAAATGGCTGACGGTGTACCGGGCATTCCCGGTGTTGCCGACATACCCGACCAGATCGCCCACCGACACCGACTGCCCGGCCTTGAGCCCATCGGCCCATGCATTCAAGTGTGCGTAGTAGTACTGATCGCCGCTGTTGCCTGTGATCCAAACGGTGATACCCCCGAGCCCACCGTTGCCGAGCTTACGGATCTTGCCCGACTCGATGGCGACGAGCGGTGTCCCTTTGGCCGCGATCATGTCGACGCCCTTGTGAGTACGGCCGCCGGAACGGGGTGCTCCCCAGGTGTCGGTGAAGGTGACCGCACCATTGACAGGACAGGTCATCCCGTCGGTGATAGGTGGCGCCACCGACCCTGACGCAGGTGGAGACGTGGTCGTTGTCTGCAGCGCCGCCTGCCGGCGCGCCTCTGCTTCTGCAGCGGCTTTGCGAGCCGCTTCCTCCCGAGCCAGCCGCTCCGCCTCCTGCTTCTCGTAGGCCGCGACCAGGTCGTTGTATTCCTTGTCGGCGGCCTCGAGTTTGCTCATGATTTCGTTGGCGGCTGCCTCCAGCTTGGTATTGGTTGCCTCCTGCTCCGCAACCGTCTTGGCCAACCTCTGCTGCTGTTCCTCGTAGTTGTTCTGGAGCCCGAACATCCTCGCGATGACGTCGCTTCCCTCCTGGCTGAGGCGATCGAGGTAGCTGGTGCGGAGGCTCATGTCGTCGATGGACACGGAGTCGAACAGCGTTGACTGACCGGAGTCGCCGAACATGTAGCTCTGGGTGGCGATTTCCTGGGCGGCAACACGGGCGACGGCGAGTTCCCGCTCCAGATTGGAGAGGTCCGTGCCGAGCGCAGCCATCAGGTCCTGGAGCTCGTAGAGACGGTTGACGGCGGTGTCGTATTCGATCGTGGCAGCTTCCAGGTCGGTGCTCACCTGCCGTCGGTGCGCCGCAGCCGCATCGATGTCTTCCTGGGTTATCTGAAGCCGGGCGGAGGCAGCAAACGCCGGTACGATGGCGACGAGAAAAACGGCTGCCGCTGTCAAATAGCGGGCAGCCGAAGCCCATCGTGTTGGCTTGCTGATCGTGTTCACTGTCTCTCCGCACGCTTGACGACGGTCGCCGTATGGGCTCCACCGCCGCCTAAAGATACCCGACCCTCGTCCCTTAGTTTGATCAGCTGGGTATGCACCTGCATGGTTGCGGCTAGGCCGAGCGACGGATCTAGCCCAACGTAGACCGCAGCGACAATGTCACCGATCGTCGTTGCCCCGTTGTCGATCGCCTCGAGAATCTGCTGCTCACGCTCGACCCGGTGTGCGATGAGCTCGGTGATCACCCGTTGTGCCTCGGGAAGCTCGGGGCCGTGACCGGGGTAGAGACAGGCCGGATGCAGTGCGGCCACCTTCTCGAGTGAATGCATGTAGGCGGCTGCATCTTCGATGATGACCGTCGAACCACCCATGATGTGGTCACCTGTGAACAGCAGATCACCAAGTCGAAAACAGAGATGATCCGAGGTGTGACCCGGAGTGTGCACTGCAATGAGCTGCTCGTCCCCGAAGGCAATCTCGGCCCCGTCTTCGAGCCTGCGACTGGGGACGAAGTCACGGCCCGGGGCAAAGCCGAGCGACGGGACGTCGAGCTCTCTTGCGAGCCCGTTTGCCGCAGGGGCATGGTCCGGGTGGGTGTGGGTGACCAAGACCGCGACCGGGCTCAAGCCATTGAGTGCGAGCCGGACAGCCCTCAGGTGCTCGACCACAACCGGGCCCGGGTCGACGATCAGGGCTTGACCGGCCGATTCGATGACATACGTGTTAGTACCTGGACCCGTAAACGGCCCGGGGTTCGGTGCCAACACCCGCTCAATCCTTGTCACCGGCTACCTCCGCAACCGGGATCCCTAGCCCGGCGGCTGCCCGGGACACCCGGGCCAGCGCTTCCGGATTCGGATCGGTATCCACAAGTTCGTCATAGCCGGGCTCACCCGGCATCACCACCTCGAGTGCTGCATCTTCGCGCACTGCCAGCCGAGGCTCGATCCGCGCTACGGTGCGATGCTGCCAATCCGCAATGGCTGCTCCGACACTGTCGATTTCTTGGAGTTGATGCAGGACACGCAACGTCGGAAACGGTACGAGCCACTGTCCGGAATCGGCTCGACGCAAGGCTTCACCCGGTGCGACGAACTCCGCGGCATCGATCTCACGCCCATCCGGCTCGGGGACGAGCCTCCGGTCGGTGGCAACAATGAAGAAACGAGCATCGAAGCGCACCGGCACCATGGTGGGCGTCACCCAGTTTGCGAAGTAGGCGGCTCGCCCACCTGTGAAGGTGCGGCTCTCTCGACGTGCCACCGCATAGACGCCATCGGAGCCAACATGCTCAACACGGGGCGGGTCGGTGAGCCACACTCCGGTCTCTTCAACGACTTCGCGGAATCCCGCAGCAAGCCAGGGCCCGATCGTCGACCCCTCGGAAAGGTCACCGATGAGGCGGAGATTCTCGGACTCGTGATCCTTGGCTTCGACGGCACCTCCGGGAAAGACCCAGGCACCCGCCATGAACCTGGCGGTCTCGCTGCGGCGCACCATGAGCACTTCGATCTCTTGACCTCGTTGATGAAGCACGCACACCGTCGCTGAGGGGCGGGGGGCGACGCTCACAACACCGTGATTCGATTGGACCAACGGCGCACCGCCCATTTTCGGATGGCCTCGCGCACCTGCGGGATGAGCAGCGAGAAGCCGACGAGATCGGTGAGGAACCCCGGGGTGAGAAGCAGGGCTCCTGAGATGACGATCATGGCACCGTGAGCCAGGGTCGTCCCGGGGAATTGACCGGAGGCAAACTCAGCTCGGAGCCGGGCCATCACCCCCCGACCTTGACGGGACACCATATTGGCGCCGAGGAAGGCAGTCAGCAGGACGATCCCCACCGTTGGCCAGATCCCGATCCGGCTACCCACAACGATGAATAGCCCGATCTCAACGGGTGGGACTATGAGAAAGGCAAGAAAGAGCATGGTTGCTGGACGCATTACATCGAGCATACCGGGGTGGGTAGGCTCTGCTGCACATGGACTTGCAGGATCTTCCCCGTGTCGATGACCTGGCTGCGCGATTGGCCGGGACCGGGCTACCCCGTCAACTGGCGATCTGCATCGCCCGGGAGGCGATAGACACCGCCCGCGCCGGGATCCGTGACGGCGGGGCGCCGGATGTTGTCGCCGCGGCACTGGCAACGGCTGCGCAGATCACGACAGGCAGGCCAACGCGGCTCATCAATGCCACCGGTGTACTGCTGCACACCAACCTGGGTAGGGCGATCCTCCCCACCCAGGCCGCCGACGTCGCACGAAGCGCCGCAACCAGTTACGGCAATGTCGAGCTCGATGTGAGCACGGGTGAGCGGGGAGGTCGCGCCTCCTACGGAAAGCATTTGCTGTGCGCACTCACGGGAGCCGAGGCAGCGCTTGTCGTCAACAACAACGCCGGGGCACTGCTGCTGGCACTGGCGGCCGTCGCCGGGAATGGCCATGCGGTTGTCTCACGAGGCGAAGAGATTGAGATCGGCGGGTCCTTTCGGCTTCCCGAATTGATGACCGCCTCAGGTTGCCTACTGGTCGAGGTGGGCACGACCAACAGGACCCGGCTCGCCGACTACGAACGCGAGATCAAATCGGCGGCGGCCATCCTCAAGGTGCATCCGTCCAACTACCGCGTCGAAGGCTTCTCGGAATCGACACCCATCGCAGAACTGGCCGCCCTGACCCGGCGCAACCACGTCCCTCTGATCGCCGATATCGGTAGCGGACTACTGGACGACACGGTGCCCTGGCTGCCCGGGAGCCCGCCACATTGGCTCGCAGACGAGCCCGCGGCGCGCCAGACACTCGCTGCCGGTGCCGATATCGTTCTCTTCTCTGGCGACAAGTTGCTGGGCGGACCCCAGGCGGGGATCGCGGTGGGGAGGGCCGACCTCATCGATCGGATGTCTCAACACCCGCTCGCCCGAGCGTTGCGCATCGATGGCCCCACCCATGCGGCGCTGGTCGGTACTCTCGAGCTCTATGCCGACGACCGCGGCGCCGAGATCCCCTTCTGGGCGATGGTTGCGCTCGGATACGACGAGCTGGAGCTGCGACATCGGACACTCCTCGACAAGCTGGCAGGGAAGGGTGCCGTCGTTCGGGGCGAATCCGTTCCCGGGGCGGGCTCGGTGCCCGGTGAGACCATCCCCTCCCCCAATCTCGTGCTCAACGGGAATGCCGATGTGCTCTTCGCCCGGTTGCTCGCGGCGACACCGCCGATACTGGCGCGGCGTCATGACGGCCGCCTGACCATCGACCTACGGACCGTCGATCCCGAGGACGACATGCACCTGGCCACGACCCTGGGTTGATATGCCGATCATCGCTACCGCCGGACATGTCGATCACGGGAAGTCGACACTCATCGAGGCTCTGACCGGCCGGGACCCCGACCGCTGGGCGGAGGAAAAAGAGCGCGGTCTCACCATCGATCTCGGTTTCGCATGGCAACAGATCGGTGGGTTCGACGTCGGATTCGTTGATGTGCCGGGCCACGAGCGCTTCATCAAGAACATGCTTGCGGGGATGGGGGCCATCGATGTGGCCCTTTTCGTCGTGGCCGCCGACGAGGGATGGAAGCCACAATCCGAAGAACACCTTGCGGTACTCGATCTGCTCGGGATCGGCAACGGAGTGGTTGCCCTCACCCGGATCGATCTAGCCGACGCCGACACGGCGGATCTCACCGAGCTGGAGATCATGGAGAAGGTGGAAGGCACGACACTTGCCGATTGGCCTGTCGTCCGGGTATCCCCGGTCACCGGGGAAGGCATGGAAACCCTGGTGGCGGCCCTGGCCCGCCGGCTGGAGGAGACGGGCAATCCTGTTGACCTGGGCCGCCCGCGAATGTGGATCGATCGATCGTTTCACATCAGCGGCGCCGGTCTGGTAGTGACGGGAACCCTGGTGGAGGGGTCCATTGCCACCGGCGACGACCTGATGTTGTGGCCCGGCGCCGCCCAGGTGCGGGTGCGGGGATTGCAGCACCACGATACGCCCGTCGACTCGGTGCCACCCGGCAGCCGGACAGCGCTCAATCTCAGTGGTGCCGAGATGGCTGAGCGTGGGATGCTGCTTGCCCGCCCCGGTTTGATGGCGACATCACGACGAATGTTGGTGGAGCTGCGGTCGGTGCGGACGCTCGACGACGAATTGACCGCCCGCGGTGCCTACCACCTACATCTAGGTAGCGGTTCGTGGCCGGTGCGGCTGCGCATCCTCGAACCGGGAACAGGGCTCATCCAGAGCGGGGGGGACATCCCGATTCAATCCGGAGACCGGTTCATCCTGCGAGAGACCGGCAGGCGGGCAGTTGTTGCGGGAGGTGTCGTGCTCGACCCGCACCCTCCGCGATCCGGGAAGGCAGCGACAGTCGCCGCCCGGGCTCTAGCTGTAGCCCTCGGCGGTGGCCCCGATCAGGTCGCGGACGCGCTCCTGTCGATCCGGGGGACCGCAAGCCTCATCGACCTGGAGCGGGATTCGGGAGGTGGCGCGCCCACCACCCGCTATACCGCGGGAACGATGGCGATGGCAGATACGGCGGCGGCAGAGCTGGTCGAGGCGATCACGGCGGCGGCGGTGCGCTTCCAGACGGAGCATCGTCTCCGCCCCGGGATACCAAAGGCGGAGCTGGCAACGACCCTCGACCGGGATGTCGATTCCATAAACCTTGTGGTCGCCGGCAGCGCCGATCTCGTCGACGATGGGACCACGATCCGAACCACCGGGTTCAGCCCGGGGCTCACCGCGGAGGAGCAGGCTGCGTGGGAGTCGGCGCGTGAGATTCTGCGTGCCGGCTTTGGGGTGCCCAGATCGGACCAGCTAGGTCTCGACCGGGAGCTGATTCACGCGCTGGTGCGCGAGAGGCTCTTGGTCCGCGTATCTGCCGAGTTGGTGTACCTCCCGGACCAGATCGAAGCGATCAAGGCGGAGTTGCATGCCATCGAGGGCGAGTTCACCGTTGCGGAGTTTCGCGACCTGGTCGGCGTCACCAGGCGTCAGGCAGTGCCACTACTCGAGTGGTTCGACAAGCAAGGTATCACCCGCCGTCACGGCGACACGAGAGTCGTCAGAGAGGTCTAGGTTCTGAAGCTCGCCGCCGGTGGTGAGCTTCAGACGGCGGCCGCGACGCGCTTGCGGGCTGCGGGGAGTTGGCGGCGCTCGGTCTCTGTGTAACCACCCCAGATGCCGTATTGCTCGGTCGAGGCCAGCGCGTACTGGAGGCAGTCCGACTGCACCGGACATACCTGGCAAACCGCTTTGGCCCGCAGCTCACGCCGCTCTCGTTCCTCTTTTCGCTCTGAGGATGTCGGTGGAAAAAACAGGTGAGAATGATTTCCCCGACAGAGTGCTACGGGTTGCCAAGAACGGTCGTGCGTTGTCACAGACTCCTCCTCCACAAGATGTGACATACGGGCAAACAGGTATTTGGACGCTAGACAACTGATCCATTTCACGCCAGGAATATCTTGGCATGACGGTGGTTAGGATTTCGCGATCTCCCGCGGCGCCACCTGGAGAGTGATCCCTTCAACCGAGAGAACCTCGATCTCGGCGCCGGGTTCCACCGCCGTCGCACGGTGAGCGCGAGCACGCCACTTGGCACCTTCGATGACGACCACTCCGTCGGGGTCGAGTGCTGATTCCGCAACACCGACTGCACCGATGAGATGCTCACGACCGATGGTCGGGGTACCGAAGCGGGAGCGCACGATGGTGGTCATCGCAAACAGATAGAACAGCATGATACCGATGACCGTCAGCAGCACAGCCCAGAAGCTCGTCGCTATCTGGGATGGCCCAGCGACGAAGGCGATTCCGCCCCAGAGCATGAGGATCGTGCCAACGATGCTCCGGATGCCGAGCTCGTGTCTCTGGAAGTCCCAGGTGTAGAGACCGATACCGAGTACCGCGGCGACGGCAGCCCACCAGTTCATCGGAAGTGAGGCGAACCCGTATCCGGCGAGGAAGAGCGAGAGCGCGGCGACTGCGGCGGCAACCCCGGCGCCGGCGGCATAGAACTCGAAGGCAGCAACAGCAAGACCGGTCAGGAGAAAGAAGAACGCGGCGTCCGGCCTGGTGCCGAGGCGAAGGAATCGGGTCAAAAGAGTCGGCTTGAGGAAACGGACGTCGACGGAGGACACCACGGCGTTTGAGCCGTCCCCGAGGATTACATCTTTGGCCGTCTCCAGCACCACCGGGCCTGTGCTGGTTTCGACAGCCCTCCCGTCGAGAGCCGCAATGAACTGCCCGATCGTCGGCTGCACGATGAAGCTATCGGTGGCGTCATCCGGGTGAATGACTCTCTCCCGGTCGAACAGATCCGGGTCCTCCTGACAATCCTCGACGGTCGACCAGCACTCCACAGTGAAATGCGCACCGGGATCCGTATATCCGTATCGAGCCCCGGGTGCGCCACCCGCAATCTGAACGGCATCGAGGATGGCGACGGTGTCACCGTAGGCAACGGCACCTGCCGGGCCCACCCAGGCAACCACCGGCTTTGCGGACGTGTCGATCGCATCGAGCAACGGGAGGATGTCCCCTGAGGCCACCCCGGGATTGTCGATCTTGAGCACAACCAGTTGAACATCCTCGTTTCGCACCACTCCCTCGAGGAAATCGAGCGCCCTCTGATCAAGTGGTCCGCGCACGTCGGCAACAGCAACCGGGCCCGCGTCGGTGTCCTGCGCCGTCGCAGGAGAAGCCACCGCGACAGCACCGACTAGAAGAGCAAGGAGGGAAAGACGTCTCAACACGGCGAGTCATGGTACCTATCTCGGATGCCGATGCGACCACCCGGCGCGCTACTCTTGCCGTCATGGCATCACGAATAATCGTCATCACAGACGAAGCCTGGGCTCGCAACGAGGTCCATGCCACGCTCACCGAACCCGATTTCGTCCTCATCGACCACCACGACCCCGCCACCGTGGGCGAGCTCCTCGACGAGGAGACGCCGGATGCCATCGTTGTCGATCTCCAGGTTGCCAGCATGGGTGGAATGGCAATTGCCCGGGAAATCCATCAGCAAGCTGCAATCGCGGGCATCGACGCCATCCCGGTCGTGCTCCTCCTCGACCGCAAGGCCGATTCGTTCCTGGCCAAGCGTGCCGGGGTAGCAGCCTCAGTGATCAAGCCCTTCACAGCCCACGATCTCCGCACCGCGGTCGAGAAAGCGATCGCCGGATAGCGCGGTCGGCTCCATAGACTCGCTCATGAACCCAACCAACATCGCCTATGTCGCAATCCTGGCGATTTGCGCGATCGGATCCGGATTCTTCTCAGGATCGGAGACTGCCCTGATAGGCATCGGTCGGGAGCGAGTCCATCAGATCTCCGGCGAGGGGAAACGGGGGAGACGTGTTGCCCAACTGGTTGCCGACCCCGAGCGCCTGCTCTCGACGTTGCTGGTGGCCAACAACCTCGCCAACATCCTGGGTGCTGCGGTGGCAACGACGCTGTTCATATCTCTGATCGGGAAACGCTGGGGCCCGTGGGTGTCGACGCTGGCAGTCACCGTCGTCGTGCTGATCGTGGGTGAGATCACTCCCAAAACCATCGCCGCCCGCTACCCGGAGCGGTTCTCGCTTGCGGTCGCTCCGATGATCTGGCGGTTGTCGCTGGTGATGAGCCCGGTAGCCCGTATGTTCACCGCGGTCACCAGAGGGGTGCTCCGGCTCTTCCGGCTCTCTGGGAACGATTCGAGCGGAGTCACCGAGGCGGACATCCTTGCTCTTGCCGAGTTGAGTGCAGCAGGCGGTGAAATCGAGGCCGCCGAACGCGAGATCATCGACGCTCTGTTCACCCTCGCCGACAAACCCGTTCGTGAGGTGATGACCCCGCGGGTCGACATCGTCACCCTGGGTGACCCGGTGAGAATCGAGGATGTCCGCGACGCGGTCAACAAGGCCGCGCACTCTCGGTTCCCGGTCACCGGCGGCAATCTCGACGACCTCATCGGCATCCTCTACGTCAAGGACGTGCTCCGCTTCACCGGTGACCCCTCCCCCAGAGCAATCGCAGGGCTCATTCGCAAACCCACCTACGTGCCGGAGTCTGCGGTGTTGCTTCAGGTGCTTCAGGACATGCGCGCCCGGCGGTACACCATTGCCCTCGTGCTCGATGAGCACGGCGGCGTCGAGGGCCTGGTCACGATCAAGGATCTCGTATCCGAGCTAGTCGGGGAGCTCCAGGACGAGTACGACCCCGGGGTTCCTTCGATCGTGAAGATCGGCACCAATCGCTGGATGGCAGACGGGCGGCTCCCCCTCGACGACTTCAACACGGCAGTCGACCATGAGTTCCCAGAGGGCCCGTATTCGACAATTGGTGGCCTCTACCTTGCCGTAGCCGGCCGCATCCCGGCAGATGGGCACCAACTCACCATCGATGACTACCGCCTGGTGGTGATGCGAATGGACCGCAACCGCATCGACCGGGTACGTGTAGAGAAGCTCGGAGAGTGACCGGTGTGATCCCTCACCGGGCCGAAATGTTTCTGCGTTGCCCGGAACGGCACTGAGCCCGAACCTCATTCAGACCCTCCCCGGGTAGCGCAGCGCTGTGGTCTGGCTACAATCGTCAGCTCTCGGGACGTAGCGCAGCTTGGTAGCGCGCATCGTTCGGGACGATGAGGTCGCCGGTTCAAATCCGGCCGTCCCGACCAGGGCCGGTGGCACTAGCCGCCGGCCTTTCCCGTTGCGGCACGAAACGGCAGCTACTTGTTGGCGGTGACGCCTGCTCTCAATGCCTGGAGCTCCGCCTGGAGACGTCGCTGGAAACCACGGTGAACCCATGGACCGAAGAGCAGATCGGCGAGCCGGTTGCCGAGACTCTCGCCACCGGTCTCGATGTCGGTAGTCACTTCGGTACCGTCGTCGACGGCCCGGAACTCGAAAGTGCCCCGGAACGGGAACGAAAACGGCCCTCTCTCCGACTTGGTGACGAAGCGGCGAGGTGGATCGAATTCAACGATCGAGAAGTCGATCCGGGCGCTCCGCCAACCGTCCACGTACTCGGTGGTGAACTTTGCCCCGGCTTTGAGCTTCTTGGAAACCAGCCGGGCTTTGCGTACACCAGACACCCAGCGAGGCATGTTCGCCACGTCGCTCACATAGGCGAATACCTCGTCAATCGGCTTGTTGATGACTATCGAATTCTTGGTGTTCATCGGCTACCTCACGCAACAAACCTTACGGTACCTCACCTATCGGCATATTGCAGCGGTCGCATTAGGTCAATCCCACCCCATCGGTTTCCACTGCCGGTTATTGTCCCCGGATGGATCAGGCAACCAGCACCGAGACGCCGCGCTCCAGCGACGGCACGTGGGTTATCGCCGTCGGAGCGATCGTGGCCTCGCTCGGAGCCTACGTATTTCAGGTTGTTGGGGGACGCACTCTCGGCACCGATGGATTCGCCCCCGTCGCCACGGTGTGGACCATCGGCTTCCTCGTCTACACCATCGTGATGCTCCCGGTCGAGCAGATGACCACAAGGACGGTGACACTGCGCGCCGGAGAGGCACTCAACGGCGAGACCCGTCGCCAGATCGCCATCACCCTCGTCGGTGGGGTGATTCTCGGTGTGGTGGTCGCCGCGCTCGGCATCAACCAGTTCTTCTCGGGAAGCGCGGTCTTCATTGCACCGATCGCGCTGCTTCTCTTCTCGAGAGCACTGATGACCGTGGCTCGCGGCGTAATGGCCGGGCGTCGACGCTTCATGGCCTACGGAGTGACCATGATCCTGGAGGCGGTGGCGCTCATCGGCCTCGGTGTCGTCTTCACAGCTATCGACGTTGGCTCCTTCTGGTTTGCCATCTCGCTGGGAACAGCACCGCTGACACTCCTGCTGGTCCGCCCCTACAAAGTGCACATTGAGCCCGGGCGCACTGCAACCGAGGTGCCAAGCACGACGGGCTTGTTGCAGCTACTGGTCGTCGCCTCGGCCCTGTCACAGCTCATCCTCGCCGGGGGACCGCTTGTTGTCGGGCTGATCGGCGGTACACCCGCCGAAGTGAGCATCTACTTCATGACATTCACTCTGCTGAGGGGGCCCATCACCGCTTCGTACCCGCTCGGAACCCGCTTTCTAGCGGCAATGACCACTGCACTCAGCGAGGACAAGCCGGAGGTTCTCCACAGTTGGGCAGCCAGATTGGCCGGGCTCGGAGGCGCCGCATCCCTGGTTGCGGGTGTCGGCAGCTATGTGCTGCTGCCGTCGATAATCGAGCTCCTCTACGGCGCCGAGTTTCGCCCGAGCGCCATTGTCGGCGGTCTCGGTGGTGCCGGTGCAGTGGCAGCCCTGGTTGTTCTGTTTGTCACCCAGATCGTCATCGCCCGCGGCCGAACCCGCGATCTCGCCGTCGGCTGGGTGATCGCAGCGGTTGTGGCCTTGATCGTGCTCGTAGTCTCCGGAGCCGACCCACTCGAAAGGGTGGCCTATGCGTTTGCCGCGGGCGAGTTGACCCGCGCTCGCGGTCATCTCGCTCACCGCCTACAGGGGATATTCCGTCTGAATCAGGACTGACGGGCGCCGACGAAGGCAATCACATAGCCAGCCCATGCGACCAGGGCGCCGAAGATAGAGGCGCCGCCCCAATCGAAGAAGCTGCTCTCGAGATCGGTGAGGATTTCCACTGCGCCGATCAGTGCCAGCGAATAGCCTGCGAGCTTCAGGAACGCCGGGACCGGAGCGAAGGCTGTAATTGCCCCGCTGTCGAGCCTGGGCAACACTGCGATGATGAGCGCCAACGCGACGGCGACAGTCCCCACGAGATAGTCGTCGGTGATCAGATCGAAGATCACCCACGATGCCAAAACCACCAGCGCACCGATGGTGACGAGATCGAGCCCGCCAAAGTTCATGCCTCCTGATGTGCCGGTTTGGTCATCTGCCATTTGCTCTCTCCTCCAGGTCGACACCCCCTTCACGGTCGCAACTGAGGCTACACACGAGGTCAAGCACCGTGGGGACAGAACTCCAAGAATCGATCGTACTATCCCAAGCGGCGACGGAGTATCAGCTAGAGCAGTTCGGCTAGCTGCACTGCATTTAGGGCGGCACCTTTGCGGAGGTTGTCGCCGACCGTCCACAGGCTGATCCCGCCCTCGGTGCCCACGGTCTGACGCACTCTCCCGATGAGGACATCGTCGATGCCTGCGGAATCGAGCGGTGTCGGCACCTTCGAGTCGTCCCACAGCTGTGCCCCCGGGGCGTCGGCAAGGATCTCCTTGGCTTCGGCAACGGAGACGGGGCGATCGAAGAACATCGTCGCGGCGATGCCGTGACCGACCATTGTCGGCACCCTGACACAGAACGGCTCCACCTTGATCTCAGGCGCTTCGAGGATCTTGCGCGTCTCGTTGACCAGCTTCCATTCCTCGTCGGTGTAGCCGAGCTCGGTGAACGATCCGGCGTGGGCCAACACGTTGAAGCCGATTGGCCTGCTGTAGACATCGCTGCCCGGCTCGGTCCAGCCACCCTTGGCCAGCAGCTCCCGGTCCTTGCCGAGCACGTCGATCTCATGGGCAAGCACATCCATCCCCGTCTGACCGGTGCCCGACACCGCCTGATACGACGTGGCCGTCATCGACTGCAACCCGGCGGCGTGATGGAGGGGACCGGCAGCCATCATCAACACCATGGTCGTGCAGTTGGGGTTGGCGACAATGCCCTGGTGGTCCTTGATGGCATGGTCGTTGACCTGAGCGACCACAAGGGGGACGTTGTCTTGTTGCCGGAACGCCGAGGAGTTGTCGATGACGACGGCCCCTGCGGCGGCGAACCTGGGTGCATACTCCTTCGACCGGCTGCCGCCCGCCGAGAAGAGTGCCACCTCGATGCCTGCGGGGTCCGCCGTGGCCAGATCCTCGACGGTGACATCACCCCATCTGGTGGGTATGACGCGTCCTGCGGAGCGGCTGGACGCCAACATGCGTAGCTCGGAGACCGGGAAGTCTCGCTCTTCGAGAATCGAGAGCATCGTGGTGCCGACGGCACCGGTTGCACCAACAATCGCAGTCCTCTTACCCATTGTCCGCACTCTCCTCTTCACCGCCGAGCTCAAAACCATCGTGCAGTCCCTGCACTGCAGCCGCGACATCGTCGCCTCGAACCACACAGGATATGCGAATCGGGGATGTACTGATCATGTCGATGTTCACGCCGTGCTCGGCGAGGATGCGGAACATCTTCCCTGCGATGCCGAACTCGTTCTTCATCCCGGCACCGACCAGGGACACCTTGGCGATATTGGGGTTCACGTCCACCCCGGCCGCTCCAATGGCGGCGGCGGTCGTCTTGGCGACGTCCTCTGCAATGCCGACATCAACTTTCGGCACCGTGAAGCTAATGTCCGTGACGCCCGCACGGGACACGTTCTGCACGATCATGTCCACCGTGAGGCCGGCATCGGCGAGCGGCTCGAAGAGTTGGGCGGCCAGACCGGGCGCGTCGGGAACACCATGGACCGTGACCTTGGCTTCCGAAACGTCATGAGCTATGCCCCGGATGATCGCTTCTTCCATGGTTTCCTCCTTGACCCACGTACCCACCCCGCGGTGGAACGACGAGCGGACGTGTATCGGAATGTTGTAACGACGGCCGAATTCGACCGACCGGGCCATCAATACCCCGGCTCCCGCCGAGGCCATTTCGAGCATCTCCTCAAAGGTGATCTCGTCGAGCTTCCTCGCCCCCGGCACGAGGCGCGGGTCGGCGGTGAATACACCGTCAACGTCTGTGTATATCTCGCAAACGTCTGCACACAGGACGGCGGCCAGCGCCACCGCGGTGGCATCAGACCCACCGCGCCCGAGTGTGGTCACGTCGCGTGTCTCCGGATTGACTCCCTGGAAACCGGCGACGATCACAATCTTCCCCTCGCTCAGCCCTTCCCGAACCCGCTCGCCCCTGATCCCGATGATCTCGGCATGGCCGTGCGCTTCGGTGGTGAGAATGCCCGCCTGAGACCCGGTGAGGCTCATCGAACCGACCCCGTGGTCCTGGATCGCCATCGCAAGCAACGCCATCGAGATGCGCTCACCAGCGGTGAGCAGCATGTCCATTTCGCGCGGATGCGAGTTAGGCGTCACCTCGTTGGCGAGGGTGATCAATTCGTCTGTGCTCTTGCCCATCGCACTGACGACTACGACTACATCATTACCCGACTCATGGGTGGCGACGGCGCGAGCTGCAACCGCCCTGATGCGCTCCGCATCGGCCACGGACGTTCCACCATATTTCTGCACAACGAAAGGCATCGGGCGAGTGTAACCCGGGTAGGAGAATGGTTGGCAATCACCGCCCGAGCCGTCTCGAGGGTGCCGTGATCACTCGAGGTCGCGGTGCCCGAAAGCCACCAGCCCCGACCCGCCGAGCCCTGTGGCAACAACGAGCAACACGATGACGGGTAGCAGTCCGAAAGCACCGCCAGGGAGGCTGGGCGTGTGGGTGAACGGAGATAGGTCGAGCAGCCACTGGTCGAGGTTGAGCGCACCCCCGAGCAGCGTCAAGATCAACGCAACGCCCAGCGCAGCCCATCCGAGACCGCTGCGGCGCGGGATGGCGCCGAACACGAGGAGCGCAAGCCCAACCATGACCCAAGAAGCGGGTACATAGACGAGCGCCGAGCCAACGACTCTGAACACCTGGGTTAGATCACCTACCGAGATCCCATATGCGACGCCCATCGCCGCCCCGAACACTGCCAGATCGACCACAGGCATCAGGGCACCAAACGCCAGATGACTGCCGACCCAGGATCGACGATCAACGGACCCGGAGAGGACTATCTCAGCATGACCATCACTCTCCTCACCACGGAGTCTCAGCACGGCCTGCAATCCATGCGCGGCAGCGACACCGGAAGCGACACTCAACATCGCGGCGAGGTACGCGTTCGTGAACACCGACGATCCGCCCAGCCGGGTGATCACGTCACCCAGCGTTGGGGTCTCGTTCATCAGCGTCCCCACACCGTCTGCAAAGGCGCCCAACAACACCCCGAACACCGCAAAGGCAACCGCCCATGTGATGGCGAGACCGCGCTGCAGCCGCCAGCCCAACGCCCACGCAGAGCTGAGCGATGGACTGGCCTGCGCAGGACCGAGCCCGGTGGGTATGAGCGTCGAGCCAACGTCACGGCGATCTGAGATGGCGAACGATGTGGCGAGAAACGCGACTGCGAGCAGGGCCAGCACCACGATGGGCCACCAACGCTCCCCGGCGAAGGCGCCGACCCGCGCCGCCAGACCGATCGGCGAGATCCACGAGAGCCACTCGGCTCCGCCGGCACGACCGGCGTCACCTGCGACGCGGAGAGCGAAAGAGGCACCGATGACCGCCATGCCGATGGCGTTGCTGGTCCGGCTGCTCTCGGGGAATTGGGCGGCGAATGCGGCGATCCCGACGAAGAGCCACCCGACGGTGACGATGGCGAGGCCAAATGCGATGGATCCCGTGGCAGCGAGCCCGGCCTGAAGCAACCCGGCGGCGATGAGCAGCCCTGCGATCAGGTTGGCCGACAGACCGACAACGACCGCAGCTGCAAGCGGTGCCTGTCGCCCGATCGCGGTCGATCCGATCAGCTCACGACGTCCCGTCTGCTCCTCGGCACGCGTGTGGCGGGTGACGAGAAGCACGCTCATGATGCCAACAAGCACCGAGAGGGCCGCCCCGATCCGCCACACGACCAGACCGCCGAGCGTCGGCGACTGAACCGGTCCGAGGAAAGCAACGAAGGCCGAATTCGATTCGATGGTGACCGCCGCGGCACGCAGGGCGGCGTCGGTCGGGTAGAGCCCGATGAACGCTGAGGCGACCCCAGCAGGGAGCAGCCCGATGACGAGGATCCAAACCGGAAGCTGAATGCGGTCCCGGCGCAGGACCATGCGGATCATTTGGCCGAGCCCGGCGATCCCGCTCACCGCGGCGCCTCCTGGTAATGCCGCAGGAACAACTCTTCGAGTGTCGGGGGACGGCTCACCAGCGAAACCACGCCTGCGGTAGTGAGGGCTCTGAGCGCTGACTCGAGCGCGGCCTGATCGACCTGAAAATTGACGGTCGTACCGTCGACGGCGAGGTCGTGGACACCATTCAGCTCGCTGAGATCGGGGGGGACTGAAGCAAGCCGGGCGGAGATCGTGGTTCTGGTGAGGTGGCGGAGATCCTCGAGAGTCCCGCTTTCGACGATCCTCCCGGCCCTGACGATGCTCACACGCTCGCAGAGCGCCTCGACCTCGGAGAGGATGTGACTCGCCATCAGAACCGTTCTCCCGTTGACGGTGTCTTCCTTGATCACCCGACCGAACTCGGCCTCCATCAGCGGATCCAGGCCCGAAGTGGGCTCGTCGAGGATCAGAAGCTCGGCATTGGCAGCGAGCGCGGCGATGAGGGCCACCTTCTGCCGGTTGCCCTTCGAGTAGGTCTTGCACTTCCTGGTGGGGTCGAGTTCGAATCGCTCGACGAGGCTCGTCTTGCGTGACTCGTCGATCCCGCCACCCATCCGACCAAGCAGATCGATGACCTCACCGCCCGAGAGCATCGGCCACAACGCGACATCTCCCGGCACGTACGCGAGCCTCTTGTGCAGCGAGGTGGCATCACGCCATGGGTCGCCGCCAAGCACCAGCGCCGTGCCACCGTCTGCGCGAATGAGCCCAAGCAGGATCCTGATTGTGGTCGACTTGCCGGCTCCATTGGGGCCGAGGAACCCGTGTACCTCGCCACGGGCAACAGACAGGTCGAGACCGTTGAGCGCAACGGTCGATCCAAAGCTCTTCTCTAGACCATGAACTTCGATTACAGATTCCATATCCATGAACCTACACGACATTCACAAACTTGTGAAGTTACAAAATGTCGTTTAGGGTTTGGATGTGACGGAGAGAACAACACCCAACCCTGCCGTCCTCGAACTGGTTGAGGACATCGCCATGCTGATGGTCTCGTGGGGCTTCCCCAGAATGCCGGCGCGAGTACTGCTCCTGCTCATGGCAAGCGAGAGAGACTCGCTCGATGCCGGAGAGCTGGCCATGGGTCTAGGGGTCAGCCCGGCCGCGATCTCAGGAGCAGTCAGATACCTGATCGACGTCGGTTTGGTGGTACCCCGTCCCCACCCAGGGCGTCGCCGCGCCGCGTATGCGATACCGGATGCAGCCTGGTACGAGGTCTCGGTGCTGAAGACGGCCTACTTCAGAACTGTCGCCGACCGGACCAGACGTGGGGTGAAGACACTGGGTGGACCGAAGACCGCGGCGGGTGAGCGCTTCACAGATATGGCCGACTTCTTCGACTTCATGGCTGATGAGATCCCGCAAATGCTGCAACGCTGGCGGGAGCGCCAGGGTGACGGGGGCTAGGTCGGGCACGTATCCATATCGGGCCGGGTGTCCTAGCATCGTCTCCCATGCGTTCCCACACCACACACTTTGCTCTTCTCGCGCTCGTGGTGGCCCTCCTGGCCGCCGCGTGTGGCGGAGGTGACCAGGCCGCCGCCGCGGCGGCGTCCGAGACAACCACGAATACAGCCGAGACCAACGCGACAACGACGACCGAGGCGTTGCCAAATATCACAATGCCCGCAGTACCCCCCTCCGACTACGCCGGCTTTGCGGCTCAACCGACCGCGTGTGGAGCGCAGGCTCCGGCACCGGTGCAGGAAATGACCTTCGATGCTCCCGAGGACCAGAACCTCGACGTGAACACTCCTGTAACTGCGACGATCACGACATCGTGCGGGGACATCGTCATTCAACTCGATCCGTCGGTTGCCCCCGACACGGTCAACTCGTTTGTGTTCCTCGCGCGCAGCGGTTACTTCGACGGATCGGTGTCGCATCGAATAGTCCCCGGCTTCGTCTTCCAGGCGGGCGACCCGACCGCAACCGGGCGCGGTGGGCCCGGGTACACGATCCCCGATGAGTTGCCGGAGAGCGGGTTCGTCTACAAAGCGGGGTCCGTAGCCATGGCCAATTCAGGGCCGGACACCAACGGGTCACAGTTCTTCATCACGCTTGCCGACGTCCCTCTCCCCGCCAACTACACCTACTTCGGACAGGTTGTCGATGGGCTCGACACTCTCGACGCCATCACCCAGATCCCGCTCGGTGTCAACCAGTTCGGCGAGCAGAGCGTGCCGCTCGAGACCCTATACATAGAACGGGTCACAATCGGCGGCTAGGCCTGTACCAGCACAGGGCTGCATCGCCGCCGTATTCGAGAATGGACCACGTGCAATCGCTATGCTCCTGGCCCTATGGCGACTGATAAACGCGAGCGACAGCGTCAGAACCGCGCTGTCAAGCAAGAAGAGCGCAGCAAGCAGCAGCGGCGACAGAAGATCATCAACCTATCCAAGCGGATTGCCATCTGGGCCGTGGTGTTCTTCGCACTGCTGATCCTGGCCAACGCCGTCTGGGGATGAGACCTCCCCCGTGGTCGTATGGCAGTTGACCTTCACCTGCACAGCGTCTTCTCGGATGGCTCGGACACCCCCGAGCAGATTGCCGCACAGGCCGCTGCCGTCGGACTGACCGCGATCGCTCTCACCGACCACGACATACTCGACGGAATCCCGAGAGCCGCAGCCGCAGCCGCAGCGCACAACATCGAGTTCATCGGCGGTACGGAGCTTTCGGTGATGTGGCGGGACCAGAGCATGCACATGCTCGTTTACTTCCTCGAACCGGACCCGGGGCCGTTGCAGGATCGCCTCGGGGCCCTACGAGAATCGCGCGCCGGCCGCAACGACCAGATTGCAGCGCGGCTGCGCCAGCTCGGCATCGACATCACGATGGATGAGGTACACCGGGAAGCCGGTACCGGTGTCGTCGGTCGACCTCATTTCGCCGGGGTGCTGATCAACAAAGGCTACGTCGCATCCGTCCCCGAAGCCTTCGACCGCTATCTCGCCGCGGGTCGTCCTGCCTACGTCCCACGACTCCGCCTGAGCGCCGAGGAGGCGATCGCACTCAGCCGTGCCTCCAGTGCCGTCCCTGTGATTGCCCACCCGCACACTCTCAATCTACGCGCCGACGAGTTTGCTACCGGATTCCGTGAGCTCGCCGATCTCGGGCTGGGTGGGATCGAGGCCTACTACGGTGAATACACCGTCGAGATGCGCACCAGAATCGCCGGGATCTGCGCGGGGCTCGGCATCGTTGCAACCGGTGGATCCGACTACCACGGGAAGTACAAGCCACATCTTCAGGTCGGAACCGGCAAGGGCGACCTACATGTGCCCGACTCGGTATTCGACCACCTGATTGCCGCCCGCTGAGAAAACCTCCAATGCCCCTTGCGGGCCACAATGGCGTATCCTTCCCACCTGACGGGGGATCGGATTAACCGTCAGGGAACAAGTAGGACCGGTTGTGACTACCTCCCAGCTTGCCAACATCCAGGCGCCTGTCGCCTACACCGAAGTACGGAAACGTATCAATACGGTTCGTGCCTTGTTCGGCGTCGTTCTGATCGCCCTCGCGCTCAGCGGGCTGATCGCAACCGACAGTTGGTGGGCGGTGACACCCGCTATCTATCTCGTAGTCGATGGGCTATGGAGACGTGACAACGGCACGAGCGCCCTCCCCATGCTGCTCACAGACACCGGCGTGTTTGCCGCGATCGAACTACTCAAGGGAGACGTGAGCCTCTCGCTATCGGTTACGTTCCTCTACCTGCTCACCGGTGCCCTGCTGTTGCTGCCGATCCCCAAGGCAGGTGCCGTCGTTGGTACTGCGCTCGTGGTTGGGATCCCCGTGATGTTGCTCGCCCCCATCACCAACCCGCAGATCAGCGAGACCCGGGCAAACGTCTTTGATTTGGTTTCGGTGGTCCTCATGTCCTTGCTCGTCGGCTCATTGCTCTACGGTGCGGTGCAGGCACTACATGCGTCAACGATGCGACATCGACGGGCCCTCGCTGCTGAACGCCGTGCCGTCGAGTTGAAGGACGAGTTCGTCTCGATGGTTAGCCACGAGTTCCGCACGCCACTCACCAGCATCGCCGGTTTTTCCGAGACGCTACGGTCGAACTGGCAAGACCTCGAGGCGGACGAGATAGAAGAATTCCTTGTCATCATGCGCCAGGAGGCGTATCACCTGAGCGACCTCGTCGAAGACATCCTGGTCATCCCACGGATCGAAGCCGGCAGGCTACGGCTTCGTCCTCAGGAGTTTGATCTCGCCTCCGAGATCGCCGCCACCGCAAGGCTGGTCTTCGCCAATACCGGCAAAGAGATCGACATGTCGGTGCCGGGTGGGGTCATCGTCAACGCCGACCGGGGACGCACCGGCCAGATCCTGCGCAACCTCTTCGACAACGCAAGGAAGTACGGGGGCGATTCGGTGCAGGTGGCCGGCGAAGGGGGAACCGACATCTACACCGTCACAGTTTCCGACAACGGCCCCGGCATACCGGACGGGCAGTGGGAGCGGATCTTCGAGCACTTCGAGCAACTAAACAAGGGTGACAGTCGGGCCTCAGAAGGTGTCGGGCTTGGGCTTCCGATAGCCCGACAGCTGGCTCGAGCGATGGGTGGTGACGTCTGGTACGTACCACGGTTCCCGACAGGCGCCTCGTTCCGCTTCTCGCTCCAACTCTCGAAGATCATCCCCGATGCCACAGGGCCCGACCATCAAATCATCAACACCGAGCCCGGGTCCTCCGCGGTCAAGTCAGCGGAAGGCTGAGCAGGTCACTCTGCGATCTCGATGCTGGCTCCCGGCTCGAACTCTGCCCACGACTGAGCATCGTATGTGTGAGAGGGAAGCGGTGCAGGCACGTCGCGCGGGCGCCAGGCCAGCACCCACGAACTCTGCCTTGGGGCTTGTGGTCGTGTCGCCAACGCTCTCGACTCATCCTCGATGATGGTGTCGATGACCGCGATGATGGCCGCCGATTCCTCGGTGCTCGGCCTGCCGGAGACCTCGATCCTCATGCCGGAGACTCTACGAGCTCCACCAGCGTTCCGGCGAACGATTTCGGGTGGACGAATGCGATACGGGCACCGTGACCGCCGATACGAGGAGTCTCGTCGATCAGACGTGACCCTTCAGCCCTCAGTTGATCGAGCGCCGCATCGATGTCGGCGACGGCCAGAGCCAAATGATGCATCCCTTCGCCGCGGGACTCGATGAACCGACCGACCGGCGTATCGGGACCAAGCGGTTGCAGCAGCTGGATGTATGAGCCACCAATCGGAATCATCGCCTCTTCAACACCCTGCTCCGCAACAACCTCGCGTGAGGTTGGTTCGGCGCCGAAGAGGCGTAAGTAGTCGGCAAGCGCGGTGTCGAGATCCCGCACCGCAATCGCCACATGATGGAGGTTGTAGGCAAACATCAATCACAAACTACTAGTCCCCGCACGAAGCGAGGCACCAGTACCATGTCGTCGATCCCCAATGGCTGTGAGCATCTCCGAGCTGCGCGCCCGGGCCGACGGGCTGATGCTGGCCGACCGCCGTCAATTCCATCGCAGGATCTCCGGCGCGGCCCGGATCGACGCGCCCGACAAGAGACAGCGGGTGCTGGAGACGTTGGACAATGAGATTGCCGCAGCCACCGCCCGACGGGACATACGCACCCGTGCCCTACCCGGGAAGATCTCGTACCCGGCAGACCTACCGATAACGGGCCGACGCCGGGAGCTACTCGAGACGATCCGCGATCACCAGGTCGTGATCGTTGCGGGCGAGACCGGATCGGGCAAGAGCACCCAGCTCCCCAAGATGTGCCTGGAGCTCGGGCGCGGCGTCAACGGATGGATCGGGCACACCCAGCCCCGCAGGATCGCCGCCCGCTCCATCGCCAACCGGGTCGCAGAAGAGTTGGGCGGCACGGTCGGTGGCGTCGTCGGGTTCACGGTCAGATTCAGCGACCACGTCGGCGGGAGCACCCTGATCAAGCTGATGACCGATGGCATCTTGCTGAATGAGATCCATCACGATCGATATCTCAACAGGTACGACACGATCATCATCGACGAGGCCCACGAGCGGAGCCTCAACATCGACTTCCTGCTCGGGTATCTCAAGAACCTGCTGCCAAAGCGGCCGGACTTGAAAGTGATAATCACCTCGGCGACCATCGATACCGAGCGATTCTCCGCCCACTTCGATGGTGCCCCGATCGTGGAGGTGTCGGGAAGGACCTACCCGGTCGAGGTGCGCTACCGGCCACTCGACGACCCTGGTCTGCCCGACCCGAAGGACCAACCCGAGGGGATCTGCGACGCCGTAATCGAGCTGTTCACAGAGAAAGACGGTGACATCCTGGTCTTCTGCTCGGGCGAGCGTGAAATCCGTGATGCTACCGAGGCGATCGAAGAGCTCGAGCTCAGACACACAGAGGTCGTTCCGTTGTACGGCCGATTGTCGACCGGCGAGCAGAACCGGGTATTCGCCCCGCACACGGGCCGCCGGGTGGTCGTTGCCACCAATGTCGCCGAGACGTCGCTGACCGTACCCGGCGTCCGCGCCGTTGTCGACGCCGGTACCGCTCGCATCTCACGGTACGGCAGGCGCACCAAGGTGCAGCGACTCCCCATCGAGCCGATCTCGCAGGCATCTGCCAACCAGCGGGCAGGACGGTGTGGCCGGCTCGGGCCTGGAGTGTGCATCCGCCTCTACTCGGAGGATGACTTCAACTCGCGGCCCGAGTTCACAGAACCGGAGATCCAGCGCACCGGGCTCGCATCGGTGATCCTCCAGATGACCGCCTTGAACCTCGGTGACATCGCGTCCTTCCCGTTCCTGGATCCGCCCGACTCGCGCAGCATCCGCGACGGCTACGACCTGCTCGAAGAGGTCGAGGCACTAGAGACCACCCGCGGCGGCAAGCACAGGCTCACCAAGCTCGGACGCCGTCTCGCCAGGATCCCACTCGACATCAGGCTCGGGAGGATGGTGCTCGAAGCCGACCACAACAACTGTCTCCGCGAAGTGGAGATAATCGCCGCCGCCCTATCGATCCAGGATCCCCGGGAGCGGCCGATCGACAAGGAGCAGCAAGCCGACCAGATGCACGCCCGGTTCCGCAACGAGCAGTCGGACTTCCTCGGATGGCTGGACCTGTGGCAGTACCTGCGCACCGAGCGACGGGCCCGCACGTCGAACCAATTCCGTCGCCTCTGCCGTGACGAGTACCTCAACCACCGGAGGGTACGCGAATGGCAGGATGTCCACGCCCAGTTGCGCGACATCTCAGACGAGCTGGAGCTGCACCGTAACAAGAAACCGTCCGACGCCGACACGATCCACCAGTCACTGCTCACCGGGCTCCTGTCGCATGTCGGCAGGAAGGACCCTGACGGCTACGAGTATCGGGGAGCTCGTGGGGCACGGTTCTACATCTCGCCGGGCTCGACGCTATTCAAGAGGGCTCCTGAGTGGGTGATGGCAGGCGAGCTGGTCGAGACCACAAGGCTGTGGGCTCACAGTGTCGCAGGCATCTCGCCCGAGCGGATCGAGGCCGCAGGACAACATCTGGTCAAACGAACCTATTCCGATCCCTGGTGGGACGCCCGACGCGGCGCCGCCGTCGCCCGTGAGTCCGTCACCATCTTCGGCATCCCGCTGCAGACCGATCACGTCGTGCAATACGGCCGGTTCGACCCGGCGGCGGCGCGCGAGCTGTTGATTCGCCATGCACTGGTCGCAGGCGAATGGGAGTCGACCCACGAGTTCGTCGCCCACAATCGCGCTGAGATCGACCGGGTGCTCGAGATGGAAGCGAGGGAACGTCGCGCCAATCTGCTCATCGACGATGCCACTCTCGCCGCCTGGTTCGGCGCTCGCATCCCGGTGGAAATCACCGATGTCCGCCGCTTCGACCGCTGGTGGCGAGATATCAAGGGCACCCAGCCACATCTGCTCGATCTGAGTGAGGAGATGCTGATCGACCCGACGGTGGCGGCACCCGACCCCGGGGCCTTCCCTGAGGTTTGGGAGTACGGCGACCTGGGACTGCCACTGGAATACGAGTTCGACCCCACCGGCCCAGACGACGGCATGACGGTCGACATTCCGCTGCGAGGTCTCGACCGCATCGATCCCGCCGTATTCGAGTGGCACGTGCCCGGCTACCGGGAGGAGTTGGTCGTCGCATTGATCAAGTCGCTCCCGAAGCGGCTACGCAAGAACTTCGCCCCGGTACCGGACACGGCTCGTCGGGTGCTCCGGACCATCTCCGATTCCGACGACCCCGGATTGCTGCAAACACTGCGACGCGAGTTGCAGCGGATCGGCAACGAGCCGATCCCCGTCGATGCCTTCGATCTCGATTCATTGCCTGCGCACCTGCGACCCACGTTCCGCATCGTCGACGACGCCGGCAACACCGTCGTCGAGGGCAGGGATCTTCGGGTCCTCAAGGACGAGGTCCGGGCAGAGACGGCCGCTACAGTCGTTGCGACCGCACACGGTCTCGAGACCACCGGGCTCAGCGGATGGAGTATCGGTGAGCTTCCCCACATCGTCGCCGTCTCCGGCACCGATCACACCGTGGACGCATACCCGGCGCTCGTCGACGAGAGAAATAGCGTCGGGGTGCGGTTGCTGGCCACCCGGGACGAGCAGGCGGGCGCCATGTGGCAGGGGACGATCCGCCTGCTGCTTCTCAACCTCCCGTCACCCGGGAAAGTCCTTCGCCCGATGCTCGACCGCGACGCCAGGGCTGCGCTGCGAGTAGGACCGCATGCTGATCAGACCGAGTGGGTCGATGACTGCCTCGGCTGCGCGCTCGGCGAGATCATCACCCGGGCCGGCGGGCCCGCCTGGGACGCAACGGCCTTCGACCGTCTGCTCGCAAGGGCCCGTGACGAGTTGCATCCATTGGTGACCCGGGTTGCCGCCGGGTCGCTCGACCTCCTGGCGGTCCTCGAAGAAGCCGAGATTGCGTTCAACCGACTCGACGAAGAGCACAACGGCGCCGTCATCGACGACATCGCCAATCAGGTCGCGTCGCTCGTCTATCCAGGCTTCCTCACCAGGATCGGCTCAGATCGCATCGCAGACGTGACCCGCTATCTCGAGGCGATCATCGTGCGCATCGACCGGCTCAAATCGGACCCGGTGCGTGACGCCGCCAACATGGCGCTGATCCACGACCTCGAGGCCGAGCTGGACCGGATCGCAGCAGGCCTCCCCGGCGATCCCCGACTGATGGATGCAGCGTGGATGATCCAGGAGCTACGCGTGAGCCTGTTCGCCCAGATTCTGGGTACGAGGGCCAAAGTGAGCGAAGTGCGAGTGCGTCGTTTCCTCGACGAAATCGAAATGGGCTGACCTTCAGTCAGAAGCGTCAGACAACCGCACCTGCAGCGGCCGCCATGGCTCGGAGGAGGCCGACCGTGGTAGCCGGCAGGGAGACATACTCGTCCATACCCACGGCGAGACACCGATCTCGATCCCCCTTCATGGCACGTGCGGTGACGGCGACAATGGGAATCCGGCACGCCGAGCCCTGCTCCTCTTGACGGATCAATTGGGTCGCGGCCAAACCGTCCAGAACGGGCATCTGGACATCCATCAGCACCAGGTCGACGCCCCCTCTCCTCACTGCTTCTGCAGCGGCGAGGCCGTCACCAACACACGTCGTCTGGATTGCATGACGATGCAATTGCGCTTCGAGCACTCGCTGGCTCGCAAGCGAATCGTTCACAATCAGTATCTTCATCCGCGAGAGAGTGCCGGCCAGATGTTCGGCCTCGCCGTTCGCCCGCTGAGTCTGAGGGGCAAAGGTGAGCTGCTCACCCTTGGGAACAGCAATGGAGAAGTGGAAATTGCTCCCCTCGCCTTCGATGCTCTCCACCTCGAGGACCCCGCCCATCAAAGCGACGATGCGAGAAGAGATGCTCAAGCCGAGACCGGTGCCCCCAAAACGCCGCGTGGTGGAAGCATCCGCCTGCTCGAAGGCCGCAAAGATCTCACCAAGCTTTCCGCGAGGAATGCCAATACCGGTGTCGCTCACGGATAGCCCGATGACGACATCCTCCTCGGACTCGGTCAGCAGCACCACCGCGAAAGTCACGTTGCCGGTGTCGGTGAACTTGATGGCGTTCACCACCAGATTCGTCATGACCTGGCGAAGCCGCACACTGTCGACGACTAGAAGTACCGGAACCCTCTCGTCGATGTCCACGACGAGATCGATTCCCTTTCGATCAGCGCGAACCGAGAGTGGGCTGAGGGTCTGGGTACATAGCTCACGAATGTCAACTGTGGTCGGCGACAGCTCCATCTTGCCCGCTTCGATCTTGGAAAAGTCGAGAACGTCATCGACGATGGCCATGAGAGCTTCAGCAGACTCGCGCACCATCCCGAGATAGTCGCGCTGGTTGGCATCCAGATCGGTCTCGAGGACGAGATCTGTCATTCCGAGGATCGCATTCATGGGCGTACGGATCTCGTGGCTGATGTTGGCAACGAAGTCGGACTTGGCCCTGCTGGCGTCCTCGGCAGCCTCCTTGTCGCTTCGCAGCAACACCTCTGCTGCTTTCTTGTCGGTGACATCCAGTGACATGCCGAAGGTGCCGACAATCCGGCCAAGCCGATCACGGAGCGGAAGCTTGCTGGTAGCAGCCCAGGTGACGCGACCGTCTGCCCAGACCTCGCGCTTCTTCCTTCCTGATCACATCCACTTCGCCTCTGACGAGTGCCTGCTCATCGCGGAACGTATTGTTCGAGTGCTCCTCTTCGAAGAAATCCGAGTCCGTCTTGCCGATCACATCCGACGGATGATCGAGACGAAAGTCATTGGCGAGTTTCCGGCTGATCCTCAGAAAGCGACTCTCTATGTCCTTGAAGTAGATCGCAGAAGGAAGGGTGTCGAGAAGAGCGTGGAGCAGCTGACGCTCACGCTCGAGTTCCGTGATCAGCCTGTGCCGCTCCATGGAGTAGCGGATGGATCGACTCAACGTTCCGGTGTCCAGACGATCGAATATCACCGCGTCCGTCGCACCGCACCTTATCGCTGCTATATCGTCCTCACCCGCATCCATGACTGCCACCACCGGTGCGGTGAACTCCGCAGCATCGATCCATTCGACGAACTCTTCCAACCTCGCTCCAGCACCGAGCCGCCACAGGATCACCTGTGTGCTGCCGAGCCCATCGACAACGGTCGACTCGCTATGCACCCAATCCAGTTCGTACGCGTCGTCGCCCCCCTCGGACAGCAACCCGGCAATGACGTCGCGCTCGGCAGCCGACCCACCCAACAACATCACGTTGCTTCTATGAAATTGTCCCCCAGAGCCCCGGTCAGATGACAGCAAATCGATCCGCATCCCTTGGGTATCGTCAACGACATGACTAAGAACACATGGATGTGACATCGTCACGCAGAGGCGACGGCTGAAGCACGGAGTGTCTCGGGGTCGGCCGTTCTGGGGACGATGTCGGGTCATAAGCGGTTGCCATGCTGGGATGATCCATCTGATCGTGCGCTCGAGTTGCCGGGTCCTCACCGCTACTCCAACCGCAGCCTCTCGCCGCCAGTTACCATCGCGAGCAGCGACCTTGAAAGGATCTGATGAATCCGGTCATTTGCTCGATAGCCCGTACCCCGATCGGCAGACTCAACGGTGCGTTCACCAAGCTGAAGGCGGCGGAATTGGCCACAGTCGCCATGAAGGGTGCCATCGATAGAGCCGGAGTCAGCCCCGACGAACTCGGTGAGGTCATATTCGGCCATGTCATCCAGGCGGGACAGGGCCAGGTCAGCGCACGCCCCGCAGCCTTCGCTGCAGGCGTCCCAATGCGGGTTCCCTCGAGTGTGATCAACAAAGCCTGCCTCTCCAGCATGACGGCCATCCAGGAGGCGGCCCGTCGAATTCGACTCGGTGAAGCGAAGTACGTGCTCGCCGGCGGCATGGAATCGATGACAAACGCTCCCCATCTGCTCATCGGTGCCCGACAGGGATTCAGATTGGGCGACGCCACACTCACCGACTCGCTGCATCACGACGGGCTTGTGTGCGCCTTCGATCACTGCATGATGGGTGAGACGACAGATCGTAAGAATGTGACGCTCGGCATCAGCAGACAAGAACAAGACGAATGGTCGGCGGCATCGCACGAACGCGCCATCGCGGCCACCAAGACCGGTGCCTTCGCCGATGAGATCGTGCCGGTGGCAGTGCCCCAGCGCAAAGGCGATCCGATCCTCATCGAGCAAGACGAAGGGATGCGCCCCGGTACGACGGTCGAGTCGCTCGGCAGGCTCAATCCGGTATTCGTTGCCGACGGCTCGGTGACGGCGGGCAACTCATCGCAGATCTCAGATGGGGCATCCGCCGTTGTCGTCGCCGACCGGGAGGCGGCCGAGGCGGCCGGGCTTCCGATCCTTGCCGAGATCATCGGCTACGGACAGACGGCAGGCCCGGACCCGACGCTGCAGGAGCGTCCCGCCGAGGCGATCGACATCGCCCTCGGCGCAGCCGGATTGGACCGCAGCGCCCTCGACCTCGTCGAGATCAACGAAGCCTTCGCCGCAGTCGCGCTCTGGTCCACCAAGATGCTCGAGATCGACCCGGAGAAGGTCAATGTCAACGGTGGGGCAGTTGCACTCGGTCACCCGGTCGGTGCGAGCGGAGCACGCATCACAATTACGTTGATCAATGCCCTGCGCAGGCGCGGAGGGGGAATCGGTGCCGCCGGGCTCTGTGGCGGCGGCGGTCAGGGAGATGCCCTGATCATCAAGGTCTCGTAGGAAGGCACACTTCATGGTCGAGAAGCCGGAGAGAAACCTGGCATTGGAATTGGTGCGAGTCACGGAGGTCGCAGCAATCGCCGCCGCCAGGTACCAGGGCCGTGGCGACAAAGAATCGGTCGATCAGGCGGCGGTGGACGCGATGCGCCAGGTGCTGGCGACGATCGAAATGGACGGCGTCGTCGTCATCGGCGAGGGCGAGAAGGACGAAGCGCCGATGCTGTTCAACGGAGAGAGGATCGGCAACGGAAACCCCCCGATGGTCGACGTGGCCGTAGATCCCGTTGATGGCACAAGGCTGACCGCATTGGGGATGCCGGGGTCACTTGCGGTTATCGCCCTGGCGCCACGAGGGACGATGTACGCCCCGGGAAGCCTCGTCTACATGGACAAGATCGCCGTCGGACCTGCCGCCGCCGGGATGATCGACATCGAGGCACCCGTGGCGCACAACATCGAACAGGTGGCCAGGGTATACGAGAAGCCCGTCTCCGATGTGACCGCCATCATCCTCGACCGGCCCCGCAACCAATCGTATGTCGACGCAGTGAGGAAAGTAGGTGCTCGCATCGCCTTGATCGGCGACGGTGACATCTCCGGCAGCATCGCCACCGCCAAGACCGACAGCGGCATCGACATCCTCTTCGGCATCGGGGGATCACCCGAGGCAGTGACGTCGGCGTGCGCCATGGCAGCCCTCGGTGGTGAGATCCAGGCAAAGCTGTGGCCCCGTGATGACAGCGAACGCGCCTATGCAGCGGACGAGGGCCTTGATCTCACCCAGGTGCTCACCACCCGGGACCTGGTGGACTCAGACAACACCTTCTTCGCTGCCACAGGCGTAACCAGCGGCGAGCTTCTCGACGGTGTCCGGTTTGGTAGCCATACGGTTAGGACCAACTCTCTGGTGCTTCGCTCCAAGACAGGCACCGCCAGATTCATCGAAGCGACCCATCGGGTAGAGCAGCTCAGGGATCTTTCGGCATTCGAATTGTAGAAGGCGAGGCTCCCCGCTCGACATGTGGGAGTCAGCCACCGCAAAGAGGAGGTCGCCGGCGCAATTGCGCCGGCGACCTTGCGCGGGAGGGCAGGAGGGGTGCCCTTCAGGAGATGTCGAGAGACTTCAAGTAGTCGATGCTCTTGATCGCGTCGAGGATCGGCCCCTCACCGGGAGCCGGATCCGCGTCGAGCACACAATCCTGCTCGAGCACGTACCAGCCGTCGTAGCCTGCATCCTCGAGTGTCTTGATAAAGCTCTGGAAGTCGACGGCGCCGTCACCGAGGGCAACGAAGATACCGTCGATGTTGGCCTGACGGAATGGAAGCGTGTGCGCTCGGACCTGTTCGGCCATCGCCGCGTCGACATCCTTGAGGTGCACGTGGGAAACCCGGCCGACGGCCGCCTTGGCGATCTCGGTGGGATCGGCGCCGCCAAGGAACA
The DNA here is from genome assembly GCA_963777645.1 of uncultured bacterium. Lineage (GTDB taxonomy): Bacteria > Actinomycetota > Acidimicrobiia > Spongiisociales > UBA5794 > JAAETI01. The sequence continues at coordinate 262,752 of CAVZRA010000004.1, read as the reverse complement.
GGTGGCCGGTGTCGAGACAGAAGTCCACGTTGCTGTCGTCGATGAGACGATGCACGTGCTTGGGCTGCTCGATCGCCATTCCCCAGTGCTGGTGATGGGCGGTGGTGAGACCGGCGCCCTCGGCGATGTCAACGACCTTCTGCATGTTCTCGAGGAATATCTTCCACTGCTCCTCGGTCATGTCGATCGACTGGTCGTAGCCAACCAAACCGGATCCCGTGGCAAGAACGACGACATCGGACCCGGTGCCGGCGAGGGTATTGCAGGCACGAGCAAAGTAGTCGAGAGACTCTTCGACACGATCCGGTAGATGCAGAATCACAGGCACGAAGCCACCGACCATCTCGAGCTCGTATTTGGCGAGCTTCTCGGCCAGCTCACCCGGATCTGACGGTAGGTAGCCGTCCGGGCCGAGCTCGGTGGCTTTGAGACCGACCTGCTGCATCTCTCCAAGGACCCTGTCGGCATCCATCAGATAGCCCCATCCGGGAGTCCCATCGACACCCCAGGTGATCGGCGCCCCGGCAATCCTGTTCAGAAAGTCGCTCATTGGTACTCCTCGGTGAGCACTGACGTCCGTTTGGAACGTTCCAATAGGCGACGGTATAGATAAATGGGGCCGCTGTCAAGGCATGGATTCGTCGCCCGTGTCGCGTTGCGGAGTCAGGTCGGTCATGGTTCGTGTCACCCCCTACAGGTATGGTTCATGCATCGTGACTATCAACCGGGATCCGACATCGACTTCATCGTTTGGGGTGGGCAGACGTCAGAGCCATGACGCCTCGAAGTTCTATGCGCGTTTTCAGCCGCCTGCAATCTCCGATGACGAGGAAATCACAGTCGCCCCGCACCTCGACGATGCGTGCATCCTCGGCGATGCCCGATCGATGACGGCGATACCCGACGGTTCGGTGGCGCTCGTCGTCACCTCACCACCCTATTTCGCAGGGAAGGAGTACGAGGAGAACCTCGGCGAGGATGGCGTGCCTGCGTCCTACCTCGACTACCTAGAGTTGCTTCACGACGTGTTCGCCGAATCGGTCCGCAAGCTCGAACCAGGAGGGCGGATCGCGGTGAATGTCGCCAATCTGGGTCGCAAGCCATACCGGAGCCTGGCGTCCGATGTCATCCACATTCTCCAGGACCGGCTCCAGCTCCTGCTTCGCGGCGAGGTCATATGGAAGAAGGCAGAGGGTGCGTCCGGGTCCGTGGCGTGGGGGTCATACCGGAAGGCAACAAACCCCGTGCTACGTGACATCACCGAACGGGTCATCATCGCCAGCAAGGGAAGGTTCGACCGGGCCAAGTCACCAAAGCAGCGAGAGGCACTCGGGCTGCCTTTTGATACCAAGATCACCGCAGACGAGTTCATGGAGGCAACGCTCGACATCTGGGAAATTCCATCCGAGAGTGCCCAGCGCGCCCGTCACCCCGCCCCCTTCCCGGTCGGCCTGCCGATGCGGCTCATCAACCTTTACACTTACGAAGGCGATCTCGTGCTGGACCCGTTCATGGGATCGGGCACCACCCTGGTCGCCGCGATCAAGCGAGGCCGGCGGGCGGTCGGATACGACCTCGAGCCATCGTACGTCGACATCGCCCGGGAGCGGGTGGCTGCCGAGCGTGAGCACCAGGGTAAGGCTGAGGCAATGAGGTTGACCACTGCCCACGAGCCCACGGAGTCCGTTGAGCCGCCCACCATCGACCACAGCGACGACTTTCAGGCGCGGGCGACCCGTGAAGGCAAGGCCGCTCAGCAGATCGCCCAGGACACCCTCGAGGCCGCGGGATTCACCGTGGAGAAGCGCTCTTACCGTGTCAAAGGGACCGGGGCCCAGTTCAACTTCCTTGTCACCGACCGGGCTGGCAACCCCTGGTATGTCGACGTTTCGGGTGCGTTCACAACAACAAGGGGCGGCTTACGACGGACCGATACAGTGTGGAAGACACTGGGGCGAGCCCTAGTGCTCCGTGAGAGCTTGCAGCAGGACGATCCCAATGCACCCCCGATCCGACTCTTACTGCTCACGTCCCATCTTCCCCAGCAAGGCAGCGAGGGCGACAAGGCACTTCGCGCCGCAGGCAAGGGCGGTTCGTTCTGGGACGCAATCGAGATGTTGAGCAACGAGGGCCCTCTGCGTCTCGAGGCATACGCGACCGGCGACGCAGACCGTCCACTCCCGGGTTTCTGGAGCGAAGACGAGGTCGAGGACTATTCATGAGCCACCCCACCGTCGCGGTCGCCGTGATTAGGGACAACCCACCGGGTGTGCTGGTTGCCGAGGACTTCGCCGTCCTGCACAGGGCGCTGGCCGTCCGGCTGGTGGCGCGCGCCGATCGCCGCATCTTCTCGCAGGAGCAACTCGATCAATTGCAGCACGCCTTGCTCGGTGAGAAGTGGAGTGATGCTGTTGCCATGTGGATCAAACACACCGGAATCCCCATCGACGTCTACACCGAAGACGTCTTCACCTCAGAGCATTTTCCAGCTGCGCTACTGAGCGCCCAGATGCAGTTCTCCCCGCTCTTTGCTGAGTCGTAGTGCCCCATGCCTGCACCTAGAACGGAGATAACCGAGATCGTCACCGGCATGGCGGCGATGGGGTTCCCGGATGTGACCCGTGCGCTCGAGGTGCGGCCACGCAACTTCCTCAACGTTGCGGACGGCCACTACGACTCGCTGACCGAGGCGTATGCCTCGGGTGAGTACGTCTCTGAGTTCGCCACTGCCTGGGAGAACGGTGTTGCCTTCGCCCGCGCCGCCGACGGGCTGAGGGGCAGGCCGCCGTGGTCGGTCGAGTGGAAAGGCAACCAGCGTCCCCCGGGCTACGAGCAGATCCCTGCCGATCTTCGCATCGACCACGTCTATCTCATCTCGTGCAAATACGGTTCCAACATCCTGCACAATCCCTCACCGGGGAATCTGTTCGAGAATCTCCTCCTCGACCGCGAGTACCGCAGCGACCGCGGCTGGTACGCCGAGGTGGCCCCGAGGCCCTACCAGAGCTTCTACGAGGCATGCAGGGCGGAAGTGGGCACGAGCAAGCTGCCTCCGCTCGTCACTCAGCTCGGCGACGAACATCTCTCCATCCTGCGCGATGGACTCCCCAGCCGTCTCGGGGGCGAGCTGGGCCTGGCGTACACAGAGTTCTCCCACACCGTTGCCGCAGCTACTGCAAAGCGATGGGCCGCCAACATGGCTACAGCGCGCAGGCGCGAGACGATGCTGTGGCGGCTGCTTCGGCTCGAGGCGGCACCGTACTTCGTCCTCGGCCAATCGGTCGATGGTCTGCCGCTTCGCTACCGTGTCGCCACCCCATGGGACTTCCGCTTGCGCTACGACTTCCGGGACCTGTTCGTCTCACCCAACCGGGACTCACAGCAGCCGGTTGTTCATTGGAAGGCGACCGTCCGCAACAAGTCCACCGAACTGGAAGAGTCCGTTGAGGGGCACGTGGAGATCCGCTGGTCGCACGGCAGGTTTGGCTCCTCACCAGAAGCCAAAGTCTATCTGGACACGCCACACCGGGAGGTACCCGGCTACTTCCCACTAGACGAGGTCGCCCCCGAGTCGCAACCGGCGCTGCGGCTCTTCGATTGAGGACGGGATCTGTCCGCAGACACTGATAGGTTTGAGCCGACCGAGGAGTGCAACATTGGAAATCCGTACCGATCGAGTGGGGCTCCTGATCGATCAGCTCGAAGAGTCGCTGCAGATCTCCCGAGACAGGGTGGCAGACATGAGCGACGACGAGTACCTGTGGGAACTGGTGCCCGGCATGTGGTCGCTGCGCCCGGCGGTCGCCACGAAAACCTCCATGGCCTACGGACCGGGCGATTGGAAGCTCGACTACGAGCGGATCGATCCTTTCACACCCGGGCCTTTGACCACAATCTCCTGGCGACTCAACCATCTCCTCTCCGGCATCGCCGGCCGCTGGGAGTGGACATTTGGTTCGCGCTCGATAGACCCGAGGCAAGTGATCGACTTCTCCCCGCACGCCGACGTCACCCTCAATGCCCTGTGGTCGGTGACGGAGCGATGGATTGCATCGATCGAAGCCACGGTCGATGAGCAACTCGATTTGCCCGGTTTCGGACAGTACCCACTCGGGCTCGACCCACAGTTGCCGTTCATCGGGATCGTGCGCTGGGTCAACCGAGAGTTCATCCACCACATGGCCGAGGTTGCCATGATGCGTGACCTCTATCTGCGCAGACGAGATCTCCGCGATTGAATCGTGAGGACGGAGCTGCCGTTGGTGCGTCGGACCGCCCCGCATAGGTGACCGCCAGGGAAAGTCCGGCTACACAGCGAACGACTCGTCGTAGCGGGGAGCAACGACGCTCCAATCGGCAGTCGCCATGATCGGTCGTAACGAATCGGTGATCTGGCGCGCCGCCGCCTCGTGTGTGGCCGCCCAGGTGAGCTTGTCCACGAGGTCGTTGTCGTCTGCGTAGAGGCAATGGGCATGGAGATGTTGCGGAATCCGCTCTGGATAGACGAGTCGGTTTGGCAGCAGCGGGAACGACCCTGCATAGATCGCCTCGGTGATCGAGATACCAAAGAACTCGTGATGCGCCGTTGAGACGACAACGTCACTCGAGGCGAGCAGCCGCCGGTACTCGGCGTCCTCGGCCCACCCGAAGTGGACGATTCGGTCGCCGAGCTGGTCGCGCAGATCGATGAACTCATCCAGGTCGGTCGGAGAAGGCTGCCCGGCGATGGCTATCTCGAAATCGACACCGCGGCGCTCCAGAGCGAGCAGTGCCTTGGCGAGCTCCTCGGTTCCCTTGTCATATTCCCACCGCTGGTTCCATGTGATCCGAGGCACCGTGCCGCGTGCACCGACCACACCGTCGAGGCGTCGCAGGTCGACACCGACCGGCAAGACCGTGGAGCGCTCCGCGACCTGTCCCACCAAACCGTGCTGCGAGTGATCCGGGAACTGCCGGAGGAAGCCGGGAATATCGGCGAACCATTGATCGTGGTGGTATTGCGAGTTGAACACAACGAGGTCGGCGGCGAGCATCGACGTCCAGTTGATCATCGGGTAGGTGAGGTCGAGCCGGTCGCGCGGGGAGAGGGGGTAGCCGAGCTGGTTCTCGTGCATGAACAGAACGACTCGCGCCTCACCAACCGCCGCTCTGGTCAACCCGAGAAACCCCGGCACATTCAGCATGCTGGAGCAAACGATCACATCAAAAGGACCGCCGGCCTGAACGGCTGCGATGAACTCACCGGCAAGAGTGACATGGGCACCATGCATCCGCCATTTCCAAAACCGATCGGCGTGGGCGAACACGGCGACATCATGTGCCGAGAAACGCCGGTACCCATCCGCCCACGCCGCGTGCGAACCTCCGAAGTACGGCTCGACGATGGCAATCCTCATAAAGCAAAGATAACCATCCCCAAAACGCTACGCCCCCTCCGCTTCTTGCGGATTGTGTGCCCGCATATGGGCGTGATGTACGCGAGAACGGAAGGAGGTGGCTAGAGCTCCTTGCGGCCGACGAGCGCCCGACCGAGAGTGATCTCGTCTGCGTAGTCGAGATCGCCACCGACGGGGAGACCGCTCGCCAGCCGGGACACCTTCACCCCCAGTGGCTTGAGCAACCTGGCGAGATAGAGCGCCGTCGTGTCGCCCTCGACGGTGGGGTTGGTGGCGACGATCACCTCGCCGACCGACTCGGCGGGAATGCGCTCGAGCAATTGCTTGATGCGAAGCTGCTCGGGGCCGATCCCGGCGATTGGTGAAATCGCTCCACCGAGCACGTGATAGCGCCCCTTGAACTCCTGAGTGCGCTCGAGCACGGCGATGTCCTGGGCTCGCTCGACCACGCAGACCATCGACGGGTCTCGCCGCATATCGAGGCAGATGGCGCACTCCAACTCTGCGGTGATGTTGAAGCAGCGATCGCACAGCCGGACCTGTTTACGCATATCGATGATGGCGTGGCCGAGTCGTTCCGCGTCGGCCTCCTCGACGTTGAGCAGATGGAAGGCGAGGCGTTGCGCGCTCTTCCGACCGATCCCGGGCAAACGTGCGAATTCGTCGATCAGACGCTGAACCGGGGGCTCGAACATCAGCCGAGCAGACCGCCCAAATCGAGACCTCCCGTCAGGCCACCCATCGCGGCTCCGGCATCGTCGGAAGCCATCTTGAGGGCGGCGTTGACGGCGGCCACGACCAGGTCACCCGCCATCTCAGGATCATCGGGATCTAGAGCGGCTGGATCGAACTCGACGGAAACCAGATCCCCGGTTCCCCTGACCACAGCCTTGACGACACCGCCGCCTGCGGTGGCTTCATAGGTGCGATCTGCGAGATCGGCCTGCGTCTTCTGCATCTCTTGCTGCATCTTCTGCGCCTGCTGCATGAGCTGGCGCATGTCTTTTGGCATACGTCCCATGGGCAGAGGCTAGAGCAAACCAGGAGCTGGCGTGCGGATGCTCGGCCGTGGAACGCGTCGGGTCAGTCGTCGATGATCTCGCCGTCGAGCATGTCGACGATCAGCGAGGTCGGGTCTATGGCGCCTTCGTCCTCTTCGTCCATGTCGCCCTTCTCGGGCGCTCGCTCCGGTTCGGGCTCGGGGGTCGGTGCGGCAGCCGCCCCGTCCTCACCCTCAGCATGAAACTCGACCGCGAGGGGCACCCCAACGAACTCAGCGGATGCCTCGGCCAGCAGTTCATGGAGGGCCTTGTCGGCCTTGAGCCTCTCCAGATGGAAAGGCAGATGCGCCGGCAACTCAAAGACGACGGTGTTGCCTACGACCGACGACGGGTTGGCCTCGAGCAGCAGGGCGTGCTTCGAAGGCCCGGCGAGATCTCGCATTCTGGCGGCGACTGCGGGCCATGCCGACTTGTAGGTCGCCAAATCCACCGGCTTTCCCGCCACGGAGGAGGGGACATCGGTATCCGGAGCCACCACACCCTGGCCGGCAGATTCGGGGGCCGCCGGTTCCGGCGATTCTTGCTGCGCCCGGGGCTGCGGCGAGGGCTGCTTGACCACGGGCTCGTTTGCCGGTGGCGCCGGCTTGTCCTCAATGGGTGCCGGTGTTGCGGACACCGCCGCAATAGGTGCGGCGAGACCACGCTTTTCCAGGCGTTCGAGGCGCACCGCAAATGCCTCTGCGTCCACGGCCGTCTCGGGACGGGTGAGCCGGATGAGAGTCAACTCGGTGACCAGCCGCTCCTCGCGACCCTGTCTGAGATGCATGAGCGCCTCAGACAGCTGATCGACGGTGCGCAATACTTCGGCGGCGGAGAGGGTATTGGCGTGGCGGCGCCACTCCTCGATCACATCGCTCGGCTCGTCTGCGATCTCTTCGATGTTGGGCGTGTACTGCGCTAGGAAGATGCCGCGGAAGAACGACATTGCCTCGGCGACAAATCGCCGCAGATCACCACCGCGGGCCGCCAGTTCGGCGACCAATGCCAACGCCGCGGGTGCGTCCTGGTTGGCAATGGATGCGGCCAGCTTGGAGAAAGCATCGCGATCGGCGAGGCCGAGGGCCCGTGACACGGTTTCTGCTCGCACCGTTCCATCACCGAGTGCGGCTACCTGCTCGAGCAAGCTCATCGAATCTCGCACCGAGCCGCGGGCATGGGTGGCCACTGCCGCCAATCCATCGGCCGCCACGGTGAAATGCTCCCGGTTGGCGATGTCCTGGAGATGGTCGATCAGGATCTCCATCGGCACCGGAAGGAAGTCGAACCGCTGCGCCCGGCTGCGGATCGTGTCGAGCAGTTTGTACGGCTCGGTGGTCGCCAGCACAAAGAGCACATGTTCGGGTGGCTCTTCCAGCGTCTTCAGCAGCGCGTTGCCCGCTGCCCTCGAAAGCATGTGTGCCTCATCGAGGATGTACACCTTGCGGGAACCACCGGCTGCGGCGACGGTCCCAACGTTTGCCCGTATCTCCCTGACGTCCTCGACCTTGTTGTGAGAGGCAGCGTCGAGCTCGATGACATCGAGCGAGTTCCCCTGGGTCACCGAGACACATGAGAAACAGACGTTGCACGGCTCGCCGTCTTCACCGCGGTTCGCGCAGTTGAGGGACTTCGCCAACAAGCGAGCGGTGGTGGTCTTACCGGTGCCCCGCGGACCCGCAAACAGATAGGCGTGGGCAATCTTGCTCTCGATGACTTCTCGCGCCAGCGTGCGCGTGATGTGGTCTTGACCGACGACCTCGTCGAATCGTTGGGGTCGGTATTTGCGGTAAAGCGCCTGATACTCCATTGCGGGCGATGGTACCCGAGCCGGGTGACTCGACGTCGCGAAATGACACGCGTGTCATTTGAAGTGGCTTACCCTCCTGGCTTGTGAGTACTTCCCCGGGTCCTCGCCACTGGTTGACGGCACGCTCCGTCATCGTCGGCGCCACGATCTTCGCCTCCATAACGTCATCGACCGCGGTAATCGGTCTTGATCCCGCACACACCCCGCCCGGGGCACCAACAACAACCAGCCCCGTGACCGTGACGACCACGACCGAGCCAGTCGCCATGACAACGACTGTGCCGCCGGCCCGCTTCGATATTCCGGACGACCCCTGCGACACCTACCTGGCCGACTTCTGTGTCGAGGTCGAGATGGCAACCCCAATCCCTACCGAGACGGTTGCAGCTTGTACAACCGGCGGGTCTCATACCCCGACCGGGACCTTCGAGGTAGTCCCGGCGCCGGGTCTTGCTCCGGATGGCTCGCGGCGAATCCGGATCGAGGTCGAGTCGGGGCTCGCCATCGACCCGGGCTGCTTCGCCACCGAAGTCCTCGACATCCTCAATGACGACCGAGGCTGGGCCAGCGTCTACAACATCGGCTTTGCACAGGTCGACGACGACTCATACGACCTGCGCCTCGTGCTGGCCTCACCGACGACGACCGACTCATTGTGCTACCCGGCTCGGACTGCGGGCATCTACTCGTGCCGACACGGCAGCCTGGTAGCAATCAACCTAATGAGATGGGAATCTGGAACCGATGACTATGGACAAGACCTCACAACCTACCGGCAGTACCTGATCAACCACGAGGTCGGTCATTTTCTGGGGAGAGGGCACCGTCGGTGCCCCGCACCAGGCGCACCGGCACCGGTGATGATGCAGCAGACCAAGGGACTGGGGCAATGCACCACGAATGGATGGCCGACGGAAAGCGAAAGATAGAGATGCGGCTCGGAATTGACTTGGACGGAGTTGTGGCCAACTTCATCAAAGGGTGGATGTTGCGCTACAACACGGAGTTCGGCACTCATCTGACCGAGGACCAGGTGGATCATTGGGATTCGGCGGGAGAACTGACCCACTTCGAAGATCTCGCCGATTTCTGGCAATGGGCCGGAGCCTCCGGTCATGGCCCTTCCGTGTTCCGCAACCTCGAGCCCTATCCCGGGGCGATCGATGCCCTCTGCCAACTGGCGACTTGCCACGACATCGTGATTCTCAGCATGAAGTGCGACTGGGCGGCGGCAGACACATACTCGTGGATCGGTGACCACCACCTGCCAACGCGCGAGATCCATCTGTTGCGTGACAAGTGGAAGGTCGACTGTGACATCTACCTCGACGACTCGCCGTTTGCACTCCAAGCCCTTGCCAAGCACAAGTCCGACGCCATCATCTGCCGCTACGTCCGCCCATGGAACGAGGCCATTCCTGGAGTGGTCGACGTAGCCGGCTGGGACGAGTTCCTCGACTTCGTCGCTCAGGAGATGGGTGACCGGGAATGCTCGAAGCGCGTCTGACCGCTGGCCCGGCGATCGATCAGCCAGTTGAGCGCCGCCATCGCGACGGCGAGCGCAACTAGAAATGGGCCGAGCGCTTCGAGACCTGACGCCGAGATGATCCGTCCCGCCATCCAGGGCATGAGCGCCGTGCCCGCCGAGGCGGCGGCGATCTGAAACCCGATGACGGTCTCGGCTCGTTCCTTGCCGACCCACGCCGGAGTGAGTGCGACCATGGTCGGGAACACCCCGGCAAAGCTGAAACCAAGCACGGGGAGAGCAACTACACCGAGGGCAGCGGGATCCAACCAGAAGAAGACAGTGCCTCCGATGGACCCGATCATGCTCAATTGCAGGATGGTGCGTGGCGCCACTTTGTCGCCGATCACACCGAGCAACAACCTGCCACCCGTGAGCCCACCCCAGTACAGAGCCACCCAGATCCCCGCGGCGAACTCGCCGACGCCCCGGCCTTCCGTCAACAGAGAGTATGCCCACTGTCCTGCGGTGATCTCGATGCCCACGTACAACAAGAACATGCCCAGCAGGCCAAGCACCATCGGTGCGAGCCGACCGGGGTGACTCCCCGAAATCGCAGCAAGGGCACCGGCGGAACCGGGCCACGCCGCTCGCACCCGGATAACCGTCACAACGAGCACGGCTTCAGCAACCGCAAGCACGAAGTAGGCGACCTTCCACGACAACCCTCGGGCCAGTATCGACGCGACCGAGCAGAGGGCCCCCCGTCGCACCAATACCAAAGAACGCGTGCAGCAGGTTCATCGTCCTCGTGTCGTGATTCAGTGCCGTGTACGCATTCATCACCGAGTCGACAGTGCCGCCGGTGAAACCAACGACGACTGCACATGACACGAGTAGGGGCCAATTCGGCACGAGACCGTAGCCAACCAGCGCCACCGTGCCCATGATCAACACGGTGGTGAGAACCCGTCCGATGCCAAACTGCCGGGTCAACCACCCCGCCATCAACCCGGCGAGAAAGTAGCCACCGGTGCCGATGGCCAGCAGGGTCCCGAGATCGGCCAGGGGTCGCGAGAAATCAGCACGTATCGATGGCCATGCCACCCCCGTCACCCCGGCATTGGCACCGAGAACAACGAAGACAGCGAAGGACACGATGATGAGACGACGGCTCGAAACGATGCGACCCATTGCCGGCAGACTAACCAGGCAGCAGGAAGCAGCCAGGCCTGATCGCGAAAAGTGACACTAAGGAGTATGAGCAAACGGCAAACCGTGTCTAGGCTTGAGGCTTCACGCGAGTGAAATTCACGTGGGCTAGCCAAAGGGAGTGCATTCGCAATGACCATTCGGAAGATATTTGCGCTGCTCGCCGTACTGGCTTTGTTTGTTGCCGCTTGCGGCGACAGCGGAGACTCCGGCGACACAACGACAACAACCACAGCTGCTGAGCAGACGACGACCACCGCGATGGCGGAAACTACGACCACCACGATGGCGGAGACCACGACCACCGCGATGGCGGAGCCAACTGTCGGCACCGCGGATAATCCCATCGAGGTTCTGTACGTGCCTTCGGTCAGCGCTGAGGAGATCGTCGCCGGTGGCGACAAGCTCGCCGCGGCTCTGAACGCGGCTACCGGCCTCACGTTCGACGTCAAGGTCGGTTCGTCCTATGCGGCCACCATTGAAGAGATGTGTGCATCGCCCGACCGTTCGATCGGGTTCATTCCGGCACAGGGTTACGTGCTTGCCAGCGACCTTTGTGGTGTCAACATCCGGCTCAAGGCGCAGCGCTTCGGCTTTGACGTCTATTGGACCGAGTACATCGTGCCGCGTGATGCCGGCTACACCAGCATCTTCGATCTGTCAGGCAAGAAGTGGGCATACCCCGATCCGGCGTCGACCTCCGGTTATCTGATCCCCTCGGGTCAGTTCGCCAAGTCGGGCATCAAGGTTGGTGACTCGTTTGAGGCTGGCGGTCACACCGAGGCCGTACGTGCGGTCTACAACGGAGAAGCCGACTTCGGCACCGTCTACTACAGCCCGCCGGTGACCACCGACGGCGAGGTCGCCTGGGACGGCACCAAAGAGAACGCAGACATCCCCGCAGAAGACGTCGACTCATGCGCGGTCAACGCAGACGGAGCTATCGAGTGCAACGGCATCCTCCCCAAGGACGCCCGAGCCAACCTGGCTTCAGAAGCGCCGGATGTGATCCAGAAGGTCGCCATCCTGACGCTGTCCGACGAGATCCCGAACGACGGCATGGCATTCGGACCCGACTTCCCGCCGGATCTCGAAGATCAGATCGTTCAGGCGATGGAGGACTTTGCCACCAACGACCCTGAGGGCTTTGCGGCTGCGTTCGACGCATACAGCTGGAACGGCGTCTCGCCGACGAACGACTCCGAGTTCGACTCGATCCGGGCGTTGCTGAACGCTCTCGGGTTCTCACTCGAAGACTTCTAGTACCAGACAGTCGATTCAACGCTCATACGGGCGGGGTGGCAACACCCCGCCCGTATGGCATTTTCCGAGTCGTCAGACTTGAATGGGCGCAGCCGTGTTAGGGATGGGTACTGTGCTCAAAGTCGAACACTTGACGAAGGTATATGAGGGAGGGACGCTCGCCCTCGAAGATGTCTCCTTCGAGGTCGAGGACGGCAAATTTCTCGCCGTGATCGGCCTGAGCGGATCGGGCAAATCGACCCTGCTCCGCTGTATCAACAGGCTCATCGAGCCCACCGAAGGTCGGATCATCTGGAATGGCGTCGATGTCACCAATGCATCGCAGGAAGACATGCGTCGCATCAGACGACGGATCGGGATGGTCTTCCAGCACTTCAACCTGGTCAACCGCTCCAAGGTGACGACAAATGTGCTCGCCGGGCGTCTCGGCTACACCAACCCGGCGTTTGCCCTGCTCAATCGCTTCTCAGCAGAAGATCACGAACGCGCCCGAAAGCAACTCGACCGGGTCGGTCTGGTCGACCGTGACCACCATCGCGCCGATGCGCTCAGCGGCGGCCAGCAGCAACGTGTCGGTATCGCCCGGGCCATGATCCAGGAGCCCGAGATGATCCTCGCCGACGAGCCTGTCGCCAGCCTCGACCCGGTGCTCGCCCACTCGATCATGCAATACCTCGAACAGATCAACCAGCACGACGGAGTAACAGTTCTGTGCAGCCTCCATTTCCTTGATCTCGTCGAGCGCTACTCGGAGCAGGTGATCGCCCTCAACGAGGGAAGGCTCGTCTTCCAGGGGACACCGGATGAGTTAGACGACGAGAAATTCAGGGACATCTACGGGCAGGAGGCCGAGCGAGTTGGCTGAGCAAAACCGAAAGAAGAGGCGCAGGCGGGCATTGGTTCTGGGCGGTCTCATCGTATTCCTGCTGTATGGGATCGCAGTGCAAAAGACAAAGGTGGATCTCGCCGAGATCCAGAGCGCACAACGTCGAGAGAGCCTCGTGCGCATCATGCGCGCGCTCGCCCACCCCAATCTCATCGCGTACGACTCCGAGAATGTCACAATCTCGGCGGACGTGCTCGTGCCCTGCCCGGACGGAGCCGAGGCCCCAGCGGTTGACACCAGCCAGAAGACCTATCTCGTCGTCACGCCATCCTGCGTCGCCCCCGGGGCAACAGTCACCGTCGAGGGCCACGGGTTCCCGCCAAGCTTCGACGGTCAGCTCAATTTCCGGCCCGACTCGGAATTCGACGTGACGAGACGGATGGGGCCGTTCACCACCGACGATGAAGGCAACTTCACCACGACGGCGACCATACCCAATCGGGAGTCGGAGAAGCCTCAGCAAGTCGAGGCGACAACCAGTGTCGAAGTGGGTTCCTGGCTGCACCGGGTGACTGTATGGACCGACGCCAACAACAACGGCGTGCGAGACGAAGAGCAGATGGGGCCTGAAGGAAAGCTGACTCTCCAGGTGCCGCTTGTTGCCCAGATCCCCGGCGCGGGCCTCGCTCTGGTGACCAACGGTCAGGCCGTTCAGACGATCACCACTGAAGGCGACTTCACCGCGATCGGCGGTCCCGCCGCAGGGCTGCAGATGAACGCCGGGGCCCTCAGCAGCTCCGACATCACGATCGACTCGGTCAACGCCGAGGGCTCGGTCGTCATATCCGCCCCACCCGGAACTGAGTTGAGCGGCGCCCAGATCTTCATATACAACCCGGTCACCGGCGATCGGGCAGGGATCCAGGCGATCACCGACACCTTCGAGCTTTCACCCCGCATCTCAAAGAACGGAACAGACACTCTCGACAAGATCATCGAGACGGTCTTTATGGCCTTCCTGGCCACAACCCTCGGCACCCTCATCGCCCTCCCGCTGTCATTCATGGCGGCGCGCAACCTGATGCGTGACATCAGGACGACGGTGACCAATCTGGCGCTCAACCTGCTGGCCATCCCGGTCGGCGGGTTCGTCGGGCTCTGGGTGAGCCGCTGGGCGCGGGGACTGGCAGGTCTGGTTGGCAGCGACTGGCTCAATTTATCTTTAGCCATCGTGCTTCCGATCGCGCTCGTGATGACACTCCGGGCGGTGCTCCGTGAGGAGGACACTGCGGCGCCGACCAGCCGGGAGCGGGCCATCACCATGGGAATCACGATTGCGTCCGGGTTCGTCGTTGCAGTGTGGACATACGTAACCGGGTCATTGCTGCAACACGTCGGACGTGCCATCCAGCCCCACCTTGGTCTGTTCGCTTTCGTTGGCAACCTGATCGCCATTATGGGCGAGGTCGGGAAACTGCTGCTCCCCGTCTTTGCCATCGTCGGCACCGTCGGTCTGATGATGAACTTCGGCTCCAAGCTGGGGTTCGCCCTCAACGACCACATGTCCGAGACGGCGATACGATCGATCAACCTACCGCTCGCAGCGGCCGCAGGAGGGATCATCGCCGCGATGCTCGGCGCCGTCGTCGACTGGTTCTACGAGTTCGAGAGCTTGCTGCCGACGTTCTGGATACCGCTGATCGTGGGGGCTTTGATCGGGCTCTACCTGGCAGGGCGACGCAAGAAGTCCGAAGGGGTAAGCGTCGGGATGATCGTCTACTACATGGCGAGGACTTTGTTCAATACGCTGCGCTCGATCGAGCCGCTCGTGATGGTCATCGTGTTTGTCGTCTGGGTCGGGTTCGGGCCCTTCGCCGGATCGCTTGCGCTTTCCCTCCACACGGCGGCTTCGCTTGCCAAGCTCTACTCGGAACAGGTGGAGAGCATCGCGACCGGTCCGATCGAGGCGGTACGCGCCACCGGCGCCACGAGAATGCAGACGATCATTTACGGTGTCGTGCCCCAGATCGTGCCGCCGTATCTGTCGTTCACCATGTATCGCTGGGACATCAACGTGCGGATGTCCACCATCATCGGTTTCGCCGGTGGTGGCGGCATCGGCTTCCTGCTCCAGCAGAACATCAACTTGCTCCACTATCGTGACGCCGCAGCCCAGATGCTTGCGATTGCCATTGTGGTGGCAACCATGGACTGGGTTAGCGCCAGGTTGCGCGAACGACTCGTGTAACCGGTAGCGGCATGGCTCAGTTCCGGAGGAGGACCCGCCAGGACAGCGAGCGTCTCGAGATCGAGACGCTCGCTCCTGGGGCCACCCGATCGGTCGAGTCGCGAGGCCGACGGTTAGCAGAGACCGACGACGCCTACCGAACCGCGTTCCAACGAGACCGGGATCGCATCGTTCATTCAAAGGCATTTCGCCGGCTCAAGCACAAGACACAGGTGTTCATCAATCCCGAGGGCGATCACTACGTCACCCGGCTCACTCATGTGCTCCAGGTAACCCAGATCGGGAGGTCGATCGCCCGTAATCTCTCGCTGAATGAAGACCTGGCTGAAGCCATCTGCCTCGCCCACGATGTTGGGCATTCCCCGTTCGGTCACACAGGCGAGGACGCGCTGAGTGAGTTCGTCGACGGTGAATGGCTGCACTCCGAGCAGGGCGCCCGCATCTACGAGGTGCTAGAACCGCTCAATCTCACCTGGGAGGTTCTCGACGGGGTGCGGGCCCATTCGTGGAAGATCAAGCAGCCACCGGCAACACCTGAGGGATGGATTTGCCGCTTCGCCGATCGGATCGCCTATCTCACCCATGATGTAGACGATGCGATGCGAGCCCACGTGATCACCCGCGATGATCTGCCACCGGCGGCGCTTGCCAGATTCGGCGAGCCAGGCAGCGAGTGGGTAGCGTCGATGATCCGCGCCGTTGTCGACGAGTCGCTACTTCGCGACGCCATAGTCATGGACCGGGAGTCGCTGGAAGTCATGAATGAGCTACGCACCTTCATGTTCCAGAACGTGTATCTGCGCGCCGGGACGGAAAACCAACGGAGACGTGCAGTGACCATCGTGCGGGACTTGATCAAGTACTTTGTAGACCACGACGACGAGATCCCCGACACCTATCGCCACAGCGAGGCCGACACCTTGACCCAGGTGATCGACTACGTGGCCGGGATGACCGACCGCTACGCAATCCGGATCCACGACGAGATCTACCGCCCCCGCCTCTTCTGACCGGGCGTGGGTTGACACAGCGACATCGTTATGACATTATTATGACGTCATAGAGGCGTCAAGAGATATTCGTCGGCTGGGAATGCGGGAGCGTACGCTGCATTGCCGGGCAGGCTCATTGCGAGGTAAACAGTGATCGATCGTCCGTCGCAACAACAGACCGGATCGTGGTCGTTCCGGGCCACGGAAGTGACCAAGACGTATGACGACGGAGAGACATTTGCCAACGACGGCATCACTCTCGAGGTTCGCCCCGGCGAGGTCTACGGGCTTCTGGGCCCCAACGGCGCCGGGAAGACCACTCTCGTCAAGCAGGTAATCGGGCTGCTCAAACCGACATCTGGGTCGATGACGCTTGGCCCCTATGACCTCATCGAGGACCCGGACGTCGCCCGGCAACTCTGCTCATACCTCCCGCAGGCGCAGATGCCGATCGACTCGTTCAAGGCAATCGAAGCGATCACCATCACCGGGGCGATCCGGGGTGGCCCGGCGGCGGATGTGCGGCGCCGCGCCGACGAGCTCATCTCAGCGTTGGAACTAGATGAGTGGCGGGGCACGCTCGGGACCAAGATGTCGGGTGGGGTGCGGCGTCTCGTTGGCTTCATCATGACCACCGTATGGCCGGGCAAGGTCGTCATCCTCGACGAGCCGACCAACGACGTCGACCCGCTGCGTCGACGTCTGATGTGGAAGCAGATTCGTCAACTCGCTCACGACGGAGTCGCCGTGTTCCTGGTCACCCACAATGTCATGGAGGCGGAGAAGTCGGTGGATCGGTTGGCCATCATCGACGAAGGCAAGCTCATCGCTGAAGGCACGCCGTCTTCGTTGAAGTCGTCTGATCGTGAGCATCTTCGTCTCCAGCTGATGCTCAGCCCGGGGATCGAAACACCGGTCCTGCCCGACTTCGTCGTCCATAGCACCCGCGCCGGGAACAACCTGATCACCGTTATCGACGCAGATGCGGCGAGTACCGGAATCACGTGGGCGCAGGAGCAGATGCAGGCGGGGATCGCCGACGAGTATGCGCTTGGAGCCATCACCCTCGAGGACATCTACGTCCGGTTGACCGGTCACGCTTCCGCAGCGGAGATCGAGCTATGACCACGGCTGCCATCGTGGTACTTCCTGCCAAGCGGCAAGGGACCGACCACTGGGTCCGGGCCTATGTCGCGATGCTGCGCTGGGAATTGACCAATGTCCGCCTACTGCTCCCCATCCTCATCCTGGCCCAGACAATATCGGGTGCCGGCATGGTTTTCGGTTTCGGCCTGTTGATACCGTCGGTGCCACCGAGAACCGCGGCTTATCTCGTGACCGGGGCTGCGGTCATCACTCTGATCTTGGTGGGCGCCGCCGTCGGACCGCAGCTGGTCGCTCAACAGAAAATGGAGGGCTCGTACGACTTCATGTGGTCGCTGCCAGTCCCCCGCAGCGCATCGGCGGCCGCCTGGCTCACACTCAATGTGCTGATCGGAATACCCGGGATGCTCGCCGCGCTCATCGCGGGTTGGATTCGGTTCGATGTCAGGTTCGAGGTCACCCCAATGGTGATCCCCGCCGTCCTGCTCACGCTGGCCACCGGCACTCTCCTCGGCTACGCGCTATCGCACGCCATCCCAAAGCCCGAGATCACGATGCTCGTGTCACAGATACTCATCTTCATGATCCTCGGGTTCTCCCCAATCAGCTACCCGGCGGAGAACATGCCGAACTGGTTGGCCACGGCCCATCAGTATCTGCCATTCGTCCACATGGCCAACGCCGTCAGAGCCTCGCTGGTAGAAGGTATCGCCACCAACGTCGGCCACTCCTACCTCGTGCTTGCAATCTGGTCGGTGGCGGCAGCCACCGTTAGCGCCCTGGTGCTGGGGAGGCGGAAATGACCACGACTCTTCCTGAGGTGCAAATCCGCAAGGGTGCCGGCTACTGGACGGCGTCCTTTTGGAACATGCTCCGCTTCGAGTTCACAAACATGCGGACATACCTGGTGCTGACATTGGTCATTCAGATCCTGATGGGCGGCGGCATGGTCTACATGTACGGCTTCTACTTCGGCGAGATCAGCGATGTCGTCAAGACGTACATCGTCACGGGGATCCCGGCGCTGGCGCTGATCCCGGTCGGATTCGTGCTTGTGCCGAACTCGATCATGAGTCACAAGATCCGTGATACCTACGACTTCGTCTGGTCGCTGCCGGTGCCTCGATTGGCTTCGGCAATGGCGACGTTTGCGTTATTCACCTCGCTGGCGATCCCGGGAACGATCGTCTCCCTGCTGCTCGCCCACTCCCGCTACTCGATAGAGCTCGACGTTTCCTGGTCGATCGTCCCGGCGGTCCTGCTCACTTCATTTATGGCCACGTCGATCGGCTTCGCCTTCGCTCATGCGATCCCCAATCCACGCATGACCAATCTGATCACCAACCTGATCATCTTCCTGGTGCTGCTGTTCTCGCCGATCGTGGTCCAGATCAGCCAATTCCCCGACTGGTGGGCAACGGTGCATCGGGTGCTCCCGTTCTATCACATGGCCAATGTGATCAGGGCAGGTCTCAGCACCGGGCTGGTCGACATCTGTATCGACCTCGTGGCTGGTCCTCGAGCATCTGGACGACCTTGTCCTGGCTACTCGCCGCCTGGGTGGTTGGTCGCCGCGCTGACCCCCAAAGAAGAGGCCTTTAGCGTCGCAAACCGGAATATGTTCCGCTCTCCGACGCCAAAAGCTCCGTATCAGGCGGCGGGCTGGCGGATGATCGTCTTCAGCTTGTCGGGAGCGGTGCGGCGGGGATCGCTCAGATAGATCTCGTGGTGACGACCACGACGGGTCAACCCCTGCTCGGCGATGAACTCGTGGAGCATCTCAATCGTCGGGGCTTCTGCGGAGTACGGGCCGATGTGCATGACCTGGGCAGACAACCCTTCGTCGAACACCTCAAACCGAACTGCATCTCCTGCGACGAGCCGCTTCTTCAGCGTCGTTTCGGCGATCGCCTCGACAGCGCCGGCCGCGTCGACAACTTCGGGGAGACCGATCATCATCGTCCACTTCCAGTCGCCCTTGCTATCGGCCGAGAACTGCTCCATGTCGTCTGCCCACCACAGCCCCTCGAGCGGCAGCACCGAATACGCATCCCCCGTAGCTGTCTTTATCGACGCCCGGATCGCATAGGCGATCGGGTACAGCGCCGCAACGGCCGACGCGTACTCGGGTGCGGTGTTGGGGTCGCCGGCGCCATCGACCATCAGGAACGATCGGGGCGTCATCTCCACCACGGAAGGCTTCCCGACTCTGGCCGAGTACGACTCCTTGTATTTCTTCTTGAGATCGATGCTCGCCATCGTTGCTCCTTTCGCTTTGGCGTCGGAAAGCGGAATATGTTCCGGTTTCCGACGCCAAAAGCCTCTTGTCAGGCCGCCGTTATTGCACCGGCCAACGGATCTCGGTGATCGGGCCGGCGGGGTCGTCGGGTGCGGTCAAATACGCCTCCTGGGGAGGGCCGACGATCTGCATGCCGTTGTCGGTGATCCACTGCCCGATCCGCCCATAGGCTGCGTCCATCTCGTCGTAAGGGCCCCTGATGGACGAGAATCGCGTGCTTGCCGCCGGCAACCACCCGCTCGCTGAACTTGCGACCAGCCGGCGTCTCCAATGGCGGCGTCCCTTCGGGAACCGGATAGGCAACCTCGTGGTCGAATGACTCCGGCTTGAACTCGGGGTCGTGGTAGATGGAGAACGCCGGTGCCGTCGGGGTTACCCCGTTTGATATGAGGCCGATGTACCCGTCCTGGATCATGGCCGGAATCCGGTCGACGCCTTCGAGGATCTCACGTAGATAGATGACATGGATCGGCTCGAGTTCCTTGAGGACGATTTCCTGATCTGGCATGGTTCCTTCCCTCTCGATCAGGCGGAGGCGATTCTCCACCCGGGTGAGTTGCGCCTGCTGTTCGGCCATCGCCTGGCCGATCTCCGCACGCTTCAGGCGAAGCATGCCCCGCAACTCTCCGGCAGTGAGCTCGTCGTTGAGGATTGACTGAGACCTCGTCGAGCGAGAGCCCGAGATCCTTCAAAGCGAGTATCCGATTGAGCCGGGGCAACTGTGCCGCCGAGTAGTACCGGTAGCCGGAGTCGCCGTCGACGACCGCCGGGGGCAATAGCCCCAGATCGCTGTAGTACCGCAATGCCGAAACCGGCACCCGGCTGAGCTTGGAGAATTCCCCGATCCGGTACACAAGCCACCTCCGCTTTTCTGTCTTGGTGAAGGCCCTCCGATCCAGTATGGACTCTCCAGCTACCCGAGAGTCAAGCGGAAATTGGGGCGCCATCCGGGCCGGGCCACCGGTAGGGTCGACTCGAAAGGAAAGAGGGGAACCCCATGTCGCAGGCCCAGGAAATCTATACCGCTCGTCCCACCGCCGAGGAGATGGACGATGTCCTCAACCAGGCTCTCAACGGCGTAGTAGCGACGCTCAACCCCGATGGTTCCATCCATCTCGCCTATGTGCTCTTCCTCCACGAGTCCGGCAAGCTCTACTGGGAGACAAGGTCGACAACCCGAAAAGCAAGGAACCTTGCTGCGAACCCGACCATCTCATTCATAGTGGAAGGCTCGGCGGCCACCGGCACACATTTGATGGCATTCACCACCGGGTCTTCCCGGACAATCACCGGCACCGAGGCCCACGAGATCAACCATCGGCTTCGCGCCAAGTACGTAACCGACGACGCCCTCGATGTGGTGAACAATGTCTGGGACGACTTGGACGACGTATGCATCGAGGTAACACCCGCCCGTTGGCGTACATGGACGGGAAAGAAGCTGGGTCAGGTGACTATGGCTGCTTTTGGGGACGCTGCTCCCGAGACAATCTGGCGTGAGACCTGACACGCAGGGGCCAGCCCGGCAGTTGACGCCTCTCGAAAGGTCCAACTGGTCTGCCCACCGAATGTGACACTCGCTTCATGTCGTAGGCTGGCGTGGTTCGCTCGAGCTACAAGGAGACTGAGTTGCGCGAAGTACTTCTCTTCATCCACATCCTCGCCGCTGCCACCTGGTTGGGGGCCAACATCACCCGGATCGTCGTCAATCCGGTCATGGCCAGGACAGGTGGCGTCGCCGCGGCTGCATGGATGCGCCAGACCGTCCGTATGGGCATCATCGTCTACACGCCTGCCGCTGTCATCGCATTGATCACGGGAGTCTTCCTGGTCATCGACGGCGCTCAATGGGATTTTGAGCAGTCCTTTGTCGCCCTCGGATTCATCACCGTCATCGTCGGTGCCGTGCTCGGCGCCAGGATCTTCGGCCCGCTTGGCCGTAAGGTCGCGGACCTCTACGACAGCGGCGATGCGACGGCCGCCGCGGCCGTTCAGAGCAAGCTCGGTATGTGGGGCTATGTAGATACCGCTCTCGTCGTGGTGACGATCTACGCCATGGTCAGCAAGCTCGGAGCAGGTTGATCAACCTGTGATCGACCCGAGCAGGACAAA
Organism: uncultured bacterium; assembly: GCA_963777645.1. Classification (GTDB taxonomy): domain Bacteria; phylum Actinomycetota; class Acidimicrobiia; order Spongiisociales; family UBA5794; genus JAAETI01. The sequence goes on along the minus strand of CAVZRA010000004.1, from coordinate 240,988 downwards.
TACCAGGACGTTCAACACGCTCCACACGATGCAGACAATGATGTAGCTGCGAAGCCAGATGAGCCAGCCCGTAGCCACGTAGGCCAGACGAGAGCCGACCAGGAACCACAACGGCAGCGAGGTCACCAGCGCCGAGGTCACCACCAGAAGCCGCCCCGCCACGATGAAATCGGCAGTGAACACCCAGGCGGTCGGGGCTGCAATCAGAAACAGCCCCACCGCCAACACGGAAGCTGCAAGGTCCGCCATGTCCCCGGTTCGGCTGAACCCAACGCTCAACGCCCCTGCCACCAGGATCAGTGGATAGGCCAAAGCGAGAATTCCTCCGACCCATCGGGGGAGGCTTCCTCGCCGTCCTGAGAAATCGATGCCGGTGGTCACGGGCAGCAGGCTAACCGCTGCGTAGAAACACCCGACAGAACCCTGCCGAGTAGCATCAGCCTGAAGCTAAGGAAGGGACCAGGAATGGGCGACTTCATCGAATCCGGGGCCGTGAAGGTCATCGAGGTAATCGGAATCTCAACGGAAGGCTTCGAGGCTGCGGTCGAGAGTGCGGTAGCCAAGGCTGCAGAGAGTGTCAGCGGCATCACCGGTGTTGAGGTACAGAAGTTCAGCGCCGGCGTTGAAGACGGCAAGGTCGTTCAATACCGGGCAACTGTGAAGCTGGCGTTCGCCGTCAGATAGGAAGAGGTACGTTCCACATGAGGCCGCAATGAATCAACCCGACCGACCCAGGCTCGTGCGAAGCCGGAACGATCGAATGATCGCAGGCGTGGCCGGGGGAATGGCCGCTTATCTGAACATCGACACAGCCTGGATGCGACTGGCATGGCTGGCAGTGCTCTTTCTGGGTGCCGGCCCGGTGCTATACATCATCGCGTGGATTGCCATCCCGGAGGGTGACACCGAGACCGCGTCTCCCGTCCGATCGGCATCGACGAGCGACAACGGAAAGATCATCCTCGGTGGGGTGCTGGTACTCGGTGGGGCTGCCATGCTCGCCAACCGCTACCTACCATGGATGAAGGACCTGTGGCTGCCTGCGGTACTCATCTCGGTCGGCACCGGCGTGATCATCTACTCAATGAAGAAATGAACAAGAGACCCGTATTCACCTGATCAACCGAAGCGGACCATCGCATACGGCCCGTTGATCTGGGGCGCCATTCTCGTGGTGATTGGCACGGGCTGGCTGTTGGCAGCTCTCGACGTCGCTTCTCTGCCGTGGCGAGCGCTGCTGGCTGCGATCCTCGTAATCATCGGGATTGCACTGGTAACCGCCTACGCCCGGGACGGATCAGCCGGCGGGCTCTTTGGCGCAGGGGTCACCATCTCGATCATCCTGGCGCTATTGAGTACATTCAGCTCAGCCTTCTCCCTTCCGTTGTCGGGAGGAGTCGGCGAACGTGCCTATTCCCCGACAATCGCGACGCTCGATGCCGGGTACAGCCTGGTCGCCGGGCAGATGAGACTCGACCTTGGAGATGTCGACTTCCCCATTGGTGATACTCACCTGGAGGTCGGTGTCACCTTCGGCAGTATCGACGTCACCGGTATCAGCGATGCCGTCGCCGTCTCGGTGGATGGACGCGCCACTGCCGGGGAGTTGAGTCTGTTCGGCTCGCATTGGGACGGTGTCAATGTCAAAGCAAGCGCTGCCGATCCCGGCTTCGACGGCGCCGAACGCAGACTGATAATCGACGCCCGTGTCGGATTCGGGCAGATCGTGGTGCGTCGATGAGCCCTTCCCGACGCCGTTCTCTCGTCTCTGGCCTCATCTTTGTCGCTCTGGGCATCATGTTCCTGCTCGAAGCGGTCGGCGTCTATGAGATAGCCCCGTCGACTCTGTGGCCGATCCTGCTGATAGCGTTGGGAGTCGGCGTGTTGTCGGGTATCGGCGGCGACGATCGAGACGACGACACCACTCAGATCCGCTAGGGGAATCGGCTGCGGCGACGTGACATCCGGCACTAGCCGGAAGGCAGCTCCCGGCAGATCATGTCGGCAGCGCCAAGCACAGGAGCCCCCAATCATGCGCGAAGTAGTCTCGATCTCGATCGAGCTCGAGGAGAGCGAATACGGGGTCGACGCCTCCGGCTCACTGGAGCTGTCCGGGAAGCGATACCGGGTCAACGCTCACTCACCGGAGAACCACAGGGACCATAGGGTTGCTCACGACCTCGCCGTGGCCAGGGTGTTGCGTAGCCTCGAGCTCGACCTCATGGAATGGATACACGAGCACATCGACAGGACAATCAAAGACGAGTAGCCAGCTCGAGGGTGTAGCACAGCTCGAGAATCCCGGTGCCCGGCCAGTCGCTTCGCGTCCAATGTCGTAGCTCCCAGCCTCTCCGCTCGTACATCCGCCTAGCCGTGATGTTGCGCTCCAGGACCCAAAGATGCGCCGTGGTGCAGCCGAGCGAGCGAAGGCCGGCGATGGCCCTGTCGTGCAGCGCCGAGCCAATACCCTTCTCCCGGAACTCCGGCGTCACGTAAAGCTTGCGGAGAGCGCAAGCGGAGAACCCGCCGGCATCGCCGCCGAATACAACGACACCCGCCGGCTCACCCGATACGTCGCCCATGAGCGCGGCCTGCGCCGTGTCTGTGACGATCGCACTCCACTCTTCCTCGAGCCCGGCCTGTGTCGGTTTTGGCAGTTCGGCAGGGAAGATGTGAGCAAATCCGGACAACGCGCTGGCCAGCTGGATCCCTGCCATCGTTGGCACGTCACTGATGTCCACCGCACGAATCTCCAGACCGGCGACACGTTGCTGCGAATGCGACTCCATCTACCCATTCTTGCTCAACGGCAGCCCACTTGATGGCACCGGCTGCTCGCAATATCGCCGGTCCGTTATGGTGACGCCATGAAAATCGCATGGCGTCTCATCGTTGCGATCACTCTGCTCGCTTCCGCATGCGGGAGCGGGTCCGAGCCCGCAACAACCCTTGCCCCCGAGCCCGATGTGGTGCTCGCCGCCGCTGCCGGGGCAATGGGGTCGATCGACTTCGTACGCTTCAAGATCGAACGTGGTGGCGCTCCCGTCTACATTGATCCGCTCGACACTCTCAACTTCTCGAAAGCTGAAGGTCAGTTCGCAGCACCGAGTTCCGCCAACGCCGTAGTCACTCTCGAGGTGGGCAATCTGAACGCTCAAATCGGTGCAATTGCCATCGACGGCAAGACCTGGCTCACCAACCCGATCACGGGTGCCTGGGAGGATGCCCCCGAGGGGTATGACTTTGATCCGACAACTCTGTTCGACCCGGAACTGGGCTGGCAACCGCTGCTTGCCGAGGGATTGAGTGATGTCGCATGGATCGGGGAGGAGGAGCGTGACAACGAACCTCGCTATCACATCCGGGCCACGGCAGATGAAGATCGAGTCGCAGTGATTCTCGCCGGGCTGATCAAAAAGCAGGCCGTCGACCTCGACATGTGGATCGACCCGGAGACTGGCTATGTGCGGGAAGCAGAATTGTCCACCGTTTTTGAGGGTCAAACGAGCGACTGGTCCATCGTGTTCTCCGAGTTCGAAGAGCCGGTCGAGATTACGCCCCCGGACACTGAGGGCTAGCAAATGAGTATCAGGAGAAAGGCATCCCCTCGTGCCATCCTGATCGTCGTCGCCTTCGGCATATTCATTGCCGCCGATGATCTGACCGTGGTGACCACCATGCTGCGGCCGATCATCAACGACCTCGGCATCGTGTTGCCAGACGGCATCGATGACGCAGCGTGGATCGTCAACGTCTACCTGATTGCCTACGTGGCGGTGATGCCGTTCATGGGACGGCTGAGCGATGTGCTGGGACGACGCAGGGTCTATATCGGGGCGCTGAGTCTGTTCCTGGTGGGCTCTGTCATCATCCCGAACACCACCACGCTCGGCCCGTTCCTGTTCGGCCGGGTGCTCACTGCAATGGGCGGCGGGGCCCTCGTACCGATCGGAATGGCCGCAGTCAGCGATGCCTACGAGGCGAGAAAGCGGGCGCGGGCTCTCGGTGTGCTGGCCGCCATCGACACGCTGGGCTGGGTATGGGGACCGCTGTACGGGGCGATGATCATCCGTTTCCTCACCTGGCAGTGGCAGTTCTACTTCAACATCCCGCTGGCAGTGATCGGCATCATCGCCGGTTGGTATGTGCTAGACGATGCACCCGAGGAGCACCGCAAGGCCAGGGTCGACTGGGTGGGCGCGGCGCTGCTCACCATCGCCCTGGTCGCCCTGAACCTGGCTCTGCTCGGTCCTGCCGAAATCCAGAGCGTGACTGGCCTCGAGCAGCTCACCGGTGGCAGCAGGGACGCCCTGATGTGGCTCTATCCGGTGGCGTTGGTCGCCGGGATCGGCTTTGTGTGGTGGCAGCGGCGGGTCGACGACCCGCTGATCGATCCCGCCCTGTTCCGGGGGCGCAACCTGGTCTCCGCCGTCGGAGTGAATTTCTTCGTCGGTGGCACACTTGCGATAGCGATGGTCAACGTGCCGCTATTCATCAACGTGGTGGAGTTCGACATCGAACGCGCTGCGGTGATCACAGGCTGGGTGCTCAGCGCGATGACGGCATCGATGTCCCTGGCCTCCTACGTGGGGGTCGCGTCACCGAGAGTCGCTGGTACCGGCCACCGGTGCTGCTCGGCCTTGGGTTTCGGGGCACTTGCCTTCTTTCTGATGGGCTACGGGTGGGATACCAGCACCGGCTATCCGGCAATGGCCTGGCAGCTCGGCCTAGCTCGGGGTCGGATTCGGGCTGGTGATGGCGCCAACGACGGCGGCCGTTGTCGACTCGGCCCCTCCGGATCGGCGGGGAACAGCCGCCAGCCTTGTCATGGTGCTTCGACTTATCGGTCTGTCGGTGGGACTTTCGGGTTTGACGGCGTGGGGGCTTTACCGCTTCAACCAGCTTCGAACCCAGATCGAGCTACCTGCGCTCAGCGACCCCAACTATGGGAAGCTGGCGGCTGCTGCGTCCGCCGACCTCACCGCGGCTGCCATGGCGGAGACCTTTGTCGCAGCAGGCTTTGTGCTGGTGGTGGCCTGGTTTGTCGCCACCATGATGCGCCGCTCAGCTCACCACGATTCACCCGACCAGGCAGATTCCACACCGGCAGCCGAGGGAGCTCCCATGAATACCAATCGCAACCTGACCCCGATCGTTATCGGTGGTGGGGCTCTCCTGGTGGTGGTCGCCATCGCCACCCTGTACCTGGCTGGGTCGGGTCGGGTCGCTATCGAGCGATCTGGACGAGGTGCGCCTCGAGCGAGATCAACTGGTCGCAGACATGGCCAGGGTGGAGAGCGGGGCGGCCATCTACGCGGCGCAGGTCACGGCGTTCCAGGAGCAGCTGGGCAGTCTCGGGCCCGCCATCGACTCGGCGCTTGGCGAAGCTGTGGCCGGCATCGACGAGTTCGCCAACTCGACAATCACGTTCAACGTGAGCATCAACGAGACGGTGCCGATCAACGCCGAAGTCGTTCTCAATCGAACCATCGCCGTTCCTATCAACACCACGATCCCGATTGACGAGGAGTTCGACACCACCATCACTGTCAATGGCCCGTTCGGCATTGACATCCCATTGAGCATCACGGTGCCGATCCAGCTCGACCTCCCCATCGACCTCACCGTCGACATCCCGGTCAATGAGACCATCCCGGTCAATACCGAGGTACCGGTCAACCTCGACGTGCCCATCGAGATAGACATCTCCGAGACCGAACTCGCCACCCTTGCACAGTCTCTGGCCCAGGGCCTCGAGGCATTCCGCCAAATGGCCGTCGACCTGGGCTCCGGCTAACGGCCGGTCCCCGGTTTCGAAGGAACTGATCCGGGTTGTCAACCCGCCAATGCCACGAGTTCAGGTATTACGTCGCTGATCCTGGGACCACCGAAGTCGGCTCCGAGAAGCCTGGCATGGTCGTCACCGTTGATAGCAGAGCCGCCGAGAAAGATGGGCACATCGATCGAGCCGCGCAGTGCGTCGATGGTCGCCCTGAATGTCGTCGACCTGATCTGGCGATGTAGCGCTCACACCGACGGCGATCAGACGTTGCTGTTTGGCGACGATCTCCGCAAATGATTCTGCCGGCAGGTTGCAGCCGAGGTCGAGAACCTCAAAGCCTTCGAGTCGGATTAGGTCGGCGGCGATCATCAGCGGAAGCACGTGCAGCTCGATTGACGACGTGCCGACGACGACGGTGCCTTTGGAGACGCCACGTCTTGCGATCTGGCTTGACAGTCGCGAGATGATCCTGACCATGAGCTGGGATGCGGCATGCTCCTCAGCAATGGTCACGGTGCCGCTCTCCCATCGGTCGCCGATGGTGTGCATGGCGGGAATCAGTAGATCCTCGTAGACCGCACGAAGATCCTTTCCCGATGCCTGTGCCGCCTCGACCACCTTCCAAGCTCCGGCCTGATCGGCGGCGAGCAGACGCTGTACCAGGCGGCTGTCCCATGCAGTCCCATCGCCCCCATGCCCGGCCGATGACGCGGGCTTCTTGAATTCGTCTAGCGCCCGACGGTCAACATGCCAGGTACCTCCGTCCTTGTGTGCGTCGAGGTATCCGAGGCGCACATATCTGTAGACGGTCATGTAGTGGACGCCCAGTTCCGCGGCGACTTCGTGAAGGGTAAGTGAGGCCATCACCCCTATTTAGTGCCAAAACCCTCCTTCTGCAAATCGCCAGATGCTCTGACATGAGCTGACAATGGGACTGATGTTTAAGGCTTGACAGATGAGATGAGCATGCTTGTATTTAGTACTAAATCCATCGTGGAGAGGTAAATGGCCCAGTCACTTCGAAAGCTCGAACGCACCCGCACACAAGCGGGATGACGATGCTGCCCTTGCCGCACAACTCAGCAACGGCGACCACTGATGCCCTCAATGAGGCGTACCGCATCTATGGCCACCGCGTTTACCGGGTCGCGTATGGATTGCTGCGAAGAGAAGAACTCGCCCAGGACGTCACCCAGGAAGTGTTCGTGCGTCTGTGGCGCAAACCACATCGCTACGACCCGAGCCGTGGCTCTCTGGCCTCGTTCCTCCAGCTCGATGCTCACGGACGCAGTGTCGATCTGATCCGCTCCGAGGAGGCTCGCTCCCGACGCGAAATCGCAGACGACCAACGCTCATCCAACTACCAGGCCGGCCCCGAAGAAGAGGCAATGAACATGATCACCTCGGAACGGGTACGCAACGCCCTTGGCCGGTTGACGGAAAACGAACGGGAACCCATCGCAATGGCGTTCTACCTCGGATATTCCTACCGCAAAGTGGCAACCACGCTGGGCGTCCCTGAGGGAACGGTGAAGAGCAGAATCCGTTCCGGGTTGGCAAAACTGCGCGAAACGCTGGGAACCGAACTAAATGGATTCACATAAGCTGGATGCGGTTGCCGCACACGCAATTCGACGCTCTTCCCGCCGACGAGGCTGCCCGGCTCGAGCAGGAGATGGACGACGACCTCGCCCGGGAGCTCGCCGCATTCCGGAGGGTTGCCGTCGCCTTGATCGACGGCCTACCCGACATCATCCCTGCCGCATCACCCGAGCTTTGGGACCATATCAGCGAACGAGCCGGCATCTCCTCTCCCGCACCCCCTGCGCTGGTGGAGAAGACCCGACACATGTCATGGTCCCTGATGGCGGCGGCTCTTCTGGCTGTAGTGGCCGTGGGAGCGACAACTGTGCTCGCCACCCGCAGCACCACAAGGGACATCCGGTCGACGGCGACCGCTGCCATCGCTGCGTCCGATTCGCTCCACGTCACCCTGTCCAGTCCTGAGGGCGTCACCGGCATCCACCCCGAAGTTGTGATTGCCGCAGACGGTACCGGCTTTGTCATTGCCGATTCGCTTCCCCACCTCAGCGACGACCGCACCTATCAACTCTGGGTCATCGTCGAAGATCGGGTGGTATCGGCGGCACTGCTCGGCAACGAGCCAGGAGTCATCGAATTCAGGGCAGAGGGCGAGATCAGTGGAATCGCCATCAGCAATGAGGTCGCAGGCGGTGTTGTCGTGTCCGCGGTTGCGCCGACCGCCATCTGGCTGAGCGATAGCATTTGAGGATGTCTTCCACCAAAACCCTCTGTGACGGGTTCCTCGAATGGTCCGTCGTCGGCAGCTTCACCTCGATCGGATACAGGGTGCGCTCCCGCCACTGGGACCTAATCCCCGATGGCGCCTTCGATGACCGGGTGGTCATCATCACCGGGGCCACATCCGGTATCGGCAAGAAGCTGGCAATCGAGGCAACCCGGCTCGGTGCCCGGCTTCGCTTCATCGCACGCAACCGGGAGAAATCTGAGGAGCTCAGAAGCAAGCTCGTCGATCTCTCACCGCACGGCGACATCGGCTACTACATCGCCGACCTGTCGATCATGTCCGACATAGCCACGTTGAGCGACCAGATCGTCGCCAACGAGCCCCGCATCGATGTGCTGATCAACAACGTGGTAGTGCTGCCCACCAGCGCGCACTGAGACATCCGAAGGACTCGAACTCGCATACGCCACCGACCTGGTCGGTCCCTTCCTGCTAACCAACCGGCTCATGCACCAGATGGTCGACTCGGCACCGGCGCGGATCATCAACACGACCTCCGGCGGGATGTACACCCAGGCGCTGGAACTCGACGATCCCAACTACGAGAACGGTGAGTACCACGGGAGTGTCGCATACGCCCGCGCCAAGCGGGGATTGATGGTGCTCACCAAGATGTGGGCGGACCAGCTCGCAGGCACCGGCGTCACCGTCAACGCCACGCACCCCGGCTGGGTCGACACCCCCGGTGTCCGTGACTCCTTGCCCGGCTTCCACCGAATCACGAGGCCGTTGCTTCGAACCGCCGGGCAAGGCGCCGACACCGTGCTATGGCTGGCCACGTCCCGGGAGGGCGGGGAGCGATCCGGCAAGCTCTGGCACGACCGCGCCGTCCGCACCGAATACCGCTCGAAGAAGACGATCGAGACCTCAGCCGAGCGCAACCGGCTCTGGGCGCAGCTGTCGGAGACGGTGGATCGGCTAGTTTCTCCGACGTAGCAGCTAACCCAGTTGCGATTTCTCGATTGCGGCTACCGCGTCGGCGGCGGGGAGCCAGCCGATGGCGGCGGTCTTCTTGTCCTCGAGGTCTTTGTAAACCTGGAAGAAGTGTTCGAGCTCATTGAGTAGATGCGGCGGAACATCTTCGAGATCATGTGCAGATGCCCACAGTGGATCACCCACCGGAACACCGAGGATCTTGTGGTCCGCCTGGCCCTGGTCCTCCATGAGGAACAGACCAACCGGGCGGATCCAGATACGACAGCCGGGGAAGGTCGGCTCGCTCACCAGCGCCAGGGCGTCGAGCGGGTCGCCGTCTTCGGCAAGGGTATTGTCGATGAAGCCGTAGTCGGCCGGGTACCTGGTGGCTGTGAACAGCATCCGGTCGAGAAGGATCTCACCGGTCTCGGTATCCATCTCGTACTTGTTCCGACTCCCCTTGGGGATCTCTACAACCATTTTGACAAGCATGTGTCGAACGATAGCGATATCGGGCACGGCCCCCGGTCACTCCTCCGGGCCCTGACCACGCCTGGTTCGACGAACCGTGGCACGCAGCGGCAGCGTCGAGATCTCGTAGGCGGCGCCGACGATCTGCGCCGGAGCCCGGGCGGCCTCGACGAGACCGCGGCCTAGCACCCTTCCGGCGCGGCGACCCAGACGGACGGCGGATCCAGCCGGCGGCGATGAAGACGCCGAGCGACACCAGTGCAAAGACGAGCATGGCGGCGGTGACAACAATCCAACCGATCTCGCTGTGGAATCCGGGAATGTTCGTGAAGTTCATCCCGAAGAAGCCGGCGATGAGCGAGAGCGGCAACATGATGGCCGCATAGACGGTGAGCACCATCGAGACATCGGTCGCCTTCTGCGCCTCAGCCCCCCGATATGCGTCGAGGATCTCTGCGAGCGAGGCACGTGCGCCCTCGAGACCCTGCGAGGCTCGAGAGGCGACGTCGAAGACGTCGGAAAAGCGCCGCCGGCCAGTTTCGCTGATCAGCGGAGACGGGCTCTGCCTCAGTTGGTCGAGGGTCTCTCGTTGCGGGTGCACCACCCGGCGGATCTCGGCCAGATCTCCGCGGACAGCCATCAGCTCCGGCAGCAGGTCCTGATGGGCGTCGAGTGCCTTGAGGATCAGTTCGTCGCCTGCGTCGTCGAAAGCGTCAACCACCGCCAACAGACGTCGCGTCAGCACGTCGGCGATACGTGCCAATAGGTGGTCGACACCCCCGTTGGCCAGCTCGAAGTTCTCGAGGATGTGATCCCAGAGGAAGTTGAGGCCGGGGGAATCGCAGCGATGAACTGACACGAGATACTGCTCATTCACGAAGCAGCCAACGTCATAGGTGTCGACCTCGTCGTCTCGAAGGCCATGGAGTACGACGAGCAGGTGGTGACCGAAATCGTCCACCTTGGACAGATCTGTGTCCTCTACGACATCACGCAGAGCCATCTGATCGAATCGAAAATCTGACGTCAGCTCGGCGACCGCCTCCATGTCATCGGCCCGTGCGACCAGATCGAGCCAGAGCCAGCGGTCGGCAACGGGGCCTGGGGGCAGCTCCGCAGCGACCGAGACATCTCCTTGCTGAGAGCAGCGCATCACTCGAGATTCCACCGGGCCATGATTGCCTACACCAGCCACGAAACCAATGACCGGGAGTTGCTGGATGAGCTCGAGCTCAACCGTCCAACTCTTTGAGCCAGTTACGCAGGCCGTCGCCTGCGGCGCTACCGATGGATTCGAAGCGAGACTTCATCAGAGGTTGCATCAACCTGGCGATACCGGTCAGTTGGAGATCGGCCTGATAGGTGACGACGGTGCCGCTGCCATTTGGCTCGAAAGTGATGGTGTCAACGGCTGCGATCAGATTGCCTTTGCCCTCGAGGACGATGCGGCTGTTGGGGTGGTACTCGGTAACGGTGTAGGTCATGTTCATCGCCCGGCCGTTGTAGTTGAGGGCGAGGGCGTAGTCGGTGCCTACCCCTGTTGGCCCCGGCGTTTGCTTCACAGAACGGGTTACTCCCGGATCCCACTTGTCGATATTGGCAAACTCGGCAACGTTGTCGAATGCTGCCGCCTGGTCGAGTGAAGTCATTGCGGTTTCTACGAGACGGGTCATCTTGATCTCCCTGGTTTCTTACCTGTTGTTCGCTGCCACTCCCCGATCTGTATGTCCTCCATCCAGTACGGCCTCTCGTTCCGAACCAGGAGCGAGAACAAGGAGAGTCAATGAACATCGCAGTTGTCGGCTCCGGGATCACCGGGATCGGGGCCGCCTGGGCGCTCAGCACGGAACACCGGGTGACCGTCTATGAAGCTGAAGACCGGCCAGGTGGCCACACCCGCACCATCGATGTCGACATGGGTGGATACCTGTTGCCGATCGACACAGGGTTCATCGTCTACAACGAGCGCAACTACCCCAACCTGGTCAACTTCTTTGCGGCACTCGGCATCAACACCAAGCCGAGCGACATGTCGTTCTCGGTACGCGATCCGCAAACCGGTCTCGAATACGCCGGGAGCCTATCGGGCGTGCTCGCCAACAAGACCAACCTGCTGCGACCGACCATGTGGTCGATCCTGAGGGGAATCAAGGACTTTCGATCCGAGCAAGACCGGCTCGAAGCGGGCCAGGTACCGGACGACCTCTCCATTACCGATTACCTCACATGGCGCCGCTACCCCGACTCCTTCGCATCTCACTATCTGCTGCCGCTGGCTGCGGCGGTGTGGTCGGGAACCGGCGACGATGTCGCCAGGATGCCGGCGCGCACCATGCTCCGCTTCCTCTCCAACCACGGGCTGCTCCGCATCACCGACCGGCCACAGTGGCGTACCGTCACCGGGGGCAGCCGCCGCTATGTCGAAGCGGCGATGGGAACCGTAGACGAGGTGCTACTTGGTCGCCCCGTGGTCGAGATCGATCGACACCCCGACGGGGTAAGCATCACCGATGCGCACGGCGATACCCGTCACTTCGACCAGGTCGTGCTCGCCACTCACGCAGACACCACCGTCCGCATGCTCGGAGACGCGGCAACCCCCGAAGAGCGAGCGATCCTTGGAACCTTCCGCTACGCCCCCAACCGCGCCGTTGTCCACAGCGACTTGCGGCTGATGCCACACAACCGGGCGGCCTGGGCCAGCTGGAATGCACTCGGCACGGTGTCCAAGGATGCGGAGAACCCGGTTTCGGTGACCTACTGGATGAACCGGCTGCAGAATCTGCCGGAGGATCGCCAGGTCCTCGTCTCTTTGAATCCGACCATCGAGCCCCTTCCCGAGCACGTTATCGACGAAGTGATGTTCTCCCATCCCCAGTTCGATGCCAACGCCACGAGGGCGCAACGTGAGCTCGGGTCGATCCAGGGCGACAATCACACCTGGTTTGCCGGCGCCTACTGCGGATACGGGTTCCACGAGGATGGGCTCCAGGCGGGGCTCACCGTCGCAGCCCAGCTCGGCGCCCCGGTGCCGTGGGCAGGAGTCATCACCCCGCGCAGCCCGTCGGCAACCACTGTGTTGCGAAGAAAGGACCTGGTGGCGGCGTGAACAGCGGGATCTTCGTGGGCAAAGTCGCCCACAGGCGCAAGGCGCCTTTCCAACACGACCTCAGCTACCGCACCTACTCGCTGCTGGTCGACCTCGATGAGATCGACCAGCTCGATGCGTCAAAGCGCTGGTTCTCCCACAACCGGTGGAACCTGTTCTCTATACACGACCGGGATCTCGGGCCACGGGACGGTGCTGAGCTACGCCCATGGATCGATGAGCAACTGCACCGGGCGGGAATTGACATCACCGGTGGCAGAGTCGAGTTGCTGCTGTATCCCCGCATCCTCGGCTATCAGTTCAACCCGCTCACGGTCTGGTTCTGCCGCGATGCAAACGAGACGCTGCGGGCAGTTCTCTACGAGATCCACAACACGTTTGGCCACAGCCACAGCCACCTGGTACCGATTGGCGACCAGGCCCCTCACCGCCACGAATTCAACAAGCAGTTCCACGTCTCCCCCTTCTTCGACAAGGAAGGCACCTACTCGTTCACGCTGCGACCGCCCGGCGAACGGTTCTCGGTGTCGATCGACTATTCGACCCATGACGAAGACCTGCTCACCGCCACGATGGTGGGATCCCGTCGCCCGTTCACCGACCGGAACCTTGCCCGCGTCTTCTTCACTCATCCCCTGCTCACGCTGAAGGTGATCACCGGCATACATTGGAACGCGTTGCGTATCCTTGTGAAGGGAGGTCGGTACCGGCCGGTGCCGAAACCACCGGAGCAGGCAGTCCAGATAGAGAGCACGTTGGTGACAACATGAACGTTCTCGATACGATCACGACAATGCCGGCGCGGGCGATCTACGGTGCGCTGCTGCGCCGGATCCAGGTAGGTGCCATCACCGTCGATCTCCCTGGTGCCACGCTTTCCAGTGCCGGCAACCCTCCGGGCCCTTCAGCAACCATCACAATCCGGAGACCGTGGCGAGCCCTGGGGATGGTTGCCATCGGCGGGGGTGTTGGCTTTGCGGAGGCCTACATGGCGGGCATGTGGGACACGCCCGACCTGACCATGACTCTGGAGACACTGGCCCGCAACGTCGATGCCTACGTACGAGACCGGGAACCGGGCCGCTTCCTCATCACATCGCGGCGGCTGTGGCAACGGCTCACCGCCCGCCGCCGTTCCGAGATCTCCTCCATCGACGACCACTACAACCTCGGCAACGACTTCTACACAGCATGGCTCGACGCCACCATGACCTACTCTTCGGCAGTCTTCGTCTCCGATGGCGATGACCTCACCGAGGCGCAGCTTGCTAAGTACCGGCGGCTCGCCGAGCTTGCAGAGATCCAACCCGGTGACCACGTACTCGAGATCGGGTGTGGCTGGGGCGGATTCGCCGAGTTCGCCTCTACCGAGATCGGAGCCCACGTCACCGGCCTGACCTTGAGCACCGAGCAGGCAACATATGCCAGGGAACGACTCGAGAAGGCTGGAGTCGAGGACCTCACCGACATCAAGATCCAGGACTTCCGGGACGAGACCGGCACCTACGACAGAATCGTTTCCATCGAGATGATCGAATCGATACCAGCCGATCTGTGGCCGGCGCTGTTCGACCAGATCGGCTCCAGGCTCCGTCCCAGCGGCAAGGCCGCGATGCAGGCCATAACCATCGACCAGCGACTGTTCGAGTCTCTTCTCGGCCGGGACGACTTCATCAGCAAGCACATCTTCCCGGGTGGGGCATTGCCCTCGGTGCCTCGTCTCGAGGAATTGGCGCTAGAGCATGGCCTGATCCTGAAGTCTGTTGATGCTTTTGCTGCCTCATACGCCCGGACGCTGCACACATGGCGAGACCGTTTCGAGGAAGCCTGGCCTGCACTACTCGAGCTGGATCTCGACGAGCGGTTCCGCCGTACCTGGCGCTACTACCTGGCGTACTGTGAAGCGGGATTCCGGATCGGACGGATCGACGTCCACCAGCTCCAGTTCGTCAAATAGCCCACACCTTGAGGGCAACCCGCCGTCCCTTGATATCGGCAGCGATGAATTCGACATGCCGGCCCGGGCTAGGGGAGAACCCCTCATCGATCGCCCCGGCGTGGAGATACACCGCGTCACCACCCTCAGTCGTGATCAGTGCCCCGAATCCTTGTCTCGAGTCATACCAGTCGACTACACCCTCGCTCTGCGATCTGCCGACACCTGCGGGCACTAGCGACACCTTGCCAACGGTGAGAGCGAGCAGCAATGCGGCTGCCAGCAGCAACAGCGGATAGCCGATGTCCGACAGTGACGAGATACCTCCATGAATGACCCCGGCGACCGCCCGACCGAGTCGGGGGAACACCCCGCCACCGTTGACGTGCGGTTGCTGCCACGATGCCGCGGTGGCAGCAACAATCGTCGAGGTGATCCCGGCATCTTCCCCGGCCGTCCCGGGACCGGACTCTGCGACAACCGGCTCCACGTTCAGCACGACCGTAGCGCTGGCACGCATCCCAAACGCGTCGACGGCCGCATACGTGAACTTGTCTGCACCGACATAGCCGGGATCGGGAGTGTATGAGAAGGAACCGTCTGCATCGAGCACAAGGTCGCCGTGATCGGGCGCTGCCACCAGCGTCGCGATGAGTGGCTCGTTGTCCGGGTCGGTGTCGTTGCCGAGCACACCGGGAGCATCGATCTCGAGCCGGCTCCCTACGGGTACGTCGTACTCGTCGGTACCGGCCTCAGGCGGCTCATTGCCTGTGCGCAGCTCGATCGAAACGGGTAGCTCTACATCGAGCTCACCGTCGCTGACCGAGACCGTGAACGTGTCACTGCGTGCCGCCGACGTTGATGTAGGTGAGGGTCGGAGGATCTCCTTCCAGCCTTCCATTGGTGGGCGCGGTGACCAGGGTGTAGGTGAGCGGGTCACCGTCCGGGTCGAATGCCTCGAGCTCGAATCGCGGTGTCCTCGCCCGCGAGCGCCACGATCGACATACGTGACACGACGGGTGGGCGGTTGGTGTTGTCAACCTGCCAGCTGAAAGAAGTCTCACTCGACGCCTTCGGCGTGCCGTCGTCGGTGACGGTGATCGTCACCTCGTACGGCGAGTCCGCTGCTGCGTCGTATCCGATCTCGCCGCTGATAACACCGGTGATGGCGTCGAGCTGCAAACCCGGGGGAAGACCCGTGGCGAAGTACTCGAGCTGTGTCGACGACGTTGGTGTCGCTTGCCATGACTTGCAGCGAGACCGTGTCCCCTTCCGCCGAAACCTTGTCGGTCATCGGCTCGATGGCCGGTGGAACGTTGTATTCGGGAAGGACGATGGTCACGAGCTGTGTCGCCGAGAGCCGTGGAGAGCCTGAGTCGGATACACCGATGTTGATCTGGTAGATCGCGTCAAATTGTGACTCGGCAGGCTGCCAGGTGAACACCCCGGTGTCTTCGTCGATGCTGGCCCCAGCGGGAACAGGGTCGATGCCCTCGGCTAGCCAGAAGCTGAGCGTGTCTCCCGGGTCGCCGTCGTGGGCGACGACAGTGAACCGAACAACGCCGTCTGCACCCACCATCTGTGCATCGAGTGGCTCCATAATCGGTGCCCGATTGCCTGACGTGATCAGCCAGGAGAAGCTCCTGATCGCCTGGAGAGCGGGTGACCCGTCGTCGGAGACGGTCACGGTCGCTACCCCGGACACCCCGTCCTCGGTGGCAGTGACCGTCCCTGAGATCCGTCCGGTGGTGTGGTCGATGCTTGCTCCAGGAGGTAGCCCTGTGGCGCTGAAGGTGAGGCTATTTGCAGGCTTGTCACGGTCGCTGACGGTGACGTCGATGTCGATCTGATCACCCGAGCCGAGCGCCTGATCGGGAATGAATCCGATCTCGGGCGCTGAATTGACCTCATCGACGGTCACCTGGAAAGACTCGGTGTCTTCTTCACCGGAAGCATCCTCGACTCTGACCCGGATCGTGAACGTACCGGGACCGTCGGCCTCGGTAGGTGTCCATGTGATCCGCCCTCCCGGGGTGATCGATGCATCGACCGGCCCACCCGCCAGCGAGAACCGGAGCACGTCGTCGGGAAGATCGGGGTCGTCTGCGTGCGCCGTCACCGAGAGTTGGCTCAACTCATTCACCGTCTGATCCGGTATGGGCTCCATGGTGGGCCCTGTGCTGAAATCTGCTGCGGCGGCGGCAGCGCCCACGGCAGGGGCAAGCAGCATCGTCGCCACGACCGCCGCCACCCCGAGACGACGAAGAAGAATCATCACGCCACCGGCGCCGGCGCACCGGTCGCCAGCGGTAGCGACAGCACAAAGGCGGTGCGATTGGCGACACGCTCGTAGTCGAGCGACCCACCCATCGCCTCGGCCAACGTATTTGCCACCGCAAGTCCCATGCCTGCCGAATCCTCGGCAGACTCTGCATCGTCGGCGTGGACGAATCGGGTGAAGAGCTTGTCTGCGAGGTGGGAAGGAACACCCGAACCGTTGTCTTCGACTGAGACGACGTAGCGGCTCCCGGCCGAGTCGCCATATATCCGGACATCGGGACCACCGTGCTGGACTGCGTTGGCGATGAGATTGCGCAGAATCTGGCGTACCCGAAGCGGGTCACCGAGCACCGAGCCGCTGCCCCAGGTGCCTCCGACGCTATTGCCGCGCTTGCGGAAGGCGGCAACGGCTTCGGTTATCTCCTTCTCCATGTCGATGGTCTCGCGTGCCAGCGGGAGTGGGGCATCTTCGTCGTGAGCAGCCACCATCAGGTCCTCGACGATGCGTGCCAGCTCTGCGGACTGCTGGTTGATCAGCCCGACCAGGTCCCCCGCCTGTGGGTCTATGAATCCCTTATCGAGGAGGGACTCCGAGAAACCGTATATCGATGCGAGCGGCGCCCGCAGCTCCGTAGATACGTCGGCGATGAACTGGTCCTTCGCCTTGCCGACCTGCTTTTCAGCTTCGATTCGAGCATCGAGGTGAGCGGCGGCCTCTGTGAGCTGGCGCCGGGCCGCGAGTCCTATAGGCGAGGATGGCCAGAACCGGGATGAGGAAGATAGTGAGGAAACCTGCGACCCTCGCCATCGAGTTGACACTGTCCCTCGAGTCCTTGACCACCTGTGCCTGGCTGTCGCGTGCGGTGGTCAGCTCGGCGACGAAAGCCTCAGAGGCAGGAGCCATCGATGCCACCAGCTCATCGGCCGCCTCGGATGGCACACCGGATTGGGCCAGCGACGTCACTCTCATGGCGGCCGCTTGCCACACATCGAACTCCTCGGTGAGGTCACCCCGTAGACCCGAGTCGAGTCCTTCGAGCCTGCTTCCCAGCTCAGCAACGGTGCGATCCACTTCTGCAGACGCCACCTCGATGTCTGCCCCCGTTGCCGCCTCTATCGCAGCGTCCTGGGAGATGAGCACCAGCTGCCCGATCGACTTCATTGCCACGTCCTGAGCAGCAAGGGTCAGATCGGCCTTTCGCAAGGACTCCGCCTCGTCGAGCGCCCGCCCCGTCGTGCTCGAATTGACGAACCAGAACGCGCCAAATGCCAGCAGAGCGAGGCCAACCACTGCGGCCATCGTCCACCAGAGCGTGCGCGATTGGTTGCTCGGTGTCAGAGCCATCTCGTCTCTCATGTCGGCAGGAAACACACGCTGCTAAACGAGCATGAAGGCATATGGTGGCATCTTCCGAACCCCGGTGCTAACCGGATTTCCGCGACACCCGGCTTGAAAAGGCGGTCGGGACCAACTTCCCTACGCCAAATGATGGAGGAAGAAGGCGTAGATGTCGGCGGCTTCATCGATGAGCTTGAAGATGGGTTTGCCGAGGCCGTGACCGGCACGACGGTCGACACGGAGCAAGGCGGGGCCGGAATCACCCACGGCTGTCTGCAGAGTTGCGATGAACTTGTATGCGTGAAGCGGCACCACTCTGTCGTCGGTATCGCCGGTGGTGATCAGAGTCGGCGGGTAGTCCGCCGGCTTGACGTTGTGTAGCGGTGAGTAGGCATAGAGCCACCCAAACTCCTCCGGGCCATCGTCGGCGCTCCCCCATTCCGCCGTCCAGTAGCGACCCGCGGTGAACCGGTGATAGCGGATCATGTCGGTTACGGGCACCATGGCAACCGCGGCCCCGAACAGGTCGGGATGTTGCACAAGAGAGGCGGTCACGAGGAGCCCACCGTTGGACCTGCCATAGATGCCGAGATGGTCGGCCGACGTGTATCCGGCCGAGATGAGGTGCCCGGCAGCGGCGACGAAGTCATCGAAGACGTTCTGCTTGTGATCGAACATCCCGGCTTCGTGCCACTTCCGGCCGAACTCGCCGCCGCCCCGTAGGTTGGCAAGGGCGAATATCCCGCCTGCCTCGACGAATCCGAGGCGGTCCGGGGCGTAGATGGGTGTCATCGAGATATCAAAACCGCCGTATCCGAAGAGGATGGTCGGGGTGCCCCCGTCCAATTCGAGGTCGGCACGTCGTGTCACGAACATCGGGATCCTGGTCCCGTCGGGTGAATCAGCCCAGATTTGCTCGGTGATGAACTGGTCGGGGTCGACCCGCGGCGCAGAGGCAGCCACTGGCTCGAGCGAGTGTGTCTCCAGGTCGTAGCGAAGCACAGTCGGAGGATATCGAACGATTGGAAGCTCAGGAACAACTCGGTCTGGTCGGGTTTGGCCGCCAACTCCGTAATGGCACCGAGCGTCGGGAGTTCGAGTTCCTCGACCAGACCCGCCATCGAGTGCCCACACGGCAACAACGTGGCTGGCGTTGCGAAGCGCTCCTGAGACGATGTGGCCGCCGGCGATCGCGGCAAACTCGAGAGCGTCATCTCCTTCGCTGATGACGTCCCGCCAGTTCTCAGGGGAAGGATGATCGAGAGGAATGGCGATGACCTTGCCGAGTGGGGCGCCACGATCGGTCAGTAGGTACAGCCAGCCGTCGACATGACCTACCAGCTGGTATCTGGCATCAAAGTCATCAAGGAGTCGCGACGAACTCCCCTGTGCCGTGGGCACTGCGGTAGTAGAGGCGGTTCCGGGTATCCGTTCCCTGCCACACGTGAAGCACCAGAAGCTCGTCGTCGTCGGTGATGACCGGTTGGAAGCCGAGGTCGGGGGCGTCAGGACGGGCATAGACCAACTCGTCGACACTCTGATCATTCCCGAGACGGTGAAAGCAGACCCGCTGGTTGGTGGAAGGCGGGGCCTCCGGTAACTCGACAGGGTCTGGGAACCGTGCGTAGTAGAGGCCGGATTCGTCAGGCGCCCAAGCCAGAGTCGTGAACTTGATGTGGTGCAGCTCATCGGGAAGATGCTCCCCTGTCTCTGTGTCGAGCACCCTGCCGATCTGCCAGTCACTGCCGGCTTCAGCCACCGTGTAGGCCAGCAGCCTGCCATCGTGGGTGAAGGAAAGGCCCATCATAGCGACGGTGCCGTCGTCGGACATGCCGTTCGGGTCGAGCACGACCTCCGGATCTCCCCCCGTCACCGGCCGCCTGTAGAGCACGGGCTGTGGCTGGAGCCCGTCGTTGTGGGTGTAGAAATACCAATCGCCGCGGCGCATCAGCACAGACTGGCGGGGGAAGTTCCACAGCTCCTCAAAGCGCCCCCGGATCTCCTCCCGACCGGCGATGGTGTCAAGGTGACGGAACGTGACCTCATTCTGGGCATCGACCCAGGCAAGAGTCTCTTCCGAGCCCATTGCCTCGAGCCAACGGTACGGGTCGGCGACCTCAGTGCCGTGGTAATCGTCGACGGTGTCGTCGCGCCTGGTCGGTGGGTATTCCACCACTCCTCCTCTTATGCAGCCCGCATCGTTGTGATCGTAGATGCCGGATCCAACGACGTTGTCACCCGGCTTCCGGTTGTCGCCGGGCCACGCCACAATGGCAACATGAACAGGCTCCTTGCGCTAATGCTGACGGCGACCGCGCTATCTGCAATCCCGGCATCGGCAGCCTACGCCGCTGCGGAATGCGCCTCGCCGGCCTCCCCTGCCGGCAACGTAGTCACGGTCTCTTCGACACCCGAGTTGCAGAGCGCCGTCAGCAACTTGGCGTCGGGAACCACCATCCTCATCGAGGATGGTGTGTACGACCTCACCAACACCCTCAACATCCGCAGTGTCTCGGACGTTGCCATCCGCTCCGCCAGCGGCAATCGAGACGCGGTGGAGCTGCGGGGACGCGGCATGGCGAACAGCACCTACGGCAACGTGCCGCATGTGCTTGCGATCTACGACGCGAGCGATGTGCTTATTGCGGACCTGACTCTGCGCGACGCCTACTACCACCTAATCCAGATCCACGGTGAAGATGACGCAGACGGTGTGCACCTCTACAACCTCCATCTCGTCGACTCTGGTGAACAGTTCGTCAAGGGATCAACGGCAGGCAACCCCGGCCCATATGCTGACGACGGGATCGTCGAATGCTCTCTCTTCGAGTACTCGGACCGCGCTCGCAGCGACTACACAAACGGCGTCGACGTTCTTGCCGGATCGGGTTGGATCATCCGGGACAACGAGTTCCGCAACATCCGCGCCCCGGAGGGGCAGCTGGCAGGGCCGGCGGTGCTCATGTGGCGCAATTCGCTCGACACGATCGTGGAACGCAACCTGTTCATCGAGTGCGACCGGGCCATCGCCCTTGGTCTCTCACCCCCGGATGGCAACTCGCGAGATGGCAATACGACCTACGACCACCAGGGTGGCGTGATCCGCAACAACATGATCTACAGGGAGGGATCAGGTGACATCGGCATCACCGTCAACTACTCGCGGGATGTCGCCATCTATCACAACACGGTTATCCAGAACGGGACGTTTCCGTGGGGGACCATCGAGTACCGCTTCTCATCAACCAGTGCTCGGATCGCCAATAACCTCACCGATGGCCCGATCTGGCAGAGGGACGGCGCCTCGGGCTCAATCGCCGGAAACATCACCGATGCCACGTCAGACTGGTTCATCGATCCCGGTGCAGGTGACCTGCATCTTTCGGCGGCTGCCGGTGATGCCATTGACACCGCAACCGCGCCTTCACTCGTCGACGACGACTTCGACGGGCACATCCGTCCCGTCGGTACAGCCGCCGACATCGGGGCAGACGAGTACGGCACTAGCGACGCTCTGCCTGCGTCTGGTTTCCGCGATGTGCCGCCCGGTCATCTCTTCGAGAGCGACATAACCTGGCTTGCCGGCTCAGGGTGTCACCAAAGGCTGCAATCCACCCGGCAACGATCTGTATTGCCCGGATGATGTGGTCACCAGGGAGCAAATGGCGACGTTCCTGGTTCGTGCCCTGGAGCTTCCTGCGTCGGTTGATCATCCATTCACCGACACGGCGGGCTCCGTACATGCAGCCAACATCGACGCTCTTGCCGCCGCCGGAATCACAAAAGGATGCAACCCACCAGCCAACGATCAGTTCTGTCCCGGCAGACCCGGTCACCCGGGGTCAAATGGCGGCCTTCCTGGTTAGGGCTCTCGGCCTGACGGGTGTGACAGACGGGTCGAGGTTTGTCGACGACGACGGGTCCGTCTTCGAGGTGAGCATCGAGTTGCTTGCTGACTCCGGAATCACAAAAGGATGCAACCCACCGCAAAACGACCGTTTCTGTCCCGGCGACGCCGTGCTACGTGGGCAGATGGCTGCATTCCTACATCAGAGCTCTCGGCTAGTCGAAC
Organism: uncultured bacterium; assembly: GCA_963777645.1. GTDB lineage: Bacteria > Actinomycetota > Acidimicrobiia > Spongiisociales > UBA5794 > JAAETI01. The sequence continues at coordinate 218,755 of CAVZRA010000004.1, read as the reverse complement.
CAGCGGAGCACCCGCAGCGCCCGCAATGTGTTCCACCGGCTCGGTTCGCGGCCCGTCTCCATATCGAACCACACTCGTCCTGAGTGCTTGTTCTGCACCGGCCATTTGCCGTCCTTGCGCTGCTTGGACCTGAGCAACTCGAGGGCATCATCGAGCCGTTCGTCGTGGGGTGCCCTCACCGATGCGAAGTACTCGAGCCCCCGCAGTACGTCGTAGAACCAGCGTGGCGGGAAAGAGAACCTGGTGAACGATGGGTGGACGATCTCACCCGTTCGATGTGACTTGTAGAGACGATGCTCCAGGAAGAACTCCCGCCCACGGCGTGCTGCGTCGTCGTGCTCCGGATTGTCTATCTGCGCCAGGGTCTCCAGCACGGTCATGGTCGTGTGGAACGAGCTGTGGTTAACACGCCGGCGATTGGCCTGACAATTCCATCCGCCGTCGCCGAGTTGCTGGTCACGGAGCCACGCCACCACGTCGTCGCGCCGTGGGTCCCGGATTATCGAAGTAGTAGTCGAGCGTGACGAACATGGCGCTCACACAGGCGTCCGGCATGACCGTCGATGTAGACCATGTGATTCCACCATCGACATCGACGCTGTTCCACAATGCCAGGCACGCACGCCTACCGGCTGGATTGGCCGGCGGAAAACCCAGCCTTCGCAGCAATAGCAGCGTGTAGTGAGTGGAGATCCACTTTGGACCGTATGATGCTGCCTTGTGCCCAGGTGCCTTCCGGATCCTGCTCATCGAGCAACCGCTTTCCCCAACCAGTCGTTGCCACCCTGGCCCTTTCCCCCCGGACGGTGCTTGGGTTGCGATCGAGTAGGTCCCGCATGGTTTGCCAGCGAATCGCCGAATCACCCTCCAACAGCCAGTCGACGACCGACGAATCGATATCCATCGTGCGAGCCTAGCCCCTGAGGTATCATGGAAACCTACATGGAGGCACTTCAAGTTTCGATGCATTCTGCCGACAAAGACACGCATGGAACACGACTATCAGCAGATGGGGACTGCCGAGCGCGAACGTCATCACGATGAGCTGATCAATCGAGGGATACGAATGGTGTCCCGAGTGTGGAAGTGTGCTGGTCTGGGACCTCCCCTCGCGTCCCTCGGAAGGTCGCTATCGTGAGCCGACGCCCGTGGTTTGCGGGGACTTCCCGCCGATCACCGCCGAAGACCTGGCGTCAACCGTCCCCCGCCCCTACTGACAAGACCGGCATAGCGCGGTTGGCGCCCACCCCGGGTGTGTGTGGCGTCGCCGCCAACCAGCCGGGCGGCGGATGTTCACCACGCACTTCTGATCTCGAACGAGAGTCAGCCCCGGTGTGTGTGGCACCGGGGCTGATTGGGGGAGAAAGGTCGCACGCAGGATTCGGTGAGCCTTCGTCATCGCTTCAGGCGGTGATTGCTGGCCGGGAGGGGAGGAAGGGGAGAGTGAGCCCGATTCCCTGCGTGCGATATTCGGTTGTCAATCATGTCTCCATGACTTCTTCATCATCACTCCCCAACCTGAGACCAACCAAAGGCCAGGCTAAGAGTTACCTGAGAGTTTTTTTACCCCTTTCGGCTTACACCGTGCCCACATATGTGGGGGTGGCTTCAGGTGACCAGCGCGACGGTGTGATCCTTGGAGGTGGGTTGTGGGCCGTCCGGAGACTTCGTGGCTGGTAGCGCGGGAAGTGTTGTCAGCGTTGGCTCGTGGTGTGACGATTAGGGAGGCTGCTGAGGGGGCTGGGTTGGGGACTCGGACGGTTGATAAGTTGATCAGCGAGCATGACCGGATGTGTTATGCGATTGATTACAGGCCGCGTCGGGGTGTGTTGACTGGTGAGGAACGGGAGGAGATCCGGCCCGGTATCAGGTTGGGTGAGTCCGATGCTGAGATCGCGTATCGTTTGGGGCGGCATCGGTCAACGATCTGGCGGGAGATCGAGAACAATGGTGGCCGTCAGGGTTATTCGTCGTGGCGTGCTCACGAGCGTGCTGCGGTAAAGGCTCGCCGGTCCCGGGAACGCTGGTTTGAGAAACGACCGTGGTTGTGGGATGAGGTTGAGGAGCGTCTCAGGGAGGGTTGGTCTCCGCAGCAGATCTCAAGGCGGCTTCGCAAAGAGCATCCTGATGATGCATGCTGGTGGGTGTAACCCCGCGCTAAAGAGCAGAACGCTTCAGCAAACAGCAAGATCAAAGACATGGTCAACATATCGCAGCGGCCGGCTGAGTCGCGGCCAATCCCTGAAACCGCCGGGCACGGTGTACGCCAGAACGGAGAGGTCGGCGGCGGGTGGTGCGGTTACGACGGTTCGTACATGCCCCGCATCGACCAGACGAGGGTTCGCATGCTCTTCGGCTGGGTGAGCACTGTGACGATGGCTTCTGCGACATCTTCGGCACGCATCATGTCCGAGAGCACCTCCATGTCGGGCGTCCGTCCATACCCCATGGCAAACTCGGTCTCGACGCCGCCGGGGCATACCGCGCTCACCCGGATGTTCTTCTGCCTGAGCTCCTGGTCCATCCCGGAGGCGAGACCCATCTGGGCAAACTTCGTTGCGGCGTAAACCGCCTGGTGGGGACCACTTCGTATCCCTGCTGTGGAGGCAACGATGACAACGTCGCCTTCTCCCTTTTCGAGGAAGTGGGGCACCGCGGCGCGAACCGTCCACACCGCACCAGACACATTGGTCTCGATCATCTCGTGGAGCCGCTCGTCGCTGTTGTCCATGATCCCGCCGTATGTGCCGATCCCGGCGTTGGCAACCATCACGTCGAGGTCGCCGAAGCCATCGATGGCTGCGGCAACGAGCCGACGCGGGCCTTCCGGGTCACTGACATCCATCTCCACGGCAACTGCCGCTTCGCCGAGCTTCTCGAGCATTCCCTCGAATCGATCCAGACGCCTGGCGCCTAGGGCTACCTTTGCGCCCCTGGCGACCAGGGCTCGTGCTGTAGCTGCGCCGATCCCGGAGCTCGCTCCCGTGATGGCAACAACTTGACCGGCGAGATCGCGCATGATTCCACTCCTCAGCTAGTCGACTGCGGACAGGGTAACCGGCGCTCTTCAGCGCTTCGAAAGGGGGGCGAGGAAGCGGTTTCGCGACGAGTCCAGCAGATCCGTGGGTTCGTCGATACGAGTGACGGTGACCCGGCCGGCGTCGATCAAGTCACCGACCCGCTGTGCCTCACTCTCAACGGCATCCCACATCGCATCGGACCAGTTCGTGAAAGGGGCAACCTTGACATCGAGGGGCGAGTCCTCGCTTCCGAGGTCCCATTGGCCGACCACCTGACCCTCGTGAAGAACGACGGAGGTCGCATTCCCGTACCGGTCGTACACGAGCGGGCTGTAGTCCGGATCGAGCAGCCGATCCCGATTCCGGTAGGCAACCATGAGGACATCCCATACCGGAAGTAGACGGGTGCCCTCCAGCAGCGACATGGCACTCCCCTCCCTGGAGAGATCGATGCCGTCGCTTGCCTCTAAGGTCTCCGCCTTGCTCCACCCACTCCACCACTTGACATCGCCAATATCGACCGGTCCGTATGAGTCGACGTACTGCCGGATCAGCGCCCTCTTCGCATCGAGCTCATCGAGAGCCTCGGGATCGAGGTCGGGGATCCAGTCAGACCAGCGGGCGTATAGGTAGCGGTCGGAGCGCCATGTGCCCGTCGTCAATGTGCGCACTAATCGGAAATTGGCGGCCATCATTCCCATGGTCACGCTGAACACGTCATCGAGCTCATGTTCGGGATCGACGATCTCGCGGATCTGAGACGATGGCAATGGACCGTCGGCAAGCGCCGTCTCGATCGCAGCCGCGATCTTGTCGTAGCGCTTCTCCGCAGCCCGCCTGTAAGCATTCGGCTTGCGGCCGATGCTCTTGGTTGCAGCGGCGACCATGGCAACCATATCGACCGGAAGGGTGTACACCGAATAGCGCATCGCCCGGATGCGCACGAGCCTCTGCTCGGCTATCGCTGTGTTGAATGCGTCGACTGAGAATCCGGCAACACGAGCGTGCGCCGACAGATAGCAGGTGGGGGAAGTCCCATACACCCCAACGGTCCGCTCGAGTACCGAACAAAGGTCGCCCGACTGCGCCATGCCGGAACGATACACGGACCGCCCGGCTTGCGTCCTGCCGTGACCCTCAGAGTGCCACCGGTTGCCCCTCCGTCGCCGATCGGTAGGCGGCCAATGCGATCTCGGTAGCACGCAGCCCGTCGCGCCCGGTTACCGCCAGCGGATGATCGCCACGCACCGCACCGACGAAGTGGTCGATCATCAACTGGTTGGTATCGGAGCCCCAATCCACCCACGTGGTCGTCCCCTTTGACCACATGTCGAAGCGTTGGGCAAACGCATCGATGGTGAAGACCCCTTCGGTCCCGACGACCTCGATCTCGAGACCACCCCAGGTCGGGTAGTTGTCAGGGCGGCTCCACGAGCAATCAATGGTCGCAAATGCGCCTCCGGAGAAACCGATCGTGATCAGCCCACCAGTTTCCACGTCGACCTCCGGGTGAAGGATCTTGTTGGTCTCGGCGTACACCTGGTCGGGATCGGAGCCGAGCCACCAGCGAATCACGTCGGCAACGTGAACCGTGTGATCCATCACAGCACCGCCGCCCGCAAGGACCGGGTCGGCAAACCATGGAGCATATCCGGTCGGCAGATGGCCACGATTGGTGCCGGTGATGGCCAGCAACTCTCCGACCCTCCCCTCGGAGATCCACTCGGCACCGGTGCGTAGCGATGGGCTGAAACGCATCGGGAACGCCGTCATCAACTTCACCCCGGCCGCTTCGCACACTTCGACTATGCGTCGAGCATCCGCGACGTTGGTGGCCAGCGGCTTCTCGCAAAGCACGTCGATGCCTGCTGCCGCCATCAACTCGACCGACTGGAGGTGCGCGTTGGTAGGAGAGCACACGACCCCGAGGTCAACACCCGCCTCGATGAGCCCGGCATCGGTGGCGAATCCGACCGCGTCGTTGCGATCGGTCCACTCCCGGCGCATCACCGGGTCCGTCTCAGAGATACCAATCAGCTCCACCCCGGGTGAGCGACGCAGGTTGTGCACGTACGCTTGCGAGTGGACGTGTCCGACCCCAAAGATCCCAGCTCTCATGTCTCACCTCTCATGGTCACGGCTCTGCCGGTAGTGATCGAACTCTCGATCGCCTCGCAGACGGCTACGGCCGTTGCCGCCTCCTGAGGGGTGACGATCGGCTCGGCGTCTGCCCGTACCACTTCCGAGAAGTGCCTCATCTGAGTCACGTACGGTGACTCGGCCAGCGTCAAGGGCAACCGTGGTACCGCGGCGACGTCCCCACGTTGCGCGGTTATCGAAGAGAAGGGAGCGCCCTGGTGCATTGTCAGTAGCCCATCAGAACCTGCGATCTCGAGCGACGTACGGAACGTGCCTGCCGGGAAAGCCCATGAGCCCTGAATGTGGGTGAGTGCCCCGGAAGTGTGTCGAAGCGTGGCGAGCACGTGGCCGCCGGAACCGGGCGGTTGGGCGCGGCGCGCATACACCCGTTCGACTGCGCCTGCGAGCCAGCAGGCAAAGTCGACGTCGTGGATCATGAGATCGAGGACAACACCGCCGGATCGGGCATGGTCGCCGAACCAGGTGCCGTCGCCCATTGGCAGGTACGTGGAACGGTCGAGGCGGATGGTGGCAATCTCACCGATATCACCAGCCACCACCCGCTCCCGAGCTCCGGCGTATTCGGGGAAGAAACGCAGCACATGGGCAACGAGCAATGGGATTCCGGCGGAAGCGCAGACCTGTACAGCTCTCGCTGCCTCGGCAGATGTGCGGCCGAGCGGCTTCTCACAGACGATCGGCACTCCCCCGGCGGCCGCCTGCTCGATGTAGTCGACATGGGTATCGGTGGGGCTACATATGTCGACCACGTCTACTGCGTCGAGCAACTCGGTCAGATCCGCAACGACGTCGGCACCGAGCCCGGCTGCGAGGCCGGGGGCACGTTCCGACCCGGCACCGAGCACGTGGGTGACCCGGTCACCCACCGTCGCCCACGCATTGGCGTGGGTACTGGCCATGTTTCCGGCTCCAACGAGCCCTATCCGCAAGCACATTCGATCGCTCCGCACACTCGCTTCATCCGGCTGCCGTCCCCGCCAGCAGACACTAGCGGTCTCCCACCGCGGCAATCAGGCCCACCGGATCGGGGACTTAGTATGTCCGCGGAGGCGTCTCGATGACTGAGCAACTCGAATTGATCGCCCCTGAGGATCCGCCGCCGCTCGATCCGGGTTTTCGCCCTGCGGTACTCGCCAACCGGGCGTTCCGGCATGCCGTGGCGGCCACGGGCAACCCGATCCCGCTTCGCCTCGGGCTGCTCCGACCCGCCGGGGTGATCTCGACCTACAAGACGGCTCTGTTCCCCGATGAGCACGCCGGGGCGGGGCAGAACCTCCCCTATGCCGAGCGGCTGCTCAAGTTCCTCCTATGGCAACGCGGCGCCGGCAGGGTTCTGGTCTCGGGCCCAGATGCCGTCGTGTCCCATCTTCAGGATGTCTACTCGCCGACCGGGGCCCGCGCCTTCGACGTTGACCTGATGACCCGTGTCTATGAGATCCCCTTCTCGATAGAACGGGTAGCAGAGGTACCCGAATCCCGCGATCCGACCGTCCCGCTCGGACGTCATCTCGATGGAAACAGGATCGGGCTCGACCTCGGCGCCAGCGACTACAAGATCAGCGCCGTCATGGCAGGCAATCCGGTTTACACCGCAGAGCTCCCGTGGGCCCCGCGGGACGAACCCGACATCTCCTATCACTACGACCACATCAGCGAGGCCATCCGCACGGCGGCTGCTCACCTTCCCGGGGTGGATGCCATCGGGGCCAGCTCGGCGGGCGTGTGGATCGGAGATCGATGCCGGGTGGCGTCCTTGTTTCGCGGCGTCAGCAGAGAAGACTTCGAGACAACGGCGGCCAATCTGTTCATCCGTATCGGCGACGAGTGGGGGGTACCGGTCAATGTCGTCAACGACGGCGAGGTGACGGCACTTGCCGGATCTATGAGCCTGGGGGTCAACTCGATTCTCGGTGTGGCGATGGGCTCGTCGGAGGCGGCAGGCTATGTCACCGCCGAAGGCACCATCACCCACTGGCTGAATGAGCTGGCTTTTGCCCCCATCGATTACAGCGAGGACGCACCCGCCGATGAGTGGTCGGGGGACGTGGGGTGCGGCGTCCAGTACCTCAACCAAACCGGCGTGGTCCGGCTGGCCGAGCGTGCCGGCGTCGAGCTGAACACCTCGGCGCCACCTGCGGAGAAGCTGGTCGAGGTCCAGGAGCTGATGGCCGCGGGAGATGAGCGGGTACCCACCATCTACACAACGATCGGCAGCTGGCTCGGCTATGCCCTCGCCCACTACGCGGACTTCTATGAGATCGAGCATGTGCTCGTGCTTGGTCGCGTCACATCGGGTGATGGCGGCGAGATCATTGTGCGGGGCGCCCGCCAGGTACTGGCGAACGGCTTTCCGGACCTGTCCATGGAGCTGCACATCCCCGATGAACACATGAAACGGGTGGGACAATCCGTTGCGGCGGCGAGCCTGCCCCAACTCGACAAGGAGACTGATTGATGGAATTCCGCAATCCGGGCGCACAGATCTACGTACCAGACGGGATCGCTCCCGAGGCGGCGCTTGCTCGCACCACCCATATGGCGGTCGGCGCCCACCAGGACGACATCCCGATAATGGCCTACGACGGTGTCCTCCGCTGCTTCGGGGAGAGGGATCAATGGTTCCTGGGAGTGACGGTGACCGATGGGGCTGGCAGCCCGCGGGCAGGTCTCTACGCCGATTACACGGACGAGGAGATGAAGGCGGTGCGAGCCGTCGAGGAGAAGAAGGCAGCGTTTGTGGGTGAGTACGGCGCCGCCATCCAGCTCGACTACCCGAGCTCTGCCGCAAAAGATGGATCGGCGCACGCCATAGTCGGGGAACTCGCCGGTATCGTCGCCGCTGCCAGGCCCCGGATCGTATACACCCACAATCTCGCCGATAAGCACGACACCCACGTCGGCACTGCGTTGCGCACCATCGCCGCGATCAGGAGCCTCCCGCCGGGTGAACGGCCGGAGAAGCTCTACGGGTGCGAGGTGTGGCGCAATCTCGACTGGTTGGTCGACACCGACAAGGTGCTCTTCGATGTCAGCCTCCACGGAAACCTCGGTTCCTCGCTGATGGGCGTGTACGACTCGCAGGTCTCAGGGGGAAAGCGCTACGACCTGGCAGCAGCCGGTCGCCGGCTTGCCAACGCCACCTTCTTCGAGAGCCATGCGGTCGACCAGACGGAGGCAATGAGCTTCGGTATGGACCTGACCCCACTCATCGAGGCAGACACCGACCCGATCGCACACGTGTCGGGCCACATCGCACGGATGGAACAAGAGATCGCAGCACGCCTCGAGCGGCTCGGCTGAGCGCTGCCATGTCGATGCGGCGCGAGATCTTCGAACAACCCACCATCCTCAGCCACGTGCTGAACACCGGTTGGGAGGCAATGACCAGGATCGCAGGCGAGCTCGAATCGGTAGCGTTCGACTATGTGCTGATCGCGGCGCGCGGCACGTCCGACAACGCCGCCCGGTATGCAAAGTACGTGCTGGCTGCCCACAACGGCATCCCGGTAGCACTGGCGACACCGTCTCTGTTCACCAGCTATCGGCAGCCGCCTCGTCTCAACGGTGCCCTCGTAGTAGGGATCTCCCAGTCCGGTGAGTCACCGGATCTGGTGGCCGTGCTCGCCGAGGCCCGCCGGCAGGGGAGACCGACCCTGTCCATCACAAACGCTCCCCACTCCCCGCTCGGTGCCGAATCCGATCTGATCATCGACATCGGTGCGGGCACCGAAGAGGCCGTCGCTGCAACTAAGACATACACCGCGTCCCTTCTCGCAATTGCAATGCTCTCAACGGCGCTCGGTGCCGAAGGGCAGATGGCTGACCTCGAACGGCTACCGCAACACGCCGAGGCAGTGCTCCGGTCGGAGGGACAGATCGCAGAGGTGGCGGAGCAGCTCACCGATATCGGAGCATGCGCCATCCTCGGCAGGGGATACAACCATGCAACGGCGTTCGAATGGGCGCTCAAGCTCCAGGAAGTCACATACTCGTTGGCGCACCCTTATTCGACTGCGGATTTTCGACACGGGCCTATCGCAGTGGTGGAGCCGGGTTTCCCGATCCTGGCGATTGCGGCGACCGGCCCCCTTCTAGAAGACATGACCGAGTTGCTGCGGGGCCTCACCGAGGAGAAACGCGCGCTCACCGTGGCGGTCTCCAACAGCAACGACGCTCTGGATACTGCCCGGTTCGGTATCCCGCTGCCGCCGGTCGCAGAATGGTTGTCACCGATGCCGGCGATTATTGCCGCCCAGCTGTTCACCTATCACCTCGGAAAGGCTCGAGGGCTCGATACCGATCATCCCCGAGGTCTGAACAAGGTGACCAGGACCACCTGAGGTATCGTCCAGCCAGGGCTTGCCAGTTCGACGAGCTGCGACAATGCCGCACATGAATACACCCCAGTTCACGCTCGAAGGCTCACCAAACTTTCGCGATCTCGGCGGATACGTCACGAGCGACCGTAGGACCGTCCGCAACGGCATCCTCTTCCGCTCCGGTCACCTCGCCCAACTCACAGACGGTGATGTGGCGCGACTCGGCGACCTCGGCATCTCGACGATCGTCGACTTCCGCCCCCAGCATGAGATCGAGATCTTTGGCCCCGACCGTATCGACGGTGACATTCGGAAGTATTCATTACCCATCTCAGACCACGATGCGGGGCCCGACTTCTACGAATCGATTCAGGCAGGTGACTTCAGCGGTCTCCACGATCTCGCCAAGGCAAGCACGAAGATGATCAGGGACAACGCTGCCGAGTTCGGTGCGCTGATCCGGCTGGTCGCCGAGAGCGACAACCTGCCGCTCATCTTCCATTGCATCGGAGGCAAGGACCGCACCGGGGTAGCCGCCGCCTTGATCCTGACCCTGGTCGGTGTCCCCTGGGATGCGGTCCGTGAGGACTACCTGCGCTCGAACGAAACGCTCGAAGGCGTCCTCGAAGAGCAGATCTCACGGCTCTCCGGAGGGAAGGTGCCCGTCGGCCAATCCAGCGATGCCAACGTCGAGGCATTGCGCCGCTTCTTCATCCTGGACGGAGCCAACATCGACGCCGCCCGAGACGAAGTCCTGCGCCTATCAGGGTCGTTCGAGAACTACGCGGTTGAGAAGATGGGGCTCTCCCGGTCTCACCTGGACTCGTTGCGTGCCAGCCTGCTCACCAACTGACAGGATCCGGAGGGGCGGCGCTACCGCACCGAGCGGATCTGCAGCCCGGTGACACTCAGGTCCACGGTGAGGGCACAGTTGTCGGGACCGGGACAGCTCAACGAGCAGGAGCCGGAGGAGGAACAGGTCGTTGCAGGCTGCGGGTCACGCGGTTCGGGAGCGAGCCGACCCGAGGCACGAAGAGCGACGAGCATCGCGGCGACCTCCGTCGTCGTGATCCCGAGGCGATCGGCGAGCTCGAACCCGGTGACGGGGCCTGCGGCGCTTTGCAGCTCGGCAACAATGGCGCTCAGCCTCATCCCAACCCCAGCAGTCTGCCGCCCTGGAACACAACAAATGCCCCGGCACCGGCGATGGCGGATTGACCGATGACGCTGACCCACATCCACCTGGTGCCGAACTCCTGGCGGAAGGCGGCAACCGCGGCGATGCATGGTGTATAGAGCAGCACGAACACCATGAACGCAAAGGCGGCGAGCGGGCCGTGCCCGCCGCTGCTCTGGTCGAATGAGTGTCGCACCGCCGTCTGCAACGTGGTGTCTGCGCTTGCGCTCGTATCGATGAACTTGACGCCAACCAGCCGCGGTAGCGCACGCACGGTGTCGAGGCCGGCAGTGACGAACGAGCTGCCGATCTCCCGCAGATCATCACCAAGGCCGGGGGACGCGGTGGCGGGTGGTTCGAGCCCGGTGGTGTACAACTGGGCCATAGTGCTCACCACGACCTCTTTGGCGACCAGACCCGAAAGCAGCGAGCCCGACTGCTCCCAATCGCCAAATCCCAGCGGTCTCAGCATGGGTGCGACGCCCTTGCTGACTACACCGAATGCACTGTCTTCGACTTCGGTATCGGCAAAGCGACCTCCGCCGAGTGGTACCGAGAGCAACAGCCACACGACCATGCTGGCGACGAGGATCGTGGTGCCTGCACCCTTGATGAACGATGCGGTCCGCTGTCTGACCAGTATCCAAACGGTGCGGAGATTGGGCATACGGAACTCGGGCATCACCATCACGAATGGGATCGGGTCGTCGTCACGCAGTGCGGTGCCGCTGAGGATGAAGCCGACGATGACGGCAACGGCGATACCGATGATGTACATAGCGAACACGACAAGGCTCTTGGCATCGGCAAAGAAGATCCCGGCAAGCAGGACGTAGACGGGAAGCCGGGCGCCACACGACATGAACGGGGTGATCAGCCCGGTGAGTAGCCGGTCTCGCGGCGAGTCGAGGGTGCGGGTGGCGTATATGGCGGGAACAGTGCAGCCGAAGCCAACCATCATCGGCAAGAACGCCTTGCCGGGGATGCCAACGGCCCGCATCGCCCGGTCCATGACTGCGGCGGCGCGCGACATGTACCCGGAGTCCTCGAGCAGCGCCAGCATCAGGTATAGGCCGAACAGCACGGGCACGAAGCTGAGCACGACACCGACTCCCGCGAGAACACCGTCCACCAGGAGACTCTCGATCCATCCTCCTCCGAGGCTGACCACCGACAGCAGGCTCTCCACCCACCTGGCGATCGGACCTGAGATGGTGACGTCGATCCAATCGACGTACGGTGCGGTGACGTCGGCGGTGAACCTGAGCACGATCCACATCACCGCAAGGAAGATGGGGATACCAAGCAAACGGTGGGTCAGTACCCGATCGATGTGATCCGACCAGGTCGTCCCGGGAACCGCATGGCCGGTCATCTCATCGACGAGTGTGGTGATCCAACTGAAACGGTGCTCGGCCAACTCCATCTCACACTCGTAGTCGGTCTCGGCCGTGATCCCGTCACGGTCCGCGGCAGCCGCCTCCAGAAGGATGTGGCCGCCATCGATCGTTGCGAGCTTCTGGCGGATGCTGCGGTCACCCGCCAGTAGTTGCAGCGCCGTCCAGCGTGCCGACCCGAGGGCGATGGCTTCGGGATTATCTGAGATGTTCTCGACCAGGCCTCCGATGTGACGTTCCATGACGGGGCCGTAGTCGACAACCAGCGGCCGGGCCGGCATGGTCAGAGACCTGGCAATAGCCTGCTTCAGCTCGGCGATGCCAATGCCCTTCCTGGCGATGGTGGGCACCACTTCGACCCCGAGGCGGTCACGCAGCACCGAAGCATCGATGGCGACGTTGCGTCGCTCGGCGACATCGACCATGTTCAGGGCAACGACCTGCCGATGACCTGCTTCAGCGATCTGCGCTATCAGATGAAGGCTCCCGGTGAGGTTCGATGCATCGGCAACCGAAACGACCAAATCCGGTTGCTCCTCTGCCAGATAGTCGGCTGCGATGACTTCCTCAGCGGAAACTGCGACGAGGCCATACGTCCCGGGCAGATCGACCGCAACGAAGATCTGATCGCGAACCCGGAACTCGCCCGTGTATCGCTCGACGGTCTGACCCGGCCAGTTGCCTACCTTCTGGTGTGCTCCGGTGAGCTGATTGAACAGCGATGTCTTGCCGGCGTTGGGGCACCCGGCCACCGCAACGATCGGCGCTGTCATCAGACGACCTCGATCTCCACGGACCGGCCAGCTCCATCACCGATTGCGATACGGGAACCACCCATGGAGACAATCAACGGGCTGGCAGGCTTGAGCACGGTCAGCACCACTCCGGGCACGATGCCGAGGGCGGCCAACCGCTGAATGAGGCTCGGGTGACCAGCAACACGGACCACCCTGACCCGGTCGTTGCGTCTGGCACCTACCAGGCTGAGCGGGCCACTCCCGTTTGTGGCGATCTCACGAACAGCCTCTCTACGCGGAAGCATCGTTTGCCTCCACGGGCAGGACCTCGATACCCCGGAGGAGACCGGCGGTCAGGTGAACCACACCGTTGCCAACCTCGATGAGCAGTCCGGAGCCGCCGAAGCCGATCACTTCGAGGCGGGCGCCAACACTGACGCCCTCCGACTTCAGGAACTCCGCCGTCGCTCCGTCCGCGGCAACCGAGATGACTTCCACCGGGATTCCAACCGCGACATCGGCTAGGACCAGCGTGCGTCGTTTCTCCGTAGTCATGTCGTTGTCAGGGATCGGCTGACCGAGAGGGCCGGCAGACGGGTTGCCGAGAAACCCGGCGAGCCGATCGGCGGCCTCGGCGGTGGTGGCATGCTCGAGGTGGCACGCCTGGTCGTCTGCCTCGGTGGGGCTGAAGCCGAGGTGATCGGCGAGAAACGTAGCCCACAGCCTCCGGGTGCGCAGCACCTGATTGGCCAGATACCGGCCGGCATCGCTGAGCCGAGCCCCGTGATACGGCTCATAGATCAGCAATCCCCTGCTGTCGAGCTTGCGCACCATCTCGTTTGCCGATGGCACGGAGACCCTTAGAGCTGCTGCGATCTTCGAGATCGAGACTGGCGCCATCGCCCCCGCCTCGATTGCCCTGGCCACGGTGATGAGGTACATCTGCTCCGACTCGGACGTCGAGCCGAGTTCGGGCAAGGCTGTCAGTTCGGCCAGTGATTGTTTAGGCATGCCTATAAATCTAGCGAGGTAGTGCAAATTACCTAGAGGCGGAAGTCCCTGCCCAAGGGGCCGTGTGTGAGGATGCGGCTCAGATGGGGTTCACCGTCAGATACACGATGAAGATCGCAGACCGATACCAGTGCATAGAGGCTGAGCACGTTGTTGACGTAGCGCTGCTCGTCGGGAATCCCCTGGCGCATGTAGAGCGGCAAGATGAACGGTGGCGGCAGGATGATCAGCGTGAACATCGCCGCCCTGGCATACTCACCACCACCAAGCACTTTGCCTACCAGCAACGGCGGCAACAACAGCGCCAGCGGCAAAACAACGGCCAGCCGGACAGCCACAGGGGTTACGGCCTCGCGAAAACCCGCCGTGTCGAAGTCGATGCCGTACCCGATCACGAGCAGGATCAGCGGGACGGTGAGACCTGCCAGGAACCCGAGTGTCTCCATCACTCCCCCGGCAACCGGCCACTCGTTCACCGACTCCCCAAGCCCGGCGAGGTTGGCGAGGATGCCGGCCAGGATGGCGATGATCACCGGCGAGGTGAAGAACGCCCTGGCAAGGTCACCTGCTTTCTGTATCCCGGTCACGTCTCGCCATCAGCAGAGCAAGGAAAACAAACCAGATGAACAGCTCGTGACCGAGGTCGACGATGGCAAAGTGTGCGATGCGGTCGACACCGTATGCAGAGCCAAATAGGCTGATCCCCAGCATGCCGGCTTCGAAGCCGGTCATCAGGAACGGGAAGTACTCCCTGCCTCCACCAAAACGCGGCTGGAGCAACTTACCCAGCCCGTAGAGGGCTACACACAGCAAAAAGGTGACGACCACAAGAACCGAGTCACTCGCCTTCAGCTCGATCTCGAGGAAGGCGGTGAACAAGACGGCGGGCAGTGCCAGGTTGACGATGACTTTGCGCAGATCTGCGATCGTCGTCGAGCTGAGGAATCCGGTCCGTCTGATCCCGAACCCGAGGCCGAGTAGGAGCAGAATCGGCAGAATCCTGTTGATGATGTCGGTCACGGCGCCATTATCGTCCCACGCGGTGACGGGGCATATCAAGGTGATGTTCAGCCTTTTGTAATGGCGGTTTCGCCACATCCGGCGCCGGGCACTGGCATGGTTGTCCCATGCGTACTCTGCTCGCAATGCTCGTCCTACTCGTAGCTGCGGTGGGTGTCGCCGTCCTACGCAGCGGCGACGACGATCCTGCTGCCGGGGTGACCAGCCGGGTGCCGGCCACCACAACGAGCGTCCTCGAGGAGGCGACGACCGCGACCACATCCGCGCCCGCCATGCTCGGCCAGGCCCTCGGCCTCACCGATCTCGACGGATGGCTTGCAGACCGACATCTCCAGCCTCGACGACCTGCGTGGACAGGTCGTCATCCTCCAGTTCTGGACGTTCGGTTGCTACAACTGCAAGAACACGATCCCCTACCTGCAAGACATCTACGCCGAGTACCACAATCAGGGGCTGGAGATAGTCGGAGTTCACGCCCCCGAGTTCGACTATGAGAGTGAGCCGGGATCGATTCTGTCTGCCGCTCAGGATCTTGGCGTCACCTGGCCGATTGCACTCGACACTCGCAAGCATAATTTCCACGCCTGGCAGGGCAGCCCGGCATATTGGCCGCGCACCTATGTGCTCGACCAGAACGGGTTCATCCGCTTCGACCATGTCGGCGAAGGCGCATACGAAGAGTTGGCACAGACTGTTGCCACCCTGCTCGGCGTGTGATCGGCGATCAGGCTCTGGCGAAGAACAGCTGCATCTCGAGCAGACCGTGATCCGCTGACTGATACCACGATCGGGGCCGAGGGAACTGAGACGTTCCAATCGTCGAAGCTGAGGTCGACCGAGCCGACGACAACTACCAGATCGCCGACAACCTGAGCCTCGAGTGGAATCTCGATCTCATTGGTGACACCGACGATGGTCAGATCGCCAACCGCGGAAACGCTGAACTGATCGCCGTCCGACAGACTCGCCGGAATGTCGAATGGCCGCGTCAAAGTGAAGTTGGCCGTTGGGAACTCGCTGGTTGACAGAGCAGATTGGACCCGACTGTTGCGCTGCGAGTTGTTGGTGACGATATCGGTCATGTCCGCAGTCAGAGAAACCTCGGTGACGGTTGATCCCTCGATGGTGAGCGAGCCATCAATGGACGGCGTACGCCCGACGGCCTCGGTAGCGCCGATGGTCGCCAGCTGCTCCTTGATACGGAAACCGACGAAGGACGATGTGGCGTCTTCAAAACTGAAGTCTCCGATAGAGGTGTCCACCACCCACTTGCCGGCGATGCCATCAATGGATCCCGTTGCTCCGCTGCTCCCGGTCCCGGTCTGGGTCGTTGTAGAAGCCGACTGCGCACTGTTGACCGCCGACTCCAGGGAGACCTCATCGGGGGAGTTGCCAAACAAGACGAAATAGGCGACCACGGCGACCACAACGAGCACGATCACCCCTCCGACGGAGTATGCGATGAGCTTGCGATTCCATCCTGCTGCCATTGCGTGCGTCCGTTCCCTCGTGTCGTGCTGTCGGGACCGTCATCGGGAACCCGCAGGGTCCTCCCGGATCGGGCCGCTCGCCTGATCACCAGTACGAACGTAGCCCCGCAAACGGTTCCCCGGACGCTAGCCCGTCCCGATCGGGTGCAGCGACGCTGAACCGTCGAAGAACCCCAGCGGACTGCGATAGAGTTAGTCTGACGGCTCAACTAAATTATCCGGAGAACCTCATGGGCATCATGACACCAGCAACGCCCGGTGCGGCGTTTGATGCGTTCATGAGTGAGTCGGCTGCAAAGACCCGGGCACTTCGTGACTGGTCTGAGTCGGATGGTCCAATGCCTGCGCTGTATCTGAGCCATGGGGCGCCGCCGGTGTTCGACGATGCCCACTGGATCGACCAGCTGTCCACCTGGTCTCTGACCATGCCGCGGCCGACCGCGGTCCTCATTGTCAGCGCCCACTGGGAGACGGCGCCGCTTGCGTTGTCTTCGCCGGAGGCCGCCACCCCTCTCGTCTACGACTTTGGAGGCTTCGCCCGCCGCTACTACCAGATGACATACCCCACCCCGGATGCCACGAAGTTGGCGACGAAGGTCACGGCGCTGATGGCCGACTCCGAGCCCGTGTACCAGCACAACAGCCGCGGCCTCGACCACGGCGCCTGGGTTCCGCTCAAGGTGATGTATCCCTATGCGGATGTACCGGTTCTGCAATTGAGCATGCCCACCCAGGATCCGGGTCGTCTGATGGAACTGGGAAGGCGACTGGCGCCGCTGCGACACGAGGGTGTGCTGATAATCGGATCCGGATTCATGACTCATGGCCTCCGATTTGCCACAAGGGAAATGTTCGAGGAGAACGTCATTCCCGGGTGGTCTGCCGAATTCGACGCCTGGGTAGCGGAAGCCCTGGAGCGTGGTGACATCGAGACACTGGCGACTTTCGAGAAAGCGCCCGGGATGCCTTATGCGCATCCGACGGTCGAGCACTACACGCCGCTGTTCGTCGCTATTGGTGCGGCAACGGACCCGCAACAGGCTCCGCTCACCGTCATCGACGATTTCCAGTTCGGCTTCGCCAAACGGTCAGTCCAGTTCGCCTGACTTCGCTCGCAACGATCTGACGAGCCTGGAGAGGAACAGGCGCACCTCGTCGGTGTCCTCGAGAATGTAACTGGCGAGCGATGGGTAGCCGTCGCGGCCGACGACGATCCCGATCCCGTAATCTCTGATCACCCGGAAGGCGTCCTCGTCTGTTGTGTCGTCGCCGAGATAGAGCGGCACGACCCCGGGCCCATCCAGCCCGAGCTCATGGAGCAGCCATTCGAGCGCGCTGCCTTTGTCCCATTCGAAATCAGGTCGAAACTCGAAGATCTTCTTGCCCGATTCAACACGCAGCATCGGCACTTCGGGGGCAGTCTCGGCCACGGCGCCTTCGAGGCGCGCATAGTCGTCGGCAGCGACCCTGCGGTAGTGGACGGCAATCGCAAACCGTTTACGCTCGACCTGAGCACCCTCGATATCACGAACTCTTGCCTCGAGCATCTCGGTAGCCCGGTCCAGCGGTTCGAGATAGACGGAGAAGCGATCGAGGCTCTCGTCCTCCACCGGCTGGCCGTTCGGGGCGACGATGTCGAAGCCGTGACTCCCGGCGTAATAGATGCCTGGCACTGCGATCTTGCCCATGACGTCGTCGACGTCTCGCCCGCTCACAACGGCGACTGTCGTCACCAATGCAAGTTCGGTGAGGACGGCACGTGTCTCATCGGACAACACGGCCAGGTCTGGATGGGAGACAATCGGCGAGAGCACCCCGTCGTAGTCGAGGAAGACTGCTGCTTCCGCCGCCTCGAGCTGAGCCTCGATCCGGTCGTAGTTGAGGGCGGCAGAAGGCAGGTCGCGTCTTGGGGTGCCGTTGGTGCTCACAGCGGCAGTTTCGTCTCCGCCGGTCGTTTGGCCAAACAATCCGAATGTCACGGGAACCTTTGCAGGGCCACCTAGCGTCTCAGAAGTATCGACGGCCGGAGGAGGCACATCCATGATCAACGACACATTGGGAGGAAATCGGCTGGCACGGGTGTCGGTTGGAGCCGTGTTTGGCGCCACGGCCGCATTGATGCTTGGCTTGCTCGTGGTGCTGGTGGCACCAAGCAACGACATCGCCGATCTAGCCGCAACTGCTGCCACCAGGGCGGTGCTGCCACTGGGAGCCGCCGTCGGTGCGCTACTCGGCCACCGCAGCAGCCAGCACCGCTGGTAACCCAGGAAGGGCGTGGTTTACGTGCGAGATCACCGAAGCTCGCGTTTGAGGATCTTGCCGGTTGGCCCTTTGGGTAGTTCGTCTAGGAACTCGACGATTCTCGGGTACTTGTATGCGGCCAGGCGAGTCTTGCAGAAGGCGATGACCTCGTCCGCGTCTGCTTCAGCATCACGCTTGAGAGTCAGGATCGCCTTGATCTCCTCACCATGACTCGGGTGGGGAACTCCGATGACTGCAGCCTCGGCGACCGCGGGATGGGCGTAGAGAACCTCTTCGACCTCACGCGGATAAACGTTGAAGCCGCCCCTGATGATCATGTCCTTCTTCCGGTCGACGATGAAGTAGTAGCCGTCCTCGTCGCGAACTCCGATGTCGCCCGAGTGGAACCAGCCGTCAATGATCGCCTCCTTGGTGGCGTCTGGCTCGACCCAGGTATCCCTTCATCACGTTGTGGCCCTTGATGCAGATCTCACCAGGCTCATCGGTGTTGACGACGACCTTGCCCTCGGCGTCCTCGAGCCGAAACTCGACTCCCCACAATGGCAGCCCTACCGAACCGGCCTTCTTGGGTCGGTCGAGCATGGTTGAAACTGGCAACGGGTGAGGTCTCTGAGAGCCCGTAGCCCTCGAGGATGTTGACGTTGTACTTCTCGTCGAAAGCCTTCATCACCTCGACGGGCATCGCCGAGCCTCCCGAGACGCAGTACTCGAGCCCGAGAGGTCGTATTTGTCGGCATCGGGATGGTTCAGCAACGCAAAGTACATGGTTGGGTACGCCGCCGAAGAAGTTCATCTTGTGTCCGCTGCATCAACTCGAAGGCCGCCGTCGGATCGAACCGGGGTAGCAGGACCACGGTCCCGCCTGCACCCGATGACCGCATTGTGCATCACCGTCTGCCCGAAGCTGTGGAACAGCGGGCAGAGTCCCCAGATGCGACTGTGTCGGGTGTCAGCGGAAGCAGCATCGTCCTCAGTAGTGGGCATTGAAGAACATGTTGAACTGAGTGAATTCGGCACCCTTTGGCTTGCCGGTGGTGCCCGACGTGTAAAGGATCACCGCCGTGTCCTCCGCCGTGGTGGCGGGCAGATCTTGCACCGCCTCGGCTCCGCGCGGCGAGCAAAGCGGCGAAGTCGTGCTCCTTGTGACCCAATTCCGGTTTCCCTCTCCGCTCAGAGACGACCACCAGGTGATCCGAGTCACCCCATTCGGCGAATCCGGCCCGGGCGGCATCGAGAAATCCTTCCCATGCCACCAGCACCCTGGAATGGGAGTCGGCCAGGTGGTACGCGACCTCCGGTCCGGCCAACAGCACATTGAGCGGAACCACAATCGCCCCGGCATAGAGGACCCCGAAGTAGGCGATGCTGAAGTGCGGGACATTGGGCAACATCAGCGCTACTCGATCTCCAGGCTCGACACCCAGTCAGTCAAGCACCCGCAAAACGCCGCGCCTGATTGTCGAGAGCGGCGTAGCTCAACGTGCTCGGCCCCATGACGAGTGCAGTTCGATCCGGATAAGCGCGGGTGCTCTCTGCGAAGTAGCAAGGGCCAGGTTCAATGACATGTTCTCCTCCTCGGGGCCCGGTCGCCGTCGATTCGGAGGCGTGGCGCCGACCGGAACCCTCATCGCAAAGCTACTACGCGACCGGTCGAGCTGGCGGCGTGCAACCTCGAGATGCATTACACGTCGCATACCACGCAGATGGTGCCGAGCGTACCGCTATGGTTTATCGAGGTGGCTATGACATACATCCTTCAGAACAGGACCGTTCAACTCGATCCCCGACCTCTTGCGGAGTGCGAGCGGATGAGTCTCCCGAGCGGTAGCGTTGCGCTACCCCGTAGACGCGGCTGGGAGAAGATGTCGTGGCAGGATCTGTACGACAAAGTCATCCATGTAGCAGCAGGATTGCGAAGTCTCGGTGTTGGGTCGCAGAGCCGGGTGGCGCTTCTGTGCTCCACCCGGGCAGAGTGGGTGATCGCCGACTTCGGCATACTCGCCGCAGGTGGTGCAACCACCACCGTCTACCCGTCGAGCGTTGCCGACGAGTGCGCATTCATCATCTCCGATTCGGAAGCCACCGTGATCATCGTGGAGAACGTCGAGCCAGCTCGCCAAGATCCAGAGGATCTCGATCGGCTTCCTCTGGTTACCAACATTGTGCTCATCGACGGCGACGCGTTGGGCGTCCTTCCGCTTGACCAACTCGCCGGGATGGGTGACCCGACATCGATCGAAGGCCGTAATCGACGCCATCAAGCGCGACCATCTGGCGACCTTGATCTACACTTCGGGCACGACCGGTCGCCCCAAGGGCGTCGAGCTGACCCACGACAACTGGCTGTACACGTCCGAGGCGACGTCGCGGGCGGGAATCATCCCGCCCGATGACCTCCACTACCTCTGGCTGCCGCTATCCCACTCCTTCGGGAAAGTCATCGAGGTACTGATGGTCGATGTGGGAGTTGAGACGGCTATCGACGGCCGTGTCGACAAGATCGTCGAGAACCTCGCCGAGATCAGACCGACGTGATGGCTGCCGCTCCCCGAATCTTCGAGAAGGTCTACAACGTTATGGTGTCTTCCATCGAGGCCGAAGGCGGCGCCAAGCTCGCCATCTTCCGCTGGGCCGTCGGTGTCGGCAAGACGGTCTCACAGACTCAGACAACGCGGCCAGGAACCGGGACGTCTGCTCGCATTGCAGCACGCGATCGCCGATCGGCTCGTGTTCTCGAAGCTGCGAGCTCGCTTCGGGGGCGGTTTCGATACTTTGTGTCTCGGTTCAGCGCCGCTGTCGGTGGAGCTTGCCGAATTCTTCGATGCGGCCGGTCTTCCATTCTCGAAGGGTACGGACTGACCGAGTCCTCAGCATCGACGTTTGTCAACCCGCCCGGCGCAGCTAGTTTCGGCAGCGTTGGACCGCCGATCCCAGGCACCGAGGTGCGCATCGCCGATGATGGCGAAGTTCTGATCGAGAGCCGGGCCGATCATGCGTGGCTACCACGGGTTCCCGGAGGAAACCGCCAACATCTCTGCGTGGATGGCTGGCTCCAAACCGGCGACATCGGGGTGCTCGATCGAGGATCTCTATCTGCGGATCACCGACCGCAAGAAAGAGCTGATCAAGACCTCCGGTGGCAAGTACGTGGCCCCGGCCAAGCTCGAGGGATTGCTGAGTGTCGCATCTCCCTACATCTCAACGGTCCTCGTCCACGGCGATCGCCGCAAGTACTGTGTTGCGCTGGTGACCCTCGATCCGGACGCCACCGGTCATTTGGGCCAAGGAGAACGGGATCGCCGACGACCCGGTAGCGATTGCCGAGCATCCTGCAATGGTCGAGTTCATCGAAGCGGCCGTCGCCGAGGTGAACCGTGGCCTTGCCTCCTATGAGACGATCAAGAAGGTGCACATCCTCCCCACCGAATTCTCCATTGAGACCGGCGAACTCACGCCGTCGATGAAGATGAAGCGAAAGGTCGTCGAGCAACGCAATGCCGCTGTGCTCGACGCCATGTACGACGATCCCGGAGACTTTGCGCCCTAGGTAGGTCTAGCCCTGGTTCCCGAGCGTCTGCATCCCCTCCATCAGACTGGTGTACACGTAGCTTGGTTCGGCGTCGTGCCATGACGTGTTGGAACCATCTGCGCGCGGCTGCTCCGCTTCAGGCTCGTACAACCACCACAGATTACCCCAGGGGTCGAGGAACCGCGCCAGCTCGACGCCGTTGTAGAACGGGGAGAGGCGAGTGACGACCTTCGCCCCGCGAGACTCGGCCCGATCCAGCACCGCCTGAGCATCGCTGACGTATACCTGGATGAACGCAGGCGTCGGCGACCAATCGGGTTTCGAATCACACACCATGATGGTGGCATTGCCGATGCTGACCTCGGCGTGGATGAGGGTGCCATCCCGATCAGGTGTTCTGACCTCGTTGCGTTCGGCGGCGTCAAAGACCGCAACGACAAACTCGATGAACCCACTAGCCGATCCCTTCACGATGACAAACGGATTGATGCTGTTGTGGCCGTTGGCCCGTGGAGGTATCGCAACCAGATGTGACATGTCGCTCCCATCTCTACATGATCTATGTATATCGTACTATACATGAACTATGTAGACTGCAGGTGTGACTGACACGGACGGACGACCACGCTACGAACAGGGAACCGGGTTTCTGCTGTCCCGGCTCGGTGCGCTGGCAGAACGCTCGTGGTCGGTGTTGCTAGCCCGGCACGGCCTGACCCAGGCGCAGTATTCCGCACTCGTCGTGCTCGGAGAGTCTGGACCCCTCGGACAGGGCAGACTTGCCGAGTTGATCGCCGTTGACCCGAGAAACGTCGTTGCCGTCATCGATGGCCTCGCCGAGCTCGGTCTCGCAGAGCGGCGGCACGACCCGACCGACGGTCGCAGACGGCAGGTCCTCCTGACCTCACGAGGCACAAAGGTGAGCAACACCGTTGCGAGCGACGCACGTGCAGTACAGGATGACTTCCTCCGCACCCTCGACGAGGGCGAGAGGTCGGACCTCAACCGGATCTTGTTGCGCCTATACGACAACCAGGTCGCAAGAGATGAACGCACCTGAGCGCACCCGGCTGTCATACATTGTCACGCGGATGGCGCCGCTACGATCGGACCGTGGCTGATATCAACGTTGAGCCCACCGGGACCGGCGAATACCGCGTCACCGTCAGCGAGCCAGGGTCGGAGACGACTTACATCGTCACAGTCGATCGGAGCATCGAGGGCTCCAACAACTCGGCACTGGTCGAGGCATCCTTTCGCTTTCTGCTGGATCGAGAACCAAAGGAATCCATCCTCTCCAGCTTCAACCTGTCGGTGATCGAGAGGTACTTCCCCGAGTATCCCCAGCGCATTCGGGACTACCTGTGAGTGATCCGATCGTCGCCGCGTTCGCCGCCGAAGGTCTCGCTCCGAGCACCTGGGCAAACGGCCCGGACTACCGCTACGGCGAGCACGAGCACCCCTACCAAAAGGTGCTCTACTGCGTCGCAGGGTCGATCACGTTTCACACACCCGATGGGGACATTGCCATGTCGCCTGGTGACCGGCTCGACCTCCCTCCGGGCACCAGGCACTCAGCGACGGTTGGCCCCAATGGAGTCACCTGTATGGAAGCCGCACGCTAGGAGTTGAAGTCGGCTGGCTGCTCAGCCGTTGAGTCCCGTTGCGATCTCGCCCGCCCAGGCGTCGATCGCATCCCAGTCGCGGAAATCGCCAACAGGGAGCGATGACCTCGCCGCAGGCATCAGTTTCATGAACCGCTCCGCCATACCCACTGCGGGAGCATCAGGGTCCCAGGCGCCGAAGAAGATCTGCTCCCCTTTCGGGTGGATCGAGTCCTTGAACTCGTCGAACTCCTTGGGTCGCGAAGTCTCCATGACATCGCGGCCCTTGTCATCGACCAAATCGGTACCGACCGGTCCGCTGCTGAACAGCCACACGGGATGTGATGCGAGCACGGACCGATTCTTGTTGACAAACCTGGTGGCGTCTTTCAGCCAATGGAACAGGTATGCGGCACTGCCAACAACAAATGCGTCATAGCCCGCGGTGTCGCGGACTTCACGTACCGGAACCGCTGAGGCCACGTGACCCGCAGAGGTGATCTTCTCAGCGAGGCGCTCTGCGATCCCTTTGGTCGACCCATGTCGGCTGGCGTAGGCAACGAGGACGTGCATGGTGCATCTCCATCAAGAGGACTGTGCTTGTCACCAGGGTATGGCGTTGCGGGCCGGGACTCCAGAGCCAGATGTCACTGCGCTGATCCTCTGCCAGCGATCGGCATTCCGAACGGGTGTAGGCTGCCGACCGTGTCGTCGCCAGCGATCACATGAGCGTCCAAGGCTTGTTTTGGCTGAAGGTGGTCTTCGCCGTGGTCGTGGCTGCCACCGGGATCGTCGGTGCTCTGGTCCCATGGACATTGCGTGGCCGGGGATCGAGTGACCGCACGCTCGCACTGACCCATACATTCGCCGGAGGTGTCCTCGGGGGTGCCGGCCTCATCCACCTGATGAGCGGCGGCATCGACAACTTTCGCTCAGCCTTTCCCAACCTCGCCTACCCGCTCGCGCTGCTGCTCGCCGGCGTAGGGTTCCTCATGATCCTGCTCATCGAGAGTGTGGTGATGGTGCATGGTCACGGCCATCACGGACCGCACACGCCGGCAGACATCCCAGCCCTGCAGCACGAGACGAGCTGGCATCCAGACATGCCGACCACCCACCACCCTGTGATCCTGCTCGTGGTGCTATCAGTGCACTCGGTGATCCTCGGCCTCGCCCTCGGAGCGCAGACGGCCGTGGCGGCGACGATGACCATATTTCTTGCCGTCATCGCTCACAAGGGCGCGGCCGCCTTCGCTCTCGGTGTCGGCTACCAGCGGGCCGGGCTGAGTCGACGCCGGGCAATGCCCGAGTTGGCGTTCTTCTCGACGACGACCCCCGCCGGGATTCTTCTCGGCGCCGGCATAGGGCTGGCGCTGAGTGGCCGCCCCGACGTGATCTTCGAAGGGATCTTCGACTCGCTTGGCGCCGGCACCTTCTTGTACATCGCAGCGCTGGACATCATCAAGACCGAGTTTGATAGCCCTGCCGATCACGGACAGAAATGGGTGGCAACGGCCCTGGGATTCGGAGTGATGGCGCTGCTGGCGATCTGGCTGTGAGCGACGCCGGCCCCTAAACGCAAACAGAGCGGTGGTGCGTCCATGCAAGCCTCCCGGGACGACAAGTGCGGCTGACCGCCCCGGCGCGGATTGGTCAGCGTTGCTACGCGATGTGCGCCTCGATGCCATCAAGCAGGCATTGCAGACCGAATTCGAAACCGAAGTCGTAGGGCGAGTCGCTCTCGCCGGGCGGCGCAGCTAGAAGCTCGAATGTCATCGGAAACTCTCTCGGATCGAGCACCCGGTTGTATGCCTTGAAGTGTTCAACGGCCAGCTGATCTTCGGTGAGCCCGGTGCGATTCTCATGTTCGAGAATGCCGACGGAGATATGCGCAACGCCCCTGACATATGAGGTCACCGCCATCACCGCATCCAATCTATCCTCGGGTCCGAGCCCGGAATTGCCGAGGGCCTGGAGTGCGGCCTCGAGAAAACGCATCTGGTTGGGACCGAGTGGAGGCCCACCCACGAAGATCTGCAAGGCCCAGGGGTGGACCTGGTACGCCTGGAAGAGAGCGATCGCTACCCGCTCGAGATACTCCCGCCATCCCGAGGTCGGTGCCAGGGAGCTGATCGCAGCTCCATAGGCTCGGTCGAGCATCAACTCGAGCAGCGCGTCTTTGTCGGGCACATAGGTGTACAGCGTCATCGTGCCGACACCTAGCTCCTTGGCAAGCCGCTGCATGGAAAGGGCGCTCAGACCTTCTGCATCGGCGATATCGATGCCGGCCCGGACAATCTGCCCGACGGTCAGCGTCGGCTTCGGACCCCGGCCCGGCGACTCTTTGAGATCCCAGAGCAGCTCGACACGCAGCGGGTCCCAGCCAACGTTCTCGGCAGTCATCGTCACCTCGTCGATGCATCTATTGACTTCGTATCATATACGGTGTATAAACTCCGTACTATATACGACCTCGTATTATGTACGGAGCTAGACCGAGATGACAGTCGAAACAGCAACTGCTCGCAGCACCGGCATCGTCGTCGCCGGGCTGACCAAGTCATTTGGCGAGACCCGCGTTCTGCGGGGAATCGACTTCGAGGTTGAACCCGGCACCATGCTGGCTCTCCTAGGCCCAAACGGGGCCGGCAAGACGACGACCGTACGGATCCTGGCCACGCTCCTGGCACCCGACAGTGGCACGGTCCTGGTAGGGGGCCACGACGTGATGAGCGACCCGGTCGGAGCTCGACAGAGTTTTGGGCTCACCGGCCAGGCCACCTCCGTCGATGAGCTTCTGACCGGACGAGAGAACCTGGTGATGATGGGGCGGCTGCTGGGTCTCGACACCGCCGCAGCGGGTGCCAGGGCCGACGAGCTTCTATGCCTTTTCAACCTCGAAGACGCCGCCAACCGGCGGGCGAAGACCTACTCAGGTGGGATGAAGCGCCGCCTCGACCTCGCTGCCGGTCTGGTGCGGACCCCATCGATCCTGTTTCTCGACGAACCCACCACCGGACTCGACCCGCTGGCCAGACAGAGAGTGTGGGACATTGTCCGGAAACTGATGAGCGGGGGAACGACCGTGCTGCTGACCACCCAGTACCTCCAGGAGGCCGACCTACTCGCCGACCGCATCGTCGTCATCGACGACGGTCGAGTGGTCACAGAGGGGACCCCGCCTGCGCTGAAACGCCGGGTTGGCGCCGAACGAGCTGAGCTGGTATTCGCCAACGTTGCTGAGCTGTCGACGGCAGCGGCGCTGCTCGGTGAGACTGGAATTGTGCGCGATGTGGCGAAGATGAAGTTGACCATTGGCATCGATGACCCGTGGCAGTTGTATGACGTCCTCGATCGACTCAGGCGATCCGAGTTGAAGCCGCATGGTGTCACGGTCACAGAGCCAACACTCGACGATGTCTTCCTGGCGGTTACCGCCACCGGCAACGGCCAAGGGAGGCGACCATGACGACGATCAATGCGGCGACCCGCCGCTCCTTGCTACGGGACAGCCGAATCCTCATCGGTCGCAGCGTGCGCCACATCGTCCGTTCCACCGATGCGCTCATCCTTTCCATCGCGCTGCCGGTCACCGTTCTTCTCCTTTTCGTCTACGTGTTCGGAGGAGCGATCAGGACCGACACCGATTACGTGAACTACGTGGCACCCGGGATCATCCTGCTGACCGCCGGGTTCGGGGCAGGCTTGACCGCCACCGCAGTATGTGCCGATCTGACGGACGGCTTCATGGATCGACTCCGCTCGATGCCGGTGCGACCCTCCTCGGCCGTGACAGGGCACGTCTTCGCCAGCATGGTGAGGAATCTCATCGTGACTGCGCTCGTTTTCGCGGTCGCCATCGCGATCGGGTTCAGACCGCAAGCGGGACCACAGCAGTGGGTGGGCGCCATCGGGATCATCTCCCTCTACGTGTTCACCATTACCTGGATTGCCGTGATTCTCGGAATGGTGGCCAAGAACGTAGACGCGGCGAGCGGCTTCGCCTTTTTCGTGGCGTTCCTGCCCTACGTGAGCAGTGCCTTCGTCCCCACCGACACCATGCCCGGGGTACTTCGTGCAGTAGCCGACCACCAACCGGTGACTCCGATCATCGAGACGGCACGCCGGCTACTTCTCGACCAGCCGATCGGCAACAACGCCTGGCTGGCTGTAGCCTGGTGCGTCGCCATCCTCGCAGTCGCTATTCCAATCTCGGCCCAGCTCTTCAACAAGAGAACCACCGCGTGACGGCTACGCCTCAGTCGATGCGGCCGGGAAACGCCAGCACGCGCTCGGTGAGACTTCCTCGCTGCCCTCGACGAGGGCGAGAGGTCAGACCTCAACCGGATCTTGCTGCGCTTGTACAACGACCAGGTAGCAAGGGATGAGCGCACCTGAGCGCACCCCGGCTGTGGCTGGTCACCCCGCCATCGGGTGGGCCGCACAAGAGCTTCTCAGCGAACCACCACGTCGACGCCGGGTGGCACCTCGAAGAACTGGACGCTTCGTCCTTCGGCCCGTATCGAAAGCGATCCTCCGCCGAGGTGCAGATCGTCGAGGCTGAGCCGCACGCCTTCGGGAAGGCGAGGATCTACCACTATCCGACCTCGCGGCAGGTCGGGGCGGAGGCCGAGAAGCTGCTCGGTGAGGTAGATCGGGACGGCCGCCGACCACGCCTGAGGAGATGAACTCGTCGGATAGGCCACCGGTTGCGGAACTTCGCCACGCGAGATACCGGAGAACAACTCGGGAAGCTCATATGAGAAGTGGGCGGCTGCCGCCAGCAGACCCCCGGCGATCTCGAGCGCGTCATCGATGAACCCGTAGGCGATCAGCCCTCCTATCGCGATCATCGTGTCATGCGGCCAGACGCTCCCCCGGTGGTATGACAGAGGATGGTACGCAGGATGATCTGCCGCCAGAGTTCGGATACCCCAACCAGACCACAGCGAGTCGCCGCACAGAGACTGCGCCACAGCGGCTGCCTTTTCGGCGGTTACCGCTTCGGCCCAGAGGAGGTGCCCCGCGTTTGAAGAGACAGAGTTGGCCGCTTGCCCATCTCTGCCGATGGCCATGTCGAACGTGCCGAGATGTGGGCGCCAGAACCGGTCTTCTATGCACTGCTGCAGTTCGTTCGCCTCGGCACGTAGTGCGTCCGACCGCGAAGCCTCACCCAGGTCCTCTTCGAGTCGGGCCGCCGACCGCAGTGCCGCCACCGCGTACCCCTGGGCCTCGACAACTGCGATAGGAGGGTCAAGAAGCGTGCCGTCGGCATCGACCATCGAGTCCGCCGAATCCTTCCAGCCCTGGTTGTTGAGGCGGGTCGAGTCGCCTTCATAGGCGAGGAGCCCATCACCCGCGTCGAGCTGGCTCCGAATCCAGCCGATCGCTGCTCTCAGGTTGGGCAGGAGTCCTTCCATCTGGGAGCGACCCACGCCCCAGCGGTGCATCTTTTCAAGCTGCATGCACCACAGCGGCGTGGTGTCGACGCTCCCGTAGTACCTGCTCATGCGGTCCCGCGGGTAGCTGCGTTCGCCAAACCGGACTTCGTGAAGGATCTTTCCAGGCTCCTCAGACATCGAAGGGTCGGCCTTGGTCCCTTGCAGCTCGGCCAGAAGCAGGGCGGTTCCGAAAGCGGCATCCGGGTCAAGCATTGTGGCCTCAATCGAGGTGATGATGCTATCCCTGCCGAATAGCGCGACGTACCAAGGGATCCCTGCGGCGAATGCCCGCACCCCCTCCATCCGGATCTCGAGAGCAGCGAGGTCAGAGAGGCTGTGCGCCCACAAATGCTCGAGGGCATCGGCCGAGGACCGCACCTGCGCAACGTGGGCTACCTGACGCGGCACCTCAACTGCGGGGCTGGTACGTCCACGGCGACACGAGCGCTCCACGGCAAGCCGGTTCCCGTCAACGATCGGCACGATGTCGACACATGTACTCCACCTTGCCCCGGACTCGATGGTGCAACGGAGAAGCAACCGGTTGGCGTCGATCTCCGCCGGCTCCGAGGTGGCGACGCTGGTAGCTCGCTCAAAGCCATCCCGCTCATAGATGAAGACGAGCTCTCCGTCCTCGTCGCGGGCGCGGACTTGTCGGCTTGCGATAGGTCCTGCCAGGTGGACATCGAAGAGATCTGCGAAGTCGACGTTCATGTCCAGCTCCACCGTCACCGTTGTTGCCGCGCCGGCCCGGTTGTCGATGATGATGTCCTCGTGCAGCGTCGGGCCCTGATAACGGTGACGGCGGATGATCAGGCCCGGTTCGCCACGCGGATCCTGCTCTTCCGTACGACTCCTGAGGAAGAAGACTGCTTCAGCGGCATCGATCGACGTGGCATCGACTACCTGGGGATCAACACCATCCACGGTGAGTCTGAAGCCCGAGAGGAACCGGGTGTCGTCGTTGAAGAAACCCTGCGGTCCCCGCGCCGCGATATTGCCGCTGCGCCCGGATACACAAAAGGCACGCCCGGCAATGGTGAATATCTCTCGTCCGGGTCGAGGCGGCACCTTCCCGATCTCCGACCACGTATGAGCCCGGTCCCCGGAATTCACCCGACGTTCGTCACGCACCATATAGAGCAGGCTACGCCACGACTCCTATGGTCTCAAGACAACTGACGAGTCGGACCTCAGGTCGATGGTGGTCACCGCTTCGTAAACCCGCTCGTATCCGGCAACCATGCGCTGAGCGGAGAAGTGTTCGACGACATGGTCCCTGCACGCGATGGGATCGATCTCATCAACCCGGTCCACGGCGGCACAGAAGGCGTCGACATCACCGGGCGGGACAACGAACCCCGACGTGCCGTCTGCAATGACCTCGGGCGCAGCCCCGATCCCGTATACGACGACAGGCGTCCCGCATGCGTTGGTCTCCGGCATCACCAATCCAAATGGCTCAGCCCACTGGATCGGCAGAATGACCGCCGCGGCCCGGCCCATCAATTCGGCCTTGCGCTCGTGTCCCGGATTGCTCACAACCTCGATAGGAACTGGGCTCGCTTCGATCAGGGGTACGACAACCTCCGCCCAGTGCTCACGCTCATCCCTCTGGTTGATCTTGACCGCGATGACGAGTCGTCTACCTGTACGTGCTGCCACCTCGATGGCGACGCCGGGGCCCTTGTCCGGGCTGGCGCGACCGATCCAGAGCAGATAGTCGTCCTTCTCGGTCATGAACGGGTAGCGCTCCACGGGAATACCGTTGTGAACCACTGCGGTGATTGAGATGTCGTCGGGCGCTCGCCTCGCCTGGTCGTTGCTGATTGCCACGAGGTGGAGCGGGGGGGAAGTGAGGCGAGCGAGTTGGATCTGCGCCTCGTCCCACACGTGGTGCAGTGTGTGCACGACTGGTGGGCCGGTGGTCATCGAGCCAAGGGCGGGACCAACAGCCGCGGTGTGGTCGTGAACGATGTCGAAGTCACCGCGGAGGTAGTACGCCGATAGTGCCTGGATTGTCTCGATGCGAGAGTCGCCGAGAAACTGGAATTTGGGCCCGTCGAATACGGTCTCGAGTTGCGCCCGCGTCGTAGATCCCCCGGGTGCTATCAGCGTCACCTCGTTCCCCGCGTCCACGAGTCCGTCGGCTAGGCCACTGACCACCCATTCGATACCGCCGTATGCGATCGGTGGCACCCGGAGCCACGGCGGTGCAATGAGCAGAATCCGCACCAGACATCCTTGGTTGCCTCCTACCCATCATTACAGGGCGGGGAACGCTCTGCTAGGGCCAACTAGCGGGTGAAGTCGACCCGGGCAGTCCTCGTTCCTGCCGGAGCCTCTCTCGATGCCCTGCTCGGCTACCGCAGCAGTCATCGGCAATTCGTCGCTCGGCACCCACCTCGAGTGCCTGTCTCCCTGAGCTGAATGTCGACTGCGCAATACGCCGACCTTCAACCAGGGCCCTTCGACAAGGGCTTCGAATCCGTACACTCGTTGTTGCCGGACTCCAACCGTGCCGTCTACCTCGGGAGATCCCATGTACAGCATCAATCACGATCTCATGGCAAAGCTCGGGCTCACGCCAGGCACGCTCGCCGGTCAGACGGCTCTGATCACCGGAGGTGCCCGTGGTATCGGCGAGGGGCTCGCGCACACGCTGGCCAAGCTCGGAGCGCAGGTCGTGATCGTCGACATCCTGCCCGAAGGTCAGGATGTGGCAGACCAGATCAGACGAGGGGGTGGCCCAGCCCGGTTCATCCAGTGCGACCTGAGCAACGTCGACGAATTGCTGGCGATGATCCCGGATGCAACCGCGGCGTTTGGAGAGATCGACATCCTGGTCAACAACGCACTCCACCTGAACTCTGCGCCCATCGTCGATTTCCCTCTCGATGAGTTCGAGGAAACCATTGCTACCAACTTCCGGGCGCCATTCCTCATCATCAAGCACCTGCTGCCCGGCATGCTGGAGCGCGGTCGCGGAACCGTCGTCAACATGATCGCCTATGAGGGTGCGCCCCTGGCGACCGCCTACTCGGGCACGAAGATGGCACTGCGATCGATGGCGTTCACGGCCGCTCGTGAGATCGGAACCGAGTCGGGAGTGTCCGTCTTCTCATTTGTTCCCGGAATCGTCGACACCCCTTTGATCCGTGACGTGATTCTGCCGCAGGCGGCAGCAGCAATGGGAATCGCCGAGGCCGAGGTCCTCCCGGTAATCGCGCACAACCCCGGGTACCCGGGTCTGATGCCGGTAGACCACTGCGCCACTGCATTGGCGTATGCCATCGTTCACGGCCCCGAATACCACGGCCAGGTGGCCGACCCTTTCGAGCCCCTGGAGCGAGTCGGGGTCATCGAAATGCCCCGAATCGACCCGGAGCCGGGAGGCGACGAGCTGGACATCTCCGACCCGATGTCCGGTCTATACATCAAGCAGTACCTCGGCGACGTGACGACCCTCAACAAGGATCTCGAGCACCGCATCGACGTCAGAACCAGGGAGTTGGAGGAAGCACGCCGCCGCTCCGAGGAGTTGCTGCTCAATATCCTCCCCTCGCCCATCGCCAAGCGCCTCGAGCAGGGAGAGGGGATGATCGCCGATCGGTTCAGCGACGTCACCGTCTTGTTTGCAGACATCGTCGGATTCACCCCGATGTCGTCGGCCCTCGCGCCGGAGAACGTGGTCGAGCTGCTCGACGCAGTGTTCACCGAGTTCGACAAGATCGCGGCGTACTACGAGCTCGAGAAGATCAAGACGATCGGGGACTGCTACATGGCTGTCGGTGGCATACCGGAGCCGAGACCAGATCATGCGGAACGAGTCGCCAGCGCCGCCCTCGACATGATGCCGGCCCTTGCGGCACTCGGGAGTCGACTCGACATTCCTCTCTCGGTGCGAATCGGGCTGCACTCCGGTGACGTCGTCGCCGGGGTGATCGGTCGACAGAAGTTCATCTACGACCTGTGGGGCGACACCGTCAACACCGCCAGCCGGATGGAGTCACAGGGTGTCGGAGACCACATCCAGTGCACGGAGGCGGTGCGCAGCCTGCTGTCGCACCGATACGAGTTCGAATCGCGGGGCGAGGTCGAGGTCAAAGGCAAGGGCCTGATGCCGACCTACTTCCTGGTGGGCGCCAGATAGCCACCCAGACCTAATCATCTCGACCGCGGCGCCGGGCTGTGACACAGTAATTGCCAGGCCCGGTGTCTCTCAGCACCATTGTCTTGTGCCTATTGGCCCCTTACTAGGGACTATCGCAGCCATATTCAGAACCGACAATATATAGGCTGTATGGGTTGTCCATTGACAATCCCCCCTTAGGAGTCACATGAGTGCCAACGGTCATACCAGGCGCGAATTCATCCGCTTCGGTCTTGCCGGATCGGCAGGCACCGCCGCAAGCTTCCTCTTCGAAGAGGAGGCGGGTGCAACTCAGACAAACATCGACCACCCCCGTTTCGACCCACCGGTCGCCGTTCGATCCGTTCGATCGGTGTGCGGTGTGTGCTTTTGGAAGTGCGGCATCAACGTCGAAATCGGAGAAGACGGCAAACCCCTCCACATCAGCGGAGTACCGGGCCATCCCAACAGCGAAGGCAGGCTCTGCCCGCGTGGCGTAGGTGGTATCGGTTTCTACGAGGACTCGGACCGATTGCTACATCCCCAGATCCGCACCGGCGAGCGCGGGGAAGCTGTGTTCCGTGACACCACCTGGGACGAAGCCAACTCCGAGATAGGAGCTCGACTGCGCGAGATCATCGAGAAGGACGGCCCCGGTGCTGTCGCCTTCCTCACCCACGGTGCCGCCGAGACCCATTTTGAGCATCTGGCTGCAGCGATCGGCACTGCCCACCACGCCCACTCCGCGTACGACCAATGCAAGGCGCCGCGGGAAGTGGGGTACCAGCTGACTTTTGGGCATCCGTTGAAGTCCCCCGAGCCGGTCGACATCGCCAACACAGACTGCCTCGTGCTGATCGGCTCCCACCTCGGGGAGAACATGCACAACCTCCAGGTGCAGGAGTTCGTGCAGGCGACGACCCGCGGGGCCGACCTCATCGTCGTCGACCCTAGACGGTCCACAGCTGCCTTGCGCGCCGACATCTGGCTACAGATCAAGCCGGGGACCGATCTGGCACTGCTCCTGGCGTGGACCCACATCCTGATCCGCGACGGGCTCTACGACCACGACTTCGTTCGTGACTACACCGCCGGATTTGACCTCCTCAGTGAACATGTAGCGTCGAGTACTCCCGAGTGGGCGGCAGCCGAGACCGGTCTCACGGTCGAGGAGATCGAGGCATCGGCCCAGATGATCGGGAAGGCCGGGCCGCACATGGCGCTCCATCCCGGCAGACACGTCGTCTGGTATGGCAACGACACACAGCGAGCCCGCGCCATGGCCATTCTGGTGGCCATCACCGGAACCTGGGGATCGCGTGGCGGCTACTACCTGCCCAACCAGGCACATATGCCGAGCCTCGAAGAGGTCTATCCCGAACTTCCCGACTACCCGGAATTGGCAGAGCGGCGCGACCCCGGGTATCCGTTCGCCGTCGGCGTCAACGTCAACGGCATCCGCCAGGCAACACGCGACGGTGCCATCAAGGCCTGGGTTGTTGTCGGAACGAACCTCATCACGTCATTGCCCGCACAGCAGGAGACCATCGAGGCACTCAAGAAGCTCGAGTTCCTGGCGGTCGTCGATGTGCTCCCCACCGAGATAACCCAGTACGCCGATGTGCTCCTGCCGGCGGCTTCTTATCTGGAACGGTCGGACAATCTATGCGTCGGCGGAAGCCGCGATCCCTTCGTGGCCGTGATGCAGCAGGCGGTGGAACCTATCGGCGAGAGCCGCGGTGAAGCACAAATCGCCCGCGACATAGGAGCCGAGCTCGGCCTGGAGCGCTACTGGGCGTGGGACTCAGTCGAGGAGCTCGCCGAAGCGACGATCGCCAAATACAACTCAGGCCCAGTAGGCGGCGCGGTCGATTGGGACACCCTCGTTTCCACAGGATACGTAATCACCGACGCAAACCTTCCCATCTATCGGGAGGGACACGGGCTCGGGACCGACGGCAGTGGCCGGGCCGGGGCACCTTTCGACTTCCCCACCTTCAAAGGCGAGCCGGGCGACGGTCGCGTCAAGCTGTACTCGCCAGATCTCGAGGAGGTCTGGCTGAGCAAGATCGAATCCGGTGACGATCCCACCGGGTACGAGCCGATGCCTACCTACTACCCGCCGCTGGAGGCTCCACCCGGCCACGTTCGTCTGCTCTACGGTCGGTCGCCCGTTCATAGCTTCGGGCGTACCCAGAACACGCCAATCCTCCACGGGCGCGACCCCGAGAACGCGGTGTGGGCGTCGCCGGCGACCGCCGCCGCCTACGGAGTCGAAGATGGAGAACTAGTCGAGATGCTCAACCAGGACGGCGTCCGCCAGGGCCCCATCAAGGTGAAAGTGACCGACCGGATGAGCAACGACGCCGCCTATATCACCCATGGTTTTGGCCACAACAGCCGGCAGCTCACCCGTGCCTACAAACGTGGCGTCGACGACTCGGCCCTGATGACACAGTACGCGGTCGATCCTCTCTCGGGCGGCACCGGGATGCGAGTGAACTTCGTACGTCTAGTCCGGCCCAATTCGGCGTAGGGGGAACAACGATGTCTTTTCAGTTCCGTATCGACATATCGCGCTGCATCGGCTGTCGGGCCTGCGAGGTGGCATGTATCACTGCCAACGATCTCGACCCGTCAAGCGCCCGCAACTGGGTGAAGTTCCTCGAAGACGACAGCAATGTCGTCGGCAACACGACGTTTGCCCCCTATCTCTGCCACCACTGTGCTGATGCGCCGTGTGTCGACGCCTGTCCCACAGGTGCCTCGTTCAAGGCTGCAGACGGCCGGGTACTGGTCGACAAGGATCTCTGCATCGGCTGTGGCCTGTGCGTACCCGCCTGTCCCTACGAGGCTCGATACGTCGCTCAGGACACCAAGAAGCTGGAGAAGTGCACTCTCTGCGAAGGACGAGTCGAGAACGGCCAGGCGCCCGCCTGCTTCGAGGTGTGCCCGGCCGGTGCTCGCACGTTCTACGAAGTCGTCGAGATCGACGGCGAGGAGAGAACCGTCAGCGTTGGTGATGTGAATGCCATCGACGACGGGCACGAACTCATCGCACTCACCACCAACGAGGTGAACCCGGGGCCGACGCTGCGGTTCAGCGGGCTGCCCGAGGATCTGGCGTTACTGCAGGAGAAGCTACCGCCGCAGGGTGGTGGCAGCGAGGCCAGCATGCTCTGGCGCAACGGCATCGGCAAGGCCGTCGGCGGGCTTGGTGTTGCTAGTGCCCTGGCAATGGGGGCGATGATCGGAATGCGCAAGCTGCGCGAACGCAAAGAAAAGGTTGCCCTGCTGGAGATGGAGGAGCAGATGCTCGCAGAGCAAGAGGAGGTAGCGGACAATGAGTGAGAGAGCTCTCGTCAAGCACCCGCTGCAACAGCGCATCGTGCACTGGTACAACGCGGCCAGCTTCCTGTTCCTGTGGCTGACCGGAATCGCCATCATCAGCAACTCCGGCTACCAGATTGGCCCGCGCTTCTACATCGATGCGGTGAACAGCCTCTTCGGCGGTGCTACCCGGCTGCTCCACGCCCACGTCTATGTGGGGATGTTGTGGTTCGGGATACTCGCTGTGTCGTTCCTGATCGATCCCCACGGCCTGTCGCTGCGCTTCCTGCGGGACCTGGTCCCCACCCGAAACGACATCACGTGGTTCAAGGTGAAGCCAAAGGCGGAGATCTTCGACCCGTCGCTGCCGATGCCGGACCAGGGGGCATACAACGCGGGTCAGAAGGCCTTTGGCGCCGTCGTTCTCATCGGGTCGACCGTCATCGGGACGACCGGCCTGATCATGTGGTTCGGATCCGGTGGTGGTTCCTTCGGCAGATCACTCGTCCTCATCCACCTGATCACCGTCGGTGCGGTCATCGCCTTCTTCTTCGTTCACTTCGCCATGGCGGCTCTCATGAAGGAGGAGCGCCCGGCGCTGATGAGCATGCTCACCGGCAAAGTCGACGTCGAGTACGCAGAGCACCACCATGCTGAGTGGTACCGGGAGCATGGCGAGGAGGGTGAGCCGCTGCACCCGACAGAGCGATTCGCCCTGCCCCGCAAGGTGTTCGGCGCAGTCAAGCGTCTGGTGCTGCGAGTGCACAACGCCAAGCCGAAGCCGCTCGGCTCCCCGTATCTTGCGGGGATCGGGCTCGGCCTGAGCGTGCTCGCCGGGTTCGCACTGATGGGACATGGCCCCGGAGCATCGGGATTCTTCTCGCGGCTCGGGGCAGTCACCGTCGCCCAGGTGGCCCCCGAGCAGGTTGCGTCAAACGCATATTGGGGCACCGTCCTCAATGAGAGCCTGGGCAGCTACTGGCTGACGTGGACGGTCCTCGGGATTGCGGTCGGCGGATTCGTCTCTGCGCTGCTTGCGGGCCGGATCAAGTTTGGAATCGACCGTGGCAGCCTCATCTCCCGACGGAGCAGGCTCTTCTTCGCCCTCTCCGGCGGGATCGTGGTCGGCGTCGCCACCCGACTCGCCCGAGGTTGCACCTCGCATCATCTCTCGGAGGCGGCCCTGCTATCGGCCGGTTCCTGGTTGTTCCTGGCGGCAGTGTTCATTGGTGGATTTGGCACTGCCTTTGCATTCAAGAAGGTGTGGCGATGAGCACGATCTTTCCAATACTCCCCCTTGACGGCGGCTCTCCCACCACCTATCTGGTGATGGCCGCTGTGGTGGGTATTGCATTTGGCTTCTTCCTGGAGCGGTCCGGCTTCGGCTCGGCCAAGAAACTCACTGCGGTATTCATACTGAGGGACTGGGGCGTCTACCGGGTCATGTTCACCGCCCTGGTCACCGCAATGATCGGTGCTCAGCTGATGAGCGCATTCGGCTGGATGGACCTCGGTCTGCTCGAGCTGAGCACGACCTTCTTCTGGCCCATGCTCGTCGGTGGTCTCCTATTCGGTGTCGGCTTCTACTTCGGCGGGTTCTGTCCCGGCACCGCGGTGGTCTCGGCGGTGCGCGGGCGGCTGGATGCGTGGGTGTTCCTGGTCGGGATCGTGCTCGGCATTTACGGGTTCGCTCTGTTCTACGACGGTGCCGGGCAGGCGTCGTGGTTCCAGAGCTTCTACGCACCCGCCGGCGCCGCCGTGCAGAGCCTGAACGGTCATCCGCTCGCCTGGGTCGTCGCTATCGCGATCACCGGTGGAGTGATTCTCTCGTTCCGCTATCTGTACATCTTCGAGCAGCGCTTCGCCTTGCGGACCCCTGAGCAGCTCGCCGGTGAGCCGCGGCCTCCCGTGGCCAAACCCCACGCAGGCCGCTCCACCAGGGTGGTCATCGGCCTGGCCGGGGCACTGGCGATTGTGCTCGCCGTGTTCTCGGTTGGCGCAGACGAACCAGATATCCTCGCTGTGGGATCCGAGGTTCCTACGGCGGTGGCCGTCGACGAGGCACAGGTCCCCAGCATCGATGCGCTCAGCCTGGCGGGATGGATCGTTGCCGACGCAAACCGCATCGCCGAGGAGACCCCTCCCAACTCCCATGTCCTCGATCTTCGAGATGAGCAGGTCCGGGCTGAGATCCCCATGCAGGGCACGGTTGTGGTGCCGCAGAGTGACGATCAGTACGAGTCTGCTCTTGCGGTCCTCGACGACCTCCTGGTCACAACCGCCGACAAGAACAAGCCGCTGGTGGTTGTCGACAAGGACCAATCGGAGACAGCGCGGACGATCGTCACAGATCTTCGGCTCCAGGGGGTCAATGCCCTGCTACTCGACGGGGGTGATGCCGCCTGGCAGGCCGACGTCCTGGGTACCGATGCGACGTGGCCCGAGTGGACGGTCGCCGGTGGTGAGGGAACCACGACGTCGTCGACTGTGCCGAGCGTGGCCGAATATCAGGACGAGGTTCGTGCCTGGATGACGGGCACAACGCTTGCCGTCCCCGCCTACCTGTCCATCCCGGGGACCGAGCAGCTACCCAGCGAAGCAGCCACGGTCGTAGCCACCGGCGGTGGCGGCGGAGGCTGCGGCTAACCACCCAAGAACCCCGCTTTGGCGTCGCAACGCGGAATATATTCCGGTTTGCGACGCCAAAGCGGCAGGGGGGTCGAATCACGTTGTGGTTTGTGTAACCCTCGAAGGTGTCAAACCTCGACCACCTGCTCGCAGATATCGCTACGAAACAGCACGGCGTTTTCTCCCTCAGCCAGGCCCGCGCCGTCGGGATTGACAGATCGACGCTCGACAAGCGTGTCGCCCGCGGTGCGCTCGCCCGGCTCCAGCCCTCCGTCTTCGCATTCCCCGGCGCACCGGCCAGCTGGCGAAGGGAGGCCATTGCCCTAGTGCTGTCCGTGCCGGGTCTGGCGGCGGCGTCACACAAGACCGCGACGTTCCTCTGGGGAATGTCCTCCTTCGAGCCCGAACGCGCTGAGATAGTCACCGTCCGTCATCTGCGAATCCAGCGTGAACACCCCCAGATCCACGAGTCGAAAGACCTCGCACCAGATGACGTCGTGACTGTGGAGGGCATCCCGACAACCGGAGCCGTGAGAACGGTGGTGGATGTCGGCGCCACCGCGTCGTCTCGATACGTCGAGCATTGTCTGGATACGGGGCTCCGCCTAGGGCTCTTTCAACTCGGCGATGTCAAGGCATTCGTGAAGCGGGTCGCCAGGCCCGGCCGCAACGGCATCGGGAAGATCCGCCCGCTGCTGGATGAGCGAACCCACTGGGACACGGCATCAGAGAGCGCCCTCGAGGATCGCTTCCGGCGGCTGATCGCTGCGTCGAACCTCCCCCCACCGGTGCCCCAATATGAGCTCTGCACCGGATCGCGATTTGTGTGCCGCGCCGACTTCGCATACCCGGAGTGGCAGATCCTGATCGAGCTGGATGGAGAGCGGTATCACATGGACCGCGAGACGTTCCAGGCAGACAGGATCAAGCAGAACCAGGCGCATACGCTGGGGTGGACCGTCTACCGATTCACCTGGCGCCAGGTGGTGGATGAGCCCGCCGTGGTCCTCTGGACGCTCCGACAAGCCCTGGACGTCTACTGACCAAACCGCGTCTGGCGTCGCAAACCGGAATATATTCCGCGATGCGACGCCAAAGCGGTAGAAGTCAGCCGACCTTCCAGGGGTCGATGACGACCTTGACCGCGTCTCCCTCCATCGACTTGGCCACCGCGGCCGACACCTCGTCTATGCCGAAGCGGTGGGTTACGAAGTCCCTCAGCCCAGAGGTGGAGGCGTCCTTCGCCATGAGACGCATGCCGGGCAGATACCCGGGCGCCTCCTGACCGGAGACCCCGATGAGACGTATCCCCTTGCTGACCAGGTGCCGATTGGGGGTGATCTCCACCGGACCGAGGTCGCTGAAGTTCCCAACGATGACAGCCACCCCTCCGGGTCGGGTCACGTCGAGCACCGGCGGGATCACCTCCGGAACCCCCGCGGTCTCGACGACGACGTCAGCGCCGCCGTCTGTCATCTCGAGCAGCCGGCCGACCAGATCCTCGTCGCTCATGTCCAGATCGCAGACCGTCTTGGTGGCACCAAGGGTCATGGCCGCATCGAGGCGACCCTGGAGGAGGTCGACGCCGATGATGTCACCGGCACCAAGCATTCTCGCTTTGACGATGTGGAGCAGCCCCAGTGGACCGCAGCCGATGACAATGACGGAGTCGCCGAATAGGAAAGACTCGCCGGGAACGGCCGAGATCTGGCGGGCCCGGTCGAGGCCGACGGTGACTGCGAATACCTCGGCGAGCACCGCGATCTCGTCTGGTACCTCGTCGGGCACCTTGAAGAAGTATGTGCCGGGAAGGGTGTGCATGTACTGTGACCATCCCCCGAGCAGGTGTGGAGGATCGTCGCACGTCATCGTGTTGCCGTAGTCGCGGATGTTCTCGCACAGCGTGTACGGCCCACCTCTGACACACGCCCGGCAGTAGCCACACACAAGGTTGGGCCCGACCACGACGCGGTCGCCCGGCTGCAGCAGAGTCCCGCCGTAGTCACGGATAGGGCCAGCCGTCTCGACGATCTCGCCGAGGATCTCGTGACCCTGGATGATCGGGAAGGGGGTGTCGCTCGGGTTGGACAGCCCGGTGTATTGGCCGGTGTAGCCCTGGTAGGTGTGCTTGTCGGTGCCGCAGATCCCGCAGAGGTGCACCTTGACGATTGCCTCCCCCGGCTCGGCAAGCTCCCCGACCGGATACTCGCGAGTCTCGTACTCTCCGGGTGCAGTCAGCACCGCAGCCAGGCTGCTTGCTTCCATCGGCGCCTCCGTGGTCGGCAGATCGGTTCATCGACATGATCGCAGGCTGCAACGTGGCTTCAACCAGCGCGGAATCGGGTTGCTGAGATGCGGATACATAGATTCACGTTCCCGTAACACCGTCGCAACAATCAGGGCATAGCGTGAGAGTGCCAAGGATGAATTGGCGATGGGAGAATCCATGATCAATCAGCCGAAACGCACCGATCCGTGGTACGTCGTACTCGGAGCGTGGTACTGCGCCCCGCAGACAAAGAAGCCATAGTCGATCCGGAGACCCCTGCCCCATCGGCGGGGGTCTCCCGCGTCCTGACTCAGCCGCCGAGGAATCCCACCAAACCGGCAACGAGCGCATCGGCGAGGCTCGCCTGGAAATCCGGATCCTCGAGCAGCGCGGCGTCCGTAGCGTTCTTCATGTTTCCGGCTTCCAGGAACACGACCGGGACGTCAGACAGGGTCAACCCGCCGAGATCATCACGAACCGAGAATCCGTTCTCGCCGATGTAATCGGCAATAGGCATCTCGGTGGTCATTACTGCTGAGCGAATGGCCGTCGCCAGCCGCTGAGATTCCACCGCAATGTCGTCTGTCAACCCGGCGACGACTTTGGGGTAGATGACGTGAAATCCACGGCCGGATTCTGGACCTCCGTCGGCGTGGATCGAGACCACCGCCGCCGCCTCGTTACGGTTTCCGATCGCTGCCCTTTCGGTGATGCAGGGTCCCCACCCCTCGTTGTCCTGGCGGGTCAGCACCACAGTCGCGCCCAGCTCCTCGAGCCGTGCCCGCGTGAGCAGGGCCAGCTCCCACGTGAACGTTGCCTCGGGATAGCCGTCTGCCGATGCGGTTCCGGTGGTGTTGCACGCCTTGGTGATGGTGCCGATGTCGACGAGTGCGTTGATCTCGTCCGGGTGTGCCCAGTTCATACCGTTGTGGCCGGGGTCGAGGACGATCGTCACCCCCGCGAGCGGGGCGGAAGGCGCGGGGGCGGTCGTCGTAGTGGTCGTGCTGGTCGCGGTCGTAGTCGTCGTCGGCGAATCGGTGGACTGTGTCGATGGCGCCTGGGTCGGCTGAGTGGTGGTGGCGCCGGGCGATTCACCGGGTGCACTGGTGCTCGACACGCTGACCACGGTAGAGCCGCCCGGGGCCGCCGCACCCGCGCAAGAGGCGCACACGATCAGGATGACGACGAGCAACGCGGGCAATCGGGTTGTCACGAGTGCAAGTCTCTCACGTCGCGAGATGCCAGGAGCACGAATCTCTTGTGCAACGACACCGTGGAGGGTTCATCTATGCAGCCGTCCCTGCCAGGAGGCCGCCTGTCGCCGTCCGGCACGCCCTTTCTTCTGCCCGGTAGGCCTATTTCTCGCTCACGGGTCCACGCGGCGCAAAATCGTGTCGTCGAGAAGGAGGATGTGGCCGCCGCAGGCGAAGCGAACCTGGTTGGCGGCGCCGATGATCCCCCAGCCATTCGCCTGATGGGTATCGACCGTGCTGTCCGGGAGTCGGGTCTCGAGCTCGATGTTCTCGGTCTCGACGCCGAGGAACACCCCGCGGGAGGCCTCCGACACGGCTTCGGTGCCTGTCAGGAAATCGCCCTCCGACATGTGGTCGTAGAAGACGTAGTCACCGGTCAGCTCGTACCCGTCGCTGCCCTCGGCATCGGTCATAGACGAGTATGTCCTCGAAAAGTCGGACGAGAACGCTCCTTCCGTGAGTTTCACGGTGCTGTCACCCGAGACGCTGAAGCTGTCGTAGGCGATCTGTACCGTGCCGTCGCGCGTGAAGGTCACGGTGATCCGGCCGGTGATCGAGTTGAGGTTCTGTACCGGTGCGATGTAGCCGACTTTGTCCCAGAGGCTTGTGTTCTGAACGACCCATGTGCCGACGAGCTCCCCGTCGGTCTCCTCGTTGAGATCGTGAACCGACTCTGCAACGAGTGAGAACGTCCCCGGGTTACGGGCCGTGACCACGAGCGCCACATCGCCCGACTCCTCGAGCACCGGTGGCAGCATCGTGAGCAGCGGGCTCCACTCCGGCGGGTTGGGCCCCATGGGATGGTCCCGCTTGGTGATGATGAAGTTCGAGTCGTCCCAGGTGAGACACGCCTGTTTGCCGGGCGGTACGACGACATGGCGCCGGGCAACCTGGAACGGCACGAGATTGGCGACGAGGACGGTGCCGGGGTTGGTTACCTCGACCTTGGGGAAGTTGTCATTCGCCATTTCGTAGCCCCCGAACTCCTGGCTGCTGTCGACGATCATCTCGTCGGTGACGGTCTGGGCGTACTCGTGGTGTTTTTCGATCATCCCCGGGTAGCCGGCCATCGCGTCCTTCTGGAGCTGGATGCCGTCGGTGGTGGGCAAGCTGGCGACCAGATCGAACAGCGATTCGATCGAACCGGTCGACAGGAGATGCTGAAAGAAAATCGAGTTGGTGTATGCCCGATCGAACAGGGATGTCTGCAGCTCGTGTT
Organism: uncultured bacterium; assembly: GCA_963777645.1. GTDB lineage: Bacteria > Actinomycetota > Acidimicrobiia > Spongiisociales > UBA5794 > JAAETI01. Next base: position 174,757 of record CAVZRA010000004.1, on the reverse strand, counting down.
GCGCCAGCTTGTTCATCGTCCCCGGATCCCACTCGAGGTCATTGGCGGGATACACGATGTTCGAGAGCAGGTTGGCCATTCCCTCCTCGCGCCATCGCGTGTCCTCGTAGCGGACTGCGTTCTGTGCCGGGAAACGTTCGGTCTGGTAACAGTGGCCGAGCTCGTGGGCCACCACCTGCTTGAAGTCGCCGGCGGTGTACTTCGACTTCAACAGCTCCGTGAACAGAACGACGCCACACTCCCCACCCGCAACCGGGTCCGCCATCGCCGAGGTCCCGCCGCCGCCGGCTACGGAAAAGACGAGGTTGACCGGCGGCATGGTGAAGTCCTCGTCAGCCGGCAGCTCGGTGTACACCGGCACCGTTTCGAGAAGCGCATCCACCGCCAGCTGGTACTGGTCCTCGGTCCACCCGGCCGCGTCCATCTCCGGCGCGGGGACATAGACCCGGTACGGTCCCTCCCCGGCGACGTCGAGGACGAAGACCTCTCTCTCCTCCAGACATGTGCTCACACCGGCCGGGGTCGTCGTGGCAAAGAACTTGTGGCAATCCTCCTCGGGGTCTTGGAACGCCGCGGCGGCAAGCACCGAACCGGGGACCGCCGCCAGCGCCTGCGGACCATTGCCGGCCATCGCGTCCAGCTGCTCGCCGGAGAACACGAGCCGCTCGAGGAGACGGGCGATGTCGGACCGCGCTTCGGTGTTGGAGTCATCCTCGAGGTAGTCACGGGCCATGGCAACGATCCCGGTCAGCTCCGGTTCGACGGGCTCGGGATACCGGAGTATCGCGGAGGCGTCGACGTCCCCGACCACCATTCCCAGTGTCGCAACGAGCCCCTCTCCCCGGGTCCATTCGCCATCTGCCTCCTTGGCGATGAGGTTGTCGACGAGGCTGAGATCCGCGAGGTCCGGGAGCGCCTGCTCCTCGGCGCCAACCAGCATCGCTGTGGCCCCAGCGCCCCCCGGTACCACCGCCGTCGCTCCGTCATCAGAGCGCGCACCCGTCGGGCCGCTGCTGGTACAAGCCGAGAGCGCCAACAGCGCGACGAACCAGGCCGCTACCCGTCTCCGCGTCGTCGTCAGGCTCCCCATGGTCCCTCCCTCGACAGATCCCGCAACGATCCAACCATATAGGCGCAATCGGCACAGCGGTGCCAGAGAACATCGCCGGCACGATTCCCACCCGACCCGGGCGACGTGCCGACACGCATAGCTACGGACACAACATCGGAGGCGTTCCGGCGGACGTTCTGCCAGGAGCCGTGGCGATTGGGAATTGCCGTCCCACGTGAGAGAGTCCTCCTGTATGGTCGGTTGCAATTGCTGCGGGGGCGGGGGCTTTCCGCGGCGGAGGGAGTAGCAAGTGAGACGTTTGAATGTATTGGTCGTTGCCATCCTTCTCTCGGTGGCGGCATGCGGCGGAGATTCCGCTGACACAGGAGCCGACGGCACCTCGGACGAACCTGGCACGACTGCGGCAGTAACCACTGAAGCGGTGTCGGCGGGCGTCGGCACCGAGGAGACAACGGCGTCTCCCACGACGACCGCCAGTGCAGACGACTCCGAAGGTTCCGGTCCATCGACGGCAACCGTGACTCTGGAGGGCGAGACCTACAACTTCTCTACCGAAGGTGCCGTTGTAGCGCAGTGCCTCACCGATCTGTTCGGTATCTTCTCGGTTCAGTTGCCGATGGTCGACGAGGGCGGGGCACAAACGAAGGGCAGCGTAAGCATTGTCGCATTGCAAGAAGGAACCGACCCCGAGGTGGTTGGAGAAGTCAACTCGATCGAGGTCGGCATCGGTGACGAGGACTGGGTTGCCGATGAAGCCAGCATGATGTTCGAGAATTTTGACGCGCTGCAACCGGGGATGAGTCAGGTCGATACTGTGAAGATCGACGGGCGGACGGTGCGCGGAACGGCAACGTTCTTCAGACAGAACAGTCTCTTTTCCGGTGAGGTCGAGACCGCGACCGGCACGTTCGAAGCGACCTGCGGCGAGGAGCGAACCTCGTAACCGGGTTCGCCCGGCGATGGCGAGCTGGTGCCACACCTTGATCTTCACGGCCGACAGCAATGGCGTGATCGAGATCGACGTACGATCTACAGCTCGGCTGATAGCCGGAGGAAGTCGCGCTCGATCGCTGGCATAGTCTGCGACCGGGCGCCGATCAGGTTGCCGATCTTCGCGGCGACCTTCATGGCGGCTCTGTTGTCAGGGCAGTCGACGTCCCGCCGTGGTCGCGGATAGGGGCGGCCGTTTCGGCGATCTCGCCGAGGATATAGTGACCCTGGATGATCGGGAAAGGGGTGTCGCTCGGGTTGGCCAGCCCGGTGTACTGGCCGGTGTCGCCCGGGCTGCGTCCGGTGGACGCCCAGAGGTAGGAGTGATTGCCGTGAAGACGCTGCAGTAGTGCTCGCCGTGTCAGTCACAGATTGGCGGTGGCAGAATCAGCCCATGGATAATTTTGATGCGGTGGTGGTCGGTTCAGGGCCGAATGGGCTGGCAGCGGCAGTAGAGCTGACCCGGTCCGGCCGTCGAGTGCTGGTAGTCGAGAGTTCCGATTCCATCGGCGGGGGCACCCGGACCGCCGAGCTCACCCTTCCTGGCTTCATCCATGACGTCTGCTCCGCCATCCATCCCTTTGGCGCGGCATCACCGTTCTTCCGGTCCCTCGACCCGATCGACTGGATTCACCCAACGGTGCCTGTGACGCACCCGCTCGATGATGGACGGGTCGGAGTGCTGCACCACGACCTTGACGCGACGGTACGGGGCCTCGGCGCAGACGGATCCATCTACAGACGGCTCATCGGGCCGATGGTGGCAAGGTCGGATGCCTTGATGAACCGGGTCCTGGCGCCGATAAGGCCGATCCCGGGGGACATATTGGGCCTGGGGAGGCTCGCCATCCTTGGTGCCGTGCCCGCCAGCGTGCTCGCAAAGACGTTCCGCACTCAAGAGGCCAGAGCAATCATTGCCGGGCTCGCCGCTCACTCCATTGCGTCCATGTCGACACCGTTCACCGGTGCGGTCGCCGGGACGTTTGCGACAACGGTGCACAGCGGTGGATGGCCTCTCGTTCGCGGCGGTTCCCAGCGCATCGCCGAGCTCATGGCCGGGACCATCCTCGCTTCGGGAGGAGAGATCGAAACGGGAAGGACGATCCGATCTATCGCGGAATTACCCCATGATGCGGTCGTCATGCTCGATGTCATGCCGCCGGCCGCTGACGAGATCGCCGGCACCGAGATGACCACAGCAACACGCCGCCGCATGCGGTCGTGGCGGTCCGGGCCGGGTGTGTTCAAGATCGACTGGGCTCTCGATGGCCCGGTCCCCTGGCGGGATGACCACAGCGGTTCTGCGGGAACGGTCCACGTCGGCGGCACCTTCGCAGAAATAGCCGCTTCGGAGCGCCAGGTGCAGCGTGGCGAGCATCCGCAACGGCCATTCGTGCTTGTTGCCCAGCAGTCGCTGTTCGACCCGGATCGAGCCCCGGCCGGAAATCAAACGCTCTGGGGGTACTGCCACGTGCCGTCGGGCTCGAACGTCGACATGACGGACGCGATAGAGGCTCAGATCGAGCGCTTCGCACCTGGCTTTCGGGACCGCATCCTCGCCCGGCACACGATGGGTACGTCTGCCTACGAGGTGTACAACCCCAACTACGTCGGTGGCAACATCGCCGGCGGGGCACTCACCACGAGACGGTTCCTCGGTCTCGGTGCCTCGCGGCACTATCGGCTTGGTGAGCGGGTCTATCTCTGTTCGTCTGTGACCCCACCTGGTGCCGGCGTGCACGGCATGTGCGGCTATCACGCGGCGCGAGCTGCCGTTCGAGATCGGGGCTGAATCGTCCCGTCGTCATGGGTGCGTGCCGGATCCAATCACCGCGGCCCCATCCGAATTGTCGATGACGTACTTCCACTGCCCATCGGGTTGGCGCCGTAGTACCTCGGCGCTGACACCCTCGATCGGTGACCCGTCTGGACGTGTCACCGTCCACGACCAGTGGACGAGGGCGATGTCACCGGATTCGAAGACAGCGGGGTGGTTCAGGCTCAGAACGTAGCCTGACTCGAAGAACTCCCGATGTGCCTCGCCAATCGCTTCGAGTCCCCGTACCGACCCTCCCAGATCTGCAAACACCGCATCGTCCTCGTAGAGCGCCAGTACGGCATCGATGTCGCCCGCGTTCAGCAGGGATACCAGCCGCTCACTGACATGTTCTGGTCCGTCCATTGTCGAAACTCCTCACCTGGTTCTACCAGAAGCTACAGATCGACCACGGTCCCCTCGACGGCGAGAGATACATCCTGCTCCTCGGCGACGAGGCCCGCGATGACATCGAGTGTTTCGTCATCGTGACCGGGATCGTGGTGAAACAGCAGCGTACGTCTCGCTCCCGCCCGCCGCGCCAGCTCGATCGGATATCGATACGAACAGTGCCCCCAATCGATCTTCTCGACGAGCTCTGCCGGCGTGTACTGCGCATCGTGGATGAGGAGATCGGCCCCGGCGGCGAGTGCCAGGGCAGCTTCGTGGTATTCGCCGATGCCATCCGGTCCCCTGCCGAGATCCGTCGGACTGTGGTCCGACAAATACGCAATCGATCTGACTCCATCCTCGACCCGATATCCGAAGGTTCGGCCCCCCTTGTGCGGGATCTCCGCGGCAAGCACCGTGAAGCCTTCCGTCTCGAACGCCCCCGGGTCGACCCCGCTCACAATCCAATCACCTCGCAGCCCTCGCGCATCGATGGGAAACGCGGGAGGTGAAAGCGGGCGAGCCAGGGCCTCATACGGATCACCCTGTGCGGGGAGGAACACCCGAACCCGGGAGCCGGGACGATCCCCTGCGCCGAAGAATGGAAGCCCGTATACATGATCCCAATGGAGGTGGCCGAGAAGAATCGACCCCCGGAACGGCTCCGCCTCGAACAGCGGGCCAGTGGTCGCCAGTCCGGACCCGGCGTCGAGCAACAACGTGGGTAGCTCACCGTCCCGCGCAACTGCGACACATGAGGTATTGCCTCCGTATCTGATGAATCTCGCTCCCGGTGTGGGTATCGATCCGCGCGTTCCGAGGAGTGTCAGCTGCATCGCGGCCCCCATCCAGATCGGCGATCACATGCCTGCTCACCACACCCGGCCCGCGGCCCATGCGGTCTATCGTGTGGCCGGTGACAACGACAATCGTGCTTGCGGAGGACAGCTTCATCGTCCGTGAGGGGATCCGAATGCTCCTGGAGGGAGCTGGTTACGAGATCCTGGCCATCGCCGAGACATACGATGAGCTCGTCGACGCTGTCGACGCCGCTACTCCCGACGTAGTCATCACCGACATTCGCATGCCGCCCACGAGGACGGATGAGGGCATCAGGGCCGCAAGGCATATCAAGACCACCCATCCCGAAGTTGGGGTGGTCGTTTTGTCCCAGTACGTGGAACCTGAGTACGCCCTCGGCCTGCTCGAGGGCGGGTCCGCCGGCCTCGCCTATCTCCTTAAAGAACGGGTCGCAGACATCAGCCAGCTCGAGGACGCCATCAGCTACGTCTGCAATGGTGGCTCGATGATCGATCCCAAGGTCGTGGATGCCCTCGTCGATGCCCGGCTGAAACGCAAGGAATCCAAGCTCCACCGTCTCAGCCCGAGGGAATCCGAGGTGATGGCAGAGTTGGCGACCGGCAAGAGCAATGCTGCAATCGCCGATGCTTTGTACCTGTCGGAACGAGCCGTTGAGAAACACATCAATTCGATATTCATGAAGCTCGATCTCATGCCCGAACGCAGCACCAACCGTCGTGTGATTGCAGTGATGATGTACCTCGCCGAACAGGGGTAGGTGTGGAAAACCCCACCGTGACAAACATGCCCGCCTCCTTCCCGCGATCGGCTTGGTGGGAGACGATGCCATCGTGACCATTGCCAAACGCCCGATCCGTGTCCTCATCGTCGATGACCAGGCGCCGTTCCGTGCTGCCCTTCGCATGGTTGTGGAGTTGACGGACGGCTTCGAGGTAGCAGGAGAGGCCCACGACGGAGAGTCCGGCCTCGCCATGGCAGACGAGCTGGCTCCCGACCTGGTGTTGATGGACGTGCAGATGCCTGGCATCGACGGTCTCGAAGCAACCCGTCGGCTCACCGCTGCCCACGACGGCATGAAGGTGATTGTGCTTTCGACGTACCACGCCGAGGAGTACGAGACACCGGCACTGAATGCAGGGGCGATTGCTTTCATTTCGAAATCCGACTTCGGGCCGCACAGCCTTGCGGCACTGTTGGAGGCAGACGCAGACTCATAGGTACCCATGCGCTCGGACTCGAAGACTCACCACTCACCGACCACGGGGTGGGAACCTATAGGCCCCTACCGCCGACTCACGACCTTTCACCAGGGCTGGCTCGATCACGTCGCACTCCGGTGGTGTCCTCGAGACCGGCATGGGTCGCTTCGCTGAGGACTGTCTCCCCCGGCTCACCCCACTGCTGCAGCCGCTGGGCGAGGTTGACGGTATCGCCGACCAGGGTGTACTCGACACGCTCTTCTGATCCGAGCAATGCGGCGGCAACCGGTCCGCTCGATAACCCGATGCCGAGGCCGAACGCATCGAGACCCTCCGTCTGCCACGCGGCATTGACCAGTGCCTGTGCTTTGTGCATGTCGATAGCGGCGGCGACGGCGTGCTCGGCGTGATCCGGGTCCGGATCGGGCGCTCCGAACACGGCCATCACGGCATCACCAACGAACTGCATCACTGTGCCGCCGTGGCTGAGAATCGCCTTGTTCATCTCGGCTCGATGACGGTTGAGCTGGCCGGCCAGCTGGGTAGGGGCAGCCCTCTCCGCGATGCCTGAATACCCGCGGATATCCGACATCAGCACAGTGACGTCCAGCTCCTCGGTCTCGCCGATCCGGCGGCCGCCTTGTTTGAGCCTCTCCGCAATACCGCCCGGGAGAAGCCGGGACAGCTCTTCACCCTGCTCTTCGCGGAGGGCAATTGCCCGCTGCAGGCTACGCAGCTGCTCCACTGCGGCACGGCTTCCCGCCGACACGCCTGCAGCCAGCTTCACAAAGAGGGCCTCTATCCGGGCATCTACGTCCGCTGCGGTCGTCTTCATCGCAACCGCGATGCCCTTGATCGGGGTCCCCTCCGCAATATGCTTCAGGAGGCGTTCTTCATCAACGTTGAGGAGGCCATCCCTGTTCACCGGTCGGGTAAGGGCCTCAACGATCTTGGGGTCGAGCATCGAGCCGCCGGTAGCTACCTCGCGAATCGCCCGGACCAGCTGGTTTCCTTCGGCGACACGATCCTTCAGCAGATACGCATACCCGGCGGCTCCCTCAGACAGAAGCGCCACTGCGTATTCCGGGTCGTCGTACTGAGAGAGGATGACGATCCCGGTTCCAGGATGTGCCTTGCGTACGATCTTGGCGGCCTCGATTCCTTCCCTCATGAAGTCGGGTGGCATCCGGATGTCGGTGACCACAACCTGGGGCGCCGTTGCCGTCGCTCCCTCGACAAGTCCGTCGAAGTCACCGGCGAGGCCGACGATCTCGATGTCGTCGGCAAGGGCGATGAGCGCAGCCACTCCCTCGCGCACCAGCAGGTTGTCGTCGGCCAGGAAAACCGAGATGGTCATACAGCCATAGTGGGACGAGGATCACCGACCCGCCAGGATGGAGGCCCGTCGATCCGGGGTGGGGTTTCCCACACCTCATGTTGCCTGGTCACACCATCGCAACCCGACGGTGCGTGAGGGACAGTGGGCTGTGTACTCACGCCGGAGGAGGTAACAATGCGATACGAATCGACGGTCACGGCTCTCGGCTGGATCCCATCAGAAGCGATCAAGGGGATGATGAGGCTCCCGATCGATATCGGGGTTGGTCACTACGATCCCGCCGCCCCCCGATTTCGTCGACGACGATGTCCTGGCAGGACTCATCAGAGACGACGCCATCCGGTTCGCCAATCGCCTCTCGGCATGGATCGACGTGGATGGTGACGAAGATCGTCGACGCCGGATACTCGGGGACGGGCATCGTTGGCTCAACCACCGCAGGCATCGGTCCCCTCAAGGTCACCTTCCCCGGTGTTGCCTACCCGGTGTATCCAGCAGCCCCCGGTTGTCACGAACGGAAGCGCCCAGTTCACTCAGACGGCCGGGGGACGCACCGGGGCCCCGTTGCCGCGGCGTATCGATCGCCCGCCGTTCGTGCGGATCAGTGGACCGACTGCATGGTCCACTCTGACCCTCGAGATCACGGCAGGCGGCACATCGTCCTTCGAGCTCTCTGGCGCATCGCCGTTCCCCCGGCAGTGGATCTACGACGACAACGGTGATCTAGCGATGAAGACGGCGACTACCGACTGGAAAACATGGACCAGGATCCATGACCATGCACGCTCGCCATGGCACGGGGTGGAGCACACCCCGCTCGTGGCCGAGGTTGCCAGCCCGACGGAACGCGAGTACTCCAAAGACTTGATGCAATCGAAACCCAGGTTCCGAGACGTGAAGCCCGACGAAACCATCACGGTCCAGGGCGAGCCCGGCGACGAGTTGTACCTTGTCATTGACGGCGTCTTCGACGTCGACGTCGATGGGAAGACGGTCGCCGAGGTCGGGCCCGGCGCCATTGTCGGCGAGCGGGCGATTCTCGAGGGTGGCGTGCGGTCCGCCACCGTGCGAGCTCGAACCGCGGCCCGGGTCGCAGTACAGCGAGCCATAACCGTAGACGACGCCGCGCTGGCTGCTATTGCATCGACCCACCGCAAGGAGGAGGCTTGACCCCGGCAAGGAGAGGACGCCCTGCGCCGCATGATCTCCGCCAGACCGACGAGACCCTTGCCAATTCCACGCGGGGGCACGATGATCGTCCGCTGGAGGAGGATATCGTGACAGCGTTGAGTGCCACCGGTGTACGGCGTACATTTGCGGCAGAACTGGCCCCGGTCCGGGCCCTGAGGGGCGTTGATCTCGAAGTCAAGCGCGGCGAATTCGTGGCGCTCATGGGCCCGTCCGGATGCGGCAAGTCCACCCTGTTGAATATCTTCGCCGGCCTCGACACCGCCGACGAGGGGGAAGTCGCGGTCGACGATCTCGTAATCACCGGTCGTGAGGAGCGATGGCTCGCCGAGTTCCGCCGCCACCACGTCGGAATCGTATTCCAGTTCTTCAACCTGCTCGAGGGCATGTCTGCGCTGGACAACATCGCCCTCCCCGGCATGCTCGGCGGGATGACCCGCCGGACGGCCGAATCGCGTGCCCGGGACCTGCTCGATCTGCTTGGTCTCGGCGACCGAACCGAACAGCTGCCTGCATCCCTCTCGGGCGGCCAAAGACAGCGCCTTGCAATCGCCCGAGCACTGGTGAACGAGCCGTCCGTCCTCCTTGCCGACGAGCCTACCGGTGCCCTGGACAGCGAAGGCGGGGCTGAGGTCCTCGAGTTGTTCCGACGGCTCCATCAAGACGGGCAGACGATCCTCCTCGTGACCCATTCGCGTGATGTTGCCGCGGGTGCGAGCCGCGTGGTGCGGATGACCGACGGCCGGATCCTGAACGGTGGTCCCGCTGCCCGCGATGTTGGCAACGCCGAATGACTGCCGTTTGGACCTGGTTCCGCCTCGATCTACGTCAGCGGTGGCGGTCGCTACTCGTGTTGACGCTCCTGGTTGCGTTTGCATCCGGGACGGTGATGACTGCCCTAGCGGGTGCCCGGCGGGGCAACAGTGCGCTGGACCGTCTACTCAGCCAGACACTACCCGCCACTGTCGTCGCTCTCCCCAATGAGCCGGGATTCGATTGGAAGCCGGTGCGAGACCTACCGGAGGTGGCGGCCCTGACCGGGTTTGCCGTCACCAACTACACGGTCGACGAGATACCAGCCGAGGATAACGTATCAGTTTGGTTCCCCTCAACGGACACAGAGGTGTTCGACAGAATAGAGCGACCGATAGTTCTCGAAGGCCGGGTTCTCGACCCGACCCGTGTCGACGAGGTCGTGGTGAGCCCGCACTTTCTCAGCAAACACGGGATGCGCGTCGGCGACTCGGTAACCCTGCACATGTTCACCCCGGAGCAGATCGACAGCCTCTTGGTGGGCGACGCAGGGCCACCGGAAGGACCCACCGTCAAGACCACAATCGTCGGCGTTGTGCGCTCCTATTGGTTCTCCGATAACCCGGGCGACGATCCTGGTTTCATCTTCCCGTCGCCGGCGCTGTTCGACGCCTACACGGACAATTTTCTCGGGTCTCATCGGGACTCGGGCTATGTGAACGCCCTCATCCGCCTCGAAGACGGAGCGACGGACATTCCGGAATTCAAAGAGGATCTAGCTCGCATCACCGGCCGCAACGACATTGACGTTTGGGACGAGACCGAGGTCGCTCAGCACACTCGGGAGGTGGCAGGCTTCGAGGCGAGCAGCCTCGCCGTCTTCGCCTGTGCCGCCGCCATCGCCGCTCTCTTCATCGTCGGCCAGGCTGTGGTGCGCCACGTCACTTCGACTCTCGCAGACCTCGAGCCCCTTCGTGCTGTAGGCATGACCCCGGTGGAAACCCGAGCCGCCGTAGTACTCGGCCCATCGGTTGCGAGCTTCGCAGGCTGGATGATCGGCACAGCTGTGGCCGTCGAGGCGTCGCGCTGGTTCCCGGTCGGAACGGCATCGACCTTGGAGCCGGCGCCCGGAGTGAGCCTTGACCTTGTCGTGCTCGGCCTTGGTCTCGCCGCGACGATGGTGCTGACGATCGGTGGAGCTGCAGCAATCGCATTCGCCACGCTGCGCAGACGCGCAACCGAAGCGGCTCCGCGACGATCCACGGTCGCGGCCGGAGCCGTGCGGGCCGGGATGCCGGTGCCTGTCGTCGTCGGGTCGCGTTTCGCCCTTGAACCGGGCCGCGGGCGTGCTGCGATCCCGGTACGGCCGGCGCTGATCGGCGCCACGATCGGCGTGCTCGGCGTACTTGCTGCCCTCACCCTGTCGAACGGGATCAGCGACGCCGTCGGCAACCTGGACCGCTTCGGTATCACCTACGAGGCCGGAGGCTTTGTCGGATACAACGGGTTCGACTTCGCCGACACGAGCGAGATCCTTCCCGCGGTCGCCGCCGACCCCGACGTGGTAGCGGTGAATGACACACCTATGGACGTTGCCCAGGTAAATGATGTCGCGGTGTCCCTCTTCGCCATCGATCCGGTCGACCGGCCGATCGATCTCGTGCTCACCGCGGGCAGAACTCCGGCCGGGACCGACGAGGTTGCGTTGGCCCCGACTACCGCCAAGGCCGCCGGGCTCGATGTCGGTGACAAGGCTCTGTTCACCGGGACACTCGGGACCCGAGAACTGACCGTCTCTGGGATCGCTTTTGTTCCCGCCGGTCCCCACAACGGTTATGACTCGGGAGGATGGGTCACGGCAGACGGCTACCACGCGCTATTCGACGGGCACAAGTTTCACTTCGTCCTCGTCGATCTGCGCGACGGTGCGGACTTCGATGCTGTCAGCGAGCGGACCGCCGGCCTCGGCCTTCCGCTCGACACGCCGGAGACACCGACGCAGGTCGCCGAGCTAGGCCAGGTCCGGGCCATACCGGTGTTCCTGGCGGCTTTCCTGGTGGTGCTCGCCCTGGGCGCGGTCGGGCACGCCCTGACCACTGCCGTCCGCCGACGTGGCCACGACCTGGCTGTGCTGCGGGCAGTCGGGATGAATCGGCGTCAGTCTCAGCTGATCGTGGCCACCCAGGCGACCATCCTCGGCCTCGTCGGCCTCGTCGTAGGGATCCCCCTCGGCGTAGCTCTCGGGCGGATCGTGTGGCGGTACGTCGCCGAACGCACCCCCCTTCTCTATCTTGCTCCCGGCGAGTTGCTAGTCCTGGCAGCACTGATCCCATTGGTGCTGGCAGCCGTCAATCTGCTCGCAGTCACTCCGTCCCGGAGGGCGGCCCGGCTGCAGATCGCTCAGGTGCTGCGTGCCGAATGACCGAGCGATGATCGCATCGTCGACCGGAGAGGCGCCTTGGCGCGCTGTTGGGCTGTGGTTGCTGTGGGCCGCCTTCGTCGCCACGGTGGTCGCATTCGTCGTCTGGGCGCTCCATGTTCTCGTCGACGCACCACACCGGCTCGGATTGTGGTGGGTGGCCGGTCTCATCGCCTTCGCCTTTCCCGCTATCGCCATCTGGGTTCTTCCGCTGCGGCGAATGGGCCCACCCGTGCTGCGAGCCACCGTCACCGCTGGTGGTCTGGTGACGATGGTGCTCGCCGTGTATCTGATCATCGTCGTTGGGCTCGGTGATGATGTCGATGGTTCCGAACACCGTGTACTCGGTCTATCGATGGTCGCTGGTGCGGTTGCGGTGACCCTCGCCGGGCCGGCTCGCTCCCGCCTACGCGGACTTGACTCGCTCGACGGCAGGCCCGGTGCGGCCGTCGGCGAGCGCGGCACTGCAGAGCTTCGGCACACGCATGACCCGGTCGGTACCAATGGAAGAGTTGCTGCTCCAGCTTGCCGAGACACTTCGCGAAACCATGGCGCCGGAAGGTGCAGAGATATGGACCGGTAAGGACGGCGTGCTCGACCGAACGACGTCGGTCCCGGACCATGGTCTCGGCCGGATCCAACTGAACAAGGCCGAGCTAGCCGCGGTGGCCGGAGCGAGAGTATCCGGTACATCGTGGACATCGATGTGGCTCCCGTCGCTGCTGGATCCGTTTGGATCGTCCGAGGACACCCACGTAAGGGTGGCACCGATCACACACATGGGAAATCTGCTCGGACTGATCGTCGCAGGCCGATCGGAGGCAGCCGGGTTGTTCGAGATCGAAGACGACACCCTGTTGGCCGACCTCGCCCGGCAGGTTGGGCTGGCACTGCACAATGTCCATCTCGACTCAGCGTTGCAGGAGTCGCTGGAGGAACTACGAAACAAGAACCGGCTGCTCCAGGAATCCAGAGCGAGAATCGTCACTGCTGCAGATGAGTCGCGGCGCAATATCGAGCGAAATCTGCACGATGGTGCCCAACAGCGGCTCGTGGCGCTGGCGGTGAAACTCCAGCTGGCCAAACTCAAGTCTGCTGATCCCGAGGCACTGGGTCACATTCTCGACGATCTCGGCGAAGAAGTCGGCCAGACTATCGAAGAGATGCGGGAACTAGCGCATGGTATCTATCCACCATTGCTTCGTGACGCCGGCCTGGGCGAAGCCCTGCGACGCGCCGCCGCCCGCTCCACGATCGCCACCAAGGCGGACATCCAGACCGACAACAGATTCGACCCGGGCATCGAAGCGGCGGTCTACTTCTGCTGTCTCGAGGCGATGCAGAATGCAGCCAAGCACGCCGGGTCTTCAGCCGAGGTCTTGGTCCGGTTGACCGAAACCGCCCATCACCTCGTCTTCGAGATCAGCGATGACGGGGCAGGATTCGCGCCGGAGGTAGTCGATGAGAGCCACGGCTTTGTCAACATGCGGGACCGCCTCGGAGCATACGGGGGCGAGCTCAGCATCGAAAGCGCTCCCGGTCACGGGACGGTCGTCCGGGGCGAGTTGCCGGTGGGACCAGCGGCCGTCGAAGGTCCCGGGGACACCGGGCGCACTATGCCATCTCGCCCCACCCTGGACACGCCGTAGCGAGGCTCTGCCCGGAGACTTGTAGCAACCGGCGGCCGCCCTATCCCGTCACCCGATACGTTGACAGAGAACGGAGCAGCACCTAGCCGAGCAGTAACATCGGACGCCGAAAATGGGCGAGGGGCACGGCGCATTTCGAGCGGCGGAGCGGCAGACGCCTGTCGTGTGTGGAGGGGACGGGTTCGGGGATCGCCGGATCACAAGTGCGCCTCCAAGAATGGCGTCAAGAGCTCACGTAGGGTGGGACGCCCAGGTAACGGGTGGCTCGACTAGATCGCTGGAGACGGCGGCGCGTCGACCCGGTGTCAACACCAATCTGCTCACCTTATCCGATCTTGTCTATCCATTGTCAGGCAACGCGACGTTGACCGCGATCCCGGCTGGGGTGAGACCGGTTTGAGCGATCCCGCCCATCCCGATTCCGAGCATAGCCGTGCCTGACCCTTCAGGTCACGGTCTTGCGGTAGACCCGGATGGCCAGCGGCACGAACACGACCATGATGGCAACCGACCAGAACAACGAAAGCAGCACCTGGCCTTGCACCGTCGGGGCGTTTGCCACGCGCATCGGCAATCTGACTCGCATTCATCCCCGGTTGGAAATTGGCGAGCGCCTCCCGGCCCAGCATCAGACCACGCAGTGCATTTACCGTGACGGTTATCGGCTGGTTAATCGCAAAACCCTGCAACCAGGCGGGCATGGTTTCGGTTGGAACGAACACAGAACTGGCGAATACCAATGGGAAGACCGGCAGGAATACGGCCGACTGTGCCGCCTCGGGGCTCTTCACGGCCAAGCCCGATGGTGGCCATGATCCACGACAGCGCAAACGAGAACACCATGGCGACGCCAGCCCGGCGCCGAACCGGATGAAGTCACTCTGGTAGCGGAACCCCATCAGAAAACCCATGATCACCATCAACCCGATGACGAAGCCATTCCTGATCAGATCCGACAACGTCCTTCCCGCCAGAACGGCCGAACGGGCCATGGGGAGCGACCGGAATCGGTCGATCACTCCCTTGGACAAATCCTCAGTGAGACCGAGAGCGGTCTGCCCGGCGCCAAAAGCGGCAACCTGGATCAACAACCCGGGCAGCAACCAATTGATGTATTCGCCCTGAGCGATAGGTGGGATCGCGCCGCCGATGGCGCCACCGAACACATAGTTGAAGAGAAGAAGAAACATCACCGGTTGGACCGTGGCAAATATGAGCAGCTGTGGCAGCCTGATATTGCGCAGCAGGTTGCGCCGAGTGATGACGGCGATGTCCTTGATCGTCTGACGAACGCTGATCCTGGTGTGGCGAACAGTTTCCGTTGCAGTCGTCATTAGCCCGCCTTCCGATCCCGGCGACCGCGCCGTCCAGGCTTCGCGGCCGATTCCCGCTCTGCCTCCGCCGCAGCTGCGCCCTGACCCGTCAATGTCAAGAACACGTCGTCGAGACTCGGTTTGCGGAGTGCCACGTCCTGAGCCGTTATGCCGGCGTTCATCGAGGCTCACGCACCACCTGCACGAGAGTTTGCGAACCCTCAGGAGCGGGCAAACGCAGTACCTTTCGAGATTCCTCGAACACCACTTCGTTTGAGATCGCGCTCATCGCGTCGAGAGCCCTTGTCCGTGTCCTCGTCCGCTATGATGCAATTCGACGACCGAACCGCCCATCTTGTCCTTCAACTCGTTTCCGGTTCCTTCGGCAATCAGCCTGCCCCGATCGATCACGGCGATGCGCTTGGCAAGCTGGTCTGCCTCATCAAGATATTGCGTGGTGAGTAGAACTGTTGTGCCACCCGCGACCAAATCCCGGATGAGACTCCAGAGATCGAGACGGCTCTGCGGATCGATGCCTGTGGTCGGCTCGTCAAGAAACAGCACGTCCGGTCTCCCCACCAGGGAGGCAGCAAGGTCGAGACGTCGCCGCATGCCTCCAGAGTATGTCCGCACGGTCCGATCGGCGGCTTCGTCCAGATGAATCCTCTCGAGCAGTTCTCCGGCGCGCTGTTTGGCATCGGCGGCAGATAGGTTGTAGAGCCGGCCGACCATTTCGACGTTCTCCCGACCGGTCAAGTAGTCGTCAACGGCGGCAAACTGACCTGCGAGCCCGATGTGGGTTCTCGCGGCAACAGGGTCTGCCCTCACATCGATCCCCGCCACCTCCGCGTACCCGGAATCGGCCTTGAGTAACGTCGTGAGCACACGAATCAATGTCGTTTTCCCGGCACCATTGGGGCCGAGCAGCCCATAGACAATGCCGGGCTCGAATTCAAGGCTGACGCCATCGAGTGCCCGGGTCTCTTTGCCGAAAGTCTTGACGACGTTCTCGACGCGCACGATCGGATTGTTCATTGATGTTCCTTCTATCACCAAACCCGGCGGCCGGTCGGGTCCGGCTCAACCTGGGTGGGAATCGCAGGCAAGAATAGCCCACCCCTGGCGATCACTTCGCCGTCGCCAACCATGACTGCGACTCCCATACGCTCACTCCCGGCGGACGATTCGAATGAACAACGCCCCAACGGTAGTGGTGAGAAAACAGACTCCGTCGGGCGCCCAAGAGTTGCCCCCAACCGGTGCAGGGCCGATCGTCCGCGAATGCCACACGTGGCGAACTCCTTGCTCTCGTAGGGAGAGATGCCTTCGGGGCGATCTGGCTGTCTGAGTAGCCCAAGTCCTTGAGGACCGATCGACCAAGAACTGCTCGACCGATGCCTCATTGGTGAGATCAGCCAGCGTGCAGGACTTGTTGCGGGGGTTGCGCGGGTGCCGACCTCACCAACTTGAGCCGCCAATGCCTGGATGCCCGTTAGCAACCGCGAGATTGGCAGGACCCCTGTACCTTGAGGGAACGCGATGGACGACGCAGAAGCGCACGACATGATGTTGGTGCTTGGAGCGGTTGACCGTTCTGCACGCCGCACATGGAAACGCTGTAGTCGGCGCTTGCGACTGACGAGGCAGCTCAGACCAAAGAGTGCACGGCGTCAATGCCCAGACGATTCAGATCTTTGTGACGAGCTAGGCATGGCGGATCGTCTGCACAAGATGACAGCACGCCTGGAGGGACTCGACCCTGTCGCCTTGCGATACGCCCGGGTAGAAGCTGCCCACTCGGTGACCCTTCTTGCCCTCCGCTGGATTCGACGAAGCCCCGTATTCCGGGGACTCGCTGGCACGCCCGGGAGAACTCGAATCCCCAACCTTCTGATCCGTAGTCAGACGCTCTATCCAATTGAGCTACGGGCGCATGTTTGTAATAGCGCTCGCTGCAGCCTACGAGAGTCCGATCTCGCCAGCGGTAGCTCGCGCCTTCGGCCGACATGATAGCCGTTGGCGTTCGCATCCTCCCCACCGGATGGGAGTTCGCATCCGGCTTCACTCGACCCGGTCCCAAGCTCTCAGCTCACACCGTCACTTCGTGGATGCGGATAGGTCGACCAGGGCATAGCTTATTGCTCGGTTCACATCCATGCCGGCGCCGTCAGCCCATGCCTCATCGTATTCATCGGGATCGAGGACATCGGCGACGTGCTCTCGGCATGCGCCCGAGATGTGGCGACACCCACCTGACTCCGGATGTCGGGCGGCTGCCACCCCAACCGGCCGACGACACACGCCATCAGTCAAGTGGGCTTCACGATCACGAGCCTGTGGAAATCACGACAGGGCGAGGCGGCGTCGTCCAAGGCACCGCATACCGCGTCTGACTTTGAGCACACACGGGATTCGGCGAAGGGCACGGCGTCCAGTGACGGATCAGCGAGTCTGGATCGCTTCGACCGGAAGGCGGACGATGATCCGGGCACCGCCTATCGGGGCGTCGTCTACCGATATCGAGCCACCGTGGGATGCAACGACTGCCTGGACTATGGCGAGGCCGAGGCCGGTCCCCCCTTGACCCCGACTCCGGTCGGGATCGAGCCTGACGAACCGCTCGAAGACCCGCTGCCGATCTCCCGGCGGGATGCCCGGTCCGTCGTCATCGACGGTGAGGACCGCGTCGTGAACATCGGACCGGAGAGACACCATGATCCGGTCCCGCGCATGCCTTCCGGCGTTGTCGATGAGGTTGCGGACCAGTCGGGCGAGCTGTCTCGGATCACCTGTGATGCGCACCGGTTGGACACTCGAGAGGTCGACCGGGCGATGCTGCACCCGCCGCGTCTCTTCGAGAATGATGTCGTCGAGATCGACGTCCTCCCGCGTCGTGACCTGGCTCTCGTCGAGCCGGGCGAGCAGCAACAGATCTTCGACGAGTGTGGCGAGACGCTCCTGCTCGCCGAGGACGATCTCGGCCGTCTCTCTCCAATCGGTGTCTTCAGGCCGGCTGAGACCAATTTCGAGCTTGGCTTGACTGGTAGCTATCGGGTTACGCAGCTCATGGGAGATATCAGAGACAAACTCGCGCTGGCGCCGACGGCTGCCGGAGAGCCGGTCGAGCATCCTGTTCATGGTTCGTGCGAGGTGGGCGATCTCGTCACCGGTGGCGGGAACAGGGACCCGCTCGTCGAGCCGATCGTCGGTGATCCGGTCGACCTGATCGGCAATAGCGGCAACCGGCTTGAAGGCACGGCCGGTGGTGAGCCAGGCGAGCACCGCGACCGCAACGATCAACAGTGGGGTGACCAGCAGGAGAGTGTTCCGCAGGGTCGCAACGCCGGTTTGAACCGATCCCAGCCAGGAGAGCGCCGTCAGCGTCATGTCCCCACCGGGGCGTCTGATGACGATGCTCTCGGTCGAGAATTCGCTCCCGAGCGCCTCATCACCAGCGGTGTCGACGGGTTGCGGCTCGCCTGCCTGCTGCGCCGTTTCGAGCGAGAGGGCCATGGTGTCGCCGAGAAAGATCGTCGGGGTCGTCCCAATCACGGTGCCCGACTCGTTGCGCAACCGGAACGCGGTCCCGTCCCTCCCCTGCGGCAGTGAGATCGGGCTTTCGGCAAGCGCGGGGTCAGACGGATCGAGTGCAGGCAGGCTTGCGGCGAGTTGGTTGAGTTCGATGACGTCCTGGGCCTTGAGGTCCTTGATCCAGGCGGTCTCGGCTCTGCTGAGCAGGAACCAACTTCCCACCGCGACAACAACGGCGAAGAGTGCGGTCACCACGATTGTGAGCCGTGTGCGCAGAGACAGAGCTCGTCTGGTGCCGCTCATGGGGTGATGCGGTATCCCACTCCGCGCACCGTCTCGATCATGTGTGCATCGTCCGGCCGGTCGATCTTGTTGCGCAGGTACCCGATATAGACCTCGACCACGTTGGGGTTGCCGAAGTAATCGAGCCCCCACACCCGGTCGATCAGATCCTGCTTGCCGACAACGGTTCCGGCTCGGGACATGAGCGCTTCGAGCAGGGCATACTCGCGTGGGGTCAGACTGATCTCACGCTCTCCCATGCGGCAGCGGCGAGACGCCGGGTCCAGCAACAGGTTTCCCACCACGAGTTCTGCCGGGCGTAGATCCCTTCCGCGCCGAACCAGAGCGCGAAGCCTCGCCAGCAAAACCACGAAGGAGAATGGCTTGGTCATGTAGTCGTCGGCCCCGGTATCGAGACCCTCCGCCTCGTCGTGTTCGCCGGCCTTGGCAGTCAGCATCAGGATCGGCGTCTGCACCCCTTCCTCTCTCAAGATGGCACATACGCGATAGCCGTTGATACGGGGAAGAAGGATGTCGAGGATGATCGCATCGAACTGGCCTTCCCGGGCGCGCCACAGGCCGTCCTCGCCATCGTTGGCGACCTCAACGTCGCAGCCCTCGGCGGTCAGTCCCTGGGCAATCGCCGTCGCCAGATTCAACTCGTCCTCAACCACAAGCACACGCATCGGACTTCAGTATCTCGCGGTTCTGCTGATAACCAGCTGAGAAAGCTGAGAGAACTCTCAGGCATTCTCAGTTTCCCCACAGGCGGCCGTCGGCACGATCGGGTCAGTCGACCCAGGAGGAAGCTCAACGTGAGGATGTACACCGCCGTGCAATCGGCCCTCACTCTGGCCGCACTTGCCTTGCTGGCAACAGCCTGCAGCGCAAACGGCACGGCCCCCGCACCGACCCTGCCTACCGTGGCGCCGACAACAACAGCCGCCCCGGCTGTCGGCACCCAGCAGCCTCCGTCCACAACGGAGGGGACGCCCCCGACAACAGCGAGCGACCCGGACAAGGCGATGCTGGAATACGGCCAGTGCATGCGGGACCACGGCGTGGACATGCCCGACCCGACCGCTACCGATACGGGGATGGCCATGGTCTCCCCACGCGACGACGATCCCGCGGCCCGTGCGGACGCCGACGCCGCGTGTGCGCACTTTCTCGACGACTACTTCGCCGACTTCGAGTTGTCGCCGGAGCAAGTGGCTGCAGCTCGCGACCGGGATCTCGCCTTTGCGCGGTGCATGCGTGACAACGGGGTCGATTTTCCCGATCCGAACCCGAACGGCCCGACGGTGATCGGCCCCGATTTCTACGACAACGTCGACCCTGACGTGTTTCAGGCGGCACTCGAAACCTGCAACCAGGTCGGCAACAACGGCGCCGACGGGGAGAGCGCACCATGAGACGGCGTATGTTCGGCGTCGCCGGCGGTTTGATCGTGTTGACGCTGACCGGGCTGGCAGTCGTTGCCGCCGGCAGGGCAGAAACGCCTGCCTCCGACCCGGAGTCCTCGAACACGACTGTGACGGCGACAACCGGAACGGCGACGGTCGAGAGGAGAACCCTCGAGCAGACGGAGGAACTCACCGGAGCGATCGGATACGGGGAGGTCTTCTCCTTACCGGCCGGCCCCGAGGGTACGGTGACCTGGGTACCGAATCCGGGCACGGTCCTCCAGTCGGGAGACTTGCTCTACAGAGTCGACGAAGTGCCGACGTATTGGACCGAAGGTGCCGTGCCGACCTATCGGGAGCTCTCCAGGGGCACCAAGGGTGATGACGTGACCCAGCTCCAGCGATTCCTCGAAGCCGGGGGCTACCTCGAAGCAGACGAAGTCGACGGTGTCTTTGGTACCGGCACGTACCGGGCAGTCGAGCAGTGGCAGCAGGACCACAAGCTCGAGAGGACGGGTCGGGTCGATGCAGCTCAGCTGTTGTTCCTGCCATACGATGTGTTGCGGGTTGCGACCACTCAGCGGGTCGGCGAGGCATCCGGCGCTGGGATCCTCGAGGTCACGACGGCGATCCCAACCGTCACGGTCGAGACCTCGGCCGCCAAGAAGCGTGCGTTCGAAAGCGACCCCGACATCGAGGTCGAGACGGCGGATGGATCGCGCTTTCCGGCGACGCTCCATTCCACTGCCGCCGCCGATCGAGATGCTTCGGGAACACTGCGATTCACAGTCGAGCTCACGCCGGCAGCGCCTGCCGGACAGCAGCCGGGTGAGGTGACGGTCCGGGTCACTCGGGTGCTCGCCACAGATGTAGTGGTGATCCCGGTGAGAGGCCTGGTGGCCCTGGCGGATGGCCGCTTTGCGGTCGAGCTAGTCGCACCCGACGGCTCGACGGAGTACCGGGCGGTCGAGATCGGCGCATTTGCCGGAGGTTGGGTGGAGGTCACGGGCGAGATCGAGGCAGGCGACGAGATCGTGGTGCCGTCGTGACCGCAGTTCTCGAGCTCGACCAGGTGACCAAGGAGTATCCGGCCAGTCCGCCGGTACGGGCACTGGATGCGGTCACGCTCCGAGTGGAGACCGGGGAGCTGGTCGCCGTAGTGGGGGCTTCGGGGTCGGGAAAGTCGACACTTCTCAACGTGGTGGGCACTCTGGCCAGACCTACCGACGGACGCGTTCGTCTGGAAGGTCGGGATCTCACCAACGAATCGGATCGCTCCCTGGCCGCGATCCGGGCAAACCGAATCGGCTTCGTGTTCCAGCAGTTCCACCTCCTCCCCGGCCTGAGCGCTCTCGACAACGTGGCCGCGGGGCTCGTCTATCGGGGAGTGGCCCGCCGCCGACGACGTCGACTTGCCGCAGCCGCCCTCGACAAGGTCGGTCTCGCCGGAAGGATGGAACACAAGCCCGGCCAGCTCTCCGGTGGCGAACGGCAGCGTGTCGCCGTTGCCCGGGCCATCGTCGGAGATCCGGCGATCGTGCTCGCCGACGAACCAACCGGAAACCTCGACTCGAAGACCAGCGCAGGGATAGTCCAACTCATCGCCGACCTCAACGCCGGCGGCTCGACGATTCTCGTGATAACTCACGACAGCGACATCGCCGCCGAGTTCCCCAGACAGATCCGAGTCACCGACGGTCGGGTAGAGACAGACACCCGGCCGGGGCGGCACCAATGATGGCCAAGCCGTCGATCTCGAGCCGCCTCCGTCCGGGAGATCTCGTCGCCACCGGAACCCACGGGCTCCGCAGCCGCCGCGTCCGAACCGCGCTCACCGCCATCGGTATCGCGATCGGCATTGCTGCCATGATCGGTGTTCTCGGTATCTCTTCTTCCTCGAAGGCGGCGCTGCTGCGCCAGATCGACGCGCTCGGCACCAACCTCCTGGCAGTTCGACCCGGACAATCGGCATTCGGAGACGACGCAATGCTCCCGATCGAGTCGCCGGCGATGGTCCGCCGCATTCCCCCCGTCGAGCAGGCGGCCGCGATCACCAAGGTCGATACCACAGTGCGACGCACCCAACTCATCCCCGAGCTCGAGACAAACGGGATCTCGGTCTTCGCCGCTGAACCTCGAGTCTTCTTCACGCTCGGAGCGACCGTCGCCGAAGGGCGGCTGCTCGACGCTGCGACGAGCGAGGTGCCGGCGATCGTCCTCGGCTCGGTAGCGGCCGAACGCCTCGGGATTTCGGGTGTCACCGACGGGCCGATGGTCTACCTGGGAGGAAACTGGTTCACCGTCATCGGCATCCTCGACCCGATGCCACTCAGTCCCGACCTCGACCGGTCCGCGCTCATCGGATACCCGATCGCCGCTCAACTCTTCCACACCCCCAACAACCCATCGACCATCTATCTCCGAACACAGCCGGAGCAGATCGATGAGGTCAGGGGCATCCTCGCCCGCACCGCCAACCCGCAGGCGCCAAACGAGGTTGCGGTAAGCCGACCCTCGGACGCCCTCGAAGCGAAAGCCGCCGTTGACCAGAACCTCACCCAGCTCCTGCTCGCCCTTGGTGCAGTGGCGCTCGTCGTAGGGGGAGTCGGGATCGCCAATGTCATGGTTATCTCAGTCCTCGAACGTAGGTCGGAGATCGGATTGCGCCGCGCTCTAGGCGCCAAGCGAATTCACATCGCCGGACAGTTCATCACCGAGAGTGTCCTCCTATCCGCATTGGGCGGAGTCACCGGGGTAACCCTCGGCGCCACCATTACCTACCTATACGCCAACCACCAGCAGTGGGTCGTTGACATCCCGGTGCGGTTTCTGGCCGCGGGAGTAGCAGCCGCATTGCTGGTAGGCACCCTGGCGGGCCTATACCCGGCCGCACGCGCTGCCCGCATGGACCCGGCGGAAGCCGTTCATCCCGCTGGATAGGCGTCGGCCGTCCCCAATCTCGAGGAACACCCCGTTCCGGCCGACGACAGCCCGCAGGGCCGCCGCAGGCCTGCCCCCTTGACTCTGTGGAGAAAGTCATCACGGCCATGCCACAAGCCCGATCGTGCTCACAGCCGGGGAGGTCGCGGTCGGAACGACGCTGTCGCTCACCAGCACCGGTCCCGGCAACGCCGTCATCGACGCCAACCAGACCGGCCGTGTCGTCAACGTCACAGGCAGCCTCACCCTTTCTGACATCACTGTCACCGGTGGGCGCATGAGCGGTTCCGGCGGCGGAATCTACATGCACGACGCTACGGCAGCCGTGACGCTGAACGGGAGCACCTCCGTCACCAACAATGTGACATGAAACGGCGTCGGCGTCCTCGTTGCGCAGACTTCCTCGGGTGGGTCGTTGACGATGAACGGATCATCCAGCATCAGTGACAACAGTGCCGAATCGCTGGGGCGAACGTGTGCCAGGATCAGTCACGGGTGGTGCCGTGACTGATCCGGCGTCGAGGCATGGTAGTAGAGATCGTCGCGGCTAGGCCAGGAGTGTGTCAGCGAGCGACGAGGGCCAATTGGCGGGAGAGCGCCACCAGGTTGCCCTCCTCGTCCCAGATCTCCCCGTCTTCCTCGAACATGCCGTCGGTGACAAAACGAGTGGCGAAGTTGCAGGCCAACCACCCCGTCGGTATCGGGTTGCGTACCTGCACCGCCAGTTGCACCGTCGGCGTCCAGCCGAGGGCGAGCTCAGAGTTGAAGATGGCAGGTGGAAACGCATCGCTGGCGAGGACCACCGCATGTGCGTCGAGATCCTCACCGTCCCTCAACCGGAACCAGCCACGCATCAGCGGCTTGTCGGGCTGGCCGCCGGCGAGCAGCACCGCATCGTCGGGGTGGATGCGCACATCCACCTTGCCGCTGAACGGGGGCGGCAACGGCGCATCGGCCGCCGGCTCCATGGGTAGGCACTCGTCGATCGGTGGGAGCACGGGCGGCGCCCCGAGCAGGAGGGCATCCTGGCGAGAGGACGGGCCGATGACGGCGAACTCCGCCGTGACGAGCACGAAATCTCTCCCTTCTCGAGACACCGTCGCCCGTAGAGTGCTCAGACTCCTGCCCCGCTTGGCGATCGCAACGTCGATGTCGACAGGTCCCGCGGTTGCCCGGTTGAGATAGGTTCCGGAAGCGGAGATCAGAGTCCTTCCCTCGGCCTCGGATTCCATCGCTCGGGTCGCCACGGCCATCAGATACCCACCGTTGGTGCTGCCGAAAATATCCCAACCCTCGGCCAACTCGGCGTTCCGCCGGCCGGGACCACCCCGGGAACTACTCACAGAGAGAAAGCTCATGACAGAGCCGTACCCCGGTGCCGGGTGAACTCCCCGAACAGCATGCTCACCCTTGCGCCGGCGGGATGTTGTGATTGAGATGGAACACGTTGTCAGGGTCGTATTGCCCCTTCACCGCCGTGAGACGCTCCCACGTAGCGTCCTGATACGCAGCCCGCAGCTCTGCCTCGGACGAGTTCGACATGAATCCCACGTATGCGGCGCCGTCGCTACCTCCGACTGCATCGACCATGGAGTCGACCCAGGCTTCGTGTCGATCCCGCTCTGCCTGATCGATGTACCCCGCACCCACCACCATCATCAGCTTCCGGTTGCGATGGGCGAAAGCCGTTGCCTCCGGCGCCACCCGGGCAACAGCGCCACCGAGCGGGCGGATCTGGACGACGCGCATCGGAGCCGTGGAACTGGCAACCCCGTCGATGATGCGGGCCATCGTGTCGGCGTCGAGACCATCGCTGAACCAGGTCCGGTCGGCCGCAAACGGCGGTTGCGGCGGCTCGGGGCCCTGGAGCATCGCCACGTATGGCATCACCTGGACGAGATCGATGATCGGCTCCGCGATGCCACGGAATTGGTCGAACACCTTCTTGCCTTCATCGATCGGTCCCGAGTGCACCATGATCATGCCGATCGCCACCTGGCCGTGATAGCGGGGCTGGAGTGCCGGCATCGGCGGCAGCGACATGACGGTAACAACCCCGGAGAGCTCTTCGGGGGCGTCCTGCGCCGCGGCGAGGATCGCGGCGGCAACCTCGGGGGTTGCGTGGAAAGCCATCATTCCACCGACGACTCTGTTCACTGGATGCAGCCTGTAATGGAACCTGGTGACGACGCCGAAGTTGCCACCGCCACCTCGAATCGCCCAGAACAGATCCGGGTGATGGTCCTCGTCGACACGGTGGAGTTGTCCGTCGGCGGTCACGACGTCTGCGGCCAGGACGCTATCGATGGTGAGCCCCTGGCTCCGGTGCAGCAGGCCGACGCCTCCGCCAAGCGTGATCCCGCCGATGCCTACCGAGCCTGTGTCACCAAAGCCAGTAACGAGCCGGTGCGCAGCGGTTGCCGTTGTGTACTCGGCCACGGTGAGCCCGGTCTCCGCCCATGCAGACCGCTGCCCGGGATCGATCTCGATCGACTTCATCGCCGCCAGGTCGAGCACGAGCGACCCATCCCAGACGCTATGCCCAAATGCGCTGTGCCCGCCGCTACGCACCGCAAGCGGTAGCCCTACCTCCCTGGCGGTGCCGATCACCGCGGCCACCTCCGCCGCATCGACGGGACGAGCTATCAGGGCAGGGCGCCGATCGAGCCCGTGATAGAAGGTTTGCCGGATGGTGTGGTATTCACCATGGTCGGCGTCGATGACGGGGTTGGTGAGCGTGGCGAGCCGATCGGCCGCGGTCTTGGCCAGATTCTGATTGGAGTCCATACTCAGACTCTAGGAACTAGAGCCCGTTTCGAGTCACGGTTTCTCGGAATCGGCGGGTGCTGCTCGCCGGGAGGGCTGACCGAAAGCGCAGGGATGGTGTAGATGAACACACCGACTCACACCACCGCCGACAGAGGATCGCTCGATGGCACATGAGATCGAGCGTCAATACCTCGTCGTCTCAGACGACTGGCGGACACAGACAACGTCGGACAGCTTGGTGACCCAGGGGTACCTGTCGATCGACCCGGACCGCACCGTAAGGATCCGGATCCGGGAGGGGCACGCCGCCAAGCTGACCGTCAAGGGCCGCAACAACGGCCCGGTCCGTGTCGAGTATGAGTACAAGATCCCTGAGCACGACGCCAAACGATTGCTCGAGCTGTGCATTCAGCCGCTGATCCACAAGACACGCCATCTGGTGCAATACGAGTCCTTCACCTGGGAGGTCGACGTCTTCGACGGCGCCAACGAGGGCCTTGTCCTCGCCGAGGTAGAACTCGACGACGAGCACATCTCGCCCCCTATCCCCAACTGGGTCGGCCGGGACGTCACAGACGACCCGCGTTTCTACAACTCGAGCTTGGTGATCTCTCCCTACACGCAGTGGGAGGGCGAGTCCTGATCGCGCGAGCCGGGTCGACGCACCGACCTCAGGGCGAGTGAATAAGCTAGACAGTCTGCGACCCACAGGAGGCCCCGTTGAACCCCGAACTTCGTTCCCTCGCCGAGAGCTATTGGAAGGCCGAACTGGAGTCGTCGCCCATCGACGCACTGATGCTGGGCATCCACGATTACGACGAGGAAATGGACGACGCCTCCCGGGAAGCGGAAGACGATCGTATCGCCGATTTGCGTGACTTCGCCGCCAAGGCGGCCGCTTTCGACCCGGCGACGCTCTCTGCAGACGACCTGGTCACCCGGGACGTCATGCTCTTCGAAACCACCACCCGTGCCGACTTGCTCGAAATGCGTGAAGCCGAGCTCGGCGTTAACCACGCAGTCGGGATCCAGGCGATGCTGCCAGTGCTGTTCCCGCAGCTTCCTATCGACGAGCCCGGGCATGCCGAGGCGATGCTGGTGAAGTACCCGAAGTTCGGCGTCTTCTTCCGCCAGATGACCGACCGCCTCCGCGAAGGTGTCGCAGCCGGCCGCACCCCAATGGCGAGCACTGCGGAGAAGGTAGTCGGCCAGCTCGACGCACTCCTGGCTACCGCTCCCGACCAGAGCGTCTTTGTGAGTGTGCGCACCCCGGGTGCATACAGCGAGGAGCAGGCCGCGGCGTGGAAGGACCGGCTCGCCTCGATCGTAGGTTCCGACATCTACCCGGCTCTCCAGGAATACCGCGACTACATCGCAGACCACGTGCTGCCCGCCTCCCGCGGCGAAGACAAGCCCGGCATCTGCAATCTCGAAGACGGCGATGAGTGGTATCGGCGGGCGATCAAACGGCACACCACCGTCGACCTCACCGCAGACGAGATCCACGAGATCGGTTTGGCTCAGATCCGCAAGCTCGGCGACGAGTATCGGGAGCTGGGAGCCGAGGTGTTGGGAACCTCTGATCTCCAGGAGATCTACGCCCGCCTGCGCGACGACCCGGCGCTGCACTTCGAAACCGGTGAAGAGGTGCGAGCCGCGGCCGAGGTCGCTCTCGGCAAAGCAAAGGCGGCGATGGCTGACTGGTTCGGTCGTCTCCCCCAGGCGGATTGTTTCGTCAGGGAGACCCCTTCCGGCCCAACGGCTTTCTATTTCCCACCTGCGACCGACGGCTCCCGGCCAGGGACGTTCTTCGTGAACACCAGCGACCCGAAGTCCTGGGGGCGGTTTGAGCTCGAGTCCCTCGCCTACCACGAGGGCATCCCCGGCCATCATCTCCAGCTCGCCATCTCGGGGGAGCTGACCGACATTCCAGAGTTCCGCAAGCATGCCGGTGTGACTGCGTATGCCGAGGGATGGGGTCTCTACACCGAGCGGCTCGCCGACGAGATGGGCCTCTACAGCGGGCAACTCGAGCGCATCGGCATGCTGTCTGCCGATTCGATGCGGGCCGGGCGGCTCGTAGTCGACACGGGCATGCATGCCAAGGGCTGGACCCGGCAGCAGGCCATCGACTTCATGGCCAACAACTCGCCGCTGCATCTCGGCACCATCGAGCCCGAGATCGACCGCTACATCGGCATGCCCGGCCAGGCGCTCGCCTACATGATCGGACGGCTCGAGATCGTCCGCATGCGCAAAGAGGCCGAGGAAACGATGGGCGACCGCTTCGACATCAAAGGCTTCCACGACACGGTGCTGTGCTCCGGCCTGGTGCCCCTGTCGACCCTCGACCGCATGGTCAAGGAGTGGTCCGCCGGGTAGCGATTCCGCAAATGTGCAACTGGCCGATAGTCGGGAGGGCTGGTCTGCGCTCGTTTGTGAGATCCAGGGACCCCTGTTCTACCATCGGCACGGTGCGTGGTGAACGAACACAAGGGGTGACGATTCGCAGGGCTGCATTACTGGCGGCTGTGACCCTGGTTGCTGCTGTCGTTCCCGTGGTGTCGGCAATGGGCGATGTCAGCCACGATCCGGCAACGCTGACCGTGGAACTCATGGATGATTGCCCCTATGGGCAGATGTCTCCGGACTCAGAGCACTGGGTATGCCTCATGGACGCCGATACGACGCCGGGGAATGAGCTGTACTCGGTGCCGCTGGACGGGAGCTCTCCCGCAACGCGGCTGAGCCCGGTGCTGGGTGCCGAGTTCGACGAGGTGTCTTGGTTCGAGCCAACACCGGATGGATCATCAGTTGTCTTCGCCCAAGGCACAGACAACTCGACAGATGAGGCCACCTTCGATCGAACGCTCTTCATCACACCGATCGAAGGCGGCACCGTCACCGAAATCGCGCCGTGGATGAGCACGGGGGACCTGCACTTCTTATGGAGGCCTGATCTGGCACCCGATGGCTCACGCCTCGCTTTCTGGTGGTACAACGAGACCGAGGGTGGCTTCTACACGATGAACCTCGACGGCAGCGATCTCGTATCCATCGAAGAGCAGGGAAGTGCATCGTTCCTTCCCACTGCGGAAGAGTTGGATTCACCCGTCTGGGATTGGACAACCTTTACTCCAGACCCAGATTGGCTCTACTACTACGGGAGCAATGGTGAGGTATGGACAGTCCCCGCGACAGGCGGGACCCCCACCAATGTCACTGGAGCCAACCCGGCCGACGGCGATGTCACCCAGCACTGGTTCACCCCGGACTCGTCTCGGATCGTCTATCTGGCAGATCACGATACGAAGGGCGTCGTTGAGCTGTACGCAACGGCCATGGGCGGAGGGTCCACAACGAAGCTGAATCGAAACCTGGAGCCGGGGGAGTACGTGGTTGACCCCATTGCCTTGCTGCCGGATTCGTCGGGAGTCATCTATGGGATTGCCGGCATCGCGGACTCCTCGGTGCCGGTCTGGCATCTCGTTGGGATCGACGGCGGCCCATCAACGGAAATCAATGACGGCATCGGGTACGTGTACGTAACCAATGACTCGTCGACGATGATTGCCGCAGCTCCGTATCTGACTGCATTCCCGCTGGACGGTGGCGATCCCTTGCAGCTCGGTGACGTGGGCACCGCGTATCTCTCCCCCGACTCCCGGCTCGTGTGGATGTGGCAGGACACGGGCACTCACGATTGGGCGCATCTCTATACGATCCCGGTCGGTGGTGGCGATCTACAACTCCGGGAAGGAGCTACCGCACCCAACGACTACCCGTTCATCTCCCCTGACCTGCGGGCCTATATCTCGCGAGACTCGCGCTGGTTCGTATATGGGGCCGACACCGACGATGACGGTGACAACGAGCTATGGGCTGTGCCCCGCGATGGTGACGGGTCGGCGTTCATGATCAACGCCAATGTGGGTGTACTCCCCACCGCGCTCGGCAAGCTCTCAGGTATCACCATTTCGCCTGACTCGAGCCGAGTTGTCTATGAAGCGAATCCTGATGGCAACGGTCTACGGATGTATTCGACCCTGTTGACCCGCTACCCGGTGGCGGAGGATGTGGCCTGGGAGGTTGACGAGGACACCGGGGTTGGGACGTCACTTGGCTTCGTCTCGGCGACCGACCCCGACGGCGACCAGCTGAGCTTCGCTATCGCCGGTGGTGACGGCGCTGTGGCCATCGACAGTGTGACCGGTGAGGTGACTCTCGCCGCAACTCTCGACTACGAGAGCCAGACTCAGCATGTCGCAGCTGTGACCATCGACGATGGCCTCGTCTCCACAGCCGTGACGGTCACCATCGATGTCGGCGATGTGAGTGAGACCACCACGACCACGACAACCACCACATCTGCGACCACCACTACTACGACGACCACCACTACTACGACGACAACCACAACGGTGCCGCCCACGACGACGACGACTACGACAACGGTGCCGCCACCACCGGCTCCCGAGTTTGGGGACGTCAACGACGACAACGTGTTTCACGACGACATCATCTGGCTCGCCGCCACCGGAATCACCAAAGGCTGCAACCCACCAACCAACGACCGGTACTGCCCCAACAGCTATGTAACCAGAGGACAGATGGCAGCCTTCCTGCACCGGGCCTTCAACACCACCCTCACCGCAACCGGTGACCCAACCGACTTCACAGACGACGACGGCACCGTCTTTGAAACCGATGTCGAATGGCTCGCCGCCACCGGAATCACCAAAGGCTGCAACCCACCAACCAACGACCAGTTCTGCCCAAGCGCCTATGTCACCAGAGGACAGATGGCAGCCTTCTTGGACCGGGCCCTCAATCTCCCCGACCCGGACCAACCCGACCTATTCACCGACGACGACCTGTCGCCTTTCGAATCTCAAATCGGTCGGCTCGCCACAGCGGGCATCACAAGAGGCTGCAACCCACCAGACAACAACATGTTCTGCCCCAACAGCTACGTCACCAGAGCCCAAATGGCAGCATTCCTCCACCGCGCCCTCGACACCACCTGAACCAGCGGTCCGCCGTAGACTCAGCAGCAATGGCGTCTCTGCGCAACTACCTCCAGCGTCTTCGGGGCAATCTCTACGTTGTTCCCCTGCTGATCGTCGCCGTCGCTATTGCACTGGCACGTCTAACCATCCTCGTCGACCACGCTGAGCAAACCTCGACCGGGGTCGCCTGGCTGCTCTCCCCATCGATCGCGGGTGGCAGGGCGATCACAGGAACAGTGGCGGCCGCCACTATCACCGTCGCGGCAATCGTCTTTTCGATGATGGCGTTGTCGAGTCAAATCGCGGCGACTCAGTACTCGCCCCGCGCCGTTGCCAGCTTCGTGGACGACTGGCTGCAGAAGCTGGTCATAGGGCTCGTGGTCGGCACCTTCGTGTTCTCGCTGCTGGTGCTTGCCGACCTCTCCGGAGTAGCCCCGCCGAGTGAAACCGCCCGGCCCAGCCTTTCGGTGACCACAGTGCTTGTCCTCGGCATCGTCTCGGCAGTCGCCATCGTTGCGTACCTGGATCACTCGCTGCGACGGATGCGGATTGACGCAGTCGTGAGACGAATTGCGGAGTTCGCCGCTCGGGCGGTGCGCGAGCAGGACCGCAACCGCACCCCGGAGGATGAACTCGAGGAACGCACTCGCACCGAGTCACAGCCGCTTCGGGTGCAGTCAACGAAAACGGGATGGGTCCTCGACATGGACGCAGCCCACCTTGTCCGAATGCTTCCCAGCCAACACGCTCGCTCGTATTGAGGTGAGGTTGGGGGAGGCGATCTTTGCAGGCGATCTACTGGCAACGCTATGGACCGACGACCAGAGTCCGTCGGCCGCACGGGCCATTGAGCGATCCATCCACCTCGGGCGCGCCCGCACCTCCAGTCAGGATGCGGCATACGGCATTCGCCAGCTCGTCGATATCGGGCTTCGTGCACTGTCCCCCGGTATCAACGATCCCACCACTGCCATCGACGTAGTCCAGCATCTCAAGCTGCCCATTCGGGAGATCCTCACCCTCGAGCCCCCGCAGCGGGTGTACATCGGACCCGAGCGACAGCGTGTCTTCATGCCGGAGGCACCGTCGAGATCTGACCATGTCCGCGAGGCTTTCGCAGAGCTGCGCCTGGCGGCGGCAAACCAGCCCGCGGTGCTCAAGGTCATCATCAATGTGTTGGGTGAGCTCGTCGACGAGCTGGTCGCCGACGACCACGACGGTCGCACCGGCGAGCTGAGGAAGCAGGCGGAGCTTGCATTGGAGCTCGCCCATCAGGCGGGATTCCCCGAAAGCGACCTCAAACCGATCCTCGATGCAGCCAAACGGCTCGATCTCGGCCCCGCCGCCGGAGAACACAACGATCCGAAAGCTAGCTAGAACCATCGTCTTTGCCGGTCGTCAACACGTGCGAAACTCGGGAATATGATTTCGATAGATCTGGCCCGGAAGACTGCGCGACGCGGGACTGGAATGGGTGCCTGGGGAGGGAGACCGTTTCATGATCCCCGATCGTGACCTCGAGAATAACGTCTTCTCCGTCAGCGAGATGACCGTTGAGGTACAGCGGCTACGCGAGGGACAGCGCATTTCCTTCAACGGTGCGGTCGAGTGGGCACTCGATTCGATCATGCAAAATGAGGCGGTGTGGCTCCCCTCGGAAGCACAGCTACGTGACCGGCTCGGCCGAGCCTTCGAGTCGCTGCAGCAGTACCACGAGCGGCTACCAATGCAATGTGATCGTCGACGGTAACAGACGCACATACACCGCCACCGAGCCCGCCGACGCATACGCTCTCGCTCTGCTCGACCTGCTAGCCGACCCGGATGCAATGCTGCGCCTGATCGTCGAGGATTGACCTCGCCGCGTTTCGAAGTGTCCGACATGGTTGCTCCCTTGTTGGGTTTCGCTGCCCTCGTGTTCGGTGGAGTCGGCGACCACAGTTCTTCACTTGCCTGGCATGGACATCCGCCGACAGTGAGCCCGACGTCAATCGACCCCAGAGGTTCTGTATGAAGTTGGTCCACAAACTCATCATCGCCGGAGCGGTCGCCCTCGCTGCGATAGCCGCCGTCCTCGTCGTGACGATGGTGTCACTCAACAGCATCAACTCGGACGTGCACACTCTCGCCGAGAACGACCTGCCTGCGACGAGTCTGCTCCTGAATATCGACCGTGACGGCTACCAGGCGGAACTGGCTTTGGAGCGCTATGCGGGGGAGGAAGACGCCGAGCATGCCGCAGCGGCACTCGACGACTTCACCAGCAACGCAGCGCAGACCGAGGAACGCTTTTTGCTCTACCAAGACGTCGCCGTCGGCGTCGAAGGCGAAGCGGCGGAAGCGGACCAGTTCTGGCAGACCCGCGACCAGTGGCTGGTTGCGGCCGACAAGGTGATCGAGTTGCGCGATGCCGGATACACCCTCGCCGACCCCGAGCTTCAAAGTGCCGTCGACGAAGTCTCCACACGTTTCTCAGACATGCGCGGGCACATCGACAACCTCCAGAGCACCATTTACGAGGAGAGGGCAACGAACTTCGGGCCTTTGGTTGTCTCAGAGACGGAGGGTCTGCGGAACACCCTGATCATCCTCGTAATTGCTGCCGCTCTCCTGTCTTTCGCCGTCATCGTCTGGCTGATCCGCCAACTGTCGCCGCTCCGCGCCGTAACGGCGGCCGCCCAATCCCTCGCCCTTGGGGACACATCGCATGAGATCACGCACACCTCGAAGGACGAGACCGGGGATCTTGCGGAAGCGTTCCGGTCGATTACCGACTACTTGCGGGAAGCAAGCGAGGTCGCCGAGTGCATCGCCGATGGTGACCTAACCACCACGATCACCCCGCGTTCCGAGCAAGATCAGCTGAACGTGTCTCTCAGCCGGATGATCACCGGCCTCCGCGAGGTAGTCACCGGTGCCGCCGACGTCACAAGACAGGTCGGGGATGGATCTGAAATGCTGGCCGCCTCGTCTGAGGAGTCGGCACGGGCCGCCGCAGAAGTCGCCACCTCGATCAACTCGGTCGCCGACGGCGCAACCGATCAGGCCATGATTGCCGAGCGCGTCGCTGCCGCCGTCCGTGACATCGTCTCCGAGCTGGAAGCGACCACTCGAGCCTTCGAGGATGTCTCGGAAGCGTCCAACGATGCCGACGGTCGGGCGAACGATGGTGTTTCCAAGGTCGAGCAAGCTATCGGTGCCATGAACCGGATCACCGGCGTCTTTGCAGACGCCTCTGAGGCGGTCACGCAACTAGGCGCCTATTCGGAGAGGGTCGAGGACATCGTCGAGCTGATCCGTTCGATCGCAGACCAAACCAATCTTCTCGCACTCAACGCCGCCATCGAGGCGGCCCGTGCCGGCGAAATGGGGAGAGGATTTGCGGTAGTCGCCTCAGAGGTGAAGAGCCTCGCCGAGGAATCGTCACAATCCACCGAGCAGATCGCCGAGATCGTCGCCCAGATGCGGTCATCTATCGACGGCGCTATTGACACAATGGCGAGTGGTCGTGGTGATGTTGACTCGGGCTCCGCCATGGTCAACACTGCCGGGGAGTCGTTCGCTTCGATCACTGAGGCTGTCGAGATCATCTCGGCCAAGGTTCATCAGGCATCGAAGTCGGCCGCTCGCATCCAGACCGCCACCGACGCAATCGACGCCAGCTCTACTCAGCTCATCGAGATCACCGAGTCCTCCTCGGCAGCATCTGCCCAGGTTGCAGCATCCTCAGAAGAGGCTGCCGCAACTTCACAGGAAATCGGAGCCACCGCTCAGGAGCTGTCGACGTCGGCCAAGCAACTCCAGACCGCGATGGGCCGGTTCCGACTCTAGGAAAGTCCTGAGCCAACGAAAGGGCAATGACTTTCGAGCCCGGTCTCAGGGCCGCCCAGGCCCGCAGGAAACAATGGACCACTCCCGGTTGCAGACCGGCAGTCACTCTTCCTGTTCGACCTGCTCGTGACGCATGACCAGCCGGGCCGATCGGTTTCGAGTTGTGTAGTTCCACGCCCATTGGACCATCACTAGAAGCCGGTTTTCGAATCCAATGAGGAAGAAGATGTGAACCGCCAGCCAGGCGGCCCAGGCGAGAAATCCGTAGAAACGAACACGGCCGAAGTCGGCGACCCCGGCGCTCCGTCCGATCGTGGCGAGACTTCCTTTGTCGCGGTAGTGAAACGGTCCCGTGGTCTTCCCTGCGATGTGCGCCGCCACGTACCTCCCCATCTGCATCGCCGCAGGTGCAACCCCGGGCACAGGCTTGCCATCCTGGGTAACCGCGGCGAGATCGCCGGCGACATGGATATTTGGATGACCGGGGATAGTGAGATCGGCGTTGACCTTGACCCGCCCTGCGCTGTCGAGAGTGGCACCCAGTGATTCGAGAGCACGTCCGAGACTGGAAGCCTTGACACCTGCTGCCCACACAATTGCCTGAGGGTGAAGGATGCGCTCCTCGCCGCCCTTTTCGATCACGACTCTTCCCTCGGCAATGTCCGTGACACGCCATCCTGTCATCACGTGTGCACCGAGATCTATCAACTGCGCTTTCGCTCTCTTGGCGAGATCCTCCGGAAATGCGGGCAACAACCGTGAACCGGCTTCAACGAGGACGACGTGTGCCGCGGCCGGGTCGATGTCGCGGAAATCACTGCGCAACGTGTGGCGCGCCATCTCAGCCATGGCCCCGGCCATCTCGACGCCGGTCGGGCCCCCACCTATCACCAGGAACGTCAGGTCTTCACTGCCGGTTCGCTCCGCCACTTCGAATGCGCCAAGAATCGTGGCGCGAATCCCGGTGGCATCGGGAAGGGTCTTCAAACCCGGCGCATAGGCGGCCCAATCATCGTGGCCAAAGTAGTGGTTGGTGGCACCTGTGGCCACGATCAGCTCATCAAAGCCGATACAGCCGGAGTCGGTTACGACCTCGTCATCGCGTATTGCCCGCACGGTGTCCTGGATCACTTTCACATTCTTCTGACGACGCAGAATGAATCTGATGGGCGAGGCGATGTCGGCGGGCGACACACCACCGGTCGCAACCTGATACAGAAGTGGTTGGAACAGGTGATGGTTCGTTCTATCGATCACGGTGATCTCTACGTCGGCGTTGCGTAGAGCTTTCGCCGCGTTCGAACCCCGCGAAACCTCCACCGACGATAACAACATGAGGTGCCACGGTCCCCAGGCTACGCGCCGTGGTGGACCGAGATGACGACCAGCCTCGTCGACCCGGACGGAGCACGAACAAGGCGGTACTCGTTGAGTGTCCGACCGGAGTGCGCTCAAATCACTCTCGACATGATTGGAGGGCCTCATGGTGAGGCCCTCCAATCCATCGCGCGGAGAGGGAGGGATTTGAACCCTCGAGGGAGCATTAACCCCCTACTCGCTTAGCAGGCGAGCGCCTTCGGCCGCTCGGCCACCTCTCCGGGTAGAGAGAGGTTATCAGGTCACGAGATAGCGCGGTTGGCAGCACTCGCCACCGGTGACACCGGGCTGGTCGCCTCTGGCAACGTTGGCACCGGGGAGCAAGTGCTAGTGCCAGAGCGATTACAAACGGACGCGGGTGGGAAGGATACAAACGACCGGTCATTAACAGCTGAGGAACTCACCGGAATGCGGGACCAAACCCCGGTGGTGGCGTGTTTACTTGGTGAACGAAAAAGGAGCAAATGTGGAATTCAAAGAGATCGATCTTCGGGAGCGCCTCACTCCCCTCCAGTACAAGGTGACTCAGGAAGCCGCCACAGAGAGGGCGTTCACCGGCGAGTATTGGGATGCAAAGGATCCCGGTACATACCGCTGTGTCGTTTGTGACGAGCCGCTGTTCTCCAGCGACACCAAGTACGACTCAGGAAGCGGCTGGCCGAGCTTCTGGGAAGCTCTCGACCCGGAGAAGGTCAACCGTGTCGTGGACCGCAGCCATGGGATGGTTCGCGTCGAGGCAACCTGTGCCAAGTGCGGAGCTCATCTCGGGCACATCTTCGACGATGGCCCAAAGCCGACCGGGGAACGATTCTGTATGAACTCAGCGTCCCTGCGTTTGGCCCCGGACGAGTCCTAACCTCGCCGGTAGCGGCAAGCAGGAGCCATTGACCGAACCGCCCCACAGCGACATCGACACAATCACACGCCACCTGGAACGCCGGCTTGCCCACGGAGAACGATGCCTGGTCGGAATCACAGGGCCCCCCGGGGCGGGCAAGTCGACGTTGACAAACGAGCTCGCAGGCCGGTTTGATCCGCAACCGCCGATTGTGGGCATGGACGCATTCCACCTGGCTCATGAGTATCTCGAGTCGGTGGATCTCGTC
Organism: uncultured bacterium; assembly: GCA_963777645.1. Classification (GTDB taxonomy): domain Bacteria; phylum Actinomycetota; class Acidimicrobiia; order Spongiisociales; family UBA5794; genus JAAETI01. Next base: position 137,556 of record CAVZRA010000004.1, on the reverse strand, counting down.
CATCGCAAGGGTGCCCATTACACGTTCGACGCATGGGGGTATGTGGCCATGATCCGTCGCATCGCCAGGCAGAGCCCCGATGAGGTTGTGTACGCACCACGTTTCGATCGCTCTATCGAGGATTCCATTTCCGCCTCGGTGGCGGTCACGATCGACGACCGTCTCGTGCTAACCGAAGGCAACTACCTGCTGCTCGATATCCATCCATGGAACGAGCTGCGCAACCTGCTCAACCTCACCATCTACGTGGATCTCGCCGAGGAGGTGCGACTGCAGCGCCTCATCGACCGACACATCGAGTTCGGAAAGACGAGGGATCATGCTGAGAGACATGTCCATGAGTCCGATCAGGTAAATGCACTGTTGGTGGCGGGCTCCCGTGAGTACGCCGACTTCGTCGTCGACTACAGCTGAGCCGTCGATTTCTCGAACCAGTGGCGGGCGTATGGGTTGTCGTTGTAGCGGTCGATCTCCCGGTAACCCGCCGATTCATAGAGGGCGAGCGCCTCGGCGAGAACTGAGTTCGTGTCGAGCCGGATCACCTTGCTGCCCATTGCAGTGAGCCGATCCTCGAGGTGTCGCAGCAGCCTCCTGCCCAGACCAGCACCTCGCATCGAAGGATCGATCCACATACGCTTGACCTCGCCGACGCCCGGCTCCAGGTTGATGACCCCGCCACAGCCAAGAGTTCTGGTGTCGCTGCGGAGGATGATGAAATGGCCTCTTGGAGGACGCATGCTGATGGCGTCCTCGTCGAAATAGGCGTCGCCGTCGAATCCCCCGGGGAAACGGGCATCGAGCTCGGCAAAGTAGTGGCTGATAGCGCTACGGGCGAGGTCACTGGTGACGTCTATCTCCTCGAACCGGATGGTGGCGGCGGTGAGCAGTTTCTCTGCGGTGGCAAGCGCGGCGGCAAGACGTTGTTGCTGGGCATCCGAAAGCGGCTCGAGGATCGATTGCGCCGCCACATTTGAGCTCTCGTCGAGCTTCTGCCACTCGATGATCCCCGCCTCCGTGAGAGTAGCGATACGACGGCGCCGATCCGCCTCGTCATCTACCAACGAAACGAGCCCCTCCTCCTCGAGCGAACGGAGCATCCTGCTCAGATAACCGGCATCTAGCTCCAGGGCATCCCGCAATTCGGCGACCGCTCGCCCCGCAGGGCTGATCTCGAAGATGAGCCGGGCCAGCGCCAGAGGGCGCCCGTGTCCGAGGAAACTGTCGTCGAGCACCCCGATCTGTCTGGTGAAGCTGCGGTTGAAGGATCTCAGTTGTATCAGCGGTGAATCCATAATGGTTGACTTTAGTCAACTAATTGCCCCCGGGGTTGCGAGCCCCTTCCGTGATAGGGCGTATAGCCTGCCGCCATGGCCGACTCGATCAACGACGACATCCGGGAGGAGATACGCAGTCTGTTCGTCGGGGAACGGACGCTCGGTGATAGCTTCGCCCCACCGCTCCTGTTCGTGGCGGCCAACGCCCTGTGGGATGTGAGATGGGCGGCGACGGTGGCAATCGTCGCCGGGATCGGCGTAGCCGTATGGCGGGTGCGCAAGGGCCAGCAGGTCATCTATGCCGCCGCAGGCATTGCAGCCGTCGTCTTTGCTGCGTATCTGGCGCTGCGTTCGGGACGCGCCGAGGACTACTTCCTACCAGGCATCGTCTCGACGGCGGGATGGGCCGTCGGCACTCTTATCTCGATTCTCGTCAAGCGCCCACTGGCCGCCTGGAGCAGCTGGGCCTACCGACGCTGGCCGCTCAAGTGGTACTGGCGCGACGACATCCGGCCCGCATACAGCTACGTGTCGTGGTTCTGGCTTGCCTATTTTGTGGTCCGCGGAGGAGTCTCCTACTGGCTGTACGTGGTCGGGCAGCCCGAGGCACTCGCACTGTGGAAGACGATGACCTCCTGGCCGACGATCCTGCCGCTTCTCTACGTCAGCTATCGAGTGGGTGTCGAACGGCGAAGCGCCCTCGGTGGACCCAACATCGATGAGTTCCTGGCGGGAGCAACACCTCCCTTCGAGGGAAACCAAAGGCGCTTCTAGCATTGGCCGCATCCTGAGAAGGGACACATATGGCCGGAAGCGAAGAACTCATCCGACAGGCTCGCGCCGCGACAGGAACCCAGCTTCCCAGATCGCCAGGACGCAAAGCGGCGGTGATCACCTGTATCGACTCGAGGATCCAACCCGAGCTCATCCTCGGAGGAGCCCCCGGCGACTATCACGTGATCCGCAACGCAGGCGGGGTCGTCACCGACGATGTCCTGCGCTCCCTCATGGTGTCGCAGTTCAACGGCACGAACCGGATCGTCGTGGTGATGCACACCGATTGCGCCGCATTGGCCTATCCGGCAACCAACGAGAAACGGCGCATCGAGGCGGAAACAGGGACGCGCATCACCTTCGACGTCCACGACTTTGCCGAGCTGGAGACGGAGCTTCGGCGCGGTGTCGAGCTATTGAGGTCGACACCGCTGCTTCCAAATCGCAGCATGATCAAAGGCGCGATCTATGACGTGAACATGGGAAGACTGCAAACGATCATCGAGTAATTCTCTCCCTCGACACAATCGTCACCCACCCGACCGCGCTTGGCAAGTCAGACAAGACGACCGTGCTCACCCAGCCCTGACGGGAACCTGCTGCAATCGTGCGGGCGTCATACGCGCGGAACAAGAACTGTTGCGCCTAGAAAAGGTGGACAAATGCAACGCCTAGCCATCTTGACGGTGATTGCCGTGTTGATCGCAGGCTGTGGTGCAAGTGATCAGCCGGCAACAACCACCCCGGACCCCGAATCCACCGATACGACGGTCCCCTTCCAGAACGGAGAGCTCGCCGGCCTCGATGTAGCTCGTGCCGAGCCTTTGGCAACCGACACGGACATGACAGCGGTGACCAGAGGCGACGTCGCCTTCGGCCTCGACCTGCTGCGAGCAACCGCTGGTGACGGCAACTTGATGCTATCTCCGTATTCGGTAGCGACTGCGCTGAGCATGCTTCATCCGGGGGCGCGAGGTGAGACGGCGAGCCAGATCGCGGCTGTGCTTCACATCGATGTGCCAGACGAGATGCTGCATGCGGTACGCAATGCCATCGAGCAGCAGCTCGGCTCCGAGCCCTCATCAATACCTGGAGATGAACGGGAACTGTTCACGATCAGGCCGGCCAACTCAGCGTGGGGTCAGGGCGGATACCCGTTCCTCGACGACTACTTGAGTGTGCTTGCCAGGTACTACGGAGCCGGAATCCGACTGCTCGATTTCGTCAACGATCCGTCCGGTGCAACGGACACGATCAACTCCTGGGTTGAGAACGCTACCGAGGAACGGATCAAGGATCTGGTCCCCGACGGAGCAATCAACCCCGCCACCCGGCTGGTCCTGGCGAACGCCATCTGGTTCAAGGCAAACTGGGCCAACCAGTTCGACCCCGACATGACCACGGAGGATCCGTTCACGCTGGCCGACGGGAAGCAGGTGACGGTACCCATGATGCATGGGAACATCCTCACCGGCTACACGTCAAACGGTCTGTTCCAGGCGGTACGGCTCCCGTATGCGGGCGACGCCGCCATGGTGGTCGTGGTGCCAGAGAACGGGTCGCTCAGCGATCTGGTGCACAAGTTGACAGCTGATGACCTGAACATCAATTGGAGCAGCTACCAGGTGAACGTCTCGTTGCCCTCATTCGAGTTCTCCGCCGACCTCGGTCTCAAGGAGGCCCTTGTCCAGCTCGGCATAGTCGACGCCTTTGATCCGGGCACCGCCGATCTCACCGGGATCACTGCGGCACGAGAGCTGTTCGTCTCGGATGCGTTCCACAAGACGTTCATCTCCGTTGACGAAAGCGGCACCGAAGCCGCCGCCGCTACTGCTCTGGTAGTAAGCCTCACCGCAGCACCGGAACCAGCGACGTTCACTGCAGATCAACCGTTCCTGTTCTGGATCGAGCACACACCCACAGGCGAACCGCTGTTCATCGGCCAGGTGACCGACCCGAGGTAAAACGACACCACTGCTCCATCGTCACGTTGCTAGTCATTGGCAGGTTTCGCCGCTAGGCAGACCGGGTACTCAACTGGAATCCGCAACGACCGGGCGGCCGTCAAGGAAGTTGTTGATTGCTGGCAGCTCTCGCCGACAGACCCGGTGACACTTATTCGAGGCCCATATCATGAATTCCAAAGAGCTAGAGATTCTTGCCAATATCGAGGCTGAGTTCACACAGACCGACGCCAATTTCGTCGCCCGAATGAAGGGGCTGCGACTCTCCATCTGGTATCGGATACTCCTTGCACTCGCCGCAGTAGCCGGCGTCGGCCTGGTCATGCTGTTCACGGTCAACATGCTCCTCGGTGTGGCCGGGTATGTCGTCCTCGTCGCCGCAGGCACCAACCTGCTCCGGCACCGCCGACTCACTCCGGCAGAGCGCTCACCTCTAGAGCTCTTCCACCGACTCACCGCAGACCTGTTCCGCGATCCCGGTAACCACCCCGTGGGAATGGCCGAATAGAGCGCGGCCTTCTCCACGACTGAAGCGAGGAAGCCCAGCCGATGCTGGGCTTCCTTGCGTTCGGCACCGCGCCGGCTTATGTGCCGATCCATTGCACCGTGTGTGGTGATCGTTACTGCTCGATGTCTGGCGATCGGGCGCTTTGCGGCGCCGCGGTAGCCACCCGTTCGTTCCAGAGGTGAAGCCGTTGACGATCACACTGAGACTCCCGGCGAGGACGTCGTACATCGGCCTCCGAAGTACAAACTCCGCAGCGGGATCGCTGCCAACCTCTTGTGGCGAACCCACATACGTCAGCCAGCGGACGGCCATCGTGCCACGCTCGGGACCACCGAGCCAGGATGCGAGCCTCTGCCTCGAATCGTTGTCCCACACCCGACCGATACGATCCGTGATGGCGTCGGCGACACGATTCGCATGATCAATCGGATTGTCGTCATCCATCGCCCAATGATTCGAACCGGTATGGCGTGACTAGGGAGCGAGCGTTGGAGATATCCGCCCCACTCAAACTCGCCGTCAACGACGGGATCCTGGCTCGCGACCCGACATCGGGCGTGAAGGTCCCGACGGTGCGGCGACGCCAACAGCGGTTCCTCACCGCCGAACAAGTCACAGCCCTCGCCACAGCCGCCGAGAACAATCAAACCGGAGCCGGGCTCATCATCGAGAGCCTGGCATGGGTCGGGATGCGCTGGGGCGAACTCGTCGCACTGAAACGCCACCGTGTCCACCTGCTGCGGCGACGCATCGAGATCGCCGAATCCGCAACCGAACTCGGGTCGGGCTTGTCGTGGGGAACGCCCAAGACCCACGAACGGCGTCTCGTCACCATGCCGGCGTTCCTCGCCGACTGTCTCGCCGCCCACCTCGGCACCATCACCGACGACGGGCTCATCTTCACCGCACCCAAAGGCGGGCCACTCCGCTCCTCCCCCTTCCGCCAAACCGTCTGGAAACCAGCCATCGAAGCAGCAGGCCTCGAGCAACTCCGCATCCACGACCTGCGCGGCACCGCCGCCGAGCGCGCCCCCGGGGCCAATGCAGCGGTGCTACCGATCGACGTGCATACAGCGGAAAGCCCTGCCTAGCAGGGCTTTCCGGTGAGGCGGAGGGAGTGGGATTCGAACCCACGGAGGTATTACCTCAACGGTTTTCAAGACCGTCGCCTTCGTCCGCTCGGCCATCCCTCCAGAACGTGGATATCGCAAACACTATGCCTGTCCGGTCTAGGCCGGACAGGCGCGGACACGGCGGAGAGAGTGGGATTTGAACCCACGGAACCCCAAACAGGATTCAACGGTTTTCGAGACCGTCGCCTTCGTCCGCTCGGCCATCTCTCCTCGTGACGGCGAAGTCGCCGACCGGCGGGATTGTAACCAGTCCCGCGACTCTGTCATCGGTCGCAGGTACGAGCGGGTTCAGTCATCCGGTCCGAACACTCTGAGTTCGTGGATGATCACCCAGCCGTCGGCGGCAACCGTCTCAAGCCTTACAAACCGGACGTCGGGCACGGGATCGAACTCGACAACCAGCACATCTCCGATCTGAGCATCCGCGGTCACCTCACCCACGAGCGTTCCGGGGCCTGGTTCGTCTGCTCCTCGCACCCAGATCCGGTGAGTCTGCAGCCCCGGTGGAGAGACATGGCCGATGAGAATCTCGGCTCTCGAGACCGTGCGGTCCTGCTCCAGGTCGACCTCGGCCCATTGTGGCGGCTCGGCGCCTGCGCTCCACCAGGTAGCGTCGCTGCCGTCGACCAGATTGGCAACAGCGTACCGGGCGTTCTCCTCAGCAGACGCGGTAACCGGCCGGCCCAGGGCGAAGTTCTTGCTCTCGTAGGGCCCGGCATCGCACGGATCGGGTCGGGTCTGAGGTGAGATCGCTCGGGCGATCGCGGCGTCACCCGTCTCGACGGGGATCACCTCGTCATCCTTCTCGGCGCCCCAGAACCAGAGCAGCCACCCCCGGAACCCGAAGTCACACGAAGCGGTCTGCCAGCGCGCCATCGCCGCCGCACCGGTATCGGCATCTCCGTAGGCATCTTCAAATGCCCCGAACTCGCCGAGGATCACCGGGTAGTCGAATGATCGATCCGTCAGACCGAAGGCGGCGCCGATGGTGTCCCACCTGCCGCCGAGACCCGGATATGCGTGCAGGTCTACAAAATCGAGCGTCGACTGCTCGAGGATCTGTTGCGGCACGACCCATCGGTTGTCGTTCGCAACCCGCCCTGCATCCGGTTGGTCGCTCGAGAAGAAGCCCATCGTGACCATTGCCCCCTCGTCGAGGTTCCTGATGGTGTCGCCAACCGTTGTGATGTACTGGCGGAGGTTGCTAACGACCATCGTCGCAACGGCATCGTCGTCGGCGAGGTCGTATTTCTCTCCGTCGGCCGTTGTGATGGTGCCCTGCCGCAGCGAAATCGGAGGAACGTCGCGGAGGTAGAACTGCTCATTGGCGAGCTCCCAGCCGAGGATGTTGTGGGTGGGCGCGCCACGCTGCTCGAGCCCCCTGATGAGATCGGTCCAATACTCGGCGGCGATCCGCTGACCCTCGGCACTCAGATACAGCGAGTTTCGATACCCGCCAAACGGCTCGCAGCACGGCAGCCGGTTGCTGTAGCCGGGATCGGGCACATCGTTGCTGGTGGGCATAGCGACGAGACCATGTGCTTCGATCCGGGTGAGCAGATCGGCCAGATGATCGAGGTAGTCCGCACGAATGCCCTGATCCGTGGAGGTGCAGCCCATGCACATGTCGAGGAAGAAACGGACCGTATTGAAGCCGAGCCCCTCGATCTCCGTCAACTGTTGATCGACCCAATCGGGGTCGTAGGTCTCGAACATGCGATCAGGGCCACCACCACCACGCTTCATCAGCAGATTGACACCGATGGGCACGAACTCCGATCCGGTCCGGGTATCGATGAACTGCGTCCCGTCGCGGACGATCCAACGGGGCTCTCGCTCGGGCATCGTCGTAGTCGTTGAGGTGCTCGTTGTCTGCGGAGCCTCGGTCGAAGTTGTAGTCGTCGTCTCGACTTGTGTGGAAGTTGGCAAAGCGGATGACGATGTCGCAGGTCCGGAATCAGCGGTGCACGCAGCGAGCACAGCGATCAAACACGCCAACCCGACGACGCGGCTCCGGCGACCGAACAGCTCAGCGCCGGTCCGCAAAGAACTCCTCGAGCAGTCGACGCGAGTCCATCTCACGGACCCCGGCGGTTACTTCGCATCGATGGTTGAGCCGCTCGTCCTGCGGAATGTTGTAGAGACTCCAAACGCCCCCGCCCTTCAGGTCTGCCGCGGCATACACGATCCGTTCTACACGAGCCCAGACGGCGGCCATGGCGCACATCGGGCACGGCTCGAGAGTCACAACGAGCGTGTACCCGTCGAGGCGCCAGTCGCCACGCGCTCTCGAGGCGGCGGATAGCACGAGCATCTCGGCGTGGGCGGTGGCATCGGACAGCTCCTCACGCCGATTGCGGTCCGAGGCAACGACGTCGCCGTCGGCATCGAGGAGCACGGCGCCGATAGGGACGTCACCGTGGTCCGCTGCCTGTCGCGCTTGTTCGAGAGCGTGGCCCATCGCTTCCGTGTAGTCATCAGACATTGCAGTTGCTCCTACTGACCGGTGTTCCCGAACGATAGGCCGCAAGTACGACAGCTGTGCAGCCATCGGTGCCAGCCCACATCAGACGATCCGGCGGGAGCATGTGCGAAATGCCTTACCCATTCCCGTAAGAACACGGAAGCCCAGCATTAGCTGGGCTTCTCGCAGCGGAGGGAGAGGGATTTGAACCCTCGAAGCGGTTACCCGCTTACGCGCTTTCCAGGCGCGCGCACTAGGCCGGACTATGCGATCCCTCCTGGAGGGGTGAAGTTAGCACTTCGGCACTTTGATGAGTCCCTGAAGTGGTTACCATTGCCGCTTGCCGTGCTAGGTGGGGCACTAGGGGTGCCCTGTACCCGAAACCCCCTCATGCGGGACTGAATCCCCGCCCGAGGGTGGAATGGTTGCGGTCTAGCACCGGGATGTGTTGATGTTGAGAGCCGGGTCCTACGCGGCGGGGCGCCGTGAATCGGGTCAGGTCCGGAAGGAAGCAGCCCTAAGCGGTTTGCACCCGGGTGCCGTAGGGCAACCTGGCTGGAGTCAACCACCCGGCAGCGCCGCAGGCATTTCATCCGACGGCGGGTGCACGGCTATCTGACGGGCATTGCATGCCCGTCAGATAGCTTGGGAGTTCGATGAAACCGAACTCCAGGCAAACAAACAACACTGCACACGCAACACCCCCCAAACAGCTATGGAGTTCGACGAAATCGAACTCCAGGCCAAACAGGCAATGCCCGTATAGGCTGATGCCATGGCCGCGGACTCGGGGGTTCTCATGGCACGGCGGATCGTTTCGTTGCTTCTTGGCACACTCTTGAGCGTTGTGGTGGTCGCGCCGGCGATGGCAGCACCCAGCTTCACCGATGTCCCGGAGAGCAACGTCTTCTACAAAGACATCGAGTGGCTCTCGGCCATGGAGATCACCAAAGGGTGTAATCCCCCGACAAACGACCACTACTGCCCCAACAACAACGTCACCCGCGGGCAAATGGCCGCATTCCTGGTCCGCGCCCTCAACCTCACCGACAACGGCGGAGGCAACCACTTCACCGACGACGACACATCCCCATTCGAAGACGCCATCGACAAGATCTACACCGCAGGCATCACCAAAGGGTGTAATCCCCCGACAAACGACCACTACTGCCCCAACAACAACGTCACCCGCGGGCAAATGGCCGCATTCCTGGTCCGCGCCCTCAACCTCACCGACAACGGCGGAGGCAACCACTTCACCGACGACGACACATCCCCATTCGAAGACGCCATCGACAAGATCTACACCGCAGGCATCACCAAAGGGTGTAATCCCCCGACAAACGACCACTACTGCCCCAACAACAACGTCACCCGCGGGCAAATGGCCGCATTCCTGGTCCGTGCCCTCGATGAGGACCCGGCACCGGTTACCGGGGTGATTGCCACACTGTCCGGTGGCTCAGGCGAAATCGACGTGTCGTGGCGTGCGGTTGCCGATCTCGACATCGACCACTACAACGTCTGGTACAGCGAGCTTCCGGGCGACACCAAAACGCTCATCGCAGACCCGTACCTGGGGCCCGAGATCGAGAGCGGATACCGCTGGCACATCATCGACTATCCCCGGTCGCTCGTCAGCGGTCACGACTGCTACCAGATCAGTGCCGTCGACATCGGCGGCAACGAGGGACCGCGTTCGGACGAGGCATGCTTCGACTCGACACCAGGCGCACCGTCGCAGGTCACGGGAGTCGTCGCAACCACTGGCGGAGGGTCCGGGGAGATCAGCGTGTCCTGGGATACCGTGCCCGATCCCGATGTCGGCCATTACAACGTGTGGCACAGCGATCTTCCGGGTGAAACCAAGACGCTCCTCGACCCGACAAATGGGCCGGTCGCCATCCCGGGTGACCGCTGGAGCATCATCGACTACCCCAGACCTGTCGTCGTCGGCATGGACTGCTATCAGATCAGCGCCGTAGATCTGAGCGGCAACGAAGGACTGCGTTCCGTCGAGGCTTGCTTCGCGCCATGAGTGTGAATGCCGACAGCGGACATTCCCCCTACAGCTTCTCGAGGATCACGCCGTAGACGAAGCCGAGCGGGCCCATCCGCCACAGAGCCACCTTGCGCAGCAGCGTGTTCGCATACATCTCTTCGGGTGGTGGCAGCTTGTCGAGCGAGCGGTGCAGATACACGTACTCCTCGCGGTTCCCTGCGAGGGTCCCCACCACGGGAAGCAGCAACGCCGACCCGGCCCGATGGAGCATCGCCGCGTACTTGTTGCGTGGCCTGCCCAACCCGACTACACCGAGTCTGCCACCCGGACGTAGCACCCTGGCCACCTCGGCAATGGTGTCGGTAACCGAGTCCAGATTCCGGAAAACGTAGGCCGAGAACACCGAATCGAAAGTGTTGTCGGCGAAGGGCAGCTTCTCGCCCACCCCGACGATGCGCTGCAGTGCTCCATTGTGACTGAGCATTTCCGGCGATGGATCGAGAGCGACCACTTCTCTATCTCCAAACACCGTATTGGCAGCACCGGTGCCTCCACCGAGATCGAGCAGCCTGCCGCTCCCGGGCAGAGACTCGATGACACGCTCCCGCCACGCCTGATCGCGTCCGAATGACAGGATGCCGTTGATCCGGTCGTACTTGCCCGCGATGTCGGAGAAAACCGACCCGTTGCTCAAGCTGTCCCGATCGTCTCGAAACCGACGTACTTGCGCAACGCCTCGGGCACGACGATCGTCCCATCCGGCTGCTGGTAGTTCTCAACTATGGCGATCAACCAGCGGGCCATGGCGATGGCGGTACCGTTCAGCGTGTAGACCAGCTCGTTGCCTTCTTCTGCTCGGTACCTGATCCGAAGGCGGCGGGCCTGGTAGTCGGTGGTGTTCGACGTCGACGTGATCTCCCGGTAGCGACCCTGTCCGGGAAACCAAGCCTCGATGTCGTATTTCTTGGCGGCCGAAGCACCCAGGTCGCCGGCGGCAATGTTCACAACGCGGTACGGGATGCCGAGACCCTGTACCAGCTCCTCCTCGCGGGCCAGCAAGAAGTCGTGCTCGTCGCCTGCTGTGTCCGGATCGACGAACGAGAACATCTCCACCTTGTCGAACTGGTGGACACGGAAAATGCCGCGGGTGTCCTTGCCGTATGTGCCCGACTCGCGACGGAAACAGGTCGAAAACCCCGCATACCGCAGCGGAAGTACCTCGGCATCGAGAATCTCGTCGGCATGCATCGCAGCCAGTGCCACCTCGGAGGTACCGATCAAATAGAGGTCGTCGTCCGGCAGCGAGTACACCTGCTCGCGGTCACCAGGGAAGAACCCGGTCCCGTACAAAGCCATCTCCCGGACCAGCACCGGTGGCACAACGGGGGTGAAACCATGCGGTTCGAGGCGATCAAATGCGTAATTGACGAGCCCGAACTCGAGCCGCACCAATGGTCCCAGCAGGTAGCCAAAGCGGCTTCCCGAGACCTTGGCGGCGCGCTCGACGTCGAGGAAACCGTGCCGCTCACCGAGTTCGACGTGGTCGAGAAACTCACCCTCCGGCGGTTCACCCCAGGTGCGCAACGTTTCGGCGTCCTCCTCATCGGTGCCTTCAGCCGCAGTTGGGTCAACGAGGTTGGGCAACGTCTCCCACGTCTGATTGAACTCATCGTCGGCGGCGTCGGCAGCGGCGAGCGCCACCTTATAGGCGGCCGAGAGGTCGCTCGCCCTGGCAATGGCCGCCTGCTTCTCGTCCCCATGCAGCTTGGCGACGGATTTGCCGACGTCCTTCTGCTCGGAGCGGATCTGCTCGGCCTTGACACGCTCGGCACGACGTTGTTCGTCGAGAGCAACCAGAGCGCTCACGTCGAGGACGATGCCGCGGCGACGGAGCGAGGTCTCTAGCGCTCCCGGGTCATTACGAAGAATGCGTGGATCAATCATGACGCTCGCAGGTTAACCCCGAGCCCGGGCCACCGCTTCATCCTCTTCAGGTGAAAGCTCCTCGACACCACGGAACCCCCGCACCTCTTTGGTGAAGACCCGAACGTCGAGACGACCAACCATGATGGTGAGCACAACCCCGTCGCCGTTGAGACTCAACAGAGCCATGGAACGTGAGAGGTTGCCCGCTATGTCGCCGAACGCGTCGTAGTTGACGATGCCGGTATTGACGATCGCCCGGGGTAGTAGCTCCTCGACATCTTCCAGTCTCGGCTCGAGCTGGGCGGTGATGGCATCGAGCCTCCCCAGTTCGTTGTCGATGCCGCGCAGGATCGAGAACACGTTCGTTTCTGCGGGCATTGCCTCGAAGCGTCGTCGTAGCGAATTGGTCTGCACCGCGACCAGGATCACCCCGACGAGGGCGACAATTGCCACCACCATCGCGATCTCAATCATTGGGCATTCCTCTCGAACACGAGGCTGAATGTGTTGTCGTCTGTTTGGTCGTCCACACCCGCGACGCTAGCGGTTGCTGTTAGCGAGTACACGGCGCCCGGCTCGGCTTGCAGGTTGTCGAAGACCAGAATCTCGGATTCGCCTGGCGCGATCGAAGGGATCAGCTGACTCGATGGGTCGCTCACCTCGGCACTCCCCACCTTCTGCAGTTGGACCAGCACCGTGACGTACTCGGCGATCACGTTGCCGGTGTTGCTCACGGTGACTTCGAGCGACAGGCTGTCCGAGGCCGGGATCGACCAAACCTTGCTGTTGTTGTCACTCACCGGTTCGGGCACAGTGTTCCCCACCAGAGCGATGTCAACGAGCTCCGCAAGTGTGCCTTGCTGGCGGAGCCGGTTGGCCAGTACATCGGCGTCGTATAGCGGGGCAAAGGACCCGCCGGTGTATGAGACGTCCGGGAAAGTGGTCGGCACCATCTCGGGGTCGACATCGCCGAGGGCGGAAACGGCACCGGCATAGGCGGTGTCACCCACTCGCAGCAAGTCGAAAGCATCCCGAAGCGTGATGTCGGCCGACACGTCATTGTCCTGGGCGTCGAGGATGGCAATGATCGCCTCCCGGAGCGTTGCGATGCCGTCGGCCCATGAATCAGCAGCAACGCCCAGCAGCCCCGAGACCTTGGCAACCGGACGTGGCACCACCTGTCCGTCGAGCCTCTTGGCAAGATCGCGGGCGCTGGTCGCCAGAGTCTCGAGCCTCTGTTCCATGGCCGGGCGATCCTCGCCTCCTAGACCCTGGAGCAGCTTCCCGAGTTGGTCGGTCAGATCGGCGTGTTGGCGACTCACATCGTCGGCAACAGTCAGGTAGTCGATGGCCTCACGGCGCTCAGTTCGGTAGCGGACAGCGAGCATGAGCACACCGACGACAACCAGCAGCAAGATGAGAATGATGACATTGCGCCGCCGCCTCGATCGGCGCGGCCCGAAGTCGGAATATGCCATTTGCCAGGTCCCGGATGGACGACGCGACTGTCGGTCGCAGGACGGTGCAGCCCGTCCGCCGAACTCGTCGTGGGCGAGGAGGGACTTGAACCCTCACGAGTGTTACCTCACAGGAACCTGAATCCTGCGCGTCTGCCAATTCCGCCACTCGCCCGCGGGGGAGACGATGGTATCACCTCTGTGACATTGATGATCTGAGATATGTCCTGACAAGCGTGTGACCGGAGAACACACGCCGAGTTCGGCCCTACCGAACCCGATCCTCAGCGAAGCGAAGCCCCCGACACCACAAACCCACCGGCCGAGTTCGGCCCTACCGAACTCGATCCTCAGCGAAGCGACGCTTCGCTGAGGCGTAGACTTCCCCGTCTATGACCACCGTCGCTCCGCTCCGGATTCGCCACTTCCGCACTTTGTGGCTGGCTTCGATCTTCTCGAACGTCGGTTCCTTCCTACAGACGGTTGCAGCGTCGTGGCTGATGCTCGAACTGACCGGATCGGCTGCCTGGGTCGGCTTGATGGCAGCATCGTCGACACTCCCGTTGCTATTCCTCTCTCTGGCCGCAGGTGCGGTTGCCGACATGTTCGATCGCCGCTGGGTGCTCGTCGTTGCCCAGACCATGATGGGCGCATCAGCCGCCGCCATGGCTGTGCTCAGCTACATGGACCGCATGACGCCGGTCCTCCTGCTTGCGCTCGGGTTGACGCTAGGCATCGGACTTGCGTTCAACCTGCCGGCTTGGCAGGCGACCGTGCCCGACCTCGTTCCTCGCGGCATGATCGCAAGCGCCGTCGCCCTCAACTCGGTCGCCTTCAACGTCGCTCGCGCCGTTGGGCCCGCACTCGGTGGACTGATACTCGTGGTCGCCGGACCGGAGCTCGCCTTCGCTCTCAACGCGCTCTCCTTCCTCGGCGTGATCGTCGTGTTGATCTCCCTCGCCAGAGTCATGCCGACCCCCGATCGCGAGGAGACGTCGATGGTCAATGCCATTGCCCTCGGGGTCCGGTTCGCCAGATTCACCCCCGCGTTCAGGAGGTTGCTCGCACTCGCTGCCATGTATGCGATGACGTCGGCCGTAGTCCAGTCGATTCTCCCTAACCGAACTGAGGAGCTGGGTGGCAACGCGGGTGGATACGGCCTCCTACTGGGCGCCATGGGCCTGGGCGCTCTCGGTGGCGGCTTCACCAGGCACATGATCTCAGAGTGGCTGGGTCACAGGACGATCCCGATCTCGATCGGGTTGTTCAGCCTCGCTTCCATCGCTGCCGGTGTCGCCGGCAGCTACCCGCTGGCCATCATCGCTCTGCTCCTTGCCGGTGTCACCTGGGTCTGGGTGCTGGCCAACCTCAACGCCACAGCACAGCTCATGTCCCCCGAGTGGGTACGAGGACGTGCGATGAGCCTCTACTCGCTTTCGTTTGTCGGAGTGATCCCGCTGGGATCGATCCTCGCTGGCTCGATCGCAGATCGTATCGGCGCCGGCCACACCTACGTCCTCCTCGGCACCATCGGCGTGCTCATCGGGTTCGTCGTGGCGCCGATTCTGCAGATTCCGGCATTGGACAAGATCGAGTCGCCCGAGTTCGAAGAACGTCGCGACCTCCCCGCCCATGCGGAGACTGTCGGTGGACCGGTGCTGATCACGACAAGCTGGGACATCGACCATCGACGCCTAGACGAATTCATGAAGATCATGCAAGAAGTCCGGTTGGTGCGCCTCCGCACCGGTGCCTACCGCTGGCGTCTCTACAGGGATGCTTCGAACCCACATCGTCTCCACGAACTGTTCCTCACCGTCTCGTGGGAAGAGCACCTCGCCCAGCACCGGCGTATCGACGATGCCAGCGCCGCGATCTTGCGACGAGCACGCAATTTCGACATCAACCACCGCCCAACCACAACACACATGGTGGCCGTTGATATCGTGAACCCGGATAACTGGACCGAGTTGATCGATGCTCACACCGAGTATCACCGTCACGACGGGTCCATTCCACTGGAGACCGATCCCGACCCTGCCTGACCAGTAGTTCAGGGTTCTCCGTACAATCGACCACGTGGGGCTCGCACGAAATCTCGAAAAGCGGCTGGAACGACTCGCAGACGGACTGTCTGCTGCGATCTTCCGCGGCAAGATGCAGCCGGTTGACCTCGCCAACCGGCTCATCCGGCAAGCCGATCTCCTGGTCACCGACGGCGCAACCGGACCAACGATCCCCAACCAGTATGAGGTCTCGGTGAGCAGCGCCGACCTCGTAAAAGACATCGATCGGGCCGCCTTGACTCGTGAACTCGGCTACGCACTCAAAACCACAGCCGAAGAACGTGGTTGGCGAATCGGCGGGCCGATCGCCGTCCATCTGAGCGATGACGCATCCGTCGGGCGGGGCTCGATCAAATGCACCGCGATCAGTGTCCCCGCTGTGTTGCCGGCATGGGGCGAGCTTGCCGAACATCGCGGTGAGCGCCACTATCCACTTCGGGACAATCGAATCGCAATCGGGCGCTCTATCGAAGCAGACGTGGCCATCGACGAGCCCGAGATCTCCCGGCTTCACACGGTGATTTTCCGGCAAGGGGGACGGCTGTGGGTGGCCGATCTCGCCTCAGCCAACGGCACATCCGTCAACGGCAACCGGGTTACTGGAGAGCCCATTGAGATCGGCTCCGGCGATATGCTGTCGTTTGGCCCGACCACATTCTCGTTGCGAGTCGATTAGGAATGCGCTGAACAATTCGAGTTCGGGCTCGATGGTATGCTCGAAGGCACCGGTTTCTCGGGGCACTGCGAGCCTTCACCGCGATTGACCACCACCCTCCTAGGGAGAACCGTGCCGGCACTGTTCCTCAACCTACTGAAGCTGATCTTCATCGCGTTGATCTACCTGTTCCTGTGGCAGATCGGCCGGTCGATCGGTGCCCACATCGGCCCTTCGCAGTCGGTGCGCCGCTCCAAGAAAGGCGGGGAGCTCGTTGTCGTACGCTCCGACACGATCGCCGGTCAGCGTTTCCCCATCGGGGCCCCTACCGTGCTGGGTCGAAGCGAGGACGCCGACATCTTCATCGACGACGCATACGCATCCGAGTTTCACGTGCGGATCGGGGTGCAAGACGATTCGGTGGTTCTCAACGATCTCGGATCAACCAACGGCACATACGTGAACGGTCGTCGGGTGACGGTGCCGACGTCGCTACAGAAGGGCGACGCAGTGCAGATCGGCAAGACGATCCTCGAAGTCAGGTAGCGTTCCACCCACTCGCCACCGGAAAGAGGATGGACGCCTTGCGTATGCTTATCCGGGTCGGCACAATTCCGATTTGGCGATATCTTGATCCCGCAACAAGGGCGACACGCTACAACCATGAGATATACCTGGGCGAGTGCAACACATATCGGGCTGGTTCGAACCGGCAACGAGGACTCGGTGCGACCAACCACCGATGGGTCCACCGACGGCCCGATCGTTGTTGCAGTCGCTGACGGCATGGGAGGCGCCGTCGCCGGTGAGGTCGCATCACGCATCGCCATCGACGCCGCCGTCGCCCCCGGCAACGATTCCGATGTGACCCCGGGTGAGCGGCTTCACATGGGCAACGAGGCCGTTGTCAACGCCGTTGCAGACGACTACACACTCTCAGGCATGGGCACGACGCTCACCCTCGGGCACTTCCTCCCTGAAGGCATCGCCCGGATCGCCCATATCGGCGACAGCCGCCTATATCTGTATCGGGACGACAAGTTGAATCAGATGACCCACGACCACACGCTTGTCGCCGATCTGGTGGCCATGGGCAAGATCACCGCGGCGCAGGCGGCGACCCATCCCCGCCGCAACCTTGTTACCCGCGTGATCGGTACCCCCGAGGTCGACATCGACGAGTTCGAACTCGAGCTGAGGTCAGGCGACCGCGTGGTGATCTGCTCGGACGGGCTCAACGCGATGTTGCGTGACCACGAGATCGCGGCGATCCTGAGACGATCCTCGTCGCCATCAGAAGCGGCCTGGTCCCTAGTTGAGGCCGCAAACGCAGCAGGCGGCAACGACAACACGACCGTCGCGGTGATCGACGTCTCCTTGTGACCAGGAACGCCGAAGCGGCCCTACTGGCTGCGGCTGCCGTTGTTGCCTCAATGGGTGTCGCCCTGGTGAACTTCGCTTCGGGCCGCGGCTTCGACGCCCAGGTTGCTCTCACGTTTCTCGTGTTTGCCGTCACCTTCGGTTCGATCCATATGGCGCTGCGCCGTTGGGCTCCAGAAGGGAATCCATATCTCTTCCCGATCGCTGCCTTCCTCACCGCGATCGGGTTCACCGAGATCTACCGACTCGATCGGGAGCTCGCCTCCATCCAGCGGTGGTCGATGTTGCTTGCGGCCGCGGTGACAGTCACCGTGCTGGTGCTGCTGCGTGATGAGGGCGTCGTCATGTTGCGAAGGTACCGCTACCTCTTTCTGGCCGGAGCCCTGTTGCTACTCATGCTGCCGTTGCTCCCCGAGTCATGGCCGCTGCACGGAGCCGAGGTGAACGGTTCAAGGCTTTGGGTGCGGTTAAACCTGCCCGTCGGCGACAGGTCCCTCAGCTTCCAGCCCGGCGAGGTCGCCAAAGTGTTGCTGGTGATCTTCCTCGCTTCGTACCTGGCAGACCGCCATCTGGCCATGTCCGCCACAACTCGACGTCTCGGCCCGATCCGCCTCCCCGAGCCACGCCAGCTCGGCCCCATCATCATCGCGGCCGGAGTCTCTTTCGCCGTACTCGTCTATCAGCGAGACCTGGGCGCTTCACTACTGCTCTTCGTCCTGTTCATCAGCATGGTGTATGTCGCAACCGGGAGAGCCTCCTACCTGGTTACCGGGTTACTGCTTATCGCCGGGGGAGGCTTCTTCGCCTATCAACACTTTGGCCACGTGCAGCGCCGTGTGTTTGCCTGGCTTCATCCATTCAACGACTTTGCCGACGCCGGGTATCAGGTGGTTCAGGGTTTGTTCGCCATGGGAAGCGGATCGTTGACCGGCAGCGGCCTCGGGTTGGGTCGTCCCGACTTGATCCCGGCAGCGGCCACCGACTTCATCTTCGCCTCGGTGGCAGAGGAAATGGGCTTCGCCGGATCGATCGCCGTGCTTGCCGCGTTCGCCTTGCTGGCTGCCGCCGGTTTTGGGATCGCCATCCGCTCGCGCGACGTCTTCCGCAAGTTCCTCGCGTTCGGGCTCACCATCGTTCTTGCCTTCCAGGCTGCACTCATCCTCGCCGGAGTGCTGCGACTGTTCCCCGTCACCGGCATCACACTGCCCTTCATGTCATACGGCGGGTCTTCGCTTCTGGCCAACATGGTGCTCGTCGCCTTGCTGGTCCGCACCTCGCATGGTGAGCGCACATGAACCGGCCAATCCGTATCCTCGCCACCGCTTCGTTCGCCCTGTTTGCGATTCTGGTGGCGGCAGTTACCTACCACCAGGTGATCGTCGGCCCCGAGTATCGAGATGATCCACGCAACGTCCGCGTCGCCACCAGCCAGACCGGGAGGGAGCGAGGCACCATCATCACCGCCGATGGGGTCATCGTCGCCGAGTCGGTCGCCGACCCCAACGACCCATTGAGCTTTCGTCGCACCTATCCCGAAGGGGAGCTCTACAGCCACACGGTCGGGTACAACACATTGCTTTTCGGGAGTCAGGGCATAGAGAACACCCGCAGCGGAGATCTCGTCTCCTACCGGGACGCCACCATCTCGGGCGTCCTCAGTGCAATCTTCGGTGGCGATGTCCGTCCTCGCGGACTGCGGCTCACCATCGAGAACGACCTGCAAACCATCGCCCGCGCTGCGCTCGGCGATCAGCGTGGGGCCGTTGTGGCTCTCGACCCGTCGACCGGGGCGATCCTGGCCATGGTGTCAACACCGGAATTCGACCCGAATACGCTCACCGGCGGTGACGCAGGACCGGCGGGAGACGCTCTCGAGAACGACCCCGCCCAGCCTCTGCTCAACAGGGCAACCGCACAGGCCTACGCACCGGGCTCGACCTTCAAAGTGATCACCACCGCAGCGGCGCTCGAGGCGGGGGTCGCTTCTGCGGGAACCCCGTTCCCCAATCCCGTCGAGCTCGAGCTGCCCGGCTCGACGGCAACCATCAAGAATTTCGACGGGAGGGCGTGCGGTTCCGGGTCCGAGGTCCCTCTTTCCCAAGCCTTCACCAGCTCCTGCAACACCATCTTCGGCATGATCGGCATGTCGGTCGGAGCCGACCAACTCATCGCTACCGCAGAGTCGTTTGGCTTCAATACCGATGTCCCGCTCGAGATTCGCTCCATAGCATCCACGATCCCCGACGCGGCTTCGTTCGAATTCGATGTCCCGGGACTGGCGCAGACGGCCATCGGCCAGAGAGACGTGCTGGCGACGCCGCTGCAGATGGCGCTCACCGCGGCCGCCGTCGCCAACAACGGCGAGATCATGGTGCCCTATCTGGTCAAAGAGATGTTCAACTCGGAGGCGGTCGTTGAGAAATCAACCGAGCCTTCTGTGTGGCTCCAGGCCATCAGCCCCGCCACAGCGACCACCCTCACCGGCCTGATGGAGAGTGTCGTCACCTCGGGCACCGGCCGCCGCGCCTCGGTGCCGGGGATCCGGATCGCAGGCAAGACCGGGACCACCGAGGTCCCCGACGCCGCCCCCCACGCCTGGTTCATCGGGTTCGGCCCCGTTGACCCACAACCGGGTGACCCGCAGATTGCGATTGCGGTCCTCGTAGAGTCAGGAGGCGACGCCGGAGAGGCCGCTACAGGTGGCACCGTTGCAGCGCCGATAGCCCAACAAGTGTTTGCCGAATTCTTCGGCATTGGACAGGAAGACCAGTGAACGTGTCACTAGCGCACAGCCTCGTTAGCATTCCCCACCGTGACTGAAGAGCGCGTGCTGCAAGGCCGCTATCGAATCACCGGGCATCTGGCCCGGGGTGGAATGGGAGATGTCTTCTCCGCAGAGGACATGTCCCTGGGTCGTCGCGTCGCCATCAAGATCCTCCACCCGCAATTCGCCAAAGATGAGGCCTTCGTTTCCCGGTTCCGCCGTGAGGCGCAGAATGCCGCAGGCCTGAACCACCCAAACATCGTGAGCATCTACGACTTCGGAAGTCACGAGGACACATACTTCATGGTGATGGAGTTGATCCAGGGTCGGACGCTTCGTGACATCCGTCGTTCCGAGGGCATGCTGCTGCCGCGCCGGGCAGCCGAGATCGCTGCCGAGACCGCAGCGGCGCTGACGGTGGCACATCAAGCGGGGGTGTATCACCGGGACATCAAACCCGGCAACATCATGCTCACTCCTGATGGCACGGTGAAGGTAACCGACTTTGGTATCGCCCGAGCGCTCGACGATTCGGAGGAGCTCACCCGCACCGGCGCCGTCATCGGCACCGCTACCTACTTCAGCCCCGAACAGGCACAGGGCCTGCCTGCCGATGCCCGCTCCGACATCTACTCACTTGGTGTGGTCCTCTATGAGCTGCTGAGCGGCCAGGCACCGTTCACCGGGGAGAGCCCGGTCGCGGTCGCCTACCAGCACGTGGCCGAGTACCCGGTTCCGCCAAGCGGCATCAACCCGGACGTCCCGGCAGGGCTGGAGGCTGTCGTAGAACGGGCCATGGAGAAGGACCCGGACGCCCGCTACCAGTCCGCCGAAGAAATGCGAGCAGATCTTCTCCGCTACCTGCGCGGCGAGATGACCATCGCCCATCAAATGACGTTGGAACAGCAAGCGGTCGCCGCTGCGGCCCCACAACAGACCCGGCCAGTGCCACAACAGCCGGGTGCACAAACGCGGCTGATGACCAGCCCTCCGCCGCCACCGACAGCAACACCAGACCAGACGGCACGTCACGTCGCCCAATACCCCGAGAAGGAAAGAAGCCAGACAAGCTACATACTCGCCATCGTTGCTTTGATCGGTCTGTTGCTGATCGGCTCGTTCCTGTTGTGGCGTTTGATGTCCGGTCCAAGCGAACCAGCGGCTCCGGTGCTGGTAGAGGTCCCCGCGGTGGCCGGCCTCGACCGGAATGCGGCGGCAGATCTGCTTCAGGAGAACAATCTCGGCATCACCTTCCGTGAGGAAACGAGCACCGAGGTTGCCGAAAACATCGTCATTCGCTCCGATCCTGCCGAAGGTGAGCAGGTCGAGCCAGACTCCAGGGTCACCCTATACGTCTCTACTGGCCCGGAGGAGTTCCCCATCCCCAACGTCAGCAATCTGACCATCGAGAACGCACGGACGACACTCGCGGAAGCGAACTTCGAGGTTGGGGAGGAGACTCTCCAGGACAGCCAGGATTATGAGGCGGGAGTCGTCATCAGCCAGTCACCTGCCGCTGGTACCAAGGCAGCGCCCGGAACGAAGATCAATCTGGTCGTCTCCAATGGGCCAAGGTTCCTCACAATGCCGGAGCTCGAGGGTGTGCCTTCGAACACGGCCCAGGAGGAGCTGACCAGGCTCGGCTTCACCGACATCGTCGTCCAGCAGGATTTCGACAACGAGATGCTCGAGGGATTTGTCATCCGCACCGATCCGGGTGCGTCGCAACTCGCCGAGCGTGATGCGACGATCACCGTCTACGTGTCGAAGGGACCGGAACCATTCCCGCTGCCCGACCTCAGCGGCCGGTCCATCCCTGAAGCGCAGTCGCTGGCTTCCGATCGGGGACTGAGCCTGATCGTCGACACCGACACCATCGAAGTCACCCAGGACAGCGGTCTGGTCGGGATGATTGCCGCCCAGACTCCTTCGGCAGGAACCGAAGTCGTATTCGGCGACGAGATCCACGTCAAGCTCGGTGTCATCCGCCAGGTAGCGGTACCCGATCTCCAGGGAGTGAGCGAGGACGACGCAAGGGCAGCCCTACTCGACCTCGGCCTCACCCTCAACGTGGCAGGCACGGTCGAGGTGTCGGCCGACTCAGGCCTGGAGGGTCTCATCGCCGAACAGAGCCCGCAGGCAGGCCTCATGGTCGACGATGGGTCGGTTGTCACCGTCAACATCGGTGTGGTGACTCCGCCACCGCCACCCGACACCGGTGGCGGCGGAGGCGGCGGAGGCGGCGGAGGCGGCGGCTAGCGCCGTCCTTCTCCATCTCGATTACCGAGCGCCGGCCTGGTTCTCACTCGTGCGTCAACCGGTTCGATGGAATGCGTCGTCGTAAGGCGCTGGCTGGTTCGGTAGGCTCCAGGACGGTCACCGATCGCAACCAATATGAGGTGTCCATGCCTGCGCGGTTCGTGTATTGGATGAACGTCTCCCTCGATCTGAAGATCGAGTATGCCTCCGGGGAGCATGGTGGCGGAGGATGGCTACGCATCGACGAATCGTTGCATCGGGAGTTCAATAGCAGGGCCAGGGCGCTGTCACTCATGGTCGAGGGCCGAACCATCTACGAAACGATGGAGGCGTTCTGGCCGGACGCCCGGCACAACGAGTCACTACCCGATTACCTGCGGGAGTACGGTGAGATCTGGACCTCCAAGCCCAAGGTGCTCGTGTCCCGCACACGCACAAGCGCCGGGCACAACACAAGGGTCATCGGTGGCGACAACGTAATCGGGCAACTGGCGTCCCTGCGAGCAGAGGGTGATGGCGACGTCGGCGTCGGCGGGGCCACCCTCGCCACGGAGCTGCTGCGGGCAAACCTCCTCGACGAGTTGATGCTCTTCACCCATCCCGTGATCCTCGGTGGTGGCCGACCGCTGTTCGACGACCACGGCGCGCCACTTCTCCTGGATTTGATCGAGCATCAGTCATTCGAGAACGGGGTCACTCTGCACCGATATGCCATCCGCGGTGCACTTTCCCCCATCCTTGCGTCATCATGAATCTCGTGGCTCACGAGCGACCGAGCTCCAAGGTCCTGCTCGTCGACGAGAGCCATCGCGTCCTGCGCTTCAGCGGCATTGATCGCAGCACGCCCGAGGTTCCGGGCCGGTGGTTTCCCGTTGGAGGTCGCATCGAGCATGGCGAAACTGCACAGGACGCGGCGATCCGAGAGACGCGGGAAGAGACGGGACTCGTCATCGACAATCCGGGGCCGATTGTGTTCACCCGTCGCTTCACTTGGGATTTCGAAGGTCGTCGCTACGACCAGGAGGAGTCGTACTTCCTAGTCAGCACACCGCAGTTCGACCGTCGCGACACGAGTGGACGGAGACCGAGAGGGCAACGATCCGAAAACATCGCTGGTGGTCCGTCGCGGAGCTACGAGCCAATACCGACACCGTGTATCCCGAAGGTCTCGCAGCCGAGCTCGAGCGCTTGCTGCCCGCATAGCCGGATGTCTCCTCAACGGCCTCTGACGGAGGGTGTGGCGAGTGTGACGAGCGCGTCGTGCAGGTGGCCGTTGGAGAAGATAGTGCCCAGAATCCTGCGGTCATAGCGCTGCGGGGCGCCGAGCAGGTTCGTAACGATCCCACCGGCCTCGGTCACCAGCAGCGCACCCGCGGCGGAGTCCCATGGGTTGGACTTGGCAAAGATGGCGGCGTCGAACATGCCGGAGGCCACCTGGATCTCCTCGTAGACCATGGAGTGGTGGTAGATCTGCTTGACCCCGGCCTCGTCGAGCGCCCGATAGATGAAAGCCCCGTCTGCGGGGTCGTCGTGATCACGACCGGAGACATTCATCAACGACCCGGGCAGCTCTTTCGTCTCCGAGACACTCAACCGGCGCTCATTGCAGAAGCTGCCTCCCCCCCGGGTGGCTAAATACGTCCGTGACAGATAAGGATCGGCGATGACTGCAACGAGCGGGTCCCCGTCTTCGCACAAAGCGAGAGAGAAGACATTTGTCGGGATTCCGAGCATGAATGGCACGGTGCCGTCAATCGGATCACACACCCATTGCAGCGGCGAGTCGGGCTTCGAAAGCGACGCTTCCTCACCGACGACGCCGTGGTCGGGATACCGGGCGGCGATGCGGTCGATCACCATCTGGTTGATCTCAGTGTCGGCAACCGTCACCGGCGAGTCGTCCGCCTTCCAATCCGCAGGTACTCCGACGTCGAAGTAGTGGAGCATGATCTCACCGGCGGTCGCGGCGAGCTCGAGTGCGGTATCCAGGTATTTCTGCACGTACTTCCTCTCAATCAGTCGTTGAGGAAGTTAGCAAGCAGATCCTTGCCGGCAGTAGTCATGATGCTTTCGGGATGGAACTGAACGCCGGTTATCGGCAGCTCCCGGTGACGGATGCCCTGGATGACACCGTCCTCGCTATGCGCCGCCACTTCGAGCACCTTGGGAAGCTCTACGGCAGCAAGCGAGTGATAGCGGGTCGCCTCGAAAGGATTCGGCAGATCACGAAACAGGCCAAGCCCGTCGTGAGTGATCGGCGAGACCTTCCCGTGACGGGGCTCTGGAGCAAGCGCCACCTTGCCGCCAAACGCGACAACGATCGCCTGATGACCGAGGCACACACCGAGAGTTGGGATCTCGATGCCAAGCGTCTTGATGAACTCGATTGAGTTGCCCGCTTCCTCGGGCCTGCCGGGACCGGGTGAAATGACGAGCCGATCAAAGCTCTGCCCTGCGGCGACGACCGGGTCGAGAGCATCGTTGCGCACCACCACCGGCTCGGCCCCCAATTCCCCGAGATACTGCACGAGATTGAAGGTGAACGAGTCGTAGTTGTCGATGACGAGCACCTTCATCCGACGGTGCCTCCTTGATCCAGCAGCCATGTGCCGAGCCAATCGTAGAAAAAGTGCAGCGCGACCAGAAAAACGGTGGTGAGCACAACTGCCTGGACGATGCGCACACTGAGCGGTCCCGGGAGCAGTCTCCAGATCCTCTTTATCATGACATCGCCTTGATAACGTCGTAGTTCGGCCCATAGACGAGCTCAGCGACGACAACATACCGTTGCCGGGCAGAGTACCTGGGATGACAGGTCGTCAGCGTGAGCCAGGCGCCAGCCCTGGGCTCGGTGACCCAGACGTCGGTGGGAGCGACGATATGAATCTCCCGCACCTCGTAGATGCTGGTACCGAGGGCCGTGTCGACCTCGATCTGGTCCCCAGGATCGAGCTCGTTCAGCTCATGGAAAGGCTGACCCCAGGTGGTGCGGTGCCCGCTGATGACGGCGTTCCCCGGTTGGCCTGGCAGCGCCGTCCCCGGCATGTGCCCTGCTCCGTTGCGAAGATCGACGACCCTGACACCTTCGACGACGTTCCATCCGTCCCGCAGCCGCTCCAGCGTGGGGATCCGAATCAAGGCAAACGCGGCGCCCAACTCGGGCTGTGACTCGACCTTGAGAACTAGAGGTTTGTCGTTTCCTCCCACGGCTCCGTACTGCCCGTCGTCACCGGTGGGTTGGCCCGTGTCGGCGTCGGTCGTCGGGGGGACGACAACAACATCTGTGATCTCGGTGTTTTCCCACTGGGCGACACGTTCTGCGGAAAGCTCGGGCTGAGCCTGCTGAGCGAACCAGGTGGTGATGATGAGCTGATGGACAACGAACCCGAGTGTGAGGAAACCCAGATAGATGAATGTCCAGCCCACACCGTGCACAATCCGAAGACCTCGGCTGCCGTGCGCGGGCGGCGAGGAGTCGGTTGCTGATTGTGTGTTGTCGGAGTCGGTCATTTCACCCAGCTGCATGATCTTCTTTGCAGAGTATCGGGTTGTGGACACTAGGCTTTACCGACATGCCTACCTCTAAGAAACGCAAGAAAGTGGCCAATCGGCGCCCCACCCCGCCCAAGAAGGTGGACCCGGTTGCGGAAAAGGGCCCGTCACCCACCTGGTATGTGGCTCTCATGTTCTCCCTGATGGGTCTCGGCGTTGTGATAATCCTCGCCAACTACGTCAAGCTGCTGCCAGGCAGCACCAACAACACGTGGCTGATGGTCGGCCTGGCCGGAATCGCAAGCGGCTTCGCCATGACGCTCAACTACCGATAGCAGCCGAATTACAGCCATGTAGTTATCCACCCTGTTCTCCACAGCTGGGGAGAAGTCGCGAAACTCAGCTGGTGATGCGGAACACGGGGTGTCGGGACGCTTCCTCGGTGAACATCTCAGCTGCGTCATTCTTGCCCACGCTAAAGAAGCTGCGAGCAACTCTGTTCTCCGGTAAGCCCAGCCAACGTTCCCGTATGTATTGCTTCACCATGGCTTCCCTCCAGGTCGTTGTGCCCGACCGTATCGGGAGTCAGGGGACTTCGACCATCTCTTCACGACAATGGCGCGGAGCCTCGATCTCGCTGTCCTGGGCGTGAGTGACCGTGAGTCGCATCCCACAGATAACACACCGGTAATCGACGGCTACCTCCTGGACTGCATCGGGATCGGGTTCCTCCGGCTGCGGGGTCAGCAACATACGAATCACCCACAATGTGAACCCGATGATCGCAACGCCGATCGCAATCGCGATCACAAGTTCCATCTGCCGTTTCCCTACGTCTCGACGAGTTCCAGGATCGTGCCGTTGGCCATGCCGCCACCCTCACACATCGTCTGCAGACCGTAGCGCGCACCACGTCGCTCCATCTCATGTAGCAACGTAGTCATGAGCTTGGCGCCGGAAGCACCGAGGGGATGGCCAAGGGCAATGGCCCCTCCGTTGACGTTTGTCTTCTCCCAGTCGGCGCCGGTCTCCCGCAGCCAGGCGGCGACCACTGTTGCGAACGCTTCATTTACCTCGAACAGGTCGATGTCGTCGATGGTGAGCCCGGCGTTTGCGAGCACCTTCCGCGTTGCCGGAATCGGCCCGGTGAGCATGATGATCGGGTCAACCCCAACGACCGAGAACGCCTTGAACCGGGCCCTTGGCACAAGACCAAGTTCCCGTGCCTTGTCCTCACTCATGATGAGGACGGCGGCAGCGCCGTCTGTGATCTGCGACGAGTTGCCCGCAGTGACAACCCCGTCTTCCTTGAACACGGTGCGCAGCCCGGCGAGAACCTCGAGCGTGGTGTTGGGCCGGATACCCTCGTCGGTGGTCATCATCTCGGTGGCACCGTTCTCTAGCTTCACCTCGATTGGGAGGATCTCCTGTTTGAACCTGCCCTGGTCTGTGGCTCGCTGAGCACGCAGGTGCGAGTCGAGCGAGATTCTGTCGATCTCTTCTCTGGCTATCCCCCACCGCTCAGCAATCAGCTCGGCGGAGATCCCCTGCGGAACCAGCCCGTTCTCGTAGCGGGCATTCATTCTCGGGCCGAAAGGAAGACCGGGTCCTTGCTGCATTGTGATTCCCATGGGGATACGGGTCATCGACTCGACACCGGCAGCAATGACGATGTCGTAGACACCCGCCATGACGCCCTGGGCAGCAAAGTGGGCCGCCTGTTGTGAAGAACCGCACTGCCGGTCAATAGTCACCCCGGGCACGTGCTCGGGGAAGCCGGCTGCCAGGAGAGCGTTGCGACCAACGTTGACGCTCTGCTCGCCGGTCTGGGAGACACATCCCATGATGACATCGTCGACCATGGCTGGGTCGACGTTGTTGCGAGTGACTATCTCTTTCAATACCTCGGCGGCAAGATCGACCGGGTGCCAGTCCTTGAGCTTTCCACCTCGTTTGCCACCGGGGGTGCGGAGCGCATCGACGATTACTGCGTTGGCCACTGTTCTCCTCCTACAGGGGCTCTCAAGATACACCGGGGCCGGAACGGGGATTCACAAAGCTCTGCCCGGCAAGCCGCCCACAGGGGCGTGTCAGGGGGTGGCTCAGGCAAGAGCCCGACGGCAAAGCGTTGGGCTGTTGATGGTGGAGACGATCGGATTCGAACCGACGACCCCCTGGTTGCAAACCAGGTGCTCTGCCAGACTGAGCTACGTCCCCGAGGGGTGTGCATTGTATATGCACCGCACCATTGTGGATACTCAGCAGCTGTCTCGGGATGGAGTAGCCGTACACAGAGGTGGTAGAATCCTCGACTCGTTGGGCCCATAGCTCAGCTCGGTTAGAGCGCATCCCTGATAAGGATGAGGTCGCTGGTTCAAATCCAGCTGGGCCCACAAAGTAGGCCGTCCCACGTTGGGGCGGCCTGCTTGCGTCTGCAGGAGGGACACGGGTCTGGCCGGCCTCGGGCAGTGGTCGATCCTATGGACTACGGCGATCGAGTTCCCGGCCGTTGCTGTCATAGGAGACGAGCTCAATGTTTGGTTCACTCGACGTTTCCACGATGAATACGGCGACGCCGTCTATCGGGCGTTGCCACTGCCGCGTTTCATTCGCCGTAATCTGCACAACGGAAGCGTCGGATGGAAGCGATGACCAGAAGACCTCGGTGATCCACGGGCCCAGTCCTTGGCGAAGCTTGACTGTCACATCTGGTGTGGCAACCTCACCGCTGCCGCACGTGCCAAGGGGTAGGGGCTGCCCGCCCGGCTCAATGTTCCACTTGGTCCAGCCCACTCCCCAGTCACACATGACAACTTCCCCCGAGTCGACAACCGGTATCCGAAACGCCAGGAGGCCGTCTCGGTCACCGAGGGCGACGATCGGCTGATCCGGCGCGAGTGGGTACTCATTTTCCTCAAGGACGAGCTGCTCCAGGCGGAGCGTCTCAAAGGGAACCACAGGTGCCTCGACGCCCAATACACCCGTGTTGAATTGCGGCACAGGGCCTGATGGGATTGCTTGGACCACCAATGGTGTCTCGATCAGGGTCGCCTCGTGGTCCGGATAGGTTACTGCTCCGGGCACGTCGGACGCAGCCTCGGTGGTCGATGCGGTAGCCGAAGGAGTCGTCTGAGTAGACGCAACGGCCGGAGCCGTCGACGCCACCCCGGCTGGGTTCGATACGTTGCCACTTCCATTCTGTCCGCGCGCGGTCGCCAGCAATAGCACGCCCCCAATGGCAAGTACCGCGGCGAATGACGCGGCGGCTGTGAGGACACCGCGCCGAGAGGACGGGGGAGATACTCCATGTCCGTGAGCAGCAATGGGTGGCCTGAATGCATCGTCCAGCGACAGGGGATAAGAATGCTCAGCGAATGCGCGCTCGATCGTGTCGGCGATTACATCATTGGACATGGGAGACCTCCAGCTTCTGTCGAAGGCGCGCAAGACCGCGTTCGACATGGTTCTGCACTGTTGTTGGCTTGATGCCGAGGAGTTCGGCGACCTCGACCCTGGTCCAACCCAGGCCATGAACGAGAACCACGGCGACACGCTGCTGTCGTGACAGTGATCCCAAAGCAGCAGAGAGCGCAGGCTCTACCCACGGCATCTCGGCACTCGACGATGGGTCCGCCGGCACCTGGGGGCGACGTCTCTGGTGGCGTCGTCTCTGGCGACGCCCGTGGCGTTGGCCCACACGAAATACGTAGCCCGCTGGGTTCTCCATCGCACAGATTCGATCCCAGTGTTCCCACGCGTACGCGAAAGCCTGGGCGGCGGAATCTCTCCCCAAGTCAAAGCCCAGCTCCGCGCTGAGCGCGTGACGGATCGGTTGCTCGTTCTCCTTGAAGAAGCGCTCAAATCTGTCACGCGCACTCATGCATGGGCTCCAGCCTCCATCGCGACTGCCATTCACCCTATAAGGCAGCGACATCTGAGTAGCGACCACATCTCGTGGGTGATTCGCCGACCCCCGTTCAACCTGCTCTCACGAACAAGCCAACCTCGATTCCGCGAATGGCTACGGTAGGCCAAGCGGTCGACTGCCATCGAAGGGGTGACATGGCGAGCAAGGTGTCGTTCGACGTGAATGAGGTTCCGTTCAGTCGGCGCGGCTCGTGGCTCGACCTGTCCCCGACGGTGGGTCTGCAACGCATCGTCGAGGACGTTCACCTGGTCTCCCACCAGAACGGAATGCATGCGGTTCTTTCTCTGGTACCGACACGGGCCGGCGAGCGTGCCGAGGTCGAGGTGAGCGCGAGCCCATCCGTGTTGCGCTGGGCCGGCCCGTCCGGCTTGGTCGAAGCGGTGTTCGCAGACGAGTCAACGATCCGTATCCGCGGCGAGGGAATGGGCATCGAGATCTCTGACACCAAGGGAGACCTCACCTCGTTCACGGGTGCGTACCTGATGATTGACCCTCGAGACGGATCGGCGCTGTTCACCTCGTACGAAACGGGTCGGAGGTACCGCATCACGACGGTCAGGGGCACCCCGTCGGTTATGGGCGCCGGCCAACTCGGCACCCACCGAAGGGCTGTCACGATCGACGGATCCGAGCCGTGGGAGTTGGCAATCGAGGAGTTCGATTCAGCCCGGGCTCCCCTGACCTTTGTGGACACGTTCGACGACGCAGTGGCAGTGAGCGCACGGAGCTTCGACACATACCTGGAAGCGCTCGCTCCCTGGAGGAGCGACAGGACGCCGGCATCGGCGCTCGCCGCATACATTCTCTGGTCTGCGACGGTGTCACCGGGGGGTTTCATCGGACGGGTGTCCATCTTGATGTCCAAGCATTGGATGGACAAAGTGTGGAGTTGGGATCACTGCATCAACGCGATTGCCCTCGCCCCGACAGACGCTGCGGCGGCGGTCGACCAGTTCCTGCTGCCGTTCGACTTGATGTCGGATACCGGCAGCTTGCCCGACTCGGTGACACACTCCGAAGTCCTGTACAACTACGTCAAGCCTCCAATTCACGGCTGGGCGCTCACGAGGATGCGGGAGCGCCTCGAGCGACCGCTCACAGCCGAGGAACTCGACGAGATCTACGGTGCGCTTTCGCGATGGACGCACTTCTGGCTCGAGATGCGCAGGGTTCCCAACCACGTATTGGCTCACTACCAACACGGCAACGACAGCGGTTGGGACAACTCGACGATGTTCGACAACGACACCATCGTCGAGGCACCCGATCTGGCGGCATTTCTGATCATCCAACTCGACGTGCTCGCCGATCTGGCAGACGAACTCGGGCTCGACGCGGCAGCCTGGAGAGCTGAGCGCGACCGGATCCGAGCTGCGCTGATCAACGACCTCTGGGACGATAAGGCTTTCTACGCGGTCGGCCTTCCGGAGGGCCGGCGCAGCAAGATATCCAGCCTGCAGACAACGCTTCCGATCGTCGCCGCCGCGCACCTCCCCAAACCCCTGGTGGCTGCACTTGCTGAGCGGATCTCCACGTTCGTCACTTCCTGGGGACTGGCGACTCAACTCGTGAATACACCGGAGTATGAGCCAGACGGGTACTGGCGCGGGCCGATCTGGGCGCCGTCGACGATCCTCATCCAAGACGGTCTGAGAAGCGCAGGCTATGGGGATCTCGCCGACGACATCAGCGACAGGTTCATGCGATTGTGCGAACGATCCGGCTTCGCCGAGAACTTCGATGCCCTCAGCGGTGACGGTCTCAGAGATCGGGCCTACACCTGGACCGCCAGCGCCTATCTGCTGCTCGCCGCGGCGGCGGAACAACGTCGTAGCTCGTAGGAACCGCTACGGGATCTCTAAGCGTCATAGGGGCATAAGAGTCGGTTCACGTGGGCAGGCCGGCGAGCGATCAGAGCGGGGATGCGACGCATGGAGCGCTTCATCCCGTCACCACTTCATCAGCAACGTGGCAGCCCGAGGAGGACAGTATGAAGCGTGCTATCGCATTCGCTTGTGCCTTTGTCCTGATCATCTCAGGATGCAGCGGCAACAACGAGAACGACAACGAGACTGGCCTGGCAAACCCGGCGTCCGTCTACTGCCAGGACCAGGGCGGGAGCCTCGACATCAGGACCGACAACAGCGGCGGCCAG
Source organism: uncultured bacterium (assembly GCA_963777645.1). GTDB lineage: Bacteria > Actinomycetota > Acidimicrobiia > Spongiisociales > UBA5794 > JAAETI01. The sequence continues at coordinate 105,355 of CAVZRA010000004.1, read as the reverse complement.
GTTGGCTACTGCGTGTTCTCGGACGGCTCTGAAGTCGAGGAGTGGGCGTACTACCGGGGAGAGGCACAGCCGGTGGTCCCCACTGACTAGCCATTCCCGATCTGCGCGGAGAGGCGGCCCGCCCGATGCGGTGGTACCGCCTCTTCTCGTATGTGCTCACACCGGGGCGGCGCTCAGCGCCTCCCGGCAATACTTCACGGTGAGCTCAACGAACTGGGTCGTCACCGGGGACGGATCGGCTCCGATCACCAGCTTCAGCTCACGAGCGGGGAGCGGCGGATCGAGAGTGAGGATGCGAATCTCGCTGTCGTTGGTGTCGACGGCCAGATACGGGACGATGGCGACACCCATCCCGGCGCGGACCATCGACTGCATCGCCGCGTTGTCCGTGGTCCGGAAGAAGTAGTCGGGGCTGACTCCGACTGCGCTGAGACCTGCGTCGATCTGACGCTGACACGAGTCCTCGCCTGGCTGGCCGATCAGAGGATCGCCTGCCAAATCGGTCGGTGCGACGACATCCGGGAGCGGATGATCGCGGGGCACGATGGCGACGAGCGGATCGCTCACCAGATCGGCCACTTGAAGGTCCGACTGGGCAGGCGCCCCAACGGTGAAGGTCAGGTCGAGCTCGTGGTTGGCCACTTTGGCGACCAGCTCGGCGTCGTTGCGTGACTCGAAGAGCCTGACATCGACACCCGGGGCAGTCTCCCGCAGCCGGCTCACCACGATCGGCACAACCTTGACCGCAACGGACTGGAACACTCCGAGCTCGATACGTCCTTTTGTTCCCGCCTTGTACTCGCTCATGTCACGGGCGAGTCGGGCCACTCGATCGAGCACCTCTTCGGCATGGCCGAGCAACATCCGGCCCGCCGCGGTGAGCCTGACCGGCTTGGGACCACCCGGCCGATCGAAGACCTTCTCCCCGGTGACCCGCTCCAGGGCCGCGATCTGCTGCGATATCGCCGACTGGGTGTAGCCGAGTTTCTTAGCCGCTCGCCCGAAGGTGCCTTCGACCGTAACGGCGCGCAGCGCTTCGAGATGGCGCAGCTCGAGATCACGGTACGTCTTCTCAGCCTGTGAATCCACGAACCTAACAATAAGTGCTGCTGATGATTAGCTCAAGAGATAAACGCTGTATCTCATGGTCCATTTGACGATACGTTGTGTGTGGAAAGGAGTTGCTAAATGAGCCCATACTCGGAGATGCTTGACCGCCTGGAGCATCGCATCGCCGTCTTTGGCATCAGCAACGACGACCCTGAGCTGGCGGTAGTCGGACGGCTTCTGGGTCAGACCGGCCATCTGCCGGGAATCGCCGAGGTCCTCTCCGACCCCAACCAGCCAGAGCCGGTGCGCATGCGCGCCCTGTCTCGGGCCATGGAAGCCCTGCGCTCTACCGTCGCCGCATAACCCCTACCGAGGACGGTAGCTACGGCGGGCTCTGCTACCCACGCGCCTACAGTCTCGTCCATGCAGATTCAGGCGAAGGCAATCCTCTTCGACAGCGACGGTGTGCTCATCGACAGCCACGATCACGTTGTCGTAGCTTGGCGACAGATCGCCGAGGAATTTGGTCTCGATGAGGCCGAGCTCACCAGGAACATGATCGGGGTGCGCTCTGTCGACACACTGAGCCGGTTCCTCCCCCCGGACGAGACCGCTCGAGCGATCAGCCGGCTCGAGGACATCGAAGTCGATCTCGCCGCCGACAGCACCTCGATGCCGGGAGCGTGCGAGCTCCTGGATCAGCTACCGGATGGCTCGTGGACCATCGTGACCTCGGGCTCGGCACGATTGGCACAGGCACGCTGGCGTTCCGCGGGCATCCCGATACCGGGTGCGATCATCACCGCCGACGACGTATCTACCGGCAAGCCGTCTCCTGAGCCCTACCTCGCTGCGGCCGCAGCGCTCGGCGTCGATCCACGGCATGCAGTCGTCTTCGAAGACTCCTCCCCCGGTGGTGAAGCCGGCAAGGCGGCAGGCGCCGCGGTGATTGCAGTTGGTCATCAGAAGTGGTCAACGACCCCGGCTGCCCGGGTCGACGACCTCTCTCGAGTAACCGCCTCCCCGGGACCCTCCGGCATCACACTTGTCATCGGTTAGCTGGGCAGGAATACCCTGGTGGCTGTCTCTACCCGGTTCACCGTGCCCGTCACGATGTTGATGGCATCGACGGCCACCTGGCCGAAGCCCCCGTTGCTGAGTGCCTGAAGATCGCCTGTCAACTCAGTGGCAACCACCCAGTCTCCCGAGAACTCGAGCCCGCCAACCGGTCCATCGAGCACCCAGCGACCGATCTCGTTTCCGGTAGCGACATCCTTGACCACAACAACCGGGCTGTAGAAGTGGCTGTACGAATTCGGATCTCGGTGATCGGTATAGGCGACCTTTGTGCCGTCGACCGATAGCGTGAGATAGCCGATGTAGTCGTCGCCTTCCAGGTCGACGCCGTTCGCTTCAACGGAAACCAGATTGCCTTCGGCATCGTTCCATCCCGTCACTACGGTGCCGGCCCGCTCGGTGAACCACCTGCTCTCCGCCTCTCCCTGCTCGAAGCTGATCGGGGTGGCGAGAGACTCGCCGGTGGCGAGATCCGTGTACGCCCACTCGCCGGTCCGGCAGCCGTCCAACAGGAGAACGTCACCGCCCCGGGTCATCAGACATCCCGATTCCGTTTCCATGCTCGACGACGGATTCGACACGGCAACTACCCGTTGGTAGCCGATGGCGGCCTGGTCGACCAACGCGGCGTTCCCTTCAATCTGCTCCACCTGGCCCGACCACCAGTTGGTCACCCATGTCTGATGACCTCCTTCCCAGATCTCGAACGTGTCGAATCGTTGGACCACTACTCGATCGGGGATGCCTTCTTGGAACAGTCTCTCGACGAGACCCGGTGCACCCTCAGACACAACGAGGGGAGGCACTCCGAGCACCATCCGCTTACCTTCGAAGGTTGCCAGAGTCAGAACTGCCGACTCGCCGGACCCGGCGTGGGTCACTGTCACCGTCGATGACGCCTGACTCGTGATCGGGTCGATGACACCCGGGCCATCTGCCGAGACGGTGTACGGACCCGCACACCTTCCGCCGGCACACACCCGTTGCAAGTATTCGGCAGGCATCTCATCTGACGCTTGGCCGTCGAACACCCCTCCGTTGTTCTCCACCGGCCACGCCGCCTGCTCGTATGCGCCTGCCGCCAGCTCCGCCAGGTAGTCCTCCACATCCCGAACGGCTTCGGCCTTGCTCCAGGCAACGTCCGTCGCGGCCGCGGCCACTGATGCGGTTGTCGGCGTCGGGGAAATGGTGACGGTCGTTGTGGTCGTGTCCTGCGGTGCCATCGTCGTGGTTGTGGTCTCCGTTACAATCGGGGTCGTTGTCGGCGTAATCGTCGTCGCCGGACCGATGAGCTCGTCCGAGCTGCGGCTCATCACCCCGGCAACCGCGATCACCGCGATCAACACTGCTGCGGTCGCCAGGCCCATCACCGTACGGGCCCGTCGCACCTGCCCGACTATCGCATCGGCCGACGTAGTGGTGACCTCAACTGAAGCCGCTGCGACTTCGAAATGTCTCCTCAGCAAATCCTCGGTGCTCATCGCCTCACCTCCAGGCGTCGTTCCACGGCTTCAAGACCACGCTTCTGGCGGCTCTTGACAGTTCCGGTCGGGATGCGGAGTGCCTCGGCAACGCGCTCGATGTCCCAATCCAGGTAGAAGCGCAACACCAGAACCGCACGCTGTTCGAGCGGGATTTCGCTCAAGGCGGCCTCGACTTCGGGGATGAAGTCGGAGTCCTCGACAGCACTGTCCGGAAGATCAACCGGTACCTCACGCTTCGCTTTACGCTTGCGCGATATCGCCCAGTTGAGCCCTACGCGGTAGGTCCAGCCCACCGGGTTGGCGTACTCGCTCACGGTGCGCCATCGCTGGTATGCCCGGGTCATAGCCTCATCGGCCGCTTCGCTCCCGAGCTCGTCGCTGCGGAGGGTCATCGCCAGTGCCCGCGCCAGGTGGTCGCGCTTGCTGCGATAAAACTCCTCGAAGACGCGAGGGACCGCCTCAGCGCCGGACAGCGTCATAGTTGTCGTTCGAATAACCACGTCCGATAGACGTGCAAGCTGGTCTCCACGTTTCGTCTTTCTTCTGGCCGGCCATCGCGGCAACGGTATGCCCACCACGCATCAAGAGGAATGGGGACGTCGCCGACAGTGCCGTGGGCGCGCTAGTTCGAGCATGATCTCACGACTCAAGACGTGCCTCGGATTACAGACACCCAGAATTGCTCGCCCACCGTGTCGGCCTGTCGCTGAGGTCGCGCTCGGGGCCTATACAGCGAGTTGGTTGATCGAATCCACATACCGGGCCAGCACCGGGTTCCAACCGTCGTTGTACTGCACTCGCATTGCAACGCCGGGGTCCCCGAGACGCTCCCAGTTGCGATGCTCGAGATGGACAACCGTTCCCTCCTCGGTTGCCTCAAAGGTGACATCAACCTCGGTATAGACCTCTGCTCCCCTGCCGACATGCCATGACAGGGTGACCTGGCGGGGTGGATCCCAGATGAGCACTGCTCCCCAGTCGTGCTCGGTGCCGTCGTCGACGATCTCGTAGAGACGACCACCCTGCTCTTCTTCGATGATCACGGTCTCGGTGTGTTCGAGTCCGATCGAGTGGGTTTCGTGAGGCCACCAGGACCCGATCTGTTGCGTGAACACGGCGAAGGCCTTGTCCATGGTGACGGGAACTGTGATCTTCTTGTGGATGGGCTCGATATTCACGGGGAAGTCCCTTTCTCGATCGCGGCGGCGAAGTTGCCGAGTGCTACATCCCACATCGATTCGACCCAGCGGCGGAGTGGCTCCAGACCGGCAGGGTCGATCGAGTAGATACGACGGGTTCCGGCAGCTTGTTGGCGCACCAGACCGGCGTTCTTGAGGATCTTGAGATGCTGAGACACCGCTGGTCGTGAAACCGGGAACTCGCCCGCCAGCTCTCCCACGGAGCACGGTCCGGACCGCAGCCTCTCGAAGATCGCCCGTCGAGTGGCGTCACCGAGCGCATCCAATTGTGTCTCGCACTTCACGAGCACAAGCGTAAGCCATTGCTTACGGTAAGTCAATACTTACGATTAGCTCTCACCGAGCGAGCGGGACGACAAAGCGGGCGATGGCGGCAAAATGCAGGGCCGATGCAGTGACCACGAACACATGGAACAGCTCATGGGAAGAGAACACCCGCGGCCACAGACGGGGGCGCTGGGTCACGACTATCACCATGCCGACCGTGTAGATGATTCCGCCGAGAGCAACCAGGACAATGAGCCCTACTCCAGCGCGATGCGCCAGCGGGAACATGAGTGGTACCGACAGCCAACCCAGAGTGACCATCATTCCGATGGAGAGATGGAACCTCTGATTGCGGACAAACATGTGGTGGATGAACCCGATCACTGCGGTGCCCCAGGCAACGGATAAGCTAACTACTCGCAACCATCCGTCCAGGACAATGGCGGTAATTGGTGTGAAGGTGGCTGCGATGAGCACGAAGATCATCGCATGGTCGAGCCGCTGCATCCGCTTCTTCCACGTCTCTCGCCACGGAATCGAGTGATAGAGAGAGCTGGTCGTGTACAACGCCAATAGACCAAGGCCGTAGACGACCATTGCGATGCGCCCGGACAGTGAGGTCGTTCTCAGCACGAGGAAGATGGTGCCGATCACCCCCACCACCGCCGCTGTGCCATGCAGAAAGCCACGGACCGGATTCTGCATTCTTCCTAGCGTTGCTCGATCTTCCACCCCCACATCTTTGCAGATCGCGACGAAACCGGGCAGAGGGGGGCCGTTCAGCGCGCCGCAGCAGCGACGTCGCTCAGTCTCCCCAGAAGCTCAGCAGGCGCGAGACGAATCGATCCGGCTCGACCAGGTGCGGGTAGTGGCCGAGACCGGGCCAAACCTCGACTTCGGCCTGAGGGACAAGACGCTGGAGCCAGCCCCTGTAATCGTCGCCGGGATCGATGCCGTGCAGCGACAGATAGGGACAAGACACGCCGGACGCGGCGCCTTCAACGGCGGCGGTGAGCTGCTCTCGCGGTGCGGTCAGCACCAGGTCCCACACTCCGAGCACGACGTCCTGATCGGCACGGCGGATGCTCTGTACCCGCTGCCACTCCTCGGTGCTGATGGCATCTCCGGCCAGCTGAACGAACAGCCCTTCGATGACCATTGGGAACAACGCAGGGTCGCGCAGTGCCGGCTCGGCGTCCTTCAGCTGATCCTGGAAGTCGTCGAGCTTCAGCGACTGGTCGACGTTGACTGCCGATTCGACAGGGAACGCACCTGCCAGTGCCGAGATCACGGCACCACCAAGCGAGTGTCCCACCACCCTCGGGTTGCTCAGACCCTCCGCAGTCACCACGGCGATGACGTCGCCTGCAAGCGAGCCGAGATCGTATGGGGAGTGTGCGGGAGACTGCCCGTGGCCACGTAGATCGGGGGCAATGACGCGGTAGCCGGCGTCGACAAGTCTGTCTCTGATCGGATCCCAGGTCCGGCACGACTCGGTGATGCCGTGCACGAGAATGACCGGGGTTCCCGCCCCTGTGGTTTCGTAGTAGATGGTTGCGCCATCCTGAGTAGTGGTAGTGGCCATCGCACCTCCCTAGCTGTCGGCCGATTGTACCTACACGAGTGCGGCCGCTCCCTGGTGCCGGCAATCCGCCACCGACCATCATTCCCGGCCCGTACACTCGTGGCCATGCGAGTGGCAGTATTCAGCACCAAGCCGTACGACGAGCGGTTCTTCACCAAGGCTGCCGAAGGCACGGGCCATGAGCTCGCCTTCTTCGAGACTCGTCTCGATCGATCCACCGCACCGCTGGCAGATGGGTACGAGGCCGTTTGTGCGTTCGTCAACGACGATCTCGGCGCGGCTACGTTGTTGCGGCTCGCCAAACACGAGCCGAAGCTGATTGCGCTGCGCAGCGCCGGGTTCAACCACGTCGACCTCGACGCGGCCAAGAGCCTCGGCCTCACTGTGGTCAGAGTGCCGGCCTATTCACCGCGCTCGGTGGCTGAGCATACGGTCGCCCTGATGCTCGCCCTCGACCGCAAGATCCACCGCGCTCACGCCCGGGTTCGTGAGGGCAACCTCTCCCTCGACGGGCTGCTCGGCTTCGATCTCGGCAGCCGCACCGTCGGCCTGGTCGGCACCGGCAAGATCGGGGTCGCCGTCGCCAAGATCCTCACCGGCTTCGGCTGCCATCTCATCGGTTACGACGTGCACGAGAATCCCGACGCCATCGATCTCGGCCTCGAGTACATGGATCTGAGGAAGCTGTGGGAGCGCGCCGACGTCATCTCACTCCACGCTCCACTGACTCCCGAGACACACCATGTCGTCGACTCGTACGCGATCGCCAACATGAAGACCGGGGTGATGCTGATCAATACCAGCCGGGGTGCGCTCATCGACACGGCAGCCGCCATCGAGGGGCTGAAGACAGGGAAGATCGGCTACCTGGGGTTGGACGTCTATGAGGAGGAGGGCGATCTCTTCTTCGAGGACCGCTCCGACACGGTCATCCAGGATGATCGTTTCTCACGGCTGCTCACCTTCCCCAATGTGCTGATCACCGGCCACCAGGCGTTCTTCACGGTCGAGGCGCTGCGTGCCATTGCCCACGACACGATCGCCAACATCACCGCATTCGCCGAAGGGCGAGAATCCGGCAACGAGCTGTGACTCGAAGGGCTTGCCACATTCGTCGCCGGCTGCAGCGCGACCACTGATTCTGCGACTCCTGTGGCACCAACGATGCAGCAGACGACGACGTCACCGATAACGACAGTCGTCATCGCATCGACGACTTCCCCCACCTCATTGGCCAACTCGATGCCCGCGGTGGTCTCGCCGTTTGGCGCCCCTTCGAAACACTATCCGTTGGAGACATCAGCTCGCGTGGATCATGATCTGTAGGGGACGCAGTTCGCTGTCGGCTCCGTAGATCGTGATCGTGTGCTCGCCGTTGCTGAGCACATACCCGCCGAGCATCGTGTCGGACTCGGTGAAACCCACTGCCTCGAGCACGTCCACGTATCCGGCAACTGTGTAGCCGTCGGCGATCACAACGACTGCCGTGAACCCGGCAGCGGCATCGCCCGTCGCAGTGATCAGCTCACCCCCAGGAACAGGAGGCAGCCACTCGGGAAGTGCGCTGCCGACAGGAGCGGTGGTCGTCGACAAGGTGGTTGGAGCTGCCACCGACTCGAAACCTTCCAGCGGGATACCCGTGATGTCCAGAGTGCCGGTTCCCGCCCCAAACTCGAGGTGGAGCTCATAGTCGCCTTTGGTGGCACACACCGCATCCCACTCCCCGGCGGCAGCCTGTTCCACCGTCCTCGCCTCGCTGCCCGGCGTCTCGTAGATGAGGTACTCGAGCTCGAAACCCGAGGTGACCAGGAGCTCGACGTAGTCCATGAAATCTGCGTCGGATATGCCGTTGTAGAACAGCCGGAGCTTGGTATCCCCGGCCAGCACCGTCGTTATCGCTCCCTCGAGAGCCGGAATATCACTGGGAATCGTCTCCGGCCACTGTTTCCCGAAGAAGACCGGGTCTTCGAATATCACGGTTACCGTCGTGACCGTGCCCTGAGTCGCATCGGCTTCCCGGTCGTCCCCGGCACATGCAGTCAACCCGGCGAGGAACAGAGACCCAAACACAAGCAACCGCAACAGTCGCACTATGACTCCCGACCAATAACAACCACCCTGAGCGTATCGCATTCGGTCGCCATTCACCATCCGATTGATGCGCTCGATTGCATGCTGGCGGTGGCGCCGTTCCTCGAGGGCACGGTGCTCAAACGTTCGTGTCAACCAGCGGGCAGTGCTCGTGCGTTACTACTTTGTGGAGGAGACTCTGGTCCGTGGAGGTAATGTGGGGAGACAGCCGAGCGATCACTCCGGCGATCGCATGCCACTGGTTCAGTCGACCCCCGACTTCGGTGCGTTCTATCGACGTGAGTACACGGCCGTGGCGACACTGACCATGGTGCTGACCCGCAACGCCGCGGCCGCGGAGGACCTGGCCCAGGACGCGTTCTTGCGTGCCCACCGCGACTGGGACAAGGTCGCCCAATTCGAAAACCCGGAGGGATGGGTGCGACGGGTGGCGACAAATCTCGCGATGTCCCGGTTTCGCCGGATGCGAGCCGAAGCGAGGGCGTTACTGCGTCTATCACCACGGACTTCGAACGACGCCATGAGCCCGGAAGCCACCGAGTTCTGGGCCGAGGTGCGACGGCTGCCGGGCCGCCAGGCACAGGTAGTCGCTCTCCACTACGTAGAGGATCGAACGATCGACGAGATCGCAGCAATCCTCGGTATCACCAGCGGTTCGGTCAAGACACATCTCCACCGTGCCCGGCAGACCCTGGCGAGCAAGTTTGGAACCAGGGAGGAGGCGCCATGAACAGCGACGATCGAGGCCACAGCGCCGGAGCGGATGCCCGCCGGGCCGGCGCCGGATTCTCCCCGCCGGATCTCGCAAGGACTATTCGCAGGCGACGCCGCGCCCGGACGCTGGGGACGATCCTCGGTTCGGCGCTTGCGCTCGTTGCCGCGGTAGGTATCGGTGCGCTTCTCATGCGAACCGAATCTGATGTAGCGCCAGTAGACACGACTACCACCACGTCGCCGCAGCAGACGGTTTCCACCACGACAGTCACAACATCGCCGGAGACAACGACGACGGCCGCCACCCTGGCGACCGAACCCGGATACGGGGGCATCGTCAAGGTGGCATCGAACACAGATCTCGTCTACTCGTTCGAGCGCGGCGACGGCACGAGGATACCGCCGACGATCAACCCCCTGCTCCACCCGACGAACGCCGCCGACGTTGCTCGACTCACCGTGCCGGGGGCGTTCCGGATCGATCCCGGGAGCAGCAATGCGGTGTCCTGGGTAGTCAATCCGATTCCGACCATCGGCAACGGCGGGGTCACTGTCGAAGACGGACGGGCGACGATCACGTATCACATCGACCCGAGGGCGGTGTGGGCAGACGGCACCCCGGTCACCTACGAGGACTTCGCCTTCACTCTCGGGCTGATCATGAATGAGGAACTGCCGATCGATCCGGATCTACGCGATCTGCACATCCTCATCGACCCGGACACACTCGCCGGCCACGGCGATGTGGTCACCTTTCAAATCACCCGCCCCGATCCGCGCTACGACAGGCTCTTTCCCTGGCTGGTCCCGGCACACGCTGTAGCCGCCGACACATTCGCAGATGATTGGAATGACCAGCTCTGGATGTCCGGTGGCCCGTTCGTCTTCGACGGCTACGAACCCAGCTCGAGCCCTGACGCAGAGCCCGGCGTGATTCACCTGGGCCGCAACGACAACTACTGGGAAACGGACAACGCAGGCAACCAACTCCCCTACCTAGACGGCATCGAGATGCAGGTGTTCCCGCCGTCGATCGACGGAACGATTTCGTGGTTCACGACACGATCGACTGATATCGCGCTACCCGGACTCATCTTCCCCTGGTCGGGATCTCTCGGCGACCCGGAGGAGGAGGGCTTCGTTCTCGGACAGGCGTGGGACACGCTCTTCGAGGTTATTGGCTTCGAGCTGCGAGATACCCGATTCGAGGTGAACCCTGACTCCCTGAACAGCGAGTTGCTGTACCGGCAGGCGGTGCTGAGTGCCATCGACCGGAATGCCCTATCCGTCGATACCGGATATCCGGTGGCCACGTCGATCGCAGGGACTGGGTCGCCCGCCCTCGACATCGACGTCTGGCAACAGTACGACGACCCGGCACAAGCGGGCGATCTGCTGGCCCAACTCGGTGAGACATTGCGACGGGACTTCACTACAGAACCGCCGACTGCCGTCTATACGAGCAGTCCGGGTGATGCGACGATCGTGATCGGGGACGAAGCCACGGCGCAGCTCGAGGCCGCCGGATGGGACGTCACCACGGACTACACGTGGGACTTCTTCAACGTCAATATCCCCGAGGGTCGGGACGACATATTGGCGCTCCGGCTCTTCGCCCGTGAAGGGCTGGCCGAGCTCGCCACCGGGCTGGCGGCGTTCGACCCGACACTCCCCAACGATCAGATCCTCTTCGATTGGTCTTCGGTTGGAGAGCCGGCACGACGGTACGCGGACATTGTCGCTGAGGCACAAGTCACGCTCGACCTGGATCGTCTTGCGGAGTTGGTCATCGAGGCGGAATCGATCCTCGCCGACAACGCAATCGTTTACCCGCTCGTCCGCAGGCAAGTCTCGCTGATGCCGTACTGGCCCGAGCGCATCCAGGGCGTCACCCCACACCAGGGCTGGACCACGGCAACGGCTGCATGGTGGTGGTCGCCCGCTCAAGCAGCAGATGCTGGGGACGTGGGAGGAAACTAGTCACTTAGCCCCCGGGCCTAATTAGCCTCGTTTGAAGTTAGGCAAAGGTGGTTCCTCTTGCGTCGATTCTTCGTTGTCTCCGTGCTTGCGGTGACTTCATTTGCATACTCGGCTCCCGCCTATGCAGGCGGTGCCCAGCTCGAACCGAGCTGGGTCCGGGTCGACGCGGGCGAAGATATCGAGTTGAGAGCCGTCGTCTCCCGGGGAGCGTTCGGTTGGGTGGAGGACGGGCCGTTCTACGCATACTTGAGCGGCACCGAATTCGGAGAGGTCACCGAGACCGTTCCTGGTGGTGCCGTCACAAACGTCTCGCTCGGTGAGCTCACCATCGATGGTTCGGGCAACAGCGCCGATGTGACCCTACTGACGACGGTTCCGGCTGAAACCCCACCGGGTGAGTACCAGATCGTCGTCTGCAACGATCCCTGCACCACCGGGTTTGGAGACCTCAGCGGCGGGGCGCTTTATGTCGGGGTCGACCCACCTTCGCTCGAGGAAGTGGTCACCAATGTGCCACCGTCATCCGCCATGGTGGCCGTCGACATCGTCGTCCCATCGACGGCGGCGCCGCAATCTCCAACAGCACCTGCCTACCTCGTGCTCGCCCCCATTGCCGAGCGCACCACCCAGATCTCGCCGCTGTGGATCGCCTTCTCCGCGGCCCTCGGCGGCGCCGTGTTACTTGCCTCACTGCTAACACGAAACCGCAGCTAGCGGCGTCCTATCCCCGTTCTGGCGTCCAAACGGGCAACATAGTGCCCGTTTGGACGCCAGAACCGAATGAGGCGCGGCTATTTGTTAGTCCCTGTCACAATCAGGCTCTCTGCGGTGTCGAATAGACATACCAGAAAGGAGCAGGGTGCAGGGGAGCATCTCTGCGGGTGACCGTCTGCTGATCGACGAGTTGTATCCGGCGTTGCGCCGGTTTGCGGCCACGGTCGGCTCATACGACATCGAGCCCGATGACCTCGTCCAGGAGGCGATGGTGCGCACGCTGCGTAGCCGGAACCTCGCAGAGATCGATAACCCGACGCGCCTACCTGTGCCGTGTAATCGTCAACGTTGCCAGCAACCAGCGCCGCAGCTTTGGCCGGCTGCGCAAGGCACTGCCGCGCATGGGTGGCGACGAGGCGACCACCGACGTCTACCCGTCCGATCTCGACTATCTCGAAGCGTTGGACCCCCGGGCACGAGCCGTCCTCTACCTCACTGAGATCGAGGGCTGCCCATTCGACGAAGTGGCAGACACGATCGGTGTTACCAGCGCCAATGCCCGGAAGATCGCCGAGCGCTCACGCCGTCAACTGCGCCAGCTCGTAGAGGAGCGTGCCACATGAACATCAGCCAACTCCTCGAGCAGCGGGCGGAGCGAGGAACGATGATCGGCAGCACGGAGCTGATGAATCGCATCGAAGCCGACCTCCAGCCGCGGCGGTTCGGTCTGGCTCACCCGGGTCTCGGGTTCGTCGCCGCCGCAGTGGTGACGCTGGTGCTCGTCGGCGGCATTCTGCTGGCACTCCGGCCTGATCATCAGCCGCTACCGCCGGCCGAAACGTCAACGACGACGACCACCGTCGCTGAGACGCAGACGATTGATCTGGCAGCTTGGGTCGGCACCTACACATGGACTGAATACGCCGAGGGGATCGATCCCGCAGTACAAGACATCACATCAGATGACGTCCTGGTCCACGAACTCCATCTGACTCAGGTCGACGGTGAGACACTCACCGGATCTCTGACCCAGAACGGGAGTCAGATCGATCGGTATGTGGATGCTATCGCCGTCCCGTCCGGAGAAGCCCTGGACGTGTATCCGAGAGAGGACACCGGGCCCTACACAACGGAACGTCCCCTATTCGCCCTCACCGGCGATCCAACCAGCCCGGGCACGATCCTCGGCCAATTGGCAACACTGCGGGACGACTGGCCGCCCGACGGCACGTATTTCGAACCGCCGGGACCAGATCCCGCAGAAGAGGCACTGGCGAACCGCCAGTTCGTGTTGGAGTTCCAACCCGGCGTGGACGATCCAGAGGCGCTACGCACGGCTCTCGATGCCTTCGACAGCTACAGCTACACCCTCATCCGGCTCGTGGACGAAGGGGACCAGACCGTCCGCGACATTGCGTTCGACTATCTGAAGCAGCCGTCACCCTGGAATGTGCAGACACTCGCTCTCATGCAGCGCTACGGCAGGCCGAGCGGGACGAGAGAGCACACCGAGCCGTGGCCGGGCGATATCAAGTGGGAGATCTACACCGCACTCGAGGAGGCGAGCCAGGCGACCTTTGGCAGCAATGCGGAGTTGGCGGTCGACATGCAGATGGAATTGGTGAGTCAGGAGTTGGCGCTCTGCGAAGAAGAAGCGTCCATCGGCTGTGACTATGCCTTTGCGTGGTACGCGGTGCCCGAAACCGTCAGCGCGGTCGAGTCCTTGAGCGATGGGCCACTCGTGACCGGGGTGATGCGAACCGCCTCAGACACGGGGGCAGGCGGCGAATTCGAGTTTGAGGCACTGCCGACAGACAAGGGGTGGCGACTCCTCGATGGGAGGCGGACCAAGCGACCCTTTGTCTCATTCAGCGGCCCCGAAGCCATAGTGGTAACCGGTGACTTCGATGTCTCCGGCTACGCCGATCCCTCAGCGGAGGTGACAGTCGAAGGTCGCACGGTAACGGTGGACCCGAAGACCGGGAGCTGGTCAACGACCATCAGCCAGCAAGGCAGCCGAGACCGGCTGGAACGACCTCGAGGTGACGGCGTCACCTCGACGGCGAGACCAATACCGACTCCATTCGCCTCCGCTACGAACCGGATGCGGTGGGCCAGTTCGCCGATTCATCAAAGGACTCGACATGTCGGGAGACCTCAGGCCGGCCCTGATCGTCGACTACGCCGAGTTCCTCAGCGGTGACGCGGCGGTGCAGGCGGCCATCGAGGACGGCGAGTTGTCGCCGGATCAGGCAGACGAGGGCCTGCCAAATGACTTCTACATCCGCAACAACAATCCACAGCTGAGGACTCTGCCGCTCGATGACGAGGCTTTGATCTACTTGTTCGACTACACCATCACCGGCGAGTTCGACTACGACCTGGCGGGTATCGGCGACCTGGTACAGATCATGCAGAGCGGCGACTTCTCGCCGTACTACTTCTCGCTGGACGACTACCCGGTCTGGCTCACCATCAAGGACGACACCATCCTCCAGATCACCCCGCAATACCTCCCCTAGCGGCGTCCTATCCCCGTTCTGGCGTTGATTCGCGCCATATATGGCGCGAATCAACGCCAGAAGCGAATGAGGCGCGGCGGGCGGTGCGTTTCAGAGCTAGCAGGACGCCGCGGCCAACCAGGGTGATGGCGACAACGTTGGTGATGGCGCGGCCGACGTCCCAGCCGAGCGAAGTAGCTACGTGGTAGGCGAAGAAGCGGCGCAGGTTGTCCCACACGGCGGCGCCTGCCTGCATCGAGATGGCTGTATCGCTGCCGACGGCGAATGGCCAGAAGTACATGTTCATCACGAAACCGAAGGCCAACGCGGAAACGGCACCGTATGCGGCGAGAACCGCGATCTCGGTACGGCCGGTGAGACGTCTCGGCAACAGACCGGCGCCCATCCCCACCCAGGCGGCGGCGAGCATCTGAAACGGAAGCCATGGCCCCACCCCCGCTGTGAGCAACGCCGAAGAGAACAACGTCACCGATCCGAGCACGAACCCAAACGAGGGGCCGAAGGCACGACCCCCGAGGATGATCGGCAAGAACACCAGCTCGATTCCGCCCGTTCCCGCCCCGAGCGGGCGCAGCACCGCACCGAGCGCAGCCAGCACACCGAGCATGGCGACCCGCTTGGCGTCCATGACGCCATCCGAGAGCTCTGCAAGCACCACGGCCAGCAGCAGTGGCAGCATGATGGCGAACAGCAGAGGGGCGTCGTCGTTGTGGGCGAGGGTGCTGTCGGCTTTCACCAGCAACGGCCACACAAAGCCGACTGCGCCGATCACCGAGATCAGGCCCACGACAATCAGTGCCCGGCTCTTCATGCGATCGCCTCCTTCACCTGAGATACGGTGAGGAACGGCAGGGGCGCCATCACCTTGGCGACCTGCGGGGCAAACAAAGGAGTCGCGGTGAGCACCTGAGCGGCAGGCCCGTCTGTGATGATCTCACCCTCCGCCATGACCACGACCCGGTCGGCCACCAGGGAGGCGAACTCAACGTCGTGGGTGGACAGCACAACCGCACGCTCCCCGGTGGCCAGCTTCCGAAGGACCGTCGCCAGGTTCTTCTTAGCCGTGTAGTCGAGGCCACGGGTTGGCTCGTCGAGAAGGACCACTTCCGGCCGGATGACCAGTTGGGTCGCCAGCACCAGGGCAAGGCGCTGACCCTCCGAGAGATCCCCGGGGTGAGATGCACCGTCGATACCCGGCACCAACTCGTCGAGAATCGCCCTGCAACTCCCCGGGTCGAGATCGGCATCTACATCGGCCTGATGACATTCGTCTGCGACCGTAGACAGGAACAACAGATCGCCAGGCGTCTGTGGCACGAGAGCGACAGCACCGGTGCGATCCACCGATCCGTGGTCCGGGATCAGCGCACCCTGGAGCGCCCAGAACAACGACGACTTGCCGGAGCCGTTCCGACCCATGACAACACAGATCTCGCCACGGTTCAGCTCCACGCTGAGGTCACGAACCGCCACCACCGGACCGTACGTCACTGATACCTTCCTGGCGGACACAGCAGTTGGGCCCGGGAGCACCTGCAGCGCTATCGGCGGCTCGAGCCGGTCACGCAGCGACGATGCCCGCATCCGACCTTCCCGGACCGAGAGCGGCACCGTGTCCCACCCGACGGCGCGCCCCAACTCGACCACAGGAGGCACCATATCGCTGTGCTGGATGGTGGTGCGCGGATCGCCTGAGGTCACTCTGCCGTCGGCATCGATGACCACCAATTGATCGGCATACTGGACGATCCGCTCCAGACGATGCTCAGCGAGCACGACTGTGAGGCCGAGGTCGTGCACGAGACGGGTCACCGCGGCAAGCACCTCTTCTGCGGCACCAGGATCGAGCGCAGATGTGGGCTCGTCGAGTACCAGGATCCTGGGGTGCGCGGTGAGCACCGATCCGATGGCAACCCGTTGCTGCTCTCCCCCGGATAAGTCGGAAACCGACATATTCCGCAGCTGGGAGATGCCGAGCAGGTCGAGGGTCTCCTCGACCCTGGCCCGCATTGTTGACGGGTCGACACCTGCCTGCTCCATGCCATAGGCCAGTTCGTATTCGACGGTCTCGGTGACAAAGCCGCGGGCCGGGTCCTGGCCCACATACCCGACGAGATCCGCCATAGCCGGCGGATGCGTGGCCCTGGTATCACGACCGTCGACCACCACCGAGCCGGAGACATTGCCTCCGGTGAAGTGCGGTACAAGCCCGTTGATCGCTGCCAGTAGGGAGGTCTTGCCGGTACCCGTTGCCCCGGTGACGAGACAGAGCACGCCTTCGTTGATGGTGAGATTCACGTCGCGCAGCGTCGGCGTCTTCGCATCGGGATAGGTGAGGGTGAAGTCGGTGAACTCGATCATGAGGTCTGCAATCTGGTTGGCCGCAGTGGTCCCCCGACCTCACTGGGAGCGAACCACGCCGGTAGCGCCGCGGCAAGCACAGCGATGGTTGCCGGCAGCGGTGTAGTCGGCATCCCGACAGGGTGCAGCACCGTCGGGTCGGACCGGCCGATGACGAGGACAACGACGAGCACGAACAATCCCATGGCGGCAACCGCCCACTCCGACGCTTGCCACGGCTCGGGCCGGTAGACAGTGACCGAACGGCGGCGGCCGGCGAGGCGCAGCCCGAACATGGTCGCCGCAAGACCAACAGCTACCAACGCGACACCCATGACGGTCGTCCCATCGAGTACGAAGAAGAGGCCCATTGCCACAAACAGCAGACCGCTTGCCGTCACCGCAAAGATGGGTTGGGTGTTTGGCCCGAGCGGTTTGCCAAAGCCACGCACCTCCATCGCCACCGCCAACGCAAGGGTGCGGTCGAAAGCATCATCGACAACCGGCGCCACCATGCGACGCAGCCGAAGCCTGCGACTCTTGACGGCACGGAGCCCGGCGGCGCGGCGCACCCGGAGAGCACTGGCGATGAGTTGCGGCACCAACCCGATGGCAACAACGACCGCGGTGCCAACCGAGTGCAGAGCTAGGGGCAGGGACCGCAGCAGCCGGCGCGGATCGGCGAGCGCATTGGCCGCACCGACGCAAACGATCAGAGTCGCCAGCCTTGCTCCGTCGGCAACACCGCCGATGACCTCGCTACCGGTGACCGGGCCGCCGAGTCGAAGACCTACGGCCCATGCCGGCAGCGATATCTCCGGGAGCCGGAACAGGGCATCGCCTGCAGCTCCTCCACCAATCACTACCCGGAACGCTACCCGCAAGACGAGAACGAAGAGCCCGACCATCAGGTAAATGTGGAACACCCGGCTACTCCCCTCCCCCCTCTGGCGACGACCATGAACCAGGCCACCGCCACCAACAGTCCCAGCAACAACAGATCTGTGGTCCGGGAAGCCGCTGCGGCCAGGAACAACGCCCATAGCCACCAGGCCCCAGGATGGAGGCGTCGCAGTGGTCTGCTCACGATCCCAACCCCCGCCTGCGCATTACGACGGTGCCTCCCGCGATACCGATACCGACGAGCGCCCCCACCGCGACCATCGTTCCGGTTCCGCCCCCGCCACCATCGTCGCCGGGGGGAGGGCCAGAAGCAGCGGAAGAGGTCGTTGTCGTCTCCGACGCTCCCAAAGTGGTTGCGACCATGGGCGCTGCGGTTGTCGTGGATTGAAGCGTCGTAGTTGTGAATGCGTCCAAAGTGGTTGGGGCGTGAGTGCTGGTCGTGGTGGTTTCAGGGGTCGTCGACGACGTCGTTGCCGTTGCGGCCATTTCGGTGGTTGACGTAGATGCCACCGTCGTCGTGGTGGTAGTGGTTGTCGGGGCCGCGGTTGTCGACGTCGTTGTGGTCGTCGTTACCGTGGTTGTTGTGGCGGGAGGCTCTGCCGGAGGGCTCATGCCGGGTGCCGTGGCAGCACCAAATGACCATCCATCCACCGTTCCCGGAGTCGGGACCCTGGCGGCACCACCAACAATGCTGTACGACCATGAGCCACCCCGTTCCGCCGACCAGTAAGACCAGTAGGCATCGGCCGGTGGTGTGCCGGCACAGTCCTCGTCGGCGGGATATCCGTCAATCTTGCACAAGAAGCCGGGTAGGCCCTGTAGCTCGGCGATGGTGAAGCCCGCTGCTTGCAGCGCCGCAAAACCAGAGGAAGGGGCTCCGGGGGCGCAACCGACCTCAATCGCGCCCCCGGCGGCCCGGAAGTCAACAACCACCGTAACGCCGGTCCCGAGGTCGGGGCAAGCGTCGCCTGCGCTTGCCGACGCCGGAGCGACCAACGCGACCGCTGAGACCATCAACACAATGATCGCCGCACGCCGTGTCGAGAGGCTCCACGTCATCGCGCTACCTCTCTACATGGCCCGGAACAGGAACGCGACCATCTGCTGTCTCGTCACCGGATCATCTGGGCAATACATGTCATTGTCGGGGGGGTTGCATCCCTTGGTAATACCGGCCGCCGCGACCGCCGCGATGTCGCCGGCGAACACACTGTCGCCGACATCGATGAACCCCGACCCGGACCCGGACGGCAAGTCGAGCGCCCGATTCAGGAAAGCCGCCATCTCGCCACGAGTCACCACCCGATCCGGGCAGTACATGTCGTTGACCGGCGGGTTACATCCCCTGGTAATGCCGGCCGCCGCGACCGCTTCGATATCGCCGACAAACACGCTGCCGGCGGTGTCGATGAACCCGGAACCGGAGCCGGACGGCAAGTCGAGCGCCCGATTCACGAAGGCCGCCATCTGGCCACGGGTGACCGGGTCGGTCGGACAGAACTGGTCATTGGCAGGTGGGTTGCATCCGAGCGTGATCCCGGACTCAGCGGCCCGATTCGATCGCATCGCGAAACGCCGACCCGATCGAATCTGAGAAGGTGTACGTGGGCGCCGAAAGCTCGTAGAGAACGGGGACACCCATTCCCCACACACCCTGGACCGTGGCGAAGGTGTTGGCTGCCGTATCGGAGGCGAGCCAGCGCAGGCCGCCAGCATCGTCACCAGCGGTAGCGGGGAACTGCATGCTCTCGAGAAAATCGGCGGCGGCCGTTGCCGCCGCGGTATTGCCGGTTGCGAGGAAGGCCTGGGCGGCTGCCGCAGTCGAGTTCGAATTCGGCGTGCCCCAGCCGGTCACCGATCCGTCGCTCAGCTGCATCGACTCGAGCCACGCCACCGATGTGCCTGCCGTCACCGCATCACCCCCCGCCACCAAGGCGAGAGCAACGATGCCGGTGGTGTCGGCATCACCCGGGCCAGGGCAAGTACCGTCAAAGGTGAACTCGCCGCTGGGACATTGTTGTGAGGCCAGGTAGGAAACCGCCTCGGGGGGAACACCGTCCGCGGTCATCGCCAGGCCTAGGACGGCTGTTGCCTGCTCGAATACCGTCGCTTCCCCGAAACGCCCGACGTCCGCTCCATCCGCCTGCATGCTCGAGCGTAGCTCGGCTTCGATGTCCGTCCCCACGAAATCTGAGACGTTCTCGCCGTAGACCTCGAGCACGTGGATAACCTTGCCGGCGGCGCCCATGTTGAAGGTATCTCCGGTGCCGACGTAGTCGGCGGCCACCGTGCGCAGCTCTTGCAACATGTCGAATGCCACCCGGGGCTCCGTTCCGGCGGCGGCGAGAGACACGAGCGAGTCGGTCAAGACACCCGTGCCATAGATAGCGATCTCCGAATCCGGGGCCTGGTACTCCCGGGCGATCCATGCGGCGGCTCGTGCTGCGGGAGAGCCCTCGTCGACCGAGGCTGAGGCTGTAGTGGGTGCCAACACGACCGCCAGTGCGACGAACATCGTGGAGAGGGCCAGCCACCGCCCTTGCGGCCGGTCCGAGCTAAAGATCCTTACCATAAAAACATCCTCCCGTTCAGGAGGATGAAGAGAGGAGCCCGAGGTTTGTAGCACCGGGTTCAACCTTCATCCGAGGTCGATTGCCGGTTCCGGAGATCAGGCGATCTGGCTCATCTTCTGGGAGACATCTCCCCGAAGCTTCACAGCTGCGGGACAGCGCCGGTTTCACACCGGACTTCGCTGAGCGCCGGAACCTCTTCCGTGGAAGAGCACAATCAGGATACCAGCCACCCTGCCAGGAATCGAAACCAAATCAGCGGCGGCGGGTCTGAATAGAAAAACCCCTATCCGGGTTGTACCAGGTGCATGTAATCTGCAAGCCGGTGAACGCCCGGCCCTGCAGGCCGGTGAAGTACGGCGACCGCTTGGCGGCGTCAAGCAAAAGGAGAAGCCATGCGGCGACGCATGATGAAATCGAAGATCCACCGGGCGACCGTCACGGACGCCAATCTGCACTACGTGGGATCTATCACTCTCGATGTCGACTTGATGAAAGTCGCCGACATCCGGGAGATGGAACAGGTCCACGTTCTGGACATCGACAACGGCAATCGCCTGGTTACCTATGCCATTGCCGGCGGCCCTGGTGATGTGTGCCTCAACGGTGCCGCGGCACGGTTGGTCGCACCGGGAGACCGGGTAATCATCATCAGCTACGCCGACTACGACGAAGAGGAACTGAACGACTTCAGCCCGCAGGTCGTTCATGTCGACACGGCCAACCGTCCGGTGCCCGCTGAGATCGCCCAGCAGATGATGAGCGCAGAGCCAGGACCAATCCTCTACGAGGAGTTCGATGCGGGCGGTTCCTAGCCAGAGGGAGCGCCCGACTCAACTGCCGGACGCTCCTCCCTTGTGCTCATCGAAGCGCCTCTAGACGTTGAGTAGGACTCCTGCAGCGGAGGAACCATCGGTTCCACTACCGCTGCCGTCGTCGCGACGATTGTCAAAGAACCGGAAACCTCGACCGGGCCCCCGGAGGTGTGACCCGTCGTCGGAGCGACCAACGCCGGGACGGTCAAGACCAAAGGGGAATCCCTGGCTCAGGTCGAATTCATCGACCATCTGCTTGAGCTCATCCGCTCGTTCGCTGGTGATGCGACCGTCGGTGAGCAGTTGATCGATCCTATCGCGAGCTGCCTGCTTGGCCTGTGCGACCGCGGAATCAACATCGACTCCCATGTCGGTCAGTGCCTCTTCCAGGGTCATGCCCGATTCGAGCCGATCACGCAACCCGCCCAGGTCGATGCCAAGATTGAGGTCGCCGAACCAGTTCCCGAAATGTCCCAGGAACGGCAAGGCGCCTGGCCCTGATCCATTGCCAAAGTCACTCATAGGACCGTTCCCGGGACGTCGGGGAAGCGATTCGGGATCAATCCCGGCATCTTTGAGCAGCTGTTGGAGATTGCTTCCTCCCTCGATCTGCTGCTGGAGTTGGTCGAGATCGATACCCAGCCGGTCGGCAAGGTCCTGGAAGAATTGACAGCCGTCGCGATGCATCAGACCCTCTCCGCCATCAGAGCTCTGCTCCGGGACGGTCGTCCTGGTGCTGTCATTCAGTTGGCTTGAATCGCTGTTCTGTGCTGTGGCTATCGATGCTCCAAGCAACAGGCCACCGACAAGGACCGCGCCGCCGACGGCGGCGGCGACACCGGTGCGAAGACTCTTCACGTTCATGCAGTCGTTCCTTTCACATCGCTCCGTTTGCGAAGAGCGGATGGAGAACTGAATGTGCAACATCGTATTTGAACCAGGCCGGTAGCCGGCTAAGAATCCACTGAGAATGTGCGGCGACTGAACCCATGGTCCAACCTGCCGACAGGATCTGGACATGGACCTGAATGACTTCAGGCTGGCGTTCCAGAGCGACCGGCCGCCGCTGCAATTGAAGGGTTTTACACGCAACTATCAGACCATGCGCGTTGCCGTCAACATCATGATTCCGCCGACCGCTTTCCTGATCGGCGATCGGCTCGGCGGCCCCAGAGATGTGCTGGTTGGAGCGATCTCAGTGCTTTCGTTGCTTGTGCTGATCCACGAGGTCCTCTTTCCAAAGTCGAGCCTCCCCGTCAAGGTCAGCTTCGACACAATCACGTACGTCGCCATCGGCGTCCTGCTCGATCTCCCCGAGGTCGGCTTGATGGTTGCCGTCACCCAGTCCTTCCTGCTGTTCCTCCATGTCAAGCCGAAGACTGCGATCCGATTGGTCGCCGTTTACGCGAGCGTCGGCGTACTCGCCGCCTTCATCGGCACCTTCGTCGACATCCAGCAGCGGACCCACGAAGCTGTGGCCGCGATACTTGCCATTATCGCTGTATTCACCTTGTTGCCAGCAGTGTGGATGCTCTCACAGGCTGCTGCCGACATTCTGCGGGAGCGCTATCACCGGGAGGCCCTCTCGCGAGAGAAGGACGAGCTACTTGCGGACAAGGACAAATTCGTCGCCAGTGTCAGCCACGAATTGCGTACTCCCCTCACCGCCGTGGTGGGGATGGCACACACTCTGGCGGAGACTCCGGACCTAACCGATCAGGAGCGAAGCGAGTTTATCGCCACCATCGTTGCGCAGAGCGAGGAGGTGGCAGCAATAGTGGACGACCTTCTCGTCACCGCCCGCGCCAATTCCGGTCATCTCGCCCTCGTTGTCGGTGACGTGATGCTGCGCCGCGAGTTGGATGCAGTCATTCCCGACGGATTCCCGATCGAGGACGGTGCCGCGGAGCTAATGACAGTCGGGGACCCGATCCGGGTACGACAGATCCTGCGCAACCTCATCAGCAACGCAGACCGCTACGGCGGCGCCACCAAGCGGGTGCGGCTGCTGCGCGAGGGACTCACGGCCGTCGTCGAGGTCATCGACGACGGCGAGCCAATCCCACCCGATCAGATTGAAGGCATCTTCACACCGTACGGCAGAGCCCACGATCGGCCGGGGCGCACCGACTCAGTGGGGCTCGGGCTGACCGTGAGCCGTCAGCTCGCCAGGATGATGCGTGGTGACGTCACCTATAGCCACGATGGCACCTGGGCGCGGTTCCGGTTGACCCTGCCGATATCGGTCGCCGAAACGGCGCAGGCTATGGCAGGATCACCCAACCTCGCCATGGCCGCGCACCGAATCGGGCCGCACCCAACCTGATTGTCCTCAGAATGAGCGCAAACCCAGGGGTCGTGACACGCCCGAGATTCCGGACGAGTCCGTCGATACCGCTCATCATTGGGAGTGGACCGCGGATCATCGACTATTCGCACAGTGGCCTGCGGATTAGCCTTGCGTTGCTGTGACGTCCCAACAAGCCAAAGCCCCCTCAGAATTCCCCTACGATCCTCATGTCGGAACGAGCCGCCAGTATTGGCGCGACATCATCCTCGGTGTCAACGACGGCCTCGTATCGATGATCTTGTTGGTAGCGGTAGTGGTTGGTGGTGGTCTCAACTCCTCCCAGGTGTTGTTGACCGCCGTCGGTGGTGCCATTGCAGGAGCCATCTCCATGGCGGCAGGCGAATACCTTGCCACCAAGTCCCAGGCAGAGGTGCTGACGCGTGAGCTCAATATCGAACGAGATCACATCCGTCACTATCGGGACATGGAGGTAGACCAGCTCCGCGACATGCTCTCCGAGATGGCCCTCGAAGGCCCTGACCTCGATACTGCGGTTGCGATCTTCTCGAAGGACGATGGAAGACTGCTTGCTTCCATGAAGGTCATGGAGTTCGGAGTGGTTGACTCCGAGGAGAGATCTCCCCACGCGGCCATGACGGTTTCGGGGCTGACCTTCATAGCCGGCGCGTGCTGCCCTCGGTTCTCCCATTCGCCCTGCTCGACAATACGCAGGCCGGGCTGACCGTCGCCGGCATCCTTACCGCGATCGGGCTATTTGCAGTCGGAGCCACCAAGAGCGTTGTCACCAAGACCCACACCATCAAGGCAGGTCTCGAGAATCTCGCTATCGCCGGCGTGGGTGGGGTGCTTGCCTACTGGGTAGGGTGGCTCTTCGAGAAAGCAGTCGGCTGATGGTGACACGGCAAAACCGGTACCCTGGATGTTGATGAAACGCCTTATTGCCTTTGCGGTGGTGGCTGTTGCGGTAGCCGCTTACTTGAAACGGCCGGTCAAACAGCCCGAGCCGACAGGTGTATGGGGACCCGCCGATCATCAGCGGACCCCTCACTGAGGAAAGATTATGCGCCTTGCTCTACAAGCAACCGGGGAGGTCGCCACGCGCACCGGGCGGGTTCTCCTCGCCGAACGATCGCTGACCGCGCTTGGTCTGGTCGATCAGACCCCAACCGAGCGTGACTCACGATTGGAACGTGCAGAAGTGCTTGCCACCTACGACGCTCTGGTTACCGACGCCGCCGAGCCTGAAGATGACATCGCCATGGCCCTCACCGCAGGAATCGACTGCGTCGTGTGGGTAGATGCAGACGACGCCACCGCCGCTTATGACGATCGGTTCAGCGACGCCGGCCTCCGGTTGCTCACCGGATGCAACCTCGCCAGCGGTATCGCCCCTTCGTTGATCGCACACGAGGTAGCCGCCACCGACAACGTGCTCGAAACGATGATCGCATGGACCGAACCTGGGTCGCCGCGGCGTAGGGGCAAGGCTATTGCGTTTCCCGACCCGATCGGATCGCGATGGGGCGAGGAACGACCAACCCCTTTCGCCGACCGCTGCTACGTTGCGAGAGTGGGCGGGGAATGGGCGGCCGCAACGGCCCAGGTGACCGGGGCCAGCGAAACCGGAGTGCTCACTCGCATCGTCGGTATCTCCGATCTCGCGGTTCATCTTGAAGCGCTTGCGCTTGCTGCAGGCGCTACGGTGATCGGCCAGTACCCCGTCGGAGCCAGCAGGCCCATCGACCTGTCCGAGCGATACCTCGCCAGACTGCTCGACGCCGGACTCGACGTTGCCGCCCACACACTCCACGGGAATTGAGCGGCTACATAGGCTGTTCGCATGAGTATGCGCCCATCTCTGGCCATTGCCGCTCTGCTCTTGTTTGCCTCTGGATGCTCGTCATCAGAGCCAACCGGTGCTGCGACGACGGTCCCGGATGGGACACTCGCCGCGCCTTTTCGACCACCGCCACGGCCGAAACCACTAGCTCGCTCCCCGACCAGTCCTACGCAGGCACGATCCCGGCGCCTGAGTTTCCCGACGGTCTCGATTGGATCAACACAGACGCTCCCATCAAGCTCACCGATCTCAAAGGCAAGATCGTCCTGCTCGACTTCTGGACCTATGGGTGCATCAATTGCATCCATGTCATACCGGATCTGCAGCGCCTCGAAGAGGAATACCCATCCGAGCTGGTCGTGATCGGGGTCCATTCCGCCAAGTTCAGTAACGAGGGCGACACCGAGAACATCCGCCAGGTAGTGATGCGCTATGGGATCGACCATCCAGTGGTCAACGACAAGGACTTCACGGTGTGGCAATCCTGGGGTGCTCAGGCATGGCCAACGATCGCCCTCATCGACCCGTCGGGCAATGTGGTCGGCACTCTTGCAGGAGAAGGGGTCTACCAGGTCATCCAGCCGGTTGTAGAGAGCCTGCTCTCCGAGTTCCAGGGGGAGCTCGACCGTAGCCCGGTGCAGCTCACCTCCGATCGTGCCGACTCCGCCAACACCGTCCTCTCCTATCCAGGAAAAGTGACCACAGGTGACGGGCTCTTGTTCGTGAGCGATACCGGCCACAACCGGATCGTCGCCGCCGACCCGGAAACCGGCGAGATCACCGCCGTTTACGGGAGCGGGACCGCCGGGCTCAACGACGGGCCTGCACTTGAGGCGCAATTCGACTCACCGCAGGGCCTCGCATACGATTCGAGCACCGGCACTCTCTACGTCGCAGACACCAACAACCACGCCATCCGGACCGTCGACGTGGGAAGCGGAACCGTCGGCACATTGACCGGAAACGGGCAGTTGGGATGGCCGCCGGCAGCCGCGTTGTTCGACAAGGCGCTGCTCAATTCGCCGTGGGGCCTTGTCCTTCGTGACGGTGACCTGTGGGTGGCGATGGCCGGTACCCATCAGATCTGGGTGGCTGACCTCGAAGGTGGTGTCATCAGCCCGGTCGTGGGAAGCAGCGACGAAGGCACCAGCAACGGCCCGCTCGGCGAGGCAGACCTGGCGCAACCGAGCGGGCTCGCTTTCGACGGGGCGGGCCGGCTCTACTTCGCCGACTCCGAATCGAGCTCGATCCGTTACGCCGACGTCCTCTCCCCGGGAGGAACAACGGGGATCCTGTCCGGATCCGACGTGAACCTATTTGACTTCGGCGACCAGGACGGGACGACTACGGGTGCCCGTCTCCAACACCCACTCGGCATCGTCTGGGATGCCGCGGACGGGGATCTGATCATCGCCGACACCTACAACTCAAAGCTGAAGCGAATCGACCCTGAGACCGGAGATACAACCACCTATCTCGGTGGCGAGCAAGGGTGGTCCGACGGGTCCGACCCCCGCTTCTACGAGCCAGGCGGGCTAGCCATCGACGGCCGCGCCCTCTACGTCGCCGACACCAACAACCAGGTGATCCGGGTGGTTGATCTCGAAACGAACACAGTCGCAACACTTGTGTTGCACGGTATCGAGAACTTCACGGCGCCGGCCGACGAAGCGGATTACCCCGGCATCGTGGTCGATCTCGACCCCGCAAGGGTGGCACCGGGTACCGGTCAAATCGAGATCGACATCGAACTCCCCGACGGGTACAAGGTCAACAACGAGGCTCCTTCTGTGATCGAGTTCATGGTGACCGGTGGGGTCGCCGACGTGGAAACCCAGTGGTCGTTGACAGGAGCAAAGCTGCCTGTCTCCATACCCGTCCAATTCATCAGCGGGTCCGGGACCATAACCGCTGACGTCACGTTGCTGTATTGCCGCGACGATTCCGAGGGTCTCTGCATTCTCGAGCAGGTCCGTTTCAACCAGCCGGTTGAGGTCGGGTCGGGCGGTGTTGACCGAGTCCCATTCCCCCACCAGGTGCGGCTACCGGACTTCTAGGGTGTCGTCAGCCGATTCGGCGCAAACCGTCTCTCCGGTTACGGAGTGGTCCGCTCCCGCTCCGGCTCGACCTGTCTCCGGTTCACCGACGGTTGCGGGAAAGGTCGCCACACTGAGCGCCTCGGCTGTGCGCTCTGCTGACCGGTTCCGTAGCTCTCCTCGAGGACCGCAACTTCGATTCCTCCCACCAGGTCGGAGATCAGGTTGTAGATAACGGCGGCGAGTGTCATGAACGCGGTCATGCCGATGACCCCGATAATCGCCAGGATGACGGTGATCCGGAAGTAGAGCGGTCCGTCAATGGTGAGCGTGATAGTCACGGCGTGGAAGAGATCGACGATCTTCTCGGGGATACCCTTCTGCAAGACCAGGGACCACATGACCCACATGCCGAGCACAAACACCAGCCCCACGATGGCATTGAAGACGAATGACGCCTTGAGTACCGTCCAGGGATCTACTTTTCTGATGATTCGACGCACACGTCGAACTGCCATGCCAGGCTCCTTCGGGAATGGCACGAGTGTAACGCCACCAGCGACATAACCGGTGACACCAACATCAACGATTTCTCGAGCGCTCTGGTTCCCCGGGATGGATGCCGGCCGCTCTCCCTCCCCGGGTGCATCACAGACGCTCCCGACCCTCCCGCGGGGAGGGTGAAGAAGAGGCTACGGACGGATTCGGCCGCTAGGCCGAGTCAGTCTCATCATCCCGGGGCACCAACGCGGCTGCGGCGAGTGTCGTCCCGCCGGCGAGGCTCATCACCTTGACGCCGGTGCTGGCACGCTTCTGGCGGCTGATCTCACCGACCGATTGCCTGATGACGATCCCGTCGGTGGAGGTGACAAAGATCTGGTCCTCCCGGTTCACCGCCATCGCCGCAACCAACTCGCCACGAACCCGCGTCAGCTTCATCGCCTTGACACCGATTCCGCCGCGTTTCTGCTTGGGGAACTCGCTCATCACCGTGCGTTTGCCGTACCCACCGCCGGTCAGGAACAAGATCTCCTCACCCTCCGTGACGGTCGCAGCCGAAACGACCTCGTCGCCCTCACGGAGCTTGATACCGCGGACACCCTTGGTGTCGCGTCCCATCGGTCGCGCATCGCTCTCGGCAAACCGAATGGCCATAGCGTTGCTGGTGACCATCACGAGGTCGGTGTCGCCCGAGGTTGCCCGTACAGCAACGACCTCGTCATCCTCGGCGAGGCTTATGGCGACGAGCACCTGGTTACGTGAGTCGTAGTCACTGAATTTGGTCTTCTTGACCTGGCCTCGCTTGGTGAAGCACACGAGGTACTTGTGAGACTCGTAGTCCCGTGTATCGATGATGGCTTCGATCTTCTCATCGGGGTCCAGCGGCAGCACGGACTGCACCAGCACTCCCTTGGCGGTGCGCTCCTTGCGGGGCAGTTGATGCGCCCGGATTCGATACACCTTGCCCCGGTTGGTGAAGAACAGTAGGTAGGCGTGGGCGGAGGTGTGGAGTACGTGGGTGATCACGTCCTCTTCCCGGAGGTCGGCACCCTTGACGCCGCGGCCCCCTCTCCCCTGCCGCCGGTACGTCTGAGCCAACACGGCCTTGACATACCCTGCCTCTGAAGCAGTGACGACAAGTTCCTCGTCTGCGATCAGGTCCTCGAGTGAGAGGTCGCCTTCGTCGGCCACGAGCCGACTGCGACGCCCGTCGCCGTACTTGTCCTGGATCTCGCGTAGCTCGGCGGAGAGGATCGTGCGGCGCCGTGTCTCTGATCCGAGGATGTCCTGAAGGTCGGCGATCAGCGTCTGCAACTCGTCGTATTCCTGGCGCAACTTGTCGGTCTCGAGCGCCGTGAGTCGCCGCAGCGGCATATCGAGGATGTGATTTGACTGCACCTCGCTCAGCTCGAACCGTTCCATCAAAGTTCGCCGGGCCGTCTCAACGTCGGCCGATCCCCGGATGATCCGCACCACCTCGTCGATGTTGTCGAGGGCGATCAGCAAGCCTTCGACAATGTGCGCCCGCGCCTCTGCCTTCTGGAGACGGAAGATGGTGCGACGCTCGATGACTTCGAGTTGGTGATCGACGTAGTACCCAACCATCTGCGCGATGTTGAGCGTATGCGGCACACCATCAACCAGAGCCACCGCGTTCACTCCGAATGTGTCCTCGAGTTGGGTGTGCTTGTAGAGGAGATTCAACACAACTTGCGGGTTGGCATCCTTCTTCAGCTCGATGACCATACGGATGCCGTCTTTGTTGGTCTCATTACGGAGATCTGCGATCCCCTGGATGGTCTTGTCCTTGACCAGATCCGCGATCTTGCTCATCACCCTGTCGATCGACACCTGATATGGGATCTCTGTGACGATGATGACGAGCCGGCCCCGCTTGTTCTCGACGACATCGGTGACGGCCCGCATCTTGATCGAGCCGCGCCCGGTGAGCAATGCGTCCCTGATCCCCGGGGTGCGCACGATGTATGCACCGGTCGGAAAATCAGGGGCATGAACATACTGGAGTAGATCGACGGCCGTTGCTTCGGGCATGTCGATCTTGTGCAGGGCAGCATCGATGATCTCGGTGAGATTGTGCGGCGGGATATTGGTTGCCATGCCGACAGCGATGCCGGTTGAGCCGTTGACTAATAGGTTCGGGAATCGAGAAGGCAGTACCGTCGGTTCCTGCCGCTCTCCCGAATAGTTGTCGATGAAGTCGACCGTGTTCTCGTCGATGCTCTCGAGCAGATGCATCGCGATTGGTGCCATCCGGGTCTCGGTGTAACGCATTTGCGCGGGCGGATCGTCAACCGATCCGAAGTTCCCCTGTGGTTCGACGAGCGGATATCGCTGTGAGAAATCCTGTCCCAGCCTGACCAACGCGTCGTAGATGGCATCGTTTGAATGCGGGTGGTACCAACCCATGACGTCGCCGACGACACGGGCGCACTTGCGAAATGGAGTCCCCGGCCGGATCCCTGCGTCATACATAGCGTAGAGGATTCGCCGGTGCACCGGTTTCAGCCCGTCGCGTACATCCGGGAGGGCGCGCGACACGATGACCGACATGGCGTACTCGAGGAACGAGTCCTCCATCTCCTGTTCGATCTCGATGGGTCGGATTCGTTCGGCTTGATCTTCGTTCGGCATTTATCGGTCCTGTTTCTCAGATATCGAGGAAGCGCACGTCTTTGGCGTTCTGCTGGATGAAGGTGCGCCTAGCGCTCACGTCATTGCCCATGAGAGTCTCGAAGACCTCCTCGGCACGGAACTGATCCTCCAGCTGCACCTGGAGCAGCTGCCGGTTACCCGGGTCCATCGTGGTATCCCACAGCTGATCAGCGTTCATCTCGCCGAGACCCTTGAACCGCTGAATGTTCAACTTGCGCCCCTCCAACTCCACCTTCACCTCATCGAGGTGCTCGTCGTTGTATGCCCAGCGCAGCTTGGTACCGGCCTTCACCGAGTAAAGGGGTGGCTGGGCGATGTATACATAGCCCGCCTCGATGAGCTCGGTCATATGCCTGAAGAAGAAGGTCAGCAGCAGAGTGCGGATATGGGCACCATCGACATCGGCGTCGGTGAGTATGACCACCTTGTGGTAGCGCGCTTTTGTGATATCCATCTCTTCGCCGATCCCGGTCCCGACACCGGTGATCAACGACTGGATCTCTGTGTTCTGGAGCACCCGGGTGAGCCGGTTCTTCTCGACGTTGATGATCTTCCCCCTGATGGGGAGGATTGCCTGGAAGTCCGAGTTGCGAGCCTGCTTGGCGGAACCACCGGCAGAATTGCCCTCGACGATGAACAGTTCACTGACCACCGGGTCGCGGGATGAGCAGTCGGCGAGCTTCCCTGGCAGCCCGGACGACTCGAGAAGGCTCTTGCGCCGGGTTAGATCTCGTGCTTGACGAGCCGCCATCCGCGCCTTTGCGGCTGTCGAAGCCTTCTCGATGATGCGACGGGCGTCTCCGGGATGACGATCCAACCACTCGGGGAACATCTGGTTCAAGGCCCGCTCCACGAACGACCGGATTTCTGTGTTGCCGAGCTTTGTCTTGGTTTGCCCTTCGAATTGGGGCTGACGGACCTTGGCGGAAATGACCGCAGTGAGACCCTCTCTGACATCGTCGCCTGTGAGGTTGTCGTCCTTCTCCTTGAGGACGTTGCGCGCCCTGGCGAAGTCGTTGATCGCCCTGGTCATCGCCTTGCGGAAACCCTCTTCGTGGGTGCCACCTTCGTGCGTGTTGATGTTGTTGGCGAAGCTGAGCACCGTCTCGGTGTAACCACTCGTCCACTGCATGGCTACCTCGATCTCGGCCTCGTCGGCGACGTGCTCGAAGAACGCGACCTGGCTGTGGATGGGCTCGCGCTTGGCGTTGAGGTGCTTGACGAAGTCGATGAGACCGCCCGTATATTTGAACGTCGCCTCATACGGCTCTTCGCCGCGGAGGTCGTGGATCCGGAACTCGACGCCCTTGTTGAGAAAGGCCATCTCGCGAACCCGGCTCTGGATCACCTTGATGTCGAACTCGGTTGTCTCTTCGAAGATGTCTGGGTCCGGCCAGAACCGGAATGTGCTCCCGGTCCGCTTTGCGGGCTTGCCCTTCTTCAGCTTCGTGGTCGGAGCCCCGTACGCAAACGACTGGCTCCAATGGAATCCTTCACGGGTCACCTCGACATCAAGACGGGTAGACAAGGCGTTCACTACCGAAACGCCGACCCCATGCAGACCACCCGACACCGTGTACGCACCCTGCTCGAACTTGCCGCCTGCATGGAGCACGGTTAGCACCGTCGTGAGCGCGGGAAGCTTCGTCTTCTCATGCTTGTCTACGGGAACACCACGCCCGTTGTCTCTGACTTCAGCAGAGCCGTCCTCATGAAGGGTTAGATCGATCCTGTCGCAGAAGCCGGCCATGGCTTCATCAACGGCGTTGTCCAATACCTCCCATACGAGGTGATGCAGACCTTTGGGTCCGGTAGACCCGATGTACATCGCGGGACGTTTGCGGACTGCTTCCAGACCCTCCAGAACGGTGATGTCCTTGGCGCCGTAGGACGCGTTGGACGACAATCTTGGCTTGCTCAACGGGACTCCTAGAGGCCGAATCGGCCGTGGTTTTCTATCTCAACTGACAAGGCTGTCATTATAGGCGAAAACCCAACATAATCGGGCGTTTTCCCCCTGCTCAGAGGTCAACCGGCCAGACTCTGGATTGGTTCACCCTCAACCGGATCTGGGTCACCTCTCCGCTGCCAAGATGCTCCTCCAATGCGGCCTGTATCTTGCGCTGTTCAAGCCGCAATCGTGAGGCGACACCCCCGTCCGACACCTCAACGGTGAGCACCCCGTTCTCCAGCTTCACGAGGTGCGAACGAGCTCGCCAGGTCTCCGAGAGAATCTTGCCCCACACCTGTCTGACCATCTCGAAGGTGGCAAGCTTGCCGCTGGTGACACGCTCCAATACATCTTCGAGGGTGGGGTTGAGCAACACCAAACCTCGATCGGCGTCTTCGCCCGTCCACGGGTTGATCATCTTTGATCCTTCATGTCAGGACCCCATCAACAACTCGCCACCGCTTTCCCATCTCGGGAACTTCATCATCGCGCGCACTGGTGACAAAAACCTGACCACGTGGCAGCAATGCGGTCACCCCGTCGGCCCGACCGGGGTCAAGCTCGGAGAAGACATCATCCAGGAGCAGGATTGGGGGACGCCCGTGACGCTCCTCGAGCAATTGGTAGGCGGCGATCCGAAGACTGAGGGCAACCGAGCGTTGCTCCCCCTGGCTCGCCTGCACCCTCACGTCACGCCCGTCGAGGGCAAACCCCGGATCGTCGCGGTGCGGGCCCACACTGGTGGTCCTCATCTCTACGTCTCTCCCCCGTCGTTTTTCGAGTGCGTGCAGCAGGGCTGAGGAATAGCCCTCGCATGCCCGGTCGGTCGCCCTTGCGATATCTCCCGGCTCAAACCACGATGATGTGTAGGAAGGGACGAGCTTCTCATCGGTCGCTCCCCCAACGGTGCGGTAGGCGTCGCCGAGACGATCGTGCAATCGGGCGAGCAACGCAAGACGGTTGGAGACAATGCGTCCTCCCGCTTCAGCAACTCGCACGTCCCAGACATCGAGGGTCATGGGATCGACGTTGCGGCCGTCTTGACGCAACAAGGTGTTGCGCTGACGAAGCGCCTTCTCGTACTCGTCCTGGTCGGCTCCTATCGATGGCACGAGCTGAGCACCCAGGTCGTCGAGGTACTCACGACGCAGTGACGGCCCGCGTTTCACCAGATCCAGATCGTCAGGAAGGAACGCCACCATCGGCACCGTGTTGGCAACGTCACTCAGGCGCTTGGGACGCTTGCCGTTCACCAGGACCTGTCGTCTTCCCTGCGCCGGTATCTCGACAGCGACATCGACAGTGCCCGCCATGTCGCTGAAACCGCCGCGAACAACCGCGCTCACACCGTCGGTGCGGATCAGTGCCGGGTCGGGTGCTCTCCGGAATGACTTCTGGAACGACAGGTAACCGATCGCCTCCAGGATGTTCGTCTTGCCCGCCCCGTTGCGGCCGATGAGCACGTTGGCCCCTGGCTCCGGCTCGAAACGAAGTTGCTCGTAGCTGCGGAACTGGAGGAGCTCGAGCCAGGCTAGGTGCACGGCGGCGTCATCTGCCTAGGAGTGCCTTGAACGATCCACGTTCCGGTGCGACTCCGCGCCCGACAACGCACGGTCTCTCCGGCACTGCGCCACTCCACGACTGTTCGACGCCCCGTTACAGACGAACCGGCATCAGCAGGTAACGGAACGAAGCATCGTCGGCAGCGGTGAGCAGCCCTGGCTTCAGTGGATTGATCGTCTCCAACACCAGACTCTCGGATTTCATCGCCGCCACCCCATCGGTGAGATACCTCGTGTTGAACGCGATCACCATGTCTTCACCGTCGTAATTGGCCTCGATGTATTCGGTCTCACCACCGACATCCTGCCTGCTGACGCTCAACTCGACTCCCCCGGACCCCAGATTGAGACGCACCGGGATGTGGTCTTCGGCAACCAGCGAGGCGCGGCCAACTGCCTCGAGGAGTGCTTCGCGGCTGATGGTGAGCCGGTTCGGGTATTCGCTCGGCAACAGCTGCCGGTAGTTCGGGAATGAGCTTTCGATGACACGTGCCGTCATCTTTCCCCGCTTGGACGAGAAGGTGCCCTGGCGTTCGGCGATGGCCATGCGGACCTTGTCGGCGCCGATCGTCCGGCCAATCTCTTTGAGCGCTCGATACGGGATCAGGGTCGTTTCGACACCTGCGACACCCGGGACGTCCCTGACGGCAAGCCGATACGAGTCGGTGGCCACCAGTCGAAGATGATCACCCTCGGTCTCAAATAGCACACCCGTCAGCGTTGGCCTGCCATCGTCAGATGAAGCGGCGACACCAACCTGGTTGAGTGCCGCAGTGAGCGCATCCCCGTCGAGCTCGACACCGGTGTCCACGGCGTGACTCGCTACATCCGGGAAGTCATTCGCATCGAACTCCCTCAGATTGAAACGGGGCCCGTTGCCTGTGATCTCGACTTCACCGTTGCTCACTGAGAAAGCAACCGCACCTGGGGGCAACTTGCGGACGGCGTCTGCGACGAGCTTTGCAGGTACGACGGTTCGGCCTTCTGCGAGCACTTCCACATCGAGTGAAGTCTGAATGGTGATCTCGGTGTCGGTGCCGGTTACATTCAGCTTCCCTCCCGAGACCTCGCAGAGCAGGCCCTGGAGAATGGGAAGGGCCGAGCGGGTGCCGACGGCTCGCCCTGCTCGGGTCAGCACATCGGCAAGGTCATCTCGTTCAGCTCGGATACGCACAGTCAGTTCCCTCTTCTTCGGTTATAGATAGATATAAGAGAGTAGTCGTAGTAGTAGGGGCTGTGGATTGTGTATACATCCCCACGGGCCCCAGTTTTATTGACGATTCCCCTCCACAGGTCGTGTGGACAAAAAGGGTCGTTTCCACAGAGCCGTCATTGAGAGAGGTGCCGGGTGTGGAAAGAATCAACTTGTCCTCAGATCATGCGACAGGGATGTGACATCTTTATACACATCCGCATCACTGCGCATCAGGGTACGAATCTTGTCAACCGCATGGATGACAGTGGTGTGATCACGTCCACCGAAGGCCTTGCCGATCTTGGGAAGGGACAGATCGGTGTACTCACGGCAGAGGTACATGGCGACCTGTCGGTACCTGGCGAGGGGTTGTCGTCTGCTTGGGCCGATCAGTTCGTCACGGTTGGCTCCGGAGTAGCTGGCCACCTGGTTGATGATGTCGTCGGCTGTGAGTGGAGTTGTGTGGTCTGTCGGCATTAGGTCCCGGAGTACCTCCTCGGCCATGTCGAGGGTGATCCTCTCGTGGGTGAGAGCCGCATAGGCAGTGACCCTGGTTAGAGCGCCCTCGAGCTCTCTGACGTTGGTCGAGACGCTCTCGGCGATGAATTGCAATACCTCTTGAGGTACCGGAGTGGGTGCATACTCTGCGTTGCTACGCAAGATGGCGAGACGTGTCTCGACATCGGGTGTCTGGATGTCGGTCAGCAACCCCCACTCGAACCTGCTGCGGAGACGATCCTCGAGCGTTGTCAGGTGTTTGGGATGCCGATCTGAAGTGATGACGAGCTGTTTACCGGCCTCGTAGAGGCTGTTGAAGGTGTGGAAGAACTCTTCGAGGATCTGCTCCTTGCCATCGAAGAACTGCACGTCGTCGAGAAGCAGAACGTCGATGGTGCGATAACGCGCCTTGAACTCGTCCATGCGCTTGCGCCGGATGCCGTTGATGAACTCGTTGAAGAAGGTCTCGGAGGTGACGTAGCGAACCACCGAGCCCGGAGCGATCTCGCTTCGCTGATGACCCACCGCGTGTAACAAATGGGTCTTGCCAAGGCCGGCGTCTGCGTAGATGAACAAGGGGTTGTATTGACTACCCGGTTGCTCGGCGACGGCCATGGCGGCAGCATGTGCAAAACGGTTGGAGGCGCCAACGACAAAGTTGTCGAACGTGTACTTCTCAACCAGCCTGCTCTCTCCGTTGCTAGGGATGCGAGGTTGTCGCTGAGTTGTCTCGAGCGACGAGTCGGTGCTCGCCGATGTTGTGTCGACGTATTCATCAACCGTCCGGTGATGGCGGCTCGACACGGTGAGGTGGATAGCGATATCCGGGCCGTACACCGTCTTGGTAGCTCGTCGCAACGCCGAGAGGTAACGATCGCGTACCCAGGAGCGGTGGAAGTCGCTCGGTGCTTCCAATGTGAGTGCAGTCTTGGTTTGTTCAACGCGCAACGGTGCGATCCACGTCTTCCATGCCCCGACCGGCACGTCCTCCTGCACTGCCTGCTTGAAGCTGTCCCACTGCGTGGGCAGTGGTTGGTGTTGTCCAACTGTCATAGTCAGGTGATGCCATCCTCTAATTTGCGCCATCCACATATCTGTCCACAGGTTGTGGAGAACGCGAATGGGCGCGCAACTGTCTAAAAAGTCCTAGGGAAGTCGCCGGTTGGGTGAGCCAACCCGCCGAGCGAGTATATGAAGACGTTCCCACGCAGATCAAGAACGGCAAAATCGAGTGGAGACCACCAAACAGGGCTTCTATCGGGTGAGGCGAAATCCCTTGTGACACAGCATAAAGCAGCTGCATAGCCTGCCGTGAGAGGAGCCCGATGACGGCCGTTATGTCGATGGATCGGGCGTTTTCTTTCTTTCGCGCTCGTAATGTTCTTTTCGCGTTTGGTCATCGTGGGCACGCGCAACGAGGTCAAGGAAGCAAGCTTGCCTTTGACAATCGACGCTCGCCGTTCATAACCTATAGCGCTACTTCTGACTCCCCTCCGAACGGAATTCTCTGTCATGAAACGCACGTACCAACCGAACGTTCGACGCCGTAAGCGCAAGCATGGCTTCCGGTCTCGCATGCGTACCCGTGCCGGGCGCGCCGTGATCAAGCGACGTCGCCTCAAGGGTCGTCATCGCGTCTCTGCGTGAACTGGAGATCGGCCTGCGGCGACCTTACCGCTCCTTGAGGAACGAGATGGACTTCTCGGCGGCCTATCGCACCGGAAAGCGTCGGCGCTGTGGCGCGGTGACCGCGGTGGTTGCGGACGGACCTCCGGGACCGGCGACAGTTGGTTTTGTTGCCGGCAAGAAGGTGGGATCGGCAGTGCGTCGCAACCGGGCAAAACGGCGGCTCCGAGAGGCCGCCGCACACAGTGAGTTGAAAGACGATACCGTGTATGTACTCATTGCCGATATCGGGGTGTCGGACGCGCCGTTCCCTCAGCTGATTGAGTGGATCAACCGTTGCGTACGAGAACAGACAATTCCTGGAGACGTCCGATGAGCCCGAAGCCATACAACCCCGCCTTCTGGGTGATCAAACTGATCGGTGTCTATCGTCGATTCATCTCACCCATGCTTGGCAATAATTGCCGCTACCAACCCACGTGCTCGGCATATGCACAAGAGGCTCTGGTGGCTCATGGACTGTTCCGTGGCGGGTGGCTGGCGTTGAAGCGTATTGGTCGATGTCATCCCTGGCACGGTGGCGGCTACGATCCGGTACCACCGCGTCCAGAAGAAACCTCAACGGCACAAGGCAATCTCTCGTGAATCCTTTCACCATCCTCGCTCCCCCACTTGGCAACCTGTTGTCGATCCTCTACGACATCTGGCCACACAACTATGGCTTTGCCATCATCTTGCTCACGCTGTTGGTGAGTTTGGTGCTGTTCCCTCTCACGCTCAAGCAGACACGCTCGATGAAGGCGATGCAGGAGATTCAGCCGGAGATAAAGCAACTCCAGAAGGAGTACAAGAACGACCGCGAAGAGCTCAACAAGCAGATGATGGCGCTCTATCAGGAGCGTGGCATCAACCCGGCTGCCGGATGTCTCCCGCTGATCCTCCAGATGCCGATCTGGTTTGCCTTGTACCGTGTTTTTCGGGTCGCACCGGTTGAGGGTGGCACCGCACTCAGCCCTGACAACATCATCCCTCCCGACTCGCACCTGGCGGATGCGCTGATCAATCACTCGACGTCGTTTCTCTCGCTTGACATGCTGCAGTCGCCGTCGAAAGCGGCCACCCAGGGCCTGGGAACGGCGATCCCGGCGATTGTGCTCGTCCTGATTGTGGTAGCATCCAGTTTCTACCAAGTATATCAGACGAACCGTCGGACCAAGAACTCATCTAGTGCGCCGGCAGATACCAAGCAAGGTCAGCAGATGCAGATGGTGTCGCGGATCATGCCGCTGTTTATGGGCTTTATCTCTTGGGGATTTCCCATGGGTCTGGTCATGTACTTTGCGGTATCAAATCTCTTCCGTGTAGGACAACAAGCGATCATCTTCCGCATCGACAGTGATGGTGACGGCTCGAGCGGCAGGACCGCAAATGGAGATGGCGGCTCGACTCCCCCGGAGAGCCCGAAGCCGAGTGGTCCATCGCCGAACGCCAGCAAGAAGCGCAATAGGCGCAGGAGGAAGTAGGTATGGAGTGGGTGGAAACAGTCGGACGGACTGTTGAGGAAGCGATCGACGAGGCGTTGCGTTCGCTGGATCAAACCTCGAGAGAAGCTGTTGATATCGAGGTGCTCGACGAGGGTAAGAAGGGTATCCTGGGCATCGGTGGTCGGGACGCACGGATAAAGGCGACGGTCCGACCTGTCAAGAAGAAGAGGCGGCGGTCCCGGGGCCGCAAGGGCACACCGGATGGGGACGCGAGCTCGCAGAGGAGCACGGGTGGGGGATCCAAGGATACGAAGCGTCGTCCCTCGTCGGGCAAGAAGAACGGTGGTCGGGCTAAGGTTACGAAAGACCCGGGTGCAACGAAGAAGGTAGTCGTGGAGAAGAAGCCGGATGATCAGGCCAGCATCGAAGAACAGGCCGAGGTAGCGCGCGACTTTGCCGAAGGGCTGCTCAAGGCATTTGGCCTGGAAGGCACGGTCACCACACGTGTGGAAGACGACATCCTCTACATAGACATCGACGGTGAGCAGACGGAGGCATTGGTTGGTCGCAAGGGTGCGGTTGTCCAAGCCGTTCACGAGCTGACACGGACCGTTATCCAGCGCAAGACGTACGGGGCGCCACGGATGCGGCTTGATATTGCGGGATACGCCGCCCGGCGGCGCGAGGCCCTGAAGATATATGCCACTCGTCTGGCTGAGACGGTGAAGGAAGATGGTCGCGAGGCAATGCTCGAGCCGATGAACGCGGCAGATCGCAAGGTCGTCCACGACTCGATCGCCGAGATCGACGGTGTGCGTTCGTTCTCGGAGGGCGAAGAACCAAATCGTTCGGTGGTTGTTGCCCCGGAAGACTGATGCACGTCGATAGCAGGTCATACAGCCCTCATGTTCCACGTGAAACATGAGGGCTGACTCGTTCTTGGCCGCCGCCGCCGCTGCCTCGTTGGTTGGGGTGGAGCTGCAACAGCAACAGGTAGACCAACTGGAACGGTTCCACAGTTTCCTTGGAGAGGAAGCGATACCTGCAGGTGGTATCGGCCCCAATGAGCTGGATCGACTCTGGATTCGTCACATCGCAGATTCGTTGCTGTTCGGCGTGGAGCTCGGATCGGCACGGGACTGTGTTGACGTGGGCACAGGCGTAGGTCTGCCCGGGATACCGCTGGCGATAGCGTTCCCGGAGGTTCGCTTTACATTGATTGATCGTGCGGGTCGTAGGGTGGACCTGGCTCGCCGAGCGACGAACATTCTGGGTCTGGAGAACTGCACCGTTCGGCAATCCGATGTTGCAGGTGTTGGCGACCGGTTTGACCGGATGGTGTCACGTGGGGCGCTTCCACCCGCCGAGCTGATGATTCACGTGAAACAATTGCTTCGCCCAGACGGCATAGCTGTGATCGG
This sequence comes from uncultured bacterium, assembly GCA_963777645.1. Classification (GTDB taxonomy): domain Bacteria; phylum Actinomycetota; class Acidimicrobiia; order Spongiisociales; family UBA5794; genus JAAETI01. The sequence goes on along the minus strand of CAVZRA010000004.1, from coordinate 64,946 downwards.
GCTTTCCGCACGCCACCGTTCGCAAAAACCCCCACCTGACACGCCCGGGCTCGAGACCAGGATCGTCAAAATCGTAAGCGAGGTCCTTGACACCACCGTGAGTCTTCTTAGGATTGAGCCAACATAGCCGAGGAGACCTCAAATGGCGGATGCGACCATCGTTGCTATTGCCAACCAGAAGGGTGGTGTCGGGAAGTCGACGACTGCCATAAATCTTGGTGCTGGATTGGCGATGCAGGGCGAACGGATCCTGTTGGTGGACCTCGACCCACAAGGCAATACGACGTCCGGGTTGGGTATAGATCGGGCACGCCTCGAATACTCAACCTATGAGGTACTCATCAACGACATCCCACTTGATGACGTGGTCGAACCAACCTCGGTTCGCGACTTGTTCGTCGTCCCGGCAACGATCGAGCTTGCTGGTGCAGAGATCGAGCTGGTATCGATGTTCTCGAGGGAGAAACGTCTGGAACAGGCGCTAAAGCCGGTGGTGGGGGACTACGGATTCATCCTGATCGATTGTCCCCCATCCTTGGGTCTGCTCACCGTCAATGGCCTTGCCGCTGCAGACGAAGTGCTGATCCCCATCCAATGTGAGTACTACGCCCTCGAAGGCGTCAGCCAGTTGAAGCGTAATGTCGGCCTTGTCAAACAAAGCCTAAACCCTCAACTTGAGGTTGAGGGCGTCGTCCTGACCATGTACGACGGCAGGACCACGCTTTCCACCGATGTGGTAAACCAGGTCCGCGAGCACTTTGGGGAGACCACATATCGCACCGTGATCCCACGGACGGTGCGTCTTTCCGAGGCGCCTTCTTACGGTGAGCCGATCGAGGCTTTCGATCCGATGTCACGGGGGGCAATTGCCTATAGAGAATTGGCGAGAGAGTTCAGGAGGCGTCATGGCCGCACGTAAGGGCGGATTGGGGCGGGGACTCGACTCCCTGATACCCGTGGAGAGACCAAGTAGTGGGTTTGCCAGTATCCCGATCGACCAGGTGAGGCCCAATCCACAGCAGCCCCGTCGTGACTTCGATGAGGTAGCTCTGCAATCGCTGGCGGATTCGATCCGTGAGATCGGCTTACTCCAGCCAGTTGTGGTGAGGCCGGTCGAGGAAGGCTACGTGTTGGTTGCCGGGGAGCGACGGTGCCGTGCAGCCGGGCTAGCGGGATTGAGCGAGATCCCGGCACTGATCCGGGGTGAGGAGATCGACGCCGCCACTAGTCTCACCGAGGCTCTGGTCGAGAACGTGCAGCGTGAAGACCTTTCACCGTTGGAGGAAGCCGCCGCATACCAGCAGTTGCTGGGAGATTTTGGCTTGACCCATGAGGACGTCGCAACAAAGGTGGGCAAGAGCAGGAGTGCGGTTACCAACACCATCCGGCTGCTCCAGCTGCCGCCACGCATCCAGGGGATGGTCGGGCGCAACGAGCTCAGCGCAGGCCACGCCCGGGCCCTCCTTGGCCTGGAAGATACCGCTTACGCCATACATATCGCCGAGAGAGTCGTTGCTGAGGGTTGGTCGGTTCGTCAGGTCGAGGATGCCGTCAAGACGCGAACAGGGCAGGGGTCTCCACGAAGCACGCCGGTACCGCGCCCGCGCCCGGCCGCCATCATCGAGTTGGAGGATCGGCTGGGGGAGAGGCTCGGGACAGCCGTCAAGATCGCCCACGGGAAACGCGGCGGCAAGGTGTCGATCAAGTACTCATCGCTCGACGATCTAGAGCGAATCTATCGGCTCCTCAACTGACCCGACCGTCAGCTTTGGGCACGCCAGTCCTTGGCGTACAGGTCGAGAAGACCCTGTGCGATCAGGGTGGTGGTGGTGGCATCCGGCTCGGGAAGTGCCACTACTACCGCAGGAGAGCGGGTGTTCTTGAGGATCGGAATGGCACGGCCACCGGTTGGCAACTCCAAACGTTGGGCGATGCTGTGAGCCACTTCCTCGCCCGCGCTGGACTTGCTCATTTCTGATGCGAAGAAGTGGACCGACCCTTGTCCTTCCGGTACGGTGCAGATGGAGACAACGAGATCGACGCTGAGCCGATTGGCGCGCAAAGCCCGCACCCGTTCCGCCGGGGCGGTGTCGATGCTACGTGACAGAATCACGGTGGCGCCGTGAGACTGAATGATCGACGAGAGCAGGACCCCGGGACCCCATGTCGCTTGCGCCTCGGCGTCGTCCCGGCAGAACGGGTCGATATAGATGCGCTGGCCCGCTATCGATCTGGGAAGATTCTCCAGCCATTGGTGGCCTCGGACGACCTCCCGGCCGTGCTTTTCGGTCGCACGGGACATGAGAGCCAACTCCTCGATTACCTCGGTACCGGTGAGGCCGTCCTCAGCCAGCCCACGGTTTGACTGGAACTCGAGCAAGCCTCGCAGCGTGTCGGGGCCAAAGATGCCATCAACGATGCCGCAGTCGAACCCGAGGGAGTTGAGTCTTCGCTGTAACTCGGCGATATCGTCACCGACCATCATCGGGACCCGGTGATAGAGGATGCGGCTACCGAGCACGTATCCGGCGCTCACCAAGGCACGCCAGGTATCAGGTCCGACGATGCCGTCTACCCAGAGACCACGCTTGGCCTGGAATGCTGAGATGGCGGCATAGGTCCCGGCGCCAAAGCTGCCGGTGACATCCTTGCCGATGTCGAACCCGAGCGCGGCGAGGCGGTCCTGGATGTCCCGGACCGCCTCACCATCGTCACCTCGTCGATAGAGCCTCACAGCTCCATCGTCTCACAAACCGGGATCAACCGATGTAATCGGCAAGCTCGGCTTCGAGCTGCCCTTTGGAGCGAGCGCCGATGAACCGCTTCTGTTCCTCGCCGCTCTTGAAGAGAATCATCGTTGGGATGCTCATGACCTCGTAGGTCATCGCGGTGCTGGGGTTCTCATCGACGTTCAGCTTGGCGACCGTGAGCTTGCCGGCTTTCTCACCCGCCAACTCGGTGAGCGGGCCTTCCATCATCTTGCAGGGGCCACACCACTCTGCCCAGAAGTCGACCAGCGTCGGTGTATCACTACTGATCAGGGTGGCGAACCCGGAATCGTCTGTCCTTACCGTCGTGTCTGCCATTCGACCTCAACCTTCCTGTTCGTCTAACCAGCGTTCGGCGTCGATGGCGGCCTGGCATCCCATCCCTGCAGCCGTTATCGCCTGACGGTACACGTGGTCCGTGACGTCTCCCGCCGCAAAGACACCGGGTACGGAGGTCATCGTGTTCTCGCCGGGGAGCAGAATGTAGCCCTTTTCGTCGAGATCAAGCTGACCTTCGAAGATTCCTGTGTTCGGTGTGTGCCCGATGGCGAGGAACAAACCCTCGAGGGGGAGCTCGGAAACCTCGTCGGTCTTGACGTTGCGTAGCTTCAATCCAGTGACCAGGTCTTCGCCGAGCACCTCTTCAACGACTGTGTCCCAGACCATTTCCACCTTTTCGTGCTCGAGGAGCCGGCCGACCATGATCTTGGAGGCCCGCAATTCATCGCGACGGTGGATCACGTATACCTTGGAGGCAAACTTCGTCAGGAATAGCGCCTCCTCAGCGGCGCTATCGCCACCACCGACCACGGCGATCTCCTTGCCCCGGAAAAAGAATCCGTCACAGGTGGCACAGGCGGAGACACCGTGTCCCCGCAGTCTCGCCTCGCTCTCGAGCCCGAGCCAGCGTGCCGAGGCGCCGGTGGAGATGATCACCGATTCGGCCTCGTACAGATCTTGCTCGACCCAGATCCGGAAAGGCCGTTGCGAGAAGTCGACCCTGGTCACATCCGAACTCATGATCCTGGTCCCGAACCGCTCCGCCTGCTTGCGGACGCCTTCCATGAGCTCGGGGCCCATGATTCCGTCGGGAAATCCCGGGAAGTTTTCGACATCGGTAGTCAACATGAGCTGTCCACCCCGCTCCATACCCTCGATCATCAACGGATCGAGATCGGCCCGAGCGTTGTAGATAGCCGCGGTGAGCCCGGCAGGGCCGGAGCCGATGATCACGACCTTCTCAGTCATCATTCCGTTCCTTTGTGTGTCCAGTCAGTCTTGTGAGGCATCGCGCGGAAGGCGAAGCCTCCATAAGAACATCCCGGCGACCACAAATAATCCGCCAATGATGGTGTAGGACCATTGCATCCCCACCAGCCCGGCGAGCAATCGGACGAGACCGACCACCAGGAAGATGGCGAGCACCAGCCCGAGCAAGGTTGCGAAAATGCCGACACCGGTCCACTTGGCCCATCCGGCGACCCGGTCGACGGTCATCGAACGGATCTTGTTGGCCGTGTTCTCGAGAAAGTCGGCGATCTGGGTTGGATAGTCGTTCATCGAGCCTGAGATTAGTCAGACGAGAACGGCCCCAGGCCAGCTACTGGAACAATATCGTCACGATGTCGCAGCTCAGCGAGCGTTGAGTGGCAAACACCGTCTCATTGACGTCGGCCGGAACGTAGGCGACGAGCAGGAATTCCTCACCGGTCGTGGCGTCGGCGACGGTGCCGAGCAAGATCGGTTGGCTGGACTCGGGGAGACCAAGACGCACCGCCGCATCAGGTGCAGAATTCTCGATCAAACACTTGTCAACTGTGGGGTCGGACGCCCTCGCTCCGAGCGAAATATCCTGGACCATGTCGTTGGCGTTGGTGAGCAGATAGATGAGGTCGGATCTGTTCAGATCCTCGATCATCCCGAATGGGGGGAGCAATTCGAACGCATTCTTCGACCCGCTTGACGTTGTCTGGGTGGCGCCAGCGGTCGTGGTGGTCTCTTCTGCCGCGGCGGCCGTCGTTGTTTCCTCGGCCTCAGTGGTGGTCTCGGCCAACCCCCCGCTCTGCGCCTCGTCGGCCCGGTAGAGGTCGCCTGCGCCGTCTTCCATCTCGGCACGAGGGGCGAGCGCCGCTGCGGTGGTTTCGCTGGTGGCGGCGACCGTGGTAGGCGTCATGTCCATGGCAGCGGAGTCTGCCGATTCATTGTTGCCGCCGAGCGTCGCCAGCGAGACGATGGCGACGAGGAAGACGGCGGCAATCCCCAGAGCGGGGAGCCACCGCCCCCAGGCGATTCCGTTGCGTGCCGGAGCATGAGCCGGCTCGTGCAATCCCAACTCGCGCTTCAGGTCGGTGTGGAGATGGGAAGACTCGGTTGCCGTGAGATAGGGCTGGGGCAACTCGTCGATTGCCGAGATGGCAATGCGCTGCAATTCGAGATCACGGCTGCACTCAGGGCACGATGCGATCTCGTCCATCGCCGCGCTCGCCTCGGCTGCACCGAGGGACCCTTCAGCGAGTGCCATGATCAGTTCCTGGTCGTGTTCGTGCATGTTCATTCGTCTCTTGGATGTCGCGGGCCTGCCCTGAGGTTCCCGAGGATCGATGCGAGTTGTCTTCTCCCACGAAAGATGCGAGATTTGATCGTCCCCACCGGGACATCGAGGATCTCGGAAGCCTGTTCGAGCGAGAGCCCTTGCAGGTCGACCAGCACAATGGCGGAGCGGAACTCGACGGGGATAGCGACCAGGGCAGCCTCGATGTCGGGTCTGAGCTCGACGGCCGATAGGTCGTCCTCCGTGGCCGGGTCTGCCGGATCGGTTGTCTCGGGCAACGGTTCGGTCCTTCTGCGCTTCGCCTTCCTCATCTGGTCGTAGCAGGTGTTGACTGCCACCCGGTAGAGCCAGGTGCTGAATGCCGCCTTCGCCTGAAACCGATCGGCTTTGCGGAAGACGGTGAGGAACGTCTCCTGCACCGCGTCTAGGGCAGCTTCGCGGTCACTCATCATCCGCAGGCAGATACCGAAGACGCGGTCCTCATGGGCACGGACCAACTCGTCGAACGCAGCCACCTCGCCGCGGAGGAAGCGGTCGAGGAGAGCGATGTCCTCTGCGGCTCTGCTGGTCATTCCCGAATTCTGGCGCATCTGCCCGGCCGTGTCACACTTGTGACCGTGTGGGGGCCGAGGTCATGGCCGGAACACCACCTCGAAGACCTCGGCGTAGTACTCGGCGGACCCCTGTTCGGGCAGGTCGGTTAGCCAAAGCAGCCACACGCCGCCGTCTCGATTCGGTAGCTGCATGGTTGCCGGAGCGTCAAAGACGGTACCGGAGCCGATTTCCTCCCAGCCGTCGAACGTGGGCGGGACCGTTTCCGCCCAGAGGATCGAGTACGCCGTGTTCGAGCTGGTGCGCAACTCGACCGACCCGGGTGCGCCGTCAACACGGAAGGTGATGCCGACACCTTCCTTTATCAATGGCAGCGGATCAAAGTATCGCTCGGTGCGCCAGAAGCTCCCGGGATTACCGTCCACGACGTTTGGCAGGTCTCGCTCCCGCTCGCTTTGGTCACCAAAGGGGTCATAGACCCCTGGCTCCGCAGATAGCGTCTCGGGTGCGGTACCACCCGTGCTCGTTGTTGTTCCCGGCTCAGTTGTGGTTGTGCTCACAGCACGATCCACCCGCGGCGTTGCCGGGAAGAGGAACGGGGAGTCTGGGTCGACATCGATCGCAAGCCCGATACCGGCGATGACGATGGCACTCACCAGCAACATGGTTGCAGGTACGATCCACCGCCACGACCAGCCCGGCCGTTTCGACGGGGGCAACGTCGAAGGAATCGCCCGTAAGGCAGCACCAAGCGCTCTCGCGTCGTACTCACCTGCCTCGGCGCGCTTGATGGCGTCATCCACAGTCGCCGGCAATCCCTCTACCAGATGTGAAGGGCGGATCTCAGGACTCGCCGAACCGGTGACCGCAATCCGCAGAGCCCGCGCCAGGGCCGCGGTGTCATGCTCCGGGCGCATCGAGATACGGTGCCTGCCGTACGAGCTGAGCTTTGCCGGGTGAGCAGCCGAGAAGACAATTGCGGCAGGGTCGATGGCCCCGTGCACAACGCCGGCAGCATGGAGCTCGGCCAATCCTTCGGCTAGCCCGGCTGCATTTGGCAGGAACTCGGATACCGGAAGGGTTTCGCCTGCGGCGAGCCGATCGGCAATCGAGACTCCACCATTCCACTCGATGGCGGCATGGGCTCCACCAGCAGGTGACTCGGATACCTCATATACACCGGCGAGGTGCACGTGCTCAACGGTGGCGGCAGCACGGGTCGCCGTGACGAACTCGTTGACACGAGCCCGGGATGCATCTGCGTCGAGGACACGGATCAACACAGGTCGGTCGAGGGTGGTGTCGGTGGCCAGCCACTCGTCGATGTCGCCGTCGCGTCCCAGTCTGACCTGGGTCTGGTAGCGATCCGGTAGCTGAGGTGCCATGGGTGGAGCCGCCGGTCAGGCGGGTAGACGCAGCAGCGAAAGGGGCTCGGGGAGTCGGATGAAGCCTTCGTCCTCGTACAGCCCGATTGCCGATGTGTTGTCTACTTGAGTGTTGAGCAAGAGCACTTTGGCTCCGGCGTTGCGGGCCCTGCGGGCGACCACCCTCACCAGCGACCGGCCCATACCCTGACCCTGCCATTTCGGCTGGACAGCTACTCGCTGCAGGTAGGCGATGACGCTGCCAAAGCCGACAACCGCGTAGGCAATAGGAATCCCGGTGCTGCCGAGGATGGTGAGGGTCGCAGACCGACTTGTGGCGGCAATGGCCTCCTCGAGAGCGTCCAGGTTGAACCGCCAGAAAGGCGTGAACGCCGCCGAATCGATCAGTAGTAGGTCGTCGAGACATGGCTCGGGTTTCTCCACCACGAGATGGTTCGGTGAGCCGATATCAGAATCGAGCGACTTTCGCATCAGGGCGAGATCGATGTATGGCTCGAAGCCTGCCTGAAGCCAGGCACGTTGTGACGACAGCGGCAGGGGAGGGGAGATAACACCGGTGATGTCGAACTCGGTAAGCCGGGCGCCACACGCCTGCAGGAACGAAGAGCCACCGCGCAGCAGGCGAAGCGAAGCCTGCGGTTCTTCGTCGTTCCAGGGCCTTGCCTCGGCACGTGCCCAGCCACGTCGCAGTGTGATGCGTCCTGGCCAGGTCCCCCGCTGAGTCACGCTGGCAGGTTGCTCGGTTAGCGCCATCGGTTTCGATCCTCCGGACCGGTCGCGAATCCGCCCTCCACGTGGCGTTGTCACCAGCCACGTTAACCGCATCGGGCACTTTGTCGTCCGGCGGCAGCGGGACGGTTGACAACGAGCGTTCAAGTGGTCGCCACCTGCGACCGATACGGTGAAGGAGACCACGGAGGGTGACCGGCAAGGTCACCGATAGTAACCAAGGAATGACATGGATAGACTGCCGACGCTCGATGCCCTGCTGGGGAAACTCGCCGAGATAGGTGCGTCTGATTTGCACCTCAAGGTGGGTTCACCGCCTGCCTATCGCGTCGATGGTCACTTACACTTCTCCGAGCTCCCCAAGATCAATCCCGCCGACACCGAGGAGTGGTCGCAGTCCTTGATGGACGAGAAGACCGAGGGCATCTTCAAACAGGAAGGCGAGGTCGATTTCGGCTACGGCACGCCGAGCCTGGGCCGATTCAGGATCAACGTCTATCGCCGAGCGCGGCTCTATCGCCCTGGTGGTGCGTGCGGTCGTCGCCGGAAGCAAGGGTTTCCTGGAGCTCGGTCTACCCGAAGCGGTGTCCAGGGTTTGCAAGCAGGACCGTGGTCTGGTGCTGGTGACGGGGGCGTCGGGATCGGGCAAAACCACAAGCCTCAACGCCATGGTCGACGAGATCAACGCAAGTCGACGGGTGAGCATTGTCACCCTCGAAGATCCGATCGAGATGCTGCATCGCGACAAGATGGCAATTGTCAGCCAGCGGGAGGTCGGGGTAGACGCCATCAACTTCCCCGACGGGCTCCGCCGGGTGCTGCGGCAGGACCCCAATGTGATCATGGTCAGTGAGTTGCGTGACGCCGAGACGGTCGACTCAGCACTCTATGCCGCCGAGACGGGTCACCTCGTGCTGGCGGCGATGTACACGAACGACGCCACCGAGACGGTGACGAGGTTGGTCGAGATTTTCGAACCGCACCGGCACCACCAGATGCGTCTCCGTATTGGACGTAACCTCAAGATGGTGCTCGGTCAGCGTCTTGTGGCTGCTGCCGATGGTTCCGGGCGGATCCCTGCGGTAGAGGTGCTCACCCATACAGATCGCACGTTCGACTACATCCTCGATCCCGACCGCACCAAGAACATCGAGGAAGTCATGACCGAGGGCGCCTACTACGGCATGAAGACGTTTGACCAGTCACTCCTCAACTTGTTCCGCGAGGGAACGATTACATTCGAGGAGGCGCTGAACCATGCATCGCATCCCACAGATTTCAGGATGGCGGCCCAGAAGTCGGGGTTGCGCACAGCCTGAGTGAAGCCAGGGTCTAGGACTCACAGGAAGCGACGGCAGGGTTTTCCAGGGTCCTAGATCCAGGCTCGTCTTTCGATTGGACAAAGCCATTACGCTGCTGGCATGCCCGAGTTCATCTGCCGTGATTGCGGTGCGGCTTTCTCCTTGCCGCAGCACATCCTCGACCGCTACCCGGGGTGGGAGCCCCGGCAATGCCGCTCCTGTCGTGAGAAGGGGAGTGGCGCATCTGGGGCCGGGCGTGCGGCTGCACCGAGAGAGGACCCGCACACGGGGGTGTTCACCGACGGCAGTGCCGTGCCCAACCCGGGCCCGGGTGGCTGGGGCGTCGTCTACGTTGTCGATGACGAGGTGATAGCCGAGCGCAGCGGGCACGATCCCGACACAACAAACAACAGGATGGAGCTGACCGCACTTGTCGAGGCGCTCGATGTGATTCCTGCCGGTTTGTCTACGATCGTCTATTCGGATTCCAATCTCGCCGTGCGAACCATCACCGAGTGGGCGGCGGGTTGGGAGAAACGTGGTTGGAAGCGCAAGTCCGGTCCCGTCGAGAACCTCGATCTGGTCAAGAAGGCATACCTCGGATACCGCAGACGGCCCGAACTCGAGCTCAGGTGGATCAAAGCCCACGTCGGTTTCAAGTGGAACGAGTATGCAGATCGGCTGGCGTCCGGGTGGCGAGAGTCATGATCCCGGCACGGCTCGGGCCGTTGTTCGCAGAAGGGTCATCGATTCGCCGGTTGGGGGAGGTGTTCACCGGGGCGGGACGACAGCTGTACCTGGTCGGCGGGAGCGTGCGCGACGCGTTTCTCGATGCGATCACCAAGGACTTCGACTTCGCCACCGATGCCCGTCCCGACGAGATTGCCGAACTGCTCGTCGGGTGGGCAGACAGTGTGTTCAGAGTGGGGGAGGCGTTTGGCACGATCGGTGCGACCCGGGACCGCGAGATTTACGAGATCACGACCTTCCGTAGCGATGTCTACCGGGAAGAGAGTCGCAAACCCCATGTCGAATTCTCCGACAACATCGAGACCGATCTGTCACGCCGGGATTTCACGGTCAACGCAATGGCGGTCCGCGTTACGGGCCCCGGTGCACCGGAAATGGTCGACCCTTATGGCGGCCTCGTCGATCTGGCGTCAAGGGTGCTGCGGACTCCAATCGATCCTGAGACCTCGTTTGGAGATGATCCGTTGCGGATGCTCCGGCTCCATAGGTTCGTGGCAACTCTCGGCTTCACCGCTGCTGACGGGGCCATCAATGCGACAACCAGACTGCGGCGGCGATTGTCGATCGTCTCGGCAGAGAGGATTCGTGACGAACTGAACAAGCTGATGATCGGTGACCACGTCGAAGCAGGCCTTTGGGGGATGGTGCGATCCGGTCTCGCAGAGGAGTTCCTTCCCGAGCTCAGCGCCCTCGAGCTCGAGCAGGATCCGTTGCATAGCCACAAAGACGTGCTGGCACACACCATCGCAGTCGTAGGTAAGACGTCTCCCGACCTCATTCTCCGGTTGGCGGCGCTCTTTCACGATATCGGCAAGCCGGCGACACGCGACTTCGATGCCGGGGGTGTCACCTTTCACCACCACGAGGTGGTGGGTGCCCGGATGCGCGCGTCAGCGGTTGCGTCAACTCCGGTATTCCAAGGAAGAGATCAGGGACGTTTCCCAACTGGTGTACCTGCATATGCGTCCCCACACTTACAAGATGGGTTGGACCGACTCAGCGCTACGGCGCTATGTACGGGACGCCGGGCCACTCCTACCGAGGTTGAATGAGCTCGTTCGATGTGACGTCACCACCCGCAACAAGAAGCGGGCGAACGCGATCTCCCGCCGCATCGACGATATGGAAGACCGCATCGCTGAGCTACGGAAGAGGGAGGAGCTCGACGCTCTCCGTCCTCCTATCGACGGCAACGATGTGATGCGCCACCTCGGGTTGGATCCCGGCCCCGACGTCGGCCGGGCCATGAGGATGTTGCTCGAGCACAGGATCGAGGGCGGCCCCTATGAGCCCGCCGATGCTTACCGGTTTCTCGATGAGTGGTGGGCCACGCGGGATGTCGACAAATAGCGCATCACTTGCGGTGGCGTGGGTCACCATCAAATAGAGGATCGGGGTATCGCGCTGCGGGAACTTGGGAGCGACTCCAGCGCTTCTACTCTTCGGGTTCGGTCCCTGCCGGGCGCCCCAACATACCGAGGACACCGACCGCAACGAGGCCCTGCGCGCCGAGCATGGCGAATATGAACCCGATGCCGAGCCGGGCTGCCCGTGCGTAGACGAACATGATGGCGAAGGTGACAACACCGGCCGCAATGGTGGCTGCGGACCCGGTGACCCGACTCCGGTCGAAGTAGGCGAGGTACAGGCCGAGCAACCCGCCCAGGCCGCCGAAAGCCGCGAGCAGACGCCCGATCGGGAAACTGCCCGGATCGAGGATGCGGAACGGTCCCCATGACAGCGCGGCACCGAGCAGGACGGCTGCGGCCGCTATACCCATCATGATTGCCAGGCGTCGGTCGAGACGGCCGGTTCGCTCCTCGAGAATCTCATTCTTGAGATTCGCCAGGCTGAATTGGCTCCGTCCCTCTTGTTTGTACTCAACGGTCTTCTGGCGACGACGCCTTCCCGTGGTTTGCGGCGGCGTCTCCACGCCGAGCAAATCGAGAAGGAAACCCGGGTTGTCAACGGCGATCACCAGAGTTTCATCGTTTGCCCTCAGGTGGATGAGCTTGTCGACTCTGGATACCTTCACCTCGTCGTGTTTCCAACTCCCGATCTCGGTTCCGTCTGCGATCACCGTTATGTTGGTCAGATCGACCTTGATTCTGGCGTCGAGGATGGTATCGGGATCGTCGAGGAGATAGGTGTTTCCGGCAAATTCGTTCACCGAATGAGGATCGGGAGATCGGGCAACGACCTTGAGCGATTGCGTGATCTCAGCTGATCACCAGATCGTCGAAACCAATTCGACGGATGATGTCGGCAAGGACTGCCATGTGATCGGGATCAGCATCGGGGAGGAACGAATAGTCGTCTCTCACTCCGGCATTACGAAAACCGACGAGCCTGATCCTCATCGACGGGTCGACGTCGTGTAGCCAGACGGCCGTGCGCTCGACCGCTGCAGGATCGTCGTTCTTGCCCGGGATCATGAGCAGCTTCACTTCCCAGAGTCGATCCCACTCGGCGAGGTATCGAATCGAGTCGAGCACCCTGTCATTTGGCTGGCCGGTAATGGCGACGTGAGTGTCAGGATCCAAAGCCTTGAGGCTGATCATGGCAGCGTCCATGACCGGGAGCAGGCGCTCCCATACATGGCGTGTCGTGTGCCCGTTGGAGTCGACGAATGTGGTCAGCCGCGAGAGATGGTCGTCACACTTGAGAGCACAGAAGAGGCTTGCCACAAAGTCGCTCTGCAGCGTGGGCTCGCCACCAGAGAGGGTGATACCTGAGATGAAGTGGGCGACCTCGGCGATCCTCTTGGTGAGGCTGTCGAGACGGACCATCTGGGTGAGAGGGGTGCTGTGGGATGGGCAGACCGCAAGGCAGATGTCACAGTTGGTGCACTCGCCGTCGTCAACGACCACCCGGTGCTGTCCGTCGAAGAACAGTGCCCCCTCGGGGCATGGCTCGACGCACTGGCCGCAGCTGCTGCATTCGTTGATGCGCCATGGGTAGTGGCACGAGACGCAATTGAAGTTGCACCCTTGCATGAAGATCACAAAACGGTTGCCCGGCCCATCGACCGTACTGAACCGCGTTACCTCATTGACGTGCCCCTGAACTACTTTCACCACTGAGGATCCGATTGACGATTGTCTCTGACAGCGGGAGCGGGTCCCCTGAACGGCCATATCGATCCACCGCACCCAGACGGTTGGCCGCTCCCGTAACCCCTGATGAGAGGGTGTTGAAGATCTTATAGAGGGTATGGAGGCTCAATTGACGGTCTGTCGGTACATGGAAATCAGGTCCTGCTGACTACGCTGCGCCCACCTATGCGGTCGATGCGACGATCTCTTCTCACCGGCACGGTGCTTGCCTCACTGGTGGCTCTGCCCGCCCTATTTGCACGTCCCTGGGCGGACGAGCGCTTTGTCATGTACATGCCGGAGAAGCTGGTCGGCGGGAATCCCTTTCTCCTGTGGAATCAGGTGATGAGGGAGGTGACGGCGTTCATCGATGTCGGTGTGTTTCGTCCAATGAGCAGGCTGGGGTTCTATCTGGAGCACTGGCTGGTGGTGCGGGCGGGCATCGTTACGGGGATCGCTCCGAACGTGATGATGTCAGTGGTCAAGGTGGCGATGATCGCGTTTCTCCTGGCAACCGGTCTTGCGACAGTTGATCAATACCGGCGTGCTGCATCTGATCCCGGTCGTCTGTGGCAGCGAACGATCGTGCTGCTCCCGTTCCTATTCGCAGGATCTCTGGTATTGATCAACCCGGCCGTGCACCCGCTAACACTGTTTCCCGGTCTGTATCTCGGGACGGCGTCGCTTGCGCTGGCGATCCCGCTGTGGTTGGGAAGGGCCCTGCTTCGGAATACACAGCCTCGAGGAGTGAGGTTCCTTGGCCATCTTGGGATTGCCGCGTTGCTGGGTGCCGTCCTTGCCTCGATGATCGAACTGGCGTGGATCGGTCTGATCCTCGGCCTCGCCCATCTGATCCTCCTGCGCGTACAACAGATCGGCTGGCGAAACCTCGCCTCCGTCGTGCACCTCCACGCGTTTCGGCTCTGGGTAGCTATGGCGGCTGGATTCGCCGTAGTGTTTCTCCCCGCACGCTTCTTCATTGCTCGCTACTGTGCCGCGGGAGGGTGCTACGCCGCCGCCTCGCCGTCGGTTGGGGTTGAGTTCGTAGCTCTTTTGCCTTTCCGGATCGGATCTGCCTTCGCCCCGGTCGGGCTGCTTGCCCAGTTCCGATCCGTTGTGCGGATGATGACTCACCCTTCCGTGGCGCTATTGATCTCGTTCGGGATAGCTGTTGTAGCCGGTGCCCTGTTGGTCCTCGCGTGGCGGAGAACCGACGGCGAGGACGGCGACGGGGGAACATCGATGGTGGCGCCGGGGCGGGTCGTTCCTCTCGTTGCGTACTACACGATCGTGATCCTGCTCGCAGCGGTGATATCTGCAGTCAGCTCCGGGCTTCAGGCCAAAGGATTCAATCCGGCCCCGTGGAGGGAAACCGGATTCGGGTGGATAGGTTGGGCGGTGCTGGCATCCGTGGGACTTGCGCTTCTCGCCGATCGACTCAGGGCAAAACCGTGGTCGGCTGTTGCGCTCGTGCTCATCGTGTTGACGTTCACCGCCACAACCGTGATCAACCGTGAGGACATGCGTAGGGTGTCCGCAGATCCGGAGGGCATGCTGCACATAACGGCAGGCCATCAACTCGTGGATTTCGACCCCGCCGAGAACGCCGCCCGCTGCGCAACCATCGCCGGGCTGAGGGAGGTGGCAGGCAGCGGCTCTGAGCTGCGCAAAGCGAATCTAGAGGCGTCCTATCTCGACGCCGCCGCTCAGAACAACTACGGCGTGTTGTTCTGCGATCCGGAGGCCCCATGATCAAATTCGGCATCGTCGAGGAAGTGATCGTCGACGTCCTTTTCGGGTAGCTCCCCACGCTCCATGAGTTCGCGTTGACGTCGCTTGCCATGGCGCTCGATTGCACTGATGGCGAGGAAAGCAAGTACAAGCGGACCGGCGAAGAGCAGCGCCTCGTCCCAGCCGCCCTGGTGAGCAAGAAGCCAGGTCATGGCCTGTGACATTAACCAGAACGATCGAGCTCGACGAGGCCTGCGGCCCAGGCGGGTCGCCATCTCTTCCCTTCTTGCGGACATGGTGCCCATATGTGGGGGTGGCTTCAGGTGACCAGCGCGACGGTGTGATCCTTAGAAGTGGGTTGTGGGCCGTCCGAAGACTTCGTGGCTGGTAGCGCGGGAAGTGCTGCCGGAAAACAGCGCACGGTATTGACCGGGTATGTGTATATGCGTATAGTCCCTTCTCTTTGTCTTGGAAGGAATGATGATCCGCACAGCCATCTTCGGGGCATCCGGGTATGGCGGAGGCGAGTTGATCAGGTTGATCGACGTGCACCCCGACCTCGAAGCCGTGTACCTGGGCGCCCATACCAAAGAGGGTGCGGCCCTTGGCACGGTGCACCCGCATCTCGGTGGCGGCGACCGCATCCTCCAGAGCAACGAGCCGGACACTCTCCCCGATGTGGACGTCGCCTTCTTCGCCCTTCCTCACGGTGCTTCTGCGGAGCCGGCGATGCGGATGCGGAGAACGGGAGCCAAGGTCGTCGACATGGGGAGCGACTTCCGGCTCGACACCCCGGCACGGTACCTGGCCGCATACGGCTCGGTTCACCCGCACCCCGAACAGCTCGGCCGGTGGGTATATGGCCTCCCCGAACTGTTCGCCAAAGAGTTGGCGGACGCCGACCGGATCGCGGTACCCGGCTGCTACCCGACTTCTGCGGTGCTCGGGGTCGCCCCGCTGCACCGGGCGGGTTTGGTATCCGGCGCGGTGATCGTTGATTCGGTCTCTGGTGTGTCCGGCGCAGGCCGGGGCGCCAAGGAGCACCTCATGTTTGGCGCGGTGGACGAGGGCGCCGCCGCATACGGGGTGCTGACCCATCGCCACCAACCGGAGATCGAGCAGGTGCTCGGTCAGGTTGGCCCCTTCGAGCCGACGGTGATATTCACCCCGCATCTCATTCCGATGCAGCGGGGAATCCTTTCGACATGCTACGTACCCCTGAGCGAGGGGACGGATGGCGCCGTCGTGGCTGAAATCTTTGCAGAGGCATACGCCGAGTCGCCATTTGTCTCCGTCACCGATGTTTCCCCAAACACCCGCTGGGTCACCAACTCGAATCGGGTCCTGGTCAATCCCCACTTCGACCCCCGTACCGGAACCGCCGTCGTGCTGGTGGCCATCGACAACCTCACCAAAGGCACCGCAGGGGCAGCCATCCAGTCGATCAACATTGCCCTCGGTCTCAACGAGACCACCGGGTTACCCATGGCAGGGTGGATGCCGTGAGTGTCACCGCAGCCGGGGGATTCAGAGCAGCCGGAGTAGCCGCCGGGATCAAAGCGTCGGGTGAGCCCGATGTTGCCCTTGTGGCAGGCGACGGCGAGCTCACGGCAGCCGCGGTGTTCACTCGAAACCGGGCCAAGGCGGCACCGGTGCTGGTGAGCAAGGAACAGTTGGCTCGTCGGAGCACGATGCGGGCGGTCGTGCTCAACTCCGGGTGTGCCAATGCCGCGACAGGGGAGCAGGGAATAGCAGACGCCAGGGCGATGGTGAATGCCGCCGCCAGCGCGGTGGGCTGCAGCCACGAAGAGGTCCTGGTCTGCTCGACCGGTGGCATCGGCAAGGCCCTCCCGGTCAAGAAGGTCATCGCAGGCGTCGCCGCCGCGGGTGTCGCTCTCGATAGAGATGCCGCCGCAGGCACCAGGGCCGCGCGCGCCATCATGACCACAGACACCGTTCCCAAGGAGAGCACCATCGTCGGTGACGGGTTCACGGTGGGTGGAATGGCCAAGGGGGCCGGGATGGTCCGACCCGACCTGGCGACCATGCTGGTGGTTGTCACCACTGATGCCGTAGCCGATGCCGCCGCGCTCGAGGCAGCGCTCGGGGCCGCGGTCGATGAGTCGTTTCATGCGCTCAATATCGATGGCTGTCCCTCGACAAACGACACCGTGATCGCCCTGGCCTCGGGGGCGAGCGGGACCGCACCAGACCTGCCGGCGCTCTCGGACACCATGACCCGAGTGTGCTGGGATCTTGCCAACCAACTCGCCGCAGATGCCGAGGGTGCAAGCCGGGTGGTGACTATTGAGGTGGTCGGTGCCGGAAACGACTACCTCGCTAGACGAGCCGGGCGCTTGGTCGCCGACTCGGCCCTGGTCAGAGCGGCGTTCTTCGGCGGTGACCCCAATTGGGGCAGGCTGCTCGGTGCGCTGGGAGCCACCGACTTCGACTTCGATCCTGCCGACTTCGGCGTTGCCTATGCCGGCATTGATATCGCTCGCTACGGCGTCGCCGTCGAGCACGACGGACGGCGGCTACACGAAGAAATCGCCACCGGCGACTTCACCGTGACCATGACCATTGGGGCCGGCCCCGGGGTTGCACGAGTTGTCACAACCGACCTGACCCCCGAGTACGTGACCTTCAACGCGGAGTACAGCTGATGAGCAACACGGGACACTCCACCCCACACGAAGCGAAGCCACGCATCGCCAAGACGATGGGCAAGGCACGCATCTTCTCCGAGGCGTTGCCGTTCATCAAGGATTTCCGCGGCAAGACGGTTGTCATCAAGTACGGCGGATCGGCGATGGTGGACGAGGATCTACGTAGCACGTTTGCCGACGACGTTGCGATGCTCCACTACGTCGGGATCAACCCGGTGATCGTCCACGGGGGTGGGCCGCACATTTCAAGGGCGATGGGACAGCTCGGGATAGAGCCGGTGTGGCATGAAGGCCTGCGAGTCACGGACGAGGAGACCATCCGGGTGGTGCAGTCCACCCTCGCCGGTGAGATCAACCCGGACATCGTCAGGCTGATCAACGCACACGGAGCCGTGGCGGCAGGACTCAACGGTCTCGACGGCAACATCTTCATTGCAAGACCAAAGGACGAGAAGCTCGGATTCGTCGGTGAGATCACCGAGGTCAATCCCGGCCTGATTCGCAGCCTTCAGAGTGAGGGGTACGTGCCGGTGGTTGCCCCCTTGGCCAGAGGCGAAGACGGCAACACCTACAACCTCAATGCCGACACCGCGGCTGGAGCCCTGGCCGAAGCGCTCGGGGCACTCAAGGTGATCTACCTCACAGATGTCGAGGGGCTCTACCGGGACCTCGGCGACAAGGACTCGCTGATCGCCAGGATCATCGTGCCCGATCTCAACAGACTCATTGAAGAGGGCTCGGCCTCCGCAGGGATGATCCCCAAGCTGCGATCTTGCATCGCGGCAGTTGAAGGTGGGGTCGAACGAGCCCACATTCTGGACGGGAGGATGCAGCATGCACTGCTCCTCGAGGTGTTCACACCAGAAGGGATAGGAACCATGGTGACGATGGAGCCGGTGCCATGAGCCCGGCGACCGCCGGCCGACGAAGGCTGATCCGCAAGCTGCTGACCGAGGGGAAGATAACCAGCCAGGCCCAACTGGTGGAGTTGCTGGAAGACGAGGGCTACCCGGTCACCCAGGCGACGGTCTCACGCGACCTCGACTCAATTGGTGCCATCAAGGTCAAGGACGTCCACGGTGCTCTGCACTACAACCTCGCCCCGAACGCAGAGCAACTGAGTGAGGCCGAGATCCGGTTGCGCCGGGCGGTCAACGATTTTGTTGAGGAGATATCCGTGTCCGAGAACCTGGTTGTCCTGCATACGCCTCCCGGCGCCGCTCATCTGGTGGCGGGTGCGATCGATCGAGCGGTCGTCGAAGGCGTGCTCGGGACCATTGCCGGGGATGACACGCTGATGATCGTCACAACACCCGAAGTCGGTGGGGACTCGGTTGCCGTCAGGATCGAAGAAATGGGAGCAAGGAAATGAAAGACATCAAGAAGGTCGTCCTCGCCTATAGCGGTGGCCTCGATACGTCGGTGATCCTGCAATGGATCAAAGACGAATACGGGGCAGAGGTGGTCACCTACACCGCCGACGTAGGACAGGGTGAGGAGGTTGCCGAGGCGAAGGAGAAGGCTCTCGCCACCGGCGCTTCCGAAGCCATCGTCGACGACCTGCGCGCCGAGTTCGTCTCCGACTACGTCTTCCCCGCTATCCGTGCCAACGCCATCTACGAGGGTTACTACCTGCTCGGCACCTCGCTGGCGCGTCCGGTGATAGCCAAGGGGATGATGAAGGCGGCCAAGGCGACCGGGGCAGATGCCATTGCTCACGGCGCCACCGGCAAGGGCAACGACCAGGTTCGCTTCGAGCTGTCGGCATTTGCCATCGATCCGACCATCAAGGTAATCGCCCCGTGGCGAGAGTGGGACCTGAAGGGTCGCGCCGATTGTGTCGCATACGCTGAGGAGCGCAACATCCCGGTGCCGGTCACTCCCGAGAAGCCATACTCCATGGACGCCAATCTCCTGCACATCTCATATGAAGGTGGGGTGCTCGAGGATCCCTGGGTTTCGCCGCCGAAGGGCATGTTCCGGATGACGACCGATCCCTGGGAAGCGCCCGACATGATGGAAACGCTCGCTATCGAGTTCGAGCAGGGAAACGCCGTCGCCATCAACGGTGTGCGTATGAGCCCGGTAGAGATACTCACCAGACTCAACTCTCTCGGTGGGGCCCACGGCGTCGGTCGGGTAGACATCGTGGAGAACCGGTTTGTCGGCATGAAATCCCGGGGTGTCTATGAGACACCGGGGGGAACGATCCTGCATCACGCTCATCGCGCCGTCGAGTCGCTCACCCTCGATCGTGAGGTTGCCCACCTTCGCGACGAGTTGGCGCCTCGCTACGCCGAGATGGTCTACAACGGGTTCTGGTTCTCCCCGGAACGTGAGGCGCTCCAGAAGTTCAACGACGAGATTCAGCAACGTGTCAACGGCGAGGCCAGAATCACGCTCTACAAGGGGAACGTCATCGTCGACGGCCGCCGGTCTGATTCGGACAGCCTCTATGACGAGAAGACGGTTACCTTCGAAGCAGACGATGTCTACGACCAGGCAGATGCCCAAGGTTTCATCCGTCTTCAGTCGTTGCGGCTGAGGACTTTCGCCGAGAAGAGACTCGGGGGAGGCGAGTAGACCATGACGTTGTGGGGCGGTCGGTTCGAGGAGAGCCCGGCAGAGCTGCTGTGGCGGTTCACGGTCGATGATTCCGATCGTCGGCTGATCGTTGACGACGTCACTGGCTCCAAGGCACACGCCGCCATGCTCGCCGAAGTGGGGATCATCTCCTCCGAAGACGGCGTCGAGCTGCAACGAGGTCTGGACGCGGTGCTTGCCGAAGTGAGGTCTGGTGAGTTTGCCTGGTCGGATCGTGACGAGGACGTGCACTCGGCCGTTGAGCGCAGGCTATACGAGCTGGTCGGCGAGGTCGCAGGCAAGCTGCACACGGGGCGGTCCCGCAACGATCAGATCTGTCTCGATCTCCGTTTGTACCTGCGTCGCAACGCCGGGGAGCGTGCAGCTCAGATCACCGAGCTAATTCGCGTGCTCGTCTCCATTGCCGAGGATGCGGGCGACACGGTGGTTGCCTCATACACACACCTGCAACAAGCGCAGGCGGTCCCGCTGGCACACCACTTCCTGGCCTACGCCTGGATGCTGCTACGTGAGCGAGATCGGTTCCTCGATGCCTATCAGCGGATTGACGTCTCACCGTTGGGGGCGGGAGCGGCGGCAGGTAGCAGACTCCCGCTCGATCCGGCACAGACCGCTGCCGAGCTCGGGTTCCAGAGCGTGTTCGACAACTCGATGGACGCGGTGGCGGCGCGGGACTTCGTGGCCGAATATGCCTTCTGTTGTGCCCAGACAATGGTTACGTTGTCCCGGCTCGCCGAGGAACTCGTGCTCTGGGGGAGCGAGGAGTACCGATGGGTGACCTATTCGGACGCATTCACCACGGGGTCGTCGGCGATGCCACACAAGAAGAACCCGGATATCGCCGAGCTAGCCCGTGGCAAGACGGCAGCGGTGATCGGTGATCTGACCACGTTGCTGACGTTGCAGAAGGGGCTTCCGCTCACCTACAACCGCGACCTCCAGGAGGACAAACGGGCCGTGTTCCACGCCGACGACACGCTGTCGCTTGCGCTGGCTGCGATCGGCGGGATGATCGAGAGCGCAGAGTTCGATCCTCCCCAGCCGTCTTCGATGGTTGCTGCGCTCGACCTCGCCGAGTTGCTGGTCGGCCGGGGTGTGCCGTTCCGGGATGCCCACGCTGCGGTGGGCCGGTTGGTAGGTGATCTGGACGCCGGCGGCCGCACCCTGGGTGACGCGACTGCGGCAGAGCTGGAAGCTGCTCACGTCCAGCTGATTCCGGAAGACCTGGATGAGCTGAATCCGGTGGCTTCGGTGGCGGCCCGAATCACGCCGGGCGGCGGCTCGATGGCGTCGGTGCAGGCGCAGATCGGACGGCTGCGTTCCCTGATCGGCTGATCCGGTTTGGTGAGATGCAGCCGGGAGTCCTTTCGACCAGAACACGGTCGACGATCGAGTGCCGGTCTGTCGGTTTTCGATCTCCGTCGACCGAGTTTCCTGGCCCGCCGTCTCTGCCGGTTTCACTTTGAGGCATCCTGGGTATGAGGATCGTCGGCAGCGCTAATTGTAAAGGACTAGGCTCAACATTGTATTTTCGCAATTCTACTCCAAGGAGAAATGGATGACCGCAACAGTCGAGGAATCGACGTCCTCTAGAAGCTCGACGTCGAGTTCACCGCTCCGGCTCATCGCCATCCTCGTGATGGTCGCCGGGTTGATTATGGCCTTGACCGGGATCTTCACCTGGTTCAACGTCAAGAACCACCTTTCGGACGAGCACATCACCGTCTCGGCCGATGCCAACCACTTTGGTGGCCAGACTGTCGACGGGCCGTTCACCGCTTATGAGCAGGCATCCGCTATTCAGGGGCATGCGCTCGAGGCCACAGGTGGGCAGACCTATGCCCAGCTCGGTCGTGACGATCCGCTTCGGGATACCGCTATGACTGCTTCGTTCCTCAGAGCTTCGCTGTTCACTTCGGTGGTCGCCTTCGGCGTTGCCGCAATGGCAGCTGGTCTGGGAATCGTATTGATTCTGATTGGCTGGGCGCTCTTGCGACTAAGCGATCGGATGGTCCTTCGAACGTAGCGACAAAGCGCACTCACACTGTGCGCGACGACCCGGCCGTGATCCCGTCATGATCGACGGAGTGACCGGCCGGGTTTGCGCGTTCCGGAGACATGATGGACCCGCCCGCTCGTTTGAGCGACCTCATCACAGCGTTGCCAACGCCTCTAGAGGATCGACGTATTCGAGCCCGAGTTCACGAGCCACCGCCTCATTGGTGATCATGCCGGCACACACGTTGAGCCCGTTGCGGAGATGAGGATCGTCGATTAGTGCCTGTCGCACTCCCTTGGTGGCCAGCGCCAGCGCCCTAGGGAGCGTCACGGTGTTCAGCGCCGCCGTCGATGTCTTGGGCACCGCTCCCGGCATATTGGCCACGCAGTAGTGCACGGTGCCATCGACGATGAAGGTCGGCTCGGTATGGGTGGTGGGGTGAGAAGTCTCGAAGCAGCCACCCTGATCGATCGCAACATCGACGAGCACCGATCCGTGGCGCATGCGCGTCACCATGTCCGCAGACACCAGCTTCGGCGCCCTGGCGCCCTTGACCAGAACAGCACCGATCACCAGGTCTCCATCGATCACCTGCTCGTCGAGCGCCGCCGCCGTCGAATAGATCGTGGTGAGCGCAGGGCCGAAATGTCTCCCCAGCCGGTCGAGCACATCGACGCTGTTGTCGAGGACGGTCACCGCGGCACCCATGCCGAGGGCGACATCGATGGCGTTGACCCCGACCACACCGCCGCCAATGACGACCACTCTGGCCGGAGCAACGCCTGGGATACCACCGAGGAGGATGCCCGATCCTCCGTTGACGCTCTCGAGCGCGGTGGCGCCCGCCTGGACCGAGAGGCGACCAGCCACCCGCGACATCGGAGCCAGGAGAGGCAGGCCCCCGGTGCTATCGGTCACAGTCTCATATGCGATACAGATTGCCTTGCTCTTGACCAGGTCTGCTGCCTGGTCTGGATCGGGAGCAAGATGCAGGTATGTGAAGAGGACTTGGCCCTCGCGCAGCATGGCGCGCTCTTCGGGCTGCGGTTCCTTTACCTTGACGACGAGGTCGGCGTTGTCATAGACGTCTGCTGCGGTGGGAACGATCCTCGCACCGACTGCCTCGTAGTCGGTGTCAGCGGCACCAACCCCGAGCCCGGCACCTGATTCGACGAGCGCTTCTTGGCCGTGATGGATCAACTCCCTCACCGCGGCGGGCTTCATCCCGACCCGACGCTCGGCAACCTTGACTTCCCTGGGCACACCAACGATCACAGCTTTCGCTCCTGATGAGTAGACAAGACAAACATATCGCCGATTTGTCAGCATGTGCTTGCGAGTCCTGGCGCAGAGCGCGCACCCTGCGCAATAATCATGCACTAGAACATCAGATATCGGAGGATTGTTGTGAGGTACGAATTGGACAAGACCGACCGCGCCATTCTGGCTGCGCTCGGGGTTGACGGCCGGATGAGCAATGTCTCGCTCGCCGGGGAGGTGCACCTCTCGCCGTCGGCATGTCTGCGACGGGTCCGGCGACTCGAAGAGCACGGTGTCATCGCCCGCTACGCCGCAGTCATCGATCCCGCCAAGATCGGCAAAGCGACTTCGGTGTTTGTCGATATCTCGCTTTCTAGTCAGCGCGAGGACCTGCTCGACGAGTTCGAAGCGGCGGTCGAAAAGGTACCCGGCGTCATGTCGTGTCACCTGATGGCCGGTGACGCCGACTACGTGGTGCAGATCCTCTGCGCGGATGTCGAGGACTACGAGCGAATTCACCGGAGCTACCTGTCGCGGCTTCCCGGTGTCACCAGACTGAAGTCGAGCTTTGCGCTCAGGACGGTGTGCTCCAAGCCCGCCTACGAGATCGAGTAGGGCGGGGTTGACAGTGACTAACTATCTTAGTTATTATGACTAAGAACGTTAGACATGGAGGGCATAGTGAAGAGACTGCACACCGGGATCGAGATCGATGCGACGCCTGAGGTGGTGTGGGAGATACTGATGGATTTCGAGTCGTTTCCCGAGTGGAACCCATTCGTGGTTTCCATCGCAGGAGAGACCGCCGTAGGAGGCAGGCTCGATGTGACCCTGCAACCCCCGGGGGGACGAGCGATGCACTTTCGTCCCCGGGTGACCGCCGTCGAGCCCGGCAGGTACTTCGAATGGCTCGGCAAGGTCGGGATTCGGGGGCTGTTCGACGGTCGCCATCGCTACAGGATCGAGGCCACTTCTCACGGTACTAGGTTGGTCCAGAGCGAGGACTTCACGGGAATCCTCGTCCCGGTGCTCAGCAGGAGTCTCGACGGCGCGACCCGCCGGGGCTTCGAGGCGATGAACAGGGCACTGAAGGAGCGGGCGGAGATGTAATCCGCCGGGAGAGGCTGATGGGGCGCAAGGTCGGGCTCACGTTGAGTCAGGTGGTTGAAGCAGCAGAAGGTATTGCCGACCGTTACGGGCTGAGCGCAATGTCTCTGCGGTCCGTTGCCGACGAGCTGGGGATCAAGACACCATCGCTCTACAACCACGTCGCAGGTCTCGCCGGATTGCGCCGGGAGCTTGCGATGCACGCCGCGGCGCAAATCGACGAAATCGTCTCCCACCGGGTGGAAGGTGAGACATCGGGCGAAGCATTGAGGCGCGTCGCCGGTGAGTACCGCCGGTTTGCCCTCGAGCATCGTGGTCTCTACGAGGCTCTGCTCCCCGCCCCGCGGCCCGGAGAGGACCCGGACCTGTATACCGCCATGGCAAGACCGGTCATGAGCCTGCGCGGCTATCTAGTCGATGCCGGGATATCCGGTGACCGGGCCGTGCATTTGATCCGGGCGATTCGATCGATGATCCACGGGTTCATCGATCTAGAGATGAAAGATGGCTTCGGCATGCCGGAGGATACCGACGTCAGCTTCGACGAGGCGATCGATGTCATTGTCGATGGGATCCTCAGCGGGGCAGGCCAGACTGCGGCTTGAGGCTAACGTCTCGCCGGGTCGCCGAGCCGGGGCGGGTGTGAGTGCCGGGGAACACGAACCTAGATCGAGTCCTCTGCCAGCTTGTCGAGAAGCCTCGGTCCGTCGAGCACGGCGATGTAGGGGAGCACATCGTCGACATTCTCTAGCACGTACTCGGTGAGCTGCTCGCGTACCACCGAGTGCAGCTCGTCAACGGTCCACGGCTTAGGGATGTAGTGGTCGAGACCAGCCTCGTTTATGGCACGGATCGTGTCTTCGTGGTCGGCCTGACCGGTCAGCAGGACCTTGCGGGTAGCCGTTGTCGCCGTCTGGTGATGTAGCTCGATCAAGAAGTCGGTTCCCTGCATTCCGGGCAGACGATGGTCGGCCACAACGAGGGCGACTCTGTCGCCTGCTGCGACGACCTCGTTGACGACCTGTCTGGCGTCATCGGCGTCCTCGGCCATCTCTACGAGGAAGGCCGGCTCGAATACCTCGAGGTCGCGCACCACCGCATCGCGAACCTCGTCCTCGTCCTCGATACAGAGAATGACCAAGCGGTTCATGTTGTCTCTCCATTGCTGTCGCAGACGCCCTGAGATGGAGGGAGTACCACCGTAAAGCGGGTACGTCCCGGCGCTGACTCCACTGAGATCGATCCATTGTGGCGTACCACGATGTCCTTGACGATCTGCAAGCCGAGTCCCAGACCAAACTCGACGTGGCCCGACTTGGTGGTGAACGCCGGTTCGAAGATACGATCGAGATGCTCGGGCGGGATGCCGGTGCCGTTGTCGGTGATCGCAACGTGCACGGCACCGGACGCTTCCACCGAAACGTCGATGAGTAGCCGGGCGTCTTCGCCCATTGCCTGGATGGCGTTGGTAATCAGATTGGTCCATACCTGGTTCAGCGCACCGGGGTAGCCGTCGACGCAGGGAATCTCGCTCGGATACGAGGTTTCGACGCTGACGTGCTCCAACTCGTGACCGAGGAGGAGCAATGTCTCCTCGATTCCGTGGCGAATATCAAAGGCCTCGATCATCTCTTCGTTGCCCCGCACGTAGGAGCGCACCGAGCCGACCAGGCGGACAATCCGATCGGCGGCGGCGTCGATGTTGCGAATGGAGGTCCCGATGCGATGGAACCGCTCCATGCGTTCGAGCTGGATCTCCGGATCGGGGACCTCGGCGAACACGGCGTCGTATTTCTCCCGACTGGTGATGCCGATCTGGACCAGACGCTTCGCCAGCACCCGATCCCCCAGATCATCGGCGAGTCGCCTGGTCTGCTCCCTGAGGACCCGGGTGGAGACCGGGTTTGTCCCTCTGGCGACCCGCACCGCATCGACGAACATGTCGGCACCCGGTACCGTCGCCGTCAGTGCCTCTACGTCGTCGGTGAGGAAGTCGGCGGCGCGGCTGACCACAGCTGCCGGGTTGTTCAGCTCGTGGCCGATACCGGCGGCGAGCTGACCGAGGGTGGCGAGCTTCTCGGATTCCACCAGCCGTGCCTGGGTCTCGCTGAGCCGTTCCAGCGCATCGGCGAGCTCATCCCGCTCCTGTTCCAGGTCGTGGGCGAGACGGTCGACGGTGGTGCGCAGCTCGATGGATCGCTGGTTGCGTCGCGCCATCGCCCGCAGCGCCACGGAGACGAAGTGGATGGCGAGGGTCGGGCTGTGCCTCAGGGCATCGTCGAATTGTTCCAACGTGAGCGAGATGAAGGTCGTCTCCTCGACGGCGTCCACATTGAAGAAGGCGTTGGTCTCTGAGAGGGCAATGGCGTTGAGCCCGATGACCCGGCCCGCCGTGCGACCATGAAACACGATCGACCTGCCGTCGACTTCGAGGGTGAGCTGCACCCGTCCACTGACGACAACCTTGATTCCCTCGACCGGGGCGCCCGCAGTGAGCATCCTGGTCCCGGCGGGAACGGTTGTCCTTGGCGGTCCCTCGAGGGCGCGGTCGATCTCAGCGATCATCTCTGCTTCGACCTCGTCGTCCGAGAGCGACCGATCTTCGCGGAACGATCTCTGTAGCAGCGCAAGTCGCTCGGTGGCCACATGTGCTCGTTCCTCCACCTCGACGAAGGCACGGGAGAGCACATCGACATCGACGACCTCGGTGACTTCCTCGACCTCCTGCGGCGCCTCGGTGACGTAGTACTCAGTGACGAGCCGGGACACGAGCGCTTTGAGCTGACCCTCGCTCCACGGGACCGTGAGCACGCCGTCGCAGATTCCCTCATCATCGGGAGCCTCCTCCGCAAGAAGGATCTTTCGTGCAGTCTCCAGACCTGTGATGAGCCGGAGCCGCCGCATGGTGTCGATGCCACGCCCATCGCTCAGATAGTCGTCGACAAATACGAGAGGGACCATCATCCCCGCGGCGATCGCCGCCTCGGCGGCAGCGACCAGCCCGTCAGCAGTAGCTGCTGTTCCCACCGCAAAAGCACCCTCGGACAGCGCATTCAGATCGTGTTCGAGCTCGGTCCGGGTGACCTGGTCACTCGATGCGCACAGCACGACGTCGCGGGCACCATCGAAAGTCATGTCACACCGAGTGCCGACCAGAGGATTGGTGAGACGAAGAGGTAGATGATCAGGCCGACGACTCCGATGAGTATCCCCGTCTTGGCCATGTCTGTTGTCTTGATGAAGCCCGAGCTGTATGCAATGGCGTTCGGGGGGGTGGAAATCGGTAGCGCCATCGCCAGTGATGCGCCGATCGCGATCATAAAACCGGCGAGCAGCGGATCGAGATCGAGCGTTGGGGAGGCGGCCACCGAGATGCCAAGTGGAACGAGCAGGTTGGCGCTTGCGCTGTGTGACATCACCGTTGCCAGCGCCAGCCCGGTCAGGGCGAACGAGATGATGATGACAGTGGTGCCGATGCTCTCCCAGGAGATGAGGCCGATGACCCAGCGGTCGAGCCCGGAGTCAACGATGCCCCTGCCGAGGGCGATACCACCTGCGATCAGCCACAGCACATGCCACTGCACCTTCTGCAGGTCCTTGTCGGTGAGCACACCGGTGACGAGCAGCACCACCACCGGGATGAAGCCGACGACACTCGAGGTGACACCGTGCAACGACTCGGTCATCCAGAGGAGGACCGTGACGATGAAGA
Source organism: uncultured bacterium (assembly GCA_963777645.1). GTDB lineage: Bacteria > Actinomycetota > Acidimicrobiia > Spongiisociales > UBA5794 > JAAETI01. Next base: position 36,733 of record CAVZRA010000004.1, on the reverse strand, counting down.
CACCGTAGAAGATGTGGGCTTCCCGGGAGTGCACGAACTCGCCTTCGATTCGCACTGGGATTGACTTTGTATCCGACGGGTACATCACTCGCAGCAACCACCAGGCGATGAGGATGATCACGATGACACCGGGGACTGCCATCAGCATCCACTTCCCGAAGGTGACGGTGACGCCGACCTGTGCCAGCTGACCGATGGCGATGGCATTTGGCGGGGTACCAACCGGGGTGCCGATGCCTCCGATGTTGGCTGCGAACGGTATCGAAAGAACCATGGCCGCCCGCAACCGATCCGTCTCAGGCAGGGAAGCGGCGACAGGGAGCACCACCGCCATCATGGTTGCTGTTGTTGCCGTGTTCGACATGAACATGGAGAAGGTTGCGGTGATCAACATCAGTCCCAACATGATGTATGCCGGGTTGTCACCGAAGGGCCGGAGCATGATGCTGCCGACCGCCTTGTCGAGATGGAATCGTGACGCACCCATCGCCAGGAAGAAACCGCCGAGGACCAGCATCAGCACCGGGTCGGCAAGGGCGTAGTAGTAGTTGCGGTAGCTGCCGGGCTCGAAGCCCGCCGGTAGCGCGACGATCGCCTGGTCGCTGATCATCACGATCTCGAGGAAGATGATCAAAGCAGCAGTGCCGTACAGTGGGATCGGCTCGGTCACCCACAGGACGATGGCGACCAGGAAGATCGCCAGCATGCGATGGCCGGCAGGTGAGAGATCTGGCAATTTGATCAGCAGGGGGACGATGAACGAGATCGCCGCCACCAATAGCCACACGGCGCGAGACGGAAGCCGCTTCTTCGGTAGCTTGTGTGTGATGGCTCTCATGTGGCCGGGCCCTGATCGGCTGCGAGACTGACACTGCCAGACTAGGTGGGTGTTGCGCCGATTTCGGCTCAGTCCCGGCATCGGTGCAGAAAACGTTGGGTAACCCTGGGCGGCTATTTGCCGCTTGTCCAGGTGGCTTGGCCGGGTGCTCCGACAGATTTCGTTTGTGGCCGGGTGTTCCGTAGAGTCGGCGAGTGGAGGTTGATGTGGAATTAAAGCGCTATCAAGAGCAGGCGCCGTTCCCCTTCGGGACCCTGAGCGTTCGCGATATGACCCCGGGATCCTTCACCGGGCTCTCCCTGGGAGTTGTTGAGGTGCCCATTGGTGGCGAGCACCCGCCGTTCGCAGAACAGCGCAAGGAAAAGACCTACATCGGGCTGCGGGGTGTTGTGCAGTTCACTGCGGCCGGGCAGACCTCACTGCTCCACCCAGGTGACGTGCTGGTCTTCGAGGGTGGCGAGCAGTACTCGTACCACAACGGTGGCTATGAGGAGGCTCAACTGCTGGTCATCCAGCGCCCCGGCCGTGAGCGGCAGAAGGCACTCGAGGAATCAGGCGGCTGAGGCTCAGCTCATCACGTAGCGGTACGTCGCGGTCCAGTGGAGCACCGACGCGGCGACGACGAACACGTGGAACAGCTCGTGTGCCGAGAACACGCGTGGCCATAGGCGTGGCCACTTGGTCACCTTGAACACCATTCCCACGGTGTAGAGGCCGCCTCCGATTGCCATGAGGACGACCGCGGCGGTGCCGGCGCGGCCCGCCAGGGGGAACATGATCGGGAGCGAGAGCCAGCCAAGGATCAGCATCAAGCTGAACGAGAAGACATGTCGTTCCATCGACCCAACCATCCGGTTGATTATCCCGACGAGGGCAATCGCCCACACCAGCGTCAGTGCGATCCACCTCCACGCGCCCTCGAGGATGATGAGAATGATCGGCGTGTATGTGGCTGCGATCAGAACGAAGATCATGGAGTGGTCGAGGCGCTGCATCCGTCGTTTCCACGCGTCGCGCCATGGGATCGAGTGATACAGCGAACTGGTGGTGTAGAGGGCGAGCAGCCCGGCGCCGAATATGACTGCCGCGACCACTGCCCTGAGGTTGTTCGCCCTTGCGATCAGGAGGATGGTTCCGACCAGCGAGACCACGGCTGCCGTCCCATGGAGCATGCCTCGTACCGGGTTCTGCATCTTCCCAAGCGTCCAGCGCTTGAAGTTCTCATTGAGGTACATGAGATGAGGCTACCTCCAGAGACACACAATCGGTAGCCCTCGGGTTCCAGCCGGAACCCGGGTTTGGCTATCTCTCGTGTTTCTGTCTTGGGTAAACATGATGGGGCGTAGACTTCACCGATAGTGAATCTGAACAAGACGAAGAGGATCGTCAAGAAGCCTCTCTACCGCGTGTATGAGTCGCGGATCTTGAAGTTCCTCGATAGGGACAAGCTACCCGAGCACATCGGTGTCATCCACGATGGCCACAGGCGTTATGCCCGTGCCGAGCGACTGCCCGACTATGCGGCAAGCTACCGCGAGGGTATGGACAAATTTGTGGAGTTCCTCGGGTGGGCCAATGAACTCGAGATTCACGCCGTTACCTGCTGGCTGCTCTCGACCGAGAACCTGTCCCGGCCGGCCGACGAGTTGGAGCCCTATTACGAGGTGCTGATCGACCTGTTCGACTCGATCCCGGAGCGGACCAGGGGCCACGACGTCTCAGTTCGCTTCGTCGGCAGCCTCGACTTGTTGCCACAGCGGCTCATCGATTCTGCAAAACGGCTGGCCGCAACCTGTAGTACGGGGAGCCGCCATGTCACCATTGCCCTGGCATACGGCGGGCGTCAGGAGATCGTGGACGCCGCCCGCGAGTTGGTCTCCAACCTGGCTCAGGACGGAGTGGCGGCCGAAGACATGGCCGAGCGCATCGATGCGGCAGCCCTCAGCTCGTACATGTACTCCGCCGACCTACCCGACCCCGATCTCGTCATTCGTACCAGCGGGGAGACCCGGCTCTCCGGGTTCCTTCTCTGGCAGGCGGCGTACGCCGAGTTCTCCTTCGTAGACGTGTATTGGCCGGAGTTCCGGCGGGTGGACTTCCTGAGGGCCCTGCGTGACTTCACCCACAGCAACAGACGCTACGGGAAGTGATGAAATACTGATGCCGGGGCGACGTTCTTCACGGGAGGAAACCCGCATAGCCCTGTTCGACGCTGCGCTGGAGTCGTTTGCGTCACACGGGTTTCGGGAGACGACACATGCCGATATCGCCGCAGCGGTTGGCATCGGGCGTACCACGTTCTATGAGTACTTCGAGAGCACCGAAGATCTGCTGGTGCAGCTCGTTGAGGAGCGACTGCCGGTGCTGATCAACGAGATTGTTGATGCCATAGCTACAGACAGCGATCCAGTATCGAGAATGCGAGAGCTTGGGACACGGACGGTCGAGTTCGTCGGGCTCGATCATCTGGGGCTGATCCTCCACACCGAGGCAATGCAGCTCTCCGACGAGGCACAGCGGCGGGTGGCCGGTGCCCACGCCGATCTCGTCCGTGCCTTTGCTCAGGTGTACGAAGCAGGGGTCGGTACCGGTGCATTCCGTGATCTTCCTCGCCCTGTGGTCGGGCAACTGATGTTCCAGACGGTGATGGGGGCCGGTCGCACCATCATGGACGCCCCCGATCCCAAAGCGCAGGTTCACGAGATCGCTGATATTGCGATTGACTTCCTGATCAGAGGCATCTCCCTCTGAGAGGATGCTGTTGGCAGTTCCAAACCAGACGGTCACCAGCATCCCATCTGTGGTGCTCGATTGGGTGTGCCCTCCTCCCTCGTATCTCGCCCGTCACCGTTATCTCTAGGCCATTGATGCCGACAGGACAGGGGACTGACGGATAGGCAAGTTCGCTGCCTTTGGCGAGGTGATGGTGACTGCGAAGCATTGGTTTCAAACGCGTTCGCTGCGCTTGATCTTCGCCTTCTTCGCCCTGATGAGCTCGGTGGTGCTCGTTCCCGGCGCTCCCAAAGCCGAGGCGGCGTCCGACGACCTGATGATCGCGGTGAGCGTCGACAATTCTTCAATCGCCCAGGGTGCAGTCAGCAACTGGACCCTCACCATCGACACTTCAGCCGACATGACCCTCGCCACAGGCATAGTCGTCACCGACACCGTCCCTGATGGGCTCTGCCCGTACGGTGCCGGCGACGCCGAGTGTGCCGCCGGTGTTGCCCCATCCCCGGCGTACACGTCGGCAACCGAGAACGCCGACGGCTCCTGGACATTGGTCTGGGACCTCGCCGACATGGGCCCTGCGAGTCAGACGATCGTCACCTTCGCAACACAGGCGAGGGCCAACTACCGGGAAGGATTCGCTGACGACACACCAGTGCTGGCCCGTGATTCGTGGGTCAACACGGCAAGCGTGACGGGCACTGTCGATGCGACACTGGCAACAGACGTCGCCACGGTCGGGCAGGCCGCAGCGGGAGTCGTGCTGCAAGCACAGGTAGCCACCCGACCCGCGGCTCTCAGCTCACCAGGGGTCTGTGGTGATGGGTCGACCCTCACCTGGAACGACACTTCTGCCGCCTATCGGATCGGGGACCAGGTGTGTTGGCGGCTCATCGTCGACTATCCGGTCGATCTCGTCACTGCGGACTCGGTGGTCAGCCTGAGCATTCCCTCCGGTCAGAAGTACACAGCGGGAGATGTCTGGTCAACCGGTGCCAACAACACCGTGCCCCCGGCCGATGTCGATGGGGCCTCGGTGACCCCAGGCAACTCGACTCTCACCTGGCACATTGGAGACGGCGACGGCTACGTGACTTCCGACCGGTACCTCGAGATCGTGTTCTCAACCACCGTCACCAACCCCGCAGCCACCTCATCGGGCCAGACCGTTACCGGAGTGGCCGGTCATACGCACAAGACCACGAGCGGCAGTTCCATCAACACCCCGGATGTAGCTGCCGTGAGGGTGCTCGAGCCGGAGATAGACCTCGGCAAAGGTGTCGTCGCGGTGAATGCCACCAGCACCGGTGGCCCTAGTGACGGAGAGATCGTCAGCGAGAGCGATGTCGTCACCTATCAGTTGGCGGTGACGAACTCCGGAGACGTTGATGCCGCCGACGTCGTCGTTTGGGATCTTCTCCCGGCGCTGCTGGCGCCGTGCACGTCCCGGGTGAGTGCAATCGGCGACGGAGGGGTCTGTGTCGACGCCGGGAACCGCGTCGAATGGACCGGACCGAACACGCTGTCGGTGGCGGCGGGCACGACGGTTGACGTGACCTATCAAGCCACCGTACCCGCGGGTATCGCCCCGGAGACGACGCTCACAAATCGAGCCGGTGTCACCACCTACACCTCGGCCACCAACAACGGAACCTTCTCCTACATCCCAGCCTCCAACGTTGATACAGGCTCGGGTACATCCAACACCGCATCGGCCGATGACACGTCCCGTGTGGTCACCGCTTCGACATCGATCGTCGCCACCCGCACTACCGGGATCGATGAGCCAGGCAACCATGCAACCAGCCAGGCGACGATAGGTGAGTTGATCACGTACACCGTAACGGTCGTGATCCCGGAAGGCACGACTGTATGGAGCGGGCAGTTGTTCGATGATCTCCCCGCCAATCTCGATCTGGTGTCGGCGAGCCACACGTTTGACGGAGAGGAGCCGGTGGCCAGATCCGAGAACACAGGAGCCGACAGCGTCACCGTCGACTTCGCAGGCCCGTCCTACCGCAACGCTCCCGGCACGGGCGACGACACACTGGTTCTCACCATCGTGGGACGGGTTATCGACGTACCGGCCAACAGCCGTGGCACCTCGATAAGCAACTCGGCCGCTCTCACCTGGCTCGACCAGGATGCGGTTCAGCACACCAAGGGAGCTTCGGTGAGCACGACGGTCGTTGAACCTCTTCTTGGAGTGGTGAAATCGAGTGTTGACAGCATCGGCAACAACGGCGTTGTGGTCGGCAACGAGGTAGTCGACTACTCGGTCACCGTGACCAACCCGGGAACGGCCAACGTGGCTACCGCGCACGAGGTCACGGTCGTCGACTCGATCCCTGAAGGTGTCACCCTCACCCTCCCGGTGCCGGACGGTGGTGTCTGGGCGGCAGACTCGACGCCCGGCGACGGTATCGGGGGCACAATCACCTGGTCGGTTGCCTCGCTGGCGGCAGGGTCGTCGCTGGCCCGCAGCTACCAGGTCACGGTCGATGATCCCGTTGTCGTGAGCACCACCTTCGTCAACACGGTTGCCGTCGATGGCACTTCGATGGCGGGCACGCCTGCGGTTGAGCGCACCGCAGGGACCGGGTACCACTCCGAGGTGGGTCACATCCTCAACACCCCGCTCGCAACCATCTCGAGGGACGCTGATCCCTCCGCTGCGACCATAGGTGAGATTGTCACCAACACCATCAACATCACCATGCCTCCCGGCACCATCATGTACGACGCAACGGTGATCGACACCCTCCCCGCCGGGTTGGTCTTCGATGGCATCATCTCCTCGACCTGTGACATGGAAGGATCACCGTGTGACCCGATGATCACGGCGACCGAGATCGGCATCTCAGGAACGACCACTGCCGCGTTCTTCCTCGGGGACATAGACGAATCGAGCACAACGGGCGAGGATCGGGTTGTCTCGATTCAGTACCAGGCTCACCTGCTCGACTCCGGATCTGCAGGGGACACCAGGGTCAGCGCGGTCGAGGTCTTCGGGAATCAGGTCGACGAGATCTCGGGAACGCCGGCATCGGTGCCCTTGCCCTCCTCGTTTGACGTTGCCGTCGGCCCGTCGACCGACACGGTGACTGTTGCCGAGCCTCACATCACAATCGACAAGGACGTCGCCGGCCAGGCGGGTGACGGTGACTTCCGTCGGGCCGTCCCCGGCGAGACCCTCACCTACACCATCGTTGCCACCAACTCGAGCGCGGCACACACCTCGAATGCCTACGACCTGGTCATCGTCGACACACTGCCCGAGCGGCTGAGCTTGACCCTCCCCATCGCAGACGGTGGCGTGTGGGTGCCCGACGCTACGCCCGGTGACGGTGTCGGCGGCACGATCACCTGGGCCGTTGCGGGGCCGGTCGCACCAATGGCGTCGGTGACGCGTACCTATCAGGCAACCGTCGAGGCCGGTCTCGACTCGGGTGACGAGGACACCGGCAGCCGGGAAGCAGCGAACACAGCCGACGTCACCTCGTACTTCGCGTTGGCTGCGGCAACCCGCGCCACATATCCCGGCTTCACCTACCGCGAGTACGACGACGTCACCAGCGACACCGTCGAGGTCGAATTCGACCTCGCCTCCATCGGGGGAGTGGTGTGGTTTGACGTTGACGCCGATGGTGTGCGCGAATCGGGCGAGCCTTCGTTCGATGGTGTCGATTTGGCCGTGACCTACCTCGGCGCTGATGGCCACGTCGGTTCTGACGATGAGCCGCATCTGGCGACCACGGCGGCAGATGGGTCGAGTCTCGTCGACCACTTGCCGGGTGGGACCTATACCGTTGTCGTCGACGGCTCGGATCTGCCAGACGGCTTCGTCCCCTCCTACGACCTCGACGGCGGTACGCTCACCCCGGACGGCGCATGGGGGCCCGGTCCGCTCGGCGAGAGCGAGGACAAGCTCGATGTCGACTTCGGCTACACGGGCGTCGGGAGTATCGGCGGCACGGTTTGGTTCGACAGCGACGCCGACCAGGCACCGGGTGGCACGGAGTACGGGCTCGAGGGGGTGGATGTGATGGTCACCTGGCTAGGTGTCGATGGTGTGCCAGGTGTCGACGACGTTGCCTACCCGGTCGCTACCGATTCCGACGGCTCTTACCTGGTGCCGCGGCTCCCCGCAGGCAACTACACCATCGTGCTCGACACCGACAGCGTCCCCGGCGGGATGGTGCCGACCTACGACTCAGACGGGACGGGAACCCCCGCGACGGCCCTTGTCACGCTCACAGAGGGTACCGATGACCCGGACCAGGACTTTGGCTTCACCGGGACCGGAGCGATCGGAGATTTTGTGTGGCTCGATCGTGATGGCGACGGTGGCCAGGATGCCGGAGAACCCGGCATTGCCTATGTTCCGGTCGAGCTCACCTGGCCGGGCGAGGACGGTGTGCTCGGGGGTGGTGACGACGAGGTGTTCCTGGAATCGACCGGTTCCGATGGCAGCTACACCTTTGCGAACATGCCACCGGGGGAGTATCAGATCATCATCACCGGCGGCCTCCCGGCTGCGGCGCCCGCCACCTACGACGAGGACGGTGGAGGCGACGCTGCAACGACCATTGTCCTGGGCGACGGGGAGACTCACCTGACCGCCGATTTCGGTTTCCACGGCACTGCCTCGATCGGCGACGAGGTGTGGTGGGATCTCGACGGGGATGGCACAAGGGATGTCGGGGAGCCGGGTATCCCTGCTGTGGATGTCTCGCTGACCTTCGCCGGTCTCGACGGAGCCTTCGACAACGGCGATGACCTGATCTTCACTGCCACCACAGACGGCACAGGGAGCTATCTCATCGCGGATCTCCCTGCCGGCGACTACGAAGTCACCATCGTCTCCGGTGTCCCGGGGGGCATGGTGCAGACCCACGACGAGACGGGCGGTCTCGACGGCATGAGCCTCGTGCCGGGCCTCTCCGTCGACGAGATCCATCTCACCGCAGACTTCGGCTATGAGGGTGTCGGCTCGATCGGTGACTATGTGTGGCTCGACCTCGATGCCGACGGCGCTCAGGATGCTGCCGAGCCAGGCCTTCCCGATGTCGCGCTCGACGATCACCTGGGCGGGTGTCGACGGTGTGCTTGCCTCGAGCGACGATGTCGGCCTCGTCGCCACGACCGACATCGATGGCAACTACCTCGTCTCGGGTTTGCCAGATGGTCTCTACGAGGCGGATGTCGATCCGGCAACTCTTCCCATCGGGGTGGTCCCGACCCACGATTTCGACGGCACGGGCACACCGGACTCCACCCTCGTCGCTCTCGCCGGTGGTGCCGGTGTGAGCGACATCGACTTCGGCTACCACGGTGGGGCGATCGTCGGAAACCTGGTGTGGTTCGATCAGGACGGCGATGGGATGCCCGGGTCGAACGAATACGGGATCGCAGGTGTCACCGTCGATGTCATTTGGGCCGGTGCCGACTATATCCACACGACCGCAGACGACGAGACTTTCACCAGAATCACCGGCTCCGACGGCAGCTACCAGGTCCCCAATCTGCCCAGGGGATCGTATGCGGTGGTGATCGATACAGCCTCGCTTCCACCTGGGATGACCGCCACCCACGATGAGGACGGGGTGCTCGACGACCGAACCCTGTTCACGGTGGAGGAAGGCGACGTTCACCTCACTGCCGACTTCGGTTATGCCGGAACGGGCGAGATCGGCGATCTGGTCTGGTTCGATCGAGACGGTGACGGGCTCGAGGCTCCTGACGAGCCGGGCATCCCGGGCCAGGAGATAACGGTGACGGCAGCGGGTGGCGACGATGTCTTCGACACCGCCGACGATGAGACCTATCTCGCACTCACCGACAGTGACGGTGGCTACAGCTTCTCAAACCTGCCGCCGGCGCGTTACTCGGTCGAAGTCACCGGGTCGATTGTCGCCCATGCGGTCAATACCAGTGATGAGGATGGGGATCTCGACTCCCGCGTTGAGATAACACTCGGCGACGGCGTCGCCCATGCCGAGTCTGACTTCGGATACCGCGGCGCAGCCCAGATCGGCGATTTCGTCTGGGTCGACATCGACGCCGATGGCGTCGACGACCCTGGGGAGCCGGCGCTGCCAGGGGTCGATGTCGCCGTGACCTGGCTGGGTGGCGACGGGGTCGTCGGGGGTGGTGATGATCTAGTGGCCGCCGTCGCCACGACCGATGCTGCGGGCTCGTATCTCGCCACTGCGCTGCCGTCGGGCAACCTCGAGGTGGCTGTGGTCGCTGGTGTCCCCTCCGGGTTCGACAACAGCGGAGACCCCGATGGCGACAGTGACGGTCGCACCACGGTCACCGGGATGGAACCGGATGCGATGGAGATGGGTATCGATTTCGGATACGCAGGGGACGGACTCGTCGGCGACATGGTCTGGTGGGATCTCGACGGGGACGGTATCCAGTCCACCAGGGAGCCGGGGATGAGCGACGTTTCCGTAGAGCTCACCTGGGCAGGGCTCGATGGGTCCCTCGACACCGGTGACGACGTAGGCTGGGTTGCGGTAACCGACACCACGGGTACCTACCTCTTCTCTGAGCTGCCACCGGGTGGCTATCGAGTATCCGTCGATACTGCAACTACTGCTCCGGGCGTCGTCCCCTCAGTGGACCCCGACGGTTCATCCGACGGTTCGCCCGACGGCAATGCGCTAATCGTCCTCGAACCATATGGGTCCAATGTCGATCAGGACTTCGGTCTGCGTGGTGATAGCTCGATCGGCGGCTCGGTTTGGATCGATGTCGACAACGACGGAATGCGTAGCCCCGCCGAGCCCGGCGTTGGCGGTGCGATGGTCACCGTCTCTTACCTCGGCCCGGATGAACCCGGCACTGCCAGGGCCATCTTCACCTCGCTGGTGCCGACGACCGGGGCGTTCTCGGTACCTGGATTGCCGTCGGGGTTCTTTGAGGTGATGGTCGACGAAGCCAGTCTGCCGGATGGGATCTCTCTCGCCGGAGACGGCACCGGTACGAGGATCGTGCCGCTGACCCTTGGTGCTACTGCCACCGCCGACGACATCAGCTTTCGGACCATCGGTGATGCCGTTATAGGTGGATTGGTGTGGAACGACCGTGACGGGGACCAGTCGCCCGGTAGCTCCGAAGTGGGGGTTGCTTCGGTCGCGGTCACCATCGTGTGGAAACCGCCGTCGGGCGATGTGGCGCTGGCGACGGAAACCGATGCTTTCGGGATGTGGCGGGTCGAGAACCTCCCGCCGGGGGTCTACGAAGCATCAATTGATGGCTTGTCTCTCCCGATCGGCATGAGCGCAACGACATCGCCAAACCTGCCGGCGGTGCTCGATCCGGGAGGAGAGACTGCAGTCGATTTTGGGATCGCCCTGCTTCTCGAGTTGGGTTCCTGGGTCTGGATAGACGGCAACGGCAATGGTGTTGTCGACGACGGCGAAAAAGGCATACCCGGTGCTCTCGTCAACCTGTACGACGAGATCGGTGCTCTTGTTGCCATCACGGCAACCGGATCCGAAGGCAGATACGGCTTCAGTGAGCTGTACCCGGGGCATTACTCGGTGGTAGTCGATGTGTACAGCGTGCCGGGTCGGCTACGCCCGAGCTGGGACAGGGACGGTGTCGCGGATCTCGTCACCGCCATCGACCTCACCGGCGGTGAGCACGTGCTAGACGCCAACTTCGGTTTTCAGGAGGGCCTCCCCCTCACCGGTTTCGACGTCGACGTGCTGGCCCTGTGGGGCGCCATCCTGGCCATGTTCGGCATCGGCCTCGTCCTGGCGTCAAATCTCGTGTCGAGGCGCCGCATGCTCGTTGTTTCCTGCACGGAGCCGTCCTGACACCCAATAGCAGCTCCCGAGCGGGAATTTGCCTCCGGCATACCCCGGACCAGGGCTGCCTATTCCCCCGAGCGCGAGTTTGCCTCCCGCATACTCCAAGGTGTCGCACCTTGTGCGACACACAAACACTAGAGGCCGCCAGTTGGCGGCCTCCGGTGTGAGTACGGAAGGAGAAGGAGTCTTCCCTTTCTGATGTCTCGGCCGTATCGGCGGAATACTTGAGTGATTTGTGGGTTGGGGTCGGGAACGTCTCGGAGCTGGTCACCAAGGGACGGATGACACACTATGAGACCATGACCGACATGCCTGCTGCCTGTATCGCCTCGATAGGCGATTCGCTGTGGGACGGTTCGGCGGCGACGATCGTGATGTACCCGGTTGTCCCCGACCCGATCCGCTTCCCCAACGAAGACGGACGGGATCTGTTTGTTGCCCACATGGAGATGGGTCTTTCGGGGGCGTGGATGAAACGAATGCTCCACACCACATTCATGTACATACTCAGGGCCCGACCGGGCTGGAAGATCATCCCGGAGTAGGAGGCGGATGTGCAATTCACCAACAGAGACCGCTTCTGGATGAAGAACAAGCCGTTCCAGTTCTTCCGATTCGTCGCCTTGAAACTCAAGATCCTCAAGGCGGTCAACCGGAGCAAGCACGCCTGAGGAATCGCTCGATTCTTCAATAAATCCGCGGTATTTCAGTCTTGGCCGCTCCGGCAGGACCGGGGATGTTGGCGCCAGTGGCACCCACATGCTGCAACGCGGCGATGGTGTATCAGGCAGTCTGTATTCGTGGGTTGGTATGGTCGGCGACCCACAAAGAAAGAGACCGCCTGATGGCGGTCCCTTTCTGGGCTTTTCAGACGGGAGGTAGGAAGGCATCCAGTCTGAGTAGCATATCGGTCCGGGTTGCCGAATCCTTTAGGGGTTTTTCCTTCCATGAGCCTTACACCCAACCAAAACGAGCTAGTTGCTCATCTGTCGGTCAATGGCCTCTACACAGAGGGGCCGTACCGGCTGAGCTCCGGAACGGAGTCGAGCTGGTATCTCGACGGGCGGCAGACCACGTTCGACGGCTCAGGTGCCCGTATCGTCGGTGCCTGTGTTCTCGAGGTGCTCGACGAATCGGCTGATGCAATCGGAGGGATGACCATGGGCGCTGACCCGATCGCGATAGCGACTGCCGTGCTCTCGAAGCGGCCGCTACGGGCGTTCAGCGTTCGCAAAGAAGCCAAGGGCCACGGTGTCGGGGGCAGGTTGGTCGGGCCCATCGTTGCCGGGGATCGCGCCGTGGTGGTTGAGGACACGGTTACAACAGGTGGCTCGATGGCGGCCGCGATCGAAGTGTTGCAGGAAGAAGGCATCGAGGTAGTGCAGGCCATTGTGCTGGTTGATCGCAGCGAAGGTGCCGCAGCCGCGATGCTCGGCGAGCTCGGGGTCCCACTTGTCTCATTGCTCACGCCGCAAGACCTGGGGGTGAGCCCGTGACCACCGTATTTGCCTCGAAGCGCTCAGCGACCCGTCAATTGTTGATGGTGGTCGCCGGCATCCTCCTCCTCGTCGCAGCCCTCGATCTGGTCGGCTTGCACCGGCTCTCCGATGCACCGACGACAAACGACGATGGGGTCTTGACCGCCAAGGGTCAGACCGAGAGACGCACCGATCTGGCCTGGGGCTCATTGTTCACCGCGGTGGGGGCGTCCCTGATAGTGGTCGGGCTCGGTGGCCTTGCCACATCGCGTCCTGTTGTCGAGTTCACGGAGGAGTCGATGCGGCTCCGCGTCGCAGGGCCGATCTCGATGATGGACATCCCGTGGGATGACATCGTTTCGGTGCGTTCGGGCAGTGACTACGAGGATGGGGCCGAGATCCCGGTGCCGGTCTTCCTCGTCGAAGTTGAGAGCCGTACCGGCTATCCCGATGGGCTGTGGGGGGCTGTTTGGCGGGGCAATACGCTCCAGGTGGACGCAGACGGTTGGGAGACTCCGGTCGAGGATGTTGCGATCAGGGCTGGGTTGCAGCTTGGCATGGGGTGGGAAGGTCAATACGAGTGAGTCTGATAGGTGCGCACGTAGGTGCAGCCGATCCTCTTGGCGAGGCACGGGATCGTGATGCTGAAGTCATCCAGATGTTCATCTCCAACCCGCAGTCGTACAAGAAGCCGGCACCCCGTGAGGATGCGGCCGAGTTGATCGCTTCGGGAATTCCCATCTACGTTCATGCGCCCTACATCATGAATCCGGCATCACCCAACAATCGGATCCGCATCCCGAGCCGGAAGACGCTGGCGCAGACGATGGAAGCTGCCGGGGCGATCGGCGCCATGGGGGTAATTGTGCACGGCGGTCATGTTGGTGACGATGAGGATGTCGCCATCGGTTTCGAGCGGTGGCGCAAGGCCCTCGATACCTTCGAGTCGGTGGTGCCGCTTTTGATCGAGAACACCGCCGGTGGGGGCAATGCCGTTGTTCGGGAATTGGTCAACTACGGCCCCCTCTGGGAAGCGATCGGCGGGTACAACGTTGGTGTCTGCCTCGACACGTGTCATGCCTGGGCGTCCGGCGAGGATCTCACGACTGCGGTAGATCGAATCGTGGCCGACACCGGGGCCATCTCGCTGGTGCATTGCAATGATTCTCGGGACCCCTTCGACAGCAGGAGGGACCGTCACGCCAACCTGGGCAGAGGAGAGATCCCGGAGGATTTGCTGGTTGGCGCCGTCCGTGCTGCCGGAGCGCCGGTTGTCGTCGAGACCCCGAGCGACAATGACGGTCAGAAGAAGGATATCGCCTGGCTCAGGGACCGGTTGTAGCCCACCTCCTTGTGTCTAATCGCCTCGGGTGAGGGTCCACCTCTAGGTCTTTTGGCCCCGGTTCGCTCGGGACTATCGGCCCGGGCCGTTTGGGACCGAAGGTACGTCGCTTCGGCCGATAGGCCCTAGGCCTCCCTCCCAGCACAATCGTGCAGACGTTGGGTACAGATATACACATTCGTCGCTGACAGTTGTTTGGTCGGTTAGGAGAGGAAGACCAGAAATGCATGACCGTCTCAAGAAGCTCGGGTACCTACTCATAGTCCTCGGGCTCGCATTCGTCGTCGCCGCCGGTGTCGGCTATGCGCAGACCCGGAACGGGTACAACTCGCTGCAGAAATTCAGCGAGGCTCAAGGTGTCTATCTGAGCTACAACGACGACGGGCAGTTGGTCGACAGGGGCACCGTTGAGGGAGCCCAGGGGATCATGGATCTGCTCACCAATGACTGGGGCTACACGGTCGTTCCCGGCGAGATGGACCCGAACGACCCGCTGGTCAACACGGCGAGCGAGTACATGTTTCAGATGGCGACCATCAACTACCACACGCTGCACGGCACCCAGACCATCGAGCTGACTCAGCCAGTCGAGTACGACGGTGTGCAGTACGCGGCAGGCGAATCCATCGACGTTCCCGTTGACGGCCGCTACTGGAGCGACTTCGACCGTAGCAATCCAGTCGATGCAGCCGTTCGAGAGGCGGCATGGACCGGGACGGCACACGGCATCGTCAGTGAGTTGGGGGTCGGCACGGTCACCCACTCGGCCCTGAAGCTGGCACTGGCTCTCTCGGGTCTGTTTGCCGGGCTCGGACTTGTCGTGATCATCACCGGCGCAGGCCTCATTTGGTCGGTCAGTGGCGTCGGCAAGAAGGAAATCAGCCTCGCTACCGCAAGCGAGCTCGAAAACGAGCTGACCACCGCAAGCGTGTAGCACTCCACACGAGCCGGACCCCGACCTCCGGCCCGTGGGTATCACAGAAGCCCCCACCCGTTGCGCGTGGGGGCTTCTGTATGTTCTGGCGCTGATTCTGGCCACATATGGCCAGAATCAGCGCCAGAACGGATTGGGATTGGGAGCTAGGCGAGGTAGTCGGCTAGCTCGGCGGCGGTGCGGTCCTCTCCTGAGATGAAGGCCTCCAGGTTCTCCACTGCAACCGCATCGCGGTATTGCACCGGTGGGCTCTTCATGAAGTAGGACGAGGCCGCCAGCAGTGGCCCGCCGATGCCACGGTCGAGAGCGATCTTGGCTGCCCGGACTGCGTCGATGATGACACCGGCAGAGTTGGGGGAGTCCCAGACCTCGAGCTTCACCTCGGCGTTGAGTGGCACGTCGCCGAACGCCTTGCCCTCGAGTCGGATGTACGCCCACTTGCGATCGGTGAGCCACGGCACATGGTCGGATGGGCCGATATGGACGTCCTTATCAGCGATCCCGTTGTCGAGCTGTGAGGTGACCGACTGGGTCTTCGAAATCTTCTTTGACTCGAGTCGCTCCCGCTCCAGCATGTTCATGAAGTCCATGTTCCCGCCGACGTTGAGCTGGTAGGTCCGCTCGACGACAACACCGCGGTCCTCGAAGAGACGGACCAGATTGCGATGCAGGATCGTCGCCCCTACCTGTGACTTGATGTCGTCACCGACGATGGGGAGGCCGGCGTCGCTGAACTTGCGTGCCCACTCAGGATCGGAGGCGATGAACACCGGGATGGCGTTGACAAAGGCGACCCCGGCCTCGATGGCGGCCTGGGCGTAGTGCTTCTGGGCCTGCTCGGAGCCAACGGGTAGATACGAGACCAGTACATCGGCCCCCGAGTCCCGCAGGGCGTCGGCGACATTCACCGGCGGTTCCGGCGACTCGTCGATGGTCTCGACGTAGTACTTACCGAGCCCATCGAGCGTCGGTGCGCGCTGCACCGTCACCCCTACCTGGTCGACGTCGGCGAACTTGATGGTGTTGTTCTCACCGGACCACATGGCTTTCGAGAGATCCTGGCCCACCTTGGTGATGTCAACATCGAACGCCGCAACGAATTCGATGTCCCCGACGTGGTAGCTACCAAAGTCGATGTGCATCAGCCCGGGGACCCTGGTGGCCCGATCGGCATCGCGGTAATACTCCACTCCCTGGATCAGGGAATTGGCACAGTTGCCGACACCGGCAATCGCCACCTTCACTTTGCTCATTCAGCATCTCCTCTCAGAGTCCTCGGAACTGTTGTGATCTGCTCGGTACGGGCAAACCCGATCAGCTGATCCAGCCACTCGATGTCCGCCTCGGTCGTTGTGATGTTGTGCCGCAGCAACGCCGTCGTGTAGTGATCGTCATGCCCTTCGCTGATCGATCGCTGGATGGCTCCCTGGCTGGAGCGCAGCCGCTCGACCAGTTGGCGACGGCGCCGCTTCAAGGTACGGAGTCGGGCCGCCGGCTCGAGATAGCGGAAGAATGCGAGTCTCATGTTGAAGCTGCGATCTTCGTCATCGTCGGCGGAGTTGAGGATGCGGTCGAGTTCTACCGCACCGCCGTCCGTCAACCGGTAGGCCTTGCGTCGCCCTGTCTGGCGCAGTGCCTCGATGAGACCGCGCTTTTCCAATCGCCGCAACGCCGGATACAGCGTGCCAAACGACACACGGGCGTAGCCGAGATCGAGGAGACGAGCCTTTATCTCATATCCGTGTCTTGCCTCTTCTCGAAGCATTCCCAGGATGGCTAGTTCTATCACGGCGGGGAGTATATATATCGAATCGATATATTGAAAGCGGTGGTGGATATGACGGGGCCAGCGCCTATCATCTCCGGGCTATGCCACGCTGGTTGGGGCGTGTCCTCGTCATTGCTGCGCTTTCCGTGCTCGGATTGACCCTTGGCACCGTTGCCGCCTGGGGTGTCGATAAGGTCGTCCATGGCGACCAGGTGAACCGCAACGTGACTCTCGACGGTTTTGCCGTCGGTGGGATGAGCGAGCCCGAGCTCGATGCGGTGATCGACCGCATTGCTGCCGAGACGTCGGACGACCTCGTAACCGTCGCGGCCCCCGGCCTCGAGATCACACTCACCTATGCCGAAGCGGGTATCTCCCCGGATCGAGCCGCCATCAGGAAGGCCGTCTTCGACGCAGGCCGGGAGAGCAATCCGGTGACCTCATTCGCCACCTGGGTGACGGCGCTCGCCGACCCGATGAACATCGAGCCCATGTTCACTGTGGACGCGGCCACGGCCGCTGCTGCCATCGATTCGTATCCAGGACACGTCAAGCTGAAGCCGATCGAGCCGGGTTTCACCATGGCGAGCGGTGAGGTGGTGCGCAGCGAGGGTGCGGATGGCATCTTCGTAGATCCTGTCGAGGCAGCAGATGCACTTGCGGCCGAGGTCGAGTTCGGCGTGCCGCCGTTTGCGGTCGAGGTGCCCTGGGCAGCAATGCCACCGCGATTCGACCAGAACGACGTCACCACAGCCATTGCCGCGGCTGACGATCTCACCGATCATGACCTGACCGTGATCATCAACGTCAGGTCGGCCGTGATCGGCAAAACGACGCTGCACCACTGGGTGGATTCGGCGGTCACCGACGACGGGCTCGTTCCCGTCTTCAACGACGCCCGTGTCAACGAGTCGCTGGCGAAGCTGCTCGACGGCTACGCGACACCGCTGCCGCAGCCCAAGTACCTGGTGGCCAACAACAGGGTGACATACGCTCTCGACGGCGATCCCGCCCGCGGCTGCTGTGGCGAGGGTGCGGCGGAGGCTCTGTATCAGGAGGCGGCGGACGGCGGCAATTCCCTGGTGTTCCTACCCACCCGGCTCGTCGAGAAGGATTTCGGGCTCGCCAGGATCAAGGCCCTCGGTGTCACCGAACTGGTCAGCGAGTTCACCACCAACCACGCGTGCTGTCAGAATCGGGTCGACAACATCCACCGCATCGCCGACATCATCAGGGGGTATGTGATTCAGCCCGGTGAGCGCTTCTCGGTGAACGACTACGTGGGCGAGCGAACCGTCGAGAAAGGCTTCGTCTCCGCCGGGACGATCCAGCAGGGTCACTTCAAGGACGACATCGGTGGGGGTATCTCGCAGTTTGCGACCACACTCTTCAACGCCGCCTTCTTTGCCGGGCTGGATTTCAACGACTACCAGTCGCACACGATCTACATCAGCAGATATCCCTACGGCCGGGAGGCGACACTCAACTACCCCGACGTAGACCTCGCCTTCACCAACAACACCCCGTATGCCATCTTGATCTGGCCCGAATACACAGACACCTCGATCACCGTGCAGATGTATTCGACGAAGTACTGGGACGTCGAGCAGACCGGCCAGGAGAGCTATCGCGCGGGCGCCTGCACCCGGGTGGAGACGTTCCGATCACGCACTGACCCGGCAGGTGAGACCATCGAAGACTCGGTTACGGCCCGCTACCGCCCCGGAGAAGGTCTCGATTGCAGCGGGAACCCAACGCCGCGGCCGTGAGGGCGACCGGGGTCCATGTGGGCGTTTCTACGATTGAGCCAGTGACCGAGCCCGCCACCGGTTGGTGATATGGCGACCGCAAGTCCGGCCGGATCTCAGGTTGCGATGGGCCCGGTCCGCTCCAGACCGGCGGTGATGCCGCCCCGGATCATGCGCCCGTAGCCGTCATCGTCGAGAGCGGCTGCAGATCTTTCGGCGAGCAGATAGTGCTCGCGTGCCGCGGCGATATCACCGACATCCTCGTAGCCCTTACCAAGATTGAGGTGGAGAGAAGGCAGAAAGCCGGAGACAGATGCGTGGTCCCCGGCCAATGCCTCGTCGAGAGCTCGCCGGTTCCAGGCGAGCGTTGCGGCGTCGGAATCCTGATGTCGCGCCACATAATGGGCGGCGATCGCCGCCTCGATGTGGTTTGTCCGGCTTTCCCACGCCCGGGTGAACAACTCCCGTGCGGATTCCGGATCACCTCGCCCCTCGGCCTCCATCCCCAGGATGCAAAGGGCGTTGACGGGGTTCTCCGGATCCACGGGGTTCGTCATGTTCAGTCGAGGACCGCTTCCGGCTCGGCGGCACCGTATCCCGGTTCTTCCTCTTCCGGCAGATGCTGCGGGGGCATGAACCTTGCGACGAGGAATGCACCGATGAGTGCCGCGCCTGCGCCGATGAAGACGGCCATGCCCATCGAATCGACGAACGCATGTCGTGCGGCGTTGATCAGCTGCGATCCTGCCTGTCCTGGGAGGTTCGCGGCAACGGCGATTGCGGCCCCGATGGAATTGCGTGCTGCTTCCGCAGCCTGGGCCGGGAGTTGGGTGACAGCGTCGGTCATCCGGCTCGCATAGGCCGAGTTGAGCGCCGAACCGACTAGAGCGACGCCGATGGCGCCCGAGACCTGCCGGGCCACGTCATTGGTAGCCGAGGCAACACCCGCCTTGGCCCGCGGCACTGCTCCCATCACCGCATCGGTGGAAGGGGCCATGATCGACCCCATCGCCAGGGTCATGATGAGGAGGGCCACAAGCACCAGCCAGTAGCTCGTGTCAGGAGTGAGTAGCGAGTACGAAGCAAGGGTGAGGGCCAGCACCACGAGCCCGGCGGAAACGACCCGGGTCGTCCCAACGTGTTCCACGATCCGGGGAGCCATCGATGACCCGACCATCATCCCGAGGGCAATCGGCGCGGTGCGCACCCCGGCCTGGAGGGCGGTGTAACCCTGGACGAACTGGAGATACTGGGTGAGCACGAAGACGACCCCGAACAGGGAGAAGAACGCGATCCCGATGGCGGTCGCCCCTCCTGAGAAACGCCGGTTGGCGAAGAAGGACAGATTTAGCATCGGATGATCGGTGCGGAGCTCAACAGCGAGAAAGACAATCCCGAACACGATTGCAGCGAGGAACCCGCTGAGCACCAGACCGGACGTCCAGCCCTCGCTTGGCCCCTCGATGATGGCGTACACGAGCGACGAGATGGCGAGCATGGAGAGCACGGCGCCCGGGATGTCGAGCGGCGTTGCGTTTGGATCGCGGCTGGTCGGAACCAGGAAGTAGCCGGCGATCAGCGCCGTGACCACTATTGGGATGTTGACCAGGAACACCGAGCCCCACCAGAAGTACTGGAGCAGAACGCCACCGACAATCGGGCCAAGCCCGATTCCGGCTCCGGCCACACCAGCCCAGATCCCGATAGCTCGGCCCCGCTCCTCGCGGGGAAAGACGTCGGTGATGATTGAGAGTGTGGCCGGCATGATGAGTGCGCCGCCGGCTCCCATCACCGCCCTTGCTGCGATCAGTTGATCCGCCGATCCGGTCTGCGAAGCGACCAAGCTGGCAAGACCGAAGATGGCCAGCCCGGAAGTGAGAGCTCCTCCCCGGCCAAAACGGTCGCCGAGGGCACCGACGGTGAGCAGCAGACCTGCGTACACCAGCACGTAGCTGTCGACCATCCACTGCAGCTGGGAGGCGTTGGCGCTGAGGTCACGCTGTAGCGTCGGCAGGGCAACGTTGAGGATGGTGTTGTCCAGCCCGCTTATCACCAAGCTGAGCGACAGAACAACCAGGGTGAACCAGCGGCGCTGGTACTTCTGTTCCTGTGTGATTCGCATCATCGGCCTCCTATCTCGGCGACACGAGTGTTGCAGTATAGAACACTTGTGACCGACTGTGCAACATAAGTGTAGTGGTGTGCTACAATTATGTCTGATAGGATGAGGTGGACATGAGCGATAAACCCAACTGTGAAGTCGACCCGAGGATTGAGCGTACTCGACGCGTGGTACTCGGAGCGACGGCCGACCTCGTCGCCGAGCGCGGGTACGACAACACAACGATCGAAGGGGTCAGCGATCGGTGCGGGGTAGCCCGGTCCACCATCTACAGGCACTGGCCGGACAAACAGCAGCTCGTCATAGAAGCGGTGAAGAGCCGGCTGACCCTCGATCCTGAGATAGACACCGGTTCGGTGCGAGGCGATATCGAGGCGTTTCTGAATGAGCTGGTCACCTGGTTTGCTGATGACGGTGTCGTCACCATCGCTCTTGCCCTACTGAGCGCGGCGCATCGTGACAAGGCAATGGGCAAACTCCATACGGACGCAACCAGGGTGCGTCGCGATCATCTGGTGCGGATCATCGAGCGCGCCAAACAACGCGGCGAATTACCTGCGGGTGTCGACGCCGAAGATGCGGTGGCGGAGTTGGCCGGTGCGGTCTTTTACAAACGGGTCGTGTTGAACGAGCGAATCCCTGAAGGCTATGTCGCCCGCCGGGTCCAAAGCTGGCTAAAGCAGGTCGGCTGCAAACCGGCAGCCGGGTGAGCGCAGCCGCCGCCTGCGGTTGTGCCAGACTTCAAGCCATGGAATGGAACCGGGACGGCAGCCTCATAATCCTGTTCTTCATCCTCTTTCTGATCGCCGTTGTGCTCGCCGCGGCGGAGACGGCGTTGGTGCGGGTGTCCCGGGTCCGCATCGGGGCAATGGCAGAGGAGGGAGGCAGGCGGGCGAGGCGTACCCTCCAGCTCCTCGATGACCTACCCCACGTGCTCAACACAATTCTCCTCGTTGTGCTTCTGGTTCAGATCGGGGCTGCAACCGTCACCGGCATTCTCGCCGGTCGGTGGTTCGGCGGCGCAGGAGTCACCATCGCTTCCTTTGTGCTGACCATCTTCCTGTTTGTCTACTCAGAGGCAATCCCCAAGACGTTCGCCTATCGGGCCCCCGCCCGGGTAGTGATGGCGCTTGCATACCCGATCGGCTGGTTGACGACCCTGCTGCGGCCCATCGTCGCCGTTCTCGTCAAATTCGCCGACCTCCACGCTCCAGGGCGTGGCATCGCCACCACCCCCACCGTTACCGAGCGTGAGCTGCGTAGCCTCGCCGCCGCAGCCGCCACCGAGGGTGAGATCACCGATGCCGATCTCACCCTCATCGAAGGCGCTTTCCGACTTGGTGACCGTGTTGCCGACGAAGTGATGGTTCCCCGGGTGGACATGATCGGAGTCCCCGCCTCGGCAACCGCCGGGAATGCGCTGGAGAAAGCCCTGGCGAGTGGACACCGGCGGCTCCCGGTGTACGACGGAAGCATCGACAACATCATCGGTATCGTCCGCCAGCGTGACCTGGTGGTCAGCCCGGACCGTCCGGTCGGTGAGATTGCATACCCGCCGCTGCTGGTAGCTGAATCAAAACGGGTGCTGGAATTACTCAACGAGATGCAAGCGGGCGGCACCCACGTGGCCATCGTCATCGACGAGCACGGCGGCACCTCAGGTATGGTCACCATCGAGGACATTGTTGAAGAGCTCTTCGGTGTGGTGAGTGAGGAGAACGCGGTGGCCACACCGCGAGTACGCAAGGTAGGGCAAGGGCGGTGGGTGGTCGACGGGAGAACGCTCACCGAGGATGTCGAGGACGCCCTCGACATCGATCTGCCGAAGGGTGACTGGACGACCGTGGCCGGGATGGTGATGGGGATCGCCGGGGACCTGCCGCGGGTCGGGGCGGAAGTGGACATCGAGGGGTTGCACGTCCGTGTCATTGGCGTGACCGGAAGACGGATTCGTCGGGTAGAGATCACAGTCCCCGAGCGGGACTAACAAGCAATAGGAGAACGTGTTGTTACAGACACTCGTGAACATTCACTCGGGGGTTCGCTGGCTGGTGCTGGTGGCACTCGTCTTTGGCATCGTCTTCGGGTGGCTTCGCTACAGGGCCGGGGCAGCGTGGAGCCCGAATATCCAGCAGATCGTCGTCATGGTCGTCGATATCCAAATCGCAATCGGTGCGGTGATCTGGATCTTCTTCGATGGATGGAACAAGAGCACGTTCTTTGCGATCATTCATCCGCTGGTGATGCTCGGTGCCGTCGCGGTCATGCACGTTGCGGCCGTCGCCGCCCGCAAGCGCAGCGAGACGCGGTCGTGGTTGATCATGTCGGAAGCGTCGCTCGCCGCTCTGGTGCTGATCGTCGCTGCCATCCCCTGGGACAGGCTCTGACCCTCAGCTGATCCTGGCGTTGGCGAGGAACAGATTGCGCATCAAGGGGTCAATACGATCGAGCATTCCTGATACGGTTACCGTTGCGCCTTTTGCCGGCGCAATGTCGGTGCCTTCGACTACAACGTCGATGTCGGTGTTCCCGTAGAGGTCATTTGACACCGTGGCGACCGTGATCGTCACCTTGGCGCCTGAGCCTGATTCCCTGACTTCCTTGACCTTGCCTTCCCAGCTGACCAGGGCGCCTGCATACTTGTTGTTGAACTTCGTCCTGGTCTCGAAGCTGAGGTCGTTGCCGCCGAAGAGGTCCTTCGCCATCTCATCGAGATCGACACTGCGTGGCGATGGATCCTGTTTCGACTGTGCTGGTGTCCCGAGTGCCTGTCTCCATCCCATCACATCGGGGTCGGCAGGTGCCATCTTCTCCAGCTCATCGAGCCTGCGTCCCGCCTGCTCGTCTTCGCCTGCGGCGGCCAGGGTCTCCACCTCGAAGAGGCGCTGGTCGACGTCCTCCGGGTTCCGATCGACCGCTTGACGCACCCGGTCTGCGACGTCACCGAGCAGACCCTGTTGTCGGTCGGTGACGTCCTGGTCGCTGACACCGCCGGATGGAGAGGCGAGTAGTTGGGCGACGCCGACCAACCGCCGGATCACCGATTCCAGACGATCCGGGTTCCGCTGCAGCCCGGTGAGTGCCATCCCGATGTGGTCCTCGGAGATGATCGCCGGTGGGAACGAAGCCATGAGCCGGAACAACCCGGCGCGCACCGACGGGGTCAGGAACTGGCGCAGGCGGGCAGGATCCGAAGTGCTGACCTTGAAGGCATCGTCGAAGGCGGCGTCTCCGGTTTCGACATCTCTGATCCCGAAGAAGCGCCCGATTTTGGCCAGCCCGCCCTCGCGCTTCAGCTCGAAGTCGAAACCTGCCGATGGGTAGCGAACTTGATACCTCGTGTAGGTGGTGGAGTTGTTGTTGTGTCTGCGCGAGTAGCTGTCTACCCGCACCGGGATGCCGTTGAGGGTTCCAATGATGAGCGGGCTCGAGAAACTCGATCGGGATTCGACCTGCAAACCGAGCCGGCGCGCCGCCTCACTCCAGGCGACGACGGTGCGTTTGTGCTGCTGCTGGGCCGCCACCACGATCAAGGCGATGATGGCGACGATGATTATGCCGAAGATCATTTCAGAAGTATGTCACGTCCGGTCCTGGTGCGTCCTCTCAGTAGCCACCCGCCAGCTTGGTGTGGTCCCAACTGATCGTCTTGACCGGCTCGACGACAACGGCCGTGTTTTTCTCGGCAAACCGACCGAAGGCCGTTTCGAGCGACGTGCGGTCGAGCTGCATCGGCTTGTCATTGATCATCGGATATCTGGCGGCCAGCTTGCCGTAGATGGAGAGCACATACTCCGGCTCGGCGACGAGCCGGGCCGTGCCCTTGATCATCACGCCACGCAGCCTTGAGTAACTGTCGCCCGTCTCCACCAGAACGGTGAGCTTCGGGTCTCGCTGCAGGTTGACGATCTTCTGCGACTTGGTGAAGGATCGGAATACGACCTTGCCGTCTTCAACGACATACCACATGGGAGCTAGATGCGGCCAACCGTCGGCACCAATCGTTGCCACCTCGAGCACGGTATTGGCTTTGAGAAACTCCTGGACCTCTTCCGAGGTCATAGTGATGTCTTTGCGTGCCATAGGGGAAACCTAGTGGCACGTCGCACCCGGTGCACAGGCTGGGTACTGTTATTGCAGGTACGGGCGACCTCAGGGCGGCCGAGACCAAGGAGCGCAAGGAACACTGAACGAGCCGAGTTTCATCAAGGATGAAATCTCGAACCTCGCCACAAGGCGGGGCACCATCCCTCAACCGGTCCCCGAACCGGTGGGGAGAAGGGAACAGCCATGACCAGGAAGATCACAGCACCGGAGATCCGGGCTCGCAAGGGTGGCGAGAAGGTCACGATGCTCACCGCATACGACGAGCCGACGGCCCGCATTGCCGATCGGGCCGGTGTGGACATAATCCTCGTGGGCGACTCCGTGGCGAACGTCGTGCTCGGACGCAACGACACGCTGGGGATGACGATCGATGAGATGGCCTACCACACCAGAGCGGTCTTGGCCTCGGATCCACGTGCCCTCGTAGTTGGTGACATGCCATGGCTCAGCTACCACACCACACCGCAGGAAGCGGTGCACAACGCCGGTCGACTGATCCGGGAAGGTGGCGCCGGTGCGGTCAAGCTCGAAGGTGGGCGCAAGCGGGTCGATGTGGTCAAGGCGGTCATCGACGCCGAGATCCCGGTGATGGGTCACCTCGGCCTCACCCCCCAGTCGGTCAACGCCATGGGCGGTTACCGGGTCCAGGGCAAGCAAGCTGCAGCCGCATATGAGTTGGTGACTGACGCCAAGGCGCTTGCCGACGCCGGTGTCTTCGCCATCGTGCTCGAAGGTGTTCCCGATGTCCTGGCTGAGATGATCACCGATGAGATCGTGGTGCCAACGATCGGGATCGGCGCCGGATCGGCATGCGATGGCCAGGTTCTCGTGTTCCACGATGTGCTCGGTTTGCACGATCGGCCGACGGCGAAGTTCGTTCGTCAGTACGCCCGGCTCGCCGATACCGCCGTTGCGGCTCTCGAGCAGTTCATCGCAGACGTCCGTGCCGGGACTTTCCCCGGCGAGGACGAGACCTATCACATGCCTGCGGAATCCGCCGACATCCTGCGCGAGATGCGTCAGATGTCTGGTGGGTTATGGGGCGGCGGGATAGTCGCAGACGAGTTCCTTGCCGACGAGGCAATGGAGCAGTAGCGCCAACTGCGGTTGACCGAGCGCTTCACCAGGCCGGGGAGCATCGTATTTGGCGGAGCATTGTGACGTTCCATGGTCCTGGTTTGGGCAGTCGGCGGTGGTGTGTCTAACATCCCCTTCATGAGTGAAAGCGGTTTCAGTACTGTTGACACTCGAGGAGGAGGAGTTAGTGGAGGATCAGGACTGGCGTCCTGCGACCATGGCTGAGGTGGCCACGGATGCGGGAGTGTCGATCCCGACCGTGTCGCGAGTAATCAACGCATCCGGACCGGTTGCCGAAAGCACCCGCGAAGCAGTATTGGGATCTATAGCTCGTCTCGGGTATCACCCGAACCCGATGGCCCGTGGGCTGTCACGGGGTCGCTCGGACGTGGTGTTGGTCATCCTGCCTCACATCGCCGAGCCTTCGATCACGATGCGGCTCACCGGTCTCATCAGCGTGCTGAGTGACACCCAGTACGAGTTGCATATCGTGGACGTGGAGCATCCGATCCAGGAGCGGCTCCGACCCCTTCGTGACATTGTTTCGCAGAACCGTCCGGCAGGAGTCATCATCATTTCGCTCCGGCCGGACGAGGACGACTTGCGCCGGTTCCGTGCTTCGCGCATCCCGATCGTTATGATTGATGTGCCTTCGGACGAGTTCATGACAGACATCGTCGACGACGTCGCCGGCGGGGAATTGGCCACCAACCACCTCATCGGGCTCGGCCATACCGAGATCGGCTTTGTAGGTGACGACGAAGACGCCGCCATCGGGGCTCCCGCCAGTGCCGATCGTCGTCAAGGCTATCAGGATGCGCTCAGGGCTGGTGGTCTCGAGATTCGCGCGGAGTTCATCGCCACCGCCCCGCACGGTACCGACCCGGCGCGTGTGGCGGCAGAGGAAATGCTGACCCTCGCCTCACGCCCGACCGGGATCTTCGCAGCGTCCGACGTACAGGCATTTGGTGTCCTGGCCGCGGCTCGCAACCTCGGCATCTCGGTTCCGGGTGAGCTCTCGGTCATTGGGTTTGATGACATATCCCTGGCCGAGTTCATCGGCTTGACCACAGTCCGGCAGCCCCTGAGACTTTCAGGTGAGCGCGCCGGGCTCCGGCTGCTCGAGGCTGTTGCCCACAAGATGGACGATGTTGTCCCGCCATTGCCGGATATGGAGGTGGTGGTGCGGAACACAACCAGCGCTACAGCCTCGATGCTCAATAGGTCCTTGTTGCTGCCCGAAGGGGACGGCGACTCGGTAAATACGGTATCCGACGTGCCGGATCCTGCATCAAGGCAGGTTCGGCCGATACCAAGGAGGAAGTAAAGTATGCATAAAGCCAAGTGGCTATTGCTGCTGGCGTCCTTCGCGCTCATCGCCGCCGCTTGCGGCGGCGGTGACAGCACGACGACGACGACTAGCGGCGGTGGCACTGCCACCACAACGACTGCCGGCGGCGGTGACACTGCCACCACAACGACTGCCGGCGGCGGTGACACTGCCACCACAACGACTGCCGGCGGCGATATGACCGTGGGCGCCGACTTCGTCTTGGAGGGCGCTCCGACGGGCGTCGAAGGTGAAGCCCTCCAGGGGTTCCTCGACGTCTACAACAACGTAACCTCGTCCAACGTCCAGTTCGTCGGCTCCGACGGATTCGAGCAGCAGCTCAGGATCGAGGTCGAGGGCGGCAACCCGCCTATGGTGGCAGAGCTACCACAGCCCGGGTCCATCTGCGAGTACGCCGACAAGGGCCTTCTCCTCTCCCTCGAGGACATGGGCTTCGACGTCGCCCAGATGGAAACGGACTCGTCGAAGTTCTGGATGGATCTCGGCGTCTGCTCGGACGGTAATCACTACGGCATCCCGTGGTTCCCGAACTTCAAGTCGATCGTGTTCTATCACAAGCCGACCTTCGAGGCGATGGGATATCAGACCCCGGCGACCTATGAGGACATGGTCTCATTGTCGGCCAAGATGGTGACCGACGGCTGGACACCGTGGTGCTTCGGCTTTGGGAGCGGCGACGCTACCGGCTGGCCCGGTACCGACTGGATCGAGGACATTTATGTCCGTCAGTCTGGTGCTGACATGTACACGGAGTGGTTCAAGCACGAGATCCCGTTCAACGACCCCTCGGTCGTGGCGGCGTTCGACAAATTCGGCGAGATCTTCTTCGGCGACGGGTTTGTCCTTGGTGGTCCCAGCTCGGTGGCCGGCATCGACTTCCGTGACTCACCAGGTCCGTTGTTTGCGGACAACCAAGGCCCTAACGGTGACGGTCCCGGCTGCCTGATGCTGAAGCAGGGCTCGTTTATCGCGAACTACTTCGAGCAGGCTCCGGACTACACCCCCGGTGAGGAGTCGGAGATCGGCGTGTTCACCTTCCCGACCATCGACGGCAACGTCGGCGCCATGGGCGGTGGCGATACGATCATCGTCTTCAACACCGCCGACGCCCCTGCAATCCAGGCCGTCAAGGACTGGATCACTCCTGACTGGGAGTGCACGCTGGCTTCGGCTACGGGCGGCGGTGTCGCTAAGTATGGCGGCAACGGCGTGGAAGGCGTAGAACGGCTTCCGGGCAACAAGAACGTTGACCCGAACTGCTACGAGACTGAGAACGCAAAGGCGTTCGCTGCGGCGGTCATCCAGGCCCTAGGCGCCAACACGTTCGTGTTCGACGCCTCCGACCTGATGCCGTCTGAAGTGGGCCAAGGCAGCTTCTGGGTGGCCATGGTCGACTGGGCGAACGGTGCCTCGGCGCAGGATGTCACCAACAACGTTGAGGCGAGCTGGCCGTAAGCCGGCAACCTGGTTCTGAGCAAGTTTGCTAGAACTAGAGACAACTGAAGTGGAGGGGTGGCGGCGCCACCCCTCCACCGACCACGCAGGAAGTGCGGACGGTGGCTGACCCGGGAGGAGATTATGAGCGCACCCTTGATTGAAGTGGAAACCAGCGGGCCTGGGCGACCACCAGATGGTGGCCCGCAGCCCGGCAGCGCCGCGGTGTGGCTCCTGCGCGTCGCCTCAGCACTGGTGGTGCCGCTGGTCCTTATCGTATTCTTCTTTGCGTTCAACTTCCTGAAGTCGTCCGACTCGAACAAGGGCCTTCAGGTGCTTATCGCCCTCATCGTCGGCATTGTGGGAGTATGGGCATTGTATTGGGGGATGGATCGTCTGGTCAGCCTGCTTCCGGAGCGGATGGCCCGAAGTGTTCGCCCCTTTGTGTTTGTCGGGCCGGCGTTGGTGTTGCTGGGCTTCTACTTGATTTACCCGGCGATCTACACCACGATCCTCAGCTTCCAGGACAAGAACGGTGAAGGCTTTGTCGGCTTGGACAATTACAAGAACGTGTTCACCCATAGCCAGTACTTGATCGGGCTACGCAACAGCTTCCTGTGGGTGATCATTGTGCCGCTGGTCGCCGTTTCCGTCGGGTTGGCGTTTGCCACCCTGGCTGACAAACTGGGGCGGAGGACCGAGGCCGCCTCCAAATCGATCATCTTTCTACCGATGGCGATCTCGCTGGTCGGCGCTTCGGTCGTGTGGTTGTTCGTGTATTCCTTCCGGCCCGCCGGTTACGGCGAGCAGATCGGCATCCTCAACGGCATCTGGCAAGGTTTGGGGGGTAGTCCGGTGCAGTGGCTGTCGATCCAGCCGTGGAACAACCTGTTGCTGATGATCGTCCTGGTCTGGCTCCAGACCGGGTTTGCCATGGTGATCCTATCCTCGGCGATCAAGGGGGTTCCCGAAGTGCTACTCGAGGCCGCCCGCATTGATGGGGCCACCGAGTGGCAGGCCTTTTGGAGGATCACGTTCCCGTCGATCGCATCAACCCTCGTCGTCGTTTGGACGACGGTCGTCATGATGGTGTGGAAGGTGTTCGACATCGTGTGGGTCATGACCGGTGGCCGCGAAGGAACACAAGTAGTCGCCCAGCAGATGGTGCGAGAGTTCTTCACCAACCACAACTACGGCGTCGGTGCCACCCTGGCGGTGGTCCTGTTCGTCGCCGTGATTCCCATTCTCCTCGTCAATATCAGGCAGTTCCGCGCCCAGGAGGCAATCCGATGACTACGGCTACCAAAACTCCAGCTGCCGTCGAGTCGTCCCTAGAAAGTAAGTCACGCTGGTCGCGAGCCCCCATGTACGTGGTCATCTCGCTGATTACCCTGCTGTGGACGATCCCGTCGCTCGGTCTGTTGGTCAACTCGTTCCGTGAGTCGCGGTCGGTTCGGGGAGCGGGTTGGTGGTCCTTGTTTGGCACGGAAGGCGGCTGGTGGAAGATCTGGACGATTCCGGGGCACTTGCTCAGTACCGCCAATTGGACGCTGGGCAACTATCGCGAGGTGCTGTCCGGGCAAGGGTTCGGCAATGCTTTTGTCAACTCGCTGGCGATCACCATCCCGGCGGTGGTGATCCCGATCACTATCGCCGCGTTTGCCGCTTATGCCTTCTCGTGGATGCGTTTCCCCGGTCGGCAGGTCCTGTTTGCCATGGTGGTCGGGCTGATGGTGGTCCCGCGCGACACCTGGTCCGTCTCGAAGATGCCGCTCGCCAGGATCGGCGCCACGACTCGGGCGACTCCGAGCGACGGCGTCCGTTCTGCTACATACAGGTCGAGGAACTCGACGAGCCGCGGGAACACCGCCGGGCCGATCGATTCCGTGTGCAACCCATTGAGCATCGTGGCGTAGAAGTGATCGGTACCGGTGAACCGGTCGAGCATCGTGGCGAAGTGTCCGCCGGTCTGCTCGTCCTGCCACGCGCCTGCCAGGAAGGTCGGCACGTTGATCTTGTCGACGAACAGGCGGGGTGCGATCTCGCCCGCGATCTCGTCGGTCCAGAACGGGTTGTCGGTGATCTGCTGGAGGAGATCCGGATTCTGCAGACGCACCTCTTGATTGGCCGCACAGACCTCGTCGCCGGCGTCGATCTGGTCGACCGACCAGGCCTGGCCGTTCGGTCGGCCTGTTCCATCCGCTCGGCGGTCCACGGCACGGCGAAGCCAGTGTTGAGGATGCCGCCCGGGTACAGCGTCGAGATCGCACTGTCGGCGAGCACGCTGAGTGGCGTGATCGCGGCCAGGCTCGGTGGCTGCGTCTGGCCGACGAACAGCTGGCTGATGCCCGGGTACGAGATCCCGACCATGCCGACCCGGTGGTTCTGCACCCACGGCTGAGCTGCGACCGCCTCGACCGCGTCGTACCCGTCGAGGCTCTGCACGTACTCGAAGTAGCGGAACGACCCGCCCGAGCAACCGGTACCTCGGATGTTCACACCGACGTACGCGTAGCCGAGGGCGGTGAACACGTCGGAGAATCCGCTCGAATTCGGATCGCTCGGCGTGTAACCCGAGTACTCGACAACGGTCGGATACGGGCCATCTTCGGCCGGGCCGGGCAGCCACACGCTGGCCGACAGTGTCGTGCCGTCACGGGTCGTGATGTAGCCGAGCCCGTCGGTCGGCAACCGCTGCTCCGTGTAGAACGCGGGGTCGGGTTGGACATCGCGATCGAGCGTCGTGAACGGCTGGCTGATCGCGCTGCCGCCATCGTTGTTGTCGTAGTCGTAGACCAGTCGATATGTGTCGCCACCAGTGAGGCCCCGGACGACGAGTGATCCGTACTCGTCCACCTCTCCGCCCGGAGGTGGTTCGGTGGTCCCTGACCCGGGGTTGAAGTAGTCGTCGAGTGCTTCGTCGCTCGCCGACACCACGTGGACGCTCGTGCCGGGGGGTGCGTCGAGCAAGGTGACCTGCTCGGTTCCGGGGAGGATCGTCCCGATCTCCGCCTCGGGTGGGATCTCGACACGGCGCGGTTCTGTCGTCGGAGCGCTGGTAACGCTCGGAGCGGTCTCGGGTGCCGCGGTGGGAGGTACGGCCGTCGTCACGGCAGCGGTGTCCGCCGGCGACGACCCCTGGTCGCTTCCCGAGCAGGCGGCGAGGGTGAGAGCGAGCGCGGCGACGATGGCGGTGGAGCGAGACCTCATGCACCACTGTGACAGCTGGATGCCGGTCAGCTCCGGTCGTGGTCGCCGGCCATGCCGTCGATCAGTTCGCGCATGATGTCCATGTGGCCGGCGTGGCGAGCCAACTCCTCCAGCATGTGGATCATGACCCAGCGCATCGAGACGTCCTCTCCGAACCAGGCGCGACCGGTGGTCTCCAGGTCGATCTCGTCGACAGCTGCGTTGGCGGCCGCCCGGGCTCGCCCATAGAACGCCAGGATGTCATCGGTCGCTTCGTCCGGTGAACGGTGAGGTCCGCATCCGGATCGTTCTCGTCGAATGGCAGTGGCTCGTGCGGCCGACCGAAGCACTCGCAGAACCAGCCGTACTCGACGGCGCCGAGATGTTTCACCAGGCCGATCGGGACAGCCCTGATGGCGTCATCGAGCGCCGGAGCTGCTCGTCGTCGAGCCCATCGATTTTCCAGAGGATCGCGTCACGATGGCGTTCGATCGCTGCGAGCAAGCTCTCCTTCTCGCCTCCGACCAATGGGACGATGCGCGCCATGCGGGTGGCTCCTTTCTCATTGCCCGGACTGTCGGACCGCACGATAGTAGGCGTTCAGTCGATGCCGATCGGCTCGGGCCGGTACGGTGGCGGCGTGCCAGAGCTCGATGTTCTCCTGTCCGATCTCCGCCGTCTGGTCGAGGTGGAGTCGCCCTCGCTCGACCTGGTGGCGCTCGACGCCGTCGGCCCGCAACCTCGCCGCGCTGATCGAGGAGCGCACCGGCCGTGCGGCCGAGATCGTCGATGGGCCCGCCGGGCCGCACGTCCACTGGAGCGGTGGTGGCGAACCCGCCGTCCTGATCCTCGGCCACCACGACACCGTGTTCCCGATGGGTGCGCTCGGCGAACGGCCTTTCACCGTGACTGACGGTCGGATCACCGGGCCCGGCGTGTTCGACATGAAGGCCGGCATCATCCAAGCGATCCATGCCGTGGCGGCCCTCGACGATGCGTCGGGCGTCGAGATGCTGTTCACCGCCGACGAAGAAGTCGGCTCCGGCTACGTCACGCGAACTGCTCGAAGCCCGCGCCCAGGCCTGCGGCAACGTGCTCGTGCTCGAACCGAGCGCTGATGGGGGCGCGGTGAAGACGGGCCGCAAGGGTGCCGGCACCTTCGAGGTGATCGTGCACGGCCGGGCCGCACACGCCGGTCTCGAACCCGAGAAGGGTGTCAACTCGCTGATCGAAGCCGCCCATCAAGTGTTGGCGATCGCAGCCTTCGGATCGACCGGACGAGGGCACCACGGTGACGCCCACCGTCGCCAAGGCGGGCACCGCCGACAACGTCGTCCCTGCCGAGAGCCGCATCAGGGTCGACGTCCGCGCCACCCAGGCCACGGAGAAGGATCGCGTCGAATCGTTGATGGCCGGTCTCGCCGCGGTCGACCCCGGTGCCTCGATCGAAGTGACCGGTGCGATCGGTCGTCCGCCGATGCCCGAGTCGGCATCGTCCACGCTCTACCCGCTCGCCGAGGCGGCGATGCCCGGCATCGGTGGGGTAGCGGTCGGCGGCGCCAGCGACGGCAACTTCACCGCCGCGCTCGGTATCCCGACCCTCGACGGCCTGGGCGCCGTGGGTGGAGGAGCGCATGCCGACCACGAGTGGGTCGAAGTCGACACCATGGTCGGCCGTGTCGACCTGCTCGAGGGAATCCTGCAACGCTTGCTCGCATGAGCACGCCGACGATCCGCGCCGACCTGGCCGAGGCGCATCGCCTCGCCTGGGAGCACCTTGCTCGCCCGGGCAGCTGGTGGACCGGAGAACAGCGGCTCGAGCTCGCGCAGACCGTGCTGCTGGCGATCGACGACGAGGAGCCATTGCCGCCCTGGGTCGGGGTGACCACCTCCGATCGTTTGTGTGCCGAGCGTTCGGTGCCCGACGCGGCGCACGACGTGGCCTACCGGATCGCCCGCCATGCCGGAACGATGACAGCGGACATCGCCGAGGCTGCGATCACCGAGATCGGTGCGTTGCCCTACGTCGAGCTGTGCGCGATCGTCTCGACGGTCGCTGCGGTTCGGCACTTTCACCGTAACGTGGGCCTCGCGCTGCCGCCCCTCCCGGTGCCTGTCGAAGGCGTCCCGACGGGCCGGCATCCGGTGCTGGCGGACCCGGAACTCAACTGGGTGCCGGTCGCCGCTCCGGCCGATCAGACCGCCGCTGTCGTCCAGGCCTACACCGCCGTCCCCACCGAGATGATGAACACCTGGCGGATGGCGAGCGCTCAGTACATGCCCGAGGACGAGATGGTCCACGCCGACTGGTCACGTCGCGCCGGTGGTCTGACCCGGGCGCAGATGGAGTTGGTCGCGGCTCGCATCGCGCAGCTGCGCGAATGCTTCTTTTGAACGACCGCTCACAGCAGCATGCTCAGTTGGAGCAGCAACGAGACGGGTGGTGCAGCCGACTTGAGCGCCGTCGCGGCCGGTGCCGGTGACACCGGTATCGAGCACGGTGATGAGCTGTTGGCGTTCGCTGACCGCATGTGCCGAGAGCGACGACGACGCGCTGGAAGAGACGCGTTCGCGTCTCGTTGCCGCCACCGATGAGGCGTTCATGGTCGACGCCGCCGCGGTGGCCTGCAACTTCGAGATGATGACGCGCCTGGCCGATGCGACCGGCGCCAGGCTGCCGGCGGAACGCCTCGAACGATCCGCCGCCGCGATCGGTGTGATGGGCGCCGCCGGCTTCACCAGCCGCCGCTGAGACGTTGTGTCAGACACTTGGTTGCATGCGGCTTGGCGATCGCACCGGTGTTGTGCAACCAAGTGTCTGACACAACGTTGTCGGCTCAGGGGGTGATGACGACCTTGCCGAGGGCCTTGCGGTCGATCAGCGAGCGGAGTGCTTCGCCCGCCTGCTCCAGCGGGTACCTC
The DNA here is from genome assembly GCA_963777645.1 of uncultured bacterium. Lineage (GTDB taxonomy): Bacteria > Actinomycetota > Acidimicrobiia > Spongiisociales > UBA5794 > JAAETI01. Next base: position 1,867 of record CAVZRA010000004.1, on the reverse strand, counting down.
CCCGACACGTGGGGTTGCAGCTTGCCGGCGGCGACCAGTTCGATCAGCTCGTCGGCGATCGCCTGGTTGCGGTCGGGCTCGCGAGCGACCATCGCCCCGTAGAACACGCCGACGATCTGGCACCCCTTGAGGAGGGTCAGGTTGAGCGGGATCGACGGGATGCCCCCGGTGAAGCCGATCACCAGGAACCTGCCCTCCCAGGCGATCGCCCGCAACGCCTGCTCGGCCTTGTCGCCGCCGACGGCGTCGTACACCACGTCGACGCCTTGCCCGCCGGTCAGCTCCTTGGCCCGTTCCTTCAGGTTCTCGGCCGAGTAGTTGATCGTCTCGTCGGCACCTCGCTGGCGGCACAGTTCGAGTTTCTCCTCACTCGACGCTGCGGCGATGACTCGGGCGCCCATCAGCTTGCCGAGCTCGATCGCCGAGATGCCGAGCGCCCCACCGGCCCCGAGGACGAGCATCGTTTCGCCCGCCTGGAGGTTCGCCCGATGCCGCAGCGCATACAGGGTCGTGCCGTAGGCATAGTTCAGGCCGGTCGCGACCGCGACGTCGACCGAGTCGGGGAGGCGACGAGCGGTCGCGGCAGGGATCGCGAGCAACTCGGCGTACGCGCCGCCCGTGCCGAGCCCGCCGACGACTCGGTCGCCGACCGACCAGCCCTCGACCCCTTCGCCGACCGCTACCACGCGCCCGCCGCCTCGCCGCCAGGGATGTACGGCGGCGTCGGATGGAACTGGTACTTGTCCTCGAGCATCAACGTGTCGGGAAATGTCACCGCCGCGGCCTCCACGGCGATCAGCAGTTGACCGGGGCCGGCCGTGGGGTCATCCATCTCCTCGACGACAAGGTCTTCCGGTGGTCCGAACGCATTGCACACGACTGCTCTCATGCCAGCCGAAGCTAGCCCGCCAGCCCCATTTCACTTTGTGCCAGGGGGCTCAGCGGATAGGCGAGGCTCTGCCGAGCCTGTTCGGTGGGCACTCCCAATGATTACGGGAGAAGTCAGCGGAACGAAAAGGAGCGGAGCGACCTATCCGCTGACTCCCCAGGCACAAAGTGAAATCAGTCGGGTGTCTCGGAGGCGAAATCGAGGCCGCGCTCGACCAGCGCGCTGCGCAGGATGCGGATCGCTCGCGGCTCGAAGCCGTCGAGGGCCAGCAGTTCCTGTTCGGAGTGACCGCTGACCTGCCCGACGGTGGTGACGCCGATCGTCGCCAGCGCCCGAGTGGCGGGGCGCCCGATCTTCGGGAGTTCGTGGTTGCTCAACTTCGCACCGTCAGTCCTGCTCGCGGGTGGGGTCGAGTTCCAGCATGCCACCCTTACCGAGCGTTCCCACCTGGCGGTACACACCGAGCTTGCTCCGACTGTCGGTGATGTCGAGGTTGCGCATCGTCAACTGGCCGATCCGATCGAGGGGACCGAACGCCTGATCTTCGACGCGCTCCATCGACAGGCGCTCGGGCTCGTAGGTGAAGTTCTCGCCCTCGGTGTTGAGGATCGAGTAGTCGTCACCGCGACGGAGGCGCAGCGTGACCTCGCCGGTGACGGCGGAACCGACCCAACGCAACAAAGGCTCGCGGAGCATCAGACTCTGGGGGTCGAACCAGCGACCCTCGTAGAGCAGGCGGCCCAGGCGTCGGCCCATCGTCATGTAGTTCTCGATCGTGTTCTCGTTGTGGATCGCGGTGATCAAGCGCTCGTATGCGATGTGCAGCAACGCCAGGGCCGGGCCCTCATAGATGCCACGTGACTTGGCCTCGATGATCCGGTTCTCGATCTGGTCGCTCATGCCGAGGCCGTGGCGTCCACCGATCGTGTTGGCCTCGTGGACGAGGTCGACCTGAGAGTCGAACGTGACGCCGTTGAT